>NZ_FOHQ01000003.1 GCF_900111645.1 Methanococcoides vulcani
GTATGCTGGCATGCATTTGACCTCCGGGTGTGTGCATGATAATATCTATGGGCCGGTCACCGGTCTCCCTGATGGCTCGAAGTACCTGTTCAGCATCCTCAACATCTATGTACTGGTAGACAGGAACACCTAACATGGAAACTGCTTCTTTCCTGTGTATCATGGTAAGAACCTTTGTGCCCCACATGCGCTCCATCCGTTTGATCATGGAAAGCCTTTGCATCTTAATCTTCTTGAGCTGGGACTTGGGATAGACAAAAGCGTACAAGAAGAAGATCAGAGATAAGATTATCAGAATTTCTGTGACGGTGATTTCGGAAATCGAGACCAGAATGATACCCCCTAAACCAATTTGTACTCCCATTTATACGCACAAATTATGCATCATAATTTGACAATGTATAGTAAACATATTACATTTGGTAAATTAAATACATAATCGTACTTGCTGTTAGTAGGTGACTTGATGGTAAGTGACAAAAAAGAAAAAACGTAGCTTTTTTATTTCCATCTTCAAAACTATAAAAAAAGGGTTGTGTGAAAATTTTACAAAAGCGTAGTGTTTTTTGCTATTACCTATATCCCCGACTTGCTATGCGGGGATATAGGGAAAACGGGAAAAGGCAACTCCCGAAATTACTTTAACTATTCGTATTAGTAAGGCCTATCCCTCTATTTAATTTATTTAAGGAAGTTGTGTGAAGGCAACTCCCTAAACTTCTCGAATATTACCTCTATATCCGAAGATTATACTTACGGCCCATTTTTTTTATAAGTCATTATCCGTAAAATACTCTTTTTTTTTATTTCATAAAACGCAATCAGTAAGCACATTTTATACAAAAGTTATATATACTAAAAAGTACATGTCATATATGTACGTTTCTATCAGATTCTTCAGCTAATTATCTGTAAGATTCAAAAAAAAAAATGGTATCGAAAATTGATGCATTAGCTTAGCTGATCATTTGAACTAATGGAAGGTTATCTACAATGAAAATGCTACTTCTAAACGGTCATGGAATTAACATGAGGGTTGATGCTGCTAAACTCCATATCAGGGATGGGAGATTTTCAACCACTGAAGAACCGCAAAAGTATGTTTTCTATCCAAAAAGGGTGGATATTGATAGTATTGTTGTGTATGGTCGGAGCGGATCACTGAGCTTTGAGGCTATCAGGTGGTTAATCAAGCACAATGTACAGATCACAATTCTCAATTGGGATGGAAAACTGTTGACAACAATGCTTCCTCCTGAGAGTACAAACGTAAAGACAAAGTTTGCTCAGTACCATGCCTATGAAGATCAGGATACAAGGATTGAGTTTGCCAAGAAGTTCATTGAGGCTAAGTTCTCAAAATCAGAATCTGTTCTTGATTATCTGCAGCAAAGGTATCCTGACATTGAGTATGATTTCACTGATGATAAAGCCAGACTTGAGAAAGCCAAATCCATAAGGGAGATACTTGGTGTTGAAGGTGGAGTTGCCTGGAAATACTGGAATGAGTATGCCAAAGCCGTTCCTGAGAAATATGATTTTAGATCAAGGATAGACCAATACAGAAGAGCAACAGGAGCTGGTGATAAAACCAATGTAATGCTCAATTATGGCTATGCATTGCTAGAAGCCGAGTGCCTGAGAGCCATTAATTCAGTTGGTCTTGATGTTCATGTTGGTTTCCTTCATGAGATGAACCAGAGCAAGTACAGTCTCGCTTATGATTTGCAGGAACCATTCAGATTCATTGTGGATCTTGCTGTTATGAACCTAATTGAGAAGGGAACAGTGGATAACAAGGATTTTATCAGGACTGAGAGCTTCTCGTTGAGGCTTAAACCGACAGGAGCGAGAAAGGTTACTGAGGAATTCAATACTATGATGAATGGAAAGGTTGAGTACAGGAAAAAGAACAGTTCCTGGAGTTCTGTACTGTTGCTCAAGACAAGGGAGCTTAGCCATCATCTTGTTGGGAAGAGAAAAGCTGTTGAGTTCTGCAAGCCTGTTTATGTGGGTGAAAGGGATGACACTGACCTGTTGAGGAAGAAGATCATTGAGATGCCTTATACTGAATGGAAGAAGATGGGATTTTCTAAAGGTACGTTGCATTATATGAAGCAGAATGTCAGAAGTGACAAAACGTTTACCCTCAATGCTCATGTGAGGGAGAGGTTGGAGAACTGGGGCTGAGTGAAAGGTGTTCGAATCTCTCCATCCCCATCTGGTTTTTCTCTTGGCTTTAACTATAAACTATCTTTAACTACAAAATAGTATACTTGACCATAAAGTCCTGCAGCTATCAGGCAACTCTGGCTTAAAAAAAAGAATGCACAACTCCCGGCTCAATTACCGGAAGCATGTGCGAATTGTTCTCATTTCCAGACGATTATGTCTTGATCTGGATTCTACCTTTCTCTACCTCCGTTATCGGATCTGCATAGTCTCCATCGATACCAATATTATTGTCGTAGATGACAGTTGTTGCATTCCAGATCTTTATCCTGAACAGGTCGTCATCATCATCAATTACCGATACCAGGAACTCATAGTCATCCTCACCGTTTACCATACCATTTCCTCTACAGGTAGCTTTGTGACCTTCAACCACCATCCAGTAATAGCTCTCTGACTGGAATTTTAGACTCTCAAATTCAAACTGAGTCTCACCCCTCAGTTTACTTTTCTTATACTCTGAATTGAAGTCGAATGTGGCCACACCCTTAAGAGATTCATCCATATATGCACCTGCAAGTGAATCAAAACTTCCTTTACCGGCTACAGATCCACCATCCGAATCGTATACGATCACATACTTGAATTTGGTGTCACTATCGAGTTCGTCATCCTCAACAGTTAATGTGACATTATACAGGCCAGCGGCTGCATATGTGTGGTTTGCATCCACAGCACGGACACCCAAGGTCAAAGTAGCTGATTCGGTTCCGTCACCCCAGTCAATGGTATAGTTATGAGTATCCAGAGAACCTGGATCAGTGAATGTGGCATTTAAAATCACTTCAGTACCAACTTCAATTGGTTCAGTTGGCTGCACAGTAAGGGTTATGTTTGGTGCAACATTGTTGACTGTAACAATGGCTGTATCGTTAGTAGCTATTTTACTGTCATTGACTTCCAGTTTAACCACACCACTCCAGTCATCATTCCATGTGTTGTTTGCAGTTGGGATGTCTGACCATCCAGTATCCCATATTCCATCATTATTGAAATCCCATCTGTAAGTGAGAGTATCTCCATCGGGATCGGTGGAATTGCTTCCATCAAAGGTTATGGATGAACCCTCATCACCAACATAGGGACCATTGGCATCTGCAACAGGTGCCCAGTTTGGATCTGTGAGTGGCAGATAGTCAGTATTCCCATCAAAAACGTATTCATTTTCAGGTGAATCACAGAACCCATCGCCATTCGCATCTGCATTAACCTGACTGAAGCCCGTACCATTCGGATATGCCCAGTAGTTTCCACCAAGATAAGGTCCGCCTATGATGTTCAGACCTGCTGTTTTGGTGATGTTCCAGATGTTTCCGGTATTGGTGCCTGCAAATTCAGTGTTGTTTGTGTTGTTGAAATGGTTGTTGTAGATGGTGTTGGAGGTGGAATTATACAAACGGATGCCGATATTGTTGTCCATCGCCGTGTTGTCGGTTAGTATGTTGTAGCTGGAAGGACCACTGACAGGACTCGGACTTATTTCACCAACCAGATGTATACCGTATTGTGTATTGTCCATCGCCGTGTTGTTGGTCAGCTTGTTGTTGCTGGAATACTCCAGATAGATGCCATCGCCGGTATTGTCCGTCGCCGTGTTGCTGGTCAGGTTGTTATAGCTGGAATAATAAAGCCAGATGCCATTCCCGTTATTCGACACCATGTTGTCGGTCAGTATGTTGTAGCTGGAACGGCCAGTGATAGAACCCTTCGGACGACCATCCAGATATATACCGTGTTGTGTATTGTCCGTCGCCGTGTTGTTGGTCAGCGTGTTGTTGCTGGAAACACTCAGATAGATGCCGTGGTCGGTATTGTTCAACGCCGTATTGTCGGTCAGTATGTTGTTGTTGGAATGGCCAGTGCGACGGGAAGCACCCAGCGTGATACCGCTCCAAGTGTTGTTCGACGCCGTGTTGCTGGTCAGCGTGTTGTTGCTGGAAGATGTTAGACGGATGCCGTAGTTATTGTTCGACGCCGTATTGTCGGTCAGTATATTGTTGTTGGACTTAATCACGCCGATGACAATGAAACGGTAAGCATTCAGATTGATACCGTCGCCGGTATTGTCCGTCGCCGTGTTGTCGGTCAGTATGTTGTAGCTGGAAGATCTTAGACTGATGCCATCACCGGTATTGTCCGTCGCCGTGTTGCTGGTCAGGTTGTTATAGTTGGAAGAATTCAGACGGATGCCGTAGTCGTTGCTCGACGCCGTGTTGTCGGTTAGTATGTTGTAGCTGGAAGGGCCACTGCCAGGACTCGGACTTATTTCACCAACCAGATGTATACCGTATTGTATATTGTCCATCGCCGTGTTGTTGGTCAGGTTGTTGTTGCTGGAATACTCCAGATAGATGCCATCACCGGTATTGTCCGTCGCCGTGTTGCTGGTCAGGTTGTTATAGCTGGAATAATAAAGCCAGATGCCATAGCTATTGTTCAACGCCGTGTTGTCGGTCAGTATGTTGTAGTTGGAAGGGCCACTGCCAGGACCTCTCACCTTACCAACCAGATAGATGCCGTGGTCGGTATTGTCCGTCGCCGTGTTGCTGATCAGTTTGTTATAGCTGGAAACACTTAACATGATTCCGATATTGTTGTTCGACGCCGTATTGTCGGTCAGTATGTTGTTGTTGGAAGGGCCAGTGAAACGGGAAGCACCCAGATTGATACCGCTCCAAGTGTTGTTCGACGCCGTGTTGTCGGTCAGGTTGTTATAGCTGGAAGATGTTAGACGGATGCCGTGGCCGGTATTGTTCGACGCCGTGTTGTTGGTCAGCGTGTTGTTGCTGGAAGAATTCAGATGGATGCCGTAGTCGTTGTTCGATAAGTTATTGTTGCTGATAGTGTTGTTTAGAATTCCATCAAGGAATATTCCGCTAGTATTTGTGGCGCCTGTAACATTGAATCCACTGATTGTCACATTATTTCTGGTCACGTTAAAGACATGAACACTTGAATTATTAGCCTGAACATGGGTATCATCCGGATTTCCAGATTCTGAGATTATCGTTAACTCCTTGTTCACGTCCACATTTTCTGTATAAATTCCTTTATCCACAACAATCGTGTGTCCATCAAATGTTCCAGAATCATCGATAGCAGCTTGTATTGTAAAAAATCCCTTGCTAGAATCTATATTGTGAACAGTTGGGATTGCCATTGTTGTAAGCGGCAGATAATCTCCTCCACTAGTTATGCCGCCTGAAGAGTTGTATGGAAGCAAGGTATTACCAAGTCCATCTCCATCGGTATCTACACCAGTATAATTTGACCAGTAGTTTCCACCCAGATAGTCTCCTCCAATGATGTTTGTACCTGCTGTTTTTGTGATGTTCCATTTGTTAGTTCCAGCATCATACGCATTGTGGGTGTTGTTGAAATAATTGTTGTAGATGATGTTATTGTTGCTGGGACCCTCAAGATAGATGCCGTGGTCAGTATTGTTCGACGCTGTGTTGCTGGTTAGGTCGTTGTTGCCGGACCAATCCAGATAGATGCCGTGGTCGGTATTGTTCGACGCCGTGTTGCTGGTCAGGTTGTTGTTGCTGGAAAAATACAGATCGATGCCGTTCAAGTTATTGTTCGACGCTGTGTTACTGGTCAGGTTGTTGTTGCTGGAATATTCAACTATGATGCCGAAGTTATTGTTCGACGCCGTGTTGCTGGTCAGGTTGTTGTAGTCGCTGGAACCATACAGCTCGATGCCGGCGTAGCTGTTGTACAACGCTGTGTTATTGGTCGCAGTGTTGTAGTCGGAAACTTCCAGAGTGATGCCAGCGAAATAGTTGCCCGACGCCGTGTTGTCGGTCAGGTTGTTGTAGTTGCTGGATTCATACAGCTAAATGCCGTAGTCGTCATTGCCCGTCGCCGTGTTGCTGGTCAGGTTGTTGTAGTTGCTGGAATGTTCCAGATAGATGCCGGCACCGAAGGAGCCAACGTTGTTCGACGCCGTGTTGTTGGTCAGCGTGTTGTTGCTGGAAGAATACAGTTCTATGCCGCGATAGTTGTTCGACGCCGTGTTGCTGGTCAGGTTGTTGTAGTCGGAATCTTTCAGATAGATACCATACACGTAGTTATCCCCCACCGTGTTGCTGGTCAGGTTGTTGTATTCGGAATTTTTCAGATAGATGCCGTAATCGTTGTGACTCGCCACCGTGTTGCTGGTCAGCGTGCTGTTGCTGGAATTGTCCAGATAGATGCCTGCCTTACCAGGGGCTATAGCACCTTTTATATCAAACCCGCTGATGGTCACCCGGTCAGCAGTAACATTGAAGACATGAACACTTGAATTATTAGCCTGAACATGGGTATCATCCGGATTTCCAGATTCTGAGATTATCGTTAACTCCTTGTTCACGTCCACATTTTCTGTATAAATTCCTTTATCCACAACAATCGTGTGTCCATCAAATGTTCCAGAATCATCGATAGCAGCTTGTATTGTGGAAAAGTTCTTTCCAGAATCTATATTGTGAACTGCAGTCCACGTTTTCACGATGGTGTCATTGCATTCGCCGTACGTGGGATCGATATGCGTTGCCTTGATTGTATCAGTACCCGGTGCCGTTCCGGTGTAGGTGAACGTTGCATTTCCATTAGCATCTGTTGTATCGGTGCCATTCACCCCGATATGTGGACCCGAGGTGACATTGAAAGTCACTGTCGCTCCCACAATAAAACCATCTGCATCATCCACTGTTGCCGTAACAGTGTGCTCGGTACCCACAGTATTTGTATCGTTTTCCTGAGTCAGAACAATTTTGTCTGGACTCGTCAAAATTGCTACAGCAGTTCCCGCAGACATCATTAGTAATATCAAGGATATTCCAAAACAAATCAGTATACTTTGTTTAATTTTCATTATCCACACCACCAAATAATAAAAAATCTACACGCAGAATTTATTTTATATTTAAAAGAGGCACTTAAAAGTATTAATACTTTTTTTGGAAATTGAATCAGTAATGTAACTCAAGCTTCCACAAAGTACAGATGCAGCCTATTTGTGCACTACATGTCCATTTCAAGCTTGATGCATTGAATTAAGTTGCAGCAATAGGCAGAATGCTAAGAGTGACAAGCCGGTTGCTCTCAATGCTCATGTGAGGGAGAGGTTGGAAATATGGTAATGCTAATTAATAACAGTACTTTATTTAACTAAAAGGAGCACAAAATGAATAAAATTGAAATTCGGAAAGGTGAAAAGGATGTATGTTGAGAACGAATTTAGAGAATATAAAGAAGATGTAATGAAACTTTTGGACTATTTTGAATGTCCAGAGGGATGTGAGAAGTGTAAAAATGTGAGGGAGAAGAGCGGTGTCACGGTGGAAATGTTCCCATTCTGGATTCAGAATAAAGAGTATCCTGATAAAATAGCAATTGCCCCTTGTGATAAGGGTGTGGAAATTGCGAAGGCTTTTGCAGAACAGAAGAAATCATTGTTTGCTCATATTGTTGATGTTGGACAAATGGATGAGCAAGAGGCTGTGGAATTGTATGCGTCTTTCCTTGGCAATGTTGAATTATTGGAGGAAGAAAGTAAGACATTTACTGGAACAGAAAAAAGCTGTGGCAATTTGATAGTTGATATAAAGGATGTCTTTATGCTTTTGTCATATGTGAGTTATGATGAGGACAATCAAAAAGAATCCCAAAGATATTTTGATAAGGCTTTAGGCGTGAACTAAGCCCCGCATAGAAAGTTGGGGGTATAATTAATGGCAATGTTATGTATGATCATAGGATTGTTATTGCAAGCTATTATCTTTTTAAAAATATCTCCACCTACAACGCTATGAAGAAAAAACAGTATTTCCTTTTCTTTTCACCACATGACTTCGAATTTTTCCGTAGCTAAAGGCATCCTTATATGATATTATAAGAATGTAGGTTCTAGGTGAAAACGTACACTCAAGAAAAATAAGTTAATGTATACAATACTTTTTACATGATTTATCCGACATAGTTATCCTTTCAAAGTGGGCGAACATGTTGATTTTGGTGTATGTTATAACCAATATGTTTATACATCAGGTGATATTATGAAAACAAAAAACGCTTCACTTCCGTTACTAATACTTGTCGTACTTTCGACAATAGCCTCCGGCGCAATTATCCTGAGCGCTGACGACACCACCAATGAAGAAATATTGATCGACAATGATGGTATCGATGAGAGCAACATACTACAACCAATAAAGACGGTAGCTACCATCATAGGTATCGACTCATGGGACGGAACGACAGTTCTACTTCTTGACCAGGATGAGTGTGATATTGGAGAAGGCTACCCATGCGACCTATATCTGATGATCGGACAGGAAACAACTATCACAGATAGTAACGGGAATCAACTTACTATTGAAGACCTTACTGAAGGAACAAGAATTGAAGCAAACTATGGACCAATGACAACAAGAAGCCTGCCACCACAAAGTGCAGCTGTTAGCATTGTTGTACTTGATGAGAATGTTCAAACCGCTCCACAGCCTGTTAAGACGATCGCAACGATCCTTGGAACTGAAATATGGAGTGAAAACACAGTCCTGCTTCTGGATCTGGATGACAGCGATATTGGTGAAGGTTATCCATGCGACATCTATCTGATAACAGGTCAGGCAACGACCATCACAGACAGCAACGGGAATGAATTTACCATTGAAGACCTTACAGAGGGAACAAGGATAGAAGCTTACTACGGACCAATGGTAACAGCGAGTTTGCCACCACAAAGCGGAACTTTGAAGATCGTGGTCTTAACAGAGTGAAATAAGAATAGCAATTGCATGGTTACAAAAAGTGATCAGCTTTTTGACCATGCCTCCTCTTTTTAGATCATTTTGATCAGTCCTCATAACTTCCATCAACTCTTCCCTTTTCTCCAAAAAGTCTAATACCCTTAAAAATTAATCATATTTACATTAAAAGAATAATTCATTCTCATAACCGGGGGTTAATCATGGGAGATAGCAAATACATTCGATGGTTCGAAGAGATACGTATAGAGGACATACCTTCGGTCGGAGGTAAAAATGCCTCACTCGGTGAGATGTACCGGGAACTGACAGAGAAAGATATCAAAATACCAAACGGTTTTGCGGTTACAGCGGATGCTTACTGGCACGTCCTGGAATCTGCAGGTGTGCTTGAGAAACTCAAGGATAGCCTGGAGGGACTGGATACATCAGATGTCAGTGACCTTGCTGAGAGAGGGAAAAAAGCAAGGAGCATAGTACTCGATGCAGGGATACCGGATGATCTCTGGAACGAGATCAAAGAGGCTTACGATAAACTGAGCGAAGAGTACGGACCTGAGACCGACGTAGCAGTTCGCAGTTCTGCAACAGCAGAGGATCTTCCTGATGCTTCATTTGCAGGACAGCAGGAAACATATCTCAACGTACACGGCTACCACTCCCTGAAAGATGCATGCAACCGGTGCTTTGCCTCACTTTTCACGGACAGGGCAATATCCTACCGTGTGCACCACAAATTCGATCACTTCAAGGTCGGCCTGTCAATAGGTGTCATGAAGATGGTACGCTCAGACCTTGCATCCAGCGGAGTTATCTTCACCATTGACACCGAATCCGGATTCGAGGATGTCGTCTTTATAACAGGATCTTACGGTCTTGGAGAGAACATCGTACAGGGACTTGTCAATCCGGATGAGTTCTATGTTTTTAAGCCCACCTTAAAAGAAGGTTACAGGCCAATTATCAAGAAAAAGCCGGGTAACAAAGAGATAAAGATGATATACGGACGTGGGGATTCACGCATACTTACCCGTAATGTTGAAGTTCCCCTTGCAGACAGGAGGAAATTCTGCATCAACGATGACGAGATCCTCCTGCTTGCAAAATATGCAGCTACCATCGAGGACCACTATTCTATAAAGAAGGGAAAGGCCGTGCCCATGGATATCGAGTGGGCAAAGGACGGTAACACCGGTGAGCTGTTTATTGTTCAGGCAAGACCTGAGACCGTGCAATCCAGAAAAAGGAAAGACATCCTTGAGACCTATTTCCTTGATGAGAGATCCCTTGTTTTCGTCACTGCCAGAAGTGTAGGTGACAAGATCGCAGCTGGTAAGGTACATGTGATCGATGATGTGTCAAAACTGTCTTCGTTCAAACAGGGAGAGATACTGGTAGCTGATACGACAACTCCTGACTGGGAACCTATTATGAAGCGTGCAGCTGCCATTATCACTAATAAAGGTGGAAGGACATGCCATGCAGCTATCGTCAGCCGTGAACTGGGAGTTCCGGCTGTCGTGGGTGCACAGGATGCTACTGAAAAACTAAGGAATGGAATGGATGTTACGGTCAGCTGTGCTGAAGGTGATATCGGCAGGGTCTACGACGGCATATTGCCTTTCCATATAGAGACGGTTGACCTCAAGGGTTTTGGAAAGACAAAGACCGAGATGATGATGAACCTAGGGAATCCGGAAGAAGCCTTTGCCCTTTCAATGATACCTAACGATGGTATCGGACTTGCAAGACTTGAGTTCATCATCACGAGTTACATCAAAGTCCACCCCATGGCACTGATCCATCCTGAAAAAGTAAAGGACGAAAGTGTGCTTGAGGAAATTGAGAAACTCACCTCCGGATACAAAAGCAAGGAAGACTATTTCGTGGAAAAACTTTCCCAGGGAGTGGCGACCATTGTAGCTTCTTTCTATCCGAAACCTGTGGTGGTGCGTATGAGCGATTTTAAATCGAACGAGTATGCAAGCCTGATCGGGGGGGAATACTTCGAGTTCGAAGAGAGCAATCCCATGATAGGTTTCAGGGGAGCATCACGCTATTATGATGAACGCTACAGAGAAGGATTTGCACTTGAGTGCAAGGCCATGAAGAATGTCAGGGACGAGATGGGACTTACGAACCTCATCCTTATGATACCTTTCTGCAGGCGTATAGAAGAAGCAGAAAAAGTGATTGCTGAAATGAAAAAGAACGGTCTGGTAAGGGGACAGAACGGCCTGCAGGTATATGTCATGTGTGAGATACCAAGCAATGTGCTGCTGATAGATGAGTTCAGCAAATACTTCGATGGCTTTTCCATCGGCTCCAATGACCTTACCCAGCTGATCCTTGGTGTTGACAGGGATTCCGAGATACTTGCCTCGTCCTTTGATGAAAGGGATGAAGCGGTGAAGAAAATGGTTTCCATGGCAGTCCAGGGAGCAAAGAGGAATGGAAAGCACAGTGGAATTTGTGGCCAGGCACCCAGTGATTTCCCCGAATTTGCCGAGTTCCTTGTGAGAGAAGGCGTTGACTCGATCTCGTTGAATCCGGATTCTGTGATGAAGATCTCATTGAAGGTTCTGGAAACGGAAAAAGAGATGGGATGAATTTCATTTTTTATTCATTCTTCTTCTTTTTTTTATTCATACTTTAGTAGATGAAATATCTGTAAAAAACTAAAAAGTAAAAAGCTATCAACCGATCAATCGGCTGATATCCTCGCGATCAATAATTCCCACAAGCCTTTTCTTCCCATCGACCACAGGCAAAGCGGAGATGCTATGTCTTTCCATGCGCTTTGCAGCGGCAACGATGGGCTCATCAGGCATTGCCACAAGTACTTCTTTTGTCATGATGTCATCCAGCTTAATGGATTTTAGTGCAACCGCTTTTGAGATATCCCAGGACGTGACGATACCGGCAAGACAGCCTTTCTCATTGACCACCGGCAGGTGTGTCAGACCTTGCTCGAACATTACCTTTGCAGCTGTTTCTATGCTAACACCTTCCCTGATGGTCGCAACCGCTTCGGTCATGACATCACCAACGGATGTGTGTGTCAGGAAATTGTGGATCACATAGTTGATGTGGCCGCTCTCGAGCAGGAATGCATCATGGCCGTAGCTGGACTCGATCTCCCTGTAGCTTACATCGTGGTCATTGAATAGAAGAGCTTCCACTACCTTCTTTGACTGGTATGGAGGGTAAAGCCAGTCCGAGGTTATGGAGATCAACAGTATCTTTGCCTGAATGTCCTCCAAGCCTTCTGCAAGGGAACCGTTCTTTGAAAGGTCGAAATAATCGACTGCCTTTGTCACATAGAGATAGGAATTGGCATCGAACCTTTCGGTAAATGCTTCTCCCTGATATTTCAGGTAGCTTTCGACCTGGAAATCATTTGACATATCGAACTTGTAATTCTCACCCTGCTGCAGTTTCCTGCCGAACTTATCATGCATGGAATCATCGCTAAGATATGTGATGTGAGCTATCATTCTGGCTGTGGCTAACCCATGCACAGGAGGATTTCCGGAATAATAGTCACCTTCATCCCAGTCGGGATCGGAGACTATGGCATTCCTGCCAACCTCATTGAAAGCTATCTGCTGCGGTGATGAGACTGCTGTGGAAGCGATAACAACCGCTTTTCTCACAAGATCCGGGTAAGCAACTGTCCACTGGAGGGTCTGCATGCCACCCATGGAACCGCCTACTACTGCAAGGAGAACCTTGATGCCGAGATGGTCTATCAGCTTTTTCTGGACGTTCACCATATCGCCGATAGTTATCACCGGAAAAGTGATATCATACGGCTTTCCTGTACCAGGATCCAGTGATGCAGGACCAGTAGTGCCTTTACAGCCACCCAGTACATTTGAGCATATAACGAAATACCTGTCAGTATCGAGGGCCTTGCCCGGTCCGATGACATCCTCCCACCAGCCGGGTTTGCGGTCATTCGGGCTATGCCTCCCTGCAGCATGTGCATCACCGGTCAGGGCGTGGCAGACAAGGATGGCATTACTTTTGTCCTTATTCAGGTTCCCATAGGTCTCATAGGCGACCCTGATATCCTTCAGGGTCTGCCCACCTTCTAAGAGGAACTCACCTTTAATTGTATGATAGTTAGTTCCAACAATACCTACGGACCTCTCGCTCACTGCTGAGACCTCTCTAAAGCCTGATCGATGTCAGCAATAATGTCTTCTGCATTCTCAAGGCCCACGGACATCCTGATGAAATCATCGGTTACACCGGTCTGCTCACGCTCTTCCTTTGTGAGTTGCTGATGTGTTGTAGATGCAGGATGAACAACGAGTGTCTTTGCATCACCGATGTTAGCCAGATGTGAGAGCAGTTCTACGTTCTCGATGAACTTCCTGCCTGCTTCCAGTCCGCCCTTGACACCGAATCCAAGGATAGCACCATAGCTTCCTTCAAGGTACTTGCCTGCCAGTTCATGGGATGGATGGTCCTCAAGACCGGGGTAGTTCACCCATTCGACCAGCGGATGGGATGCAAGGTGTTTTGCTACCTTTAGCGCATTCTCACCGTGTCTTTGTACCCTTAAAGGAAGTGTTTCAACACCCTGTATGAACTGGAATGCATTGAATGGGCTCATTGCCGGACCAAGGTCACGCAGATGTTGTGTGCGAACTCTGAGTATGAAAGCAAGATTTCCCATTCCGGGAATGTCACCGAAGGATTCCCAGAACTTCAGGCCATGATAGCTGGGGTCGGGTTCTGTGAACTCAGGGAACTTTCCATTGTCCCATTTGAAATTCCCGGAATCCACGATTATGCCGCCTATGGAAGTACCGTGACCTCCTAAGAACTTGGTTGCAGATATCACGACAATGTCTGCACCATAATCTATCGGCTTTGTGATACCCACACCCACGGTGTTGTCCACAATTAGAGGAACGCCGGCATCGTGTGCTATCTTTGCTATCTTTTCAAGGTCCGGAACATCAAGTTTTGGATTTCCGATTATCTCTACATAGATGGCACGTGTCTTTTCGGTGATCGCCTTCTCGAACTCTTCTGGTTTTGTGGAATCCACAAAGTGCACCTTCCTGCCGAATTTTGGAAGGGTGTGGTTGAAGAGCTGGTATGTGCCACCATAGAGATTGTTGGCAGAGACTATCTCATCACCAAGCTGTGTGACAGCCAGGACCGTTAAGGAAATGGCAGCCATGCCTGAAGCTACACCAAGTGCACCTGTACCGCCTTCGATGGCAGCTACCCTTTCTTCCAGGACACCGGTCGTCGGGTTCATCAGGCGTGTGTAGATGTTGCCGAATTCCTTCAGCGCGAAAAGGTTCGCTGCGTGATCTGCATCTTTGAAAAGATAGGCAGCGGTCTGGTAAATAGGGACTGCGCGTGATCCTGTCGGGTCAGGCTCATGTCCTGCGTGTAATGCTAATGTGTCTAATCCATAAGTTTTGTCAGTCATAATTGTACCTCAGTTGATATTAAGTTCGTATTTTTCAGCGATCTCAAGGAATGCATCCGAGAGATAGTGTATCTGGTCCCACGAGAGTCCGTATGTGCTCAGTTTCCAGCTTCTTGTAGCACCGGGGAACTCACCTGCGATACCGCGTTTCTTCAGTTCGTCACTGAAGAAATATCCCCTGCGTTTGTGCGTCTTTGCTACTTTGTCGAAGCTGTTGGTGGTATCCACCTTGGAAAGAGCATGCTTTCTCGGGAACTCGCTCAGCACTTCATTTCCTTCGATCCTCAGGAACTCGTTGAGGAAATAGTTGGATTTCCTGACTTCCTCATCCCAGTGCTTTGTCCTTTCTTTCACATATGGGAACGATGCCATCATTGACAGCAATGGAGCTCCCATCAGTGTGCACCCAAGGAACTCTACCTCCTTGATACCGAACTTCCTTCCGGTGACATCACCGACCATCTGGGTGGTCCTGAATATCTTGTCAGACCATTCTTCCGTGGTTGCCAGCACTCCCGAAGGAGCTACAGAGGCCATGCTCTTGTGCCCGGAACCTACTACGAAGTCCGCACCGAGCTTCTTTCCATCAACCGGCATGATGCCCACTGTATATGCCCCGTTGTACAGGAATGGAATGCCATATTCCTGTGCCACTTTACCGATACCATAAATATCGTGTTCATTACAGAACAGATAGTCGAAATGGTCGATCATGATAAGGGACGGTAATTTACCGGTCTCTTTTTTCACTTCATCGATCTTGTGTGCCACAGATTCGGCTGTGAGTACATTTTCCTCGTTCACAGGAGCTTCTCTTACAACTCCTCCTGCGCCTTCCACAGCGAGGAATTCCGTATAATGTGCAAATGCAGATACGACCACCGTGTCACCCTTTTCAACAAGGGTTGAAGCAACGGCCTGGAAACCTCTCCTGGCGCCAGGAACTACTCGTGCCTGGTCCATTCCAACGAACTCTGCGAGCTCTGTGTGGAATTCTGCGATCGAAGGTTTTTCGATCTTATCGAGCCTGAAGGGTTTTCGGCAGTTGTCACAGGTTGAGTAACCGTCCCCATAAGCTATGACAGCTTTGCGGGCTTCCGGGGTCAGTCTTCCACCGGCCTGAATGGGCTGTATGTTTATGAACTCCTCTTCCCTTGTTCGGCACATAAGGTCGCCCACAATACTGACAGGGTGTGTTTGGCCGTCTTTTGCGCCTATCTCCTCGATAAGGCCGCCAAGACCCGACACGATCTCAGAAAAGTGTGCAGACTGCTCATCGCTCATACCCGTAGGTAAAGCCTGCCTTACTATCTGCCTGAGATCCTCCAGTGCGAACTGGGTTTCGAATATTTTGTTGGCGAGATATTTTTTGTTGATTTGTTCATCCATTCTGTTACCACCTGCTCGTTTCGGGATATGCAAAACTGTAAAAACAATTTCGAACCCCAATCGATCGGTCTGCTATACCTGAACCACTTTTGCTGGTTCCTTCAACTTGTTAACGGCGTTAACTGTGTATGGATTCACAAAACTGCTATATAAAAGTAACTGACTGCAGCACTTATAAGTTGCAGAAGTAAACCCACGCCATACTATGGTGTGATTTAATTATATATAAAGTAAAGGATTGTGGCAATGTGCTTATGTGTACAATAATATGACCTCTTCATCATTAAAGTACAACTATTTTGCATACACTTTTATAGGACAAAATTTAATATATATTATACGAGGTCAAGAGTTTGCCGTTTCTCTTGACCTTAGATTCATCTGAAAGGTCTGGGGACTTTTCAGGTTTTCGAAGTGGGGGAACATCTGAACTTGCATATCACGGTCACATATCCCGCCAGGCCGTGATATGTAAATGCATCATAACTGAGACACTGATAGCCTTTTCTTAAATTATAATTATTTTGTCCTTATTCTAATCCTTTTAGAATTCTCTGAATTGGACCCTACAATTGAAGATTTTTAAGTAAACCTTAATAGCAAGAAACCCCCAGTAATATATATACAATATTCAGGTGGGGTTACTATGAAAATTGATCGAACTTTATGGCTTTTACCTATACTGCTACTGCTCTTATTCGCAGGCAATGCAAGCGCAGCATTGATGTTCGACGCCGGGGAAACGGTGATCATCGACGATATAGTTGAAGACGATGTTTACCTTGCAGGTGATACACTAATAGTAAGTGGCACTGTACTGGGGGATGTCGTGGCCACAGGCGGCACAGTCCAGATCTACGGAAACGTTTCCGGAGATCTCATTGTTGCTGCAGGTGATGTGATCATTACCGGCGAGATCGGTGATGATGTCAGGGTTGCATGTGGTAATTTCGAACTTAGTGGTCATATCGGTGACGATCTTCTGGTAACTGCCGGAACAGTGTCCACAAATGAGACCGCAACCATTGGCGGTGACACGACCATAAGAAGTGGCGATGCAGATCTTGCAGGAAACTTCGGAGGCCTGCTGGATGTATCAGCAGGTGATCTGGTGTTCTTCGGTAATGTCGAAGGAGATGCAATACTGGATGCAACTGATCTGACGATCCAGCCTGATTCCAGCATAAAAGGTGACCTGGAATACAGTAGCTCCAAAGAGATCTCGATCCCGGCCGGTATTGTCGGGGAAGAAATAAAGCCTGAAAGGACAGAACAACGCGAAGACAGGTTCGATGGCGAAGGCGTGCTAAAAGTGATATCCTTTATCGGTAAGATCGCGTATTATCTCTTCCTGTTCGCTCTCGGTGTAATACTCATCCTGGTCTTCCCGGAAAAGACCGAAGAGATCGTAAAGGACATACAGGAAGAAACTTTCAAGAACATCGCCGTGGGACTCCTTATACTGGTAGCTTCGATCATAGGATCAGCCGTCCTGTTAATAACCGTTATCGGCATCCCAATTGCACTCTTCCTGCTATTGCTGCTTTTCATCGTCCTTCTAATCGCAAAGATATACACTGCAATGTGGCTCGGAGAGGTAACGTTCAGAAAAGCAGGATTCGAATATAATCAGTGGACTGTACTTGCAGTCGGCCTCCTCCTATTGCTGATCCTGACAGAACTGCCATTTGTAGGTGGGATCATCAGTCTTCTGGCAACGCTGGTAGCAATGGGAAGTATGTACTTTGCATTGAAGTATTGATGCAGGGGACGTACTTTTCTTTTTGTTTTTTTGTTTTTTGAAAAAAAACCGCAAATACTCTTATTTCAGACCATTCACTCAAAAACCAGCACATCATCCGGAGATATCTCCACGATCACGCGTGAAAAATCGATCTCCCCTGACAAACGTGTCGGAACCTCAGAAAGCAATATAAAATCGCTACCATCAAGTTCGACCGCCATTATTTTACTGCTTCCCTTATCAGTAACATTAATGACATTGCCTGCAAAAACGTTGCCATTGCCCGAAAGCAAATTCTCATCATAGGGTTTCAGGTGCACATTTTCCGGTCGGATCCCACAGGACACATTTTCAGATGCATCCACACTGGAACTTGTTATGAATTGCAGACCTCTGCCTTCAACTACAGTTCCCACAGGAGATCTCTCAACCACTTTCCCATTATCAAAGATATTGCTGACGCCCACAAGCTCGGCCACATTCCTGTCAACAGGAGAATAGAAAACATCCCTCGGACTGCCTGTCTGGTGAACTTTGCCATTATGAAGAACTATCACCCTGTCTGCAAGCGAAAATGCTTCCTCCGGGCTGTGAGTGATGAAAAGAACCGGGATCCCAAGCTCATTCTGAATTGCTTTTATTCTCTCCCTCAGACGCATCCTGACGACCATATCAAGTGCTGAGAACGGTTCATCCAGTAGGAGTATCCCAGGATTGGGTGCAAGGGCACGTGCAAGGGCAACTCTCTGTTTCTGACCACCTGACAACTGTGAAGGATACCTGTCCTCCAGTCCCTCGATGTGCAAAAGGCGAAGCATCTCGAACATCCGTTCCTCCTTCTTCTCCTTATCCCATCCCTTAAGACCATAGATGATATTCTTCCTCACATCCATATGCGGGAAAAGAGCATAGTTCTGGAAAACATAACCCGGGCGCCTGTACTGTGGCTGGAGGTTGACACCTGAACTGCTGTCGAAATATGTCTGGTCATTAACAACGATGCTACCACTCTCAGGAGTTTCCAGCCCTGCGATGCATCGAAGTGTCGTGGTCTTGCCGGAACCGGAACGGCCAAAAAGGACCACCAGTTCATCCCCCGTTTCAAAAGTAGCATCCAGCGAGAAGACATCCTCACTGCTGCCCTTTTTATTTCGGGACCTGTATTCCTTTGTCACACTTACCTTTACACCCATTTGACCACCTCACACGCTCCAGCGATCTACAAACCTTGCAGTCAGTGCCATGGACAGCAGCGAAACAACAACAAGAGTAATGACAAGAATATTTGCCAGTGCATCATTGCCTGACTGGAATGCAGTATAGATAGACAGCGACATTGTGTTCGTTTTTCCGGGGATGTTTCCCGCAACCATAAGAGTGGCACCGAACTCGCCGACAGCCCTTGCAAAACTTAACACGATGCCTGCAAGTATGCCTTTCTTGGCAAGGGGAAGGGTCACAAAGAGCATTGTCTCAAGCTCACTGTGTCCAAGTGTATAGGCCGCATACTCCAGTTCACGATCAACCGCACTTATTGCTGAAGCCGTTGTTTTCACCATAAGAGGAAGCGATACCACAAAAGCCGCTATCACCGCAGCATGCCATGTGAAAAGCAGTGACCATCCCGTCAGTTCAAAGATCGTCTGACCTATTATTCCGTTCTTACCCAGCAAAAACACAAGCAGATAACCGGTAACCGTCGGTGGCAGTACAAGAGGAAGAGTTACAATAATATCAGCGAGCCATTTCCCCCTGAACTCCCGTCTTGCAAGTGCATAGGAAATCAAAATACCAAGCACAGCTACAAAAGCGGTGGACAGAACTGCCACTTTGAGAGTTATCAGCAGGGGGATCCAGGCATCTTCAAGCATTAATTCTCATCCGTTACGGTATAACCATATTTAACGAATATATCTTTTCCTTCATCTGAGAGTACATAATCTATAAATTCCCGGGAAGCTTGTTTTTCAGCTGAAGAAGAAACGATTGCAATAGGAAAGATTATGCTGGTAGTTACCGGGATCTGAGCGACAACGTCGATCTCATCCATGTCAGAGGACATTGCATCGGTCATATAGACAAAACCTGCGTCCACGTCTCCGTTCTCAACATAGACCAGCACCTGCTTCACAGTTTCCGCATAAATTAGCTTTTCACTGACATCATCCCACAAAGAAGCCTCCTCAAGTGCACCTTTTGCATATCTTCCTACAGGTGCGACTTCCGGGTCTCCAATTGCTATTTTTGTGACAGATCCATCCGTAAGGTCTTCAAGAGACATTATCTTATTTCCACCGGATCTCGGAACTATCATCACAAGGGAATTCTCAGCAAAATCATGTCTTGTATCAGCATCGATCAATTGTTCTGATTCAAGTATATCCATGTGTTTCTGGGAAGCCGAAGCAAAAACATCGATGGGAGCGCCAGCTTCTATCTGCATGCGGAGGGAGCCGGAACCTGCAAAATTAAGATTTACATCAACATCAGGATGCTGTGCTTCAAATTCCTGTTCGATCTCTGTGAAACTCTCGGTCATACCCGCCCCAGCCGAAACCGTGATCTCAGTATTCGTCTCTGTCTGAGAGGACGGTATTACCAACATAGCAGCAGCAATCAGGACCACTGCCGCAATAACCATAATCAGATGATTCTTTTCCATAAGATCCCTCATATCGATCATAACAATCCGTTATGTTTTCTAGAACATAACGGTATGGGATTAGGTTATTTATATAAAAGTTTATTGCCAATTTGTATATCCCAATCTCGAAAACAGATTACTCGCCATATTTGAAAATTCCAGATAAATGAAACATGGAGGTCTGCACAGAGTTCTCTCACAGCAAAATGTTCTAAAAGAGGGATCTTATTCCTCGTTTCCATTAATTTCTACACTTCCGCTAACTTCCATGTTTCCACTAGCTTCCCCGCCATTCCTCGACTTTGGAAGCCTTATGTGAACCGTGGTTCCCTGATCGGTTTCGCTCTCGATCCATATCTCACCCGAGTGAGCATCAACGATCTTCTTACAAATGTACAGGCCTAGGCCTGTTCCACCGTATTTTCTTCTGATGGATGAATCGATCTGGTAGAACTTCCTGAACAGGTTCGGAATGAGTTCTTTGGGAATACCGATGCCTGTGTCATGGACGGTCAGGTGCAGGTATCTTTCTTCCTCGTAGACTCCGAGGGTGATAATGCCACCCGGGGGGGTGAACTTGATGGCATTATCGACTAGGTTGTTAAGCATATCGACCAGGCGGGTTTTATCGGCTTCAATGGTCGGAAGATCAGAAGGTATTTTCTTTTCGATATGGAGATCGTTCGCTTCAACGAGCATGATAGTATCCATAATGGTGTTGTTCATTATTTCCGCCATCTGACACTCCTTGAAGTTGTATTCAATGACCTCTGCCTGTGCCTTGCTTATGTAAAGGAGGGAATCTACCAGGCGTCTGAGCCTGTCGGCATTGCGTATCACAGTTCCAAGTGATGTCTTTTGTTGGTCGTTGACATCTCCCAGGGACTCATCATACACATTCTGGGTATAGCCTTTAATGCTGGTAAGCGGTGTCCTTAGCTCATGACTGACATTTGACAGGAAGACATCCTTCATCTGGTCCAGTGATTTGAGTTCCTCATTGGCTTTTTCAAGCTCATCTGAATAGGTCTGTAGCGAGTCAAGGATCTCATTCAGCCCCGAAGGTATCTTTCTGAGGTCCACTTCCACCTCAGTCTCGGCCCTCCTGCCCAGATCACCTTTCAGGGCAGAATCCGAGATATCTCCAAAGTTGGAAACGATGTCATTGATAGGACGGGTTATGGATATCGCGACCAGATAGGCTGCTCCTGCCATGAAGATAAGTGCAAGCGATGAGATGATGATCAGTTCATTACGCAGGGCTGTAACATCCGCAAGCATCTCTTCTTCCGGGATCACCAGAATAAAAGAATAATTGCCTGTACGGACCGGCTCATAGAATATGATCGCATTCTCTCCTGTGGTCGGATCAATGGTCTCAATATGGCCTCCCTGTCCAACAAGTATATCCTCAGCCATACGTGTTATTTCAGGGTCGTCAAAATCATTAAGGGTCTGTGTCCCGATCCACTCCTTGTGCACAGGATGGGATAACAGTATACCGGTATTGCTTGTAGTAAAAGCATAACCGGTCTCAAAAGCAGTAACATTGGAAACGATCTCATCAATATAGTTGAGCGATACATCAACACCGCCGATACCAACGAACTCATCCTCCCTCATTATCGGGGATACATAGCTCACAATAAGCTCACCCTGATACAGGTAGGGTTCTGTCAGTACTTCCTGCTCAAGTTGTTTTGGCAATTGATAGTAATCTGATGACTCATAGTCAATAAGGGGTTCCACGAACATGGTACCGCCGATCTTGTTCCAGTAAGGTACAAGACGGCCTGTGGAATCATATCCTTCAGTACCTGCAAATTCAGCATCCCTCCCGTCGAACGCATTGGGTTCGAACCCCGTATATGTACCGATAAGGTTGGGATTATCGACGAGCACTTCCCTTAGAATATCATTAACCTCATCCCTGTCAGAAGAATTGTAAACGGTCAGCGTGCTTGCAATTGTCCTTGCAATGGCCATATTCGCTTGCATATCCGAATTGAACTGGTTCGCATAATTGCTTGCTTTCTCTATGGATTTCTTATATGCAAGTTCCTCATGCTGGGATGTGCTGGTAGAAATAATGATAGCTGTAGTAGCAGCCATTACTATGAGAACACTGAACCCTATGTATAGGATCAGTTTCACTTTTAGAGGCACATCATCCATTTTCATATCGGACACCTTGCCGAAAGCGCACAGATATAATACAAATTATACGAATGAGATCTAATTATCTTAAACAAGAAGCTCAAAGGAAAGAACACAGGTCCATTATAGAACGATTGTACTAACCTCGGTCACCTAATCCCAAATCCCTATTATTATATTTTAATGATAAACATATAAATGTCTGCCTGTTGCAACCATTTAGCATGCTTTTGAATTAAATAATCAAACTCTTTAAATAGAATCATTACTATCAGTAATATTATGCAACTTCCGACTCCTGAAAGACTAAGGCAGAAAAGGATCGAACTGAACCTTACACAGAGTGGTCTTGCAAAGCGTGCAGGTGTTAGTCAGCCTTTGATAGCCCGTATAGAATCCGGCGATGTTGACCCCCGGCTTTCCACACTCAGGAAAATATTCACCGCTTTTGAGGAAGTTGAAAAGGAAAAGATACTTGCAAAGGACATAATGCACACTCTTGTGATATTTGTTTCTTCGGAGGATTTTGTAGAATCTGCCGTTAACCTGATGGAAAAACACGGTTTTTCACAGGTCCCTGTGATCGATAATGGAGTACCTGTTGGAAGTATCTCAGAGGATACTATCATCAAATACATGGCAGACAGGAAGGCTTCGACCATATCCCAGATGAAGATCAAGGATATGATGGGGGATGCATTCCCAACCGTCTCACCAACCACTGAACTTGATGTGATCTCACACATGCTTGAGCGAAATCCTGCCGTCCTGGTACTCGAAAAAGGAGTTACCACCGGCTTTGTCACAAAACACGATGTGATCAAGCTGCTTCATGGTTAAGGATCAAAAAGGCACACCTGTACCAACACGTTGTGGTTGACCGCGTAGTACAGCATACCGATTGCTTTGTCCACAGCGTCGGATTTGCTGGAAAACGAGTTATGCGAATCAACCAGAGATTCCAACTGCCTTTCTGCAAGCGGTGATACCGTCGTATGTACTGATGCCTTCCTTCTTCCGTTCATTTTCAACCCTCACTCCATGTCGTTTCGAATACCGTCTTTGAGATATCGCCTAGCGGCGTCGCTTATATTGACGTACTTCCCCGATTTCACAATCTTCTCCATTTTGTCATAATCATCCAAGGGGACGTTTATGTGCAGTGATCTATAAGATGTAATTTTTATCACCTAATTATGGCATCAACTTCATCAAACAAATATGTGCTGAATATGCCATAATTATGCCATAATACTTCTAGTATTTTTTATATGTCATGGTTATGTAATGATTATGTAATGCCAATCAAGTACAAGAAAGAGTCAATACATGCAACCGTTAGTCCGTATGTGAAGAAAAAAGCAGAAGAACTAGTGGCAACCGAAGAGTTTAGTAGCATGTCTGATCTCGTCAATATCGCACTTGCTGAGTTCATCGGTAAGTACGCGAAAGAGACAGAGGCTCGGGACGAGTCGTCCGATATAAAAGTACTTGAAAACAGATTCAATGAATTGATAAACGCGCTAACCGAAACCGACAAAGAAAAGATCAGAGACTTGGTTAAGCCAGCGGGTGGATGCGAAGCGAAAGAACCGATTGTCATTTCCGAATCTGTCGAGAAAGTCAAATTCAAATAATTATTATTATGAGTGGGTTGGGGAAATACGGGGGTTATTTGATTTATTGAAGAGTGAATTCGCCTTTACCGAACTCAGAACAAATGATAAAACAAGGGAGTGATTTTATGATCGAATCTGACGTTGTTGAGGTTGTTAAGCTACACAAAGAATTAGAAGAGCTTCAGAAAAAAATTGCAGCTAAAGTACCACTTGATGAATTATTAGATGAATCGTTCATGAGGATATACACGTTTTTTGGATTTGTTACTGTCCAAGAACTTATAGATGCCTGTGAAGGACTTATCGGTCTTGCTTATTCAGATATCGATAAAAACGATGAAAAATACAATGAGTACATCAGGGATAATACTTCGTTTGATAACTGGTCTGAAATGATTGGTAAGGCAACCCTGTTATGGGCAGAAAAACAATTAGAAAAAAAATGAAGTTCTGTCGAAAATTGAAGGATAGGGCACTAACAATCAATACAAGCGGAAGGGTAGCGTGGGGTTATTTGATTTTTTGAAGGGTAAACCAAAGCAAAAAAGTTCGAATACAATTGATCAATATTCAAACATAAAAGCTTTGCATAACGAATCGATGATGTACTTCCAAAAAGCGAGAGAACTCTATGAAAATAACGAAGAGTTTTTCCCGACACTCCAAGAATCTGCACGATTTCAATTGCTAAATCATCAAAAAAATGGTATCGACAGAGTGGAAATACTTGCTGCAGGATCCCAATCATGTAAAGTATGTCGTGTATTTGAGGGTATGGTAGTTACAATCGAAGAAGCATTTGAAAATATGCCTATCCCACATAAGAACTGTAAACACAATCCAAATGAAAATGGAGATGGGTTCTGTAGATGCCTGTATATACCATACATTGAGGATGTGTAATTTAAAGGCGAAAACACGTACATCCGCACACGCTGCTCTCACTGTAAGCAAGTCGATTATCATGACATTGCTGTCAACACGCTGGTACGCAAGACCGTGTTCAGTGACCACAGTCAGATGATGCGATACCTGATCGAGAACATCGATGTGAATGAGACAATTTCAGAAGAATAGATGCAAGATTTGTGCTCCAAGAACTCCGTGGATACGTGTACGACGGTATCACGACATACGAGCTGTGTCGGGTTCTGAAAGAATACTTTGGTGTGGTTGCTGTTTATTCCTGTGACTTAATCCAGCGCATCAAGCTGGAGATGGAAATGTATTGTCCTGATCATCAGCATTTGTATTTTGTGGAAGCTTGAGGTTTGAATTATAAATGTCGTACTAAATGGTGAGAGATAGGTATCTTGGAAAAGAGATACTCTAAAATTCAAATTGTTAATTTTACACTTTATTTTAAAAGTTTATGCTTCTACAGTGTTAATATCCTTCTTATTTGGACTGATTTTCATCATAACAGATTGGATTATAGAATCTCAATCTCGTAACCATTAAAAAAGAAAAAAAATAGATTCTGATGTTGAATCAGAATTCTACATGAAGAAGTCTTACTGTGTCCATGCCTATGAAGTCTGTACCACTATAGGTCATACCTGTCACATTTAGGTAACCATCAATCGTACCTTTATCCCCATCTACCTATATAGCACCATCACCAACAACCAAACCTGGTAGTTCATCTCTATCCGGCTTAAAGTGAAGCACCAAATCAATATCGCCATCACCATCGGCATCTTCAAGTGCTGCCTTGACCTCTCCTTTCTTGTACACTGGTTCAAACTCCCCAGCTAAAAGCACAGTAGATGGATCTATCGCGGCTGCATCAAAGCCAGGTCCAGTCAATATTGCAACTGGGATTTCACCATTGGCTTTTACATTAATGGAATTTGGCTATGAATATGGTTTGATATCTACACCTACAGTTGCAGGTGCAATTGCGGTGCCCGCAGCCACTATCATTACTAGTAATGAAATGGCTAAAATGCCTATTTTGTTTGTTTTCATATACTCCGCCACCTATCCAATTATTATTAGATGGTCTTACTCGGATCACCTAATATCAATTAAAAGTTATCTAGTTATTAATATATAAACTCTTTGCAAAAATGAAAACAGATGCGCATTATGATAATGATGAGATGCGAGGAATTGAACATAGAAGTACGCGAAGCCAATGGTGTTGAACCAAACATGAAAGATATGAACAGTGGTAAAGACCAAGCAGATACCATTGCATACCATATCAACATTCAAGGAGATTATGACATTCTGCCTCATGTAATAGCGTCTCGACGGCCAACATCTTTATTTCATGAATAGAATGCATAACTAATTACCAACGTGGACAAGCAAAGCATTCAAGAGCTTTCAATTCCATGAAACTAGTTATATACTAGGTTTGCATTAGATACGACATTCACTTACTTATTAATAAAAATACCAGGAGAATTATATGGACCTTGAAGACACATTATTAATGATGCCTGGCCCTGTTCCTGTTGCACCAAAAGTGCTCAGGGCAATGTCAAAACCCATGATAAACCACAGGGGCAAGGAATTTTCTGCAATGTTTGATGACTGTACTGCAATGCTCAAAGAGATCTTCCAGACACAGAACGACCTCTTTACAATCAGCGGTTCAGGAACAGCTTCAATGGAAGCTGCTCTCGGATGCACCATCGATAAGGACGACAAGGTCGTCGCGATCGAGAACGGTAAGTTCGGTGAAAGGTTCAAGGACATCGCAGCCAGATACGGTCAGGTAGTTCCTCTTGAGTTCGAATGGGGCCAGTCCGTTGACCTCGGCCTTGTGGAAGAAAAGCTTGCAGAAGGTGCAAAAGCTGTCACAATGGTCCACAATGAAACCTCCGCAGGTATTCGTAATCCTGCAGAAGAGATAGGAAAACTCGCAAAGAAGTACGATGCACTGTTCATCATGGACGGCGTCACATCCATCGGCGGAGATGACGTCAAGGTCGATGAATGGGGAGTCGACATCGCTGTAGTAGGTTCCCAGAAATGTGTTGCTGCACCACCAGGACTTTCCATGCTCTCCGTGAACGAACGTGCTTTTGAAGCAATGACCAAGGAAAACCTGCCATACTATCTTGACCTTAAGGCATACAAGAAGAGCGCTGACAAGTCCCAGACACCATATACACCTGCAGTACCACTGTTCTTCGGACTTCAGGAAGCACTGAAGATCGTGATGGAAGAGGGAATGGAAGCAAGGATCAACCGCCAGGCAACCGGTGCTGCTGCTATACGTGCTGCAATGGATGCTATGGGTATCGAGATGTTCCCACAGCTCAATGAGTTCAGCGATTACTCTAACACCGTTTCTGCAATGAAAGCACCCGAAGGTGTCAACAGCAACGATATCAAGAAAGGTATGATGGACAAGGGAATCATCATCGCCGGCGGTCAGAACAGGCTCAGCGGCCAGATCTTCAGGATCGGAAGCATGGGCAATGTCGCACCAAAGGACATCATGCTGACAATTCAGGAACTGGAACTTGTACTGAAGAAACTCGGTATTGTAAATGAGATCGGTCCAGGTACAGAGGCAGCTGCCAGCGTACTGGACACACTGTGAATCACATGAAGACCATAGGCGTAGTAGACACGACCTTTGCACGCTTCAACATGGGGCGTGCTGCGGTCGATGAGATCCAGCAGAACATATCCGTTAAGATAAAGCGGATCACAGTTCCCGGCGTAAAGGACCTGCCGGTGGCATCCAAGAAGCTCATAGAGGAAGATGGATGCGACATTGTCATAGCTTTAGGCATGCCTGGAGCAAAAGAGCAGGATAAGATCTGCGCACATGAAGCTTCGACCGGCATAATACAGGCACAGCTTATGACGAACACCCATATTATCGAGGTGTTCGTTCATGAAGATGAGGCAAAGGATGAAAGGGAACTGGCATATCTTATGGAAATGCGCTCTCGTGAACATGCCTTAAATGTCGTTAACATGTTGTTCCACCCTGAGAAACTTGTCAAGCAGGCCGGTACTGGTCAAAGGCAAGGGTTTGAGGATGTTGGTGCTGTGAGGCACTAACACAGAACATCAATAACAAGTCTAAAATTACAGGATATATATCCTGTATTTCATATCTCTGAAATTTACTTTTTTTATTCGGATCATGATTTCCATTCAGTGATAACTTTAAACATTCACATCTTCAACATAAGCCCTTAATATTTCAGCAACACTCCATGCCTGTGAGATACATCCTCCCGGTCTGTGCGGGGAATCACCATCAAATACTTCGGAGATCGTTCCTATTCCAGCCTCATCAAGATGAGCTTCAAAATTAACTAACAAGCGCCTGCAATATTCCAGACTTAACGGAGACTTGTTATTGACCTTTGCATATGCAGTAACGAACGGTCCGAGTAACCATGCCCAGACAGTCCCGTTATGATATGCGCGGTCCCGGGAATCTCTATCACCCCGGTATCTTCCATTGTAGCGGCTGTCCTTCGGCGATAAGGACCTCAGTCCATAAGGAGTTAATAGATCCTCCTTCACCTTTTCAACGATCATCATTTTCTTTTCATGATCAAGCATCGTGTAGGGAAGTGACACTGCAAATATCTGGTTCGGTCTGACAGCTGCATCTTTACTGACCGACATATCTTCATTTACAGAAACGCAGTCATAAAGACACAGATCCTTCGGATTCCAGAAAGTTTCAGTGAAGTTGCTCTTTGCCAGTTGAGCGATCTCAGAATAATGCTTTGTATTTGCACCTAAAATTTCCCCCAGTTGGATGGCAATACATAGCGCATTATACCACAAAGCGTTTATTTCGCATGCTTTTCCGGCTCTTGGTGTGATCTCCTGATCACCGATCTTCACATCCATCCAGGTGAGCTGACCTTCATGCGCAATGAGTCCATCCTCATCCATCCTAATTCCGTATAAGGTTCCCTCAATATAATTCTGGATTATTGACACAACTGTATCCCACATTTTCCTGACAAATTTTACATCCTTCGTATAGGAATAATATCGCCCAAGTGAATGGATGAACCATAGTGAAGCATCAACGGTATTATAATCAGGAGGAGAAAGACCGTCATCTGAAAAACGGTTTGGTATAAGGCCTCCTGAACAATGTTCAGAAAAGGTTGTCAGAATATCTTTTGCATCATTGAACCTTCCTGTTACAAGAGTAAGTCCCGGAAGCGATATCATCGCATCCCTTCCCCAATCCGCAAACCAGTGATAACCCGCGATGATCGATTCTGAACCGGTAGATCTGCGTTGCACAATGAAAGAGTCTGCAGCATTAACGAGCTTCTGTGTGAAGTCACCCTTTAAATTGCAACGATCCTGCAAACCTTTCTGCCTTACAAGTTCTCTTTCATATCCGGAATTAACAAATTCATGGTCAATGTCCTTTTTTTTCAGGATACTGTCCGAAGCTACAACGTATACCTCACTCGCAGGCTCATGAATTTGTTTTTCAAAATAGCCGGGGTTATAGAGGTCTTCCTGATAGGCTTCCCCTCGTTCACGTTCACTGTCATACTCGAAATTATAGTTCCAGTAGGGTTCCTGTCTATAGTGCATATTGGATCGTAGTTGGAGAAGACCATCATCAGTTCTCAGCTGAATTCCTGTAGGATCATGTATCTCACTAAAACTGATAACCCCTGCCTTCCCAATCTGGTGGAAATCCCGATTGGTCACAAGAGGCAAAATCCGGAAAACAATGTCCTCATTATCAGGATTGAACAGCTTATACCTGACAACTGTCGTGTTCTGTCCATAGACCATGAAGATAGTCTTTATCAGCTTAATGTTCCTGATGCTGTACTCAAATGTTGGTAATGGAGAAGCAGAAAAACGATCGAGATATTCGAAACCTGATGGGTACAGCGTATCGGGATACCTGTGAGTTGCAAGACGATATACTTCATCTCCAGCAATGATCTCTTCATCAAGGGAAGAAAGCAGTACCCTTCGATCAACCGGAGGGTTTGCAGAAGCTATCAGAAGCCCATGATATTTTCTTGAATTTTCACCAATAACAGTGGATGATGCATAGCCTCCGATGCCGTTCGTGATCAGCCATTCCTGGGAAATGGCAGAAGTATGATCTAATTCACCATTATATGTTGCAGATGGACACATCCGAATTACACCTTAAGATATATTGATTTCAAACTTAATATCTGTCACTCTTCTTTCAATTGGTCCAGAAGCAGGGCATTTTCAATAAATAGTGCACAACTCCAGCCCAAAGGCCTGGCCCATGCAGCTTTCCCTGTATTCCTATCCACCTGTTCGGATAGGAGACCGGTACTCGTTGCACTCCTCATTGTCCATTTTATGTATTCAACTGCTTTATTCACCAGCAGGTCATATTCATCATTCTTGTTCTTAAGCGACATAGCAAGAGTGAGCAAAGCACGGGAAAGCCATAATGTTGTCACTACCCAAGGATTGCCACCGACATAATTATCATTTTCATAACGCTTGATCCCAAAATAGCCATTGACCGGAACCCTGAGAGCTTTTTCAATATGCTCTATCATTGAGAGTATCATAGCTCTTTCATCAGGATCATTCGGTGAAAGAAGACCAAAAGGAATGAAAGTGCCGATCATACTCGAATCCACAGTTCTATTGACATTGCTTTCAATGATGCCACGGGAAAAATAGCCTTCCTTAAGCCACAATTTCTCAATGGTTCGCTTCCTGACAAGTTCAGCCCTGTCAGACCATTTCTCAGCGAGAATGTGTTCATTGTTCTCCTCTGCCAGATGGGCAGCACCTTTCAGACCGGAATAGATAGCAGCACTCGTATAGGTGAATATCCCGATTTCAGATTCCCACAGGCACCTGCATGGATCATGAAGACCCTGTTCGGTTCTTCTTATCAGATATTCTGCACCCTTCCAAACCGTTTCCCGGATGGTTTCCAGAAATTCATCCCTTTTAGTTCCTTCCAGTTCCCGGTAATAATAATCAATTGCATAAAGCGTTGAACCGGTCTCATCTATCTGTGTAGAATCATCAAAATTACCCCACGAAGGAGCTTCCTTTCCATCAAGCCAGTATCTCTGGAACCATGAACCATCAGGTAGCTGTGCTCTTTTGCACCAGCCAAAGAACTTTTCAGCATATTCAGGATAGCCGGCATTCATCAGGGCAAGAACAGATTCTACCGCATCCCTGTTCCAGCAAAATCCATACCCTCCACACATCTCAAAAGCAGGATCGAACTCCGGGGAAGCGAGACATGCTCCCTCATCGGGATCGGTAAGTAAGTTCAGGGAGAGTAATGAGCGATCGTATAAGCCCTTGACCTCTTTTTTGAATAGTGGATCATTTTCAAGTGCTAATAACTCTAGAGGTCGCTTTTTTGATAGCCACCGAATGGAGCCGTCTTCAGATCCACGCATCATATCATCAGGGAACTGCTTCAGAACATCACCCAGCAGGTCGTATATTAGCTGCCTTTCTGAAGCGATGCCGATAAAAACTGTAATTGTGACTGTTTCACCAGACTGGAGGTTAAGGTCCCAGCCTATGGAATTATCCATCTCGCCTATATCTTCCATATTTTGCTGGAGCTTACCATCTTCCATATCATTCCTAGCGCTTGCAACCCAGCCTGTCTCCTGTATCTTACCGACCTGCCATTCTTCAAATTCCGGAGCACTTGCCAGACCACTGTAGAAGTTCTGCATGTATTGAACAAGCAGACCGCTGTTCACATCACAAAATGCAGAGTTCTTTCTATGGTTTTCTCCAATCTGGAAATTAGAATAATAATAAAATTTGCCAGTGATATGTTCTTTTGAAGTGATCTCATACTTCCTTACAAGGACTGGACTGGACTGATGCACAAGATCATGAATTGATACTTCGATCCCGGAAAAATGAGACAGGTGGGTCTTAATTATATTCGTATCATCCGGAGATTCCTGTTTTACATTCCATTCAGGAGAATCCAGCCATAGTAATCTTCCACTTGTGTAAATGCAAGCTTTGGACTCATCAACATGTTGAGCCCAATCTCGCCGGGGGTAAAAAAATCCCCGTAAATCGCCCTTTTCACCCATTGATACAAGCAACTTATCATTGCCAAGTATAGCATTTGGATGCCGGATCAAATGTATCGCTCCATTTAAAGAACTATTTATAATTCATTCATCCATTTCAGCCAGTTTCCTGAAAACACAGGTTTTGAAATCCAGGAATACTGCAATGAAATTTATTGCTGCATCATAGGGTGATGTATGGATACTGAAATACGAGTGAACATCCCCATCGCCTAACCATTTTGTACTCATGTAGTAATAGTGGTCAGATGTCAGAAGGTGCTTCCATATGTTAATAAGCTCCGGATCTTTGGTTCTTTTCACATAAGGACCAAGCCGTTTTGCCTCTTCGAAGCATCTACGTTGCATATCGTTACCAAGCCATGCACTTGTATCTCTTTCCATGTCTGCCCATGAGACCGTGCTAAAGTCCCCAACATCTATCTCTCCTACCGGATTATATTTCTCAATGACTTCGGAAGGTGTATTGAACTCAATGCCCTTGTTAAGGACCTCATCAGGTAAAGCCCGGAGGAAATCAAAGATACCTGTGTCTGCCCACTGGTGTTCACCAAAGGTTTCGTAATCCATGAAGATATTCAGGCAATCTCCTTGTTCCTTAGCTGCCCAGCAGGCCCACTTGTCAGCAGTTAATGGATACTCTTCCCACCATTTTGCTGAGAAACGATAGCCTATATCATCACTCATCTTATAATTCCTCATAAGAACGGCGATGTCGCAGTCCTTTGCCTTGTAGACATGATTGGGTGAGCGGGATTCCAGCAGCCGATCAACCCCTTCGGTAAGTATGGCTTTGTAACCCATGGATGAGACGGTTTCTGCAATACTGTTATTGTAAAGGAGTTCTGTATTTCTGAAGACCTGTGGCTTTACACCAAGCAGGTCTGAAGTGAGATCATGGTGGGTCTTTACCTCTTCCCTGAACTCATCCTTGCTATCGAAAAGACCTGCAAGAGAATGATAATTGGTCTCATCAAGGAATTCCACACACTTTGAATCAGCAAGTTGGTTGAAAATGTCAAGGACATCAGGATTCCATTTTTCACACTGGCTCAGAAGAGTTCCGGTTATTGAAACACTGAACTTGAAATTGCCTTCATACTGGTCAACGAGTTCTGCCAGGAGAGTTGTGGCTGGAAGGTAACACTTGCTGGCAACCTTCTCAAAGATATTTCGGTTTATTGCAACATCGAAATACCTTTCGAACCCTTTTGAGTCATCCGGCCAGAACCACTTTAAACGATAAGGCTGGTGGAGCTGGAAGTACATACACACGGATCTCATACCCTCACCTCCAGAAGTGCACGTTTAAAGTCCGAGATCGCAGAGAAGCTATTAACTGCCTTTTCATAGCCAAGATTATTGTTGTCAGACCCCATCTCCAGCAATATTTCGCTTTGTTGTAGGTATCGGTAGATACAATTCAGTTTTTCATATTCAGGAGTGTCTTTTAACGTCTGAAGGATCTCACCTATACTTATCAGTTCATGCAGGTACAGGTGCTGAGGATGATTTCCAAGTAAATTATGCATTCCATAGCGAGAAGTAGACTTGTTTATGATAGAAGGAAGTTCTTTTGTCTTGAATTTCTTCAAAGCTTCTTCAGGGGTTACCATGGAAATTCCATATTTATCAAAACTTTCCGGAAGATCGATCAGGAACTGAAGTATATCGCTTCTGTTCTGTTGATGAGCAAGGATAGAACTATATTTCAAATGTAATGTCGTCACATCGCCTTCCATACCTGCTATCCATGAAGCGAATTTATCAGCGATCAAAGGATAGCTTTTCCAATTCTGATCTGAAAAGCGTAATTCTATGTCTTCACTTAGGGATATGTGACGCAATAACGTCGGTATATGATTACCATAAACGTACATTGGATCACTTCCATACAATAGATTTTCTGAACCTTCTGAAATGAGGCACTTGAACTTCATATCTTTAAGTGTCGTACTGAGCTCTTTTGTAAGTATCAGTTCCGCATTTATGAATGTACGGGGATTAATACTGAAGATCTCTTTGATCTTATCCCGATGCATGGAAACCTGATCTTTAAATTCCTTATTATCAGGGAAAAGGGACGATACGGAATGATAATAAGGGGAAGCTGAAAAATTGGCACCCCTGTCCTTTATCTCCTGAAATGATTCTATTAAAGCAGGATTCCATTTACATTGATCTAAAAATATCCCGGATATATCAAAAGTATACTTCGCACCATTATCTATTGAATCCAGCAAAGCCTCATTCGTACTGATTATCTCCGGCACATTTCTTTCTAAAGCAGAGTATATTTGGGGTTGATCAAAATATGTTTCGAATTCCGGAGAACGATACCCCCCAGATGGCCAGTACCATTTTGGCATCCAAGGAAAATGTACTTCTGAACAGATGCAAACCGACTGCATTCCCAAGCCTCCCGTTTTATTATATTTCCGATGGCATTAGTCACTATTGATTGCCAGAATTTAATTTTTGATAGCATCAAGGTACGCTTCACTTGTTTGTTCTGCGATCTTGTGCCAGTTGTATTTAGTGTCGATAAGTTCTTTACCAGCTTGTCTCATGCTGTCATTGGAGAGATCGTCAAGCACGTGATTTAAGCCCCATGCAATAGACTCCGGATATTTGTATACAAGGATACCATCGACATAATTATCGATTATCTGGACAGCATCTGTTGCAACGATGGTCCTTTCAGCATCCCAGCCTTCAAGAACAACTATGCCAAAAGGTTCGTTCCTGCTTGGAATACAGAGAATATCGCATGCATTAAACCAGTCCCTTGCTGTTTCATCATCTGCATACCCCAGAAAATGACAACGATCTGAAACATTTTCTGCATTTACGAGATGTTCACAGTGAGGGCGCATTTCACCTTCACCAATGAAGACAAACTGGGTATCCCAGCGATGATCCAACACTTCAGGGATCGCTTCAACAAGTATATCCGGACCTTTTTGGTAGCTCATACGTCCTATGAACAAAACAACCGGTGCAAGAGGATGGATCCCAAATCTTTTTTTCACTTCACCGGCGTCAACGTCCTTTTTCATTTTGCCATGAAATATACCGTTTGGAATGATGGTGATCTTCTCATCGGGTATCTGGTATAGGAACTTGATCTCATCTGTAAGTTGTTGTGAAGTGGATATGACTTTTATGGATTCATAGCCGGCTTTCCATTCCCTGTGAGATATTTCCTCGGCTTCCCACCAGTTTCCATGTACATTACCGTTCCTTCCCCATTCAGTACTGTGATATGTGAACATAAAGGGTATTCCAAATTCATATTTGATCCTTGAGACCACATTGAAAGGATGCCAGTCATGGACATGCAATATATCGAACTTGCCATATTCCTTCGTAACATCAAGGAATCTCGAGTACATTGAATCACACATACTATCCATTTGCTGGACAATGCCTCCGTCAAGAGAATGGTCAACACGATGGTAGTGAACTCCATTCACTTTCTCATATGGTTCAAGTTCATGATTTCTTGTAAATATGTGAACTGAATGTCCCTTCTCAGCAAGAGCTTCTGCAAGTTCGGAAACATGCGGTGCTATACCGCCCACTTTTATCGAGTGTAGACTCTCCCAGGAGAACATCCCGATCTTTAAATTTTTCCCCATTTTTTCAACCCTAATTATTTTAGATTTATAGTTTAATATTTCTATACATATTTAAAATTATCATTTGGAATGGCTTCAAAAATCACCCTGAAGATAATTCACAGCCGTTTCCGGCGGCATTGTATTGATGAATACCTCGGTATTTTTCTCAAATCCCGCTGTCTTAGTTGTAACTGGCTGGATCTTTAAGTTAAAGTGATATCCAGTTTCATCCCTTAGCTGATAGAACATGTAATTGTAAGGGATCTCTCCAATATTGTTCCATAGACCTGATAGAGCAGAATGAATTGCCTTTCCAAGAGAGCTCAACTGGTCCTGGTCGAACCCTGAGATATGATTTGTATGTACCTTAGGCAGGATCCACATCTCATATGGAACTTTTGAGCAATAAGGTGTTATAACCAGAAAATGCTCATTTTCATATAAGAGTCTCTCACTTTTGCTTTCTTTCTCTACAATATCACAATAAGGGCATCCTGAATATGAATCGATGGCCTTCATTTCTTCCATTAAAACCGGAGGCTTGATAGGCATTGCTATTAGCTGGGAATGTGTATGTTCCAGAGATGCACCTGCCTTTTCTCCCCAGTTCTTGAAAAGTGAAACATATTCTATCTTGTCCATGGATTCGTAGTGCATTACGCGATCCTGATATACCTTCATAAGTAATGTCATCTCTTCGTCGGAAAGATCAGGTGTCACATTCTCATGCAAAGGTGTTTCGACTATAACTTCATGAAAACCATAGCCTGGGGTCACATCGAGATCGGAATTAACTTCACTGGCATCCGGAGCAAGTGCAGGATAAAGATTTGGTATGCAACGCATATCCCATCTTGTTACCCTTGAACCTTCGGAATCCTTCAGGATGCTACCATTTTTATAAACAGCAGTTGCAAGAGGAGTTTTGTCTTCTTCACCGGCACAAAAAACACATTTATTGGATGCCTCTTCTTTCTTTTCTGCTTTGAACACTGAAGGTCTTTTACTTCTTCCGGGTGCTATTATGCAATATTCATCCAGAAAATAATGTTTACGTATCTCTGACATTTTTCCCAACATCCCTAATATAAATCCATTTAGTTACTTTCATAAGAGCAATGCTTTTCTTTTACAGGTCCTTTAGCTCATTTTTCGGTTTTGTACCTGTCAGCATCTCATAGTATTGCTTAGTAGGCTCCTTCCAGTTCATATCCTTGGCAAGGAGATTTGCTTCCTGGCATAGGAAATTATATTTTGTCTTATCGTCAGTGTAAGTATCTATGAAGTAATACATGGTAAGTGCATAATCTGCTATCGTTTCAAGATAGGCCTGATCGATATTATCAACTACCAATACTCCCCCCATTCCCATCACAAGTCGCTTGACAGTTTTTAATGCATCACTGAATCCACAAACCTTGCTGACAATACTGGGAGTTGCTTCCTTTCCTGCCTCAAGACCGGTTAACAGGAAAGGCTCGTATCGTGAAGGGAATATACCGGCAATACAGCCAGCCATGAACTCATCGACCGTCATGTTGAAACCGCCATCTTTCGCTGACAACCACTGGGGGTAAAGAACAGCAGAAACATACCTGCTACCACCTGGAAGTCTGGAACATTCAAGTCCCCGGCTCTCTATCATTCTTTGTATCCGCAACTCTTCGCCGATCAGTACCTCTTCATTGAGCATGATCGGGAAATTTTCCGGCAGATTCGTTTTTGGACCATGGGCAGTTATGATGAAACACACAACCCTGTAGTTTTCATTAAGCCTGCCGGCTTCGACCTCTATTCTTACCATCCTGTCAAGAAGAAGAAGTGAATCCAGCAGGTCAGGATAGCCTTTATTTTCAATTTCGATCCTTGATATGGAGAAGATAGGAATGATCCTTTCCGGTGAAAGTTCTACGCTGTTATGGGTATTGTAAAGTTTACTGGAAGTTAGCTCCTGGATCTTAGTACGGCATTTTAGCTTTTTATCCCATAGTTCATCAATGTCTTCTATGTCAAGATCGATACCATTCCTCACAATAATGGAATCAATATCATAGAACAATTTGATCTCTTTTTTTGTAGAATCTCCCACAGCAGTTACAACATCTGCATATGAGGACAACGACTCAAGGGTTGCCATATTTTTTGGAACCCCATCGCCCCATGAACTATCATTATCACGTATTTTCTGGATAGAAAGATGTCCTGCAACTCTACCGGGAATAGTTGCATGATAAGTTGCAACTGAATTTATCGGAACACCAATTTTCTTGAGTCTGGCAATTGCATAAAAGACACCGAACTCGTGGCAGTGTAATGAAACATGCCATGAAGGTATCAGGGAGCTGGCAAATTCTGAAATTAGTTCATCCCCATAGGTCCTCGCTTTTTCTTCCCTGAGAGCTACAAGAGTATGAACAAATTCGGATATTGCATACGAAAGATTTAGGTAATGCGTATATTCGGTCCTGTTACCCATACCCTCATATGACAGGGAATCAAGACCAATGATATCATATGCTTCAGCTTTTATCTTATTTTCCAGACAGATATGTTTTCCTTTATATTCAATGAGAGTCCTGCAAAAATCATTGGTCCTGAACATCAGGTAGATAATTTCTATCTCTTCTACCTTTCTGGCTCCAACAATAAGTTCTATACCTTTTTCCCGGAGCTTTTCGATGATAGTTGAAAATCCTTCATCGGGAACAAAATCTTCGAACTCACTCATATCTGTGATACGGTTCAGACCCTTGTTCCAATCCGAGCCACTATATCCATAATAAGGACACGCAACAAAGATCCTTGGAGTTGATTCCTCGTCTATGGTCCCGTCTTCAAGCATTTGAGCAAGATTCTTTACTTCCGCATCAATAACATTCCATATACCGCCCATCTTATTGGACTTTGGACCCGCTTCTTCACCAGCAATAATTATGCATTTACGTTCGAACACCCAGTACCCCCCCCGAACTTATTAATTGTTTACAGATATTAGCAGGAATACTATATTAGTTTTTGTAAAATTATCAATTATACTATATGTTTCTGGAGAAAAATTGATCTGAACATTTTATGCACCGTTTTTTGATCAGATGGAACAATCTATATCCTATTATTACAGTTATATGTACAAATATGTTGAGAGTATGGGGGTAACATTATACTCAACAATGAAGTTCCTGATTGCGGGGCAAAAGGCGATGAGCATAGCATCTCTCTTGAAGAATTTCTCAAAAGGTTCGATGCTGACACTGAAGGATTAACATCAGCTGAAGCCCTGGAAAGGTTGGAGATATGTGGAAAGAATATTCTTGAAAATATAGGTCGCGAATCAACTCTCAAGAAGTACTTAAAGCAATTCCGCAATTTTTTCTCGATCCTGCTTATTACAGGGGCTTTGCTTTCATATACAGCAGAACTGCTGGATCCCGGAAAAGGAAACCTGTACATCGCTATTGCCCTTTTTGGAGTTGTCATTCTTAATGCCACTTTTACCTTTATACAGGAATACCAGACCGAACAGAATGGCGAGTTTCCGCCAGCTTATACCTCCTGTTGCCAAGGTTCTGAGGGATGGAAAAATTAAGGAAATATTGGCATCTGAACTGGTTGTAGGAGATGTCATATTCATTGAGGAAGGCGACAAGGTCCCTGCTGACGGAAGGCTCATTGAAGAGAATACTTTAAAGGTTGACAATTCGTCACTGACCGGAGAGGCTGAGCCACAGTTACGCTCACTTGAATGCACTCATCCAAACGTACTCGAATGCAGGAATATGATATTCTCAGGCACGCTTGTATTAACAGGTAACGGAAAAGCTGTTGTTTATGGAACCGGCCAGAATACACAGATGGGAAAGCTTGCAACACTGACGGAACAGACAACATCAGTTGAAACACCTCTTCGCAAAGAGCTTAACACTTTCATCAAGATCATTTCCATAATCGCAATATTTCTGGGTATATCCTTCTTTACGATCGGCTTTGTGATACAGGACCTCTTCCTGTTAAATCTCATTTTTGCGATAGGCATCATAGTTGCTAATGTCCCTGAAGGACTGCTTCCAACTGTGACACTGGCCTTAAGCCTGGCCTCAAAAAGAATGGCAAAAAGGAATGCGCTTATCAAACAGCTCGAATCAGTGGAAACACTTGGATCGACCACGGTCATTTGTACTGATAAGACCGGGACACTGACCCAGAACAAAATGGCGATACATTCGATGACCTTGGGTTTTGAACAGATCGATGTGAGCAATGGGGAAGTTCCACTGGACATTCTATTGAAAGTAGCAGTACTTTGCAATAATTCAAGACTCACTGAAGGACCTGCGGGATATAAGGGAGATCCCACTGAAGGTGCTTTGTTGATGTACGCATCAAAATTCACGGATATTGATGTGATGCGGGAAAATAATACTCGATTAAAGGAGTATTCGTTCGATTCCATGAAAGAAAGGATGCAGGTCATTTACCACACTGATACGGGTGAGCAGGAATCCTACCTGAAAGGAGCAAGTGAGGTTGTTGTTAAAATGTGTGACCACGTCCTGATGAACGGGGACGAGGTACCTATTACAGAAGATGACAGGAACGACCTCCTTGACATGCACCTGAAGATCGCTGAGAGGGGGGAACGTGTGCTTGCTCTTGCATATCGCAGGGCAGAAGAGGAGGTCGAATACGACACCGGTTTTACCTTCATCGGTTTTACCGGAGCGGTGGATCCACCCAGGCCGGAGGTCAAAGATGCTATTCATAAATGCCACCGGGCCGGAATTAAGGTAGTAATGATAACAGGGGATCATCCGGTAACTGCCGTTTCGATCGCAAAGACCGTGGGTTTCAGTAATAATGACCATGAGCCGGTGATGATCACAGGTGCTGAGCTGGATGAATTACCACTTGATGAACTTTCAGAAAAGTTAAAGGCTCCGGATATTATATTCGCGCGAACATCCCCGGTTCAGAAATTGAAGATCGTACAGGCATTTCAGGCAATGGGAGAGATCGTGACCATGACCGGGGATGGTGTCAATGATGCTCCTGCAATAAAGAACTCAGATATGGGAGTCGCCATGGGAAGCGGTACGGATGTTGCAAGAGAATCTGCTGACATGATACTTCTTGATGATAATTTTGCCACCATCGTCAATGCGGTGGAAGAAGGTAGGACCGTCTTCGATAATATCAAGAAGTTCATTGCCTACATTCTTACAAGCAACATTCCGGAAATACTGTCATTCATTGCATTTGTTCTGCTTTCGATCCCCCTGCCTATGAACGTGCAGTTGATCCTTGCTATCGACCTTGGTACAGATATACTTCCGGCACTGGCCCTGGCTGTTGAGAAAGGTGAAGGGGATATAATGAAGCGGCCTCCTAGATCAAGATCTGAAAAGCTCCTGACACCGCAGGTACTTCTGACATCCTATGGACTGAAAGGACCGATCGAAGCTCTGGCAGGCTTCACCTGTTATTTTGCAGTACTTATGGGAGGGGGCTGGACCTGGGGACAGGCCTTGCTAAGCAATGAACTTCTTTACAGGCAGGCCATAATGGCATTTTTCGCTGCGGTCATAATCTGCCAGATAGCAAACCTGCTCGTATCCCGCACAAGAGTGGAATCAGCATTATCAAAGAACCTGTTCACTAACAAGATAATACTACTGGCGATCGTGAGTGAATTGTTGATACTTTCCATGATAATGTTCTATCCGTTCGCAAACACGATATTTGGAACAGCACCTGTTTCGGTGGAATACCTTCTACTTGCACTGCCGTTTGCAATATTGTTGTTCGTGCAGGATGAGGTCAGGAAATATTACATCAGAAAGGGCTCATTGCTTGCAAAAGTTTTCCTGAAGTGGTGATCACATCGGACCATAATATATTGAAACTGATGATATTATATTGGTACCTCTCAAAATTCACTACAATAAATAAAATGTGAACTTATAAAAAGTAATTTATAAGTGATTATATTCTTGGACAGAACAAAAAGTTAACAAAAAGAAAAATGGAAGGGGATTACTCGCCCAACCACTCATTTACCTTTTCAGGATTGTTCTCTATCCACTTTGCAGCTGCTTCTTCAGAAGTCATTCCCTGATCAAGGTCCAGCATGATGGACTCTATATCAGATAGCTCCATTTCATATCTTGAAAGAATTTCGTAGACTTCAGGCCTATCCTCTGATAGGTCCTTTCTTGCCACAATAACAAGATTGTCACCGTCACCATAGACATTCTCCGGATCTTCCAGGAATTTAAGGTCCATGCGTGCGAATGCCCAATGTGGCTGCCAGAGTGTTACAACCATCCACTCTTCATTGTCTATTGAATCCTGTAGTTCGGTTGCCATTCCAACGGTACTGCTTGCCCTTAGTTTATAGTCAAGGTTGTATTCCTCAACTACAGTTTCAGTTGTTGCCATTATTCCTGCACCAGGCTCAATTCCCTGTATATCGCCATTGAACTTATCCTTATTTTCATTTAGTTCGTCTATGGAGTCAATGGTAACATATGTTGGTACAACCAATCCGATCCTGGCACCAGTACTTATGTTCTTGACATAATCCAGGTCATTGCCATATCTTTCCCAGTATAAACCCTGGGTCGTGGGCAACCATGCACTTGCATAGAAATCGATATCTCCTTGGGCAACACCCTGAAAAACAGCCCCAAGGTCTGCATTTATGGCCTCAACTTCGTATCCTTCTGACTCAAGGACCTGCTTCAGGACAAAAGTATTTGCCCTTGCATCATCCCATGGAGGATAGCCAATGATAACAGGTTCTGCACCTTGAGGTGTTTTTTCTTCTTCCTGCTCTGCACAACCAGCTGCAAAAAGAGTTAACATCAATACTAGAATCAACATAAATGATTTCATTTTACTTTTCAAAATATCACAAACTTTAAAATATTCTCCAGTTTATTTTTTGCATAGTTATCATACGGCATTGCCGCTATGAAAGAAAGATGCATCTTACTTAGGCGTAAGATGTTGTGTGAACCTGTCAAGTATGACCGCAATGATCACAATTCCAAGTCCTGCTTCGAATCCCTGACCGATATCGACCCTTTGTATACCGATAAGGACCTGATATCCCAGACCTCTTGCACCGATCATGGCAGCTATTACCACCATTGAAAGTGAAAGCATGATGCACTGGTTGACACCTGCCATTATACTCGGCAGTGCAGTTGGTAGCTCCACCTTGACCAGTTTCTGCAATGGGGTCGAACCAAATGCATCGGCGACCTCTGTCAGTTCCTTCGGGACCTGCCTGATACCCAGGTTTGTAAGCCTGATAGCCGGAGGCATTGCGAATACGATCGTTGCAACAAGTCCGGGTACATTTCCAAGTCCGAAGAATATGACAGCAGGAATAAGGTACACAAATGAAGGCATTGTCTGCATCAGGTCAAGTATAGGTTTGATCACATGGAATGCCCATTCATTCTTTGCTGAAATAATTCCCAATGGTATTGCAACAAGTAATGCAAGGAATGCCGATGAGAGCACAAGTGAGATCGTCTCCATCGATAGTTCCCATAGACCCATATTGTCTATCAGGAGCAAACCGACAACGCTGCCAATTGCAAGTTTTAAATCTTTCTTGCCGATAAAATATGCAGCAATTCCAATGATCAATGTGAATAATATCGGAGGAAACAAAAGGAGGACATCATTAAGGCCAGATATCATGTAATCGGTCATATCACTGAAAATATCCAGCGCCATTCCAAAATTATCATCGATCCAGTTGACCAGAGTTTCTGCACCCTCACCTATCGGGATCTTAGGCATAGCCATTGATCACACCTCCTCGATCGCAAGTGCACCAAGTACACTTCCCCTTACAATAACTCCAAGGAGTTTTCCATCATCCTTTGCAACCGCAAGGGGGGAACTGTTCTCTATTACCGGGATAAGTTCGTTTAAAGGAGTGTCAGGATGAGTTATAGTGACATCATCTGACATAATGTCCCTGATACTCTTTCCTTCTTTTGAACCTTTTAATGCATCATCCACTTTAATGATGCCTTCAACGTGCTTTTCCCTGTTCACGACAAAAATAGAAGATATACCATGTTCCCTCATCAATTTCAAAGCCACTTTCGGACCGGAGTTGATTGATACTACAGGTTCAGCACGTTTCATTACCGCTTCTGCAGTGAATATCTTAGTCCGGTCAACACCTGCTACGAACTTAGATACATAATCATCTGCAGGTTCTGTAAGGATCTCTTCAGCAGTGCCTATCTGTGCGATCTTACCATCATGCATGATCATGATCCGATCCCCCAGTTTCAGGGCTTCATCAAGGTCATGAGATACGAAAACGATCGTTTTCTGCATCTTGTCCTCCAGTGCAAGCAATTCATCCTGCATCTCGCTTCTTATAAGAGGATCAAGAGCACTGAAAGCTTCATCCATCAGGAGGATATCCGGATCAGTTGCAAGTGCCCGTGCAAGTCCGACCCTTTGCTGCATCCCTCCGCTAAGCTGGGAGGTCTTGCTTTCCTCATATCCTTTAAGGCCAACGGTTTCGATAGCTTCTTTTGCCTTAGTATGCCTTTCTTCCTTTGATACACCTTGTATCTCGAGACCGTATGCAACATTATCCAGAACTGTTCTGTGAGGAATAAGTGCGAAATTCTGGAAGACCATTCCCATCTTTTTCCTGCGCATCTCTCGCAGTTCTTCAGAACTTGCTGTGGCAACATCGTTACCATCGAGGAGGATATGTCCGTCAGTTGGATTTATCAAGCGGTTAATGCATCGCAAAAGAGTAGATTTTCCAGAGCCTGAAAGGCCCATTATTACAAAGATCTCGCCTTCGTAGATATCAAAATTGACGTTGTAGAGTCCAACGTTCTGTCCGGTTTTTTCAAAAATTTCACGCTTTGATAATCCCTTTTCGATGAGAAAAAGAGCATTTTTGGTTTTTCTCCCAAAAATTTTAGTTAGGTTTCGTACTTCAATTTTCTTTTTTGGACTTTGGATACTAAAATCTCCAGTTAACATTGAATTCATTTTCAATGTTGAATAAAAACGTATTGGGGTCTTAATTTCGTTGGCTCTAATCAGTGAAACTATGTGTTATATATTTTGTGGGTTGCAAAATTCATCGATCAGCTCTTCCACAGATCATCTACAAACCTAATAATAAGAAGTTCCCAGTACATTTTTCCAGGATGTATACTCATGAGAAAATAATAATTGATAAGTCAATTTAGATGATTATTAAATATGCCGGATTAGTCAATTAATATCGGGCAACTCAATTGAAAAATTTATAATAGTTCAGTGATCACAAAGCTACATCGGACCTGAACAGCAAGATCAGGAAGACCACATAAAGCAGGATCAATGCTATTCCTTCAATTCTCCTTATCTCCCAGTGAGTATTGATGAACCATAAAAGAATCACACTGATCATGATCATGAACGGTATTGTGAACATAATGCTAAGTCCTGTTATTTCGAGAGGGAACACAAATGCAGAGATTCCCAGGACCAAAAAGATATTCGTTATGTTGGAACCGATCACATTCCCGATTGCAATGTTCCCATAACCTTTACGTGCAGCAGATATTGTCACCATTAGTTCAGGAAGTGAAGTGCCTACTGCAACCAGTGTAACACCAACAAAGGTGTCAGGAACCTGAAAGAGTTGTGCAAAGAATATTGCCTCTTCAACAAAGTATTTGGCACCAAATATCACCGCGATTCCGCTAACCGCGAGAATAAAAAGATCTTTGGAAGTGTCACCGCGTTCCTTTTTATTCTCTTTTTTGTCATCGGAGTTAAAGTCATTGATTCCCTCTCTGATACGGTGGTTCATAGACTCTACATATTTGAATTTGACAAAATAACCGATAAACTCCACGAAATGGGACTTAGTTTCATATTTTGACTTATCCTCGAACAAAAAGAAAATATAAGCGACATAGAAAAGGACAAGGACAACTGCTTCAGCTCTTGAAAGTTGCAGATCAAATGCAAAAAGAAGGAAAAGAGTGGAAGCAAAGAGCATGATGTATCCATCCCTTTTCAGCATTTCTGAGTCGGTCTTCACCACCGAGATGATCGCAGCACAGCCGATTATAAGAGCTATGTTCGCAATATTCGAACCCACGATATTTCCAACAACTATCCCGCTTGATTGTGAAAGTGACGCCGCTACAGAAGAAGCAAGTTCAGGTATTGAAGTTCCAATAGCAACAAGAGTTAGTCCAATGATGAACTCTGAAACTCCGAGTTTTTTTGCAATGGCAGATGCTGAACTGACAAAAAGATCCGAACCCTTGACCAACAGTGTCAGGCCGATAAGCAGGATAGCAACGTTTGATAACATCAGCTTGTATTTGAAAGCATTTCTATTTATCTTTGTGTATCATGTCCTCATTTTTGTGTATGATATCGTGCATAATAGGGATACGAAATCGGATGAAACAATAGCCTATACGTATATTTATATGCAAGATTGATGTTTAATGAAGAATATAAGTTAGACATTATAAAGGAGTTTGATGCTTTGAGTGATAGTGAACCTATTAGATTGGGATTTGTTGTAGCTGAGTTTAACAGGGACCTGACATACCAGATGGAGCTTTTGGGAACAGAGCATGCAAAGTTCCTTGGCGCTGAGGTCACAGATACCATTCTGGTACCTGGCGTATATGATATGCCTCTTGCTATCAAGAAACTTTGTCAGAAAGACGACATCGACGCTGTGATCACAATTGGTATTGTGATCGAAGGTGCCACAAAGCACGACGAGATCGTTGTCCAGCATGCTGCAAGGAAGATCACTGATCTTTCACTTGAATATGACAAACCAGTAACACTTGGTATTGCAGGACCTGGCATGACACGCATGGAAGCACACCAGCGTGTGGATTACGCAAAACGCGCTGTTGAAGCTGCTGTAAAACTTGTCAGACGTCTTAAATAACTTGTACAATTCCAACTTGAACTTTAAAAACGATATAATGAGGGATAATTCCTATGCCATCATCAAGACTTGAGCGTGTAGAAGAATCGGCAACGATCAAAATCGCAAACGCTGCCAACAAGCTGAAAAGTGAAGGTATCGATATCATCAGTTTCAGCCTCGGCGAACCGGATTTTGACACTCCTGGACATATTTGCAAGGCAGCCGCCGACGCAATGTACCGTGGTGAAACACATTATGCACCATCCGACGGTATTCCGGAACTCAGGGAAGCAATTGCAAACAAGCTGGTAAATGAGAACAAGCTTGATTTTACACCAAATGACGTACTTGTCACTCCTGGTGCAAAACAGGCGATCTTTGAGATCATTATGTCAGTCCTCGACGACAATGATGAGGCTATCCTTCCTGATCCTTCATGGGTATCCTACAGCCCCTGCATCAAATTTGCAGGTGCGAATCCCGTCTGGGCACCTACTGATCCGGACAACGGATTCATGCCTTATGGAATTGAGGAACTTGTAACTGACAAGACAAAGCTCATCATCGTTAATTCCCCATGTAATCCCACAGGTGGAGTGTACGATAAAGAGATGCTCAAGACAGTTGCAGATCTTGCTATCGACCACGATCTGCTTGTGATCTCCGATGAGATATACGAGAAGATCATCTATGATAAAAAGCACATCAGCATGGGTTCACTGGATGGGATGCACGATCGTACCATAACAGTTAACGGTTTCTCAAAAGCATATGCTATGACCGGCTGGAGACTTGGTTACGTGGCAGCTATACCGGAACTCATGAGTGGTTTCAAGAAGATTCATTCCCACTCCGTAAGCAGTGCTACGACCTTCGCACAGTTTGGTGGCGTAGCAGCACTGGAAGGACCTCAGGAACCTGTCAATAACATGATCACGGAATTTAAAGCAAGACGTGACATCCTTATCGATGGTCTGAATAAAATTGGTTTTAAGTGCAAGAGACCCGACGGTGCATTCTACGCATTTGCCGATGTAAGCGAGTTCGGCAATGGTGATGAAGTAGCAGATAAACTGTTACAGGAAGCACACGTAGCAGTAACTCCGGGATCAGGATTCGGAGCAAGCAGTAAGGATTTCATAAGGATCTCCTATGCTACATCACAGGAAAGGATAAGGGAAGCACTTCAGAGGATAGAGGAAACACTCCTCTAAACCTTTTATTTTATATATTTTTTTTAGGGTTCTTTAGATCCGTATCTCAATATCAGATCTAAATATTATATCTCAACATTCGACTCTAATATCCGGCCTCAACGTCCTGTTCCAATATCAGGCTTTATCCTGGCAGTAGCGCTCGAGTATTTTATTGACTATTCTCCCACTGCTGTATAGTGGACACTTCAGGGATTCATCGATACGTGTGACCTTTGCCTGAAAACCTTTTTCTTTCAGGCTTTTCTGGAGTTCATCAATATCAAAGGTCTGGTCGTGACCAAGAACGATGATGTCAGGTTCGATCTCATACAAAGGCTCGAAAATATCCTTTTCACTTCCAAGTAATGCCTTATCAACTACCCTCAAAGCACTTATTACATTAAGTCTTTGGTCTTCAGGAACAATGGGCTTTGCTTTGTGCCTTATCATGGAATCCCTTGCAACCAGAACATAAAGTTCATCACCAAGAGCACGGGCACTACTTAAGAAGAAAACATGTCCGGGATGCAAAAGATCGAAAGTTCCTGTGGCAAGTACTCGTTTCAAGAAAGATCACCCTAAAGATATGGATTAATGGATTTATAGATCGATGGATCTTACAGTTCAGGTAATGAACACAACCTTAATAATATTATGCAGGGGATAAGCAACAGGTAATTCTATTGATCAGTGTTCCCTTTTCAGGACTTCATTACGGAACTTCCTGTAGCAGCCTTCAATGAGGCCAAGCTCTCCCTCGATGTTCAGGATATCAAAGTCGAATATCTCGGCGAACTCCTTTACGATATCATCGAACTTCTTTTCATAACGCAGTCCGGTATCCAATTTTGCCACCTTCTTATAGCCAACTGCATCAAAAACGAATTTAGAGGTCTCAACATCATTTGCGTCCTTACCGAAGCCACCGGCAACAAGCATATCTCCCCAGTTTGCAGCCCACATGGGTGTCAGGAAAAAGGTACCTATTCCTTTGAAACTCTTGAGGTGATGCAGATATGCCTCTCTGCCTCCAAGCACTGCCCCGATGCAATCATCGATGATCTCACCGTTCTCTTCCTTGAGAATACATATCTTGCACTCAAGATCCCCGAGGTCGCTTTCAACGTCACCCAGGACATTACCGCAAAGTCCGTAAAATAAGAGAATTCCTTCTGAGTAAGATGCCATTTCCTCGACCTTTGAATAAACCTCTGACTTGAGGTTGGATGGTACAGCATGTAATGCAAATTCAAGTATATTTATGACAAAGCAATAAGGATCAGCACATTGATCTGAGCACCGGAATGCAAGGCTGGCTTCAGGCACAAGTTTGTAAGAAACACCGATATCATCCAGTTTCTGTACAAGGCCACTGCAGTCCTTGTTCTCGACCACGATCAGGTTATCTATCAAAGGATCATGTTCAACAAGATGAACGATCTCATCTTCGAACATCCTGCATCCTATCAGGCTTATTACAGGCATAGGTCTACTCCTCTTTCAACAGGTAGATAATGTTGCAGGCCGGAACTATATAAGGATGCCTACGATCGTTATGCCATAGCAGAATTATGGGGACGAACACAATAAAAAGATAATAAAAAAATGAATGAAAAGTCAGATGCAGGTCTCGAAATTGCCTGCAACTGATAAGTTCTTAAATATATTCTCAAATGTCTTCTCAACGATTATTTCCATAGCACTTTTCAAGGTGATCCACTGCTGGTGGAGTCGTAACAAGACTTACACCAATTGCAACTATCATTGCGAGTGGGGTTGCCACAAGGATCGGGTCAATAACTGTCCATGTGCCTGTAAGCAATGTCTCTGTGCCAAAGATAGCCTGGCAGATACCAAGAGGTGCTGCTTCTTTTGCATGGATGAAAGTAAGCCAGAAGAGACTGCTGAAAGTACCAACAATAAGACTTGCAATTGCACCCTCACGGGTCATTCTCTTCCAGAACAGTGCACCCATATACGTCGGGAGGAAAGCTGCTGCACAAAGTCCAAAGAATATAGCAGTAGCTCTTGCAATGATGCTGATTGGCAAAATGTATGCAAGGATGACACTGAACAGGATGGTCACTGAGATACCAATTTTTGTAACGTCGACGGTCTTTCCTGCATTACCCTTCATCAGGAACTCGCGATAGAAGTCGTGCCCGATGGCTGTTCCCATTGTGTGGAACTGTGAGCTCAGGGTTGACATTGCAGCTGCAAGAAGGGTTATCATGAAGACTATGACAAACATCTCAGGCATTGCACTGTTGATGTATTCGGGCATAATGACGTCCATATTTCCTTTTGCAACTTCAATGGAAAGCATCCCGGTAGTATTAAAGAAATAAACGTTGGAAAGTCCACCTACGATATATGCAACTCCTGCCATCATGAGGATGAAAGGACCACCAGCAAAGACTGCCCTGTTCAGGGATTTCTTGCTGTCAACGGTCATGAACCTGACTGCAAGCTGTGGCTGTGCAAGCACACCGATACCCACACCAAGGATGATGGTTGACACCATGGTCCACCAGATAGGCGAACCAAAGACCGGCATTGCTGTCCATCCCTGATGACCACCTGCAGCCAGTGATTCCGGTACAAGAGGTGCAAGATCCGTAAGTGCCTGATGAGCTTCAACGATACCACCAAGCTTTGCATAGGTAAGTGCCAGAAGGACTGCCATACCACCGAGCATAAGGGTTCCCTGAAGTGCATCGGTGTACATAACAGCAAGCAATCCACCTGTGATAACATAAGCAGCAACAATAACTGTCAGGATAAGGACAGCAATATCATAATCGACAGAAAGTGCGGTTTCCATGAACCTTGCACCGCCGATCAGGACGATTCCTGCATAAAGAGGCATGAACAAAGCGATAAGAGCACCGGAATAGCCCTGAATGAAACGTGACTGGAATCGTCTTCCCAGAAGTTCGGGGAATGTAACAGCATTAAGGTTCACACCGATCCTTCTTGTCCTTGAACCGAAGAAAATGAATGCAATAAAGATACCTACAAAGATGTTCATGAACACGAGCCAGAGGGTTCCCAGACCAAGTGTTCCTGTCACACCACCAAAACCAATGATCGCAGCCGTACTGATAAAAGCTGCACCATAGGAAAGTGCAAGAATGTAAGGATTGACATTCCTTCCGGCGAGCATATAGTCGTCGACCTCTTTAGTTCTCCTGTATGCAAGCCAGCCACAATAGAACACAGCGAGCATATAGATCAGGACAAATATTCCCAGAGTTGAAGTACTGACCGCCATCTTAGCACTCCTCGTCCTCTTCTTCGTTCCACTTTAAAAGCCCATAGACCATACATCCCAGTGCACTTACAATGCACAGGACATATGCTAACCATATTTGAGGATCATCGATACCTAACATTACTACCACTTGCCATTATTTTGATTGATGCTTGCTAACACGTAGCAAGCTCGGATAATGGTAATTGTTAACAAGTACCATACTTTAATGTTTCGAAAAATTTCCTGAAAAATATTGCAATTGATTGAACAAAAAAAGACATCAATGGAACTGAAAGCACAGAGATGTTCCAAGATGGACAAAACTTCATTATAAGCACATCATAAAAGGAAAAAAGAAAAATGATCTAAGAAGATATGAGATCAATTATCTCAATCTCAATTGTCTCAGGATCAAGAAGAGCAACTGTCCTTCTACCGGTAAGCACTCCTGCAGTTTCACCCGGATTTACAATTGGTGTGCCCTTTACTTCAACCACACCGGTTACAGGAAATAGTTATTTATCGATACAAGGCTAAGGATAGATAGGGGTACGGGATAAATTTACAGCAAAGTAAGTAACACTACTGTTTGGTTATTTTCCATGGCAAAAATCAAACCATTTGAAAGGTATACATGTAAATATGATAACTGGTTCGAGGAGAACAGGCCTGTCTATGAATCAGAGCTTGGAGCATTAAGGGTTAATATGCCACCATATGCAAGAGGACTCGAGATCGGTGTTGGTTCAGGCAGGTTTGCAGTTCCATTGGGAATTCATTTTGGTGTGGACCCATCTCCCAGAATGTTGAATATCGCCCGCAACAGGGGTATCGAGGGAATCTATGGTGTGGCTGAACAACTACCTTTTGCAGATTCCAGTTTCGACCTTGTATTAATGGTCACAACTATCTGTTTTCTGGATGATATTAAATCTGCATTCAGGGAAGTAAAGAGGATCCTGAATCCTGATGGTTCTTTTATTATAGGGTTTATAGATAAGAACAGCTCTGTTGGCAGATCATATCAGGAGAAAAAGAAGAAAAGTGTATTCTATGAAATTGCCACTTTCTATTCTGTGGAGGAGGTCGTAAAGCTGCTTAAAAGTTCGGGTTTTGATGACTTTTATTTCACCCAGACCATCTTCAGGGACCTGAAGGATATACAGTATTTAGAACCTGTAGGGTCAGGCCATGGGAAAGGGTCCTTTGTGGTTGTCAGAGCTGTAAAACAATAACTACTTTTTGAAATGAGCTTACGTAGAAAGGGCTGTGCATTTGAACAGATCTTTTTCCCTCTTGATATTGATAAGAGAGATTAACCTCCAATAATCGAGTTTCTGTTAGAGAGGTCGAATATAGAAATGTGTAGAAATTTCGTTTACCCGGAAATACGGATTTCAAAGTAGCAACATCGGGCAAAATGGCCTTTGAAGAAATGGATTATATAGAAGTCATGAGATTTGTTAGTTGTGGTGGCTGCTCCGGCAAAAGAGCAGTTGCAAGACCCGTGGAAAAGTAGCTGGAAGATTTTGGTAATGAGAAGTTTGAATCCAGCAGAGACTATTATGATGTTGGGATATTGGCAAGGTCAAAACTAAGTATAAAAATCAATATTCGAAACATTTTTTATAGAATGCTAATATATTCTATGTCAATGGCAGCTGCAAATAAATATCCACCTGCTGACCACACCTCATTTAAATGTGATTTGATGGGTTTTAGAGAAGCACATAGCCTTGCTAAAATACTTGTTAAAAAAATAAAAGATTCTGGATATTTGCCTGACATCATAATTGCGATAGGTAGAGGTGGGTATGTACCTGCCAGGCTTGTATGCGATTTTCTGCTTTTTGATGACCTGACAACAATAAAGATCGAGCACTACAAAAGGGCAGCAGACATTCAAGAGACGGCAAAGCTCAAGTTTCCACTCTCTGTTGATATTCATGGTAAAAATATCCTTGTTGTTGATGATGTTACAGATACGGGTAAAACGCTAAGTCTTGCCGTAGAATACCTGAAATGCCTTAAACCGGCAGAGATCAAAACGGCAGTCCTCCAGCATAAAATATGTTCGGATTTCGTGCCGGATTATTATGCCAAAAAGATAGTTAAATGGCGCTGGATCGTTTACCCATGGGCTGCTTACGAAGATCTCGTAGGATTTACCGAAAAGATAATTGCTGACAGGAGTTTAACCCCCAAGCAAATTTGTAACGAGTTTGATGCCTGCTACAGTATAACTATAAAACAATCGGATCTGATAGAAATACTTGAAGACCTGAATGAGAGAGGAGGTATAGAGTGCATTGATAATAAAGAGAATATGTTATGGAGAAAAGCAAACGTATCGAAGTAAATCGTGGATAAGTAGATTGCAAGTTCTTTGATCTACATAAAAAATAAGTCGGAAATCACCTCATGGAGCAACTAAGTCATATTTTTCCATTATTTCATTCTCAGTCGTATTTCACTTCTTTTGATATCCGATCAGGTGTCCATGGAGGATCCCAGACCAACTCGACTTCTGCCTTCTTTATACCGTCAATCGATTCAACCTTCTGCTTGACATTATCCAGAATCACTGCAGCCATTGGGCAACCTGGCGTTGTCAGGGTCATTTTGATATGGGCTCGGTCGCCTTCAGCATCTACATCGTACAACTAATCCAAGGTCCACGATATTGATCAGGATTTCGGGATCGTAGCATTTCTTAAGAACTTCCATCACATCTTCTTTAGTGACCATAGGCATCCACTCCTTATCCTTTGCACTTTATGATAATAACTAAATACAGTAGTTCGCTAATTTCAGTTTAAACTCATATAAACGACATCATATGATACATTTATATGTGGTAAAATTCCCTCCTCATGCATTTCCAATCGTGAATCAGCGCAGAGATCTTAATCATAAATTAAGTCGATCAAAACATGCAAACCAAATAAGAACACTTATATTTATTTTGAGTGGCAAAGTTAGGTATATATGTAAAAAATACGAATAATTGTTTACTTGTAAGGGAGTGATTTTATGGTAGAATCTGACATCGTTGAGTTAGTTAAGTTACACAAAGAATTAGAAGAGTTTCAGAAAAAAATTGCAGCTAGAGTGTCACTCGATGAATTATTAGATGAATCGTTTATGAGAACATACACCTTCTTTGGATTTAGTACTGTTCAACAATTTATAGATGCCTGTGAAGGACTTATCGGGATTGCTTATTCAGATATCGATAAAAACGATGAAAAATTCAACGCGTACATCAGGGACAATACCTCATTTGATAACTGGTCTGAAATGATTGGTAAGGCAACTATGATATGGGCAGAGAAACAATTATAAAAACAATCAAACAACGGCAGTTAATGCAACTGAGCGTTTTCCAGCAAATTTTAATGAGTTTACAAATAGCAGTGCATCACTAACGTCTGTACTTGAATTTGAAATTTTAGCTTCTTTATTGAAAAAGGAATAAAAAAGCTCTCTTCTCTTTTTTATTTTTCAAACCTTTCCACCAACAGCTTCACCAATGTCATTTTGGGGATTTCTGAATAAATAATTATTGCAGCCGGGTTCCCGGTCTTGAATTATCAGTAATGGAAATGAACAGGAAATCCGGAATGAGATGCAGAAACATCTTGATGATCTGGTTTGAAGATCAAAAAGGAATGATCAAGCATAATGTACAGGTTACTGTACTGGATTGGAACGGTAAGTTATTGACAACAATGCTCCCTTCATTTAGTTTTTTAAATCGTTTCAGGATATCGTGTCTGTTGAAACGGCAAGATTAGAAATAACTGCATAATTTTCGTACTTCTCCAACACCTCAGGAAGCCTTTTGGGATGAAAGTAAAAATCTTCCGTAATTCTTTTGATTTAAATTTCATTATTCACACGAAAGGAAACAAATATAGACACACATCTCAAGAAGAGGGATGCAGCGGTCAGTGATTATTACATGTTTGTATAACTCTCAAATTATAAATTGCGAAAACGCTTACTGTACGAACAAAATTTAGGTGTAAGCCCAACCATAACAAGAGGTTATCAGATATTATATCTATCATTTTTACAACCTCTGTTGACCAGTAGTTCATTGTGAGGTTTCATTGTGCTATATAGATTACCTGATGCACAGATTTATCAGAAACCATAACGTCAGGATTAAAATATTCAAGCAATGACCAAATGATTGTATTTAAATGTATTATTTTATGATTTGGGGATAAAATTATTACAATGTAATGCATATTGGAACGTATTAACATCTGAAAGAAATAGAATGGATGATCTAATATAATAACAAGGGGACATGCAGGTGAGCAAAAGCAATTCAGAATGGACGATCGTTGGACTTATAGCATTTTTCTCGATACTTGTTTTCACATTTCACATAGGCCAGCTATTATGGGGAATCTTTGCAATCGCCTTTGTTTTCTGGTTTTTCATGTTAGCCGACTGTCTGCAAAGGAGCACAGATCATTTTCCCGGTAAAGGGGAGTATGATAAATTGATCTGGTCGGTTGCCTTAGTTTTCCTGAATTTCATAGGTGCGGTATTGTATTACTATATGGTCAGGAAGCGGGATAACAGTGGACAAATAATATGAGCAAGGAAACTGCAATAATATTAGGAGTTACTGGCGCCTTTTTTGGAGTTGCCGCTTCTGCATCCACATTATTGGTTGCAGCGTTCAATTTGAGATTTGGCAGCAGAATTATAGAATATGCCCCCAGCCCGGTTTTCGGCATCTCAACCTTTATAGTTCTGGGTTTTGGCCTCATAGCACCGGCATTGAGCATACTGGGAATTGCCGGAGGAAATATTGCTAGAACAGACATGAAAAAGGGTGGCAGATTGATGCTGGTATCCGGCATAATTGGACTTGACCTATTCTTCTGGATGTGGTGGATCATCCCGGGAGCATTACTTACAGTTGGTGGAATTCTGGCAATATGGGATAGAGATTGAAATTTTCACATCCATATATCCATATTACAACAAAGGATCATGGAAATCGGCATGTTAATCATGACTTTTTTCTGCCACCAGTTCCTCAAGGGCGCGGGAATAGCTATCAAATGCTCTTTCATTAAAACAAACGATCAGAACTTTCTCGATAGAACTATCCTTCCCAAGGAAATCAGCGATCTCCCTTACTGCTATCCTGGAAGCCCTGTCCACAGGAAATCCGTATGCACCTGTGCTTATTGAAGGAAAGGCGATCGTTCTCACACCATTCCTTACCGCAAGCTTCAGGCTGTTACGATAACAGCGAGCCAGCATTTCATCTTCCCCGGAAGTGCCCCCCCTCCAGATCGGACCGACGGTGTGTATTACCCACTTTGCAGGAAGACGATAGCCCGAAGTGATCTTTGCCTCTCCCGTAGGACAGCCTTTCAGGGTCCGGCATTCTTCAAGAAGCTGTGGTCCTGCTGCTGCATGTATGGCACCATCCACTCCGCCGCCCCCCAGAAGAGAGTTATTGGCAGCATTTACGATGGCATCGACATCCAACTCTACAATGTCACCTTTAGTAACTACTATCCTATCCGACAGCATACATTATAGGTTGACCTGATAGGATTTTAGAGTTATCCTGCCTGTTTCATCCAACAATGGAAAGTACCATGGCACAACAGAAGATCAGAACTCCGGCACCTGCAAGAGGAAGAGTGAACCTGCGCACAACAGTGGGTATGGAGTCTCCTGTGGAGCGCTGCACCAACCAGAAATAAGGATCGCTCACATATGAAACGACCAGTGTACCGGCTGAGATCATCAGTATGAGGGGAATGGTCGGGATCGAAGCAACAATGTCTGTACCGGCGAGAATGGTTGCTGTGATAACCGCTGTGACCACACGGGAGCCCTGGGCCGTCTGTATGAGGACTGCCAGAACAAAGGGTATCACCACTACCGGAAAGATACCGGATATCAGGGCAAAGACCTCATCCGGGAAACTGCTTGCGGATATCACAAAACCAAGGGCACCTGCGCCGCAAAGGTCGAAGAGTATGATACCTGCATTCTTGGTCCCTTTCTCAAGTGCAATTCTGCGAGGTCCTTCACTGACGAGCAGAAGTGAAACGAACACTGAGATAACAAGGGCAATATTCACGTCACTGATGGCTGAGAGCGGAGAGAAAAGATAACCGATCGTTATCAGGAAAACAGGCAGTGCTATGGGCAACCAGACCTTCCATCGGGGCAGGGAAAGCATAACAGGTTCTACCAGTCCTTCAAGTTCCGGAACCGGGTGTTGCTGATTCCTGCTAAGTCTTTTCGAGACAACATAACCGATACCGAGAAGGAACAGGGAAAGAGGAACAGTTATGAGATTGATACCAAAGCTCTCCGATCCCGGAACTCCAAAAGTGGTGGCCATGCTGTAAACAACAGGTAATGGCAGGATAAGTACGAATGAAAGCACACTTCCGAAGGCTGCCATGTAGAAAAGTCTTCCACCTGAAGAATGTTCCTTCTCCATCTGTTCAATAAGAGGAAGCATCACAACATATGCGGTGAGACAGCACATAAGTGGAATGGAAAGAAGATACCCTACCACTCCTGCAGCCATATCAGGAGTTTTAATGGTTCGTTTCACATCCTCCACGATCTTTTCAATAAAGTGTCCGTGCCTCAGTATCTGGCCTATCACTGCTCCGCAATAGATAGGGATTCCCAGAAGGGAGAAAATACGTCCTGCACCCCCGGTGACATACTGGACCAGCCATTCGCTCATACCACTGAGTATGCCAAATATGAATGCAGCTGCTATAAGGGTCAGGAAAGGGGTGACATGGAATCTGATCGTGAGGACACTGATGAAAATAATAATAAATATAAAGATGAGCAGTGATCCCATACAAGGCTTGATGTATCAGGAGATATATGATGCCATCGGAAGAACAAAGGAGCAATTAAATGGACGAAGACCTGCTTGCTGTGGATCATTGTATCGATTGTGGAAAATGCTATGATGTCTGCCATATTGCAAAAGTGACAGACAATAAGTACACGCCAAGATCGAAGATAATGCTGCTCCAGAAGCTGATCGATGGTGACGAACTTGAGCAGGAAGAAATCAATGATGTTTACCTTTCAACCCGTTGCGGTGCCTGTGATGATGTCTGCCCCATGAACATCCCGATCACGGATATTATACAGAGAGAAAGGGAAATACTGGCAAAACAGGAAAAAGAACCTGCCAGAACCACACAGATATGCAGGAACATTTTCGAGGCAGGAAGTCCGGGAAGGAAAGATGCTTCAGTTCGAAACTCCTGGGTCACCGATGAACTTGAGTTTGAAGATAGCTCGGATGTAGCTTACATGGCAGGCTGCTGGATAGCATTTGCACATCAGAATATCGCCCGCTCCACCATCAGGATACTGAATGCCGGAGGCATAACACCGAGAACCATTCCGGATGAGACGTGCTGTGGTCTTTTCCTGATAGACAACGGTCATCTTGAAGAAGCTAAGGAACACGCCAAAAAGTATGTGGAATATATCGAATCCCTTGGAATAAAGAGGGTAATTGCTTCATGCCCGGGATGCTATACGGTCCTTAAGGAAGAATATCCGAAACTCTTCAGGGAACCGAATTTTGAAGTGATCTATTCACTTTCACTTTTCGATCAACTCATTGATGAAGGAAAACTTACCCCAAAGAAGCTGAATAAGACGGTATCTGTCAGGGATGCCTGTGCTATCATGGAAATGTCCGACATCCCCAGGAAGATCCTTTCATCGATGGGTGTTGAGGTTCGGGAGATTTTTGACAGGAAAAGGGCTTGCTGTGGTGGTCCGGCTGGAGTGAAACCAAATTTCCCGGAGATATCATCAAAGGTTGCAATGCTTGCCATTGAACATTTAAAAGATACGCCTGATGGCACCGTATCCTACTGCCCGTTCTGTTATCATCATCTGGAAAACGTGTGCCATGAAAAAAATGAAGAGATAGATATGCAGGACATCTCACAGCTGCTTTTGGAGAGCATACTTTAACTTCGAACATCAGGTCTGGTTCAACAGACCAGACCGATTAAGTTCAAATCAATCAAATTTGGTTCAGTTCAGTTCAATTCTATTCAATTAGATCACGTAAGCTCGATTATCTTCAGAAGGTTTGTGCCACCTGTGTGACCCTGGGTCAGGACTATCATGTCACCTGGGTCACCTATACCCTTCGATCTCAGGGACTCATTGGCCTTCTGTTCAATACTTTCGGATCCATCCGTCACTTTAACAGGATATACACCATAGGAATATGCCAGTTGTTCACAGGTCATATCAAGATGGCTCATAGCAATGATCCATTCATCGGGCTTGAACCTTGAGATACGTCTTGGAGTGCCACCGGAATATGTAGGTATTACAACGTATTTTATGGGAAGCCTCTTGATCGCTTCGTGCACCTGAACTGAAACGACATCACTGATGTTCATCGTAGTCTCGTCGATGCCTTTTCTGATAAGGTCAAGACCAAAACCTGTGCTAGTACGCCACATCTCGGTCTTCTTTGCAATATTGACCATGGTCTTTACGGTCTCTACCGGATATTTTCCAACGGCTGTCTCACCGGATAACATCACAGCATCGGTCCCATCGAGGATAGCGTTTGCCACATCGGTTGCTTCGGCACGAGTGGGTCTGATATTTTCGGTCATGGACTCAAGCATATGGGTTGCGGTTATCACCGGAATTCCGCGAAGATTTGCTTTATGGATCAGTTCCTTCTGGACGATCGGGACTTCTTCTATTGGGATCTCTACTCCAAGATCACCACGTGCAACCATCAGGCCGTCGGTCACATCCATTATGTCATCAATGTTATTCAGGGTCTGACTTCTCTCGATCTTTGCTACAAGGAAAACAGAACGACCTTTTTTAGCAGCGTGATCTCTCACCTTCTGGATATCGGTTCCCCTCACAATGAAGGATACACTGAAGCAGTTCACCCCTTCATCTAAAACAAAATCCACGATCTCAAGGTCCCTTTCTGTAACAGGATCAAGCAAGAGGTCGGTTCCGGGCAGGTTAACACCTTTATGAGAGGAAAGCAGGCCTCCAACAACGACCTCACATTCAGCTTCATTGCTGCAAACACCATTACATCTCATCTGGATGAAGCCATCATTGAAGTAAACGTCTGAGGTCTTTGCAATACAATAGGGAAGTTTATCAAAATCCACAGGGATCAGATCACCTGATCCTACGATCTTATCAGTGGTCAGTTTAACCTTATCCCCTTTCTGCAGGTTCAGAGGCTCATCCTGAAGCTGGCCCACACGGATCTTCGGGCCCGGAAGATCTGCCATAATGGAAACAACAACATCCAGCTCCTTGCATAGCTTCTTGATCGTACGGATGACCTTGCCATGGCTTTCAAAACTGCCATGGGAGAAATTGATCCTCGCAACGTTCATCCCATTCAGTATAAGTTCACGCAAGACCTCTTCCGAAGAAGAAGCAGGTCCGATGGTGCATACTATCTTAGTCTTGTGATCCGGCAGCTTCAGGAAACTCATATTTTAACTATACCTTGGCTGCCTTAAAGCATTAACTATGTACGTAGTTAAAAAAAAGAATTGAAAGATATTATTCCTTTTCTTCAGATCCAGAGTGATACACAATTGAATCCCTTGCATATGTTCCACGCTTTTTAGAAGGATTGGAATCAAATAGCTCGCTCATCTCCAGAGAAAGACCCGTGAACCTTTCATGAAGCATATTAATGTAAGCTGTCAACTCAGTGATCTGACCATCCAGGTCCATGATCTTTTCATCTTTTTCCTGTAGCTGACGCTTAAGTCCCTCGATCTGTCTCTGAATTTCCTTGAATGGATCATTTTCCATAAATAGCACCTCTTAAGAGATCATGAACAATAAATGATAGAAATTTGATGTATCTTTAATGCCAACTTAATGGATAAAGCTTATTGTTTGTTATAATGTTTGACGGTTTCAAAAACCAATATTAAAAATGGTTCTCTTTAACATCGAGTGGGTAATTTTAACGTCCTGCAAGCAAATATTCACAATTGTAGATCATCTCCCTGCACAATCCTTTAATTGTGATGTGGTATTTTTGCTCATTCGATTGCGATTTGCATTAGTTCTTTGAATTCCATGACGCTTGAAAGGTAGATGTAAATAAATTTAGTTACCCACTCGATGTTGAGGAGATCCTTAAAAAATAATACCAAACAATGATCTCAAAAAGAATATCAAAGATCAGTATCAGATCTTACAATAAAGGTTTACAATATTTCTTCAAGAGAACTTCTTTTTGCACGTACTTCAACAGGCCGGTCTTCAAGCCTGAAATGATTGATGGCCTTTTTGCCCTGTTTTTTTCTTGTATAACGCAATTCTCCTCCGTAGAGCAGAAAATCATTCAGCACATCTTCGAACTGGATGCGTTCTGTGTGTGATAGTTCTATTACACTTATTCCATCAAGCAACCAGTTGTATACTTTAAGAAGAAAGACCTCACGCACACGTTTAAGCTTGTCAGGATCATAATTGCATGGTGCAGTGAGGTAGATGGTCCTTTTAAGTTCAGGTGACCAGCCTGCGATCTTTTCTTCCATTTCAATAAATTGTATGGGTATCTCTTCCCCTTCTTCAGGTCTTGGCCGGTATCTTGCAAGGTGGCGGTTATCAGTTTTCAGATTCACCACCTTCGAGGATCATACTCTGCTCTTCTGCGTTGTTTTCTGGTATTCCTGATCCGAATTCCCATGTAAAGTCCTACCAGAACACCACTGAGGTGTGCAGTATGGGCGATCATGTCAGGAGCTCCTATTAACGCAAAGTCAAGCAGTACAAAGAGCAAGAGCGCATATTTGATCTTCATAGGTATGAAGTAGACATATACCTGCATATCAGGGGCTAATATAGTAAGTGTCGCGAAAACTCCCATGATAGCACCGCTGGCTCCGACCATAGGGTAGCTGACACTGCTTGTCAGGGCATATCCAAGGGCTGCTACAACTCCTGAGATGAAGTAAACATACAGGAACATGTCCTTTCCGATGCGTCTTTCCAGTTCTCTTCCGAAGAAGAACAATACCAGCATGTTAAATAATATATGCCCGAAACTGGCATGCAGGAACATGTGAGTTATCAAGGTCCAGGGCTTTAAGAATATCGTGTTCGGGACAAGCTGGAAGAAATCCACATAGCCTGGTATCAGCTCAAGGAAGAATGAAATGATGCAGATGAATATAATGGCCATTGACGGACTTGTCGATATTGATGACCTTGTCCTGTGAACTGCACCTGTAGCTGCTCCTTTTGCAGCAGTTCTGGCTGCATCCTTCATCATATTCTTTATAACGTCATCCATTTCCGGTCCGTATGCCTGACCTCCGGTGTTGCTTCTGTTATAGTTCCCTGACGTCCCTGAAGAATATCCTGCATTGCGATCAAGGCCCTCGCAGGCATGTCTTTCAGGAAGTCGGTGGTCTGAGCAAAACGTTTTGCCACAATGACGACAGGTAAACATCATAAGTTCCTGTTTGCCACATATCCAGCATTTATTATCCAAAGTATCCTCCCGATCACAAATAATATTATCCGGATCTAATAAGTCAATATCTGCTATCAAATAAAATGATTTCTAATGGTGCTCATCCCGACACCACTCGTTATTTTATACAGTAATGGTGATTTTTAAAATTTGCTGGATACTCCTCTTGCTTTTAGTTTTTGTAACACTGTAAACTCACAAAAGAATTATCTAGTATAATCATGATAAATCCCGGATACGTTTATATATGAGATGCGCATACTACATTCCACATTCAAAAGACTGTGCATCAGTTATTACGTTTTATTCAATTCGTAACACCGCGGGAAAATTGTCTATATACCCGTCTAACTACTAAATGTTCAATCCAGGAGGAGAGAAAACATATGAGTGAGCTAACTACAGGTAGTTTTTCTATCGGCGACCTTGAAAATGTTCAGATTACTATCAATAACATTGTAGGTGCTATTGATAAACAGATGGAAAAAAGCGATGAGGAAATGGGTCCTACACCTAAGCCAGGTGTCTCTTCATTGAGGGATTGGGATCATACTATCTTTGAAAGATACAACCCGATCTATACTCCAATGTGTGACCAGTGTTGTTATTGTACCTTCGGTCCTTGTGATCTGAGTGGAAACAAGGAAGGTGCCTGTGGTATCAATCTGGAAGCCCATAATGCACGTGAGTTCATGCTTCGTGTCATGACAGGTGCAGCAGCACACTCCGGACATGGAAGACACCTTCTTCATCATATGATCGACCTGTACGGAAAAGATTATCCCCTAGATGTCGGACCTACTAATATTATAGCTCCGAACGTTCAGGCTGTTACAGGTATCAAACCAGAAACACTTGGCGATCTTGATATTGTACTGAACTATGTGGAAGAACAGCTTACACAATTGCTTGCAGCAGTTCACGCAGGTCAGGAAGGGGCAGCTATTGACTTTGAGTCAAAGGCAATGCACGGTGGTATGATCGACCACGTAGGTATGGAAGTTTCCGACATTGTCCAGATCTCGTGTCTTGGATTCCCTAAATCTGATGCAAACCCACCACTTGCAGACATAGGGATGGGTTGCATAGATCCATCCAAGCCAAATCTCATTGTTATCGGTCACAATGTAGCAGCTGTTACCGATATTATTGATTACATGGAAGACAACGATCTTTCCGATAAGATCGAGCTTGGTGGTCTGTGCTGTACTGCACTTGACATGACCCGTTACAAGATGGACGGTTCAGCAGAGGATCAGGTTCCTAAGGCCAAGATCATAGGATCCCTTGCAAAAGAGCTTAAGATGATCAGATCAGGTGCTCCTGATGTTATCGTTGTTGATGAGCAGTGCATCCGTGCAGATGTTCTTCCGGAAGCACAGAAGCTCATGATCCCCGTGATCACTACCAATGACAAGGTCATGTACGGTCTGAAAGATCGTTCCAATGATGATGTCGAAGATATCCTTGCTGATCTTACAAGTGGAAAGGAACCAGGAGCATTGCTGCTCGACTTCGAGAAGGTCGGAGAGATCGCTCCAAGACTTGCAATGATGATGTCTGAGATCAGGAAGCAGAAAGGTATTAAGGCACTTCCTACAGAGGAAGAGCTAAAAGACCAGGTCGACAAATGTGTCCACTGTCTTGCCTGTGAAATAGCATGTCCTGACAACCTGCCAATAAGTGAAGCAATGAAACTCGCAAAAGAGGGTGACTTCACAAAGTTCGAGTGGATCCATGACAAGTGTATCGGATGTGGCAGATGTGAATTTGCCTGTCCAAAAGATATTGATATCGTTAACGTCATCGAGAAATCCTCTCAGAAACTGATCCGCAACGAGATCGGAAAGGTACGTGCAGGTAGAGGACCTATCAGTGACCCTGAGATCAGGGAAGAGGGTGTTAACCTTGTCCTTGGTACAACACCGGGAATTGTTGCAATGGTTGGATGTTCCAATTACCCTGATGGTACGAAGGACCTTTTCGACATTGCAAAGGAGATGCTTCAGAGGAACTATATTGTTGTTGTTTCAGGATGTTCTGCAATGGACCTTGGAATGTACAAGGACGAGGATGGTCTGACACTTTATGAAAAGTATCCTGCAAAATTCAAGAGTGGTGGACTTATTAACGTAGGTTCCTGTGTATCCAACGCACATATTACTGCAGCTGTCATCAAGGTCGCAGCTATTTTTGCACAGAAACAGGTTTCAGGGAACTACGAAGAGCTTGCTGATTACTCACTCAACCGTGTCGGTGCTGTTGGTGTTGCATGGGGAGCATATTCCCAGAAAGCTGCTTCCATCGGTACAGGCTGCTCAAGGCTCGGTATCCCTGTCATTCTTGGACCTCACGGTTCAAAGTACCGCAGGGCACTGATTGCAAAGCCTTACGAGGACCAGAAGTGGAATGTGTACGATGCAAGGGATGGCAGTGAGATGAAGATCCCGGCTGCCCCGGAGTTCCTGCTCACAACCTGTGAAACCATCGAGGAAATGATGCCTATGCTTGCAAAGAGCTGTATCCGCCCAAGTGACAACAACATGGGAAGGATGATCAAGCTGACGCATTATATCGAGCTTAGCCAGAAGTATCTTGGTGTCATGCCAGATGACTGGCAGAATTATGTGAGGATGGAAACAGATCTTCCGCTTGCAAAACGTCAAGAGTTGCTGAAGATACTGGAAGAAGAGCATGGTTGGGAGATAGACTGGAAGAGGAAGAAGATCCTTTCAGGACCAGTGATGAAATCAGATGTTTCAGCACAGCCGACCAACCTTAAGAGACTTTGCAAGGAGGCTTAAATCATGGTCGACGTTATTAAAAATACTCAGATGCACTGCACATATGGCTGTAAGACCTCAAAAGCGGTCCAGCCAAATGTTGCCGGCAAGTTGATCTCGAAGGCAAAACGTCCTCTGTTCGTTGTGGGATCACAGATCCTTAAAGATGAAGAGCTGTTGAAACGTGCCATTGAGATCGCAAAGAAAGCTGATATACCGGTAGCAGCTACCGGTCATTCTATGAAGGGTTTTGTCGATGCCGATGTGGATGCTAAATACATCAACATCCACGCCCTTGCAACATATCTATGTGATCCTAACTGGACCGGCCTTGACGGGAAAGGACAGTATGATACAATTATCACGCTGGGGCATTACAAGTATTATATCAATCAGGTATATTCAGGTCTGAAGAACTTCTCTAACCTTAAGACCATATCTATCGACAGGCAATACCTCCAGAATGCTACCATGTCCTTTGGGAACATAACCCCTGAGGTACTTCTTGAAGCACTGGATGAATTGATAGAGAATCTTTAAGACCCGACAAAATCACATAAATCATATTACAAACATTAGATGACCATTACGGAGGACAAAATATGGCAGAGGAATATCCCTTTGAGATATCCCCTATGTTCGAAGGGGAAAGGATTAGAAAGGACGGCATGTTCGTCGAACTCTCAGGACCGAAATCAAAAGGTTACGAGCTTGTAAGAGCTACACCTATGGATGAAATCGAGGACGGTAAGTTCACACTTATCGGCCCTGATCTTTCAGAGATGGAAGAGGGATCAAGATACCCGTTTGCAATGATCTACAAGATCGCAGGAGAACTTGTGGAAGAAGACCTTGAGTCTATCGTTGAACGTAGGAACCACGATTTCCAGAACTACATCCAGGGTTTAATGCACTTGAACCAGCGTTACGATGTATGGATACGTGTCAGCAAGGATGCTGTGGGCAAGGGCTTAACATCCTTTGAGCCAATAGCACAAGCTGTTATGATGCTCTTCAAGAACGAGCTTCCATTCATAGAGAAGGTCGAAGCTGTCTATGTAACAGATCTTGCAGAGATCGAGAAAGAGATGGATAATGTAAAGGCCATCTATAAGTCAAGAGATGACAGGACACGTGACCTGCACGATGAGGACGTAGACACTTTCTACGGCTGCAGTCTCTGTCAGTCATTTGCTCCATCCAACGTTTGTGTCATCACACCAGACAGGATCTCACTTTGTGGTGCTATCAACTGGTTCGACGGAAGGGCAGCTGCCAAGGTCGATCCTGAAGGTCCACAGTTCGCGATTCCAAAAGGCGATGTGGTCGATGCTGAATCCGGTGAGTACTCCGGTGTGAACGAGATCGCAAAGTCACTTTCAAGCGGTGAATATGACCGTATCAAGCTTCACTCATTCTTTGAATATCCACACACATCATGTGGTTGCTTTGAGGTAGTAGGTTTCTACATACCTGAGGTCGATGGTATTGGCTGGGTAGACAGGGATTATGCAGGCACTGCACCAAATGGTCTTCCATTCTCTACAATGGCAGGTCAGACCGGTGGTGGAAAACAGGTAGCTGGTTTCCTTGGTGTCGGTATCAATTACTTCAGGTCACCAAAGTTCATTCAATCCGATGGTGGATGGGATCGTGTCGTATGGATGCCAAAACACTTGAAAGACCGTGTGCTTTCTGACATACCTGCTGATATTGCTGATAAGGTTGCAACCGAAGAAGATGCTCCGGACCTTGATTCATTGAGGAGTTTCCTTACTGACAAGGGTCATCCAATAGTCGAGAGATGGGAAGCAGAGGAAGAACCTGAGGCAGAAGAAGAGGTTCAGGAAGAAGCAACATTTGCAGCACCGGCAATGATGCAGGCAGCAATGCCAATGCAGGGTATGCCAATGATGATGCCACCTTCATCCGGAACCGGCGGTGTCAAGATCATCCTCAAGAATGCAAAGGTCAGCATAGACAAAGTGATAATCCAGAAAAAGGAGTAAACGAGGTCTTCTGTGACAAAAGTAATTGCAATAACAGGTAAGGGCGGAACAGGGAAGACTGCAATAACCAGTCTTCTTATCCGCCATCTTACAAGAACTGATAAGTTGGTCCTCGCTATCGATGCAGACCCGGATACGAACCTTCCGGAAACCCTTGGTTGCGAGACTGTCAAGACAGTCGGTGATATGAAGCAGTTCATGCAGGATGAAAGGGACAACTTCCCTCCTGACATTAACAAGCAGTCCATCTTCGAATCAAAGATCTATGAGATCCTTGAGGAGATGTCCAATTACGACCTTATCGTAATGGGTCGTCCGGAAGGCTCCGGATGCTATTGCTATGTTAATAACCTGCTTCGTGGTATCATGGACAAGGTCGTAAAGAACTATGATGTTGTGATTCTTGATACCGAAGCCGGGCTTGAGCATTTCAGTCGTAAGATCATCCGTGATGTTGATGATCTCATCGTGGTTACCGATGGCTCAAGACGTGGTCTGAGGACTGCCGAGCGCATCAGGGAACTTACCGAGGAACTTGAGACCAATATCAGGAATATCTATGTTGTTGCGAACAAGGTCACAGATGCCAATAAGGAAGAAATCGAGAGAACTGCAAAAGACCTTGATCTCGAACTCATCGGAACTGTTCCGATGGACAGTATGATCGCAGAAAGGGACTTGAAGGGCCTGCCTCTTTTCGACCTTCCTGACGAGTCTGTTGCTGTACAAGAGGTCGGAAAGATCGCGGAGAAACTTGGTTTATAAGAACTTTCATTACTTCATTTAATCAAATGGTGGAATTCATATGTCAAATAAGATGAAATTATCAGGTCTTACTGATATTCTAAAAGATCTTGATGTCGAGTCACTTGAAGGAGTGACCATCGAAGGAGACATCGAGCTTGATATCAGTGGAGGCGGAGGTCTTAATCCTGCTATGGCCTATGCACTTGGTCATGAAGCAGCACAGATCTCATTACATGTCGCAAACATCGCAAGGATGTTGGGATACCCGGTTGACCAGCTTTTTGCTGCATCCATGGGCGGACTCCCACAGGTGCCAGTAGCCGGACAGTCCAGGATACAGGAGCTTATTCCTGCAAAGTTAGATGTTGCAAAGATGAGCGAATGGGCTACTCCTATCCAGGAAGTGACCCTTGGTGCTACATCAGCAGATGGCGGTTCCAGGAAGAACACTATCACTCTGGGTGGCGAGAATGCACTTCCATATTACTTCGATGCTGAAATGCCACACCGCAACTACGTTACAATGGATGTCTTCGATATGCCTATCGGAATGGCAAAATCTGTCAAAGGCAACTATGAAGATGTTATCAACGATCCTGCGGAATGGGCAAAGAAGGTCGTACGTGACTTCAATGCAGACATGGTCACCATACACCTTATCTCAACAGATCCTCTCATAAACGATACACCTGCAAGGGAAGCAGCAAAGGTCGTAGAAGATGTTCTTCAGGCCGTTGATGTGCCTATTGTTATAGGTGGTTCAGGTAATCCAAAGAAGGACCCTGAGGTCCTTGAAAAGGCAGCAGAGGCTGCAGAAGGCGAGCGTGTACTGCTGGCATCTGCAAGTCTTAACCTTGATTACGAAAGAGTTGCAAAGGCTGCAACAGATCACGGTCATGCAGTACTGTCATGGACACAGCTTGAGATCAATGCACAGAAAGAACTTAACAGGAAGCTCATGAAGCAGTGTGGTGTCCCAAGGGACAGCATCGTAATGGACCCGACAACCGCAGCTCTTGGCTACGGTCTGGACTATGCTTACACTAACATGGAACGTATAAGGCTTGCAGGTCTTATGGGTGATGAAGAACTGACATTCCCGATGTCTTCCGGTACTACCAATGCATGGGGTGCCCGTGAGTCATGGATGAAGGAATCACCACTCAACCAGGATTCCGACTGGGGTCCACGTGAGTACAGGGGTCCTATCTGGGAGATCGTCACAGGTCTTACACTCTCACTTGCAGGAAACGACATGTTCATGATGATGCATCCAACATCTGTACAGGTTCTCAAGGAGATCACACAGACACTCTATGGTTCCATTGAGGCAGATGAGATCGACATTACTAACTGGGTCGGAGCGGAGGTGTGATAAATGAAAATTAACAGCCCTCTTGAAGCTTATAAATTCCTTCCGGGCACCAACTGTGGTGAGTGTGGTGAAACATCCTGTATGGCATTTGCATCCCACCTTATTGACAGATCATTGAAAGCTACTGATTGTACACCTCTTGTAAGTGAGGAGAAGTACAAGAAAAAGTATGATGAACTGGAAGCACTTCTTGCACCTGAGATCAGGGAAGTTGTGATCGGTGTCGGTGAAAAGGCAGTGAGTATCGGTGGCGATGATGTATTGCACCGCCATAAACTTACATTCTTCAACAAGACCGCATTCGCATACGATGTCTGGGACACTATGGATGAGAAGGACCTTGTTGAAAGGGTCAACAAGATACAGGACTTCAAGAAATTCTATGTAGGAGATTTCCTGACACTTGACATGATCGCAGTGCGCAGCGTTTCAGATGATCCTGCAAAGTTCGCAGCAGCAGTAAAGAAAGTAATGGAAACAACTGAGTTCCCAATGGTCCTCTGTTCATTCAACCCTGAAGTTCTCAAAGCAGGACTTGAGGTGGCAGCAGAGAAGAGACCGCTTCTTTATGCAGCTAACAAGGACAACTGGCAGGATGTCGCAGCTCTTGCACAGGAATACAATGTTCCTGTGACAGTGTTCGCACCAAATGATCTTGACATGCTCAAATCACTGGCCAAGACATTCTCAGAGAATGGCATTGAGGATGTTGTCCTCGATCCGGGAACATTCCCAACAGGCAAGGGACTGAGAACAACCTTCCAGAACTTCCTGAAGATCAGAAGGGCAGGCATCAACGGTGACCGCGACATTGCATTCCCGATCATGGCAGTGCCTCTTACAGCATGGATGGCACACGATGACGATGTCAGTGCATCCTACTGGGAGACCGTGGTCGCATCAGTGTTCACTATCAAGTACGGCGATATCATGATACTCCACAGTATCGAGCCATACGCACAGCTGCCACAGGTCCACATCCGTGACACCATCTACACCGACCCGCGTAAACCGGTCACAGTAGATCCGGGAGTCTATGAGGTAGGTTCACCAACAGCAGATTCACCACTGCTTGTCACAGCCAACTTCGCCCTGACATACTACACTGTAGAGAGCGACCTGTCATCCAATGGCATTGACTGTTATCTCACAGCTATCGACACCGATGGTATTGGTGTGGAAGCTGCTGTAGCAGGCGGTCAGCTCACAGCTGCAAAGATCAAGAAGGGACTGGAAGATGCAGGCTTCGATATGAAGGAGAAGCTTAACAACAATGTTATTGTGCTTCCGGGACTTGGGGCACGTCTTCAGGGTGATGTGGAAGACGAGACCGGCGCAGCAGTAATGATCGGTCCGACTGACTCAGGCAGGCTGCCTGGCTGGATGGAACAGAACTGGCCACCAAAGAAATAACTCAATTTATCCTATCCGTGTCAGCTCTGGCACGGAAAACCTTTTTTTTATTGTGCAACCATTTGTTTAGCTATGGCTAAGATCAAACCAAAGCAATCATTCCTGAAACGTCACAACAATATTGTGCTTTTAATCGGCCTGTCACTATTGCTCGCAGGTTTTTACGGTATTGTGTACAACCAGGAAGATGAATGGGTAATGACAGAAGATAGCTTGCTGTCATATCCTGAACGTGAAGAACTCGAGTATTCTGTTATGGATGTTGATGACTCCAATTCAGATTATGTTGTAAAGACTATTTCCTATACAAGCAGGGAAAAACAGGTGAGTTCCCTTCTGACAATTCCTGGGACGAGCAATAATAATAGCAATGCAGTTCCTGCAGTGGTCATTTTACCAGGTGCAGGAGTTACCAAAGAGGGTGAACATGGTCTTTCTGTGCTGCTGGCTGAAATGGGCTATGCATCCATCGTCATCGACCAGCGCAATCTTGGTGCAGTGGATGTGGAAAAGGATATAATGCTCTTCAGGAACGGTGCTGAGCCTGTGGAATTCCTTATGGTCTATGATGCATTGATGGCATCAGATGTGTTGCGTGACCAGCCTGAAATAGATGGCTCGAAGATAGCAATGCTCGGTTCGAGTAACGGTGGCAGGTTTGCGATCATTGCAACATCTATCGATGAGTCCATCTCCGGTGTTATCGGCATAAGTACAAGCGGATATGGATCTGATTCTCTCGATCGGGAGGAAGTAATTGACCAGGCAGCTTATGATCTTTACATATCGATCGACCCTGACAACTATGTTGGCAACATATCACCGCGTCCTTTTGTGATGATAAACTCTCTCAATGATACCATCATTCCTTACTATACCGCCATGAGAACGTTCGGGAAAGCAGAAGAACCTAAGTCATTCGGAACCGTTGATGGCACAGCACATGGTTATACTGATGCAATGTATCCATATATGAAGGACGGACTGGAAGAGATCTTTGCTTAATGAATGAATGAATGAATGAATGAATAATTAAGCAATCAAAAAAGTAAAAATAAAAAAGAAACAGGCATCCATTTAAGGATGCCACTTATTTCTTAGAGTCTTTGCCTGCGAAATCCATAGATGATAGTTCCTACAGCAAGAAGAACAACTGCAGTAGCTATCACATCGGATCCTGAGAAACCACTTGATGATGCATTCTCTTCAGAGGTCGTTTCCTTTGTCATCTCGTATCCTTCCACGTAGTTGTCATCCACTGGTGCAGGTGCCTGTTCTGTAACAGTTCCATAACCTGCAGCATCATTGCTTGTGCTTGTACTATTGACGATGTTTGCAGAAGGTGTGTTCGAGCTGCTCTTGTGGAAACTCGTTTCAGAAGAACGATGTGTTGCATCCTGCATCAATTCGTTGTACTTGTCCAAGGTATCTTTGTCCACATCTACTCCCAGAAGAGATATCTGTCCGGATATGAAATTATCGAGCGAAGGGTTCCCACAGGTGTGATGGCAACAGGTAACATCGTTCTCAGCTACCGATTCGACATACTCTTTAATAAGAGTTTTTAGTACCTCCTCAGATACATCCCAGTTACCCTTTCTTGCAGTTTCGATCATTCTTGCATTCATGGACTGGTATGCATAAGGGTTGTTCTCTTTCATCCAGTCAGAGTTTTCACCTGTCATGTATGTTTCATACACATTGTCCCAGACGTAGTCATCGATCAGATCCGGGCAGACGGCTTCCCATCCCCAGAGGTTTTCAACGAAATCACCCATCATACCTGCACCTTCAAAACCATGCTGCTGCATACCTTCGATCCATGTAGGGTTGAGATACCTTGTCACGATCTCTCTTGAAAGGTATGTTTTCAAGGTTTCTATGGTTTCAGCATCCGGGTTCTGGAGGTTCATTATATAGGTATCCGGAGTTGTACCGGAAGCCTGTCCTACGACCAGACTCAATCCTCCCATGTACTGGAAGAAGTCATCGGTGTCAAGGGCACCATATGTATTCGAACTGCGGCTGTGCAAGATGGCATTTACATCTTCAAGGTTGTCACCAAAGACTTCCTCATTATCCACGGAGCTATCAGCTACATCCCACTGGCTGACGATATCTTCTACGCTTTCTCCCCAGACATATTCACCATAGGCATTGCTCATCCTTTCCATGTAAAGATCAGCAAGAACGGTGTTGTTATCCCAGGTATCACTTGCAGATATCGCATTTGCCATACCTGTTCCATAGGCACCGTCTTCAGGACCGAAAATCCTGAGCAGGGAAATGGTCATGGAAGCGGTTTCATTCTGGAAGGTTGTATTCAGTCCTTCATAGATATTGTTGGTATTTTCTCTTACAAAGTTCGTATTCTCTGCAGGAGCATATGGGATATATTCAGGCGTAGGACGTTCTTCTTTTTCACCATATCCATTATCAGGTGCATTGTATGCGAGGTAGACTGCCTTGTCGATCAATTCTACTTTATGCGGGAAGGTGTCCCTGTAAAGACCGGAGATCTGCACAAGTACGTCTATACGTGGGCGTCCAAGTTCTGAAGAATCTATCAACACGACATCTTCAACATCGTCCCCATCATCATCCCATACAGGCCTGACACCGAGGAGGTAAAGTATCTCTGCTTCCATCACACCTTCGTGACGTGTGGATTCCCCGGCCCAGAGGATAAATGCAACTTTGTTTGGATATTCACCATCATTTTCAGCCTTGTACATGTCAATGGTCTCGTTGGCAAGATCCATTCCAAGTTCCCAGGCCTGCCTTGTTGGTATGAGCTGTTCATCGAAGGCATAGAAGTTCCTGCCTGATGGAAGTGCATCCGGACGAAGTATTGGATCCCCTCCAAGGTTGGATTCTATATATTTTCCATCCATTGCGTTGAGAACCTGCTGTACCTCATCCTCACTCTGACCAAGGTTGTAGGCATATTCCGTAGCATCTGATAGATAATCATCCATTGCAACTGAATTGTTACCAACACCAAGAACCTGTTCCTGAGCAAACGTGGAATTTAATCCCAGATTCAGAACAAGGTCGAGAAGCAACACTGGTGCAGTTTCGGATGTGTTGTACAGTGCGACTTCCTCCTTGAAATCATTTCCAAGCATGGAACATACCATCTCACTTAGCTGTTCATCTTGCGGTGAAGTACCAAGGATATGCAAACCATATGGCATAGATGTGGTCCTTAGTTCCCTGAGAACATCATCAAGTTCATCCAGGAACTCTTCCCTTGTCGACTCACCCTTGGAATGACTCATATTGACCCTTTCATCCAGATGCAATTCAAGTGTCAGGTTAACGATCTCGTTATAGCGTAACTCCTGCATATTCGGGTCACTGGAAAGAGCGTTATACTGACTTATCTTGTCGTTCAATTCGGTATAATTTCCATAACTTCCGGACATTACCACAGGTGGTATGAGGTGATCGATTATGATCGCATTACCTCTGCGTTTTGCCTGCATGCCTTCTCCCATACCATCCATTACGTATGGGTAGACGACAGGAATGTCACTGACCATGAGGGCAGGCCACTCGTCCCTGAACAGACCGAATTCTTTTCCAGGCAACCATTCGACAGTACCATGTCTACCCATATTTACCATCACATCGGCATCAAACTCGTTCTGCAACCATAGATAGAATGCGATGTACTGGTGGTGAGGTGGCAGGTCTCCTGAATGGTAGAGTGCATCATTGTCCTGTAACCAGCCTCTTGTAGGTTGCGGGGCAAGGATCACATTGTCACTAACTTCTATTTTAGGTATAACGACGAAGCTGTTACCTGAACGATCTTCGTATATCATGACCTCTCCAGGAGCTTCACCCCACATTTCAACTACTTCCTGCTTTCTTTCTTCAGGAAGCTCATCGAACCAACCATGATATGTTTCTTCAGGGATCAATGTCACTTTGCCTGTCTCGACAAGGTCTTCCAGTTCTCCAGGTGCCCAGGTTCCAATATTTGTACCCTGCTTCACAAAGAGATCTACAAGTTCTGTTTCGTTAGGAATGCTTGAACTTTCTACATCATAACCTGAGTCGGCCATTCCTTTCAGAAGATTATTGATACTTGGGACGACTTCAAGGTATGAAGCACCTATGTTGTCTTTTCCTGCTCCATGGTTATAGTACAGGATAACTACTTTCTTGTCAGATTCGTTCTTTGAAGAAAGTTCTGTCTGTGCTTCAGCCCTGTCCACAAGCCAATCAATCTGACTATCAACTGGAACGTAAATATCATTACCCTGGGAATCGACTTCTTCTGATGCGATCATAATCGGATCGATCCAGCCCCATGTCTCAGGTCTGTACATCCTCAGCATATAGGTGTTAGGCAGCGGGTTATTTGTAGCCTCCCACTCTTCCAGGTTCATGTAACCGTTGAGTACGGTGTTCATCACTGGTACACCCAGATCTTCTTTGTCGAAAGGTTGACTGCGATAAGTGCTTGAAAGTATCAGGTCGACTTTAGTTTCAGGAGTATGGTTGAAGAACGGGTCTACATAATTACTTCTTGAACCATAGCATGGAATTACATTTATGCCTCTGGATTCGAAGTTTCTGATAAGCTCATCGAAAGGCATCAGGTCGTCTGGATAATAAGAACTGTAGAATAGTATACCTACAGTTGGTGCATTTTCATCAAAGGAATGATTGGTTCCCGTCCTGTTGCTATACCAGTCGAAATATTCTGTGGCACTGGATGTGAAATGGGACAATTCGGTCATGTCTGGATGATAAATGGCTTTTTCCAGACCGTCTGGACCTTTCACCTCAAGATCATCCCTGCCTCCATATTCCTTTGAAAGGAAGAAGATCATGTTATCAAAGTTTGAGGTATCCATAGCACCATATATCCAGTAATCCTGGAGGTAATCCCGCAGATCATCCTCGTCGGAAAAGACGGATGGTATGTATGGGATATTCTGGTTCAGGTGAGTATTATATCCTATTACTACCGTACCATTTGCTATTGCAGCATTAATCTCATCTTCGATCATAGATGCACTATCCGTGAACATGTTCACATATATGATGTCAGTATCACTGAGGTTTACGTCTTCTGTAAGTGTGGAAGGTAGATAATAGGATACAGTAATGTTGTAAGTCGAATTTTCATTAATCCTGCTTACAAGTCCATCGAACTGTTGTTTATAGCTTTCATAACCAGTTATCAATGCAATATTGATGTGAGGACCATTTGCTGCAGCTCCTGACTCAGCATATATCTTTTTAAGCAGAACAAGATCTGTACCAACTTTTGGAGATCCAGATTTACTTAGTGTAAGACCTGAAACTGTCGTTCTATCTAGGTATGCAAGTATGGCATCGTGATAATTGCTCTGATTCTTGCGCATTGCAAACGTAATGTTCATAGGAGTGCCGTTTTCGACATTAAAATCACTTACATTTGTTAACCACATACCACCCATTGCAGTACTGTATATAACACCCGATAAGCTGTAATCCCCGTTCGGCACGTTATCGAAAAGGTAGTAACCGGTTTCATTACTGGTTGTATTGTCAACGAACTCACCATTCTGGTCAGTTAGAACCAGATCTGTACCAACTTTTGGAGATCCAGATTTACTTAGTGTAAGACCTGAAACTGTCGTTCTATCTAGGTATGCAAGTATGGCATCGTGATCATTGCTTTCATTCTTGCGCATTGCAAACGTAATGTTCATAGCAGTGCCGTTTTCGACAGTGAATTCACTGACATTTGTTAACCACATGCCACCCATTGCAGTACTGTATATAACACCTGATAAGCTGTAATCCCCGTTGGGGACGTTATCGAAAAGGTAGTAACCAGTATTATTACTGGTTGTATTGTCAACAAACTCACCATTTTGGTCAGTTAATATGAGATCTGAACCAACTTTTGGAGAGCCTGATTTACTGAGTGTAAACCCTGAAACTGTCGTTCGGTCAATATATGAAAGTATTGCCTCGTGATCATTGCTCTCATTCTTGCGCATTGCAAACGTAATGTTCATAGGAGTGCCGTTTTCTACAGTAAACTCACTAACATTAGTTAACCACATGCCACCCATTGCAGTGCTATATATAACACCTGATAACCTGTAATCACCATTTGGTACGTTATCGAAAAGGTAGTAACCGGTTTCATTACTGGTTGCATTTCCAAATAACTTGAAAGTTGTAGTAAAAGTTGGAGTTTCTTCTGTTTCTTCTGGCTCTGTATTTTCATCTGTAAATACATTTTTAAGCAGAACGAGATTAGTACCAACTTTTGCAGACCCACTCTTGCTTACCGTCCTGCCTGAAACAGCAGTTCTATCCAGGTATGCAAGTATTGCCTCGTGATCATTGCTCTCATTCTTGCGCATTGCAAACGTAATGTTCACAGCAGTGCCGTTTTCTACAGTGAATTCACTGACATTTGTTAACCACATGCCACCCATTGCAGTGCTATATATAACACCCGATAAGCTGTAATCCCCGTTGGGGACGTTATCGAAAAGGTAGTAACCGGTTTCATTGCTGGTTGTATTGTCAACAAACTCACCATTTTGGTCAGTTAAAACAAGATTAGTACCAACTTTTGCAGACCCACTCTTGCTTACCGTCCTGCCTAAAACAGCAGTTCTATCCAGGTATGCAAGTATTGCCTCGTGATCATTGCTTTCATTCTTGCGCATTGCAAACGTAATGTTCATAGGAGTGCCGTTTTCGACAGTGAACTCACTGACATTTGTTAACCACATGCCACCCATTGCAGTGCTATATATAACACCCGATAAGCTGTAATCCCCGTTGGGGACGTTATCGAAAAGGTAGTAACCGGTTTCATTGCTGGTTGTATTGTCAACGAACTCACCATTCTGGTCAGTTAAAACAAGATTAGTACCAACTTTTGCAGACCCACTCTTGCTTACCGTTCTGCCTGAAACAGCAGTTCTATCCAGGTATGCAAGTATAACATCGTGATCATTGCTCTCATTCTTGCGCATTGCAAACGTAATGTTCATAGCAGTGCCGTTTTCTACAGTAAAATCACTGACATTCGTTAACCACATACCACCCATTGCAGTACTATATATTACTGAAGCCAGTCGGTAATTTCCATTCGGAACATCACTAAAACTAAAGTTCCCGTTCTCATCACTCGTCGTATTCGCAACGACTTCCATATTTTCATAATTTCCAGCCGATACCACTGGCATTGCAAGTGCCAGCAACAAAAGTATGCTTAAAGCTAATATGCCGCATTTTCTCATATACCTACCACCAATAATGCAGTGCCTTCTGTCAATTAGTAGAGTTGACCGGATGGCTGCATTCAATTTATTAAGTTTTTTCAATTTCGTTGTTTTAAATTCACTTTAGATAATGTAAGTCAACTTGTTTTCAGCTTCAAAAAAAATTAACACATGTTTTATTTCCTTAGTATAGCCAGACGTTAATACCTCAAATTCAAGGTCGAGCATTTAGCTTCTATACATTCTGTAGCAGGAAATTTGGTCTGGTCAATTCCTTTATTGTATTAGTGACTCGATTTTCTAAAGATGATTTTATGTATGCAATTATACTAACAAATAAAGTGTTATAAACTTTTATTTTATCATTATATAATTACAATTGAATGTTTGAGACCGATTTATGTCTTGTATATTCTCATATGTAGAACAAATTATAGTATATAAATTTGCTGAATATGCAATTAATATTATCTTAAATACTAAGAATATATTTGCTATTATCTGTCTTGATGCTTTTTTCTAAAGCCTACAATTATTTTGGAAAAACCAGTTTAAACTATTATTTTGAGAAAAACATACTATTTAATAAACACCAATTTTATTTCGTATATTTTAATATATAAAAAACAGTATACAACACGCACAGTATGTATATGTAAATTGACCTTTTCGAACGAAAGTTCACATCCAAAAAACAGTGCCTCTGCAAGCATTGTACTACAATATTCTTAAATAAAATAACTCAATTCTATCATCGTTCCTGATCAGTAGAAATAGATGATAAGGATCTTCGGAGCAATATTATGAAAGATCGGTATGATGTGATCGTTGTAGGTGCAGGACCTGCTGGTTCAATAGCAGCAACCACTGCTGCCAGAAAAGGGCTTTCTGTTCTTCTTCTTGAAAAGCGACAGGAAATAGGTGCACCTGTAAGGTGTGCTGAAGGTGTAAGCAAAAAACGACTTCAACAGCATATTGAACCTGATGAAAAATGGATCTGCTCTGAACTTAAAGGAGCCCATATCATATCTCCCAACGGGATTACTATAGCTATGTCTGAAGAGAATGCCGGGTCGGAAGTCGGTTATGTCCTTGACAGAAAGATATTTGATCGTGCACTTACAGAGCAAAGTGTAGAAGCTGGTGCTGATGTGCTGGTAAAGGCCAGGGTAACCGGACTTGTCACTGAGGATGATTCTATATGTGGCGTTCACCTGATGTATCATGGTGAAATGCATACGGTCCACTCCAGTATTGTCATTGGTGCAGATGGAGTTGAATCCAAGGTTGGTAGGTGGGCAGGCATCGATACATCCCTTAAGCCTTCACAGGTTGAAACATGTGCACAGTTTCTTGTAAGTGGTTCTGGTATAAATCAGGATTTCTGTTATTTTTATATCGGAAACGAAGTTGCACCTGCAGGATATATCTGGTTGTTCCCTAAAGGTGGCGACGTTGCAAATGTAGGTATCGGTATACTTGGAAACAAGTCCGGTAGCAAGAGGCCGATAGATCTATTAACCGACTTTGTTGCAAAGAATATTCCTGAAGGCAGGATCATTGAACGAGTGGCTGGTGCAGTTCCTGCAAGTGGTCCTATTGAGAGGACCATTGCCAACGGATTGATGCTTGTAGGTGATGCTGCAAGACAGTCTGATCCCTTTACAGGCGGTGGTATCAGTAATGCCATGGATGCGGGAATGATGGCAGGTGAGGTTGCAGCAAAGGCTATTGAAGTCGGCGACGTTTCAGAGGATATTCTTCAGGAATATGAACTACTCTGGCGTGAGACCATCGGAAAGGATATTGGGAACAGCCTGATCGTGAAGGACACTTTCTTCAACCTGCCGGATGAGGATCTCAACAGTCTTGCTGAATCGGTAAGGGATGTTAATTTTGATAAGATGGATTTCATTGTGCTTGCATCAGCATTGTTCAAGAGTAACAAGAAACTTCTCTGGAACCTCAGGCCATTGTTTGCACAAAAGTTAAAGCAGAAGTTCTCTGCTAAAGGTATATTCAGGAAATGAAGTTTGTTGTATTGTACAAAAGACTAATATCTAACTACTAACCATTCACAACTCTAATGAGCCTTACATTATGCCCGAAGTGTGGGGCAGAAACCAGAAGACTCTACAAAAACGTTTGTAGAAAATGCTTTTTAGAACAATTCACTTTAGCTGAGCTTCCGCTTGTCCTTCACACCAGAATATGCTCCAGGTGCAATGCACGATTTGACCGCAATAAATGGCGGGATGAAGGAGACCTTGAGGATATAGTCATAAGAACTGTCGAAGATGAGCTTTTTGTCCACGATGAAGCGGATAATGTTGAGATCTACATTAATCCCCGAGAGATGACTCCACATCTCTACAGGGTAAAAGTAGAAATTGATGCCATGGTCGAGGGAGAACCACTACATCAGGAGCTTAAGGCAGAGGTTCGCATAATACGTGAAGCCTGTGACAGGTGCAGCCGGATGGCAGGTGGCTATTTCGAGGCGATCCTGCAGATAAGGGCAGCCAACAGAATAGTGACTCCTGAAGAGATCGATGCCTGTAAGCTCATCTGTGCCAATATGGTCGAGAAATTATGGAAAAAAGGAGACCGCTTTGCGTTCATTACGGATTGCATTGATTCAAAGGATGGAGCTGATCTATATCTTGGTTCGGCAAATGCAGGCTGCCAGATATGCAAGGCCATCGTATCAGAAATTGGAGGGACCTTTTCGGAGTCTCCTACGCTTTACAGTCATAAAGACGGGAAAGACCTTTACAGAATTACTTTTTCCATGAGATTACCTGAGTTCATGCCGGGTGACATAATTCTCTTCAAAGATAGTGTCATAGAAATAAGGAACTCCGGGAAGAACTCCAAAGGTATCTACCTTGCAAGTGGTGCTAGGTTCCTTGAAGAAACCGAAAAACTGAATGGTGCTATACGCATAGCCAACAGGGACGATGCAGTTGGTGCTGTTCTTGTGGCTGTGGAGGGCGATGATATAATGGTCCTTGATCCTTCTACTTATCAAACTATAACATTGAAGAAACCCATGTTCTTCTCATCCGAGTCAGGCAGTGAGATCCCGGTGATCAGTACCGAGCAGGGACTTTTTGCTCTGCCGGAGGACAGTGCACACAAACTATAAGGGGGCTATCTTTCTGGAGAACGTTCTTGTTTTAGGATACAGTAGCAGGAACATAGCCTGCTCGGCTACAAAAGCTGGCTACAATGTCTATGCCATCGATGCCTTCTGTGACATGGACCTGAAGGAAAATACAGTTGCATGTCAATCCCTTCTTACGGATGAATCCATTGATATCAAGAATATAGATAAAAAGACTATTCTGGAACTGATCGATAACTTTGATGTGTATCCTGATGCTGTAGTACTTGGCTCCGGTTTTGAAGAACTGGACCTGGGAGATCTGTCCTGTAAGATACTGAACAATGACCCTGTTACCATGAAACAGGTTTCTGACAAATCATTTCTTGCAAAAGAGCTCGAGTCTCTGGGAATCCTTCATCCTCGCTCGGGTAATGTGGAAGAAGCTGATGAGATAGGCTATCCCCTGATGGTAAAACCCAAGTGTGCAGGAGGGGGGCGTTTGAACCGGATAGCACACAATGAAGATGACCTGAATGCTATTATGGAGGAAATCCCTGAACTTGATCCGACATTGACATCCGGGGATATCATGGTCCAGGAGTTCCTGTCAGGTTTCCCTGCAAGTGTTTCTCTCATAGCGGATGGATCCCGTGCAGTTCCTATAGCAGCCAACGAGCAGCTCATTGGTGTTCCCTGGCTTTCCGGTTTACCTTTTGCATACTGTGGCAATATAACACCCTACAGGACACCTTACACTCAACAGATGTATGAGATCTCTGAAAAGATCGCATCCGAATTTGGACTTATAGGTTCCAATGGTGTGGATTTCCTGCTGACCGATACAGGTCCTGTTGTAATAGAAGTAAATGCCCGATTGCAGGGAAGTCTGGATACTGTGGAAATGGCAACCGGTTTTAATCTCTTTGATCTTCATGTGCAATCCTTTGATGGCATCCTTCCGGAAGACATTCCTGATATCTGTCAATATGCTATTCGGGCTGTATTGTATGCTGATAAAGCTGTAACTGTCGATGGATCATTTTATGAGATGATCAGGGCCGAATCCATTGCTGATATTCCTGCACCGGGATATCAGGCACTTCCCGATGATCCTGTTGCATCAATACTCGCTGCTGGTACAACCCGGGAAGATGTTATGGAAAAGGCATTGAACATAACATACAGGATAAGGAAACTGCCTTAAGGCCGGATATATCTAGAGACATGAATCTTATGGCAGTTAGTTATGGATTAGCTATAAATAACAAAATACCCAAGAGTCCTATCCTTAAATTAATATTTATTCATACTATCTACTTATACACACTATCTTACTTGAAAGGTGATACTATTGACAGATTTAAATGATCCAGTCGTCCGAGGATATCTGATACAATTGATGGGTGAAGAGGGGCTTGAGATGATCGAGAAGATGCCGGCGGAGGGCGAGGTCACTGACGAGCAGATCGCCGAAGCAACCGGTGTTATGCTCAACATTGTCAGGAGAACACTTTTCATCATGAACGAGAACAAGCTTGCAATTTGCAGAAGGGAGCGTGATTCCAGCAGTGGTTGGCTTACTTACCTGTGGCAGCTCGATCTCAGTGACATCGAGTCCCATCTTGCAAAGGAAAAAAAGAAACTGTTCAAGAACCTTCAGTTACGTCTTGAATCTGAGGAAGACAATGTATTCTACACCTGTCCTGAAGGATGTGTAAGGTTCCAGTTCAACGATGCCAGTGAATGTGAGTTCCTTTGTCCTGCATGCGGTGAGGACCTGATGTTCGAAGACAACTCACCCATGGTTGAAAAGCTCACCAAACGTCTTGATGAGCTAAAAACAAATAATTCATGATCTCACCTTCTGATGCCCTGGAATTGCTTGAGAAAGCAGGCTGTGCAGCGAACGTTATCCGTCATTGTCAGGTCGTTTCAAAAAAGGCAGTGGAAATTGCTGTTGCGTACAGGGGATCAGGTAAGGATATCGATCTTGATATCGTGGAAGTGGGTGCCCTTCTTCATGATATTGGAAGATGTCGCACTCATGGAATAAGACACGCTCTGGAAGGGGTATCGATCGCAGAAGATCTTGGTCTGGATCTCCGTCTTATACGTATTATAAGGAACCATATCGGTGCGGGTATAACCTGTCAGGAAGCTTCACTTCTGGGTCTTCCTGAGGATGATTATCTTCCTGTGAGCATTGAGGAAAAGATAGTGGCTCATGCTGATAATCTTGTAATGGGAGAAGAAAGTGTGACCATTTCAAGGTGTATCCAGCGCATGAAGGACAGGGGAATGAGTGAAGAGGCAATTTCAAGGGTTCAGGATCTTGCGAATGAGGTTGGAATTTATTGACCTCTATGTTGTTATTTCAAAAATGACTATGGATAAATTTATATATTAAAATCACTAAAGGGATGTTGTATTGCGGGAAGCAAAACACATTTTTACCTATTGATTTTCTCGTTTTTTACTATGAGGTATAATTAATGGATAATGATAAGCATTTAAAAGGCACAACTACTGTAGGTATAGTGTGCTCTGATGGAGTAGTCCTTGCTACTGAACAGAGAGCAACCATGGGGAATTTTATCGCCAGCAAGACTGCAAAGAAGATCTACCAGATCGATGACCTTGTGGGAATGACCACAGCAGGCTCTGTAGGCGATGCACAGCAGATCGTACGTGTCATTAGTGTAGAATCCAAGCTTTTCAAGATGCGCAGGCAGGAGTCAGTTACCATTAAAGGTATTGCGACACTTCTCTCTAATTTGTTGAGCGGACAGAGATATTATCCACTTATGGTCCAGTTGCTTATTGGCGGATTTGACAAGAACGGACCCGCAGTCTATTCACTGGATGCACTTGGAGGCAAGATCGAAGAGACAAAAGCAGTGTCAACAGGTTCAGGTTCTCCAATGGCATATGGTGTTCTTGAAGACCGCTATAAGGATGACATGACCGTAGAAGAAGGAGTTGACCTTGCAATACGTGCTCTTCACAATGCAATGAAGAGAGATTCCGCTTCCGGAGAAGGCATTGACGTCGTTGTGATCACAAAGGACAAGTATGAAAGACTTGATCAGGAAGAGGTTAAGGAAAAACGTAAAGCTTTATATTGATTTTATGAAGATCAGATCCGTTCTTACGGTTTTGATCGAATTTTAATATATTTTTTTTAAATTTTAACATTTTTTGACTTTTTTGAAATAGGAAGGCTATTTAATGGCAATAGAAGATGTACTATCTGACCTAAAAAAGAAAATAGAAGAAAAGGTCCCTGATGGAACGACCATCACCAGTGTTGAGTTCGAGGGGCCACAGCTTGTTGTTTATACTGAAAATCCTAAAAATTTTGCAGACAATGGTCATATCGTGAGGAACCTTGCAAAAACTCTTCGAACAAGGATAGTCGTTCGTCCGGACCCTAAGGTCTTAGTTCCTCCAGAGGATGCTATCGAAAAGATAAAAGATACCGTTCCAAAAGATTCCATTCTAACTAATTTTCACTTTGATCCTGATGTGGGAGAAGTGGTCATAGAAGCGGAGAAGCCCGGACTTGTGATAGGTAAGCATGGAGAGACGCTCCGTGAGATCACAAAGAAGATCGGCTGGACACCAAAGGTTGTCCGCACGCCGCCTATCAAATCCCGAACTGTTAACAACATCAGGGAATTTATGCGAACCAATCACAAGGACCGTAAAGAGATCCTTAAGACCGTTGGGCGCAATATTCACAGGGAATGCACATCAAAGGATAAGTGGGTAAGGGTCACATCATTGGGAGGTTGTAAAGAGGTAGGAAGAAGTTGCTTCCTTTTATCAACCCCTGAGTCAAAGGTCATGATTGATTGTGGTGTGAACGTCGGTTCAGACGATAACATGACCCCTTATCTCTATTTGCCTGAGGTACAGCCACTTAACCAGATCGATGCTGTCGTACTGACACATGCTCACCTTGATCATCAGGGACTTGTTCCTCTCCTTTACAAATATGGCTATGAAGGTCCTATTTACTGCACATCACCTACAAGGGACATGATGGTGCTCTTACAGCTGGATTATATCGATGTGGCTGCAAAGGATGGTAAAAGGATACCTTATGAATCTTCAAATGTGCGTGACGGACTTAAGCACACCATTGCACTTGGTTTTGAAGAGGTTACCGACATTGCACCTGATATCAAGCTCACATTCCATAATGCCGGCCATATCATTGGTTCAGCAATATCACATTTCCATATTGGTGATGGTCTTCACAATGTTGTTATCACCGGTGACTACAAGTACGGTCCTACAAGGCTCTTTGACCCGGCTGTCAACAAGTTCCCGCGTGTTGAGACCGTCATAACCGAATCTACCTATGGTGCATCCTCGGCAATACAGCCATCCCTTAAAGAAGCTGAGAAGAACCTTCAGCAGATCGTCAAAAGGACCATTGCCAACAATGGTATTGTACTGATCCCTGCGTTTGCTGTTGGAAGAAGTCAGGAAGTCATGATAGTTCTTGAAGATGCTATCAGGAAAGGTATAATTGACGACATTCCTGTCTATCTTGATGGTATGATATGGGAAGCTACAGCCATTCATGCGACCTATCCGGAATACCTGAACAATAACCTCAGGAAACTCATCTTCCAGAAGGGGCAGAACCCGTTCCTTGCAGAATGCTTCAAGCCGGTAGATTCCCATGATCTGCGAAAGAAGATCATTAATGATCCACACCCATGTGTGATCCTCGCAACCTCTGGTATGATGAATGCAGGCCCCGTTATGGAATATTTCAAGGCATTTGCACCTGATCCTAACAACACACTTGTGTTCGTCGGTTATCAGGCAGATGGTACACTTGGAAGACGTATCCAGAAAGGCTGGAAGGAGATCCCGCTCTCATCCAAGAACGGAGCAGAGGTCGTCCAGATGAATATGGATGTGCAGGTAGTCGATGGTTTCTCAGGACACTCCGACAGAAAACAGCTGATGGATTTCATTAAGAAGATGAAGCCACAGCCAGAGCGTGTTTTCACTGAGCACGGTGATGAACGTTCCTGTATCGATCTTGCAAGTTCATTGCACAAGAAATATCGCCTCGAAACGAGAGCACTTACAAACCTTGAGACTGTAAGGCTTGTTTGAAGCGGATGATATCAAAAAGATTTACCTGAGCGGTTCCAGATCTGCCAGAAATTTCAGCAATTGGCTGTGATCCTGGAATATCTGGTCTGCTCTTTTAAGTTTTTCAGTATCCACATAGGTTGAAACTGCCACACAGTGAATTCCGGCATTCTTTGCAGAATCTACGCCAAGTGGTGCGTTCTCAATAACAAGGCAGTTCTCTTTTTCGACTTCAAGTATTTTCATAGCTTTCAGGTAAGGTTCAGGGTGCGGTTTCCCATTGGTGACATCAGCACCTGAGATTGTCACCTCGAAGATGTCCGGATAGAACTCATTGATCATACTGTCCACGATCGGGCGATCGGAACCGGAAACCACGGCAAGATGGAAGTGGCTTTTAAGGGTCTTCAGTAGATCATACATGCCGTCAAAAGGAGCAATTTTCTTATTTTTTAAGAACAGTTCACGTTTTCGAACCCGAAGCTTTTCGATAATTTCCGGGTCTGCTTCAAGGCCAGCTTTTTTGAATATGAGCTTGATGACGCCTACGTGGTTAGAACCTTCAATATCATAGATATCCTGCCTGACAATATCAATACCAACTTCAGAGAATGTGCGTACCCAGGCATCAGCATGACATGGCATAGAATCCATAAGGACTCCATCAGCATCAAATATCAGTGAATTGAACATGCATTTAAATTCCGGCTGATATGACATAAAGATTACCTGTTCGGTCTTCCTTTTAATGGTTTATATAACGGTTTTCGAAAGGATTAATAACTATACGAGCCCATTTTATTAATGAGGTGAAATGTATGTCAAAGTATCACAAACGCGAGTCAGAACGTAAGGGTGAAAAGAAGGTCGAAATTCTGGAAGACAAATTAATACACGAAAACCTCGAGGATCTCAAAGGAGAAGGCGGTGAAATACTAGATTGAGTCCACAAGTAGAAGTAAAGATCTTCCCTGAAAGTCCGGAAGGACAGATCATAGATGTTCCCGATGGAGCAACCTATGAAGATCTGTTGAAAATTCTGGACATAAATCAGGAGCTAGTAATATTATTAAATAACGGTCAGGCTGTTCCCATTGATGGAACAGTCGATGCCGGAACAATAACTATTCTTAGAGCGATATCAGGTGGCTGATATAATCGTATAATATGATACAGCACAGTAATATGATTCAGTATAATATTTACTGCGATGTAATTTTACGATACAGTTACACGATATATTGATACAATATATTAATGCGACATATGGTCACATAAATCAAAAAAGCAAAGCTAGTTTGATGCTTCTTTCTTACAACCAACGAGCACGCCTGACAAAAAAAACCCGGATGGATCTAGATCCGGGGGTTCTTTATTTGGCAAGAGTTTTCAGTTTGTTGATTATGCGTATTCTTGCTTCGTTTTCCTCACGGATCTTTTGTTCATAATGTTTAATGATCTTTCCAAAAGGCGTTGTTAAAGAATAGATCTTTGTAGGCCTTCCTTTTCCGGTCACTTTTTCATTATGGACTGATATCCAGGAGTTCTCTCTCATTTCTCTCATTGCAACACTGACTTCGGGTTGACGAAGACCTGTGCTCATTTCTATTTCCTGTGAAGAGGCTTCCTTCACATTTGATAGATATGCAATGGTCGTAGCAAGATTCCGTGTCATTCCAAGACTTTTGAGAGACTCAACGATCTCCTCGTTGGATTCACCCAATTGCTTTCCACCAAAGCTTATCATGTTCACCACCGTACCACTATTGTAGAGTAAATACTGTAGAGTATTTTCTACCCCCAATTAAAGATGTGTCATTATTATATTTAAACTGTGTGTGACGAATTAGGCAATTCTACATGTATTATATAAAATTGAATATGCTTCTCCTATATGTATAATCTCTAAAGATCGATCTTCAAAATCATCCCGGAATTCGTATAGAAGAACTACTATGGGGGAGTTAGTATGGAAATCTTAGAGTAAGATTAATGAGTCAGTAATTGGTCAACAATACCAACTTTTCCCCAACGATCTCCAGAATACTTTCCCTCATTTTCTCAAAGCTGTCAAATCTTGCACGATCATTGTCATCGAAAAGTTTGTTGCGTATCAGTTTTCCGATAATATCATCCCATCCTGGTTCAAGTTGCAGGACCTGAGAGCCCGGATAAAAGTGTGCAGTGTGCGAAAAACCATCGGGATCACCGTCGGTAATACCAATAACAGGAACATGCAACCTGTAGAGAATATCACCGGCTATTGCGGTCGTATCATCGCCCACAGTGATCGCACATTTACATCCGTCAGCAAGTTCTATGGATCGCTCTGCTATGTGATCTATCAAAGTCGCCATAAAGGAAGAGTTGCTTTCATGGATCAGGGTATGGCATCTTTTAGGACCGGTACCAACTTCAGGCAAACTTCGCCTTATTGCACCTGTCTTAACCCAGGCTGTCCTGATATCAAGCGGTTCCATGGATTCGTACATGTGCAGTTTCTCAAGTCCATGCTCTTTTATTATACCGCCCTCTAATCCGGTTACAAAACCGTTTTCCACCACAATTGAAACATCATCAGACGTGGCTTTACCAATGACGAATCCTTCTATCATGATAAGCTCGCCAGCATGAACTCCCCGTATCTTTCTCATGGTCTTTGTGCCCACAGTCGAGATCTGCACGTCTCCGTGATCCTGACCTTCAGTAACTGGCATTCCAAGCAGATCTCCCATTTTTGTTGCGAGATCGTAACCTCCATCATTCCAGTAGATCACACTGCCATCTTCACAGCCCGGGCTTTCTATCTGTATGATGGGCTTGAGGTTCCTGTCCGAAAGCCTGGACATGACAATACTGCCAAATTCAAGCCCGTTACCTGCTGTTTTCCCATGGTTGAGCAGGCAAACGGCATCACAGGAGCCAAGAAGAGAATCGATAGCATTACTGGGTTTAAGGCTTTCCTTGATGTCTATACAGTCTTCCATGAGCGCATCCATGACTGCGATCTTTCCCATTGTGCCACCAAGCTTCGCAGTGACCTCTCCCATACCTGAGAGCATCTCCAGTATATGTTTTGCATGACCGGAATCGATCACTTCAGGCCCGTGGATAACAACCCCTATCTTCATAGTCAATACTTTGTAATGGACCTTATTTTTGGTTTTCGATGCTATCATAAAATAATCAAATCAATACATTTATATTCAATGTAAGCGAACCTAAATTAGGCAAAAGTCGAATAATTATTATAAACTATAAATCCATCCCCTCTAAACTTCCGTCATAGACTTTTGCCTTTCACATAATCTTCTTGATATCAATTTTTGATATCTGTTTTGCCACTTCACAACAAAGGCTTCCAGCTCATGCTTTTGAGCTGGTTGAGTCAGGCTTCTTGATCTTAAAATGTTTTTACAGAAACGTTTAAGTCATTTTTAAAAATAAAAAAAGATGTGGATAGGAACATCTACATGAATTACTACCTTTTTATCTTTATTTCCTGTAACAAAGTTCTAAATGTTCCTCGGATGGAGGCTTTGTGGCAAAGCTGACAACTACTGCAACTATCATTGCAATAGGGGTTGCCACAAGGATAGGATCGACAACTGTCCATGTTCCTGTCAGCAATGTGTCCATGCCGAAGATCGCCTTTGATATACCGAGAGGGACTGCTTCCTTTGCATGGACGAATGTAAGCCAGAACAGGCTGCTTACAGTACCTACCAGCAGACTTGCGATAGCACCTTCCTTTGTCATTCTCTTCCAGAACAATGCACCGATGTACATAGGAAGGAATGCTGCTGCACATAATCCAAAGAAGATCGCTGTTGCTCTTGCAATGATACTTATTGGAAGTATGTAGGCAAGGATGACACTTACAAGAATAGTTACTGCAATACCAAGCCTTGTTATGTTCACTGTATTTCCGATATCCCCTTTCTTAATGAACTCACGGTAAAAGTCATGTCCGATAGCCGTTCCCATTGTGTGGAACTGTGAGCTCAGCGTTGACATTGCAGCTGCAAGCAGTGTCAGCATGAGCAGGACAACGAACAATTCCGGCATGGCACCATTGATATATTCCGGCATAATGAGGTCAGTGTTTCCTTTTGCTGCTGCTACTGCAATAAGTCCCTGTGTCTTCTGGAAATAGACATTTGAGAGGGCTCCTACAGTAAAAGCCACACCGGTCATCATAAGGATGAATGGTCCGCCTACGAAGACAGCACGATTTAATGCCTTGTCGTTCTCAACTGTCATAAACCTGACAGCAAGCTGAGGTTGTGCCAGTACACCGATCCCAACTCCAAGAACGAGAGTTGATACCAGCGTCCACCAGATGGGCGTACCAAAAGCCGGCATCGCTGTCCATCCAAGATGACCTCCCGCAGCAAGGGATTCAGGAACAAGGTTTGACATGCCTGTGAGTGCCTCGTGTGCTGCAGTGACACCTCCGAGCTTGACATATGTCAGTGCAAGCAGGATTATCATGCCAATGAACATGAAAGCACCCTGCAATGCATCAGTATACATCACAGCGATAAGTCCACCTGTAATGACGTAAGCTGCTACAATGATCGTAAGGATAAGAACTGCAATATCGTAGTTCACACCAAGGGTTGTTTCAAGAAAACGTGCTCCGCCAATGAGAACTATCCCTGCATATAGAGGCATGAATACGCCGATGAGGGCTCCGGAAAATCCCTGGATGAACCGGGACTGGAAACGTTTTCCAAGCAATTCCGGGAATGTGACAGCATTGAGACGGGCACCAATGCTTCTTGTTCGTTTTCCAAATATGACAAAAGCGATGAAGATACCGACAATGATGTTCATCACTGCAAGCCAGAGAAGACCCATGCCAAGGGCACCTGCAGCACCGCCAAATCCGACGATCGCAGATGTACTGATAAATGTCGCACCATAGGAAAGTGCAAGAATATAAGGATGTATCGTTCGCCCGGCTACCATGTAGTCATCGATCTGCTTTGTTTTCTTGTATCCTAATAATCCCAGATAGAAGATTATCATTAGATAGATAAGTACAATAACTCCGAGCAGGGGTGTGCTAACTGTCATTAAAAGTCCTCCTGCTCTTCTTCATTCCATTTCAAAAGACCATAAACCATACAACCAAGAGCGCTTACAATGCAAAGTACGTAGGCGATCCAGATCTGGGGGTCATCTATTCCTAACATAATTATCACCACGTTTTTTTCAAAAATGTATAAATCATGTCACTCGTTAACACGAACAATACTTTAAGGTTTCGTATGATACAAGTATATTTTATAAGTCATTGGGCACATGTTGGCACAAATGTGCACATATATACTTTAGATGAAGTCTAATAAAAATATCAAAAGTAGTACGGATAAATGTTGGAATTAAATGAAATGAAAATGATTTAAAAATAAAAGAGTGAATGCGCTGAGCTGAATAACAACTCAGGCATGATCATGTACCCAGAAGTTACCGTCAACTGTTATCTCTTTCTTCCATATGGGCACTTCTGACTTTACCCTTTCAAGGGTCTCGGCAAGTGCAGCGAAAAGCTGCTGTCTGTGTCCTGCTGCTACGACAATGTACACAATATCCTCCAGAGGCATTATACTGCCGACCTTGTGATGGATAAGTACATCTATAATACCTTCCTGCTGCATGATCTCTTCGCGGATCTTACGGATGCTTGCATCAGCAGCCTTTTCATAACTTTCAAACTCGAGCTGGCTGGTCCGGAAGTCCTCATTGTCCACACGGACTATTCCGGTAAAGCTTCCTATACCGCCTACCTTTTCAATCCCAGGAGTCTCTTTTATCTGCTTGATCAGAAGATCAAGTGTCACATGGTCAGGCTGTTCCTTTATCAGTTCCACAACCTCGTCAAGATCCCAGTCAGACCTTGCAGGCAGCTTTGCAACCACATTCTGGACATCCTCATCCATATATCCCAGTACTATCTTCGCAATAGGGCTGTCCTTTGCACCTTCGACCACAGCGAAGTCCATACCTGCATCTGCAAGAGCATCGATGGCCTTTTCAATAGAAGGATCACGCTGGATGGAAACAAGTTCGCTGTTGGTGACCGCTGTGACCATATCAGCACCGGAATCAAAATGTTTGCCGGTATCAGTGTTCGGATCATCAAGCCTATGGTCAAGCATCATTTTGGCCGTTCCCACACGTCCAAGCTTTGAAAGTTCCTGAACCAGCCTTGTAACAAGGGTCGTTTTTCCTGTGTTCTTGTAGCCTATTACTGAGATGACTTTCATGGTCTTTCTGTATTTTCAGCTCACTATATAAGTACGTTGGATTATGGAAATACAAATAGAAATGGAATCGGAAAAGTAAATGAAAACGAAAAGTGAAAAAGGATATTCCTTATAAAAATATTAATCAACAACTTAAATCTCGTCTACTTTATATTAATCCTCTATATTATAGGGCTTCATGTGTGCTCACAAAGTACGGATACATGATATGCCTGAAGAGGAACGACCAAGGGAACGTTTATTGAAATACGGCCCAGGCTCACTATCAAATACAGAGTTGCTGTCAATTATCCTTCGCACAGGCTCAAAAGACGAGAATGTCCTGAACATGTGTGCGCGTATATTTTCTGAATACAACCTGAAGCAGCTCAGCCAGGCAAACATAAGCCAGCTAACAAATATGCGTGGTATTGGTCCAGCAAAGGCCACACAGATAGCTGCTGTTTTTGAACTTGCAAGAAAACTGGAGGTCTTCATGGATGATCCTAAAAGGAAGATACGATCTGCCGGTGATGTCTATTCACTGCTCTATCCAAAACACAGGGAGCTCAAAAAGGAAATGCTCACTGCCCTCTATCTTGATACAAAGAACCAGATCCTTCGTGAGGAGGTAGTTTCTGTAGGCAGCCTGAATGCAAATATCGTCCATCCGCGTGAGGTGTTCAAGTCAGCACTAATGGAGTCCTCGGCATCGGTCATATTGACACATAATCACCCTTCAGGTGACCCGTCACCAAGCAGGGAGGACATAGCTGTTACTGAGAAGCTTGTTGAGGGCGGGAAGATCCTCGGGATCAATGTGCTTGATCATGTGATAATCGGGGATGGGAGATATGTCAGTCTGAAAGAGGAAGGATTCATCAATTGATATGGAATTTGGGTGTTATGTTTGACTGCCTGTTCTATTTGACAAAACTTTTAAACCATTGCCTGTAATTATCCATTCAGATGAAAGAAGTAGAACTTACAGACCCCTATACTATACCTTACAGGGGCATATATGCAGTCTGCGATGAAGAGAATAAGAACGCAGAGATCATTGAGCATACCAATTGCTATAGTGGGGCTGCATGGTCACGTTTTCATTATGCGAGATCTCCCCTGATACAGCAGGCACGTGCTGTGGGGAACATGACCCGCTATCTCGTGAACACTGGAGCGTGTGACCTTTCACTCAAGGCATCTGTGGCTGCTGCAGGGATCGAATCTGTAGTGGTCGAAGACGATGAGGTGTCCATAACCTATGCCGGTCTTGGCGGCGGCGGTGTGGGAGCTACGAAATGCAGGGCACTTGCACAGGGAGTGCTACGCTACAATGTGAGTGAATCAGGTGGTGGAAGAGCTGCCAAAGGCACTATTGTAGTTCCAAGGCGTGAGCGTGTCCTTATCGGTATCGATGATACTGATACAAAGGAAGAGGGTGCCACATGGTCCATGACACACAACATAGCAATGGCGCTTAACTGCAATGAATCCGTTTATCTTTCACATTCACTTGTACAGCTCTTCCCGGTATCGGCAAAGACGCAGAACTGTGTTTCCACAGTGCTTGAGTTCGGCTGTGTCAGCAAGGAAGCAAAGCAGGAGCTTCTGGAAGACCTGAAGGCTGCACTTCTCAAATACAGTGTGTCCGATGAGACCGGAATGGTCGTATTATCCTCATTTGAAGCCTCCAGGATGGAGGAATATAGCACCCTGTGCCGCAGTGGTGAGCTTACTAAAGACTTTGCCATGCAGTATGCACGGGACAACGGTGTCGATGTCTGGCTTGATGGCAATGGAGTCATTGGTGCTCTTGCATCACTTGCGTGGTTCGCACGACCTGACGAATCAGTAGACCTGGAAGCAAAGTTATGAACAGAACTGACAGGGAGGTCGGAACTTCAGAAATTACCGGGCTGGAAGCTCTTTATTTTGCATTGATTGACAGCAAGGTGGAGATGGTCACGGGAGTTGCCGGATTTCCTGTTACTGCCGTAATGGAATATTTCGAGAAGAATCTCGGTTCTGACATTCCCACACTGTGGATGACGAATGAGAAGGTCGCCCTCGAAGCAGCACTTGGTGCTTCGGTTTCAGGCAAGAGGTCCTTGGTCCTCACAAAGCATGTGGGTATGAACGTCCTTTCCGACCCCCTTGTTACAGCTGTTACTCACACCATTGGTGCCGGGGTAGTGATTGTTGCCGGAGATGATCCGGGGGTCAGAGCATCCCAGAACGAGCAGGATTCACGATGGTACGGTGAGGTGGCAGAGGTTGCTGTATTCGACCCCTCCGGCCCGGATGCTGCATACGGGTCACTTGTCAGGGCATTCGAACTTTCTGAAAGAACAAAAACGCCGGTCATAGTCAGGATAACGGATCGTCTGGAAAAAGCCACAGGTCCTGTCACAAGATCCGATGACATTAAAGCAGAGACCGAAGCTACATTTGACAGGTCTATCTGGAAGCTGACAATGCGTGGTAAGCATCAGCATTTTCACATAAATGTACAGCCATTGCTTGTGGATGAAGCAGAGAGCAGTTCACTGAACCGATCTGTTAGATCAGGCAGATCAAGCAAAACAGATAAAGTAGGAATAATTTCTTCCGGCTATCCTTCTTTACTTGTAGATGAGCTATTATCCGAAAGGCAGCTTGAGGTTTCACATCTTTCACTTAATGTTGTATCTCCTCTTCCTGTCAGGAAATTGAGAGATTTCATATCCGATCACGAAAAAGTTCTTGTTATTGAGGAAAGTGAAGCCTTTATCGAATCCCACATCAGTATCTGTGAGAATGTGCTGGGAAAGATGAGCGGGCATCTCCCATATGGTCGCATTGAAAAAGAACAGATCGGTTTTGCGATCGAGAACATCGATAAAGATAAGGTAACTGAATATACTTTTATTGAGACCATTGAGGAAAGGGGTTCACGTTCTTTGTGCGAGGACTGTCTTTTCCTGCCGGTCTATAGAATGCTTCATGATCTGGATATTTTCATAGCAGGTGATATGGGCTGCTCCATACGCAGTGCCCCTGCGCCCCTTGAAGCCGTTGATGTCGGATTTGCACTTGGTGCTGCTATTTCCACAGCTATAGGTTTCGATAAGAAGTCCGTTGCTGTTATAGGCGACTTCGGACTTTCACATTCCGGAATTATAGGTCTGATAAATGCTGTCGAGAACGAACGTGATGTACTGGTACTGGTACTGGACAACAGGACAGCAGCAATGACAGGTGGACAATCCACGCCTGATCTTACAGATGCTGTAAAAGCACTTTGTGATGATGTCACTGTCTTTGAGTTCAATGATCCAGAAATTGCTGGTAGCAGGATAAAGGAACTTGAAAGTCTTGTAAGGAATAAGCTCGCAGTAAAGGGTGTTTCGGTAATCTATGTAAGGGCTGAATGTGTTTTGTATAAGTGAAGAATGGGATATGGGGAATTTGGACGGCTTTTTGTGGGTTCGAATCTTACCCCCCGCACAATACTTCGGGGATATAGGGAAAGTACGAAAAGGCAACTCCTAAAACTTTCTAACTATACCCTTCTAGTAAGGCCGTCTACTTACGGCTTATTTTAAGTAAGTCTTGAGAAGGAAAATTGTCTTTTTTTAATTTATTAAAACGCAATCAGTAAGCACATTTTATGCAAAATATTTATATGCTAAAAATGCATATTACATATGTACATTTCTATCAAATTATTCAGCTAATTATCTGTAAGATTCAAAAAAAATAGTATTGAAATCGATGCATTAGTTTAGCTGATTATTTGGACTAATGGAAGGTAATCTACAATGAAAATGCTACTTCTAAACGGCCATGGAATCAACATGCGGGTTGATGCTGCTAAACTCCATATCAGGGATGGAAGATTTTCAACCACTGAAGATCCTCAAGAGTATGTGTTCTCTCCCAAGAGGATGGATGTTGATAGTATCATTGTTTATGGTAGAAGTGGATCTCTGAGCCTTGAGGCTATCAGATGGTTGGTCAAACACAATGTACAGATTACAATTCTCAATTGGGATGGAAAACTGTTGACAACAATGCTTCCTTCTGAAAGTACCAATGTTAAGACAAAGTTTGCCCAGTACCACGCTTATGAAGATCAGGATACAAGAGTAAAGCTTGCAAGGAAGTTCATTGAAGCCAAGTTCTCTAAATCTGAAGCTGTTCTTGATTATCTGCAGCAAAGGTATCCTGAGATTGAGTACGATTTTACTGATGACAAAGCCAGACTTGAGAAAGCCAAATCCATAAGGGAAATACTTGGTGTTGAAGGTGGAGTTGCCTGGAAATACTGGAATGAGTATGCCAAAGCTGTTCCTGAACAGTATGATTTCAAGGCAAGAACTGATAATTACAGAAGGGCAAACGGAGCAGGCGACAAAGTCAATGTGATGCTTAACTATGGGTATGCATTGCTTGAATCTGAGTGCCTGAGAGTCATTAATTCAGTTGGTCTTGATGCTCATGTTGGTTTCCTTCATGAGATGAATCAGAGCAAGTACAGTCTGGCTTATGATTTCCAAGAGCTGTTCAGGTTTATTGTTGATCTCGCTGTAATGAACCTGATTGAAAAGGGAGCTATGGATAACAAGGATTTTGTCAGGACTGAGAGCTTTTCTTTGAGGTTAAGACCAACTGGAGCAAGGAAGGTTACTGAAGAGTTTAATTCTGTGATGAATAGCAAAGTCGAGTATAGGAAAAAGAATAGTTCTTGGGGATCTGTCCTGTTGCTCAAAGCAAGGGAACTAAGCCATCATCTTGTTGGAAAGAGAAAAGCTGTTGAGTTCATGAATCCTTCTTATAAGATTGAAAGACATGATTCTGATTTATTGAGGAAGAAGATCATTGATATGCCTTATACTGAATGGAAGAAGATGGGTTTCTCTAAGGGTACATTGCATTACATGAAACAGAATGCTAGAAGTGATAAGCCGTTTACACTCAATGCTCATGTTAGGGAAAGGTTGGAAGGATGGGAATAAAAAGGATGAGTAGCAAAATTATTTATAAGTAAAGGATTGTATCAAAAATGAATTAATTAAAAGCAAAAATTTCTAACTTGTCACAAAAAGAGCAAGGTGTAATCGTGAAAACAGTAATGTTCATATTCCTTCTTGTCCTCTTTTTACCTTTATCTAGTGCACAAGGTCTCGATTTTGACTCAGAAAGATCTCCTCTATTAAGGGATAACAATTCCCCAATAATTCAAGATGTTTATGGATCTTATGTTTTGACTAATAACACAAGTTTTAGTGGTAAAATAAAGGATTTCAAAGATTCCAATGTCGCTTTTAATTTTACATTTAACTTTACTTCAGGTAGTCAATCGATAAAAATACAAGACAAGATCATTAATCCAGAATCTTCTTTTTTTTTCAGGTTGGATTACGTTGTTTCACCTGAAGTTCATATGATTGAAGCTTTTAGTTTTAACTTAGGCCTATGGCCAGAAAGACTAACAAGTCCAACTCTGTCAACTCTATCAACAGGCCCTCTTGCTGTTTATAATGAGGATAAGGTTTTAATTTTTCCTACACTACCCAATTCAAGTAACTACTTAGTATGGAAAAATAATGGGTCAACAATTATCTCAATAATTACTACTCCTAAAAAAGAGCAAGATTCTTTACATCTTGATATTATGTACTTAGATAAGGAGACAGAAACCTATCGCAATGAAGTTACTAATTTAGGTTTTTTAGATGAAAAAATTGATGTTTTGTTATATGAACCAACTTCTGCTATACGTGACATTTCACTACACTACGAAAATGGCACTTCCCAAGAAATAGACTTTTCTGATCCAGAAGATGTTGTTAAGTGGAGTTTTGAGAATGTAATTGTCAAAAATGGAAGTGCACAATGGGGATCTCCTTATTTCACCTACAATCAGTTTAGTAGTACAAATGAAACATTTGAAAGTATTAGTTTCGATGAAGCTTTGAAGTTGAATTCTTCAGAATGGTTGTATGATGGAAAACAATTTTTTAGAATATTTGAAGGGAATATAGAAGAAGTCACTGTTGATTATTCAATAGATGGAATTTTTCACTATATACTTGTAACTCAAAGCCAAATTGTACCAAAAATTGTTATCGAATGTAAAGACAAAGAGATTAACCAATTATCTTTAAAATATAACCAATCTGGAACCACAAAAATTGAAACGATAAACGCTAATGATGATAAAATTATTTTTAATGAACCACTATTGCTTGAAGGTTCTTCTTTTTATTTTCCATTTGACAGCTATCAATCTAAAATTTATGCCATAAATCCACCATCACTTAAAGAAAAAAAAAGTGAGTTGCCTTTCGTAGATGGTTCCCGCTTTGAAGGCGATGCACATTTTAAGAGAGATAAAATTGAATTTGAAATGACAAGCCGTAAAGATATTAAATGCCAATATTGGTTAAGCTTATTATTTTTTTCCATATCATTTACTTTGTTACTATTTTGGGAAAATAACACTAACGACAATAGAAAAAAAATACTCGAAATTATTTCTATTATTTTTGTTTTTATTGGTAATCAAACATTTTTGGTTAGTATCGGCACGATTCTTTTTTTGATCATAGCCGTCTTTATAGTTTTTTTGAAGCGTAAACCATTTTTCAAAAACTGTTGTGCATAATATAAAAAATGGGTTTTGTGGACTCTTTACACAAGCCCGTACAAAAAATCTGGGTTACCTATATCCCCGCACAATACTTCGGGGATATAGGTAAGTAGAAAAAACCGAACTCCCAAACTTTTTGTATGTTAGATTTTTGTGTAAAATGAATATGATCTGTGCTTAAAATTAGTAACAGTTATTACTGATCCAATTTCTAAAAAAAGTATTAATAGTTTGAAAAACCACTTTTAAATATAGATAAAATTCGGTATGTATCTTTTTAATTATTTGGTGGGGGTGAGGAAATGAGAATTAAAAAGAATATGATGATTTGTTTTGGAATGGTTTTAGTATTAATGACCATTGGAACAGCAACAGCAGGCACGATCACAGTGAACAACAGCACAGGACCAGTAGCAGATTATACCTCGATTCAGGATGCTGTAGATGTCGCAACTAATGGGGATACAATCCTTGTTTACCCAGGAACGTATGTCGAAAACGTGGATGTAAACAAAGAATTGACCATTATCGCAGAATCCGGACCTGATGTTACCACTGTCCAGTGTGTTCCGGGGATGGACGATTACGTCTTCCATGCTGGAAATTTAACCGAAAATGTTAATGTGACCATCAACGGCTTTAATGTAACAGGTGGTAGAGGGATAGGTTTTTCAGAATCCTTACACAGCGAGCTGAGAAATAACATTATATCGGACGGGGGAATTTTTGCTGGTGGTAGCGACATTACCGTGATCAATAACACCGTAATTTCGAAAGGAATAATATTATACGATAGTGAAGGTATTTTAGAGAATAATGAAGTGTTTTCTTGCTCTGGTACTGGAATAACTATTGAAGGTCAGGCAGACGGCACCTTGGTTAACAACACTATATATGAGAATGGTGTAGGAATTAGGATATGGGACTTTGGCAGCGGCGATATTTACAACAACACCATATATAGGAATGAAGTTGGAATCAAGATATATGGGAATTCCTACGGAAAGATAGCTAACAACTATTTCAACAACACGATGAATGCTCAGATTGATGTACCTTATCTCGGCATATACATCACCTGGAACACCACCAAAACAGCAGGTGCAAATATCATTGGTGGTCCTTTCCTTGGCGGAAACTACTGGGCACATCCGAATGGCACAGGTTTCAGCCAGATTGGTGAAGATTTAGATGGGGATGGGATCTGCGATTCACCATATATAATTGATGGGAACAACACCGACTACCTGCCATTGTATTTACCAACACCTGTTGATAAAATGGAAGCTCTCAAAGAATATGTGAATGGTCTGGATGGAGAGGTTGCAGATTCTACCAAACATGTTCTCAATGTAAAACTCGACGGTGTAATCAAAAATCTTGACAAAGGAAATAACGATAATGCCATCAAAAAACTTGAGAATTTCATTAAATTTGTTGATATAAAGGAAAGGCAAGGTAAGTTAGGAACTGAGCAAGCTGAATACCTAATCAATGAAGCAAATTCTATCATTGAGATGATACAGAATTCAGAAGGGTAATATAACCCTTCTTAATTTTTTGATAAACTGATCTGATTAAAAATCATCAACAGCATTCTCCCCAGTTCTCCAACCTCTCCTTTACATGAGCATTGAGAGTAAACGACTTATCGCTCTGGCTTTAAGTTTCATAACCCTCAATTTGATACTTAGAATTTAGCAACATTAAAATCAACATCATCCGGTTGATTTTAAGTATGCTAAATAGTTACCTTATTATTTCCCTTGTTTCCTAACAAATTAGATCCGAAACTTAGTTCCTTTAGCTAATTGGCGGAAAGTCAGAGAGTTGTTCTAAATCTGTAAGGACGATTTGGGGTTTATACTTATATTTTTTGACTTTCCCGCTAACATAAACATAACCTCGCCCATGCTTGGCATAACGCTTTTCAATAAGTTGGAGCAGGGGGGCTGCTTCTTCACCATCTACGTTTGGTATCCACAAATTGAATTTGTGATGCTTTGAACCTGCGTAGATCAGTGCTCCACCACCAGTCCATTTATTTATTCCAGATTGAAGATCGCAAAATACCGTGGCGAATTCTTCATTTTCAGCTGTTTTTTTGATGGTTTCATAGTCAAGTCTTACAGAAAGAACGCCTGCATCAACACCAATTTCACGATAATCTTCGATGACGGATGCTCGAAGCGACCACCAAGGTAACAAGGTAGTGTAGTCACGAGACAGTCCACCGCAATTGGTTTCCGGATTCCATATTTGAAGATTGTTAGCCTGTGCTTCCGCTTCCGCAATCATAAATTCCTCATGATACAATCTTGACCTGCCATACTTAACAAAGTATGGGCTCCATCCTTCTTTAACAAGTTTTAGATTATAATTTTCATCGCCTTTATGGACGTAGCACAACAGGCGGTTATAGTTTCCGCGATGCTTGGCTAAGCAGACATGCTCAGGGTCATCGGTGTCAAATTCGATGCTAACCTGAACAAATCCTCCTCCTGGTGAAGTGAAATACTCTTTTGCCATTTCAGTTGCTGCCTTCCCTGCTTTTGTAACAGGTTTTGAACCCCCTGAATAGCTTTCCTCGGTATCAACATCGATAAGTCTCAGAGTTTCTTCTTCCCCTTTAATCAGTACCTTAATAGTGTCCCCATCTACTACTTTTGTCACTTGAAGGTTTTCAATTCGTGTTCCCATTTTGTCTCCCCCATTCACTCATTTTAGACAATGTCTTGCGGATAAAAGAAGTTCGCTAATGGATAAATTTGAATGAAGCATGGCGAAGCCTTTTATCCGCTGTTAAGCGACAATTTTGGCGGCAAAAATAGTTTAACCCCCCACTATTGTCCGCATCATATCTAATTTCAATGATCGGGATCATGTCTTCCCTATCACACTAGACATATACATATAAAAATTTATAGTATATATCAGTAGTTTATTATAATTTTATGCGATAGATATAGCATTATAAACATAGCATAATTTTATACCATTCATATAATTATTTTTTTAATAGATAAAAATAGAAATTTATTAAATAGATTAAATTTGGAGTGTGGTGATTAGCAAGACAACATCTTTCCAATTGTTAAAAAGAATGGAGAATTCCGATAAACCTCCCCAACAGAAGCAAAATTTATAAGCAAATGTTATAATTTTATATTAGATCCTTAAAGAGCTTTGCTTTTAAAGAAGACATTCATTTGATTGTGGAATGGGTTAGAAGGAAGCGAACAATATTGATATGCAGGAGCTTGAAGGAAATGCGGTTGAAACCTATCTTGATATCAAGAAGGTTCATGAATGAGTGCTTGTTCTGACTCCTGATGATGTTAGGGAGATGGGAATCGAACACAGGAGTACGTTGAAGAGGATCAAAGATAAAATAAAAAATGATGTTCGATAAGGTTCAAAGAACCTTATCAGTTTTCAGTTCAAATTTAGTCTCTGGTTCGTTACCATATAGACGACACTTTCACAGATGTTGCATGCATGATCTGCAATACGTTCCAGATACCTGAGAACAAATATCAGATCTACTGCATTTGGAATAAGGATCGCATCATCTATCATCATTTTAACCATCTTTTCCCATGTGGAATAGAACAATTTATCTACCTTTTCATCCTCTGCAGCGGTCGCTTTTGCAAGTTCGGCATCTCCTTCCGCGTAGGCTTTGATAGAATTGCTGAGCATATTCTGGGCGATAGATGCAATGGTAGTTATTTCGGACAATGGAATGGTATGTTCTACTTCGATCTTCTTGACGATCTCTGCAATATTGACCGCAAAATCGCTCATTCTCTCAAGGTCGATCGCGATCTTGTACGAAGCTGTGATCAGGCGGAGGTCACCGGCCATTGGCTGCTGAAGGGCTAACAGGTGTGCTGTAGACTTTTCAACGTCATACTCGTAATTATCAACGGCTGTATCCATTTCAATGACCTTTTCTGAGAGCTCAATATCAAGGGTTTCCAGAGCCTGTATTGAACTGGCCAGCATTTCCCCGGATACCTTCCCCATCTCTTCTATCTCTGATTTTAAGTAATCAAGCCGCTCAACGTATCTTTCTCTCACCATAAGATCACCCGAACCTTCCTGTAATATAATCCTCTGTACTCTTTACCTGTGGATTCTCAAATATATTCTTTGTCTTTCCGAACTCGATCAGTTCCCCGAGAAGGAAAAAGGCAGTATGGTCAGAAATACGAGCTGCCTGTTGCATATTATGTGTTACGATCACAATAGTGTAATCTTTTTTAAGCTCAAGGATCAGGTCCTCTATCTTGGAAGTGGATATAGGGTCAAGAGCACTGCATGGTTCGTCGAACAGGATTATTTCAGGTTTGACAGCAAGTGTTCTTGCAATGCACAATCTTTGCTGTTGTCCCCCACTAAGTGAAAATGCCTGGTCTCCAAGTCTTTCCTGAACCTCTCCCATAAGGGCAGCATCTTCGAGTGCCTTGTGTACCCTTTCATTGGTCTCTGATTTTGAACAGCCATGTATCTTCGGACCATAGGCAATATTATCATAGATGGACATGGGGAAAGGGTTTGGCTTCTGGAAGACCATTCCGACCTTTTTCCTCAGGTCAACGACATCTACATTTTTATCATAGATGTTCTCATCATCAACAAGTACCTCCCCATCTATCCTGCATGATTTTACCAGGTCGTTCATACGGTTCAGGCATCTGAGGAATGTGGATTTTCCACAGCCTGAAGGACCTATCAATGCAGTAACGCTTTTCTCCGGTATGTCAAGTGAAATGTCTTTAAGCGCGTGTTTTTCACCGTACCAGAGATTAAGATCTTTAATATTGATATTCGTATTAATTTCATTTTTAGACATAGGATCATCCTTGAATTCTCTTTTACCTGTTCAATTTGTTCCGGTAATGTCTTCTTATTACTACTGCAATGCTGTTCATGAAAACAACTATCAAGAGCAGTATCAGTGCTGTTCCATACTGGATCGGACGTGTCTGTGTTATACTTGTACCTGAGGTTGCCAGTACGAAAAGGTGGTATGGTAATGCCATGAACTGGGAGAACACCGAATCCGGTATTCTTGGCAGGAAGTATGCGGCTCCTGTAAGCAGGATTGGTGCTGTTTCGCCTGCAACCCTGCCGATGCTCAGGATTATACCTGTCATCATTCCGGGAATTGCTGCAGGAAGTATGACCTTTCTTGTGGTCTGCCATTTGGTAACACCAAGTGCGAGGGAAGCTTCCCTGTATTCCTGTGGTACTGTCATCAATGCTTCTTTGCTCGCACGAATGATCACGGGCAAAATGAGCAAAGCCAATGTCAAAGAAGCCGACAGGAGAGAAGCTCCAAATCCGAAGTATTTGACGAACAATGCCAGTCCGAAAAGACCGAACACCACTGATGGTGTACCTGCAAGATTATTGATCGCCATCTCAATGGCCCAGGAAACACGTCCCGGAGTTGAATATTCATTCAGGTAAACTGCCGAGAGTATGCCAAGAGAGATTGCGAAGGCCATTGAAAGTCCGATCAGCATGAGACTTCCCACAATTGCCGGATAAATGCCTCCTTCGGTCATTCTTTTCATTGGCATCTGGGTTATGAAATCAAGGCTGAGCACGCTGTAGCCGTTCATAACAATGTAGATCACAAGGATGGATACGAAAGCGAGAACAATTGCCATACAGAGCTTCAGCGTGGCAAATGCCAGTTTCTCGGAGGTCTTTGGTCGAAGTAACATCAAACTCCCTCCTGAAGCCTGTATTTCTTCTTAACACTGTCAGCGATAAGATTGATTATGAACGTTATTAGGAAAAGCACAGATCCGACTGCGAACAGCGCATGGAAATGTTCACTTCCCTGTGGGACTTCTCCCATTTCAAGTGCAATGGTTGCGGTCATGGTCCTTACGGGATCGAAAAGTCCTTCGGGGATCCCGGGTATGATCGCAGTGTTTCCTGTTACCATCATGACGGTCATGGTCTCTCCGATCGCCCTACCTATACCAAGCATAACGGCTGCGGAAATACCTGACAATGCTGCCGGCAATACTACCCTGTAAATGGTCTGCCACTTGGTACTTCCAAGGGCAAGGGAACCTTCCTTGAGTGCAGCGGGCACTGAATTTATAGCATCCTCTGATACTGATATGATGGTAGGTAGCGCCATCATTCCGAGCATGATAGAACCGGCCAGTGCGGTCTGTCCTGTGGGGAGGTCTAATAGATCCTGTAGCAATGGGACTACTATTACAAGGCCGAAGAAACCATAAACAACTGAAGGTATACCTGCGAGGATCTCTACAAATGGTTTGATCAGCTGTGCCACTTTAGGGTCTGCAAGTTCTGATATATATACCGCGGAAGCAATGCCAAGAGGTACTGAGAGAAGGATGGCTCCAGCTGTTACGATCAGTGATCCTGTTAATAATGGCAATAATCCGAATTTTGCTGGCGATGACGATGGATACCATGAACTTCCGGTTATGAACGAAATGATGGAATGATCACCGAACAAAAGGAATCCTTCCCTGAAAAGGAAAAAACAAAGAAGGAAAAGAGCTACAACTGTAACTCCACTTACCATTAAGAGAGTGGATTCAATTGCTTTTTCCTTCTTTTTTCTATGCAACATAAGTCATCCCTTAATCCTTAGAGGATCGTAAAAAAGATCAAGCAGGGAAGTATCCTACTTCAAAGATCGTTTCTTCTCCGGTCTCACTTGAGACGAACTCGATGAACTCAAGTGCAAGGCCTGTTGGTTCACCGTCGGTGTAGAAGTAAAGTGGTCTTGCAAGTGGATATTCACCGGAAAGGATGTTCTCGGATGTTGGTTCTTCAGCACCACTGCCCTTGTCGACTGCAAGTGCCTTTACGGTCTCGTCAAGGTAAGCAACACCGACATAGCCGATAGCGTTCTGGTTCTGTGATACAGTCTGGGTGATTGCTCCTGTTGATGGATTGATAAGTGCATCAGCCCTGTATTCATTGCCTTCCATTACTTCGTCCTTGAAGTATTCGTATGTACCGGAACTGCTGTCACGTGAGAGGACGACTATTTCACGGTCTTCGCCACCAACTTCATTCCAGTTGGAGATGTCTCCTACATAGATCGCTTTGAGCTGTTCGAATGTCAGATCAGATACAGGGTTTTCCGGGTTTACTACAATAGAGATACCATCCCATGCAATTGTCTGCTGTATAGGATCGACACCATTTGTCTGTGCATTCTCGATCTCTGATCCTTTCATTGCTCTTGATGCCATTGCGATGTCAACTTCGCCATCAATGAGTGCTGCAATACCGACACCTGACCCCCCTCCGATGATGGATATTGTGCTTTCAGGGTTTTCTATCATGAATTCCTCGGCTTCTGCCTGTGCAAGTGGAAGAACGGTATCCGATCCCTTGATAATAATTGACTGCATTTCTTCACTACCGGAATCAGTAGTGTCATTACCCACACACCCTGCTCCGAAAAGAGCAAGTGAAGTGACCAGCAAAAGCGTGATCATATATGACATTGATTTCTTGGACATTGGTTTTTTCACCTTATTGAACTAAAGTGGTTTTTGTTTTCAGATCTGAATTCTAATGTCTCGACCTGTAAGGAAGGAAATAAGGTGAATCGTATATAGTATTTCTCTGTATATTCTATATTTCAATATATAATGCTCAATATCTTATATATTAATATATATTCTATATATTTTAGAAAATTTGATCGAATCGTTCAGTCTTTACTTGTACAAGAATAGGATAACGACGAAAGCTAAAACAACAAAGAACAGTTTTATAATACATAAAAAAGTAAATCCCAACGTTGACTTCATCATGATCTAAATTTCATAATTTTCAAAAGGAGCTCCGATCTATGACTGATATCCTTATTAAGAACACAAAGGTCTTCTACAACAACTTTTTGCAGCCAGGAGAAGTATTGATCAACAATGGAAAGATCGAGCGTATTGCAAAGGATATCACCGGAGCTGACCCGGACCTTCTGATCGATGCTAAAGGAGCACTGACCATACCTGCAGGCATAGATGCGCACGTGCACTTCAGGGAGCCGGGTATGATAAAGAAGGAAGACTGGCACACTGGTTCATGCTCGGCAGCAGCAGGCGGAATTACTACTGTTATAGAGCATCCGAATACCATACCTCCGACTGTTGGTAAATCCTCTTTTAAGGAAAAGCTGAAACTGGCAAATCGCAAGTCTGTAATTGATTTTGGTATCAATGGCGGTGTAACACAGAACCTTGAATCCCTTTCATTGCTCTGGGAGCTTGGAGTGACATCATTTGGCGAGATATTCATGGCAGAATCCACTGGTGGGCTGAACATAAACGAAGAGGATTTCTCGCAGGCACTCGGGATCATTAAAGAGCTTGATGCGGTGGCCTGCATTCATGCCGAAGATGAGAACATCCGCCTGGAAAATGAAAAACTGCTTAAGAATGACCTTTCCCCGTCATCACATTCACGAATACGTTCAAACCTCTGTGAAGGATATGCTGTCGAGAAAGCACTTGAAGTAATTGCAGAAAAGGGTACAAGATCACACTTCTGTCATATCAGCACACTTGAGGCGCTGGGGCTTATCCGTAAGGAAAAATATGTTGCAGCAGCAGAGAACCGCGAGCATACTGTTACCTGTGAAGTCGCCCCGCACCATCTGTTCTTATCTACAAGGGACTGGGACAAGCTGGGAACTTTTGGAAAGATGAACCCGCCACTGCGTGACCGCAGAAACGTGAAAGCGCTTATGAACGCGGTCAATGATGGAACTGTGAATGCTATAGCTTCAGACCATGCACCACATTCTGAATTCGATAAGGACCTTGATATCAGGAGTGCACCATCAGGTGTTCCGGGAGTCGAGACGCTTATGCCGCTCATGCTCATGGCGGTCAAGAAGAACATTCTTCCGATCGGCAGGATGATCGAGGTCACAAGCAGGAACCCTGCGCATATATTTGGCCTTGATACACACCACTCAAAGGGAGTTTTTGCGGAAGGGTATGATGCAGACCTGATCATTGTTGATACACGCAGTGCAACTCCTATTAAAGCTGACAAGCTTCACAGTAAAGCCGGCTGGACTCCATTTGAAGGCATGGATGCCATCTTCCCGATGACCACGATCGCCAGGGGTGAAGTTGTCTGGGAAAATGAGGTCATTGCTGAAAAAGGACGTGGCAAGTTCCTTGAAGGACGTGGCTACCCTAAAGAAGAGCAATGATGGACATAATATTCATATCTGTGGACACATGAAGTAAGCCTTAAATATATAGTCTTCAATCTACGTTTATGGCAAGAAACAAGTTCCCTGTTCACACAACATTAAGTTCTGACGCTATTAAGATACTTGAAAGGTATGAGAAGGAACTTGGAGCCAAGAACCTTGTACTTGAAAAGGCGCTGATGTCCCTTGATAGTAGCAAGTTCAAATCCAAGATCGATACGAACAATATCGAGAAGGCTATCAAAAGGGTCAATACTGGTGTTGTCGGGCTTGATGACATGCTTGAAGGCGGTATTCCTGAAGGATTTACAGTTGTTGTGACAGGTCCTCCGGGAACAGGTAAAACTACCCTTTGCATGCAGTTTTTGATGGAAGGCATCAAGAACGATGAGAAATGCCTCTTTTTCTCCTTTGAAGAAAGGATACAGCAATTAATTCAGCATTTCATGCGATTTGGCTGGGATATTGGCAAGCATATCGACGATGGCTACCTTGAGGTGTTCGGCATGTCAATGTTGTCATTTGAGGAGATCGGTGAGATTATAGAGGCGTATAAGCCACGACGGATCGTTTTCGATTCCCTGAACATGTTCACTGATCCTGCTGAGTTCAGGAAATCCCTGGAATGGCGTACATTACATAAGATGCTTAAGACAAAAAATATCACTTCTTTCCTTGTAACTGAAAAAGAGTTCGGAATTGAGACCAAGTCATATGACACATATGATTTCCTTGGGGATGGGATAATCTTCCTTGATAAGATGCAGGCAAATGAGGTCGAAGCAAATCTGACCCCTGTTATGGCTGTCCAGAAAATGAGAGCTACCCGCGTGGACGCTTCCCCGCAACCGTTCAGGTTCACAGATAAGGGTATTTCAAAGTACAGGACCGTAAACCTTACAGCCAGCAAGCTTCAGGAGAGGATGAACATGCATCAGAATTCTTCTTCAAACGAACCAGGATATTAATGCTGCAACTATTGCTGTCACATATACTGCTTTAAAGCTTCCAACCCCGCCAAGGTTGATGAAAGCACTTCCTTTATTCTCTTTATCGAACATCAGAAGTCCGGTGATATTTCCCAGAAGGATACCACCAATACCTGATACGAATACAACGGTAGCTGCATTCTCCGGTGCAAAGATCAATGCGAAAGGCACTGCTATGAGTCCGATGTAATCCGGCATCACAATGCCAATGCCGTTGACAAAATCAGAGAGAAGTGTTGCAGCTACTATCATGATCAGCATGATCTCAAGCCCTACAAAGTCAGGCTGGAAGACGATCAGGAATAGCATTACAGCAAAAGGAACTATGAAGCCCCCGAGGTTGAGGGTAATGACCGTATTAAATGCCAGCTTCATGCTGGATGAGATATCTTTTACCAGAGGTACTGAATAGACCTCTTCCAATGTTGCTGCATCCCTTTGAAGATCCTGTGTTTTCTTTGTTCTGATCGTACTGACAGGGAGCTCAATATTAGCACCAAGAAGCATGAGAACCAGTATGATGAAAAGCGGATAAGAAGATATTATCCCTAACGAAAGCTCCTGCTGATAACACAGGACCGCCATAGGCAAAAGCATGAATCCAAAGATCAAAAACATGCGAATCTCTGATTTATTGATATATCCTCTCATTGTTCTCATTAACAAGAGCACGGTTTTAGTTATTAAATATTTCTAAAGGATATTCAATTAAAAAGCAAAAAAGCATATCTATGAGCCAGATAAATATTCCCTCTTAAAAGCAGGAATATCATAATGAAAGAACAATTGATGAAAGAACTAACGTGGTTTGCTGTTCTTTTGATTGCATTTTTGGGTTTAGTGACGATCCTGTCACAAGAAAATAGCGGGATGGATATCTGGTCTTACGTCATAGTAACAACTGCTTTTACAGTTGTCTGGTTCATTAAGAGTTATTTTTTCAAAACGTTTGGATAACTGGTAAATGTTGGTTTCTGTCATGGATGGATCAGAACTAATATGGTCTTGTTTATGATACTCAAGACTGCTTAAAACAAAATTTGATCTAAAAATTAATCCAAAAATAGATCGTGCGATCATGATAGAAATATTCTATCTAATCGCACATTTCACTTTGATCTTTATGAAAATATTATTATTCACATCCACTTAGTATTTTTTAGGTGGTCTGTGGCTCTGGAAGCATTCCCTGCAGTATACCGGTCTGTTTGGGTCCGGTACGAAAGGCACTTCTGTTTCCTGACCGCAGTCAGCACATTTTGCTTTGTGCATCTCTCTTGGTCCGTTGTTGAAACCTCTTCTTTCCATTTGTTTTCCTCCCTTTATATTTTATACCAATTCGATCCAAAAAGCCGCACTTGGGAATCTATTATTCTTGGGAGGTCTTGATGAACTAGTTGACTAATGCCACTCATGGTCTGACCAGATATATCACTGTTGGTTTTCAGATATCTGAAAACAATGGTAAGGCAGTAAAACGTTGAGCTGCTTTTCGAATGATCCTCAAAAGGGTGTTTATGAACTATTTATTGATCATGGATCTGAGAAGATCAAGGATGATCCCGGCATTTCAAATCGTTAAGCAGGCTCAGGCATTTACTGATGTGGTAATTATCACTTAGTTTGTGTGATTTTGCTTAATTTGTTTTATGTGACTGAATACAAACCTTATTAAAGATAGAGGACATTATACTCAATGAGTTTTTTTAAAGGTTTATGATAATTGGTAATGATTTATTTTCATTTTGTGAATGGATGACAAATGTTCATTCATTTTGTTATATTTGTTATGGGAGCTATAATGTCCGATAAACCAAAATGTGCTTTTTACGGTGAAACTAATGATGTTCATGCTTTGATCAGTTGTGTTATTAGAGCATTGGATAAAGCTGATATGAATAAAGAGAAACTTGAATACATCAGGAAGATCAATCATGAGGGGAATATGTTCGATTCAGCTATTAAAACGTCAAGTGATTATGTGGAATTTGTTGAAATTGAATAAATTCAAATATTTATTTTCAGGATATCTACTACCCTGATTTATGCACAAGGTACAAAAATAACCTTCAAAATTCCCCTTTCCGGAATTTAATAGAACGAAACTTCTCACTAATTCTCAAAAATAACGTTTCGTTTTTGATATCAGGAAGTCCGATATTATATGGATCTCCATTGACAGACACATCCCTGCTGTGGCTGCTAGAATGAACCTTAAAGGGATCTTGTACAGATCAACACCTATAAGCAGCAGCAAAACTGCCACTATCAATGCAAGGTTAATCACAATGGAAAGGGGTCCGATGACAGGATTATGAGAAAATCCCCTGTGTTTGAATATAACCTTGTAGGGCCACCAGAGGATCTTGAACATCTTCCATCTTTTGTAGGGTTTGCTTTCGATATCAAGGTCCGGGCTAAGGAAGAATGTTGCAAACAGATAAGATATAGAAAAGACCGATATCCTGTAAATATCCAGATATCCGACAGCCATCTCATTTTCCTTCCATATCGTAAGATAGGAAAGGCCTGCCAGTATAACTATCAGCACTGCAATGTTTATCTTGTCATGTGTTTTTGCGTCTGGCATTGTTCATTCGTTTCCTTGATTTGAATTTTGATCTTTAATGATGTGGGTGATATTATATCTTCGCATCATAGTACTGTTTCCATATCAGGAAACAAAAATGTTTCTGGGAAACATGCCTTTAGTTCAGGTCAAAATCTGATGTAAAACAGGGTTTCTGTGTTTACAGTAACCCCATCCAAAGTAAAATAGCGGCAAATACTCCGATCAGAATCAAGAAAACCAATATAAAAAGAATGTAATCTGCACGATCTGCTTTTTTGAATGGTATCTCAGCTGCATTCATTTTTTTTGAGGTGGTGTAAGCATCATAAACTCCATATATACATATTATTAGTCCCGGGATAAGAAAAGTAACCCATCCAACAACAACACCTACTAATATTCCAATTCCTTTTCTAAGTTCACCGTTGTAAACTTGTCCTAAACCACTGAATAAAAGGGATAAAACAGCTGCTAATCCAGGATCCTTGGGAGATTGTAATGTTGGATCTCGTGTGCCAGTGGGAACTCCACATTTTGGGCACATTGCAGCTTTTTCATCAATCTCTGCTCTACAATTTGAACAAAACGTCATTGGCTTTCCCATTAGTAAATCTTGCACAGTTCAATAACTTCTACTATTAAATAGAAACTATTTATAATGTTTGTTTTTAAGAATCACACTATAGCAATCTTATTCACTGTACAGATTTGAGAAGGTATTTTGAAAAAAGAATGGGGTCTTTTTACATATCCCTGTTATCAATGACCCTCTTGCTCTTCTTCTCACTGCGGGGGAGTTCTCCCATTCCGACGCATTCCACATCTACACTGATACCTATAAAGTCCCTGAAGGCTTTATACAGTACTTTTGCAGCTCCTGAATTTATTCCAGGGTCATTTGCACCATCGATCTCGACCCTGAAGAGCATTGAATCCCTGCCCTGTTTCCTTTCAAGAACTATCTGGTATTCGCTGCTGACGCCTTCGACCCTCTGTATGACATCCTCGATCTGGCCGGGATAGACGTTGACACCTTTGATCTTTATCCTGTCATCGGTACGTCCTAGCAAACGGTCTATGCGAGGGAAGGGGCAGCCACATTTGCAGGGTTCGGGGATGATGCGTGTAAGGTCCCTTGTCCTGTAGCGTATAAGGGGTGCACCTTCCTTTGTAAGAGTTGTTATGACAAGCTCCCCAAGGGTTCCATCGGGCAACCTCTCTTCTGTGACAGGGTCTATGATCTCAAAGAGCAGGTGGTCTGACCAGTAGTGAAGACCATCATGCATGGAGCAATCTATGGCAACACCGGGTCCGTATATCTCGGTGAGACCGAAGATGTCAAAGCTCTCGATCCCGAGCTCATCCTCGATACGGGACCTCATCTTAGGGCTCCAGCGCTCGGAACCTATGATCCCGACCTTCAGGTTGATATTGTTCCTCAAGCCTCTTTTGTTGATCTCCTCTGCAAGGAGGAGGGCGTAGGATGAGGTGCTTGCAAGTGCTGTGGACTTGAGGTCGAGCAGCATCTGCAACTGTTTTTCTGTATTTCCCGGTCCTGTTGGAACTGCCATTGCCCCGAGAAGCTCGGCACCTGCCTGAAAACCTATGCCTGCGGTCCAAAGTCCGTATCCGGGTGTGATCTGTATCCTGTCATTTCTGGTAAGACCTGCCATCTGGTAGCAGCGCATCATCATATCTGCCCATACATCAACATCCCCCTGTGTATATGGGATAATGACAGGACTGCCGGTTGTGCCTGATGACGAATGTATCCTTATGATATCCTCATCCGGGACAGCCTGTAGACCCAGGGGGTAAGCATCCCGTAATTCCTCTTTAGTGGTAAACGGAAGCTTTGCAATATCTTCCAGGGTTTTGATAGAATCGACATCTATCCCAGCCTCTTCGAACTTCCTCTGATAGAAGGAGCTTCCCAATGCAACCCTTTTGAGAAGCTGTTTGAGCTTGACAGTTTGCTCTTCCTCACATAAACTGAATCGTTCATCCTCATTTTCAGGAGCGTTTTCCTTTAGATCATTATTCACACAAACATTGAACATTCGCATCACCTCTGGAAGATCAGACATCCATTGCCTGCTGTTCAGGGTTCTTTATACCTGAGACCCTTTCGAGGGACATGTCAAAGGCCTTCCTGTTCACATCCCTGTACTTTTCCGGCACCATCTTCTCAAGCACATTCCACAGATCCCCGGAGGAGAATGGAATTAGATCGGCACCTGCAGCTGCTGCCAGCATGGCAACGTTTGCTGCCCTGTAGGTCCCTGCCTGCTTTGCAAGCTGTGTGAAATCGACAGATAAGATATCCCGACAGTTCCCCTTCAGGAATTCGAGGACCTGATAAGGATCGTATTCAACACATCCATTTAGAACAGAGGGCATTACAGCATGCTCATTTACAACAATGCTGCCATTCATGCCCAGAAAATGAATGTTCCTTGCAGCCTCAGCAGGCTCAAGTCCTATTATGAGGTCGGCATTTCCGGATGGGATAAGTGAGCCGCATACCTCATCCCCGATCCTGATATGACTGGTAACCGACCCTTCCCTCTGGGCCATGCCGATGGTCTCAGCGGTGGTTACATGAAAACCAGCATCCATGGCAGCCGTTGCAAGCAGACGGGATGCAAGCACAACACCCTGTCCGCCCACACCCGCGATAAGAATATCGAATTTCATTGTGAATCCTCCTTTAGAACAATAGCATCCGATGGACAGACCTGTGCACACAGACTGCAACCGGTGCAGTTGTCCTGTATGACCGGTAGCCCGGAAGATGTCGAGAATATGGCAGGGCATCCAAGCTGAGAGACACACAGCATGCAACCGGTACATTTTCCTTCATCAACCACATATTGCTCCTTTCCTTTTGTGATCCCCACACATCTTCCTTTGAACACGACAGCAGAAGGACCTTCGAACTCCATGGCCCTTTTTGCCGTATCTATGCATTCGCCAAGGTCATTGACCTCTATGGTCTCGACAAGATCCACCCCGCAGCTTCTGAGGACATCGGCTATATCAATGACCTTTGTGGAAACGCCTGTGGCTGTCAGACCAATACCCGGATGGGGTTGATGACCTGTCATGGCTGTGGTCCGGTTGTCAAGAACAGCTACAGTGATGTCAGCATTGTTGTATACTGCACTTATCACAGCGGCAACCCCGGAATGGAAAAAGGTAGAGTCACCGATAAATGCCACCTGTTTTGCCTTCTGGTCCCTTTGATAATGATGTGTATGGGACAGACCTGCTGCTATACTGATCCCTGCCCCCATGCAAAGACATGTGTCCACCATATTGAGTGGCCTGGCATTTCCGAGGGTGTAGCATCCGATATCCCCTGAGAATATGGACTCCATGCCTTTTTCTGTCCTCAATTTCCCGGCAGCCTTTTTGAATGCGTAGAATACCGTCCTGTGCATGCAGCCTGCACATAATGTGGGAGGTCTTACGGGAAGTGGAGGTACATTCTCCTTATCGATCACAGGTGATGAATGGTACAGGAAAGGAACGTCTGTATTGATATCTTTAAGTGAGCTGTTCACCCCATCGATAACGGTATCGACGTTATATTCTCCGCTTAGAGGGAAATGACCGTTCTTTTTTCCATATATGTTCATATCGAGATGATGCCTGCCTATCAATTGCAGGAACTGCTCCTCAAGGTATGGGTCAAGTTCCTCGATCACTATCAGGTCTGTGATATTGCTGAGGAATTCAAGGGCTGCCTTTTCAGGGAAAGGATGGACTGTCCCGATCTTGAAAAGGGAGAAGGTTTCAGAGCTATCCTTTATAGCTTCCTTTGCGTACAGATAGGAAACACCAGAGGCTACCATGCCGATCTTGCTGTTTCCTTTTGATATTGAGTTAAAAGAGTTCTCTTTGAAGTACTCAGAAAAACGATCTGAGAGCCTGACCTGGAGCTCTTCAAGCCAGGGGTGCCTTTGGGCTGTCAGTTTCGGGAATATGACCCACTTTGGATCCTTTACAAAACCCTCTATGTCACGGGATGCCGGGTCTATGTCCTCGATCATTACATCAGCACAGCCATGGGATACACGCGTCGTGGTCCTGAGTATCACAGGGATCTCCATTTCATGTGATAGCTTGAAGGCCAACTTTGCCATGTCATAAGCCTCCTGAGGAGTGGAGGGGTCCAGGACAGGGATATTTGAAAAGTGACCAAAGGCCCTTGTATCCTGTTCGGTCTGGGATGAATGGGGGCCGGGGTCATCGGAGACAAGGATCACAAGCGAACCCTTTACTCCTATGTAGGAAAGGCTCATGAGGGGGTCTGATGCCACGTTCAGTCCCACCTGTTTCATGGTGACCATGGCATTGGCACCCGAGTAGGCGGCGCCCACTGCTGTTTCAAGTGCCACCTTCTCGTTGGTCGCCCATTCGGCATATATGCCATATTTGTTCGCATTGGAGATGATGGTCTCCATCACCTCGGTCGAAGGTGTACCCGGATAACCGCTTGCTATCTGAACGCCGGCCTTCATCGCTCCAAAAGCGATCGCTTCGTTGCCCATTAATATACGTTTACTGGTCAATATCGTTCCTCTTGAATGGTAATAGGTATGAAAAGAAAATAATTAAGCAGATTCACATATTGGAGCTGAAAGATTGCATATATTTATGCATTGATGTGGACATATGCACTTCTTTGATGAAATATAAATGTTTTGTTTTGAAGTTACTTTTTATAACGTAGGAGCATCATGAAAACTGATTTATGACATTGAACTTAATAAAATAAAAGGTGTTCAAAATTGAAGAATGTGATCAACAAGAGTTTCGAAATAAAAGATTACGCCATAAAAGATTCACAGATCAATGGATTCTGGATGACATTGCTGGACAAGGAAACACTAACAACCGAAATAATCTATAGTCCGGATAAGGATGGAACCTTTGATGCAGGTGAAACAAAAAGGATGATACAGGAGATCACAAAAAAATGTGATAATTTCAGCTCATTGCTTCCAGAGAACATTACCTGCGAGGTCATCTTCAAAGACCTTGATGACCTGACATATATTGCAGATGAAGGCAACTTTGAGGTAGAATACAGGGAAATGGATGAGATAAGGGTTGTTTATAGGTTCCATGTTCAATATCACATTTGATCATTTCAAGGTTTATATTTTTAAAAAAATGAGATGTTAAATCCTGTAGAAATCCGATTACCTTCTTAAGATCCTATACATGTAGAAACATTGCTGTTACAGCCCAACTTTGACAGTTCTATTTTTTAACCCTATAGAATTTGACAGTTGTTACTAAATTAAATATGTGTATTAACTAATGTTATGTAAAAACTATAATTTGTGATATGTTCTTATTTTAGTTGCAGATTGGGCAAATATTGATGGAAATAAGCAAAATACCACCAAAATTAGCATTAATTTTTATAAACTGTCAAATTAGGGTTACAGTGTCATCATGGTCAAAGATCAAAATACTATGTCATGGACAATAAATCATGTCTATATGCCATTGTAAATTTCAAAACTCCTGATCTGTTTTTTTCCAGCATATCAGAAGGTTCTTCAAATTCCATCCTGCCCCCCCCTTAAGCAATTGCATTGCTTGGCTTCTGGTTGCCAATGAGAGGTGTGCACCAGCGGATTCATGAGATCAAAGAAGCAGAATTAAAATGGACACGCGAAAAGATACACCAATCTGAAACCCTCCTGCATAGCGGTTCACCGGACATATCACCCGGACATATGGCAGATCTGGTTGCAAATCTTAAACTCATTGAAGATGTGCCGGAATGGCCTTTTGAAAGCTTAACAATTGTGCATGTGATGGCCTATTTACTGATCCCGCTGGCGTCCTGGTTGGGTGGCCTGCTAATCGAAAGCCTGCTGGAGATCGTTTTTGTCATGGGATAATGATGGATGAAACTTAAGTTAACGTATTCAAAATAGGTCTATTTATTTCGGAAAATGTCTTTGCAGTCTGGAGAGCTGATTCTGATGATCGAAGGCAAAAGATACTGCATATGTTTTATTCTAACTGGTAGAAGATGGGATCATCAAAGGGTACTTTGTATTACATGAAGCAAAACACCAGGAGTGATAAGCCGTTTACTCTCCATCCTCATGTGAGAGAGAGGTTGGAAAAGTGGGAGGAGATAATTCGAATTTGTTACTGTAAAAAACATCTACTTTGAATTGCATGAAGTACAACGATAAGCGTGATGACCTGTTGTAGTTTCAAATGATGGTTGCAGATCTACAGGGGAACTATCTTCTGATCAGATGGATCTGTTAAACCATCTGGAACAAATCAGTAGGATGGGTTTTCAGGTTCATTTGGTATGCTAAATCCAAATGTACTTCCTTTTCCAAGTTCACTTTCTACCCAGACCTCACCACCATGCATTTCAACAAATTTCTTGACAAGAGCAAGGCCAAGCCCTGTACCGCCATATTCTCTTGAGTTTGATGAATCCACTTGGAAGAAAGGCTTGAACAGTTTTTCCTGATCCTCCGGTGAAATGCCGATGCCAATATCCTTTACGAAGAAATCAACAGCCTCATCAGAAATTTTGCCACCAATGGTCACTGCCCCTCCCTGACCGGTGAATTTTATGGAGTTGTTAACGAGGTTGTAAAGGATATGCTTGAATTTTGGCATGTCTGCTTTTATGGTAGGCTTTTCGATATCGATGTTACATGTCAGGTCGATGCCCTTCTTTTTTGAAAGAGGTACCATCAATGCTTCTATTTCATCAATAGCATCGGATACCCGGAATTCATTAACATGAAGTTCCATCTCCCCGGTTTCAATGTTTGAGAAATCCAGAAGATCATTGATAAGCTTCAAAAGATGATTTCCATTGTTAAGAATCGTGGATATGTACTTTTTCTGCTGTTCATTCAAAGAGCCGTAATCTTCACTGCAAAGCAGATTCGAGAATCCGATGATCAAAGTAAGAGGAGTTCTTAGCTCATGGTTTATATTTGAGATGAATTCGGTCTTGGCCGTGTTGGCAGCTTCCGCAGCAAGTTTGGCATGGAGCATTGCCTCCTCTGCTTCCTTGCGCTCGGTGATATCCTGGACAATTCCCTGGAAGTGAGTTGCTTGTCCCTTGCCGTTCCTCAGAATAAAGGTCTTTTCACTTACCCATAATAACTTTCCATCCTTTGTTATCAAACGATATTCCGAGGTATAGTTGTCACTACCATCCTCGCACTTCTCTGCAAGTGTATCCCATACCATTTGATAATCATCGGGATGGACCAGATCACCATAAGTAATTCGTCCAAGTATGAAATCCTCAGCTGAATAACCAAGCTTTGAAACATTCTCAGAAGTATAATCTGCAGGCCAGAAATCCTCTGCCCTCCATAAGAATACCATTGTAGAACTATTGTTTATGATATCTTCCAGAGCCTTCTGTTTCCGAATTGCTTCCTCAAAGGCAAGATCATTGTTCTTCTGTTCAGTAATATCATCCGCAGTTAGCAGCACAAGTGGTTCATTATTTTGTTGTATCAATGTTGTTGAAATTAAAAAATTAAGTGTTACAGACTTGTTATTGGTTACGATTTCCAATTCGCCTTCCTTTTTGTAAATGCTTTCACCGGTTTCAAAAGTGTGCATTACAGAGTTTCTTACAGTACATTCTGAGCATTCTCTGTTTTTCCCGCAACCTTCGCCTTTGATCGAATTCATACATCCAAACAGTTCACCACCAAGGAGGCCAATACTATCTTTTTTTTCTTTCCCTAATGCAATAGTAGCAGTCCGATTGATGTATTCAACTTTCCCGTCCTGATTAACAAGGATCATGATCATAGGAATATCCTCAAAAACAGGACTTAAGATCTCAGGATCTACAAACAATTCGGTAGGATCTTTACAAGATCCTTCGACAGCAAATTCACGCTGAATTATATTACTTCCATCCAGATTAGCCCCCTCCATATTCCCTATATATACTGTTGAATTGTTTGTATTATGTCGATATGCTAATTAGTATATTTTATGGTTGTATATATAATCCTATGATTTGATCTTTTGAGCGGTGTAGGCTTAATTTAATAGTAATTCCCAATAGCAAAAGCAACTTAAAGCAATGCTGTCATAAATTGTTATATTCATAAGTAAAGTTTATTGATAGTTATTTATGGTCAAAATGCAAACCCAAAATGCGAAACAAAGAAGCTGGCATATACGAAAAGCTTCAATCGATGATGCGAAGTATCTCAAAAGTTGTATGGATCTGGCTTACACAAAGTATCTGGACAGGCTCAAAGGGGAACGATTACCGCCTATGGACGTTGATTATGAAGAGGAGATCACCTATTTTCCTGTCTGGGTCGCTGAATCTGACAAAGAGATAGTCGGTGGCTTGATCTTGATCTTCGAAGATGATTATACTACAATAGCAAATGTGGCGGTACGACCTGATTTCCAGGGAACTGGTCTAGGCCGGCGGCTAATGGATCTCGCTGAGTCAGAAGCTAAACGCAGAGGCTATCTGGAAATGCGTTTAGCAACTCATGTATTATTAACCGAGAATATTTCTTTTTATCATCATTTGGGGTGGTCAGAGATCGGTCGTGATGATACCCGTGTTTACATGAGAAAAACTATCAATGTTTAACGATAGACTTGAAGTTCGATAATAATTTTTTTAAAGCAGCTTATCTGATGATCGTGTGCTAAATTGCAGACCCATAGTGTTTTTTGTGATAATTATATCCCCCATATTTTTGGGGGAAGGAATCCCTTAATTTCCATCAACTATGTTCTCTGTAACTGAAGATTTACAGGAACCACCCGAGCAACTGTAGAGACCCATGGACATGGAATGTTCACCACTAACAAAAAGAGCATTTAAGACCCTGTCTGCAAACCTTCCTGCGACAACCGTAAATGAAGGGGCATTTAGACCAATTACACGACTCATTGTATTTTCACCTGTAACTATAGGATATTCGCAATAATACATAAGGATATCGATATTAATTACTGGAAGTAATAATGCGTTGTTGTTAGTTCCGGCATAGTTCTGACAAGCTTATGTCTTTTATCCCCAGACATCCGCTTGCGGATCATATCCCAAATCCTACGGAACGTTTTTTAAAAAATGTTGTGCAGATACTTCGCACCATCTGGTACACCTTTCTAGCGTTGTATATATCCCCTCTTTTTTATGTGGGGATATTACAAAGAAAATATGGCAACGGTTTATGTGGTAATTACCACAACCCAGTTACTGCTTAAAAGAACAGCTCTATATTTCTGCAAAGTTGGACACATCCCAAAATATCAAATAGTTATCCCTCATTTTACAAAAGGGAGTGGTATTAAATGGAAGAAAGAGATGACAAATTATTACGTGCCCAGGAACGAGTAAAGGAACTCAAAAAGTTCTACAACCATCTAGCAGTATACTTGGTGATTATGGTCGTGCTATTTTTTATCGACTATTCTGATGGGGGAAGCTGGTGGGTTCACTGGCCGATTATTGGATGGGGAATCTTTGTAGTGCTACAAGGAATTAGTGTGAGCAAATTCGGTAAAGGTTGGGAAGATAAGAAGATCAAAGAGATCATGGAAAAAGAAGAAAAAGAATGAGCTCTCCCTTAATAGTGCCCATCCTCTGACTCAACTTATTCAGAATAAGATCCACGGCTAATTAGAATTAAAATCTACATTGTGGTCTACTGTTTCAACGGCAAATGTCCTTAGAGGATTCAGGGGATTTAATGCAGGTAAGAAATGGAAGAAGATGGGTTTCTCTAAGGGTACTTTGCATTATATGAAGCAGAACGCTAAGAGCAATACGCCGTATATTTTGAATGCTCATGTTAGGAATAGGTTAAGAGAATGGGATATGACGGTTAAAGGGGTCTGATAGCTTAAACTATGGTTAGCCTCTTGTACTTGATTTTATATCCTTTATATCCAGTTTAAGATAGTATAGTCTATCAGCAAATATTATGTCTCCTGCTTTTGTTAATACAAAATAAGAAGATTATGGCTGAAATTCTTGAGAAATCTTGAAAGACGCTAATATTTATTAATGTAAACTCCAATTCTTATTTATGAGAACTAATACAATCCTTTTTACTGTTGCACTCGTACTGATAGCTGTCCTTGGCGCCGGCTGTACAGACACCGATACCGCTCTTCCTCAGAACCAATCGGAAGCAACGCCGACCGATGCGCTGTCGCCAGCTTCCAGTTCCACCGTATCTCCAGGTGAGCTCGTGGCATTCGTCGAAATAGCCTATGAATATGCGCATGTCCATGGACAGGAAGCCGCTCTCAGGGAGTTCAATAACCAGACTGGCCAGTTCGTTGACGGCGAACTTTATATCTTCGCCTACGATACCGAAGGCACCACACTGGCCCTTCCATTCCAGCCCGAGGTCCTCGGGATGAACCGGTGGAACATCACTGATGCAAACGGCACCGCGTTTATCCAGGATATGGCAGCCACCGCACAGTCCGACGGGGGCTTCGCCCGGTATCTCTATGTAGACCCTGCAGATAACTTCACGGTCAAACAAAAACTCAGCTACGTGATGATGGTGGACGAGGGCTGGTTCATCGGAGCCGGTATCTACGATCCGCAGGAGGATTCGCCGGTCGTGAGGACGGGCACAGATTCCCAGGTAAGAGAGAGCTTGGAATCCTTTGTAGGGGAAGCGATTGCGTATGCCCATACGAACGGAAAGGATGCCGCGATCGCGGAGTTCAATGACCAGAACGGTACGTTTGTCCGCGACAATCTCTACATTTACGCCTTCGATTATAATGGATCGACCCTGGCGCTCCCCTATCAGCCCCAGTTGATTGGAACCGATCTCTCCGGGCTTCAGGACCCCTATGGCGTAAATTACACCCAGGTCGAGATCCTTCTGGCGCAGCAAGATGGTGGTTTCATCTTCTACCATTACCATAACCCAGCTCACAATATGACCCTTGAACCCAAGATGAGCTATGTCCAAAAGGTCGATGATACCTGGTGGCTCGGTGCAGGAGTCTATTTGAGCTAATAACGAGAACGGATGCATCTAAATTTTTTTCAGTTCCTCGATGCATCCATCTCTTACCTTTATATCCTTTTGAAAATATAGATAATGTGGGGCAGAATAGCTTTGCAAAACAGTCGTTGCTCAAGGATTTTAATTCCTCGCCGAAAAATTATAGCATTGATAACGGAAAAACTGTATCTTAAGACCAATTCAAAGACCAATGTCCACAGGAGATCATTAATTCATGGAAATTACATCCGGAAACCAGAGTGTTGTAATCATAATTGCATTATATCTGCTTTTTATGCTAGCGATCGGTTTTTACTATTATAAGAGAACCGAGAACCTGTCCGACTATATTCTTGGTGGCAGGAAACTGAACAAATGGGTAACCGCTTTAAGTTCCGAGGCATCGGACATGAGCGGCTGGCTGCTTCTGGGATTACCCGGTTATGCGTACCTTGCAGGAATGGAAGCGATATGGATCGCCCTTGGACTGGGAATCGGAACATACCTTAACTGGAAGTTCGTTGCCAAGAGGCTTCGAAAATATTCAATGGAAGCAGGTGATGCCCTCACAATTCCAGTGTATTTCGAGAACCGTTTCCGTGACAAGAGCAAACTCCTGAGAACGATCTCAGCCCTATTCATCCTGATATTCTTCCTCTTCTACACATCCTCCGGTTTCGTTGCCGGCGGTAAGCTTTTCAGCACGGTCTTCGGGGGCGAATATGTCACAGCGCTTACCATCGGAGTGCTTGCCATCATCTTCTATACTTTCATGGGAGGATTCATGGCAGTCTGCTGGACCGATTTCTTCCAGGCCCTGCTCATGATCCTTGCTATTACATTAGTACCTTTAACAGCCATGAACGGACTTGGAGGTATCTCTTCGACAACTGATATCATAAGGACGATCGATCCAAGCCTCCTGAGCCCATTAACAGGTTCTGACGGGACCATGATCTCATTGATGGCAATAGTATCTCTCATGGCCTGGGGATTCGGTTATTTCGGACAGCCACACATCCTTGTGCGTTTCATGGCCATCAACAACCTTGGGGAGATCAAGCAGTCCCGTGCAATAGCCATGTCATGGGTCACCATCTCCCTCGTATTTGCAGTGTTCATCGGTCTTGTCGGAAGGGCCTTTGTTCCCGAGTTCCTTGCAGGAGCAACAAGCGAGACCGTGTTCATAGTAATGGTCAACAGCCTCTTCCACCCGATCGTTGCAGGAGTAATGCTGGCAGCGATCCTGGCAGCCATAATGAGTACTGCTGACTCACAGTTACTTGTGGCATCTTCTGCTTTTACAGACATATACACGCTGCTCTTCAAGTCAGATGCCAGCCAGAGACAACTTGTCTGGATGGGACGGTTCACGGTTATCGGAATCTCCCTTCTTGCATACTATTTCGCACTCGACCCGGAAAGTTCAGTCCTTGAACTTGTAGCCTATGCATGGGCAGGATTTGGTGCAGCTTTCGGCCCTGCCATCATCTTCTCACTATTCTCAAAGAAGATGACAAGGAATGCAGCCCTTGCAGGAATACTCATTGGTGGTATCACGGTCATCGTCTGGAAACAGCTCTCAGGTGGAATCTTCGATCTCTACGAGATCGTACCGGGATTCGTGCTTTCCAGCATTGCTATCTGGCTGGTTACCAGATTTGGTGAGGAGCCGGAACAGGAAATACAGGAAGAGTTCGAGAAAGTTCAGAGGTCGGTCTGAACTTTTACCTTTTTTGTTTACTTCTAACTATTTCGGCAAATATAAAATAATCAAGCACAGTCCCAACAAAGACGCCTAGTTGATAAAAGTCGAAGGTACACTATCCGATATTGATGAGTTATGGGATGCATTATCAAACGAAGTTACTGCAAGGACTGCCGCTGATGAGATTCTGCAAGACCAAATCTCACAGTTTGAAGAATGGAATGAAAGTTCCTTTAATGCAAGTGAGTACAAGGGGTGTCAATTTCAGATAGCATCGCTTGATAAGGTACATGCTGAAAACAAGGATTTCACGCTATTTCCTGGAAATGACGTTGAGTATAATCTTCTAAGGAAGACTTTGGAGCTGAACGGTAATTTTGCAGAAAGTATTAAAAAATACTGATCTAGGGTGATTCCAGATCAAATATAAGAAAATATGCTGGATGAGATACTAATATTTACCTCTTTAAAAAAGGTGGAATGATAGATCACTCCAATATTTGTTCATTCTCTTTTGCCCAGGCAGGTTGGTCTATAACAAAGATCTCAAGGTCAACATCCCCAGTGTTTTCAGTGTACTGCTTTGAGTTTGCAGGTATGTGGACAAGCTTTCCTTTGCTCAGTTCAAATGGCACATCTTCTATGTAGAGCACACCTTCACCTTCAAGAACATAGTATACCTCGGGGTTCTTCATTATGTGAGGTTCAATAGACTGCCCTGCATCGATTATCACATGTGTAAAGCTGAAATCTACATCCAGATCCCTGTCAACTTTTGCTGGGTGGATGAGATATCCAACGGATGTGTTTCCATAGCGGGTGTAATCAACGTCTTCAAGAGTATTGGTATAGATATAGTCATTAACGTAGAACCCTGATCCTACAAGGTAGGTCTGGTTATCAAAGGATGCTGCTTTGATGAAGGTGTATTTATTTGAGGGTTCTGTCTCATCGGGTTTTGGCCAGTAGTAATCAATCCAGCCCTCTCCTTCTTCGCTCTGAGCTATGTCTATGAACAGCTGGCCTGTTGGTTTACCGTTGAAATCTTCAAGATTGCTCGTGTCCTGTCCTTCTCTGCTGACATTGGGCGGATATACCATACGTATTCCATCGTTTCTCCAGACAAAGATGTAGAAATCATCATGGAACCACTGACTGTTCTTTTCCCTGAACTGCGGGAAGGCCTGCTCTCCTTCCTCCTCTATTAACTCGACGGCTGAATTGACCTGTGAGGCAGTAAATTCTCTTTGGGAAGCCAGTTCATTCTGTTCCTCAATTATACCCTGTTCGTCTTCACCAGTATCATCTGGTTGCACACACCCTGCAACTACAAAGAACATTACAAGGATTAATAGAACGCAAATTACTTTCTTCAGCTCGATCATGTCGCAACACTCCTATATCATGTATTATTTTAGTTTCTCTTTAACGTCGTGTGGGTAATTTCACCGTCCTACAAAAAATATTCACAATTCTATATCATCTCCCTGCACAATCCTTCAATTGTGATTTTGCTCTGATATAAAAGAGTTTGAATTTTGCGCGTAAATACTTTTGCTACATTATAAAAGTTAACAGTGTTAACATTAATTTATTAAATACGTTATACCTGTTATAATATGGAACTTAATCACCAAACATCGATTACATAAAACTTCACTTCTTTTACTTGGTTTCTATACTTTCTTGCACAAAACTCACCCCAAGTCTCCAACCTCACATGAGTATTGAGAGTAAACGGCTTATCGCTTTTGACATTCTGCTTCATGTAATGCAATGAACCCTTAGAGAATCCCATCTTCTTCCATTTAGTATAAGACATGTCAAGGATCTTCTTTCTCAACAGATCGAAATCATCCCTTACTCCCACATGAACAGGTTTCATGAATTCAACGGCTTTTCTCTAGTTTGGAACAAGGTGGTGGGAGGTGTATACACAACCTCGTACACTTTTTTTTAGATAACTATATTCCCGAAAAGTTATGCAGGGATATATATAAAGAAAATATGGCAACGGTTTTTTGTCAATCTACTACACAACCATATTACTACCTAAAAGTGCAATGCTAGATTTTTGTAAAGCTGGAATTTTTTGTGTAAAATGAATTTAATCAATGCCTAAAATTAGTAACAAATATTACTAATTCAGTTTCCAAAAAAGTATTAGATGAATGAGTTCTAAAAGGGAAATCAACCTGCTTGGGGTAGAGGAACATCCTTAAAGAACTATCTTTTATACAAATCAAAGGACGTGTAATACACTTATCTACGGTTTATTTCGAAACGTTTGCTTTTCTCCATAGTATATTTCTTTTATCATCAATGCACTCTATACGTCCCCTTTCATTCAAGTCTTTAAGTATTTCTGTCAGATCAGATCGTTTTATAGTTATACTGTAGCAGGCATCAAATTCATTACAAATTTGTTTAGGGGTTAAAGTCTTGTCAGCAATTATATTTTCGGTAAATCCTGTAAGATCTTCATAAGCAGCCCATGGGTAAATGATCCAGCGCCATTTAATAATTTTCTCAGCATAATAATCCGGCACGAAATCTGAACATGTTTTGTGCTGGAGGACTGCCGTTTTGATCTCTGCTGGTTTAAGGCGTTCCAGGTATTCTACGGCAAGACTTAGTGTTTTACCCGTATCTGTAACATCATCCACAACAAAGATCTTTTTACCATGAATATCAACAGAGAGTGGGAACTTTAGCTTTGCCGTCTCTTGAATGTCTGCGGCTCTTTTGTAGTGCTCGATCTTTATTGTTGTCAGGTCATCAAAAAGCAGAAAATCGCATACGAGCCTGGCAGGCACATAGCCACCTCTGCCTATCGCAATTATGATGTCAGGAACATATCCTGAATCTTTTATTTTTTGAGAAAGTGTCTTAGAAAGACTGTGTACTTCTCTAAAACCTATCAAATCACATTTAAATGCATTACGATCAACAGGTGGATATTTATTCGCAGTTGCCATTAATATAGAATCATTTCTCATTCTGTAAAAATGTTTCGAATATTGATTTTTATATTTAGTTTCAGCCATGCATTCATTGATAGTCAAAACCATTTTTTCATCCAGAATATCTTCAAGCATGTCAAGCTTGTGCAGGGTAGCTGGATCTATGCATTCCTGGCAGAGCTTGAGCAGTTTCCGGAAGGTTCGCACGACGAACAGGTTGATGCATTGAGTGGTGCTGCAAGCGTGTTGATGAAAAAGAAGAAGTTCTCGTCTTATGCTGTGTTGCAGTGAATCGGTATTAGTGTAAATATTTTTATACGAGTGAGAAGTTTGTATAGAAGTGGTAGTATGGATTCAATAAAAAAATGCTTATATTGCAAAAATTGGGTAATAATTGAAGTAAATTCGGGATCAGCTAAAGGAGAGTGTCGGAAGCATACTCCCTTCCTTGAGGGATTCCCCGAAACTGATGTCGATACGTGGTGTGGAGAATGGGAAGACTACCATGACCCTGAATTAAAACGCGACGATTGCACCTTATGTGAACATTTTAAATACTGGACCTCCTTCCCGAGCGAAAGGGGATATGAGTACACGTGTAAAAAGTTGAATCGTTTAATCAAACATGAAACGGTTGAAGCCCATAAATCTCCAATATGGTGCCCAGGATTTGAACATAAGAATCGATTAATGTGAAGGCGATCTTTACCATTGTTTTTTAATCTTAATTTGAGAAGATAATTATGGAAGAAAATGAAAAAGAGTGAGTCCCTGTGATCAGGGACTAACAAAATACGAATTTTGTCTGTCATACTTTGCATTATATGAAGCAGAACGCTAAGAGCAATAAGCCGTATATTTTGAATGCTCATGTTAGGGAGAGGTTGGAGAGTTTCGAAGTGAGGGTGGGTGACTTCTGCATTAGTGCCTCCTGAAAGGGGTGGGTGGAGTGTTTGCTTTTCTTTTTGGGTGGATAATGAGTATCAGCTCCAGTAACCCCTGACATATGACCTTGTATTACTCAGATAGGGTGTTACGAACCTGAGCAGAAGAGGAGTTATAAGGATTGTAACAACCAGATTGCCAATGAACCATCCCCTGAAAACATTCCCGTATTCAGACCATGGGACAATTCCCCCGGCAACAAGTATGGAAGAGCCCCATACAGCACCCACTAGATTATTGAGGAAAAGCCCAAACACAAGAAAAATGACCACATCTCTCCGAGTCCTTAGGGTGATGTCAGCGCCCAGTGAAACGAATGCAACAAGCGGTATAAGAACCTGCCATAAATCTGCAAGGGACCATATGATATTCATTGAAAGTGGCATGTCGATAAGAGTCCCCCCACCTATCAGACAGCCCAGGTAGGCAGATATAGCACCCCACATTCCATACCACAGCCCAAAAGCGATCATGAAAGCCACTGCAAAATATATTCCAGAGACACCCGGAGCCGGAGATATCGGGGAATTGACAATTGCAAACCTTGAAAGGAGTGTGTTGATAAGGACCAGAATTAAAAAGATACTTAGATACATTGATAAAGAATCTTTTTTAGATTCCATTTAAAATCCCTCTTTTATCTTTGATTAATGTGAACATAATCCAAGATCCCCGCTGAATAGACATATACAATAATTGTAGAAATACATTAATAAATCTTTGTAATTCTTGTTTTGGAGGGAGATGAATGGCAACAAGGAAGAATATGGTGTTCTCTAAGGGTACATTGCATTACATGAAGCAGAATGCCAAAAGCGACAAGCCGTTCACTTTGAATGCTCATGTCAGGGAGAGATTAGAAACTTGGGGAGGGGTTTAAGCAAAAATATTTAGATTCGATTTATATATTATTTAAAATACGAACTAAAAAAATCACTTTATGATTTATGTCTGTTTTGTCATTAGCAAAGTTTTCGATTCTTAAATCGACATCAATAGAATGAGCACCCGAATTGCCGTATTCCCTATATTTGTTAAGCTCAGCAATAAGTTCTTTATTTAAGTTAGAAGAAATGTAATGAAAATCACTTTTATTTAAATCCAAGTTTTTCAAAAGTAATGAAAAATCATGGAATCTCCTTTTTACTATATTATAATACTCTTCCATTTCTTGAGTACCATATTTTTTTCTTAGAATGTCAATAATTAAATTTTCAAACAATTTTCGTATCAAAATAGATAGAGACATTGGGTGTTTGCTTGAATATTGAAAGTTTATTTCATCTATTAACTTTTTGTAAAAATCATCAGGGTAGTTTGTTAATGTAATGAATTTTTCAGGTTCTGACACATTAAAACTTAAAGTATAATCAGAAACACAAACATCCCCATTACTAAAAAATGTGAGTATTTCATTTAATTCTATTTTTGCCTCATCATTTAATGTGTCTTGTGAAACAATCTCATTGATAAGTAAAAGACCTACAGCTTCATTATATTCAAAAACATCGATTAAAAATCTAGAGATAGCAGTTGGATAATCAGGATCTCCAAAAGTTTGAGCACGTGTAACACGTTCATATTTATTCAAAATTTCAGATACACCACAGCAAGTTGCTATTAAGTTCCAATCAGTGTCATAAAGGTATCTTTCGACAAAACGAGAAAAACGCATAATTCCCATACTATTTTTTTGTTTTTTATTAAGTTCGATCATATACTATATCTGTATATTCACGATCTATTTTAAGTTTATTAAAAAATAACAAAATAAATTATTTGTATTTCGGTTTTTTTGGGGATTGCTATATTTCAACACCTCTTTTGAAGCGTTTAACCAACTACAGTAGTTCGCTAATTTCAGTTTAAACTTATATAAACGACATCATACGATACATTTATATGTGGTAAAGTTCCCTCTGCATGTATTTCCAATCGCAAAAGAAAGCCTCTACTACTCGATTTGAAATGAAGTTTTAATGTTATTATGGTTATATATTATCTATCAATTGACAAATCACTTTTATAGGATGTGTCCAAAGTAATATTTAGGATAAGTTTCAGTTGTGTAAATTGCATCTATCAAGACTCATGAGTTAAAATGCTACAAAATGAGTCTATAAACTGTCTCTATTAGATTATGGGACAAAAGGGGAGTGGATAAGACGAAAGAGAATATTTGTAAGAAAATTATGATTGCAACCGACGGTTCAGATAATGTCAAAAACGCAGTTTCTTATTGTATTGAAATTGCAAAAGGGACTGGGGCTGAAGTTTATGCAGTATATGTTGTTTCTGATGAGTATGCCCTGGTTGCACGAAGGGGCATAAGCTGGGCGAAGGGAATTGAAGAAAAGTTAGTTGATAGGGGAGGACGTGCAACAGCATATGTAGAAGAAGCTGGAAAGGAAGCTGAAGTTCAGGTGGAATCTGTATTGCTCAAAGGCAGACCAGCTGAAGAGATCATCGATTATGCAGAGAAAAATGATATTGACCTGATAGTGATGGGCACACTTGGTTTGACGGGAGTTAAGAGGTTCTTAATCGGTAGTGTAGCAGAGAATGTTGTTAGACATTCCAAGGTACCGGTGCTGGTTGTGCGATGATATGTGGGATTCTGAAAATCTGTTAATTTTCATATGTAAAAACTGTTGCGGAATGGGTGAGACGGAAGCTAAAACCGATGTTAACAATTGAATATTGTAGATAAATGTGGATTATTATAGAAGGGGTTAAATATTAGTGAACTGCTGAACTAATAGAAACTCAAAGTAGAAAGTTTATTGCTTCTTTCCAGTCTTCTGGTCTACCTACTGCACCATTTTTTTTTAATTTTTGAAATTTTATGTGTTAATTAAAAATGTAGATGTTTCAATAATAACCAAAATATAAAAATATAAAATAAGAATTGATCCGATTTGAACTGTACTTGAGTTTAAAATTTTGGGAGTTCGGTTTTTCTTGCTTACCTATATCCCCGACTTTCTTTGCGGGGTGTAAGATTCGAACTCAGTAAATTATCAAAACTCCCATTTCCCAAAAATCCAACAAATCTCCCCAACTCTCACAAATCATTTAATACTAAAAGTACAAATAGCAGACTATGTCTCACAGCTCCCACGCTGAAGAAGACGACGATGTTGAGATAGAAGAGGAATACCTGGGAGATTATGCCAGTATTCGGTCTATTGTGAAAGAGGCATTGCCGTTCCAGATCCTTGCGACTATAGGAGGAGCTGTGGCTGGTCTTATTCTTGTGGGGATGACGGATGAGCTTGAGCTTATACCTGGGCTGATCGTTATTGCGCCTGCGGTTCTTGGTATGCGTGGGAATATATCATGTACCCTTGGGTCACGGCTTGGAAGTGCAATCCACATGGGTCTTATTACGAAGATCGAGAACAATCCGGAGCTTACCAATAACATCCTCGGATCGCTTTTACTTGGTTTGATCCTGTCAGTAGTTCTCGGGATGCTGGGGCATGGTATGACGGTGCTGCTGGGGCTTGAAAGTGCAGGTGTATTGTCACTTACATTGATCGCAGTGCTTGCAGGTGTATCATCGGGGATCATCCTTTCTGTGATCGCTGTATTCCTTGCAATAGGTATGTTCAGGTTCGGTTTCGATCCTGACAACGTGGTAACGCCTGCCATTGCCACTATCGGCGACATTGTTTCCATTCTTATGATTTTCCTGTCTGCAAAGGTGGTGCTTATGTTATGAGCTACTATACCATACGCGGCATCATCAACAGGGGACTTCCTATACTGTTTCTCACATCACTGCTTGGACTTACTGCAGGACAGATGTTAAACTCGCAGCTTGACAACCTTATTGCTATTCCGACCATACTTCTGCTGATCCCTGCACTGATCAAAATAGGCGGGGATACCGGCAGCATGCTGGGTGCAAGACTGGCTTCTGCATTCCATATGGGTATCGGTACAACACACATCCAGAAGAACCCTGTAGTGAAGAACAGCGTGATCGCAGCTTTCATCGTGGGAATGTCCGCTTCAGTGGTCCTGAGTATAATTGCCTGGATAATAGGCAGTTTTGTTGGGAATGGATTTGGATTCTTTACGCTCTTCAAGATATGTACTATCTCAAGCATGTTCGAGCTGTTAGCGGTATTCTCAGCCACCATAGCCATAGCATTTGCTTCTCACAAGTTCGGTATTGACCCGGATGACACTGTCATTCCAATAATCGCCACGCTGGGTGACCTCGTGGGTATCACAGCCATCTTCGTAACATTACATCTAATGCAGATCATTTAAAAAAACGATCATGAAAAACGATTATATATAAATAATTAAAAGATCATAGATAACAGCTGGTACAAGTAACATGAGCCTCAAAGAAATCAAGTACATTCCCAGAAATCTAAAGGACCTTCTCATTGAAATGAAGGACACATCGGAACTGATGGTAGATCTTGCTTATTCTGCAATGGTATATGATGATGAGGACATTGCCGAAGAAGTACTTCATCTTGAAGAAAAGATGGATACTCTTTATTACCACATGAAAATGGCTGCAATGTTAAGCACACGCCGCATCGATGAGGCCGAGGAGATGTCAGGTGTTCTTCAGGTAGCAGCATCTGCTGAGAACATTGCCAACGCAGCAGGTGACATTGCAAAGATCGTAGAGATGGACATGGGCATTCCTCTTGAGCTTAAACTTGCACTCCGGGAAGCCGAAGAGACCATTGTGCGAGCTACTATTAGTGAAGACTCTCAGATGTGCGGACGCACCCTGGGAGATCTTGAACTTGAGGTCGAGACCGGTATGTTGGTAATTGCGATCCGCAGGCACGATGACTGGATATACGACCCACATCACGACACACGCATCCGTGCAGATGATGTGATCTTTGCAAGAGGTCACGATGAAGGTGTTCCGCTGCTTGTTGAGCTTGCCACCCAGAGGGCATACACCCCACGCAAGGTCGAGCACGAGAGGGTATTAAGGGATCTTGAAAAAGCAGTTGACATCATTGTTGATATGAAGAACACCGCAGAACTTTCTGTAGGACTTGCATATTCAGCCTTGCTCTTTGACAACACGGATATCGCTGAAGAAGTAAAAGCCCTTGAATCCGAAATGGATGAAATGAAATACGATCTCCAGCACTGGGTCCTTGAAACTGCAAAACATGTTCCTGACGTGAACCAGCTGCGTGGTCTGCTTCACCTGGCCAATGCATCCGAATTCATCTCAGACGCTGCATACGGCATTGCAGACACTGTTCTTCGTGATATAGACCTGCACCCGATCATCACCATAGCAGTACGTGAATCCGATGAGGTCATAACAAAGATACAGGTTGATGGCTGTTCACCGATCATAGGTAAAAGTCTCAGGGAACTAAAGCTTGAAACCGAGACCGGTGTTCATATTATGGCCATCAAGCGCGATGACCGCTGGGTGTACAGCCCAAGTGCAAGAACAGAGGTCAAGGAAGGAGATCTCGTTATAGGACGTGGTTCACAGACAAGTGAGGAAGCATTACTTGAGATGTGTGCCTGTCCGATGAGAGAGGATGACTGATCCTCCCTGGCTCTTTTTTAACCCAAATTTGACATTCAAAATTAATCTGAATATTCTTAGTTTTGATCGAGTCTATCAAAACATTCAACAAAAACTAAGAACATATGACATTGTTCCAGATGACAATATCTCTTTTTCGATCGGAACGATTCTGGCCGTTGAAAAACTCGATGTAATCCTTGATCTTCCCTGGATGGATAGATCGTTGTGAGGATCTGGAATAATTTATTTAAAACTGCTAAGATGTAGATAAAATAAGTCATCAACACAATTCAAACAAATCCAAATTTTGAGGCAAAATTGGCCGATGTTAACACCAACTCCTTTAAGTATTAACAACTGATTTATATGGGATGGAGAAAAAACAATCGAATATACAATGAACTCAGACTACAGCAATAGTGGTAATGGAGTTATAACTACAGCATTACTATTGGCAGCTGGTAAGGGTAGCCGTCTTTATCCTCTTACACACGATACACCCAAATGTCTCACAATGGTTCATGAGGTGTCCATACTTGAACGACTTGTCATCAATTTAAAAAAGCAAGGTTTCAAACGTCTTGTTGTGGTCACAGGGTACAAGGAAAAATGCATTGTTGAGTTTCTAGAAACGCGAGCTTGCGGTATGAAAATCGATTATGTTGTAAGCCCCCTTTATGAGACCACCAATAATATCTATTCACTCTGGATGGCCCGTGATATCATTAATGAGCCGTTTCTGCTGATTGAAAGTGATCTTGTTTTTGACGGATCTCTTCTGGATGACATGTGTTCTCCTGACAGAATTGCCGTTGCACGCATGCAACCGTGGATGAATGGTTCCACTGTCACAGTCAATCAATCCCAACATGTTAAGGAATTCCAAAACGGTATTGCCGGGACTTTTGATGAGATCAGATACAAGACTGTTAATATTTACAGTTTTTCGCTCTCTTCATGGCATAGTATTACAGAAAGACTAGACCAGTACATTTCAGCCGGCAGAGTAAACGACTATTATGAAACCGTATTTGCGGAAATGGTGGCTGATGGTAGTCTCGCCCTTAAAACAGTCTCTTTTGACAGCAAACGATGGTATGAAATAGACACAGTTGCGGATCTGGCAAAGGCTGAGACACTATTTTAGGCAGACAAATATGAAACAATAATTCCTTACGACACCACGCCGCATACTTCTGGAAGATCAAAGCCGTTTTTTCAACAATCATAATGCGGGGTGAAGGTGAGGATTGCTCGTTCACTTTCCGGTTTAAAGCCAATTCGTCAGGCTAAGACTTTAAAAAAGTGAAGTACCACCTTAAATCAATTCAAGGAAGAGAATACATGATGAAATCTAATTATGAGACTCAAACTGAAAAATATGAATTCATTTCCGGACAGCATGGTGGTTACTATCGCCATGACTTTATAGATCATGCTTATCTTTACAATCTATATTTCCCGCCAGAAGCAGTTTTTACAAGCTTTAAAGATCAAATTCACGACATTGTCCTTAACTATCCGATCGCACAGGATGCTCTTGCCGGTCTTATAGGTGATCTGATCCATCAACCTGCTGAAAGAATTGTTGTAGGAAACGGCGCTGCCGAACTTATCAAAATTATATCCGGGCACATATCCAACAAGTTGATCGTTCCAGTACCCTCTTTTAATGAATATGCGAATGCAGCGCCAATAGGCAAAGTAGTTGAATTTCCTCTTGAATTTCCATCTTTTCAATTGGATGTAGACAAATTTGCTGCTGAAGCGATCAAGGTTAAAGCAGATGTTGCTGTCGTGGTAACACCTAATAATCCAACATCTATAGTGGTTCCCAAGTCCGATCTAATATCTCTTGCACAAAAACTTGCAAACCATGACTGTATGCTGATCATCGATGAATCCTTCATGGATTTTGTACATGACCCTGATCAGACAACTCTGGAACATGAAATCGAACGTTACCCAAATATAGCGATCCTTAAAAGCATGAGCAAAGCCTATGGTATCTGCGGTCTCAGGATCGGTTATATGCTAACTGCAAATTCAGCATTTGCTGAATCTGTAAGAAAAGGCGTACATATCTGGAATATTAACGGATTTGCCGAAGAGTTTCTGCGGATATTGCCCGATTACAGACAGGAGTTTGTCGAAAGCTGTAAACAGGTGCGGATCGACAGGGATAATCTGTATAAAAGCCTGTGTGCTATTCCGGGAATGACTGTTTACAAACCCGATGCAAACTTTATTTTCTGCCGCCTACCGGATCACGCACAAAGTGGTCCTGAAGTCACGCGGAGATTGTTCATTGAGCATAACATGTACATAAAACACTGCCAAGACAAGACTTTACCTGACTCTGGCCGTTATGTTCGTATTGCCAGCCGTACTGATACAGAAAATTGCAAATTAGTTGAAGCATTGGTAGATGTCATTGACTTGAATAAAGTGGAAGTATCCTGATGAACGATCCAGACCATCAACGATTACATCAGACAGGAATGCTTGCTTTCGCCCGTGATCTTCCAAATATCTGTTCGCTTGCAGGATTGTTATGTGCGGTCCTTAGTATATACTATGCCATATTAGGTAATTTACCGATTGCAATAATTGGGATGATCTGGGCTGTTGTTTTTGACTGGGGAGACGGACTCATTGCCCGCCGGATGAAGGGGCGAACTGATGAATATCGAGCTTTTGGGGGACAACTTGACTCATTGATAGATATAGTAAGTTTTGGCATTTGCCCCGCTGTATTTCTCTTGAGCTATGGAGAATTCAGTCCATGGTTCTTGCCTGGAGCATTCGTGATTGTAGCCGTCAGTGCAATACGGTTGAGTTATTTCAATGTTTTCGGCCTGGTCGATGATTCGACATACATGGGATTGGCACTTGACAACAATGTCCTAATTCTTGCTTTTGTCTTTCTGTTTGACGGTTTATTCGGGCATACAATTTTTTCAGTCATTATATATGCAATGTTTATGATTATGGCTGTCTTTAATTTAGCACCAATACGAACACCCAAGTTTGCAGGTAGGTGGTTTTATGTTCTCTTGGTTTATGTCCTGGCATTAACAGTCATCTATAGCTGGATACTGTGGATCAAGTATCAATAAAATTGAAACAATTAATCTAAAAAAAGGGAACAGATATGTATGGCTATCAATCACTCAGGAAATGTATCTCTAATAATGACAATGAGTTAATAATTTACGGAGCAGATAATTTTTCACAGTTCCCGCGCCGTGATGCATCTGTTAATTCAAAATGTGACAGAGCACTTCCGGTAGCACGCCGGGATGATCTGGTAGTTCTACGCGGAAAGCTGGACCACGAGTACCATAAATGGCTGCGCTCTCATGGTCTTGGATCAGATCATGTTGTTGAATATAATGCTCATTCAAGAGAGATGACTCTCTCGGAACTTATTGTTAATGATCCGGAACCAGTTAAAAAAATTATCCGGCAGATCGGGAAAAAACCTGTATATGTGCCATGGTTTTCAGGGCGCATGGAAACTGAAGCTGCAAATGCTCTTGGATCTGATCTTTTCGGAGCAACTGAAACTGCAACACTAAAATATAATGATAAGTCAGCTTTTAAGACCGTATGTCGACAATTAGGCGTGTCTGTTGTTGAAGGTACTTTATTTGAAATGCATCCTGAAAACAATAAAAATTGTATAGAGATGAAAAACATTATTAACGGATATCTGTCAACCTGCAAAACTGTTATTATTCGCGGTACTTTGGGTGAAGCCGGTATGTCGTTATATAAAACCAAAGGCAATGATATTTCTGAAATATATCACGAAATTGCAGTTAGCGGTGAAAAATCTATTATCATTGAGCCTTTTCTGAACGTTTTTTCTTCTCCGACTGATCAGTGGGTAATCAACAGAGATGGAAATATAAACTCTCTTGGTATGCGGGATCAAATATGCGAAAGAGGTATGGTACACATTGGTACTCTCAAAGGAGCAAAAACTTCACCAGACATTTTAAATTACATTACAAAAACATCTGCAAAAATTGTAAACAATATGGCTGAATTCGGATATCGGGGTGTAGTCGGTATCGATTATATTGTATCGGATGATGGTATATTTCCTGTTGAAAATAACGCTCGTTTTAACGCTTCCTCTTATGTGAGCATGATCGTAGATAACATTGAAGAATTGATTTCCCCCATTCCATACTGGAAATTTATAAAAATCAAGACAGCAGCATGCTCATTTCTTGAGCTTACAGAACGTATTAAACCAGTACTTTATGACGGCAAAAAATTAAATTCCGTATTTCCTTTTAACTGCGATACATTGCCGTTGTCCGGCGATTTTGCCGTTATACTCTTAGCCGAGAATATGGATGAGATATATAACATGGAAGAATCATTGAAAGAAATGGGGGTTAAAAGGGTTTGATTAAATCTATATTTCTCTACGAGAAAAAGTAAAAACTGTTAAACTGGGGATTTAAATTGAAAATACAATGGATTTTCAGACAGTAATACTATTTTTTTTGTTACAAATATTCAAATTTAATTATGAAATTAAATATAAAAATTACAAAAAGGTATAATGCAGGTTCCGGATTGGTATTAAGGAACCATGCATTGGAAATTCTAAAAAACGATCACTTGATTATCTCAACAGAGCCGTCTTTCCTGCCAACATAGACCTCGTCTGTGTTAAGGAAAATACCGTGCTCTACAACACCCACGCACATGGATAACTTCTGTGAAAGTTCTGCCGGGTTCTCAATGGTGCCGAATTCGACATCCATGATGACATTACCATTGTCAGAAATTACCGGTCCGTCCTTGCGGGATGCAAGTCTTATCTGAGGAGTACCGCCAAGCTCGATAACCTGCTGTTTTACAAGGTCCCTTGCGTATGGAAGTACCTCTACAGGCACGAAGTGCTCAAGCTTTTCACTCATCTTGGAATCATCAGCGACCACAACAAAGCGTTTTGCTGAATGGGCCACGACCTTCTCACGAGTGTGTGCTGCACCGCCTCCCTTGATCACATTAAGGTTAGCATCGACCTGGTCTGCACCATCGATGGCAAGGTCGAGCACAGGGTGCTCTGCAAGGCTTGTAAGTGGCACACCTGCTTCAATAGCAAGCATTTCGGCCTGATAGGATGTAACAACTGCAAGAACATCCAGACCTTCCTCTCTTACACGTCTGCCAACCTCTGCAATAGCAAAAGCCGTAGTGGAGCCGGTTCCAAGACCGATCACCATGCCATCTTTCACAAGATCAGCAGCTGCAATACCTGCTGCCTGCTTCTCAGCACTTGATGCATTTGCATTTCTTTCTTTCATTTTCATTCCCTTCTGCCGGAAAATAAATGATAGGAACTGCCACCCTTAAGGTGACAGTCGCCTCCTGTCCCTTGGGAACAGAACAGTATCGCGAATATTCTCAACACCGAGCATTGTCATTACAAGACGCTCACAACCGACACCCCATCCGGAGTGTGGTGGCATACCGTATTTGAATGCACGCAGGTAGAACTCAAAACCATCAGGATTAAGTCCCTGTGATTCGATCCTTTCCTTAAGCATGTCATGCAGGTGTACACGCTGGGCACCGGAGGAAAGCTCCATTGTCCTGTGCATCATATCGAATGACTTGGATATCAATGGGTCGTTCTCATAAGGCATAGCATAGAACGGCTTGATCTCGGTTGGCCAGTCAGTAATGAAATAGTGTGATTCTCCGGTTTCCTCGAACACATGCTCACCAATGGTGTGCTCTGCAACTGTTCCAAGATCTCCACCCCATTCGATCATTTCCTCACCCTTAGCATTGACGATGTCAATAGCTTCACTGTATGGCACCTTCATGAAAGGTGTCTTTGGAACCTCAAGTTCAATACCAAGGTTCTCAAGGGAAGCTGACTCATTCTCGATAACCTGCTCATAGACGTAAGCGATCATGTTCTCAAGGATCTCCATGACATCAAAGTGATCGACGAAACTTGCCTCAATATCGATGGAGGTAGCTTCATTAAGATGCCTGCGGGTATCGTGTTCCTCTGCCCTGAAGATAGGACCGATCTCGAAGACCCTGTCAAGTCCGCCGGACATCAGGATCTGCTTGAAGAGCTGTGGGCTCTGGTTCAGGAATGCTTCCCTGTCAAAGTATGTGATAGGGAAAAGGGATGTACCACCCTCGGTAGCTGTTGCCACGACCTTCGGGCTTGATGTCTCGATAAAACCTTCGTCTGACAGGAAATTCCTCACTGCACGAAGGACCTCATGGCGTATCTTGAAGATCGCTGTGGTCTTTTCACGCCTTAGGTCAATGAACCTGGAATCAAGACGTGTGTCAAGTTCAGCATCGACCTTTCCGGTGGTATCCATTGGAAGTGGTGATTCAGCCTCGTTGAGGACAACGATCTCTTCAGGAATGATCTCATAGCCGTTTGGAGCCTTGCCTTCCGGCTTTGCAGAACCTGTCACAGCCACTACGGACTCACGCACCAGTTTTCTTGCAGCGTCGAAGATCTCCTTGTCGATCTTCTTCTTGACAAGTGTGATTTGTGCCTTTCCTTCGCGGTCACGGACAACCACAAAGCAGATACCGCCAAGGTCTCTTACTTCATGTACCCATCCGCAGACGGTGACCTTCTCATCACCGATCTTTTCCGGATCGATCTGTGAGGTATAATGTGTTCTTGGGTTTTCTAATGACATATATTCACCTTACAAAGTTATCAAAATGATATGTATAGCGCTTTATGACGCTTTTGATAAGCCTGTTAGTATATAAGCTATTCTTGTACTGTAAATTGCATCCATGTAAATATAGCTAACTATTGAAAAAGAGGCAATGGAAATAAGAATAATCGTAAAAACGGCTCTGTAGAAATCCTCTTCTCTAAACCTGCTTGACCATTTACAATCTTGATAATAACAAGTCTCCTGTATATGTTTGTACCACAAACACAAGTGGATGATCGTTTTTGTCTAACAGGTGTTTAAACTTTATTGATATATCCATGCGAGTAACAGGAAACTTACGTTTTCACTTTAGGGAAATTAACAAAAAATAAATATAAAAAAGAGTAGTAGAAGGATAATAATACAAATATTGCCAAATAATAAGTTAACTCTGGATCAAATCTACAAATAATAAATGTAGCTTTTATAACATAGATACGGTGAAAAGATGGTTCTAAATTCAACATCCACAAGCTCAAACATTAAATTGGACAAAACATGGCAGGTCGATGTTGTTCCAAAAGAACCAACTTATTTTGATCGTTTCTTACCCACTACACATCAGCAGACCACGCTTTTCGAATGCGGTGTCGACCTGGGAGATGAACATGCATTGCCATATCCGAAGATACATGTCCTTGCGATAAGGCAGCCATGGGCATCACTGGTAATACATGGGCTAAAAAATATAGACATACGTTCGAAGAATACTTCTGTCCGGGGAACGATCGCTATCTATGCAAGCAGAGCGCCTATTCGGAAAAAGGACTTGAAATGGGTGAACGAAAACTATGATGTTCCTCTTGAGCAGCTTGATGACCTGCCCACAGGAATGATAATCGGAACTGTGAACCTCATTGAATGTATGGAGTACGAATCCGATTTTCATTTCAAGCTTGACCATCGCCGTCATTTGAGTCCGGAAGAGAACTATTCCAAGAACATAAAAGGATGGCTCTTAAAATCCCCACGTCCGATAGAGCCGATCAATTACAAATTCAATGGTGAGGTAGTCTGGAGTCTGGCAGATACTGAGACCCTCCAGCAAACGGGTTAAAGTCCTCTTAATGAGCTTATTAGTGTTATTTCAGTTCCTTCTTACTTTTCTGAGCATGCTTCAGCATGTACTTTTTAATAGAGTTCTGGGAGCTATACCAGACATTCCCTATTTTAACAGCATCCAGTATTCCCTGTCTTGCTCTTAAACTTAGATACTCCTGAGAATAAGGGGTTTGGACTATCAATTCCCTTAGAGGAATTAATTCATCTTTTCCTCCATACACGGAAAGGTATGAGCTTAAGCCTGCATCCACAGCTTGTGCAACAAAATTTGCAAAAGGTTTCAGGTTTCCGGAGTCAGCTGACCTTAAAGCTTTGTAATATTTTAGGCGGTCTTCTTTTTTTAGAACGATTGGTGGATAGTTATTTCCCATCAGATACAGATTTGTGATCAATCTTGCAACTCTTCCATTGCCATCAATGAAAGGATGAATTTCAACAAAACCGTGGTGCAATATGGCACTTGTTTCAATAGGATCGCTTTTAGCTGAATTTACTTTCTCGAAAAGCACATCCAGCATTTTAACAATTTTGGACCAATCCGGAGAAGTTTTTGTGGCACCTGTGATCCTTACGTTCTTTGTTCTATATTTTCCTGCATCTTCCAGTATGTTCTTTGTCACGATCTCATGTATCTGCTGGACCAATATGTGATCTATCGGCTTTTTGTCCTTTGCAAGTTCTTCTATCAGATCAAAAGCCCTGGCATTATTACTTGCTTCCAGGTGTTCTCTTAGTGATTTCCCACCAATTGTAATACCTTCTTCCAGAACAAGTTTTGTCTCTGAAAGCGTCAGAGTATTGCCTTCTATAGCATTCGAATGGTATGTATGCATGATCTTCATTTCATCATGCAATCTATCGAGAACGTCTGCTGAAAGCGGACGCATAGAATTTAGAAGGTCGTATTTTTCTTCGATGCGTAATAGGACATCTTTTCTGATCAAGGAAGTATCGGTATTGGTCATAATTACACATATCCGATATTATCTGATCGTTTATATCGGTATTGCCCGTATCCCGACATATCCGATATTTAAGCAAATTTGGCGCATAAATAAACCTGATTGTTAATCATACCTTTATATACATGTAATGCATAGTACGAGCAAATTATTTAGATGAAAATCAATATCGGTAAATTGAAACTAAATTAATTCAGACTGACTTATTATCTACAAATATCATTTACAGGATAAATGATTTTATTTAAGAGCTAAAAGCCACATCACATGGAGAAAATCGCGATGAGTGACAGGCAAGATTACGATGCAACACACATTCAGGTCCTTGAAGGGTTGGAAGCAGTACGCAAACGACCCAGCATGTATATCGGAAGTGTAGACACCAGAGGACTTCATCACCTCGTGTACGAGATCGTCGATAACAGTATAGACGAAGCACTTGCAGGATACTGTGATTCAATAGACGTATCCATCAATACAGACGGTTCTGTTACCGTTGTGGACAATGGTCGTGGAATACCGGTAGGCACTCATCCGAAATACAAGAAATCAGCTCTTGAGGTCGTGCTCACGGTCCTGCATGCAGGAGGAAAATTCGACAAGAGCAGCTACAAGGTATCAGGTGGTCTCCATGGTGTCGGTGTATCCGTGGTGAACGCTCTTTCCGAATGGCTGGAAGTTGAAGTAAAACGTGACGGCAAATTATACTATCAGCGTTATGAGCATGGAAAACCTGTTTCTGATGTATCTGTTATCGGAGATGCAGAAGGTACTGGAACAAAGAGCACTTTCATGCCCGATAGTGCGATCTTTGAAACGACCGAGTTCGTTTACAGCACCCTTGTCACAAGGCTTCGGGAACTCGCATTTCTCAACAAGGGTCTCCGTATCAGCATAACGGATTCAAGGCCGGAGGAAATGGAACAGGATGTCTTTGAGTATGAAGGGGGCATTATCTCCTTTGTCGAGCATCTTAACATGAGCAGAACCCCGCTTCACAAAGAGCCTATCTATTTCGAACGCGAAAAAGAAGGGACAATCGTCGAGATCTCCATGCAGTACACTGACAGTTATGGAGAATACGTCTACTCTTTCGCTAACAATATTAACACACATGAAGGTGGAACCCACCTTGTTGGATTCAAGACAGCACTCACACGTGTTGCTAATGACTATATCAAGAAGAACAATGTGGTAAAAGGCGATGAGAAGCTCTCAGGCGAGGATATTCGTGAAGGGCTTGCAGCCATTATCAGCGTGAAGCTCACAGAACCACAGTTCGAAGGGCAGACAAAGACAAAGCTTGGCAACAGTGAGCTTAAGGGTATCGTAGACTCCATGGTCTCAGAAGGACTTTCAGAGTACATGGAAGAGAACCCAAAGGTAGCAGCTATCATCTTCCAGAAAGCACTGGATGCCAGGCGTGCAAGGGAAGCTGCCAAGAAAGCACGTGAACTTACCCGAAGGAAGAGCGCCCTTGAAGTGAGCACACTTCCCGGAAAGCTGGCAGACTGTTCTGAGAAGGACCCCACAGTAAGTGAAGTATATCTTGTTGAAGGAGATTCTGCAGGCGGTTCAGCAAAACAGGGACGTGACCGTAAGTTCCAGGCGATCCTGCCATTCAGGGGTAAGATCATCAATGTTGAGAAAGCACGTCTTGCAAAGGTACTGAAGAACAACGAAGTGCTCTCCCTGATCACTGCAATGGGTACAAGTATCGGAGAGGATTACAACCTGGATAAAGCACGTTATCACAAAGTCATCATTATGACCGATGCTGATGTTGATGGTGCACACATACGAACCCTCATACTTACTTTCTTCTTCAGGTACATGACACCGCTTATCGATGCCGGTTATGTTTACATTGCCCAGCCTCCTCTTTATCGTATAAAGAAAGGGAAAGCTGAACATTATGTCTATTCTGACAGGGAACTGGCAGCAAAGCTTGAAGAGATCGGTGAAAAAGGAACCAGCATCCAGAGATACAAGGGTCTTGGTGAAATGAATCCTGAACAGCTATGGGAAACCACAATGAATCCTGAGACAAGGACATTATTGCAGGTAAGCATGGAAGATGCAGTAGCTGCTGATGAGGTATTCTCGATCCTCATGGGAGATGAGGTTGCACCGCGTAAAGCGTTCATACAGAAGCATGCAAAGGAAGTTGTCAATCTGGATGTGTGAGGTGAGATAAGATGGCAGATAATATGAACAATGATCCTACAGATGTACAGCCAGAAGATGAAGCACCTCTGGACATCCGGCCTACCGATACAGGCGAAAGGATCGTACCGGTGCTTATACAGGACGAGATGAAGAACTCGTATATCGATTATGCAATGAGCGTTATTGTGGGAAGGGCATTACCCGACGCACGTGACGGTCTCAAGCCTGTACACAGACGTATCCTGTATTCCATGAAGGAAGCGGGAATCACATCTGACAAGGCCTACAAGAAGTCCGCCCGTGTAGTGGGAGACGTTCTTGGTAAATACCACCCGCATGGTGATACTGCAGTTTATGATTCCCTTGTGAGAATGGTACAGGACTTTTCCCTAAGGTATCCACTCATTGACGGTCAGGGTAACTTCGGTTCTATTGATGGTGATTCAGCAGCAGCAATGCGATACACTGAGGTCCGCATGGACCGTATCTCGAATGAGATGCTCTCAGACATCGATAAGGAAACCGTAGATTACAAGCCGAACTACGATGGTTCCCTCAAGGAGCCTTCCGTACTACCTGCAAAGCTACCTAACCTTCTTATTAACGGCTCTACCGGTATTGCAGTCGGAATGGCTACTAATATGGCACCTCACAACCTTGGTGAAGTGATCGATGCCACATTGAAACTTATTGATGAGCCGGAGACTACGATCCCGGAGCTCATGGAAATAGTCAAAGGACCGGATTTCCCAACAGGCGCTACAATTCTCGGGACCCAGGGTATCAGGTCTGCATATGAGACCGGACGTGGTCCCATAAAACTGCGTGCAGTTACCAAGATCGAGGAGATGAAGAACGATAAGAACCGTATTGTCGTAACGGAACTACCTTATCAGGTCAATAAAGCCAAACTTATCGAGAACATTGCCTCACTTGTGAGAGATAAAAAAATAGTCGGTATTTCAGATCTTCGTGATGAGTCTGACAGGGACGGTATCCGTGTTGCTATCGAACTTACAAGGAACACTAATCCTGAAGTGATCCTGAACCAGCTTTACAAGCACACCCAGATGCAGACTACATTTGGCATCATTAATCTTGCACTGGTGGACGGCATTCCAAGGGAACTGACTCTCAAGGAAATACTTCAGATATATCTGGAACACAGGATCGAAGTTATCCTCAAACGCTGCCAGTTCGACCTGAGAAAAGCTGAGGAGAAGGCACACATACTCAAAGGCCTGATGATCGCACTTGATCATATTGATGAGGTCATCGAACTTATTCGCAGTTCAAAGACCGTAGAGGAAGCAAGGAACGGTCTGATGAACAAGTTCGGACTGGATGAGATACAGGCAAAAGCTATCCTTGATATGCGCCTGCAGCGTCTGACAGGACTGGAAAGGCAGAAGATCGAGGATGAACACACAGAACTTATCAAGCTCATCGGTGACCTGAAGGATATCATCGCCAGTGATGAAAGGAAATACACCATCATTAAGGAAGAGTTGCAGGAGATCCGTGACAAGTTCGCAGATGAACGCAGGTCAAAGATCACAGGTTCCCACGTTGAGATCGAGGACGAGGACCTTATCCCTGTGGAAGATGTTGTTGTAACTATCACAAATAGCGGTTATATCAAGAGGATGCCAGTGGACACTTACACCCAGCAGCACAGGGGTGGAAAAGGCATCATTGGTATGGAGACCAAGGAAGAGGATTTCGTTGAGGATATCTTCGTGTCATCCACTCATAATTACCTGATGTTCTTCACGAACCGTGGAAGGGTACACTGGCTAAAGGTCTACAGCATCCCGCAGGGAAGCAGGCAATCCAAGGGTAAGGCTATCGTCAACCTGCTGGAACTTGCAGAGAACGAATCCGTTACTGCAATGATACCTGTAAAGGAATTCGAGGATGACAAATACCTGTTCATGGCTACCATGTTGGGGACTGTGAAGAAGACCCAGTTATCTGATTTCAGCAACGTTAGAAAGGCAGGTATTATTGCTATCAACCTTGACGACGGTGATGATCTGGTCAATGTGGCACTTACCGACGGATCAAAGGAAATACTGATGGTATCAAGGCATGGAAAGGCCATCAGGTTCTCTGAGGACGATGTGCGTTCAATGGGAAGAACTGCAAGAGGTGTTCGCGGTATGAAACTTGCCGGCGATGATGTTGTGGTAAGCCTGGACATCGTTGATCCGGAAAGCAAGTTGCTCACAATAACTGAGAACGGATATGGAAAACGTACTTCCTTTGATGAATACCGTGGCATGAGACGAGGCGGTCAGGGTGTCATTACCATAGTAACCAGCCTGCGTAATGGTCCGGTCATAAATGTGAAGGCCGTTCATGAGGACGATGAGGTCATGGTTACCAGCTCTGAAGGGATCATTATCAGGATACCTGTGAAAGACATACGTGCACAGGGCAGGAACACACAGGGTGTTAAAATAATGAATGTACGCTCCGGCGACAAGGTCGTGGGTGTTGCAAGAATTAAGTATGAGGAATGACACGAACTAAACACTTTTAAGCATTGACTATATTTAGTACACTAAATCGACAGAAGGATGATCTTATGGAACTTGAAAAATTACGACATGGTACCGAACTTATCAAGCGCGGGTTTGCAAAGATGCAGAAAGGCGGCGTTATTATGGACGTTACAACTCCTGAAGAAGCAAGGATCGCTGAAGAAGCAGGAGCTGTTGCAGTTATGGCACTCCACGCTGTACCTTCCGATATCAGGAAGGAAGGCGGTGTTGCAAGGATGGCAGACCCACAGGTCACTGCTGACATCATTGAATCCGTAACAATTCCGGTAATGGCAAAAGCAAGAATAGGTCACTTCGTTGAAGCTGAGATCCTGCAGGCACTTGGCTCTGACATGATCGATGAGTCAGAAGTACTCACACCTGCTGATGAAAGCTTCCATATCGATAAGACACAGTTCACAGTTCCTTTCGTATGTGGTGCACGTAACCTCGGTGAAGCACTCAGAAGGATCAACGAGGGTGCAGCTATGATCCGTACAAAGGGTGAAGCTGGTACCGGTGACGTCAGGGAAGCTGTACGCCACATGAAGCAGATCCAAGGTGAGATCAGGACCCTTAAGGGTATGACAAAGGAAGAGCTTATTATGGCTGCAAGAGACATCGAAGCACCTATTGAGCTTGTCATGGAGACCGCAGAGATGCAGCGTCTTCCTGTTGTGAACTTTGCAGCCGGCGGTGTTGCAACTCCTGCTGATGCAGCTCTCATGATGAGACTTGGCTCTGACGGTGTTTTCGTCGGATCAGGTATCTTCAAGGCAGAGAACCCTGCATTGATGGCAAAAGCTATCGTTGAGGCTGTTAACAACTACGACAATCCTGAAGTGCTCGCAGAGATCTCAAAAGGTATCGGCGCAGGCATGAAAGGAATCAGCGTGGATACTATCCCGGATGATCAGGTTCTCCAGACACGCGGCTGGTAACCTTCTTTTTTTCTTTCTTTTTTTACGGTGTTTATAATGCGTATAGGTGTAATTGCTATTCAGGGCGATGTTGCCGAACATGTGGAATCTATTGAGAGAGCACTTGCCGAACGTGGCGAGACTGCCGAGGTAGTTACGATCAAGCACAAAGGAATAGTTCCTACATGCGACGGCCTTGTATTCCCGGGCGGGGAAAGCACAACTCTTGGCCGCCTGATCCTCAGGGAAGGCATTGACGAGGAGATCAAACAGGCAAAAGAGAACGGTATTCCAATACTTGGTACCTGTGCAGGCCTGATCCTTCTTGCAAAGTCAGGAGATTCACAGGTAGAGAAAACGCATCAATACCTGCTTGGACTGATGGATATCAGGGTCAACAGGAACTCTTTTGGAAGGCAGTTCGAATCTTTCGAGATCGAACTTGATGTATCAGTACTTGATTCACCATACAATGCGATCTTTATCAGGGCACCGGCTATTCTTGAGGCAGGAGAGAATGTAAAGGTCCTTGCATCAATTGATGACAAGATAGTTGCTGCCGAGCAGGATAATGTTCTGGCACTGGCATTCCATCCTGAGCTTACTGAGGATATGAGAATTCACCAGTATTTCCTTGACATGCTGTTCTGATAACAAAACCACGCAACAAATAAGAAATTCTTATTAAGGTGTAGCGTGTCCTCTCTTTAAGGTCTCAGAAGAGATCATTATTATTTATTAGAAATGGTGATTTAGATGGTCAAACTAACAGAAGACATGAAGGAAGCATTTTCCAAAGTAAAGATATTCCCATTTGCAACAGCATCAAAGGCAGGAATGCCAAATGTCATCCCTATCGGCATGTGCCAGCTGGCAGATGATGAAACTATCTGGATAACAGACAACTATTTCCTGAAGACCCGCCAGAACCTGGATGAGAACCCGGTTGCATCTATCTTTGTCTGGGGACCTGAGGTCGGTGGCTGCTTCCAGATCAAGGGAGATGTCGAGATCAAGACAAGTGGTGATGACTATGAGAAAGCCTATGCTGGCGCAAAGGCAAAGGGAGACAAGTTCCCTGCAAAAGCTCTTATGGTCATGAAGATCACCGAGGTCTTCGAATGTAAATCCGGAGACGATGCCGGAAAGAAGCTCCTTTGAGCGTGGTGAGTTAATTTATTGGATTTTAAGCTAATGGTAAGTTTATAACTTTCATTCATTCACCTGATAAGTGAATTAAAGATGAGAAGGTGAATTTACCATTAGGATTACTTTTTTGATCTGATATTCCACATTTATTCATCGATTGTTTAATTGATTGAGTTATTGATCATAGTGGCAACTATAATCAAAACATCTCATTATAGCTTAAAATCTCTAAAAAACGAAAATAAGAAAAAGGGATCTCCTCAACATCGAGTGGGTAACTGAATTTATCTACATCTACCTTTCAAGCGTCATGGAATTCAAAGAACTAATACAAATCGCAATCGAATGAATAAAAATACCACCTCACAATTAAAGGATTGTGCAGGAAGATGATCTACAATTGCGAATATTTGCTTGCAGGACGTTAAAATTACCCACTCGATGCTAATGAGAAACAGAAAAAGGAAGAAACCCAGTTATTCCTTTTCCGGAACAGACAGGCAAATACCAGAATGAACATGGATATGGGCATAGAAATTCCTGGGTTCTGGCGAAATATCAGATGAGATGATCAATTCGATCGTTGCTTTTATTGTTACTAATGTCCGGGATCAATAATTATTTTCCTTTTTTAGTAGTAAATTATAAATAAAATACTATTTTCAAGACCATTTTATTTAAAACCTCTTCTGATTTTGATTTTAAATCGAATGATAGTTAAATTTAAATAATATAAAGACGGAAGAGAGCTTCATATTACCGTACTATGATCAGGAGAACAATTATGTTTGACACAGGAACAACAGGTTTTATGTTAATTTCAACAAGTCTTGTCATGCTCATGACTCCGGCACTGGCTTTTTTTTATGGTGGACTTGCATGTAAAAGGAATATTCTTGGAATAATGATGCAAACTTTTCTTTCATTGGGAATTACAACGATCTTATGGTTCATTATCGGCTATTCTTTATGCTTCAGTGGCGGAGAGGGAGGGATCATTGGGAACTTTGATAAGATATTCCTGAACGGAGTAACAATGGACTCTGTATTTTCAGGTAATGGAATGATCCCTGAGATCGTTTTTGTTTCATATCAAATGATGTTTGCGATCATTACTCCCGCTCTGATAACCGGTGCATTCGTAAATCGTGTCACTTTCAAAGCATATGTGATCTTTCTGGTATTGTGGCAGATATTCGTCTACTACCCATTCGTCCATATGGTATGGGGTGGTGGCTTATTGGCAACATTGGGCGTGCTTGATTTTGCAGGAGGTATCGTCGTCCATGCAACTGCAGGGTTTGCAGCTCTTGCATCGGTATTCTATGTTGGCTCCAGGATGGATACAAAATCAAACCCAAATAGTATTCCACTTGTTGCTATTGGTACAGCTTTACTCTGGTTTGGATGGTTCGGATTCAATGCAGGAAGTGAGCTTAACCTGGATGGGATCACAACATTAGCATTTATAAACACAGATATATCTGCATCATTTGCAGCTATCACATGGCTGATCATAGAATGGAAAAAGGAAGGCAAGCCCAAATTCGTAGGATTATTGACTGGATCTGTTGCCGGTCTGGCAACAATAACCCCTGCTGCTGGCTACGTATCAATGCCAGTTGCTGCAATAATGGGGATCTTTGCAGGGATTGGATGTTACTCTGCCGTTCACATCAAGAACAGGTTTGGATGGGATGATGCTCTTGATGTATGGGGTGTACATGGAATGGGCGGAGTCATAGGAACGATCCTATTGGGTGTTTTTGCATCCACAGCAATAAATCCGGCAGGTGCTGATGGGTTGATATATGGAGGAACGACCTTCTTCATGATCCAGTTTGCCGCTGTAGCAGGAACCTCGGTCTATGCATTTGTATTCACATACATGATGCTGAAAATGATCGATACTATAACACCGGTCAAAGTCTCAGAAGAGCATGAATGTCTGGGACTGGACTGGGCAATACATGGAGAAAATGCATATGACCATGATTTTAGCTAATTAAATGATGTAGTTAAAAGCTTCAATAATGGATCAATCCTTCATATTGGACAGGATCGATCCATTTAATTTACCTTTATTGCTCTCTGCTTTTCACCCTGAGGTAAATGAAAGTAACAACTCCTGCAATTGTGCCGGCAGGGAGTCCTACAAACACAGAGAAAAATATCCTTTCCTAAAGCAGAGCTGTTACAGCAACAGCTATTATAGCGAATACGATGAAAGCTATCAAAAAGTGAACTATTCTTATCATGGTCGCTAAAAAGCAAAGTTAGCCGGAAATGACCGGCAACTTATTTAAAATTTTCTTTTGACCATTTTGCACCGGCTTCAAGGATATCCAGGTTCATCGGGATAAGCTTTGGTTTGCTTGCAAAAGTATCCTCTATCGCTTCCTTAAAGACCTTTTCCGGAAGATGGCTATCTCCCTGTGCCATGAGCACACCGAGCATGACCGTATTTGCAGCTTTTACTGAACCTGCGTCCTTTGCTATCTGCATAGCAGGTACTGCAATTGCTCTTACCCCTTCAGGAGCATCGAACTCACCTACGGTGTCATCATAGAGTATGAGACCTCCTTTCTTCACATCCCCTGCGAATTTCTCAAGGGATGGCTGGTTGAGTGCTACAAGCACATCTGACCCATAAACAATAGGTGAACCAATGGAGTCTCCTGAGATCACAACTGAACAGTTGGAAGTTCCTCCTCGCTGTTCCGGTCCGTATGACGGATACCAGGAAGTGTAGCGCTGATCACGGCATCCTGCACGTGCAAGTGTAAGTCCCATGCTCAAAACACCCTGTCCGCCAAATCCGGCGATCTTTACGAGCACCTGGCCAAAGTCAGGGTCCTGTACTGCATCAGGGGATGCACTGCTATCGAGACTATAGAGTTCATCGATACCCTTTTTGGAGAAATCACTCTCAGAGCGCCATAATGGTTCGGTCTCATCGAAATTATCCCTGAAGTTCATGAGAGGGAATTCCTTCTCCATCATCTCGTTGACGAACTCTGTGCTTTGTTCAGCATTTTGCCTGAGGTTGGTCGGACATGTGGAAAGCACTTCAACGAATGCATATCCTTTGCCGTCCCTCTGAACCTCAAGAGCTCTCCTGACAGCTTTCTTTGCTTTCCTGATATGTGAAATATCAGACACTGAAACACGCTCTATGAACACAGGGGCCTTGAGGTTGTCCAGCAGCTCACACATATGCATAGGGTATCCTGTAAAGCGTGGGTCCCTTCCATCAGGACACGTAACGGTCTTCTCACCGATCAGTGTTGTTGGTGCCATCTGGCCACCGGTCATCCCATAGACAGTGTTGTTCACAAAGAACACAGCCATCTTCTCGCCACGGTTAGCTGCCTGCATGGTCTCATTAAGACCGATAGATGCAAGGTCACCATCACCCTGGTATGCGATCACAACAGAGTTGTCCTGTGCCCTTGACATACCTGTACCTACAGCAGGTGCACGACCGTGTGCAACCTGGAGGTTTCCACAATCAAAGTAATAGTAAGCAAAAACTGCACATCCTACAGGGCTGATCATGACACTCCTGTCCTGGATCTCAAGCTCTTCCATAGCCTCTCCGATCAGTTTGTGCAAAATACCGTGTCCGCATCCCGGACAATAGTGGGTTGCAGTTGGTGCTGCTCCGCCTTTGCGTGGGAACTCTTCATAAATTCCGGCTGGTCTTCCAATGATCTTTTCTGCCATGTTCATTCCTCCCTTGCAGCAATTTCTTTTATTTTATCCATGACCTGATCCATTGTAATGAGGTTTCCACCCATACGATTCACAAGTTCTACAGGCTTAGTGCAACCTGTAGCAAGGCGTACATCATCGATCAACTGACCATTGCTCATCTCAACAGAAACGAAGGTTTTATCACCTGAATCTGCAAGGGCCTTCAGCTCATTTTCAGGGAATGGGAACAATGTTATCGGACGGAAAAGTCCTACCTTGATGCCATCCTTTCTTGCAGCTTCCACAGCTGAACGGCAGATCCTGCTGCTGATACCATATGAAACCAGCACAATGGATGCATCTTCCATCATGTATTCCTCGTAATCGACCTCATTTTCCTTGACGGTCTCATACTTTTCCTGAAGTTTATAGTTGAAATCCTCAAGCTGGTCAAAGTCCAGGAAGATAGATGTAACAAGGTTCTCCCGTGTTTCTTTTGTTCCGCAAACAGCCCACGACTTGTCAATAGCAAGTTCCTCTGCAGTTTCAGGGAACTTGAGTGGCTCTATCATCTGACCAAGCACACCATCTGCCAGCACTACAACCGGGTTGCGATATTTTGTTGAAAGCTCAAATGCCTTCATTGTGAGATCACACATTTCCTGGACGGAATTTGGTGCGATGACGATGTTACGATAGTTTCCGTGCCCGCCACCCTTTACGACCTGTGTGTAATCTCCCTGTTCAGGACCAATGTTACCAAGACCCGGACCTGCTCTCATGATGTCCACGATCACGCATGGGAGTTCTGCTCCTGCAAGGTATGATACACCTTCCTGTTTCAGGCTCATACCAGGACCTGATGAAGCCGTCAAAACCCTGTGTCCGGCAGATGCTGCACCATATACCATGTTAATTGCAGCTTCTTCTGATTCTGCCTGTACGAACTTCCTTCCAAGCTTCGGGAATGTCTGGGAAGCCTCGTGCAGGATCTCACTTGCAGGTGTGATCGGATAACCGAAATAACAGTCACAACCGGCATATAAAGCACCAATGACAACTGCGGAGTTGCCTTTTATTAATTGTGTAGCCATAAAATATCACCTCATTTTTGGCTTATTCTTCCTTGATCGGGATATGCACAGCAATAGCCAGTGGCTCAGGACAGGTGTAGTAACAATTTCCGCATCCTATGCATCCTTCTCCCTTGTATTCAACATAATGGTAGCCGCGCTCGTTAATGTGTTCACTCATAAAGAGTACATCTTTAGGACATGCAGCTACGCATCTTTCACATCCTTTACATTCAATAATGTTCAGCTCAGGATATGGTTGCATCTTTTCCTTATTCTCAGACATAATATCAACTCAATGAACGGATAAATATGATCTCAAATGATCGATCTTACAATATTCTTAGATCAGAATATCTTTAATATTTATTAATAAATACATCAGGAAACCTTTAGCTTCCTGACATGAAGTAATCAAAGTTTATCAGTTTGTTGCTTTGTCGTGATCACGTATCTCGACACGTCTTATCTTACCGCTGATGGTCTTTGGAAGCTCATCCACGAATTCCACAGCCCTTGGATATTTGTAAGGTGCAGTGGCTTTCTTGACATGCTCCTGCAGTTCCTTCTTAAGCTCTTCACTTGCCTCATACCCTTTTGCAAGAACAATGGTCGCCTTAACGATCTGGCCACGAACCGGATCCGGTACACCGGTGATGGCACATTCAAGCACAGAAGGATGCTCGATCAGTGCACTCTCGACCTCGAAAGGACCTATCTTGTAACCGGAGCTTTTGATGATATCATCAGATCTTCCGATGAACCAGAAATAGCCATCCTCATCTTTCCATGCCATGTCACCTGTATAATAATATCCATCATGCCAGGTAGCTCTGGTCTTTTCCTCATCTGCACGATATCCGGCAAAAAGACCTATTGGTTTGCCTTTTGAAGTATTGATGACGATCTCTCCTTCCTCACCGGAATCACAGAGCTTCCCGTCAAGGTTCAACAGCTGGATATCGTACTCGGGTGATGGTCTTCCCATGGATCCCGGTTTTGGTTCCATCCACGGATAGGTTGCAATGGTCACCACACTCTCGGTCTGACCGAAACCTTCCATAAGTTTTAGTCCTGTGAACTCAAGGAACCTCTCATACACTTCAGGGTTCAATGGCTCACCGGCAACCACACAGTACTCAAGGCTGCTGAAATCATACTGTGAAAGGTCTTCTTTGATGAGGAACCTGTAGATAGTAGGCGGTGCACAGAAAGTTGTCACACCATACTTGCTTGCCATCTCAAGCATGTTCTTTGCATCGAAACGCTCATAATCATAAACAAAGACAGCAGTGCCACAGATCCACTGACCGTAGAGCTTGCCCCATACACATTTTGCCCAGCCGGAGTCTGCAACTGTAAGGTGTAATCCGTCGTCCATCACGTTCTGCCAGTACTTAGCAGTGATTATGTGGCCAAGTGGGTAGGCGAAATCATGCTGAACCATTTTTGGCAGACCGGTTGTTCCGGATGAGAAATACAACAGGGAAATATCATCGTTATTTGTTTCCTCATCGCCCTCCGGGCGAGTAAAGTTTTCAGAAGCTTCTTCAAGCTCCTTTTTGAAATTGATCCAACCCTCTTTCTCAACATTAAGGACAGCCTTGTGGAGCAGGACATCCTCATAACCTTTGTGTGCTTCATCAATGTAGCCCATAAGGCCTTCATCGTCAGCACTTACTACCATCTTGATCTTTGCAAGCTCGATACGGTAGGTTACATCCTTGGTTGTTAGCATATGGGTAGCAGGAAGTGCGACAGCTCCGATCTTGTGCAGGGCAAGGATGCAGATCCAGAACTCGTACCTGCCCTTCAAGGTCAGCATTACAACATCGCCCTTCTTGATGCCATATTTTCTGAAGAGATTTGCAGCTTTATCGCTGTAGTATTTCAGGTCCCTGAAATTATAGATTAGTTCTTCACCATCATCATTGCACCATACAAGGGCTCTTTTCTCAGGCTGTTCCTTTGCGTACCTATCGGCCACATCGTATGCAAAATTAAAGTTTTCGGGGATCTTTATCTTAAAGTTCTCCTTGTAGTCATCATACGATTCGAATTCCGTGCGTGAAACATATTCTTCTAAAAAAGATGACATATTTACACCGTTTTCCATTTCTAATAGATCAATTCTTAAATTGGATTCAATTATATGTTTTTCAAATGATCATAGCTAGGAACTTTGCAGGTTTATCCCCAAGGGCTTCCATTGCATGACCATAGCTGGAATCAAAATAGATGGAATCTCCTTCCTCAAGAATGATCTCATTATCATGTATCCTCACCTTAAGGGTACCTTCAAGAACAAAGTCGAACTCCTGTCCCGGATGCGAATTCATGGAATTCTCAGCATCTGTTGATCCGGCTTCAACCTCAACAAGGAAAGTCTCTGCCTTTTTGTGTATGAAATTTGGTCCAAGATTCTGATACTGGTAAGCTTCCCTTCTCTCAACAGTGGGACCCTTGTCCTTCCTGGTAACAGTAAAAATATGCATGCGTGGTTCTTCGCCGGTTAAAAGTAGTGTCATATCTACTTTCAGGAACTGTGCGATCTCAAAAAGTATACTGGCAGGGATATCAGTTTCACCTGTATCATACTGCTGATAGGTTTCAACAGGGATATTCAGATATTTTGCCATTTCTTCTACACTGATTTCTGACAGCTCGCGCAATTCATGGATACGTGACGAGATTTCCTTTATTTTTTCCTGCATGATATCAACTTTTATTGGTTAATAAGGAAGATACTTACAAAATAAAATAGAATTTTGAAAGAAACAATATTCAAGCAACTTAACTTGATATTGCGATCCTTTTCCGTATTTTAACATACAGGAAGTTAAAAAAAGTACCGGGTGTCATGTTAGCACATGACACACGTCAGTATAATGAACCGGGGTCTTATTCAGTCGGACCAATATTGATCGAATATTCAAAGTTCTCTGTGTTATGTGGCATGATCTCAAGTGTCCACTTACCGACACCACCGTCAACACGATAGGTCTCTGAATATCCGGTAGAACCCTGCTGATAGACATCAGGCTGTTCCATATCCTCACTCATCACAGATTCAACTTCCATATAGCTGCTGACAGCTTCATCCATTGCCATCCTGTAAGGGACAGGATACTGCTGTCCAAGACTTACGGAGCCACTGTAGCTTGTGCTTACAAGTACCGTCTTTACCTCTCCTTTTGTGTTCTTCAATACAACATCAAAGGAAGGTGTTGTAGAAGATGTGCTGCTGCTACCATAGTTGTAATCCATTGAGAACACCTTGATGGTGATAGGATCATCGGTTCTTGCATTGAAAGTTGTTGTGAATGGTTCATCTGGTTGTTGCCAGACATCGAAGTTCATGCTTACCTTCTGGCTCCATTCATTGATGGTCCTGTCATCGATGTTCAGGTTGATCCTGCCATTGATACTTCCTTCTACATCAGCCGGGATCCTTACATTTACCTTCACAACAGCTTTCTCTCCTGGCTTGATAACAGAAGGTGCTGTGATGGTCACATCTTTCTCATCAAGAGAGACCTGTGAACTGTATCTGTACCATTCATCCTCGATCTCCTCGAACTCAGGATCAATGTAAATTGCCTTGTCACCAACGTTCTTGAGCTTGATGTTATACTCATACTCAGCACCGGCTTCCACGCGGTCACTGATGTATGAATTAGAGATCTCCACATTTGGTGGCAACCATACATTCACTGAAAGCTCAAGTGCTCCGTTGTAACCCGGATACAGGGAAGCTACATCTCCCACAAGACCGCTAAAGAAGACGTTCGCACTGTAATGGCCAAGTTCAGCATCTTCAGGAACTGATACCTTGATAGTGAACTCCTGCTTTTCTCCGGTCTCCAGTTCAGTTTTTGCAGGTGAGATAGTGACCCAATCCTCATCAAGCATATTATCGCTGTAGAACTGTGGTACAAGGTAAGGCTCAACTGTGATTGTCCCTTCACCGTGGTTGTAGAGCACAACAGTTACTTCCTCGGACTCACCAGGTTTGATTGTAAGATAGGAATATCCCGGATCAACATAGAGGGGAACGGTCTCTCTTGCAGCTTCAGGGTAGATCATGTCTTGGTAATATCCATCCGCAGCGATCTTTTCAGCTATCAGTACAGGTTCCTCGACCACCGGCTCAGAGATGGCAACAGCAACACCTGCTGCCGTCATACTGAGCAACAGCAGACCGAGTGTGACAAACGCGAAATATTTCTTCATATCAATTTCTCCTTTATGATCGTGATCGTCTTTCGACATGTTCCAATATGTGCTGAACTTATTAAAGAATTGTCTAAACTTCGAATTGATCCGTAGTTATCAAATTAAGAAAAAAAGGATTAGCATGCCTAAAAATGCCATTTGATAATAATTGGTGATGATCTGTTCATCATTTTATCCTGCTTCTTTTCATCAGTAATGAGTTCGTCACAACAGATACCGAGCTCATGGCCATGAAAGCCGCTGCCATTGCAGGAGTTACAAGTATCTGATGGAACACAGGATAGAGAATGCCTGCTGCTATTGGAATTCCAAGACTGTTGTACCCAAAGGCCCAGAACAGGTTCTGCTTTATCTTTCGCATGGTCAGACGGCTTAAGCGCAGGGAAGCTACCACATCAAGCAGGTCGTTCCTGATAAGCACGATCTGTGCCGACTCAATAGCCACATCTGTACCGGCTCCCATGGCTATTCCTACATCCGCCTGGGTAAGCGCAGGAGCGTCATTGATACCGTCACCGACCATTGCAACGATCCTTCCTTCATCCTGAAGCTTCCTGACCTCCGCTGCCTTGTCTTCAGGTAACACCTCAGAAAGAACACGATCAATACTCGCTTTAGATGCAATAGCTGATGCGGTCCTGCTGTTATCTCCTGTGATCATCACAACCTCAAGCCCCAGCTTTTTGAGCCTGGAAACAGCCTCTATGGAATTCGCCTTGAGAGTATCTGCTACCGCTACGATACCAGTGGCATTGCCATCAACTGAAATCAGCATGCCGGTCTTACCCTGATGTTCAAGCTCCTCAAGCCTGCCGGTAAGGGAAGAAACGTCAACATTATTGTCAGCCATGAGCTTTCGGGTACCCAGCAGTATCTCCTGCTCTTTGATCATTGCCTTTACTCCATGGCCCGGTATGGACTCAAAGGATGAAACATCAAGGATAGGAACATTACCGTCTACAGCACCGTTCACAATAGCTTCGCCCAGGGGATGCTCTGATCCCTTCTCTGCAGTAGCTGCAAGGGAAAGCACTTCATCTTCAGTGTGTTCTCCAAAAGCGATAATATCAGTTATTACAGGTTTTCCTTCTGTCAGCGTACCTGTCTTGTCAAATACGATAGTATCGATCTTGCGACTGACCTCAAGTGCTTCACCGCCCTTGATAAGTATGCCATTCTCAGCTCCCTTTCCTGTACCTACCATTATGGCTACCGGTGTTGCAAGTCCAACAGCACAGGGACAGGATATCACAAGAACTGTGATCCCGATCAGAAGGGAGAACAGGAACGGACTTGTGATAACAGAATACTGTGCAACATCGAACATGTTGTATCCGATGAAGAACCAGAACAGGAATGAAAGGAGAGCGATCACAATAACTGCAACAATGAAGCGAGCGGCAACAAAGTCAGCTATTCTCTGAATTGGTGCCTTGGATGTCTGTGCATCTTCTACCAGCTTGATGATCTGTGCAAGTGCAGTATCAGCACCTACTTTGGTAGCCTCGAACCTGAAAGAACCGGTACCATTGACAGTAGCACCGATCACCTGGTCACCGATATTCTTCTCAACAGGAATGCTTTCACCGGTGATCATGGATTCGTCGATGGAAGATGAGCCTTCGGTCACGATACCATCCACCGGTAGCTTCTCTCCCGGCCTGACAACAACAATATCTCCTGTGACCACATCTTCCACAGCTACTTCGATCTCCTCACCGTTCCTGATGACCCGTGCTGTCCTTGCCTGCAATCCGATGAGCTTCCTGATGGCTTCAGATGTCCTGCCTCTTGCCTTTGCTTCAAGGTAACGTCCAAATGTTATGAAGGTGATCAGCATTGCAGCTGAATCGAAGAAAGTATGCTGGTATCCCGGTCCAAGATCGATGAAGCTTGTCACCACACTGATAGTGTAAGCAGCACCAGTACCCGTTGCGATCAGAAGATTCATATCAGCAGAGCCGTGCCGAAGCCCTTTGTAGGCACCGACGAAGTACTGTCTTCCGGGGAAGGCCATTACTATGGTAGTAAGAACGAAAAGCACACCCCTGTCAGCAAGGATAGGAGGTACAAAATAAAGATACTGCGGGAACCCGCCACTCATTCCACCAAGAGCGATCGGAATTGTCAGCAGGAAAGCAATTAGCAGATTGTTCCTCTGGCGAGTGATCTCCAGATCCCTTGCAGCCTGTTCACGATCAACGGGTCTTCCTTCCTTCTTTACGGATGCCGTATAGCCGATCCCTTCTATAGCATTGAGCATGTCAGCGACGGAAACCTTTGAGGAATCATATTCAGCATGTGCACTGGACATCGGAAAATTCACACTGGCATTGCTTACGCCATCAAGCTTCCTGAGAGCACGCTCGATGTTAGATGCACATGCAGCACAGGTCATGCCTCCCACATCAAGATCGATCTCATCCTTCAGCACGCCATAGCCTGTATCTTCGATCGTCTCTTCAAGATCACTAACGGTCATGACCTTTGGATCATAGGTCACGGATGCTTTCTCAAGCGGGAGATTGACAGTTGCCGAAAGGACACCTGGTTGTTTCTTCAATGCATCTTCTATGCGTAATGCACAGGCAGCACATGTCATACCGGTAACTTTCAATGTGGAATTTGCCGGTTCTTCGGTAGCTTTTTCTGTCGAATCTTTTATTGAAGCTTCTGTCGGAGACTCTGTAGAGAGTTCTGTCGAAACCTGCAGGGATGAAGGTTGAGCTTCCTCTTTCACTTCTTCCGGCACCTCTACAGATTTCTCTGAATCAATGTCTTCGCCTACTTCATAACCAGCATCTGTAACTGCCTTCCTGATCTCATCAAGGGTTACCTTTGCAGGATCGAAACTAACAGTAGCATTGTTCTCCTCAAGGCTTACCTCTACACTTTCCACGCCTTTAAGGGAGGAAATTGCTTTTGTCACGCTCTCATGACAATGCATGCAGGTCATTCCATGAACATCGATCGTAGTTTTCATGTTATTGTACCAAAAGAAATAGGGTTCGTCTGTCTATCAGTGCTGTCAGACAGCAAAAAGCAAGAGTATAAATTGGCAGGTGGATTGCAGGCAGGTATTAGGCCTTATATCCGGCATCGTTGACTGCTTTTTTGATTGTATCAATATCTGCTGCCTCTTGATCATAAGAGATATTAGCCTCTCCTTTCTCCAGATCAACGTCAACAGAAGAAACACCTTCAACACCTGATATTGCTTTTGTGACAGTCATCTGGCAATGTCCACAGGACATGCCTTCTACTTTTATAGTTGTTTCAACCATTTTTTCACTCCCATAATGAAATGTGCAATTATTAGATTAATACTTTTCCAATATTTTTATGTTAGCGCAAACTACTTAAAGTGTCAGTCGGTTAGTTAACGCCGTTAACATACTTAAATATACCATACATAAATGCTACCCATATTTATAAAAACGAAAAAGCATAATTGGGTATAATTATCCTTATAAAAATCCAAGAATCTGGATACACTATGCAATATAAATTATGATGTGGTGAGAATATGCAGGAAATGAAATATATAATTGACAGGATCAATTCCCTGAAAGCAGAACATAATGCAGTTATCCTCGCCCACAATTACCAGCGTCCGGAAGTGCAGGATATTGCGGATTTTACCGGTGATTCCCTGGGTCTCAGCCAGCAGGTTGTCGATTCAGACGCCGATGTCATCGTTTTTTGTGGGGTGGATTTCATGGCAGAGAGTGCTGCAATACTCAGTCCGGAAAAGACCGTACTCCTGCCTGAAAGGGACGCAGGTTGCCCGATGGCCGAAATGGTCGATGTGATCTCACTTGACGACGAGAAGAAAAAGCATCCGAATGCTGCTGTAGTTTGTTATGTGAATTCTTCTGCTGAGATCAAGGCCCAGAGTGACATTTGCTGCACATCGGCAAATGCCGTTGATGTGGTCAACTCCCTTGAAGAGGACGAGATAATCTTTGTCCCTGACAAGAATCTTGGCACCTATGTTTCAGATTTCACTGACAAGAAGATCATTACATGGGAAGGCTTCTGTCCGACCCATCACCAGATGCATGCACAGGACGTTCTCAAAGCAAAAGAAGAGCATCCAAATGCCCTGTTCCTCGCACATCCTGAATGCAGGACCGAAGTACTGGACCTTGCAGATGAGGTTCTCAGCACTACCGGAATACTCAGCTATGCAAAGAATTCTGATGCAAAAGAGTTCATCATCGGAACTGAGAACGGTTTGCTACACAGGTTAAGAAAAGAGAATCCTGACAAGAAGTTCTACTATGTGTCCGAGTTCACCGTATGTACTAACATGAAGATCACAACCCTTGATTCTGTGCTCAATTCACTTGAGAAAATGGAATATGTGATCACAGTTCCCGAAGAGACAAGGCTCAAAGCAAAAAAGGCACTTGACAGGATGCTTGCGGTAAAGCGTACTATGTAATATTATATGAGAGCATAGCCTGAAAACATAAACCACATTTCAGTTCAGGCTTCTCATAATGTTTCCCCATATCTCTTTTAGTTTTTCTGAGAACTCATTTGACAGTTCATTACCTGAATATTCCATCACCGTTCTTTCCTGGATCATTGCCTCGGTCGGAATTCTGCTAAAAGGAAGCTTTCCCACAACATCGATCCCGTTTTTCCTGCAATAATCTTCAATAACACGGGTGTTCTCTTCATTTATATCGTGCCTGTTTATGCAGACCACAGCCGGAATATTAAAGTGGCCGGCCACGCCCAGAACCCGTTCAAGATCATGAATTCCTGATACACTGGGTTCGGTTATGACCGCAACCATATCAACACCGGCAATGGAAGCGATCACAGAGCACCCTGTGCCAGGGGGACCATCAATGATAATCATGTCTTTGCCATATCTATCAGCAAGGTCTCTGGCATTCTCCCTGACAAACGCTACCAGTTTACCACTTGCTTCCTCCCCTACACCGAGTTTTGCATCTGCCATTGGTCCGAACCTTGTTTCAGAAAGATAGGCTTCTCCTGCTTTTCTTTCAACCATCGTTATGGCCCCTTCAGGACAGATATGAGCACATACTCCACAGCCTTCACATTCGTAGCTATCGATTCTGATATCATCGGTAATTGCATCGAACCTGCAATTCTCTTTACACAGGCCGCAGTGAATGCACAGGGAGTCATCAATAGATGCTTCCTTCAGACCATAGAAATCTATTGTTTCAGTTATCTGCGGGTCCAATATCAGGTGCATATCGGCTGCATCCACATCACAATCAGCTATCACAGCATTTTCTGCAAGCGAAGCAAAAGCTGCTGCGATAGTAGTCTTTCCTGTGCCGCCTTTTCCGCTTATTATAGTAAGCTGTTTCATGTAATTTCTCCGGGCATCTTAAAAGATCTCAGGAAAACATCAGTGTGTTCCCATGATGACCCTGACATCACACATATTCCTGATCGCTTCTGCAATTTCTTCAGCATAAGGACACTTAGGCGGATTGGGGATCGGTTTTATCATGCAGGTGCAGAGGAATATCACTTCAGCTCCTCTCCTTACCATTTCCCGGACCTGTCTTATCGAATCCCTTCCCGGACATCCTCCGCATGTGACCATGCCAATGATGTCAATATCTTCATCCTTGAACTCTTCAAGTGTTCCTGTCCCGTTCTTTATCGCCTTAAAACAAGAGGTGCCAGGGCAGGACCTTGAAGCCATTTCACATCTTACCAATCCGATCTTTACCATTAATATCAACTCCTTTGATCATTGTTCAGTGCGATCCCTCATTTCATATAGTGAGGTAACATCCCTGAAAAGTCTGACAAATCGGTCCTTCCATTCCGGCATCTCATTAACAAAGGGAATTCCCTGCGAATACAACCTTGCGATCTCACGATCGTAAGGGATCTTCATCAAGACCGGGATCTCCTCTTCAATACAGTATTCTTCCACCCTGTTGTCACCGATATCGCATTGATTGATCACCACACCGAACGGTATTCCCAGTATCCTCATCACATCAAGAGCAAGCTTCAGGTCATGGAACCCAAAAGGTGTCGATTCGGTCACAAGGATGCAGTAATCGACATTCTTCACTGAGGCAATGACCGGGCAGGCAGTACCCGGAGGTGCATCGATGATGGCAGTCGTGTTCTTATCGATATGTTCCTGCAGGGCCTTGATCACAAGTGATGTCATGGGTTCCCCTATCTTCAACAGGCCCTGATAGAACACGAGGTCCTCATTCGTCGAACCTTCGATAACTCCGACTTTCCTGTCCACCTCGCTGATAGCTTCATTCGGACATACAATACTGCATCCACCGCATCCATGACAGAGTGTTGGGAAGATCATTACATCTTCAGGCAAAACAGCAAGGGCATTGAACTGGCAAAACTCAGAACATTTACCGCAAAGATCACACTTACTCTTATCAATAACCGGTGTCGGAACATTCACATCCTCGACTTTCTCAAGATCGTACCCAAGGAACAGGTTGCAATTAGGTTCTTCCACATCACAGTCGAATAGCTGCGCATCCTTTAGAGAGAGTGCGAGATTGACTGCTATGGTGGTCTTACCTGTTCCACCTTTTCCACTTGCGATCGCAATTTTCATTTATAAATTCTCCAGTTTCTAGATTATATTACTCTGTAGGAGACGTGATCACGCTCAGCTCAGGGATCTTTCCAATAAGTGTTTCAACATCCTCCACATCATCCGGCATCTCTAACAGTTTGATAAAGCTGTCATGGAATCTGTGGAATGGGCCTTCCCCGATATCCTTTCCGATGACAATATTAACACCCTGTTCTTCCAGATACTCCGCTGTCTTTACACCTCTTTTTCTATCCAGATCGGCAGCAGGGTTCTCACCAATATCCCAGCTCATTATTTTGTTGTCTTTCAGCTCGATGAAAATATAATAGGGAGCTTTTCCGATATGTCTGGATAGCTTCGACTGTAATCCCTCTGGCATCATTACAGGGATCGCGACCCTGAGCACGGATATTTTTCCGGGTTTTACATCGACTGAAAGATGTTCAAGATTTGGGATCTCACTTTTAACCGCCTCTTCGATCTCAGCGGAAAGCATTTCCACTCTTTTCAGGTCGTATTCTCCTGCACTTTCTACCTGCATCTCCCCAAAGACCACAAGACCGGATCTTCTGAGCCTGATCTCATCAACCTTGTTAACGCCGGGGGTATGGTCCACTGTATGCCTGATACGTTCGATAGAATCCCGGTCCAGCCATGCATCCATCAGGGTCAGTGCCGATTCCTTTGCTGTTGTGATCCCGAGCTTGAAGATGATCAATGATATAACAAGAACCCCGGCACTGTCAAGCCAGTGTATGCCAAACATCGAACCGGTAATAGCAACAACAACGACCATAGAACTGAATACGTCCGTATATGAATGCTTAGCATCCGCGATCAGTGCCTGTGAACCTATCTGTCTTCCTATTTTGAACTTATACTGTGAAAGGGCATAGATGGTAATTACAGAGAACACAGCCGCTCCAAGCGCCAGTCCCTGGAATTCCAGCTCGACAGGGTCCTTTATAGTTTTCAGGGCTCCACGCACAAGTTCGACCCCGGATAATATGATGATAACTGAGACAAAAAGAGCCACCAGATTCTCTGCTTTGTAGTAACCATAGGGAAAGTGCTCCCCGCTACTTTTCAGGCTTAGCCTTAACCCGATCCATACTGCAAGAGATGTAAAGATATCCATTGATGTGTGGATCGCATCTGCGATCAGGGAGGAGCTGCCTGAATAGAACCCCACGATACCTTTTATTGCTGCAAGAAAAACCAGTGCAATAGTAGAATTCCTTGAAGCCTGCACACCTAACCAGAGTTTTTCTTTTACAGCCACATTATATTCTCCCAATAACTAATAAACAATAAAAAAAGAAGAAATGATCCCTCATCGGGATCCTTCGTTGCGATTATTCCTTCAGAACTTCACTGATGAACTGACCTTCTCCTACCAGTTCAATGATGTTACCAAGTCGTTCCTTTCCGGGTTTGGTTCGGTATTTGACAAAGGTCTTACCCACCTTATCTACAAGGGATGGGATCTCCTCTTTTGTGCAGAATGCCTTCAGGAGAACACCATTTGTTGGTCTTCTTCCATCGTTCCCGCCGATCCAGACAGAATAACCTTTCTGTTCTTCAACAGCAGCCTCATGTGGGCATCCCCGGACACACCATCCACAGTTGATGCAGAGGTCCCTGTCAATGACAGCTTTTCCTGAGATCACAGAGATAGCATTCAGTTTGCACAATTCACTGCATCTTCCGCATCCGGTACATTTCTCCGTATCGACCTTCGGACGGAGCTGACCTACGATACCTATGTCATTGCTCTCTGCCCTGATACAGCTGTTCGGACATCCGGCCACACCGACCTTCATCTTGTGGGGTGTGAGCTTTTGGGCGAACTGCATTGTGAGTTCATTTGCAAGTTCTTTAGTATCAACAAGTCCTTCAGGACAGTAAGCCATTCCCGGACAGGCATTAGCATAACCCATTCCAATGGTCTTCAGCCCGCTACCATAGACATCGGCCATCAGGCCATCGACATTTTCGCCTTTGACACCCTGTATCTCAACGCTCTTCCTTGTGGTAAGCTCAAGTGTACCGTCACCATACTTCTCTGCAAGTTCAGCAACTCTGGCAATGTAATCATGCTGCACGATACCGGAGTTGGTTTTGATCTTCACGAAATTCGTACCATTTGCCTCTGGTCTTACGCCGGGATAATCACGTACCCAGTAGAAGTTCACCTTCTTTCCATCATCAAGACGCTTATCAAGCTCTTTATTGAACTTTCTCATCTTGATAGCTGCAAAGTCATCTATCATGCTGATATCGACATCATCGATGGTCTCTATGTAGCCTGCTTTTTCAGCTGCTTCAAGAAGTTCCAGGCCCTTGTCATTGCGGGCTATTAAAGTGGTCCAGCCGGTGGATGAGCCAACATGTCCTGCTGATATATCTGCAACTTTGGAAACAGCATCCCTGCAGATACGGCATCCATCACATACACAGTCAGCGATGTCCTTCAGGGAGATCTCAATTTCCCCTTCATCAGTGGAAACGGTCATCTCATCAAGTCTGATAGCATATTTTCTGATCTTGTCCAGATCGATACCTATGCTTGTCATGTGCTCGGATAACTTTTCATAGTTAAAGTTCTCCATGCAGAACAGACCGATCGTATATGGTATATTTGGAATGTCAGCCTTTTCACCATTCATTCCGACTTCCACCGGATGAACGTTCAGGCCTGTGAAGAACTGTGTCCTTCTGGTTCCGTATGTCTGGCATGGAACACCTACCATTGCAACATTTTTCAGTTCATCCTTGCTCTGGCGCAGTGCAGCCATCACAGGAACTGCTGAATATTTGGCACCCTGGGTGTCTATAAGTTCTTCTTTGCTTGTAACGAGGCAGGAATCCGGTTTTGTAAAACCTGCAGTGGTGACAGCACCATCGATAAGACCATTGTCAAAGCAGTATCCAAGAAGAGCGGTCACCGCTCCGCCATCCTGACCTTTTTCAGCTATTGACGGATCTGTAGCCCTTGCAGAAACGATCTTCTGATATTGGCCGATAGGCGATGGTGGTAGTGATTTGAAATTGAACACGTTCATTGAGATACGGGCTGCATCTGTCATAACCCGCTGGCAAACATCCTTACAGGCACCTTCTCCGTTCCTGTAGCATTCTTCCTTTAACTTTGGCCCGTTCTCATCGAATTCGATTATCTCATAGGGGCAAACCGCAGCGCAGGCACCGCATAAGGTACACATTCCGGTATCGACAACTGCATCTTTTAAGAACCATTTATATTCTTCTGACATTGGTCTCATCTCGTTTTAATTTTTACGCTTTATTTTCAGTGGTGGTGATGGTGTTCATGGGACTGGCAGGCATTTTCACGTGTGGCCTTTGGAAGATTTCCGGCTTCCCATGCCATTATAGCCTCTCCTACTGTTCCTTTGGCACCAACATATACTTCTATGCCAAACTGTTCGAATTGCTGTACAGCCTTGTTCCCAAGTCCCCCACAAAGCATGACATCAACTCCTGCCTGTGACAGGAGCTCTGGAGGAAGCCCCACTCCTCCCATATGTTCACTTTTATTTTCGATCGTTCCAATTTCATTCGTTTCAGTGTCTTTTATGGTGTAGGTCGGTACCCTGCCAAAATGCTGGCCAACGAGATCATCGAGTCCGCCTTTACCACTTGAAGGTACACATATTTTCATCTGATCACCTCATAGTACTGAACTTAACGATTCATTCCTCCGCCTCTGCCGGCTCCACCGCCGCCTCCCATACCTCTGCCGGACCCGCCAGACCTGCCACGTCCACCCATGCCTCTGCCGGGTGCAGCCATAGAGGCATGTGCCTGTGCTGTCGGAGCAGCAGTTTCATTCAACTGACCTCCCTTGTACTGGCGGATCGCATCTTTAACTGAGCCACTGGCTCCGGTCATTACTTTAATTCCGGCTGCGGAAAGGATCGGGAAGGCATTAGGACCGACGTTACCGGTAAGGAGAACATTGATCCCTTTGTCAGAAATGTTCTGGGCAGCCTGTATACCTGCTCCTCCTGATGCTGAAGCTGCCGTGTTGTCAAATGCTTTGAATTCCATAGTTTCCGGATCAACGACGACAAAATACGGGCATCTTCCAAAACGTGGATCCACTGCTGCATCAATATTTTTATCTGTGGCTGTTACACATATCTTCATATAATTTCCTCATTTCGAATTATCCTTTTGTTGTATAATACTCAGATGAGAGGAAATATATAAAGTTTACTAAAAAGGCCTATATATTTACCCATCGATGAGAGATTATAGAATATGTAATTACCAGGGATAGATGAAATTTTATCCCCGATACAAGTACAAATTCCAGAGGTATTAACATGGATTATGCAAAAATGAGTGAGAAGCTTATTGAGACACTGGAACTTAAAGGAAAACCAGTCGCAATATCATTATTAAAGAGAGAAAAGGACATTCCTGAAGGCTTAGAAAAGATAGAAAAACCAAGAAGATACTGCCAGATGCTTCAGGATGCAAGGTTCGATGATAAGGTCACTTTTGCTACCATGGATGAGCATGCCTGCAAAGGTGGTGCTGCAGCTATAGGATTACAGGACTATCCTGACAAGATCAAAACTGGGGAATTGTATTTCGATAAACTGGAAAAGGAAATATCCCTGAGTGTCGCCAAACGTGTTGTAGACAACATGCCAAGACCTGCTCCCGGATCGACCGTTGCAACCATCGTTGCTCCACTGGACAGCACACCAACTAAACCTGATGTTATTATCATTATCGGAAACACCCTGGTAGCCAGAAGGATCGCACATGCTGTGATCTACAGGCGTGGTGGCCGTATGACTGCAAACTTCGCAGGCATCCAGTCCACATGTGCCGATGCTACCGGTTCACCTTACACCACCGGAGAAGTCAACATCTCTATTGGATGTGATGGTGCTGCCAAGAATGCAGGACTCAATGACGATGAAATGGTTGTAGGTATTCCGGAAGAACAGCTTGAGGACATCACAGGCATCCTTGAAATGAAAGCCGGTGCATGGAACGACTGGATGAGATCCTGATTCTCAGGTAGAATGATGCCCTGTAGAGCTCGTTTTTCTATGGGGACATCAAATGCCTTAATATTCTTTATTCTCTATTCTCTTTTCTCTGTTTTATTTCCCCTTATCCATTATCTTATTCTGTTTTTGATAATATTGAAGCATAAGATCGCCTGAAAAAGATGATCTGCTCTCATTCTTGCAGGAATGATCCATGGTAAAACTTATATAAAATCAGTTGTGTACACTTGCAGCACAACCGAAATAAACATCTTAAAAACTATCAGAACCACTGCTAACAAAAATAAAGTTGTTATGAGCAGTTATATCGAATATAATTTAGAGTGATCTATATGGACATCAAGGAAATTAACGAATTTGGAAAGCAACTGACCGAAAAGCTCAACCTTAAGACAAAACCTGTTGCAGTCTCACTTATTCCGGAAGGTCATGATATTCCTGAGGGCATTGAAAAAATAGATGAGAAAACAAGACACTGCCAGATGGTAGACATTGTCAGGAAGACCGGAAAGCAGTTCTACTCCACAGCAGAAGATCAGATGTGCAGGGGAGGATCTGCTGTCATGGGGTTGCAGGAAATGCCACACAAACTGGCTACCGGGGACACCTACTATAATCTCAAGCGTTTCAGTACCATCAATGCAGCAAGACGCACAATGGAAAAAGTTATAAAAGTAGCACCCGGATCCACAAAAGCGGTCCTCTACGGATCACTTGAGACAGTAACATTCAAGCCTGATGTTGTCGTTATCGTCGCTTCACCAAAACAGGTCATGCAGCTTTCCCAGGCACTTCTCTTTAAGTTCGGTGGCAGGGTCGAAGCAAGCTTTGCAGGCATCCAGAGTGTTTGTGCAGACGGTGTTGTCCTTCCATACAAGGAAGGTAAGATCAGTGTAACAGTTGGATGCGGAGGAAGCAGGAAATTCGCAAACATCACAGAAAATGAGATGATCATTGGAATTCCTGTGGAAAGACTCCACGATCTCGTGGAAGCTGTGAATGAGATGTTCGCCTGAACATCTTGTTCAAAATAACATCAATCAACTAAAAGTGAAGTAATGCATGAACCTATCCACAAAAAAGTCTGGATCTGTCATGCTTTTTTTATTTTTGTTTAACTTTTCTGTTATAAGTCATCGCGGCCATATAGAGCATTATCAGCTTCCCTTAACTTATCCCGCATTCCCTTTGTCCCGGCATCATCCGGTTTTAGCCTGAGGGCTTCATTGTATGCTTCAATGGCACCGGTACGGTCTCCAAGAAGCCTCAAAGCTGTACCCTTATTCTTCCATACAACATGACTTTTCCCATAACCAAGGTCCAGCAATCTGTTAAAGCATTGTAACGCCAGCGTATGTTTTCCCATCATGATGTATGTGATCCCTTTATTCGAAAGTGCGACACTATTATCAGGTTCCAGTTGCAGGGCCTTGTCAAAGCAATCACATGCTTTTTTGTGATCCTTCTTATCCCTTCCGGCAGCGATTCCCAGTTTTATCCATTCAGCCGCGGATCCTGACCCCTGGCGCTTCAGCTTCCTTCTTGCCCTGTTCAATGCATCCGCAGGATCGTTCTGGTCCTTCTTCTCATGCTGCCTGTTCACAGCAGGAGATCCTGGCCTCTGCTTTGAGATCTCAGATAGGTGCTTCCTCTTCGGGATATATTCAGGTTTGCCAAGCATCTTTCTGAGGATCATTATTGCTGCATCCTTATCCAGAGGACTGTTGTTGTTACCACACTTAGGGGACTGGATACAGCTTGGGCATCCATCCCTGCAGGGACAGCTCTCTATAGCCTTCAATGTCACTTCAAGCATTTCGACGATCCTGCCATAACCTGCTTCAGCATACCCGACACCTCCGGCATGACCGTCATAGACAAAGATCCCGCTCTTCTTCTTCAGGTCAATATGTTCAGGAGTGGAAACTCCACCCACATCGTTCCTGTCGGCAAGAAGATGAAGCGGATACATCGCTATAATGGCATGCTCGATCGCATGGATTCCACCATTGAAATCCCTTTCATGCTTTTCCACAAGGTCAGTGAAATTCTCAGGAAGCTCAAGCCAGAGGGCCTCGGTCTCAAGACTGAACTTCGGCATCGTGAGGGATGATTGTCCGATCTCCTCATCGGTACGTTGCCTGAATCTCTTAAATCCCGTCACCTGCTGGGTGACATCAACATCACCAAAACCAACAGTGACACCATCGCATGTTTGAAGAGGCTTCGTATCGATCACATCCACGATATGTATGTCTGAAGCTACCTGTGACCTTGTGTAATAGCCATCCTTTGCTTTCTCCACCCGGATGATCTGTTTCTCATGGTCAAGTTCAGTAACAGAATAAGGAGTGCCTTTATTAATGTAGACAGCACCCTTGAAAGCTTCCCTGTATGCCCTTAGCCTGCCAATATCCTTTTCGAGGGGAGCACGGCTTCCTTTCTCAAAAATGGTATAGCCATCGCCTTCAATTCCCCTGATGGATACACACATATGTGCCTTGCCGTCCGTACAAAGTTTTTCGTGATCGCCTTCAATCAATCCTTCCTCTTCAAGCACTGCCATTATCTCAGCAAAATCACTGCCGAAATACTTCTCATCCTCCGGTCTTAATGCTATCTCCCTTGCTGCACAGAGTAGATGGCCTGCCTGAATATAACGATTAGAGACATTGATCACAGCCTCTTCGCAATCCTTCTTGAAAAGGTCAGTTGGATTTCTCATGTAATACTGGTCAAGAGCATTGGAATCCGCGACAAGGGCAACAACACTTTCACGACTCCCACGCCCTGCACGTCCGGATTGCTGTCTTGCACTCATGATGGTCCCCGGGAACCCATCCATGATACAGGCATCCAGACCTCCGATATCGATGCCAAGTTCAAGAGCCGTGGTAGAGATAACACCTGTGATGTTCCCGTTCGATAGTCCCTTTTCTATCGCTTCACGCTCGTTCCCGTGATAGCCACCCCTGTAAGGGCTGATGGTCTTTTGGTCACTTCGCTGCTCAAGTCTCTGCTTTGCTTCAACGTACATCCTCTCGACCTTCTGCCTTGATCTTGCAAATACAATGGTCTGCAGGTCGTTCTGTACAAAAGTGGTGAAGAGATCGACAGTCTCACCGAAACTTGCCTTCCGGAGAGTGAAATTGTTGGAGCGTGAACGGGAATAAAGGGGAGGATTCCAGAAAATAAACTTCTGCATTCCACCACCTGAACCATCCTTATTGACCAGTGTCACTTCTTTGCCTATCAGGGCAGAAGTGTGTTCTTTCGGATTTCCAATGGTAGCTGTACAGCAGATGTACTGGGGTTTTGCTCCATAATGATCACAAACACGATTGAGCCTCCTGAGCAGGTTTGCCATATTGCTTCCCATGACACCGCTGTAGGAATGGCTCTCATCCAGAACAATGAACTTCAGGTTCGAGAGGAACTTCTTCCACTGGTGTTTCCATTGCAGGAAGCTCAAATGGAGCATTTCCGGATTTGTGAAAAGTATTCTGGGATTCCCGTACTTTACAGCGGATTTCTCCTCAGATGACATGGTACCGATGAACCTGTTGATGTTCATCTCGATCCCCATGAGATCACGAAAGTCCCTGAATGTATCAAGCTGGTCATTGACCAGTGCATTCAGGGGTGAAATATAAAGAGCAGTTGCATTTGGATCTTCCATCAATGTCTCGAAGATAGGAAGCATATAGCACAGGGATTTGCCACTTGCTGTGCTGGTGGAGAGTACAAGATCCTCACCACTCTTTGCTGTCCTGATGGCCTCTGCCTGATGAGTATAAAGTTTCTTAATGCCCATTTCACTGAGAGCATACATTATCAACGGTTTCAGTGAAACCTCACCATATTCCGGCTCCTTTGAAGGAATCGTTTCGACATGAACGATCTGGCCTTCATACCTGCGCGAGGAACGGATAACATTGATAAGTTCAGGGACATCCATTGTAGTGCAACTCCGTGATTCATAACAGAATTGATGATACTTAAAATAGTGCGAAATGGTTCCATCTTGGAATTTATCAGTGAATGTAAACCAAACTTTGATAAGTGGAGTACATAAAACTATCCAAAGAGAATAAAACAAAATATTTTATGATGCCTGTTTATGTGACTGAAAGGAATGAATTAGAACTAATATGGTCTTGTTTATGATCCTCAAGACTGCTTAAAACAAAAATTGATCTAAAAATTAATCCAAAAATAGATTGTGCGATCATGATAGAAATATTCTATCTAACCGCACATTTCACTTTGATCTTTAAGAAAATATTATTATTCACATCCACTTAGTCTTTTTTAGATGGTTTGTGTTTCTGGAAGCATTCCCTGCAGTATACCGGTCTGTTTGGGTCCGGTACGAAAGGCACTTCTGTTTCCTGACCGCAGTTAGTACATTTTGATTTGTGCATATCTCTTGGCCCTTTGAAATCTATTTTTTTTATTTGTATTCCTCCCGTTGTCATTGATGAAATATTTAAATTTCACTCAATATTTTATTGTAGCTACTTGTTCAGTTTGCTTGCAGGGTACAATAGGTTGGTCATAGCACATGAACTGGCCATAACCTTTCTGCCAGAGACTGATCTTCTGTATCATTTTTCTTCATCAATATTTCAGCATGAGTATAAACGTCAATATTGTATTGATCCAGAAAATCTGCAATACCCCGAATTGCATTTCCCCGCTAAAAAAATGTGTGTAATTTAATATATATCTATTGGAAGATTCCAAGACAGATATGTTGAGGAAGAAGACCATTGATATGTCCTACACCGAATGAAAGAAGATGGGATTTTCTAAGGGTACGTTGCATTACATGAAGCAGAATACCAAGAGTGATAAACCGTTTACTTTGAACGCTCATGTAAGGGAAAGGGTGGAAAACTGGAATAATGAAGTTTCTGTTAATGGATAATTCACATGTGAATTGTGAAATTTACAACTCAAATTTACATGTAAAATATGGTTTTACAGGCATCACACTTAATTTGTGAAAATAGGGACTACAGGCGTTGAAATATATTTAACAACTTCTTTATGTTGCTGAAGGGGTAATTCTGATCTGTTAAGGAAGAAATCATTGACATGTCCTACAACTAATGGAAGGAGATGGGATTCTTGAAAGGTACTTTCATTACATGAAACAAAATAATAAAGAGTGAAGAAGAACTATACAACAGAATAAATCAGTATCGAAAGGAGCAAAGAACTGCTGCACTAACTACATATGATGTTCAGCCCTTCATAGAAACTCAATCATGTGACCTGCATCCCGATATAGTTTTGAAAATCATCATATTGGGAAATGTATGTTCATGGGGAACATATGATACAGCCTGCCTTCATTTTGAGGAACATATACATGCTTTCCGGCATTTTCAAGTATTTAATATATGAATAAACTCTTTTCGGAAAATTTTTAAAGTTCAGTTTTTTAATAACTCTAAAATTTTCTCATGTGGAATATAAGGGCTGTAATGATTATTCCAACCATCCATTCCTTCAGAACAAAACATTGCATTTAAAACCGCTTCTTCTGTAGCTTCAACTGTTGCCTCATAGAGCTTATTTGTCAAACTATCTCCAACCATCTCTAAAGACGTAATTTTTTTTCGTGAATGCTCATATCTGCTTATATGATTACCTGTACTAAATGAAATTATTATTTCCCCACTAGTTGTTCTTGCATGTGAGCCGACTCTTGCAAGACCTAAAGCGGCTCTTCGTGATAATCTATTCAACTGACTTGATAACATTGGAGCATCAGTTGCAACAACTACAATTATAGAGCCGTCACATTTAGTTCTTCTAGTTTCTTTAGGACAAATTTCATCTAAATCTGTGCCAACAACTTTGCCATTAATAGTTAAATTCCTCATAATGCCAAAGTTTGATAATACTAATACCCCCACGGTATATCCCCCGTCATTCTTTGGCAAACACCTTGAAGAAGTACCAATCCCTCCTGCAAAATCAAAACTAGTCATTCCTGTTCCTGCACCAACAGAACCTTGCAGTACTGCCCCAACTTTTGCTGAGTTAATAGCTTTTTTAACATCAGTAATAGTTATAGACCTAATTCTTGTGTCATTCAAAAAAGAGTCATTAGCTTCACCAACTACAGGAATTATTACGCTTCTATCTCCGTGCAACTTAGGATATTTTTCAAGCATATATTCAATAAGTCCATCATGAACTCTCCCGACAGACATGGTATTAGTTAGCATAATTGGAGTTTCTAGCCATTCCCATTCTAATACTTGTGTCATACCTGCCATTTCACCTATACCATTTAAAACAAAACCACCAGCCATTAATCTTGTTTCATAGACATCTTTTGCCGGTATTATAGCAGTTACGCCTGATCTTATTTTAGTTTTTTCCCCTGTTTCAGGTATTACAACATCATTCATATGTGTTGAATGCCCCACCATAACTCCTTTTACATCAGTTATTGCATTAAACTCACCAGTTTTATAATATCCAGTGATTATTCCTTCTTCTCTTAATGTTTTGTTCTGTTTATTTTTTAATTTCTCTTGCTTTTTAGAGTTTCTAATAATTGCTTTTAGATTGGTTCTTTTTATAGCTGAATGAATAATATTATTTATTACATCTTTATATTCTAAACCTACATTCTTTGCTCCTAACATTAAAGAAGCCTTTGGATGAAGTGAAGGAAGCGGATTCATTTCAATAAAATAAGGAATATTATCTTTGCTGAGTCTTATATCTGCTCTTGCAAAGTCATTATAATTCATCAACTTAAAAATTCTTTTACAGTCCTCAATTATTTTTTCTTCTACATCTTTGGGTAAATCTGTAGGAATAGATGATTTAACGCAATTATTGTATTCACCACGTTTTATCGTATAGTCATAGATATTATATTTATAATTTATTTTTTCTATATCAAAAGTATTTTCTACTATATCTAATGCAAGTTCAGGAAAATATTCAAGCATCGGAACAGTAATTTCACGTCCTTCAATATATTCTTCAACAATAACTCCAGCAGGATATTTTTTCAGCAATTCACTAACTTTTTCACAACATTCTTCAAAATTAAGAGCGATTGAATCTTGAGTTATTCCTTTACTTGAACCTTCAAAGTTAGGCTTTATTATTACTGGATAATTTAAATTATTTTTTACTGAATCATTATTTTTCACAAAAAAACCTTTGGGAACTTTTATATCATGTGACTTTAAAACTTCTTTAGTTAAGTGCTTATCTAAGTTTAAAAACAATAAAGAACAATTACTTCCTGTATATGGAATTCCTAAATTTTTAAATAAACTGGGATAAAATGCTTCACGAGATTCTCCGACAGAACCTTCAGCAAGATTGAAAATCAAATCAGGCTCAGAAAGTTTTATTTTTTCTATTACTTCATCTACTTCACCTGAAACCTCAACAAGACTTGTTTTATAACCAAGTTCTTTTATTGCCTTTTCGACTCTTAGAACATCTTCTTTTGATAAAAATTCAGCATTTTCTTCATTTTTATCTTTTTGTAAATTATAAGCAACTAATATTTTCATAATTCAACCCCCAATTATTTCTTGCTGCTATAGCTTAAAAAGCTACGCCTGTAAAATGAATTGGATAGTTAGTTATTTGTCTATTTGTACAGTAAATACAAACTTGAACTTTTAAATTTATTAGTTACACAAAAATATAGGGGATTTTTTAAGTCTACTATACACAAGGTTGTGCATATAACTCACACAAACCCGTACACTTTTTTGCTGTTACCTATATCCCCGTTGATATGTGCGGGGGGAGGGATTCGAACCCTCGTATTTTTGTTCAGTATTCAAACATCGTGAAACTTATTTCCTGTAGTCGGGAACCAGCTTCTTCTCCATTGCCGTAAAGATCACATCCAGTGTAAGTGCTATCAGTATTGCAGGAATGGCGCCTGCAAGGATCTTCTCATTGTTGAATCCCACAAGTCCGTCAAAGATAAGTTCACCAAGGCCTCCGCTGCCAATGTAGGCTGTCAGGATAGCTATGCTGTTGATGAGAATAGAAGCGAACTTAATACCTGCAAATATGGCAGGATAGGCATTTGGAAGACGTATATAGCGGAGGATCTGCCACTTATTAAGACCGATACCATCTGCGTAGTCAAGCATGGAGGCATTAACTGTGGAAAGGCCGATGTAGGTGTTCTTGATAATAGGCAGAAGTGCCCTCAGCAAAATTGCTATCAGGGCAGGATAGAAACCTATGCCGATCAGAGGTACAACAATAGCAACAACGGCAAAGCTTGGCACTGCCTGTGCAAGGTTCGCGAACTTCATAATGACATACCCAACACGTTTGCTGTAAAGGGAAGCAAATGCAAGGGGCAGGGAGATGCAAATACTGACGAACAGTGTGGTTAGTAACAGCACAAGATGCTCACCGGTGTGTCCAAGGATTGTCTCAATGGTTACCATGTGCCATACCTCCTCTGCAGTTTCTTCTCAATTGAACCGGCAAAACCGTCAAGGATCACTGCCAGAAGACCGGTCCAGATACCGGCTACAAGTATGGTTCCGACCTCATAGAGCTGAATGCCGGCTATGAGTGCTGCTCCGAGACCACCTGCAGCGATGAGTCCACCAAGTGTCACAACACCCATGGTAAAGACAAGAGCTATCCTCAATCCTCCTGCTATCATGGGAAGAGACAGTGGAATTCTCACCCTGAAGAGGATGTCCCGCTGGGAAAGTCCCATTGCATGTGCTATATCCACATACTGCTGGTCGACCTCTTTCAGGCCGGTATAGGTATTACGTGTGATAGGTAAAAGCGAATAAAGTATAGAAGCCACGATCGTTGGTTCCTCTCCGAGTCCGAATATTGGCAGAAGAAGTACAAGTAACGGGATATCCGGTATGGTTTCCACAACGTTCAGGAAATTGAGAACAGGATGAGCAATTCCGGGTCTGCTATACAGGTAGATACCTAAGCTTACCCCGATGATGGAAGCAATGACAATAGCAATGCTAAACATCGTCAGATGCTCAATAGTACGAGTGGTAAGGGAATTTGCTTCCCAGACGTTCATGAGGTCAGATAGTAACAAGAATACTCACTCCCTATCAAACCAGTTGCCTGAAGACATCGTTGGGAAACAGGAAACCGCTGATCCTGCCATTATCTGTAACAAATGCGATCGAATGACCTTTCTCATGCAGGTCCTTAAGTGAAGGCTCAAGAAGCTCATCACTGGCAAATGACGGGACACTGACAGCATGGTCACCAATGGTATCACTTGTTTCCCCCAGACGCATCAGGTCAGGTAACCTGACAATACCAACAGGTTCGTTGCCATTAGATACGACAGCAAGCTCGATGTCCTTTGCAAGCATCGAATCGATCGCTTCATCGACAGCAAGAGATGCAGCATGGACATATTTATTGTCAAGGGGAGTCATGAGGTCCCTTATCCTCAAAGTATCAAGATGTTTGAACTTTTTCCCGGTATCAACAATACTTGCCACCATATCGTTTGCAGGATGGAAGATCAATTCCTCTGCTGTTCCGATCTGGACGAGCTTTGCATCGTCCATGATACCTATCCTGTCCGCCAGCTTGAAAGCCTCTTCGATATCATGTGTCACGAAAATAATGGTCTTGCCAAGTTTCTCCCGGATAATACAGAACTCTTCCTGAAGCTGCTTTCTCAGGATAGGGTCAAGTGCACCAAAGGGTTCATCCATAAGCAAAAGCGGTGGGTCCATCACCAGTGCCCTTGCAAGCCCCACCCTCTGTTGCTGGCCTCCACTTAACTGATGAGGGTACCTGTTCATGAACATCTCTGATGGGAGGGATACAAAATCCAGAAGGTATTTTACTCTTTCACTGATCTTTTCCTTATCCCAGCCTTCCAGTTTAGCAACAAGTCCTATATTTTCAGCTATCGTCATGTGAGGGAAAAGACCGATGTTCTGGATGACATAACCAATGTTCCTCCTGAGAGAAACCTGCTCAAGTTCTATAATATCCTGCCCGTTTATGTGAATAGTACCGGAATCCGGTTCGATCAGACGATTGATCATACGTAGCGTTGTGGTTTTCCCTGATCCGCTGGGACCGATAAGAATGAGCATTTCACCGCCTTCAATATCAAGGGTCAGGTCATTGATAGCAAACCTGCCTTCATACTTTTTGGTCACGCCACGAAGCTGGATCGAATCTATCCTGTCGAATATCCTTTTGGATGGCATAAGTAGATCTCAATAAAAAAGCTGTTTCTGCAGCTATACTAAAAAAATAAGAGAATGACAGAGGAATTAAGCCTCTATCAATCCGCTTTCTATCAAATAGTCTCTTGCAATGTCCTCTGCATCACGCTTCTCGACATCGAACTGGTAGTTCAGACCCCTCATTGTGTCTGTGTCGATCTGTCCTTCCAGTTTCTCAAGAGCAGCAACCGCATCAGGGTTTGCATCTGCAAACTCCGCAGACATCACAATGATAGCATCGTATGGAGGCAATGCATTCTTATCATCATTCAGGATGCGAAGATCGAATAGTTCGTTCCTGGTGTCGGTAGTATATGCTGAAACAACATCAACCTCATCGTTTTTGATAGCCTCGTACATGATGTTTGCAACTGTAGGCTTGACTGCCTTGAACTCAAGACCATAAAGTTCATTGATGCGAGGCAGACCATCTTCACGGTTTGCAAACTCAGGATCAGTGCCTATGATCAGTTCAGATGCATATTCTTCCAGGTCGCTGATGTCAGAGACATTATTTTCCTCGCCCCAATCTTTTTTTACAGCAAGTGCATATGCATCCTCAAAGCCAAGGTCTGCTACGATGACAACACCATCAGCATTGAGACCTTCCTCGGATTTCTGGTAGACCACTTCAGGATCCCATACTTCAAGTGGGGGTTCTTTCAGGATCTGGCTATATGCAGTACCTGTATACTCCACATAAACATCCACAGTGCCCTGTTTGAGACCTTCATAATTTATGAGAGTGCCTCCAAGACCTTGTTGTACATCGACCTCATACCCTTCTTCCTCGAGCATGATGCCAGCCATGTGCGCCAGAATAAATGACTCCTGGAACAATTTAGAACCAATTACCACTTTACCCTTCTCAGCATCTGCACGATCCTCAGATCCCGATTCTGTACATCCACTAAGGATAACAGCCAGAACAACAAAAGTTGTTAATAGAATTTTCCAATTCATTTCTTACCCCTCTTACAATGGGAACTCTTGAATATTTATAAGTATGGTCCATATGATCGATCTTTCGGATTGCAATCCCTTATTATAAATAAAAAGAGCTATTATATAAAATTATCAAAATATAAAAGGATGGATGAGTTCGTAATATATTGGATACTATACATAATTAAAAATAGATAATTGATAAATAGATAATAAACAAAAAAAGAATGAAAATGAAAGGATCGATCTGAAATCAGATTGCATCCTTTCCGATCTGTGCGATCGTCTTGTCAATGTCTGCTGCAAGCTCTTCCGGAAGACCGGTTATACCCACATCAAGGAAACCACGAACGATCATTCCTACAGCATTCTCTTCGGAAAGTCCACGTGCCATAAGGTATTCGACCTGCTCCTTTGCGATCCTTCCGACAGCAGCTTCGTGTGTAAGCTCCACATCATCCACATTTGCCTCAAGTATTGGAATTGCGCGCTGTGTACCTTTGTTGCTAAGTACAAGTCCATGACATTCCAGATGACCTTTTGAGTGCAGTTCATTTGCAACCATTTCTCCTCTGGCAGTGATCTTACCGCCGGTAGTTATGGTCCTGGAAACAAGTTCAGCCTTCGTGTTCGGAGCATTGAAAAGTACCCTGCTTCCAAGATCAAGTTCAGAACCGGGGTGTGCAACAGCAATTGTATGGAACCTTGCAAAAGCACCCTCTCCTGCCAGGATAGCAGTTGGATAGGACTGTATCGACCTCACAGGTTTTAGCAGGATATAGTTGTTAACAAATGTTGCACCTTCTTCCAGATGGATAGCAGTTCTTGGACGTACCCCTATATCTTCGGCCCAGTTGTGTATCATTGTGAAGTTAAGGACACCGCCCTTCTTGACATATATCTCGGAGATACCAAGGTGCATTGCCCTTTCCACACCTTTTTTGGTAGTACAGCCGGTAATGACATCAAGCTGTGCATCTTCCTCTACAATAAGGATGTTGTGAACGGTCTGTGTCGCATCCTTGTGACCCATGACAAGACAGGTCTGCACCGGCATAGAACTTTTCTTACCTGCAGGTGCACGAATGAAATAACCATTAGCATTCTCAAGATAGCTTTTTGCAGTGTACTTGTCAGCATCCACAGAAACGAGCTTCCAGGAATAATCTTCCAGCCAGTCATGTTTTTCCATTGCTTCATGCAAAGACATCAGTTCAATGTCAGGATCACTAATAGACGAATGGGATATTGCATTGTCCAGCATCAGGAAACTGCCTGAACGGTCCTTCTCATCAGGGAGAACACCTACATTTACAAGCGTCTGCTTAAGATCACTGTCAAGATCTTCAAGATCATCCGTTAAAGGAACTTCTCTTGTACCTACCTCGAACTCGTTAAGATCGAAGTCCTCTCCATACATTGCAACCTTTGTTATGGCCTTTTCGGCCTTTTCCTTTAAAGCTGTCCCCGTTTGCATTTAATGCACTCTCCATATCCCTGACTCTTTATTTCCTTGAGCATCTCACGTGGGTGACCTTTGCACACAACAGTACCATTGCAAAGTATGTAACCCATATCAGGTTCAACATAGTCCAATACCTGACCTGTATGTGTTATAACAAGTGCGGAATTTCCTCTCTTGTTATGGTCAACAAAACATTTTGACCTGCTTGCCAGCAGTTCGTCTATGGTCTTGCCTATCTCTTCAATGCTTACAAGGTCAACACCTGACTCTGGCTCGTCGAGCAAGTAAAGGCACGGGTTCTGTGCTGATAACTGTAACAATTCAGATCTCTTGATCTCGCCACCCGAAAAACCAACATTGACGTCCCTTTCCATGAAACGCTCCATATCAAGTTTCTTTGCGATCGCGTCAGTGTCAAGACTATCTTCAGTGGATATAGCGTTCACAAGATTCTCGAGCTTAACACCTGTCATGTTAGGTGGTCTCTGGGTCATAATACCCAATCCTCTTTTTGCTCTTTCATCAACTGAAAGGCTAGTTATATCCTCACCATTGAATATTATCTGCCCACTAACAACATTGTAACCGCTAAATCCCATAATCGTCATGAGAAGTGCAGATTTACCAGCTCCGTTGGGGCCGAAAAGAACAGTGGTGCTACCCTGCTCTACTTTGAGATTAACTTTGTTCAGGATCGTCCTGCCGCCAATCTCAACTACCAGATCTTTTACCTCGAGCATGTTTCCTCCAATTTTTTGAAGAGATATTAATTACCTATGAATTTAACACAAAATTTACAGATTAAACGTAACCAGTTGCTGATCATCAATTGATCGATGGCATTCTATAGCATTTTTCAAATCAGAACATGAGTATCTGTTACTTAGTTCTATCGACAAAAATGTTCAGGCCGTTAGTCTTATAGACATTACTGATAAGCTTTTGTGTTTGAGTTAACGGTGTGAAGATGGGAATTGATGGGATATATAATTTATCTTCAGAAAATGAAAATAAATTCTGGCAAAGTAACCGCTAGCTCCGAAAGACAAATTCTGTGAGTTTTTTGAGAGTATATATATGAAACTTTAATTTCAAGTTGAAAATGAATCAAATTGTTTCGACTATTGCTATTTCTTCAACAGACTTTATATGTATTGAGTTTGTTTAATATCATAAACAAATATGCTTATGGTTTGTTATTAAAAAAATTATTTCCACTTTTTTGAATGATAAATTATATTGATCATATTTGGTTAATCTTCCAACAAATAATCTCAGTGGAACTTTATAGAATTAGATACCATTAAGTGGTTCAGGTGCTTTATAGCAATTCACACATTTCACACTTATTTGTTTATAGAATAGGACAGAATGTTATACACACATTCTAATGATCTACATACTAGCAACGAGGAATTAATCTGGCCAATTATAGAAGTAATATGAGAAAAAATAAGGGTGCAAGCGGCAAAGCTTCCGATACTCCGGAAGTTACAAGAGTTCGTACCCCACGAAAAGATAAAAATGAGGTCTTAGCAACTGTTGGCACATTGCTTGGTGGAAAAAGAGTCACATTACAATGCATGGACGGCGTTGTAAGGATGGGCAGGATCCCCGGTTCAAAGAAAAAAAGGATGTGGGTTCGCGAAGGCGATATTGTAATAGCGACCCCATGGTCTTTCCAGGATTCCAAAGCTGATGTGATCTGGAAGTACACATTTCCACAGGTAAACTGGCTTCAACGCAAGGGCTACCTGAAATAAATAATGAATGTATGATCATTCATTATTTATTTTCATTATCTATTTTCATTATTTTGCTAAATTTGGTATCTACGTCTCAATTAAATTAAGAAATATAGATGGATATAGATACGGGTAATATAGCGGCTGGTTTCACTATCAACCAGATAAATATTGCAAACGATACTATAATTTAAAACTGCAACTCAAAACAAGAATTAGTATTAAAAAAGTGACAATGAAAGATCGAACAATACGACCTTCCATCATTGAGCTTATAAAGCTGTAATTAAACGAGTTCGCCGAATGCGAATTTTCTCATGACCTTGGTAATTTTGATTGATACTTCGTCGCCAACTTTTGCGCCTGGGACAAAAATTACAAAACCGCTTACTCTAGCGATTCCATCGCCTTCTCTTGCGATATCTTCAATTGTTACGTCGTATGTTTCGCCAGCTTCTACTGGTGCAGTTGATTCCATGTTATTGAACAAATATTTCACTTCCTTTAAAGTGCTTAAAAAGATAATAACCAGACTAGTAAACATAAGGAGAAATAGCAAAACAGTTAAAGCAATACCATCCAAACCTATATATTCATCAAAGCAGCGTTAATTCTCTAAAAGCAATTTATACACACCTTATTTACATATAAACCTTTTGGATAATACTGCCACCATCAACTGAAAAGAAAACAAATATATCATGTCAGATCTGATTCTTCTTTATTACCTATTTAAAACTATATTAAAAAAAGTAGTATTAATATAAAATTCTTTTATACAATGACTATAGATATAATCGAATATTCAACATATAATATATTTGAAATTTTAAATGCTTATGGACATCAGGGGATCTAAATTGATTAAATCTAAATACTATTCATTTAGTCTAATAATTTTAGCATATGCTGCACTTGCTTTAGTAGCAAAAACACTCCTTCAATTGGAAATTGCTGCAATGAGGTCCGGAGTCAGCATATTCCTTGAAAGTAACATATTTCTTATGATAGCTCCTTCAATGGCCCTGGTAGGATATGCTGCAGTTAAGACCCTTAAATTAGCTGAGTAAGATCAAGGATTCTCTCCTTGACCATGATTTTATTGTTCATTTAACTTTATAGGTTTCCATCATATCTACACATCATATGTAATGTAAATCCTTATTCTAACAATTGATCTTAGAGATATTGACCTTCATTTAGATAATCTCGATGTAGATCATCCCATTATAATCTCTATATATAGTTTAAGAAAAAAACTATGGAATGGTAATATTGTGTAGCAGATGCTGTATTTGCCATCAAGAGGGGAAATTAACAATTACTAAAGATTCTGGAACATTCTCCGGATGGGATCTGATCGGCTCAAAAAGGCTTAGAGTGCAATAAGATTATCACAAGAACTTCAAAAAGTGTGTGCTTGGAATGCCTTAATGTCATTGATTGCCAGATGATACTGCGTGAGAACAAGGTCTTTTTATGTAAACACTGTGTGGATCACGGTTCTTTCGAAACCCCTGTGTATTCGGATGCCAACGATTATCTTGATGTCTTAAGCAACAGGCCCGGTTCAAAGCCCCCTACACTACCAAAAGCCTGTTTCGAAGGGCTGTCCCCTTGATTATGGATTGTGTGCGGATCATCAACAGCACACATGCGTTGGGATCGTAGAGATAACTGATACGTGCAACCTGAATTGACCTGTCTGTTTTGCAGATTCAAGAGGAAGTTTTACATTACCTTTTGAAAAGGTAAAGGAGATGATAGACCGTCCAAGTGATCAATCTAAAGGTTTCATCTTTGATAATATCAGGTCGGTTAATGCTATTCTCTGGCTAAACTCAGTTTCAAGCATGAGATCTTTCACAAATTGCTCAGCCCCCGGATCATTGATCAGCATTAGTATATCGCTGAAATATTCGGGAACATAATATTCCGTATTTCCTGCTTCGATGGTATTCCTGTACTCATTCCTGACCTGTTCATCAAAATATTCGGCTTCATGACAGAGAAGTTTGAGGATAAGCTCAACTGCTTCCTGCTTCCTTTCCAGAACTGCCATGCTTGTAAAAGGAGGAACAAAGATGCTTAAGAAATAGAATGTCCTTCTCATTGAATTATCAGGATCGTACCATATTTGAAATTCCTCCAGCATTTCACGATTCTTTTGCTCTCTCAATGGATCAGAAAGGGAATGGTTCTCAAAGATGGAAAGAATTGTCTGGAACTTTTCCTTTAGTTCCTGGAAGATCAACTCCCTACCCAATAAGTTAGCTGGCTCGAGATGTTTCCAGCCCGGAGCAAAATAAAATGGAACAACAAACGGTTCCTCGCCGATGGCCGGATAATAAAGCGTGTCAGACTCCTCTGTAACAATATCAAAGTAAGGCATCCTTAATCTGAGGCTATAGCAAGCATTTTCCTGGGATGAAATGTTGATAGCGATCTTATCTGCACCTTCACCTTTGGCACTGAATGTAAGCTCAGGTTCATTGTTCAGCTTAAGCAATGGATATTGCGTTTCATGTACGCTGAGTTCAGCCTCCAGCATAACAAAGTTCAATGGGGCTGCCGGCAAGGAGTAATCAATTGTAGTGTCAGGTTCCCACTTTTCGACCTCCAGGAAGATCTCCTCTACAATAATTGATCCGGAACCTGTATTAGCTAGAATAAATTGGATCTCATTGTTTCCCTGAGGGTAATCCAGAGTTATAGTAGGCCGGACCATCTTTAGGCACGATGACTCCTTTTTCTCCATCAATAATTGCCTTAGAAGAGATATCTCATTTGTGATCTCATCCATTTGTATGTTGTAGGACATCAGTTCATTCTCAAATGAACTGGTCGAAGCCTGGATGTTGCTGAGCATATCTATAGCATCAGAATAATTTCTGCCCATCCCTTGTTCTTCCCCGAATGTACGCCTTATAGTAGAAGCAAGCACAGTGCCCAGAAGAGGAACTGGCATTTTATTGATCTCATCACAAATAATATTCAAAGCCACTTCGCCAGTTGATTCCTTTAACTTCTGTGGAAGAGCTTTGAGCATAGAACCAATGTAATTCTGAGCAGATGAAATGATCGAGTCCTTAGAAACTTCCTCTTGTCTTTCATTCAAATTACCAGACATATTATTTCTCACTTTTATTTTAGTGGGAAACTATAAACCATTTCGTCCGGGAACGTTAAAATTAAAGTAAAAATTGAGCGGAAATTGAGAAACTTAGAGTGATAGTATCAACAAAACAATCAACTGCTTTTAACTCTCGTATGCCACCATACATATTCAAATTCTTCTGTTAACAATTGCTCTTCATCTTCATTATCAGTAAAATCATTCCAATCGATCAGCGTAGCCAGATCAAATTCGATCTCGGTGTGGAAGATCTTCATCATTGTACGGGTGCCTCTTGCATTAAGCGAGATAGAGCTACCTGTGAAAACGATCTTTTTGCCACTCAACTCTTCTGTATGATCAAAAACTATAGGCATGATCTCAAAAATAGAATGGACCATTGAATTACGCAAGTGTTCATTGTCAGAATATGACCTTTTTTCAAGGCCGATTACTATTGCGTCAATGTTTTCATAGTAACTTACTCCAACTATATTTACACCTGAATCCAGTGACATTTCAGATAATTCGTACATCAGGGTGTCTGCTATTGTTGGAGGTTCTGTTTGTGCGGAACCAACCATTGTTCCTACAGAGCCTGATGTGTTGTTGCTAACGATCAGAGCTGCAGTAGTGATCAAAAGGACCACAATTACCAGACCCATTGATAATTTTAAGACAGATTTCATCACTTTAGTACCACCACATATTGAATGAGCGGATTAGCTAAAAGATTAATTGCAATATATATTTTTCGATTATTTTGTACTGATGCAGATACAAAAAGGCACATAATCACAAGTTCTGTGCTTTTTGTCAATCCTCAAATGAAGGTATACAAAAAGTGCATGTTGCACAGAATCTTTAAATGGTACAACAAATTAAAAAATAAGTATGAGTTATGTCCATGGGGTGGTGCAATTGCTACCGATTACGAGATCACTGGGATGCAGATCAGAATATCTTTGATGATGCAGTGATTCGGAAAGGACATCGGCTATTCAAACATTGTAATGACATCAAGATCACGCGTACTGTGCCTAACTGTTTTCTTAAGCTGCATATTACACAGGAATTAGGTATGCCGGGAGCCAGATGTATCATCAACTATTATTTCTGTAATATAGCCGACAACAACCGATGCTATGATCATGTACAGTGTAAGTATCAACGTATAGGTAACACCAAAATAATGTATCATGATAGGAAGTAGAGGGAGTTTTATAGAGCGGTTATACAGGAATGTGCTCATGAAAGAAGTTCTCATTCCTTTTTCTTTAAGATCTGAAAGAAGAGGATACCATACATAAATTGGACCTGCACTCAAGATGCCCGCTACAATTGAAAATATCCAGCCTCTTGCCCCTGCTTCCTGTCCAAGATACGTCCCGATTTTGTCAGGTTTGACAAACAAGTCGAAAAGGAATATGAAAACAAATACTAATGCAAGTATTGGAATTACACTTAAAAGGATCAAGTAGGTTTGCAATACCGCTTCGTAGAACAAAGAAGGAAACGTAAAATAAACCATTAGGTAGATTGCGATCATTATTCCAACAAAATAATAATTTCTCACGGTTATATTTCTCCTATGAATCCCAGAGTTGTTACTGTTAATATGGCCACAAAAAAAGCTACGATAAAGCAGATTATATTTCTTGTGAGTGCAAATTTTTTCCCAAGGAGGTCCATCTCAGCAGGGAGATTTAAAATTCCTACAGTAACCCAACTTAACAAGAATGCTGTAACAGCAACAAGAGATACACCTTCATTAAGGAGTTCACCTCCAATTACATAACTTGTTATCGGATTTCCCGCTGCCACACTCCCGATAAAACTACCGACGAGGGGATCAATAAGGATATTGCCAGTAAAAATTCTAGAATAGAGATATTCAGGTACTGCAGCTATCAGAAGACTTATTGCCATTACGACTCCAAAAACTACAGGAAAACTCTGATTTATGGTATTCAGGGTTTTTCTGGCACTTTTTTTAAAATTAAGCATGCATCCATCACCTTGATTAAGCACTATGAATGTGTTTTTACTGGAAAATACTTAAACTTTATTATACATCTATGCCTGTAGCTGGGAGTGTCAATCCATCCAGCAAATATCAAGATATATCAGTGTATTACCTGAACAAAATCAGAAAAATACTTGATTCAGAAAGAAATTGGTAGCCCGGCACGGATTCGAACCGAGGTTGCGGGATCCAGAGTCCTGCATGATTGACCACTACACTACCGGGCTGCTTATGATTACAGCACCTACATAGTAACCCTAATTAATAAAGCTATCGGCTGGTGCTTAAAAAGAGCTTAGAGATCATCCGGATTCTCATCCAGAATGGCTGTCATCCACCATCTTGCCATATCCATAAGATCGCGGCTGAACTGGCCCGATAAACGATACTTGTGGTTCTTATTGGTGATCATACCGGCACCAAGAAGCTTGTTACGCATCGCGTAGAATGAGGCACGGCCTATATCAAGCTCTTTTATGACATCCTGCCATTCGCTTGTCTTGATCGGATTACCTGCCTTCTGGCGCTCTTCGACCATGGTAAGGAATTTCTGCCCGCGCATAGCTGTGGCATCTTCCTGGAAAAGACGGCGCATAAGGCTGAAATAAGGATCCCTGGAGCGGGTTATGCGCGCATTTGTATCGGAACGTACCATTATGGTCGTAGAGGTTCTGGGAGCATCTTTTACAGATACCATTTAAGATCAAAGCCTGCTGATCAGAGATCTGCTTGAGGCAATCCCCTTAGAACTAAGTTCTGACCTTAAAAGATCGGCATATTCTTCCTTTAAAGAATAGACCGTAAGAGTCTTGTAAGATTCCTTATGGGACCTTAGAATTCCGAGCTTTGAATGTATATAGCCCACCATCGAAGCAACTGCGCTTCTGGAAACATCATACTTTTTGGTGATGCTTGCATGTAATTCATCTACAGTAGACTTTTTTAAGTTTAAGAACAACGATAGTATGTAGCTCCTAAGTCCATCAACGTCCAGTTCAATGAATTTTTCAAGCCGGTCTTTAATTTTAGATCGAATAGATGCCATGATATGTATTCTCCCTAAAGAACAGTAACACATATTATGTAGATTGCAGTATATATATCTTTGTAAAATAATGAAGCAGAATTGATATCAGAACCATTGATTCACAAAGGGATGATAATGACAGCTCAAGATACTCGAAATTATAGTTACAATCTGAAAGAAAATATACTTTACGCAGGAGATCAACAGGTACCTGCCTATGAGCTGGAAGAAAATGAGATCGGCACCTGTGGGGACTGTGAATCGACCATCACAAGTCTCAGTTATCATGAGACAGATGATAAATTCATTGTTGTAGGCAACTGTACTAACTGTGGAACTCTCTCTGCAAACATCTATGATTCCGACTGGAACTGGATTAGCGAAATAGCCATTTCTTACTATTCCAGCCCGATCTCTGAACATAACGCGGAAGGGGTATCTAAAATATTCCCAGGTGCCAAAGGTCCTAAAGAATCAGAAACCCCTGAAATTGATGACCTGGAACTATTGAACAGCATCCCTATGAAGCAGATAGAGACTATTTTTTCACCCACGGAAATCACAGCACTGTTTGCACGTGCAAAAGGTGAGAAATGTATTAGGCAATATCTCTATAATGCCAGGAAAAAATATCAAACTTTTGAAGATGTTTTTGGAGTCAAGCTTACAATTTAAAATAAGGGCTTACGATTGCGTTTTTAAAAGTTAAAATTAATTCAGACCAATCATGTAATAAAATGCCATTACATTAATTACTCCGCAAAATATAAATTAAAATTATAATTGGATAATATATTATTGAACATTATATCATGCACAGATAAACTAATTTGTAACTGTTGAACGAGTGTCAAACAAAACGAACATATGCGATTTTTTTAGAGTGTAACTTAAAAATCAAATTCAGTATTATTATAATAAAAATTAAATTTAAAATATAGTACCTTATTTTGTGCTATGTGTTTCAATTAACTTTTAAAATGCAGAGTGTATATGTAATAAGCTGAATATTAGTAGAAAAACATAGGCATGTTTTTAAAAAATAATTATAGACATTTTGCAAATCATAAGACAAATTATAAGAAATGAAGATCTTCATTAAGCTCTAACTCAAAAAAATGAGTGATACTTTAGAGCATTAAAAGATATCTCCATTTTATTTATGCGCTTCAATAGAACAACTAACTATGGACGGAAAATGCCTATGCTTTTTTAGCATAATATTGAATGTAACCTATACCAGTTGTAATCTGAAAAAGTACCGAAAAATATAGGAGTTTTTGGACAATAAAATAAGCCAACCTCAAAAATGTAATTAAAATAATCAGACAAATTGGGTCTGCTTTCACGAATATACCTGGCATAACTGAGATTAAAAAACTACAAAATTCGATATTACAATATTACATAGTCTATGTGCACACGGTGGAGTAACATCCCTAATATGCATTTCTCGATTATTTTTTGTAGAGAATAGGGGGTTCGCAGGTTATAAGATGTATATTCATATAGACTATGTAATAACTATGTTTGCATAATCACACTTTTCGGAGATGGAACTCACTCCATTCATATATATTATGAGAATGGATGCAGGCAGGAATTATATTGAACGATTTTCTAAATTTGAATCACTTCATTAAATATGATTAACAATAAAACTAAGAACTCTAAAATTATTGTAGCATAATGCAAGTTACTTCTACAAAAAAATGTATTGAATACAAAAAATAAGAGTGATTTTGACTATGCGAATTAGAGTATTTTATGGGCACAACTAGTAGACTATGCAACCAAAAAAATAATATATAAAAATAGCTTAATAATAATTAAATTCGTTAAACTATATAGTAAAGTATACATTATACAAAGTATGTTATTTTTTAAACATATTGTATAATTGAATTAATTATACATAAAAAACAAATATTTTAAAAAGATGTAATAAAATATACTATTAATAGTATATATCAATGAATGGTTATGGAATAAACTATATATGAAAGTACAATAAATCAAAACTATAGTATCATATATACTATAAAAAATAGATTTTATGATGAATATAAATAAGCAAATAATGTATCAAAATAAATGATTTCACATCATAAATTTTTACCGAGTTTGCCTATGCGAATCTATCTATTTGTACATCAACACCTATATACTAACAAAGCTGTAAAGTAATAAATAAATATAGCATTATAAAATTAAAACTGCTTGTTTTTGGAAGGATCAAATGGTAAGATATTGATAAATTTAAACAATAAACATAATGCATATTTTCATTTGACAAATATATACAAATGTATTTATTAATGAGTGTCAATATTAAAAATAAGATCTCAAAAATGTTGCTTAAAGTCTACTAAAGCATATGGATATTATAAAATATACTATATGTTATACTAATAAAACAAAAACTAGATACTAATTGTATATTGAAAATATACATAATGTTAAATAAACAAACTTAGTTAGTATAATATATACGAATAAGCATATATTACACTAACTAATAAACAAATCATATATATTTAAATATATATTTCCAATAGCATTTTTAAAAAAGTAGTAGTTGCTATTTACTAGAACATATATTTAATTAAAAGTATTTATTTAAAAGTAAATTAACGTTGTAGAGTCCAACGTTCTGACTGGTTTTCTCAAAAATTTCACGTTTTGAGAATCCGTTTTCAATAAGAGAAAGAGCTTTCTTGGGTTTTTCCCAAAAATTTTAGTCAGGTTTCGTACTTCAATTTTCGTTTTTAGCTTTTGGATATTAAAATCTCCAATTAACATTGGAATCTGGTCCAATGTTGAGTAAAAATATATGGATGACTTAATTCCTTCGCTACCATTCGATAAAACTATATATAACATTTGGCTTTAAATAAATTTTATAATTAATTAAAGAAAATTAGGATTAATATTATGAAAAAAGTCTTTGTGCCAGAAATAATAGAGATAACTAAAAAATAAAACTGAGAATAAGCAGGTCTGTATGTACGCGATCACCAACTTCCCTGGCAAATCCCATTTCGTGAGTTGACACGACCATTCTCATGTCTTCTTTAGCAAGGTGTTTCATTACATTAATTTACCAACTCATTTAAGGTTTTCAATTTTTTAATTTTAAGATTTGGTACAGAATATGTGGCCATGCATTCATAAATCTAATAAAGGTTGATCTTGAAAATATATGCTAAGTAACTATATACTAAGCAAATCGATGTTAAATAATGCTAATTAAGTTGGGGAACAATCGGGGCATAAAATGAAAACCAATGATCAGAACAACAGAAAAACGAACAGGTTAATCCATGAGAAAAGTCCGTACCTTTTGCAACATGCATACAACCCTGTGGACTGGTATCCATGGGAAGAAGAAGCATTCAAGAAAGCGAAAGATGAAGGCAAACCTATCTTCCTGTCCATAGGATATTCAACCTGTCACTGGTGTCATGTAATGGAAAAGGAATCATTTGAGCATCAGGACCTGGCAGATCTGATGAACAACAATTTTGTTTCCATAAAAGTGGACAGGGAAGAAAGGCCGGACATTGATGCTGTCTACATGGAAGTCTGTCAGGCTATGAACGGAAACGGTGGCTGGCCGCTTACAATAATAATGACACCTGAAAAAGTGCCCTTTGTAGCTGCAACATATATGCCAAAAGAGAGCATTCCAGGGCATATTGGGCTGATGGAACTTTTACCACAGATAAATGAGATCTGGACCAAAGAGCATCACAAGATAGAGGAGCAGACATCCATGATAGTTTCCCATTTCTCAGAACAAACAGCTCAGAAGCCTATGGGAAAAGGAATAATTGGCGATAATGTCCTGTATCTGGCCTTCAAGCATCTTGAGGACACTTTCGATGAAGAGAATGGCGGGTTTGGGAATGAACCCAAGTTCCCTTCCCCACACAACCTCATGTACCTGCTTAGATACTGGAACCGGAGCGGTGATGAAAGGGCACTGGAAATTGTAGAAAAAACCCTCAGTGCAATGAGATCCGGGGGGATCTATGACCATATCGGTTTTGGATTTCACAGATATTCCACAGATAGCACGTGGCTTATACCTCATTTTGAGAAGATGCTATACGACCAAGGAATGCTGGCAATTGCCTATTCAGAAGCCTATCAGGCAACCGGCAAAACCGAATATGCAGGAACGATCAGAGAGATATTCGAGTATATCGAAAGAGATATGGCATCCCCGAAAGGTGGATTCTATTGTGCTGAAGATGCCGACAGCGAGGGTGTTGAGGGTAAGTTCTACGTTTGGGATACTAACGAGATCAGAGAGATTCTTGAAGAAGCTAATGCAGAGTTATTCATAGATCATTTCAACATGGAAAAAAGCGGCAATTTCCTTGATGAAAGCACTCGCAGACCAACCGGAAAGAACATATTGCACATAAAAGCCAGTCCTGATGAGATCGCACATAAACACAATATAGATATCGAAGAACTTGAAAATTCCATTGAGAAAAGCAGGCAGAAGCTCTTTGAAGTACGTGAGAAAAGAGTCCATCCTTCAAAAGATGATAAAATACTCACTGACTGGAACGGACTGATGATAGCTTCACTGGCCATCGCTTCAAGAGCACTTGGAGAAAAGAGATACGAAAACCTGGCAAAAAGATGTGCAGACTTTATCCTTACCAGTACATATATGAGAACAGGCAGTCTTTCCCACCTGTGCAGCGAAAGAACAGAAACACCAGCATTCCTGGAAGACCATGCATTCTTAATATGGGGACTGATAGAGCTATATGAAGCCACTTTTGAAACATCATACCTCAATACGGCATTAAAACTCAACGAATACCTGCTGGATAATTACTGGGATATTGAAAATGGTGGCTTCTATCAGACAGCCAATACTTCGGAAAGTCTTCTTTTCAGGAAGAAGGAAGTTTATGACGGTGCGATCCCAAGCGGTAACTCAGTTGCTTTTTCTAACCTGATCCGCCTTGGTAGAATGACGGGGAACACGGAACTTGAGAAAAAGGCCTACGAGATCATGAAGACCTTCTCCGGAACTGTTTCAACCATACCTATAGGATACACCCAGTTCCTATCTGGCGTGAACTTTATTCTGGGACCCTCAAGTGAAGTTGTGATCGCAGGCGACCTTAATTCAGAGGATACAAAATTGATGCTATCACATCTTCATAAGGAGTACCTGCCTAATAAGGTCGTGATGTTCAAAGCACCAGGAAATGAAGGGAATGCCATCACCCGGATCGCGGAGTACACTGAGAACCTTATTATGAAAGATGGAAAGGCAACAGCTTACGTATGCAAGGACTTAAGCTGTAAAGAACCTACCACCGATCCGGAAAAGATGATGCAATTGCTCAAGGCTAAGGGATAAGCAAAACAACTCTCTCGTTAAGTTCGGAATACAAAACACTTATTTGAAGATAAACCCCATAATTAATGGGGGCTTTAAATGCATACTAAAAAGAACATAGTGTTAGCTTCAGTTGTACTGATATTATTTTTTGTCATGTTGTCTGGTTGTGTCGAAAGTGAGACTACAACTGATAATGAACAGACGGAATCTGTTGATTGGAGAGATGTGGAACTTACCGATGTCAGGACCGGGGAGGTATTCAGGATAAGTGACTTTGAAGGACCTGTACTTGTTGAAAGTTTTGCAGTATGGTGTCCGACCTGCCTTCAGCAGCAAAAAGAAATGAAAAAGCTCATTCTGACAGAAGGTGAGACGATCACTCATGTCTCTCTTGACACCGATCCAAACGAAGATATTGAAGCTGTGCTTGATCATGTCCAGAGAAATGATCTTGACTGGTATTTTGCAGTTGCACCTACAGAAATGACAGAAGACCTGATCGATGAATTTGGTGTAGAGGTCGTAAATGCACCAATTGCACCGGTTATACTAATCTGTGAGGATGGAGATGCAAGATTATTAGGCAGAGGGCTCAAATCTGCAGAGGAACTAAATGATGAGGTCATGGAGGGGTGCTGAATGGCACTTGTCCCGGCCTTTTTAGCAGACCTGTTCCTTTCATTTACACTGGGCCTACTAACTCCCCTTACAGCTGTATGTGTACTGCCATTGTATCCTGCATTCCTGGCATATCTTTCAAACCAGCTTTCAGGTGAAGAGAAGAACCAGAGATTGCCTTTGATCTTTGGCCTGATCATAAGTGCAGGTGTGATCCTTTTCATGTCCTTACTGGGCTTCATATTCACAACCCTGCTTCAGGTATCACTGACAAAGGTTGTAGGGATAATTTCCCCTATTGCTTTCGGAATACTTTTTATCATCAGCCTGTTACTGATAATAGACTATGATATTGGAAAGTTCCTGCCACGCACGAACATTGGAGGAGATAGGAATCCTTTGATAACTGCATTCCTTTATGGATTTTTTTTCGGGGCTATCGTTGTACCATGTAACCCGGCATTTATTGCAGCCCTTTTTGCTAAATCACTTACCAGCATGGGTTTTGTTGGAAATTTCCTGAACTTTGTAGCCTTTGGAATAGGAATAAGTTTCCCGTTACTGGTCTTTTCAGCGATATCAACTGCAAAAAGCAAAAGCATCATTAGATTCCTTATCAAGTACAAGAGGAAGATCAACCTGTCTGCAGGCATAATAATGCTCGTAATATCGTTGTATTATCTTATATTCGTATTCAGGGTAGTGGAGAGATTGATGTGAAAATAAAATATAAGGTATTGTTAGTATCGATAACGATTCTGCTAGCTGCCTTCATGGCATGCATCCCTGCATCTGCCGAGGAAGCAGCTAATGGTGGTATAGAGAAACTTCCTGAACTGACCGAGATGGAAGAAGAGTTTGGGATAAAGCTTACGGAAATGGGTGTCAGGTATATTGTAGACCCCAATGATATCGTCTCAGGCGGACCTCCTATGGACGGGATACCATCACTAGATGATCCTGAATACGTTACCGTAGAGGAAGCTGACAGTTGGATCGAGGACAATGAACTTGTGCTGGCCCTTGTCTATAATGAGACAAAGAGGGTCTACCCCTTGCAGATCATGGTATGGCATGAGATCGTTAATGATCACATCAATGGCGAGCCAATCCTCATTACATATTGCCCCCTGTGTGGTTCAGGTATCGCTTATGAAAGAACGATAGACGGAGAAGAGGTTGAGTTCGGGACATCAGGTAAACTCTATAATTCGAACCTTGTGATGTACGACAGGAAAACTAATTCATACTGGACACAGATCGGAGGACAGGCGATAGTAGGAGAACTTACAGGCATGGAGCTTAATGCGATCTCCATTGAGACCGTCGTCTGGAGAGACTGGAAGGTTGCACATCCGGACTCAGAAGTGCTTTCTCAGAATACCGGATTCAGCAGGCCTTATGGAAATGACCCTTATGGTAACTACTACGAGAACAGCATATTATTGTTCCCGGTAGAGAACAGCGATACTACGATCCATCCAAAGACCGTGGTCTTCGGTATAGAACTGGACGGTATGTTCAAGGCTTACCGTGAGGATGAACTCATCGAACTCGGGACCATCGAAGACACTGTCGATGGTGTTGATATCCTGGTAGAAAGGGACGAAGTGGGAATTGTCACCATAACCAACCAGGATACCGGGGAAGAAATAGTCAAAGAAAGGGACTTCTGGTTCGCATGGTATGCATTCCATCCCGAAACAGAACTTTATCTCCCTGAAGGCGTAGTTCTTGAGCCTCCGGAGGATGAGCAGGATAGCCCCTTAAGTCCAACCATTGCACTTCTTTCCGTGGCTATAGCTTTTGCTATTCTAAGAAAGAAGACAAAATAAGATAAATGAAGAATTAAAAGTGCCATAAAAAGAGAGGAGGTCGTGTACAGTTACGATGATCATTCATCGAGTATTTGGAATACGATCTCGACTATTCCATTTTTGCAGGTCATTTTTGAGCTTTTAGGATCAACCTTTGGTTCCAGTTCAACATGCTGGGTAAAGACCTGTTCTTTAGTCTCGAACTGAAGTTCAAGTTCAGAACCTGATGCACTATATGATACGTCATCGACCTCAACTCCGGTATCAACTGTAACGTATAGTTTATCATCGACCTCGGTGCACTCTACGACTGCATCCTTCTTTGAAACATAGAAGAAGCTATTATCACCTAATTTTATGGTGGAAAAGTGCTGCTCCTCAGAGTTATCAGCTTCATTGTAGACTACGGAAAAACCATAAAATGCAGGTTTTTCGAATCCCTCTTCAGCCATATCATCCATGATACGCTCAATAAGGGATCTGACAATTTCTTCCAGTTCCTTCATCGGAAGAGGAACTGAACCATCATCTTTGCGTTCTTTTTCTGTCATGGTCTGCCTCCATCATTTTTTGTGTTTCAAGGTCGATTCAAACAAGAAAAGAAAAAATGTAGGTGATTAAGTAGTAAATAAATTAGTTAAGCAATAATATGATCCAATAGTAACGTTCGTGTATATGCGAACTGTTGTTATATAAATGTTTTGTAAGGGGGAAATACCGTTAAATGAAGGCAATTAGACATAAAATCATGAAATCTGACAAATTTTTAAATGAAAGAAAGACACAATACCTCTTATGAACACTGAAGATCTTCTTGGCTCGCTTCACAAAGCTGCACGAAGCATGTCCACATCAGATCTTATGAAAGCAAGGGCCTTCATGGTCAGATCAGCTTCCGGTTTGCCTAAAAAGTACAGGGAAACATATTCAACTGAGCTTTTCAACTATCTGTATACCATCTTTACAGAGATCAGCAATTCAAAGCAGCCTGAAAAGAATGAGGCCATTGATGCAGAAGAATATGATGATCTTATGAAAAGGCTCGACCAAATGGGTGTTTCAGAAGATCTGAATCAGGAGTATTTCAATAAGTTAGTAAATCTTACAGCTCCCTATCTTGTATTCATCGTCAAAAAACCGATCCATCCAATAGGAATGGTCTTTCCAGGAGGAGATCAGGTCCTGGAAAAGGATGGAATATACTATTGCCCTGTGAAAGACAAACAGAATGATGTGGAGTGTGCTCTCTGCAAATTCTGTATTTGCAGGGATGCAGAAGAAATGGTAGAAGGAGACAAATGGAAAATGGAGGTATAAGATGAAGCTTAGATGTTAGCTCCATCTAAAACACGCTTGAAAAATGCAGTAGACATACCTTCCTCATCTACTTGACCAACAAACTTGACTAATTCCCAGCCATCAAGACCCATCTGATTAAGATCTTCTTTTGTCTCACCAACTTCACCCATTCGAACAGACTTAATATCATATTCCCAACATGCCATGACAACACCTCATTTTGAGTTTTATTTGATAATAATAAATAGTCCGTTGATGGTATATAACTGTTTTTAAAAATTATATTTAACATTTAATCAACTAAAATTGATTAAAAAGGTTCAATAAAAAGGGAAACAAAACGTCAATGAAAATTGGGGTAACTGCAATCATTAAATATCCATAAAAGTAATTCTGAACTCAATTCCTGCATGGAACATGATCCTATAAATAGATATAAACAGAAAATATGTATAGATGGACCAGAATGGCTATGAACCAAAAAAACCAAGACTTTTTCCTTTACTGCTCATCAACTTCATCAATACCCTTGGTTTTGGAATAGTAATCCCATTCCTTGTTTTTCTGGTAGAGAGATTTGGAGGAAATGCCATAGTTTACGGATTCATCGGTGCCATGTATCCGGCATTCCAGCTAATAGGAGCACCCATACTTGGAAGATGGTCTGATATTCACGGAAGAAAAAAGATCCTGTTCATAACCCAGGCAGGAACATTGTTTTCCTGGATCATATTCCTGCTTGCATTTTTTACCCCCGTAAAAGCCCTTGTTAACGTAGATTCCGCGTTCTTCGGGACATTTGTTATCACAATACCACTTCTCATCCTTTTCATAGCAAGAAGCTTTGATGGGCTTACGGGGGGAAATGTAGCCGTAGCAAATGCTTACCTTGCAGACATAACTGAAGAAAAGGACCGCAATAAGAACTTTGGGAAAATGTCTATTTCTACGAATCTTGGATTCATAATAGGACCGGCACTTGCAGGCCTGCTTAGCATAACGATCTATAGGGAACTCATCCCCGTACTTGCTGCTGCCCTCATATCCCTGGTGGGAACTGTTGTAATAGTTCTGTATCTGCCGGAATCAAGGCAATGCACCATAAGGAAAGCAGAGAAGATCGGCTTCAGGGAAGTGGTTGGGATAAAGAACATACCATATATGTTGCTGCTATATTTCCTGATATTTCTTGGTTTCAATATATTCTATACAACATTCACACTTCATGCCATCCGTTCACTTCAGTGGTCCGTTGCTGATCTAGGGATCTATTTCTCAGTACTTGGAATAATGATGATAATAGTACAGGGCCCAATACTTAGCGAGGCGGTAAAGAGGTATTCAGATGCTTACCTGACCATATTCGGAAGTGTTGTACTTGGTACAAATTTCATTCTACTTGTTCCCGGAAACGTTGCTCTTACATATCTTGCAGCTGTTTTCTTTGCACTTGGAAACGGGATCATGTGGCCTTCGGTCCTTTCCATGATCTCAAAACTTACGGGTAAAGACCAACAGGGTGCGGTACAGGGTTTTGCCAGCAGTTTTTCAAGCCTGGCCAGTATTGCAGGACTTATCTTGGGAGGTTTCCTCTATGAAATACTTGGAGGCTTGTCGTTCATAATAGCTGCAGCAATTATTTACGCAGTATTTCTGCTGTCCTTCAGGATGCTTTCTTTTGAAAAGAAAGTGCAGGAAGGGGGCTGAGTATAAAAGATATAAAAAGAAAAACAAAGTAAAAAAGAAGAATAAGAACGATTTATTCTTCCTTGATCTTCTTCAGTTCCTCAAGTACGGCCATGGCATGTCCTTTGGCCTTGACCTTATCCCATACTTTCGCGATGTTGCCTTCAGGATCAATAAGGAAGGTTGTCCTAACAGTACCCATGTATTCCTTGCCTGCCATCTTCTTCAAATGCCACACATCATAACTCTGCTGCAACTCAGTGCTCTCATCTGAAAGGAGAGTAATGCCCAGATCTTTCTTCTCAATGAACCTTTGGTGTGATTTCTGGCTGTCCTTACTGACACCAAGTATGAAAGCACCTTCTTTCTCAAAATCACCCTTGAGTTTCGTAAATTCCATGGCTTCTATACTGCATCCTGATGTGTTATCACGTGGATAGAAATAAAGAACTACCCATTTTCCTTTAAGATCCTCTAAAGATACATCATTGCCTTCAGGATCCGGTAAACAGAGTTGTGGGGCTTTCTCGCCTGCAGAAAGTGATGTTTTAGCCATTTTAGTACCTCATATTTATTTAAGACAGCCAGATACAAAAAACTAACTAAAATAGACCATATTTCCAAAAGGTAAGCTTCATAACATCAAAAAATGAAACCAAAATGAAACTTCATCTAACATAAGATTTAAAAGTTATATTGTTCTCTTATTAGAAAACAAAAGGTTCTGACAGATAAGGAGAGTGATCTGATTGAGTTATGTATTTCTTTTTGCAGCCATACTTTTCGAAGTTATGGGTACTACCTGCATGAAACTATCAGAAGGTTTTACCAAAACACTTCCTTCTATACTGATCTTTGTGTTCTATGGAATAAGTTTCACTCTCTTCACATTAGCCCTCAAACGGCTTGAGGTCAGCCTTGCATATGCGATCTGGTCAGGGATCGGTACATTGAGCATTACTGCGATCGGCATCTTCTACTTTGATGAAACACTGACTGCCCTTAAAGTAGGGTCTATTGCCCTTATCATCATAGGTGTAATCGGGCTTAACTTAAGTAGCGGGATGCACTAAAAAGAAATGATCCTGAAAATGAATTCAGTCAATCCGCCAGTTGGTCATTCTATCATCCATTCCAGATCAGCTCTTTCTCAAGGACTCCACAGGATCAAGCTTTGAAGCTTTATTCACAGGATAGACACCTGCGATCAGGCCGACAACAACAGCAATAGCTGAGAACAGGGATAAATAATATTAAAAGAATAAATGATATCAAGGGGATATAATGGGTAAAATGGTTCATGTGGGTTCCAGAAAAGTAGGTGTTGCTCCCGGAACACTTATTCATATTGGGAAAAAGCATCTAACAGAGCCCAAAATAACTGTTATTGATTACAATGTAGATAATTTCCAGGAACTGGTAGCAGAAAATATCGAGGAAGTATATCCATTTAAAGATAGTGAAAACGTTTCCTGGATCAATATTCACGGAGTACATCAGGTCGACCTGATCGAAAAGATAGGTATTCACTTTGGAATACACTCCCTTGTACTTGAAGACATCGTCCATACTGATCAACGACCTAAAGTAGAATTCTTCGATTCCTATATCTACATAGTTCTGAAGATGCTACAATATGATAAGGACAAAGAAGAACTTATAGCTGAACAGGTAAGTATTATCCTCGGCTCTAATTTTGTTATTTCGTACCAGGAAGTTATCGAGGATACTTTCGATCCGGTAAGAGATCGATTAAGGTCCTCAAAGGGCCGTATTCGAAAACAAGGTCCTGATTATTTGGCTTATGCACTTCTGGATTCTATAGTTGACAACTATTTTGTTATGCTTGAAAAAATAGGTGAAAATATCGACGCACTTGATGACGAGCTATTAGATAAACCTACACCAAAAACGCTTGAGGACATCCATCACCTAAAGAAAGAACTGATCTTTTTAAGAAAATTCATCTGGCCTTCAAGGGAAGTTGTTAGCAGTTTACAAAGGGAAGAGTCATTTTTTATTAAAGAGTCAACATCAATTTTCCTAAAAGACGTCTATGATCATATAATTCAGGTAATGGATACAATTGAATCATACAGGGACATCCTCTCCACGATGCTCGACCTTTACCTTTCGACTGCAAGCAACAAAATGAACGAGATAATGAAAGTACTTACTATCATAGCGACCATCTTTATTCCCCTCACTTTTATTGCAGGAATATATGGAATGAACTTTGAATATATGCCAGAGCTGAAATGGCATTTGGGATATCCTGTGATCTGGGCACTAATGATAACTGTAGCTCTTGTGATGCTTGCTTATTTCAGAAAACTGAAATGGATCTAAAGAATTATTAAAACTGGATTCAAGTTGGCAATGTGATCATGCCCAGATAAATTCCCCAGATACCACTGGCAATCATAGTTACTGAGATCGCACCCAAGAACAGACCGAATAACCTGGTAAGTACCAGCATTCCATTATATCCCATTTTTTTGTGTATTCTCCTCGAAAAGAGAAATGTTACCATGGCTATTGAATAGGTCAGTACTGTTGCGAGTATTATCAGAAACTTTTGCTGAACCACTTCAGCAGTTTCTGTAAGAATTATAACGGTTGTAATGGTAGCAGGACCTGTTAGAATAGGCATTGCGATGGGGAAGATCCAGATATCTTCACGATCCGCGGATGCATCTATCTCTTTATCAGTAATGCTTTCTCTTGAAATCTTGGCCTGCATCATATCAAAAGCTATCGTGAAAAGTAACAGTCCACCTGCAACTTTCAGTGAATCAAGACTGATCCCAAGAATATCAAGAATAATGTTTCCCGTGAAAATGAAGAATATGGCAATAACAAATGCCAACAAAACAGATTTCTTTGCGATCACGTTCTTTGCATCTAGAGTGAGGCCATTGGTCAGCGTTATAAAAGTAATTACTCCGGTAATAGGGCTTACAATAATAAATAAAGTGATAAAAGAATAGATAAAATACCCGATAAGGTCCATTAATTAGTAAAAGGCATAGTATTTTAAAAAGTATGCGATTGAGTAATGCTCTTTGGATCAATAGAGTTAAGGACCTCTTCATTTAATAAATTTTTCTTTGTTAACACTATTAACATAAAGTTTAAGTTGTATGCTATTTATTATTACAAAAATTAAAATTAGTATTAATAGATAAGTTAAATAGATTATAACATAGCATTAAATTGTTACAGATGATCATGCCAATAGAACCTTAAAAGAAGAAAAAACTTAACCATACCGGGAAATAAACCTAAAACTTCGGGTTCTGTGTATGAAGATCATTTGTAACATCATATCAGTGGTGTTAACAAAATGAAATTCAAAACATATAGTGGAATACTAATTATCCTCGTACTAATACTGTCCTGCATCGGTGCAGGTTGCCTTTCGAGTTCCGGGCAGTCAACAGAAGACAATATAGAAGTGCAGACCATTACCGATGGACTTGGCAGGGAAGTAACGGTTCCCGTTAATCCTGAAAGGATCGTCTGTCAGGGACCAGGGGCATTAAGATATATTTGCTATCTTAATGCACAGGATGCAGTTGTTGGTGTGGAAGACATTGAATTGAGAAAAGATGAGAATAGAAGACCCTATGCTATTGCTAATCCTCAATTCCAGAATATGCCCCTGATCGGTGAATACAGGGGAAATACTGACCCAGAAAAGATCGTTACTGTTGATCCGGATGTGATCTTCTGGACATACGTCCAGTCAGCTGATGATGCAGATAAACTCCAGGCAAAGACAGGGATCCCTGTTGTAGCCCTTAATTATGGAGACCTTGGGGCCTATCGCAATGATATGTACCGGTCACTGCGTATCATGGCAGAAGTAATGGGGAAGGAAGAGAGAGCTGAAGAGGTTATTGGGTTTTTCGATATGACCATTGAGGACCTCGAGTCCCGGACATCGGATATTCCTGAAGACGAAAAGATATCGGTCTATGTTGGCGGTATAGCATACCGAGGTCCACACGGATTCCAGTCAACAGAACCCTCTTACCCGCCATTTGCCCTGATCAATGCAAAGAATGTAGCAGCTTCACTTGGGACCGAACATGCTGATGTGTCAAAGGAAGCTATCATTGAATGGGATCCGGAGATCATTTTTGTTGACCTTTCAACATACCAGACAACACCTTCAGCAGTAGATGAGCTGAAAACTGATCCTGCCTATACATCCTTGACAGCTGTAAAGAACGGGAACGTCTATGGAGTGCTACCTTACAACTGGTACACCACAAACCATGGTTCAGTCCTTGCTGCAGCTTACTACTCAGGAGAAGTTATCTATCCTGAAAGGTTCCAGGACATCGAACCTTCCGACAAGGCAGATGAGATCTATGTATTCCTCCTTGGGGAACCAGCTTATGAAAACCTGAGATCCGGATTCAGTGCCGGATTCGGCCAGATCGAACTTGATGAATAAAGAGTGGATTGAGCCTGAAGAATATCGGAGGAAAATATGGAATTTATAGAAGGTAAAATGGATGAGCTAAAGGAAGATACACTTCCTTTGGCCTATACAGGTTACATCAGAAAGAAGATCTCCTTCATGATCATCTCATCGATCCTTCTGTTCCTGTTACTCATCTATTCCATAGCCGTAGGTGCTGCAAATATTTCTTTCACAAATGTTATGGCTGCACTGTTCGGCTACGATGTTGGAAATGTTTCCACCATCATATGGAATATACGCCTTCCTAGAGCACTGACAGCCATCGTTTCAGGCATAGGACTATCGGTTGCAGGTGTAGCACTCCAGTCCATCCTGCGAAACCCGCTTGGGTCGCCTTACACACTGGGGATATCACATGCTGCCGCATTCGGTGCAGCATTCTCAGTGATCGTTCTTGGCAGCGGCAGTATGCGAAGCACAGGAGCAGATGCGGTCATGCTTAACAATCCCTATATGACAACGGCGGTTGCTTTCTGTTTCTCTATGATAGCTACATTCATCCTGATAGCTATCGCAAGATACAGGAGTGCTTCCCCGGAAGTTATGATCCTCACAGGAGTTGCACTGGCATCACTTTTTACTGCAGGTACAATGTTCCTTCAGTATTTTGCAGATGATGTTCAGCTTGCAGCGGTTGTTTTCTGGACCTTCGGGGACGTTGGTCGGGCCGATTGGGGAGATCTTGGAATACTAACAGCCGTAACGATACCTTCAATGGTCTATTTCCTGCTCAACCGCTGGAACTACAATGCGATAGACGCAGGAGATGAAACAGCTAAAGGGCTTGGTGTTAATGTCGAAAAAGTTCGTCTTTGGGGTATGTTGGTCGCATCCCTGATGACCGCTTTTGTCGTGGCTTTCCTGGGTGTCATTGGCTTTGTCGGACTGGTCTGTCCGCATATTGCACGCAAGTTCGTAGGTGATGAACAAAGATTCCTCCTGCCAGCATCCTGCCTTACAGGTGGCCTGCTATTACTTAGTGCAGATACCGCTGCACGTCTTATGCTCGCACCCCACGAACTCCCGGTAGCTATACTGACCGCTTTTATGGGTGCTCCGCTATTCCTTTACTTGCTTATCAGGGGGTATCAGCACTAATGTTGAACGTAGAAGGGCTTGGGTTTAACTATAAGACCAGAAAAGTACTCGAACAGATCCACTTCGGTCTAAAACCCGGAGAGGTCCTTGCTATCCTTGGTCCTAACGGTGTTGGAAAATCGACACTTCTCAGATGCATCAACACTATACATCCGCCTGCCACAGGAACTATTTTTGTTGATGGTGAGGAGGTCCTTTCCCTTGAAAAGCATGAGGTCGCAAAGAGAATCGGTTACGTTCCACAACGTTCTGAAGCCGGAAAGCTAACTGCCTATGATGCCATCCTGCTTGGAAGGAAACCGCATATTGGCTGGAACATTAAAGAAAAAGATCACAAGATCGTCGAGTCCATCATTATGAAGCTGGAACTTGATAAACTTGCACTCAGGTACATCAATGAAATGAGTGGCGGAGAACTTCAAAGGGTTGCAATAGCAAGAGCCCTCGTCCAGGAACCAAAGCTGTTGTTGCTTGATGAGCCAACCAGCAGTCTTGACCTTAAGAAACAGCTGGAGATACTGCGTACTGTCAGGCAGGTTGTGAAAGATAACAGAGTGTCTGCCGTCATAACAATGCATGACATTAATCTTGCACTCCGATTTGCTGACAGGTATATTTTTCTGAAGGATGGAAACATCTTCGCTCATGGGGGACACGAGATAGTTGTGCCTGAGACTATTGAACAGGTATACGGTGTTTCTGCAACTGTAGAAGAATTGAATGGATTTCGTATAGTTGTACCAAATGAAGAATAAAGCGTAATAGTAATTAATTACTTGACGGAAAAGAAGCGGAAGAAATAGCAGAAAATAAGAATAATGGATGTGTCAAAGGAAGTTAAATCACATCCATCCACCCTTTTATCAGCTATTGATCAATAAACAATACTCTTAGCAGAAGCACACTCGGCCTGGGTTGCACAGATGTGGTTTTTGATATTGAATCCCAGAAGGAAAGAACCAACACAATGCTTTTTGTCGCTAATCTGTGCTCTTGATCTTATGTATTCATCCGCAAACCTGGAAGGTGAAGCCATAAGAGCATCGGAGATCCCGGGAATATGTTCTATGTAAGGGAATGGTTTTGGATTGACGACCATACAGACAGAATCAGCACAGGATTTAATTTTTACAAACTTATCAAGTTCTATTACGATATTTCCAAGAACACAGTAACCTGAATGTTCCTGATACTCCTGAAGCTTGACAGGATCAGTTACGTCCCCACCTATGATCTGATCACCATGCATCAGCTTGATATTGTTCGCTGGCCATTCAAAGTCTTTGTTCGTCATGAACGCTATCATCACATCGCAATCAAGGACCTGTTTTACCCCCAGGTTCTTCTTTTTACCGAAAAGAACTGATTTGACCCTTTCGTCCTTCTTTTCAAGTTTAATAATATTCATTCGGTCTACAGCATTCAGAAATAGTATTTGCTCAATGCCTTTTGTGGAATCTAGCTCCACAATTACCTTGTCCATTGTATCTTCGTATGAAATACGATTAACCCCCCATAAAATGAATTGTGGTTTATTGAAAAACACAAATCAATGTATATTGTTATAATTCAATGTTATTTAAGTTTTCTTTTAGTACCATATAGAATAGCATAAAAATGTAAAATATAAAATGTAAAATTCCCGATAATATTTTGTCAAAAAGAGAAACGATCAGAAAAAAGACAAAACTGAAAATGAAGAGAAGAATAGAAAAAACTGGTGGAAATATTACTCCACCTTTTTAACAATACTTTGTTTGCTCAAAAGCAGGTTGTATGCATCTTTAGCTTCGTTGTACTTAACAAGAACATTGTACAGCTCAAGAACATTTCCATAACCTTCCTCTTTGAGAAGCGCATTTTCATAAACGACATTATGTGAAGGTAATACAGCATATACCTGTTTTTTTGAAGTTCCATCACATACCTTATAGACGGAGTATTTATTATCACCAAGATCTCCTGACATAAGGGAACAAACAACATTGATGCGCTTGTCAACATACTTTTTCATATCTGACAATCTGGCAAATTTCGCTTTTAGTGGTACCTTGTAGCTTACTTTTGACAAATTGTCCTTTCTCATTATAGCATATGAATATTTGATATCAGTGTTAAGATACCTGAAGGGCTCCTCGCATTCCGCAATCTTTGACATAAGGAGAGGTGGCTTTATATCCTCTTTCTGCTCAAAGCTCCAGCATTCGTCAGGATTACAGCCTCTGCACCAGATAAAGGAACATGGACTATATATCCCAAGACCAAGATGCTTAAGAGCAAGGGTCAGCTTCCTGAACTCGGTTGAATTTACCCTATCTGCAGGTTCGATAAGAAGAATGTTGCCATCGTCTGTGAGCTTCTCGGACAGTTTTTTGACAAGCTCTGCCTTCTGCTCAATTGTAAGCTCCCGGATCTCATTGAGAACATTGGAAAATACCATTAGGTCGATCTTGTCAGGAATATCCTCGGGCTTAAGGTCCACGATATTAGCCTTAATGGGTTTTTCCACGGATACCCTTGCTTTGTTCTTTGCATATTCCGGTACGATGGAATCATATGCCTCGATGTTCTCGTCATATAGTTCAACGCTATGGATAGCTGCTTCTGCCACGTCAAGTCGCTTGTAGAAGTCAGTGATAGCAAGAGGAACTGTTCCCGGACCGGTGCCTATGTCAAGGATCTTCATCCTGGTCTTCAACATGCCATCAAGTGCCATGCTGTAGAGGATATGTTCAAACTGTACGAAATAGACCGGAAACTGATAAGCAAGATAGGCAAGGATGCTATAACCTTTCTCATAAGAGATATTCTTGGACTTTCCTGATTTCCAGTAGGAATTCTTCTGGGCAACTATCGCTTTTCTTATTTTTTCCAGAACCAGAGGGTCATCCCAGTCCTTTGTCGTCTTATGTTTGATGTACTGCTCAATGGTCTTCTGGAGTTGTTGTGATACAACAGGAGACCTGAAGAATGACCTGGTTCTTCCCTGCTCTTCAACTGTAAGCTCCAGCTTTTCTTTACTGAGAGCGCGGGTCATCCTGAAATCTTCATCCCGGGGAGTTGCATTGATCTTAAGATCGAATAAGAATGGTGATACGACTTTATAGATGTCCTGTGTCGACATCTCTTCTTCTATGTAGTCCTTTATCTCCGATAGCATGAACTCTTTTTTCATGCGTGAAACATACTTCAACACGGAGAGTATATTATTTTTGGGCATCTTTTGACAGGAAGGATCGCAAGTAATTAAAGCATTTTGGGGAAAAGAAGAAAAAAAGAATAGAAATGAAGAATTGGATGAAAAGAAAGTTCATCGATATCTTAAGATGATATATATCCTATGAACTTCTCTCACCGATACTTAAGGATAAAAATCAGTCCCTTGCAAGGGAGTATTCTGCAAGCACCTTCAGATATTCATCATCCACTTCCATCAGTGCTGTCTGAAACATGGCCACATGGATCATTTCTTCTCTTGCGACATCAAGAAGTATCGCTCTGAGCTCTTCATCGTCGGTTAGGGAAGCCATTTGTTCATAAAGGTTGACAGCATCCAGTTCGGCTATCATGGAAAGTCTCATGAGTTCCTTGTTAATATCTTCCTTATTTACTATTTCAAGATCAATAGGTATTTCTGATAACATCACAGGAGCCTCCTTTACTTTTCGAGCTTTTCTTCAACTTCTTTTTTCCCCATCTTTAGTTCATAGTCCTACTGGTCATCTTCTTTCAGTAACAGTGTCTGGAATTCACCTACGTGGGTCTTTTCTTCTTTTGCAACATCCAGAAGGACCTGTTTTACCTCATTGTTATCTGTAAGAGAAGCCATTTGCTCATACAGACTGATAGCATCAAGTTCAGCAATTACTGCAGTCCTGAGGATTTCTTTATTAATGTCTTCAGCAGCTACTTTAGAAAGGTCTATTGGTATCTTCGATAACATATCTGCATCCCGTTAACCTATAATTATATCGAATCGATTATAGAAAGCATTCAAAAAAACAAAAATGCTACAACTCGATCAAATTCCCAATAAAATATCATCAACTGAACTATTAATAAATTTCGCAGGGCTATTTTTAGGAAAACGCATATTATTGATACTAACATAAATTTAGGCAAGTTAGGAATAACTAAGGGGGACTTACCAGTGAGAGCATTAATGGTATTGTTCGTTCTATTGACAACAATAATAATGGCAGGATGTGTACAGGATAGCGAACAACCTGCACAGGAAACAGACATAACCACACCTGAAAATACAGATGAAGTCACAGCAGAAGATGATGAAGATGAGATGGACATCACCAATAATGTCGATGAAACTTTGTCAAAGGATCATGAAGTGCTGATCGAGGACTTTAAGTTCAAACCTACTAAACTTCAGATATCGGTTGGTGATACTGTTACATGGATCAATATGGATTCAGCAGCACACACAGCAACTTCGAATGATGAAGAGTTCGATTCAGGAAGTCTTTCAAAAGGCGAAAGTTTCAGTTTTACTTTCGCGGAAGTGGGCACTTTTGATTATATTTGTACTTTCCATCCTTATATGGAAGGAAAGATCATAACCGAAGCTTAAAGAAGATCCTGCGAAAATGAGATTTTGATAAAAACGAGATGGGAAAGAAATCCCATCAATCCCCGTTTTATTTTTTATATTTATTCTTGTTTATTTTATCGCATTTGCGCCTGCATTTTTTAGTTAGGCATTAAATAAAATGTCAAAACGTCAAGAAACAGAACCTGAATATCCGGAAAGCTTGTAATTGTTATCACAATTTCACAGGTTTTCTCAAGGTCATTAACCCTTTTCTGATTATTTAATAACTTCAATATAATATTAAAACAAAAATCTATACTTCTAAAAAGGGGTATAGAGATGTTACAAAAGACAATCCAAATTTTATTATTATCAATATTCCTGATATCGTCCGGTTGCACGAGTTCCACGGGAGACCTTGCAGGGTCTGTAGATAAGATATCTACGGCTGCAGCAGAAGTATCAGGTGCTATAGAAAAGATAGAATCCGAACTGAACGAACCAAACGAACCTGCGGAAAACACTCCCTCTGATGTGGATGATGGTAAAGGAACACCTGCAATTGACGATTCAACATCTGATATGGATGATCTTCGCATAGGCGCTTTCAACATACAGGTGTTCGGTGTTACTAAGGCATCAAAATCTGATGTCATGATGGTGCTTGCAGACATCGTTCGCACCTATGATATCATTGCCATTCAGGAGATTCGGGATTCCTCGCAGACCGCACTTCCTGCACTTGTGGATCTGGTGAACAGTGATGGTTCACAATACGATTATGTTGTAAGTGAGCGCCTTGGAAGGACTTCCAGTAAGGAGCAATATGCTTATATCTATGACACCTCCGCTGTTGCACTTGCAGGCACACCTGAAACATATCCTGAGCCTGAAGGTACCGATCCGTTCCACAGGCAGCCCATATATCAGCTATTTCAAAGCTTTAGATGGTGATTATGATGCTGTCCTTATGGGTGATCCATACAGACCCCGATGAGGCTACCGAGGAGATCAATGCTCTTGATGATGTACTTGAATATGCAAAACTGTCCTATCCTGATGAGGGGGATTTTGTCCTTATGGGTGATTTCAACGCTGACGGGAATTACTTTGATGAGGACTCTTCCAGTGACCTCGATGATCACTTCTGGCTGATCGATGATAGCTGGGATACTACCACTAAAAGTACTGATTATACTTACGACAGGATAGTGCTAACTGATGCTTCTGACTTTAGCGGTGAGCATGGTGTTTTCAGGTATGATCTTGAATATGGCCTTTCCGAAGAAATGACAGTTGCTGTGTCAGATCACTATCCGGTCTATATGGAGGTCAGTTGCTACGGGGATAGTGACCTGTGAATATCTGTGCCAGAAAATTTCAGGCTATTATTAGTGAGATATATGGTAAAGCAAAAAAGTGAGATAAAGGCAGAAGGAAAAAAGGTAATCGCTGGTAATAGATGGATCATTATTTCTAATGGTCTGCTTTACCAGACTTCTTTTTTATTAAGAAGTTAAAGGATCAACAATAAACTACCAATTCAGTAGAAATTGGTAGTTTTTGGTAGTAATTCTTTTTGAAAGTTACGCTGCTTTCTATTACGTTTAATACCAGAATACCTTCCGATCTTATTGATCTTTGGGGAATTAATCTCTCCTGGTCATTATACAAGTAAGGAATTCATGATCATGCCTACAATGATCAGTACAATGGCACCTACTATCCAGAACTTAATGATCTCCATAATTGGTAATTTTATAGCTATCGGCTCTGAAATACTGCATTGTGGCATTGCCTGTGGAACAGCAGTTGAATTTGAAGATGTTGCTGCAGTTTTACTTCCTGATGCTTGTACAGCTGGCTGGCGTGTGGTCTGTTCCCTCACGGGAGTAGCCACCTTCTGCTCAGTCTGCTTTTTAACAACAACTGGTTCCGGTTTTGCTCTTGTAGGACTCTCTTCCGGGACACTGGCTGGTGTGGTTGGAATAGCTGGCTGATCTTCAGTTTCGTTTAGTTCTTCCACAACGACATTCGTTTCCTGTTGAGAGAATGATGCTGCACTTGTGCTGAAGCTCTCTTCCTCTTTTTTAGCTTCATTTTCCTTTGCTATCTCAAAAATAGCCCACTTCTCTTTGTTCGAATTGGATATTTCGCTGCCCGGGTCAGTTTCGGTCACAGGTGTTCCAAAGCCCATATTCCTGTTATTTTCAGGTGCTGAGAATGTGGATTCTTCCACGAAATTCTCTTCTTCTACAGCCATGGTATCTGAAGTGAAGCTATCAGAACCAAATGCATTGTTCTCTGTATAGCTTCCGGGTTCCTGGCTGAACATACTGGATGAGCCTTCGATGTCATCTGCCCTTGCACGGCTTCCCATAGCAGCATCTATCATACCAAGTTCTTCCTGTGTATCTGCCAGAAGTCTCAATGCCTGCACGTTTTCCGGCTCTATCAAGAGGCATTTCGTGAAGTACTGCACTTTTTTATCCAGGCTTTTTGTTTGCACACCAAGGTCGAACCAGTTCTTAGCGCTCTGGTCTTTTTGTTTATCCTTAAGCTTTTCAATAAAATCCATCTGATTACCTCTATAAGGGCAGCCCTCATGTCATCTCCACAGCTCATCTGCGGAAACACCTGCCCATTATAATAATATTTGAAAGCTATAAATATATGTGCCCTTATGACCGCTGATGTCCGGTTCATATGTGGTCTGCTTGACTCCCATTAATAAATAATCTTATTCTGACCTGTATTCTAAAAATGAAGTGGGTAACCCAGTTTCAAAATAAATACAAGCAATACAAACAAATATTAAGCCGGAGAAAATAATCTAATATCCATAGCAGGCAGAGTACCTGTATCAGGAGATTTCTTGTGTTCGAGTTAAGCATAGCAATGCGTCATATCAATTCACGCCGGCGGCATACTCTATTCTCTCTTCTCGCCGTTGCACTGGCAGTTGCTACTATAGTTGTCCTCATGTCAATGGTCTCAGGAGTTCAGGAGGAACTTATCGAGATCACCATTGAGAACGCTCCACATATTGTTGTCAGCCCGCAGTCAGATGCTGAAGAGGATCTCCATTTGTATAATTATCTGATGGATATCATCATACAGAAAGAGGGGGTTGTTGCAGTGTCACCTTATCTTTCAGGTCAGGCGGCTTTGAAATATAAAGACAATGCAGAAGGCGTATTGCTCAAAGGTATAGAACCACATGCTGAAGAGCGTGTGATGCGTGTAGGCGACGACATTGTAGCAGGAAGTTTTGTAGATATTTCCCTTACTGGACATGGTATTGTCCTTGGTGACGAACTTGCAGAGAACCTCGAAGTAGGTATCGGGGACAACGTCGAAGCTGTTTATCCGGGTTCTCCGACAAGATCCTTCAAGGTTGTTGGTATTGTCAACACCGGAACAGCCAGTGATGAAAGTCTCGCATATGCAAGGCTTGGGACCCTGCAGGATCTCTTCCGAAAGAACGGGGTTGTGACCTCTATTGGTGTCAGAGTGCTTGACCCTTATCAGGCAGAAGATATAGCGGTTTTAATTGAGGCAGAAACCGGGGCTGATGCAGTTAGCTGGACCGAGGCCAACAAGGACATCCTCGACCTGCTCAACACCCAGAAAGTGTTCGTCTGGATATTCTATGCTCTTATCTATGTGATCGCAGGTTTTGGCATTGCTAACACCCTTATCACAGTAGTGATGGACAAGAAAAAAGAGATCGGTATGCTTAAGGCAATGGGTGTTTCCAGAAAGAGCATAACTTCGATATTCCTTTTTGAGTCAGCTTTCCTTGGAGCATCCGGTGTGGTAGTGGGCTGTATAATAGGATATCTGGCATCTGTGGCAATTGGAGCTTATGAGCTTGAGCTCCCAAGTGAGATGTATCTTGGCCTGACCACAATGCCAATGAAAATAGAAGCCATCAATTTCGTTTATGCTGCCGGGTTTGCTTTTATCCTGAACCTCATTGCAGGAGTTTATCCTGCAAGACGTGCTTCGAAACTAGATCCTGTGGAAGCAATTGAGAATGACTGATCTTGCTGGCTGAAATTTTGATGTATCTTATCTTTTGATCGTGATCTGTTTACTATATGAGTTAACGATTGTGGGTAATGATCGTGTGTTAATGATCGTAGGCTACTGACTATAGGCTAGTAATCGATCTCATCGATTGGATATTGCATATACCGGATCAAAACTTGCTGCTTTCCTGGCAGGGTATAGTCCGGCCACAATGTTCAGTATAAATACTCCTATCACTACGAGTAAGACGTCAATGAATCTTACTATGACCGGAATGGATGTAAAGCCATAAGTGTCACCCATACTTCCAATCTCTATATCGCCTATCATGGACGAAATTATAATCCCTGCAGAGGCCCCCAGGATCGCACCGGTCAGTCCCAGCAGTCCGCTTTCCAGAAGGAAAATCGTCCGTATGCTTGAAGGAGAAACTCCCATTGCCATCATGATCCCGATTTCCCTCATCTTTCCCATGACCATCATATTAAGTGTGCTCACAACACCAAATGATGCTATCAGTAGTAACAGGCCGTAGATTATGTAGTTCTCTGCAGTCTCTATTGCCATAGTCCTCAGTATCTCCGGGTTCGTCTCGGTCCATCCCTGTGCATTGTAGCCTTTCTGCTTGATCATTTCTGCGATCACCATGTCCTGGTGGATATCTTCTATCCTCAGTGACATTCCGTTTATCACATCAGTTGTATCAAAGAATTCCTGTGAGGTCTGGAGGGAAGTGTATGCAAGGGATGTGTCATATGGGGTTCCTGTATCATATATCCCGACAACTTTCAGGGACATTGTCTTTGCATTTGGAAACGATACATCAATACTATCGCCCAGTACGACTTCGAGGTCTTCTGCAAATTCATCTCCGAGAATAATTGAGTTCCTTGAATGCACCAATCCAAAAAGGTCGCCTTCAACGATGTCATCTGACAGGTAGGAAACAGCGTCTTCCTCGGCTGGATCTATCCCTTTCAATATAGCATTCTGGCTCAGTTCGTCATTACTAAAGGTCGCCGTCCCTATCAGGTACGGGGAGGCAGCCACCACCCCTTCAATGTTGAGTATGTCTTTCAGGACATTGTTATGGAGGTGTATGTATTCCTCATCCTCTTCCGGTGATATGGTCACATGAGGCAGCTGGTCTATGGTCTTGTCATAGAGCTCATCTGTAAATCCTACCATGATGGCCTGTGAAACAGAAAGCACCATAACCGCTATGGCTATGGCTATGATGGATAGTAACGTCTGCCTTCGTTTTGACTTAATATGTCTTACTGCAATGAAGAGTTCATAGCTCATTAGTTTCAGTTAAAAATAAACTCTAATGATATTTATATCAAATGCAGCAGGTCTTTAAGGCCTTTAATTTCTCACAAGATGTTCGTGATCTCTGATATGTAAGGGACCATGCGGAAGAACATTGAACCTGAAAAGATCAGAATGAACCAGATAAATGGCTCCCCAGCTGCAAAGAGGTAGCTTTTATGGTCTTTTCTTGATCTTTTGACCTTTTCCAGATAGTTCTGGGAATAGAACATTACCGGTACGATCATCAATGCAGTGGGCGGAAGGACCCGAATGTATGTTTCGTAAATAAGTAGTATGACTGTAATGAAATTGATGGCAACGAGGGTCATAAGGCCTTTCCTGTATCCGTAGATCGCAGGTAATGTGCGTAGTCCTTTCTTCTGGTCGCCCTCGATATCCCTGATGTCAAAAAGTATCTGGATGCCTGTCATTCTCAGGAATACAAAAGCAGAGATGACCAGTGCTTCTGTTGTTATGGGGTATGAGTAGTACATGAACATGACATACACAAGTATGGCCCATACCAGTGATACAAAGATGTTCTTGAATGCTGTTATCTTTTTTGTAAGTCCCTTAAAATATGCCTGATATGTCAGTCCGAGTATCAGGATGGCAAATCCTATCAGCATGTTCGGTATGTCACTATAAAGCACGTAGATAAAGGCTATAGAAATAATGGATCCATATAATATGTAGGCTATTGTCTTTGAATCATTTTTCCGGAAATAATCTGCACGGGTTGAATTTGTTTTCTGGTCATCTTCTGTTCCATTAAAGTAATCGTACAGGTAGATTATGTAGAACATAAGGTAGATTATGATCAGGAAATCCCATGTTACGGGGATAGCGAACAGGATCGAGCACATGAATGCAACACAGATTGCACCAAATGCAAAAATATGCCCTCCATATATGAAGTCGGTCCAAAGCTCCTTTATTATGCCGAAAGTTTCGCTACAAATTCTATCATTCTCTGTTAAGTTATGTGCTTTACTCATGCTCCCTCAATAAAGAAATAATAAATGTTCACGAAAAAGGAGTATATGTTCATAAGATAAAGTTTATGGAAACAAAAATATAATTCATGGCCTTATATTATAAAATCATGAACTTACAGTGAGCGTTTAGCAAGAATGTAAAAGCAGTATTTTTTCGTCCCCGTCTTTTTTATCGAAGGGCTGATAGGAAATAATTTAAAGATTGAATTCAATGACACCTGAAAAGGTGATCATCTCATGAAATACTGGCAGCCAAAATTTGAAACAATGGAGCACAATGAACTTCGGGAACTGCAATTGAATCGTTTAAAGAAAACGGCTGCTGCAGTCTATGATAATGTTCCTTTCTACAGGGAGAAGTTCGATTCTTTGGGCATAACTCCTGATGACATCAAGTCCGTGGATGACATTAAAAAACTGCCAACTACCCGAAAAACGGACCTGCGTGACAACTATCCTTTCGGTCTTTTTGCTGTTCCAAAGAAGGACATTGTCCGTATCCATGCATCTTCCGGTACAAGCGGTAAGCCTACCGTGGTCGGATATACTGCCAATGACATCAACACCTGGGCAGACATGATGGCACGTAACTTCACAATGGTTGGGCTTGATGCAAATGATACTTTCCAGAATGCTGTTAACTACGGCCTTTTCACGGGTGGTCTGGGCTTCCACTACGGCATTGAGAAGCTGGGTGCCATGGCAGTTCCAAGCGGAACAGGAAATACAGTCCGCCAGATCGAGATGATGCAGGACTTTGGTGTTACTGCTATCCACTGTACTCCTTCTTATGGTCTTTACCTTGCAGAAACTGTCAGGGAAATGGGTATCGTTGACAAATTATCATTACGTGTCGGCTGCTTCGGTGCAGAGCCATGGTCTTCCAGTACAAGAAAGGAACTTGAATCTGCTTTTAATATTAAGGCATACGATTCCTATGGTCTTTCTGAAATGATGGGACCAGGCATCGGATTTGAATGCCAGGAGCAGGATGGTCTTCACATCTGGAGTGATCACTACATCGTGGAGATCCTTGATGAGACTGGCGAAGAGGTTGCAGAAGGCGAGAAAGGAGAAATTGTGCTTACTTCCCTTACAAAGGAAGCACTACCTGTTATCAGGTATCGTACCGGAGATATTGCCAGGCGCCTGAAAAGTGAGTGTGCCTGTGGACGTACCACTGATCGTATCTCAAGGATCCTTGGAAGGGCAGATGATATGCTTATTGTAAGAGGCATTAATGTATTCCCATCCCAGATAGAGGACGTACTTGTCAGGATCGAGAAGATCACAGACCAGTTCGAGATCTATCTTGACAGGAACAAGAAGAAGCTGGATGAGATCACAGTAAGGGTAGAACTTGATGAAGATGCTTTCACCGGTGAGATCGGGGACCTTGCAACAGTAAAAAAGGTTGTAGAAGGCGAACTCAAGAGTGTCCTGAGCATCAGGGCAAACGTTGAGCTTGTGGAAAAGGGTACGATTCCCAGAAGCACAGGTAAGGCCAAGAGGGTCTTTGACAGAAGGGAAGCTATCTAACCCCTTCATATTCTTCCAGAGGTTCAAATATGCCACACGTTATGGAGATCCTTGGAAAAACAAGGGTTGTGGTCGAGGACGGAAAGGTTGTCGAAGTTGGTTAGCCACAGCTCCAATGGTGCCCTCTTTTTGAAAAAGCAAGAGGTATCAAAGAAATTACTTGCGAAGCTGTAAAGGAGAACATGGAGTTTCGCATAAAGGATTTCGGTCTTTTTACTGAGGACCGTAAGCTTGAGATGGACGTCTTTGTGGGTTTCGGTGCTTCTGAAGTTATGATGACCGGCCTGAACCGTGACCTGCTGGATACCACAATAACCGTGTGCGATGGTGCCGGAACTGTAATTAGCAATAATCCAACTCTTGTTCAGGGAATGGGTGCAAGGATATCAGGTCTTGTAGAGACCGAGCCTATTGATAAAGTCATCAACGGTATCGAGGACAGGGGTGGCATCGTGCTCGATCCTTCAAATGCAACTATTGATCCTGTAGGCGGCGTTCTGAAAGCCAGTGATCTTGGCTTCAAGAGGATTGCAGTTACTGTGGTCGACCCTGCTACTGCAAGGACCCTTCGTGAGATCGAGGAAGAGAATGACCTTGAGCTTATGATAATCGGTGCGCATACAACAGGTCTTGGCAGGGAAGAAGCTCTTGAGATCATCAAGCATCTCGACATTGTCACTTCCTGTGCTTCAAAGAACATAAGGGATGCAATAAGACCTCTGGCACAGGTAGGCACTGCTGTGCCTTTATTTGCACTTACTCAGAAAGGAAAGGAGCTTTTGCTTGAGCGTGCCAAGGAAGTAGAAAGCCCGATACTTGTAAACACAATGCCTTTACCAGTGCTTCCTGAAAAGAAGCAGCCGAAAGATCTTGTCTGATCTTTTCGGCAAAATATTTTTTGATGATCCTTAATGAGCACTGGCAAAACTACTGACAAACATTGAATATCAGGTCTCGATATCAAATATCATAAGTGGTTATCTTCTCGTCCTTTGCATCAGAGATCGTTGCAGTTATCATTTTGAACTTTGGTACTCCTGTACCGTCGTCAGCGGACACAAGTGCATTTGACCATGGGCTGTTGGTCATGTAGGCAATACCTTCATGAGCTTCCTCATATTCGGATAGCTGAACAGAAACCACGACCCTTGCAAAGCTGTTCTTCAGGATAACGTTACTTTTCTCCTTGAATCCCATCTTCTTCATGTCATTTACATCTATCTTTATGACTGCTGAACGGTTGAGGTATTCCTCTCCGCCTCTTGAGGACTCAAGGGCAGTGTTCTGGAATATATCCCTGTAAGTTATGATCTTTAGATCATATTCAGGAGCTGCAAGAAATTGGCCAAATCCCATTATAATGCCTCCATGATGCGGCTAAGTATCTCTTCATCGCTTAAACTGTCAGTAGGTATCATCGGCTTGAACTCGACCTCAACACCATCCATTCTTATAGCAGTGCCTCCACATTCAGCACCACTGGTAACAGAAGCTATTGCTACCTTTGCTTTTTTAGACGTCATTGTCATGCAGGGGTCGATCGTTATCACAGGGATGTCAAGAAGTTCTTTAGCAATACTTCCCGGCAGGCTTGACATTGGATCAGAGCCTATTACAAGGGCTGCATCCACATTTTTAGTTCTAAGCAACTCTACGATAGAGCATTGCGGACCATGTTCAACACCACTTTCCTGGAATCGTGCACGATTGATGTATCCGGTTTCCTCATGCAGGTTGTGGTCAAATCCACGCATATTGAACTGGCCTACCATTGGTATAAGGTGGAAATTAGAAACATCGTTGAGCTTGTTCATCAACTTGACAAGAGGTTCAATGTCAGAAAGGGAATAGATTAACCCAAGACCTACACAGACGACACCGAACTTTGCTTTCTTTAATAGGTTGGCAAGTTCCAGTATCTTCTTTGGCCCCATTCCAAAGGAGACCTTTGGGACTTTCCCTGACAATGCACTGACAAGCGCATCGATCAGTTCCTCATCTGCCTGTGGTGGTATCTGGTAGAACTTATCCCCGCATATAATAGCAGTATCAGACTTTCTAACATCGATGCATATAGCGGTCCTGTCCTCTTCCCAGCCACGCTGCCTTTCCTTTCCGCGAGGGAAGTATGTGTATTTTGAGAGATGACGTGGATGTGAGTTCGAAGGGTCTGCACCCCAATAGACTATCACATCAGCATAGTCTTTCACCTCATCCAGCGTGCATGTCCTAATCCTGTCCCCAAGGATAGCCTCAATAACAGGTCCCTGACAGAATGAGGATGTATCGTCAATGTATGCATTTGTCCTCTTTGCAAGCTCTATAGCTTTTTTCTGGGCACCGGTGGTGGAATTGCCCATGCCGAATATCAGGGGATTGGGGGCATTTTTAAGTATGCTTGATGCTTCCTTTATAGCGTCATCTATGTTGACATTGCTTCCATCAACTTTACACTCTGCGGGTTTAGCACACTCTTTGAGGCGGGCCACACCTTTTAAGCAGGCGTTGTTCACTTTTGAGAGTTTATTATCAGTTACTTCTATTTCGATATCATCACAAAGAAGTGCACAACCTGTACAAACGTAATATTCCTGTTCCACTTATCTCACCACATTCTTCAGACGAACTCTATTGCTTTTGTCGGACATGTCACTATGCAGCCGTTGCACATTATCTTGTTCTTTCCAAAACGGCGGCACTGGTTAACATTGGAGAGGCGCACAACACCATCTTCAACGCGCAGGATGACATTTTCATTTGTAGGAGCTTTTCCTGATCCTGCACCATAAGGGTCTTCTGCAACATTTACAGGGCAGGCGACCACACAATTACCGCATCCGATGCATTTTTCCGTATGGACGATCATCCCGGATTCCGAGGCCTCGCCTGAAGGTGTTATCATCTGCGAGAGTTTCTCATAGTTTTCCCTGAACTTGTCCTCTTTCAGGGGCGGGCAGTCATCTATGGTAACTTCTCTTGAAAGAAGAGCAGCCCCAAAAGCCATGCATGTGGCTTTCCCACATTGCTTACAGTTCGTTTTTGGGAGAAGCTGATATATCTCCAATGCATTTGTCATAGGTTCACCTGATAAATATTGTCATATCCGTAAAAGATAAAAAAGATGTTAAATTTTAATCTTCGTCTGTATCTTCATCTTCCTTTTTGAAGAAAAGATCACAATGGCAGGAACCATCGGTTTCGATCTCACCCTTATGGTATATGCAGGGACAAATTATCTTTTTGTCTTCGATCTCATCACCTGTTACTATCCTGCAGGGACAATAGTTCTTTCCGTGAGTGTCCTTGTTCTTTGCTATTCCTTCCAGAACAAGTTCCCTCATTTCTTCATCCGGGTTAAGCATATATCCCGCTTTATCTGCATATCTGGAAGTCCATGAATGTACATCTTCTTTTGTAGTTTTTCGTTCGCTCATAATTCTCACGTTGAATCGGGGGTTCTTAATGCATCATTCCAAAAGACTTTCAAGTTTCTCTTTCAGCTTATCTTCTTCGACAAATCCAACTACGTTCGTCACCATGTCCCCACTCCTGAAGAACAAAAAGGTTGGTACGCCTATGATCTTGAACTGCTTTGCGATCTCAGGTGAGTTCTTGAGATTCATTTTTACGAACTTGATCTTTCCATCATATTCTGCGGCTACCTTTTCAAATATAGGAGCCATTTTTCTGCATGGTGGGCATGTCTTTGTAAAGCAATCCACTACAACAGGTAAACCGGAGTTTACAACCTCATTCTCGAATGCAGCTGTATTGATCTCGTAGAGGTTCGTACTTATTTCCTCTACTGCCGGTTCGTTGCTTGCAGTTGCCTTTTCTTTCCCAAACAGGTTGCTGATAAAGTTTCCCAATCCCATATATTACACCTTCTTGCTTCAAGTTCAAGTTTAAGATAAAGTTGTCTTACAAGTAAATTTGTCCACCATGTCTGATAGTAGCTCTGATATCATTAATATTTCACACTTTCTTCTATAGAACATAAATAAAGCATATCTGAAAGTACATATCTATTTCGATATTGATCCAATGGATGAGCTCATGACATTAAGTAGCAGGCACTCAAAATAATTTTTAAGAATTCTATATGGTTAGTATATAGTTATTCTAACATAAACATAACTACAAATTTACTAAAATCATTTTACGATTTTATTAAACAGATCATAAAAAAGTTTATAGCAGGTAATAACATAACTTAACAGGTTCATCATCATAATGCACTCTAATAATATGGGAGAGATGTATACGACACACGAAGAAGAAAAACTCATTGATATTGTTTTGGATTCAATATTATCAGGTGTTGTGATCATTGATAACAAAGATCATGTTATAGTTGATGTAAACGAAACAGCTGCTAAGATGATCGGGCTGGCAAAAGAAGATATTATTGGTAACGTGTGTCACAAGTATATCTGCCCTGCTGAGATCGGACAATGTCCTGTTTTTCATCCCTGGCAAATTATAGATCGATCGGAATGTGTGCTTTTAAACTATAAGGGCGAATCAATTCCGATTCTAAAGACTGTCAAGAAGATCAAGAAGGACGACCATCTATACTTGATCGAGAGCTTTATAGATATTTCAAAAATTAAAGAAACAAAAGAGGAACTTTTAGTAAAAGAAAAGGCTATCGATTCATCGATCAATGCTATTGCTCTTGCTGATCTTGAAGGGAATCTGACCTATGTTAATCATTCTTTCCTTGAATTATGGGGTTATGGTGATGAAAAAGAGGTTCTTGGGAAACTCTCTGTAGAATTCTGGCAGGATGAAAGTAAAGCAGAGGAAGTAAAAAAGGCACTATTCTTTGAAGGTAGTTGGATTGGAGAATTACTTGCCAGAAAAAAAGATGATACTGAATTTTTAGTAAATTTATCAGCTAACATGGTATCTAATGAATTCGGGAAACCGGTTTGTATGATGGCTTCGTTTGTGGATATCACTGACATCAAAAAGGCAAACTTGCTTATCAAGCGAAAGCTCGAAATTGAAGAAACCGTGGCATCGATCTCTTCTATGTTCATATCTCCTAAAAATATTGATCAGACTATTAACGTCGCTCTTGAGAAGATCTGTGAACTATGTGGATGCAGCAGAAGTTACATTTTCAGGTTCAGTAATGATGGAACAAGAATGAGCAATACTCATGAATACTGTCCGGAAGGCATTTCTCCACAAAAAGGCAATCTTCAGGACCTTACGGTCGATATGTTTCCATGGTGGATGGACAAACTCCACAATGGTGAAGCAATCCACATTAAAGATGTTTCAGCGTTGACAGAAGAAGCATCTGCAGAAAAAGAGATCCTTGAGATGCAGGGTATAAGATCCCTGATAGTTTTACCTATTTATATGAACGGTGAACTTACAGGTTTTCTTGGTCTGGACAATGTTCTGAATACAGGGGAGTGGGAAGAAGAAGATATCAACATTCTCTCTCTGGCATCTCTGATCATAGGTGCTGGCCTTGAACGCAGAAATGCTGAAGATGTGCTTATGAATGCGAAAATTGCTGCTGAAGATGCTAACCTGGCCAAGACCGAATTTATTGCAAATATGAATCATGAACTGAGAACTCCTCTCAATTCGATCATCGGATTCTCGGATGTACTGTCAAGTGAAAACTTTGGTACCTTGAACGATACACAAAAAAAGTATCTGTCCAATGTTGTTATAAATGGTCAACATCTTTTGAGAATAATCAATGATCTTCTTGATCTTTCAAAGATCGAAGCTGGTAAGATGGAGCTTTTCCCTGAAAAGTTTGTTATCCTCGATGCCATCAATGGAATAAAAGCGACAATGATGCCTCTTGCAAAGAAGAAGGGCGTTGACCTGAAATGCAACATAAATATCGGGAACCCCCTTATAATGGCGGATGCATTGAAGTTCAAGCAGATTCTCTATAACCTTGTAAGTAACGCTATTAAGTTCACCGATCAGGGAGGGTCTGTGACAATAGGTGTGAACACATCTAATGAGCTGGTTTCAGTTTTTGTAGAAGACACCGGTTTAGGTATCTCACAAAACGACCAGGGTAAACTGTTCAATCCTTTCAGTCAGGTGGATTCATCAAACTCAAGGGAATATGATGGCACAGGGCTTGGTCTTGCTCTTGTGAAAAATTATGTTGAGATGCATGGTGGCAAGGTCTGGGTAGATAGTGAAGTTGGAAAAGGTAGTAAGTTCACTTTTACAATACCTGTTGAGAACCAGATCACCAGGGCATAATTCTGCTTTAATTAATTTTTTGATCCCAATCTATATTTTTTAATAAGTTTTAACGAATAAAGATCGATAGTATCTGTTTCATTTAAGTACTATCAGTATATTAGAAGACGACTATTATGTCAATGAGCGATATTTCCAGAAGACAGGCACAGTATGCAGGCTACATTTTTTTCGTTCTGGCTTCCGTAGCAGTGGCACTCCCATTGATGGTTCCACTTGGGTTTAAGGTGCTTATCCTTATACCAATAGCCTTTAGCATTGGAATGGTAGGTTTCTGGCTGGGTGGTTTCATCCACAAAAAGCTGCAGGATGAGTAATTTCAAACCTTAATAATATCACGTAATATTGCAGCATCAGATGAAGTCCGGTTCTTTAAGTTCAACATCAAGTACCGGAAGTTCAATAGGTTCCCCATCACCATTATAGCATTGCCAGCTGTTCTCATCATAAGGGGCACCTACAATGATGTGATAGCTTCCTGTTTTCCCAAAAAGCCGAAGGTCGGCGTTAGAAGGAGTTATGTTAGATCCGGGATGGCTATGTACCGATCCTACGGATGAGACGTTTGGCATCATGAATAACTTGATAACAGCATTCTGCTCGCTGGACTCGGTACCTGGAAGTATAAGGACCTCAGCGATCACGCCGTCCTCTACCTGTAAAAGTCCGGCGAATTCTTTTGGGGCCATGGACTTACTGACACTCAGGATGAACTCCAGCGTTTCACGTGCAATACCATTTACTTTCATAATAGGAAATTGTTTTCGAAGATAATATAGTTTTGCTGAAGTTTAATTTCTATATTAATATCTGCAAATCAAAAAAGCAGCAGATAGAGTCCTGCAGATATAATAGCACCTATGAAGGTGGCTACAAAATTGACACCGCTATTGGATAGCAATCCTCTACTCTGGAGTGTAGCACCCAGAAGACTGTCAACATTCGTGCCTAAGAATCCACCTGCAATTGTTATGACAAGGGCTGCAGTAACATTGTCAACCATTCCGAAAGCCACTGCCAGTATAGCAATTACAGCCGATCCGCCTATAGAGGAGAGTTCTCCAAGCAGGGTAACACCCCCATCGATACCGGTCCTGACAGGTTTCAGGGTAGTTATCATTCTCGGTTTCTGGTTCGAGGTCGTACCTATCTCACTGGCAAGAGTATCTCCTGCAGCTGTTGCTACTGTTCCAAGGTAGGCAAAGATGATCAGTTCACCATGTTGCGGGTAGATGCCATATGCGATCGCTAATATAAGGGCTGCTGTACTGTTGCTGAAAACATTCTCATATGTGCGTACACCACCCTTTGATTCGGCAATGCCAAGTGATTCTTTTAATTTATACTTGTACTTGGTGAACATGCCTCCAAGTATGAAGAATGTCAACAGTAATACGAACCAGTAGATATTGCTGAATGCAATGATGAGAACACCGATCAGAGTGGCGCTCAGGGATGCGGATATGTCTGCTATCTTTGCATAATAAGCAAGGTATCCTAAGAACAATGCGAACAGAAGAGCGAATAATATCTGTTGCGGGGGAACAGAATACCCAAACGAGAAGAAAAGCCACATTGCCATTCCTGCACCAAGTGGGATGGAAATATTCTCATCTATCTTGGAAGGTATGGATTCGAAAAGTGCGGCTGTTATTGAGCCTATTACTGCTACAAAGAACACCAGATTGTAGGATATGCCCGGATCCTGCCAGTAGACTATCCATGCACCGGCTATTGATGCAACGATAATTCCAGTGATAAGCATTGAGATGCTTGAAGGTATGAGATTCAGGCTGTTCGGGTCACCCTTGTATTTTTTTGAAGGATATTTATTCTTTGTAAGGGATGCATACTTTGATTTCATGTGGCACCGAACGATGGTTGCAACACCTAGGCCCATGGTCGATATGGTGATCGTCTGTCCTATCACAAAGAGCGGATAGGTAGCAGAGAATAAGTTCAGCACAAAGCTTACCAGAAGCAGAATAAAGATCGAAACTACCAGATACTGTGTTGATCTTATCTTCAACATTGGTTCGAACATTCCCAATGTGCCAGGTCTGTCCTCAAGATATCTAATGGCTAAAAGCAAAAAGAAGAACAGGCCGATAAGGATCTCCCAGCTGACGAATGGGAACAGCAGGAACATGAACATGAACGCAAGGGATAGTAGCAACTGACCATGTGCTTGAGGTTCAGCCTGGATTATATGTTCCGGTATTATTTTCATGCTCATCGTTTTTGCGATCGATATATTTATCGAGCATTTAAGTTTTATTTGTTTATATATGTTCTGAAACATCGAGACCCATTTTTTCAGCCAGATAATTGATAAACTCCACAAGATCATCATACTTGTTCCGTGCATAATTATCAAGCGGTGTTGGCATATTATTCACTATTACAAGATCCCCACCGTTATCAAGAGTGTAGAATGGAAGTGCAGCTGCCGGCTGGACCACCAGCGAAGATCCCAGTACGATTATCAGGTCGGCCTTTGAGCTTTCGTCAATGGCTTTTTGGATCACTTCATGCTCAAGCATTTCCCCATAGAAGATCACATCCGGTTTGATGAGACCACCGCACTCATTGCACATGGGAATCTCTTCATTCTTAACAAGATCTGCAACGTATTCATATGAATATTTCTTTCCACATGCAAGGCAGGTGTGATTCCTTGGAGAACCGTGAACCTCAATGACGTTCTTTGATCCTGCTCGCTGGTGCAACATATCGATGTTCTGTGTGATCACCGCTTTGACGATCCCTCTCTTCTCAAGTTCTGAAAGGGCTTTGTGAATGATGTTCGGTTTCCTTTGATCAAGTTCGTATATCAGCTCTCTGGAATGGGTATAGAAATAAGATGGGTCCTTGTTGAAGTACTCGATTGAAAAAATAAGGTCTGCATCGAATTTGTTGTAAAGTCCGTCCTTTCCCCTGAAATCCGGTATCCCTGAAAGGGTGGATATTCCTGCACCTGTCAGGACTACGCAATACTGTGAGTTTTGCAGGAGGTCGAGGAGTTCTTCCATACTCAAAATGGTTTTCTTATTGTATTTATATTGTGGTGGGGGTGAAGTGGTTAACAGTATTCGATTTGGACTGTATAGGTGAGGAACAGGATGAGAATAAGCGATTGAAAAGTTTCATAAACAGAGCAGCTAATGTGAAGTATAAAAAAGAAAGTTGAATTTAAAATTATAAATTGAAGGAACCGGCATCAATCGATGTTGAATTAAGGCTAGGTCTCCACAATGAAAAATTAAAAAAATAGTTGTATTCGGACGTGACTTCCCTGTTATGAGCAAGTCATCCAGTTTTACGACATTTGATGTTATTCTTCCTTGATTGCTGCTTTAATCTCTTTTTGCGTTTCGGGATCATTTAATTGTTCATCAGTATAACCATGCATTTCTTTGGCGTGCTTTACAGCAACTTCCATCATTTCATCCATGGTTTTTCCTTGAGCAACAAAGGGACAAGTAACCCCCAAATCTTCACAAGCTAATTTATATGTCATAATTTATGACCTCCCTGCTTACAATATATTGTCCTTTCTATTTAAGGACTTTGTAATATAATGGATGTTATATAATAAAAAAATTAAACATTTCCGTTCGTAAAGCATCCCATATCGATGTCCTGAATTTTTCTAGTATTTTCAGCAAACACAAAAAACATAGTATTGGCATCAACAGGCTATTGAAAGCTCTTGTGAGCTATAAGTTCACAGACAATTTGCTACTTGACCCATGCATCTATTTACAAACAATAATTGGTTTGATTGGTATTAGCTCGATTGGTTTTTTTTATCATTGTCACCAAGTGGGCACTTTTAGCACCCTGAGAGCAAACGTTCACAATTCACGGCAACCCCCTGCTCGATTTATACTCTCAACCCACCACTAACCCCAAACCCAGCACTAAATCTCGAAACACGAACATCCTTCCGGTTGAGATAATTAAAATTCACTCCCCATTATACCACTCACAAAGCCCCTTGTAGTCACAATAATAACAATTCGGATCAGCATCAACCTCAAAATCATCCCTCATTGCCCTCTCGACCACAGAATTGATACCCTCCACCACAGCACCGATCCTCTCCCCATCCACATCGATCATCCTAAGCTCCTGGACCTCGGGATTGACATAAAGGTGTCCTGCCTTTATCGGTAGCTTCCCATACATCTCCTTCACAGCCAGACAATACAAAGCAATCTGAACATCATCCTTCAGCTTGTTCTTTGAAAGTGTGGTCTTTCCAGTCTTGTAGTCGATAACAATGTATTCACCATCAGGTGTCCGGTCTATCCTGTCGATCAATCCTGCAAAATGGGCACCGCTTAGTTCAAGATCGAACCATTCTTCCACTGCAACGGTCTCGTTGGGATCATCTTCTTCAAAGCGGAACCAGAAGTCCAGCATCTTCTTCATCTTGCCGTGTTCCTGCTGTTCCTGGGTCCTGGAAGGGTATGCTGCAGGGTCCCAGATGTCATCCAGCAGCTTGTTGGCTGTGGTGATGTCAATAGTATCTCCCTTCATGTCCATACGGGACAGTTGTTCGTAGACGGAGTGCACATCTGTACCGACCTGGAAATAGGCCTTCTGCGGTGTGGGTATGTTGAGGACTGTCCCGTACTTGAACTTCAGCGGGCAGTCCTGGTATGTCTTGATCTTGGAAGCCGAGAACCTCATGTTCGGATCCACAAGTGGCGGGATGTTGTCATCGATCAGGTCCTCCAGTTCCTTCGGACCTTTCGGGGTGACCTGCAGGAAATCCTTTGCATCAAAAGCAGCCAGATTGCCTTCATCCTCGATATCCCTCAACTGGGCAAGGACCAAAAGGGATTCCAAAGCCTGCTTTAACTGACCCTGCTTTGAATACATATTGAGCATCTGGAGATATTCATCCTTTTTCTTCATCAGAGGTGAAACCTCCTCAGCCTCGCTCTTCCTTTCAAATTTATCTGCTTCGATATATTCTATTAGGGGATTTGACGTGTATTCAAGCTGTGCAAGGAACTCACTTGGAGCAACTTTCCTTTTGTTGCCTTCATATTTTTCAGGGAACATAAGGTACAGTTGTTCCTTTGCCCTTGTCATGGCAACATAAGCCAGCCTTCTTTCCTCCTCAAGATGCAGCACCTTTTCGTCCACATCCCTTTGCCGGCTCTTAGAGAGCGCTTTTGGCACAGTGAAGGCCTTTCTCCTATAATTCAAAGGAAGATGCCTGGTAGCCATGTCGCAGACGAACACGACCTTCGCTTCCTTACCCTTGGACTGGTGGATCGTCATCACCTTAACAGTATCCTCATCACTGGACACACCCTCACCCAGGTCAAGCCCGAACACGAGTTCAAGATCCTCCACCACAGTCTCCAGCTCACTGCCACCATCAACAAGTTCAAGGTCTTCCACAGTGGTGACAAGCGAGTTCAGAATGGAAATGTTCCTTCTGGATGCCTGCGTATCTTCCTGCAGCTGTGTCCTGTAGAAGTCGGTCTTCTCGGACAGCAGATGTTTCACAGTATCAGATGGCAGGTGGCTCTTTTTGTATTCTATCAGCTCATTGAGCCGGGATACTATCGATCGGATCAGGTCCTTCTGGCTGATATCAAGTTCATCAAGCTGGTAAAGCAACACGGAATATATCCCGTCCCCTGAAGTGCTGTCATCCCTGCTGATCTTCAATGCCTGAAGATTGATCTTCTGCAGGTTGTGTTCGCTCACTCCTTCCCTTGACAGTATCTTTGCAAACCCGATCCCGTTGTTGAAAGGATCAGCCACCACATGGAGGTATGCCATTGCTTCCCTGACAACCGGGAAACGGTTCAGCTGGAGGCTACCCACAAATTCCACAGGGACCATCCTTTGCTTCAATGATTCACTGAACTTCTTGCCGTCAGCCCTTTTTCGGGTAAGTATGAAGATCTCACCCGGTCGGACACCATCATTGATCATGCCCGTGATCTCTTCAGCAACCCATTCTGCTTCACTCACATCATCAGGCGCTTTGACCACTTTTACCTCGCTCTTCTCTCCATTGTGGGCTGTGAGATTTTTCTCCTGCCTCTGCGGATTGTTGGCGATAAGCTGCTGGGAAAGCTGCACGATCTGTGAACTTGACCTGTAGTTCTTTTCAAGCGGAATCTTCTCAAGGGAGTGGTAGTATTCCTGCAATTGCTCTATGTTGGCAAGATATGCTCCTCTGAAACGGTAGATGCACTGGTCATCGTCAGCGACACAGGTCAGGTTATTTCCATCAGCTATCTGGTGCACGAGAAACAGCTGTGCAAAATTCGTGTCCTGGAACTCATCCACGAGAATATATTCATACCTGGATCTCACCATGTTTTTGACAACATCATTTGTCTCAAGGAGGTTACAGGCCATGGAGATCATGTCATCATAGTCAAGGAATCCATTATCACTTTTGTACTGCTGGTAATGTTCATAGAACCTTGCAAGGTCGCTCAGCTTTAACAGTACATCTTTTTCTCCTTCATCGATGCTCTCATCTTCCAGATTGCTGCTTGCATATTCAGCCAGTTCGTTTGGTGAGATCAGATGGTCCTTCAACTGGGATACACCTTCCAGCAAGCTGGTAATGAGGTCGTATGGCTGTGTCGGGATTGCAAGGTTCTGGAAACCGAACGAATCGATGTTCTTGATGCCCCAAACGTGCGAATGTTCTTTTGAGATCAGCTTTGCATTCTGGTTTATGCCAAGGTAGAGGGAGAACTCACGTATCAGGTCATTACAGAATGAGTGGAACGTGGAAACTGTGATACCGCTTCCAACACCTATTTTCTTCTCCATCCTTTCCTGCATCTCTCCGGCTGCTTTTTCTGAGAAGGTTAGTGCCAGTATTTTTTCAGGGGACAGACCTTTTTCAGTAAGATCGACCACTTTTTCTGTGATGGTGAATGTCTTTCCTGAGCCGGGACCTGCGAGGATGAGTAGTGGTCCATCGGTGTAGGTGACTGCCTTCAGCTGATTTTCATTAAGTTTGGTGGATGCCAATTTCGAGTACCCCTGTATCTTGTTTGTTTGACAAATGTTATGTTAAGGACTAAAGATTTGATTGATGTTATACTTTGTTATTTGATTTTGGTGGATCAGCGGAGGAATGTGGTCGGGGAAAAGCATTGGACTCTGGTAAGGAAGCTCCCCTTTCTCGCCCCTTGCCTGTTCCTTTCCGTCCCGTCCAGTTGAACGCTGTTCAACAGTCATGAACGATAGAAAGGAGTAGAAAAAATAGCTGGCTTTGATTAAAAAAGAAAAAGGATGCCTTGATATTAATCATTTCTTCTGCGACCCACAATGAGTGCAGCTCCAATGTTTCCACCTTTAACAGCATTTAGCATACCGTGTTTGTTCGTATGGTACATAACAATATTGTGTAGATTGCATGATGCAGGAATAACATTTATGTCCATAAACAACACAAAATAACTCTTGCATATTGATGGGAGGGGATAGTTTATTCGAACTACCAATAATAAACAAGCAGATAAGGCGTTACGGGAGTCTGAGACGAAGTATAGGCTGATCTTTGAAAATTCACCGCTGGGGATCTTCCACTTTGATAAAAATGGTATTGTTACTGAATGCAATGAAAGCCTTCTTAAGATCCTTGGTCTGCCGAAAGAAGAGGTCATCGGCTTTAACATGGAGATATCCTTAAGGGATGAAAATATGCGGCTTGCTCTTGAGGCAGTCCTAGCAAGGAAGTCGGGACAGTACGAGGGAGAGTATAGTCCCACCACCAGCACCAAGATTACACCCATCAAAGCCGATTTCAGCCCGAACATATCTGAAGATGGTTCCCTGCAGGGTGGCATCTGTATTATTGAAGACATCACTAAGCGCAAGCGGGCAGAGGATGCACTTCAACGATACGCAGAGGAACTTGCAAACGCTAACGAGGAACTGAAATCCCTTGACAGGATGAAGGACGAGTTCCTATCGAACGTAAGCCATGAACTCAAAACGCCTCTTACCTGCATCAAAGGCTACGGTCAGATCTTATCTGATGAAACGTTAGGTTCAGTTAATGATCAGCAGAAAAAAACAGTCGATACGATCATGCGCAACTCAGAGCGGCTCAGGCGTCTTGTTGACTCTCTCCTGTACATCAGTAAGGTGCAAGCCGGTACCATTGAATACGTATTTGAGCCGGTCCAGATCGCAGAAATCACAGACTACGTGGTTGCTGATATGCTTCCGCAGGTCAAGGAGAAGGATCTGACCATTGAAAAGTATGTACCTGACAGTTTACCTTCAATAAATGGGGATAAGGATAAATTGACCGATCTATTGGTCAACCTTGTTGACAATTCGATCAAATTCACACCATCAGGAGGCAGGATAACTGTGACTGCACAAGAGGAAGAGGACAATCTGCACATAAGTGTTGAAGATACCGGAATCGGTATCCCAAAAGAATTGATATCGAACCTGTTTCAAAGGTTCTACCAGATCGACGCCTCGATCAGGCGCAGGTATGGAGGCACAGGAGTGGGGCTGTACATCAGCAAGAACATTGTAGAAGCACATAATGGGAAGATCTGGGTGGAGAGTGAGGAAGGTGGCGGGACAACGGTTCATGTGAATCTGCCGAAGTGAAGACATGTGAGACGGGCAACCTGCCAATATGCCGATGGATTTGCACGAAGCCAGTAGCAATGGTTCTATAATTCTTTTCTTGTGTATGATTCCATTCCTACCGTTACTAAATTCAACCATGAAATATGGGGATGTATTAACCAATACGTTTAAACGTCGCAAATAGTATTAACTTTGAAGTTACTAGGGTACAGCAGAACCCTATCAGGAGAATTAAAAAAATGGTCTCAAAGACACTTCCATTTACAAAGGAACAGATCCTGGAAATAAAAGAGCAGTACCCGACTCCTTTTCATGTCTATGATGAGAAGGCCATAAGGGAGAATGCAAGAAAACTAAAGGATGCTTTCAGCATTCTTGAGGGATTCAAGGAATTCTTTGCTGTCAAAGCACTACCAAATCCGTACATTCTAAAGGTACTGGAGAGCGAAGGCTTTGGTGCAGATTGCAGTTCATTACCTGAATTACTTCTTTCTGAGATGTCAGGTATCGTTGGTGAGGACATAATGTTCAGCTCAAATGACACTCCTGCGGAAGAGTTCGTCAAAGCAAAAGAACTAGGTGCTATCATCAATCTCGATGACATCAGTCATATCGAGTTCCTTGAAGAGACGGCTGGACTTCCCGAACTTGTATGTTTCAGGTTCAACCCCGGCACCCTAAAGAAAGGCAATGCTATCATTGGAAATCCGGAAGAGGCAAAATACGGTTTTACAAAGGAACAGCTCTTTGAAGGCTACAGGATGCTCAAAGAGAAAGGTGTAAAACGCTTTGGACTGCACACAATGGTAGCATCCAATGAACTTGACCCATCTTACTTCGTAGAGACTGCAAGGTTGCTTTTCGAGACAATTGTTGAGATATCAAATGAGCTTGACATCCGCTTCGATTTCGTGAACCTTGGTGGCGGTATTGGTATCCCTTACATGCCGGACCAGGAAGCTGTTCCATACGATGTCATTGCAAAGGGTGTCAAAGAGGAATATGATGCAAAGATCAAGGCTAACGGACTTGACCCGCTGAAGATCTACCTTGAGTGTGGTCGAACCATCACAGGTCCGTACGGTTATCTTGTGACCGAAGTAAGACATCTCAAGAACATCTACAAGGATTATGTCGGAACAGATGCCTGTATGGCAAACCTCATGAGGCCCGGTCTCTATGGTGCATATCACCACATAACCGTTCTTGGAAAGGAAGATCAGCCTGAAACACACAAGTATGATGTCACAGGTTCCCTTTGCGAGAACAATGATAAGTTTGCCATCGACAGGATGCTCCCTGAGATCACACGTGGTGACCTGCTTGCAATTCACGACACCGGTGCCCACGGTCATGCAATGGGATTCAATTATAACGGAAAGCTCCGCTCTGCTGAACTTCTGTTAAGGGAAAATAGTAGTTTTGTCCAGATAAGAAGGGCAGAAACAATTAAAGATCACTTTGCAACCCTTGACCTCGAAGGTCTCGGAGATTTCAGTTAAGCAAAGGAATTTAGTTCTGACCGGACATATTTTGGAACGGAACTATCCTTTCAAAATATTTTCTTTCTTTCTTTCTTTCTTTCTTTCCTTTTCTTGCAATTTACTTACTTTTATTATTACGATTTTCTTAATTCGATTTATCCCAATTATGCTGCTTATGCTATACTTTGAAGTAAACGCTTATTAAGTCCCAGGTCTCTTTTCATTATTGATGACTGATAAGGACGGTCTTATATTTGTGATACAGAAGCACCATGCACGTAATCTTCACTACGACCTGCGTCTTGAGATGCAAGGGGTACTCAAAAGCTGGGCGATACCCAAGGAACCACCAACTGTAGAAGGGGTCAAACGACTTGCAATACAGACCGATGATCATGCAATTGAATATGCTGATTTTGAAGGCACGATACCTGAAGGCAACTATGGCGCTGGAAAGGTCGAGATATGGGACCATGGGATCTTTGAACCCGAGATCGTCAAAGAAAAAGAGATCGTTTTCAGTCTCTCAGGTGAAAAAATGAAAGGCAAGTTCGTCCTGGTAAAGACGAACTTCGGGAAGGCTAAGAATAGCTGGCTTTTCTTTAAGAAAAAGGAATGAGCCTTTACTTTCTGTCATTCTGGTTGGTCTTTATAGTGTTGTTCTCGGTGTCATCATACCACCTGTCAGGAAGCTTGTACGTAATAGTTGGATCATACTCCTGAGGCATGAAGAACTTTGTTCCCCTGTCATCAAGTGCTTCCACAAATCCCGGATCAATGGCTTCCAGTTTCTTCTTCTCATTTTCTGCAGATACCGATTCTCCGATCCTGTAGTGTGCAAATCTTTTGTTGTAGAGCACAGAAGTTGACGTTGGATCTATCTCCAGTGCTTTTTCATAGTATCCAACTGCTTCTTCCACATTTCCAAGGATATTAGCAATAAAACCTCTGTTGTACCATGCAGATATAGAATTGGGTTGCAGTTCAAGTGCCCTGGCATAGAAGTCTGATGATGCAACATAACTGCTTGTCAGGTAGGCAGCAGTTCCCTTATTGTACCATGCAGCGGCATTATTTGGTTCGATCTCAAGGACCTTGTCATAATGGTACATTGCACCATTATAATCCCCGCTCATATAGAGTGCAAATCCCTTTATGTTAAGTGCTTTAGTGTTTGTCGGATCATTTGCGAGTATGGCGTCATAACAATTTATGGCTTTTCCGTAAAGTCCAAAGTTCTCATATGCTTCCCCTAGCTTGTAAAAGGTAGCAGGATCTTTGATCTCAGTGGAAAGTATCTGGTCATAGGATGCGATGGCATCTTCGGTCCTGTTTACCCCATCGAATGCAAGGGCCTGTGCGAACAGAACCTCTACATTATTCGGTTCAGCTTCCAGGGCCTTTCCGTAGGACAGGATCGCAGATTCATAGTTTCCGAGCCTGTAGGATGTTTCCCCACGGTGGTACCAACCCTCAAGGTTATCAGGCTCCAATTCAAGGAGCTGATCATAGGATCTCAGTGAATTTTCGTACTGCCCAAGTTTGTCGTATGAAAGTGCTCTCATGAACAATGATGTTATGTCTTCAGGGCTGATCCTTAGGACATTGTCATAGCATTCAACTGCATGGTAATGGTCTCCTATGTTGCTGTAATCCTGTGCAAGATAGAACCATGCATCACGATTATCAGGATCCAGTTCAACAGCTGTCCTGTAATTCTCAATAGCTTCAACTTGTCTTTCCAGAATATCGAAAGTTCTTCCCCTCATGACCCACATATTGCTGAAATCAGGGTCTATCAGGATGGCCTTATTGTATGAGCTTAAAGCAGTAGAATATTCACCGGAATTTAGAAGTGCATTTCCCTGTGCGAACCATGCATCTTCTGCATGAGGCTCAACACCTATCAGATCAACATCATGAGATGAAATATCATTGTCAGCAATTTGATCGTAGTAGTCATTTCCATTTTCCAGATCTATTATCTGGAACATGTCAAGTAAGTTTGGTCCGGCAAGTGAACTTCTAACAACTGGAATACTTGAAGAACTGTTGAACCTTTCCATTTTGCTGATTGTGACCTGCAGCTGAGTGTTTACAGCTGAATTTGATGGTTCAAATGTCAAAGCAGTTTGATAACTATCAATAGCTTCCGGATAATGACCAAGTTTTGTCAGTATCCTTCCTTTCCTGTAATAAGCATCAACGAATTCGGGTTTCTGTTTGATGACCATATCATAAGCGAGGATGGCTTCATCATATTCTTCGAGATGATCGAGGTCAAGTACAAGAGCGTACCATGCGAGAGTGAACTCCGGTTCTATCTCAACCGCTTTTTTGTAGCAAGAGACAGCTTCGTTATACCTGCTGAGAGCATCAAGATCAAAACCTTTCTGATACCATGCTTGTGAACACGAGGGGTCTTTTTTCAGAGCTGCAGTGTAACATTCTACAGCTTCGTTTCTCATCCCTAATTCATCAAGAGCAACTGCTTTGTTGTACCAGACAGAGGGATGCTTTGTTTCAAGTTCAAGTGTTTTGTCAAAGCTCTCTGCAGCATTTTCATATTGTCCCTGCTTCAGGTAGATCGAACCTTTATCGAACCATATTTTAGTGGATTCCATGATAAAATCGGGTGTCTGGTCATAGCAGTATTCCTCCCTGCTTGTATTCAATCGCGAGATAGCGGGGTTCTGCAAATAGATCTTTGCAATGGTGTCGGGATCGATACCTAAGGCTTTATCATAGCTAACAAGGGCTTCATCATATCTACCAATAAGATCAAGTACCATTCCTTTCTTTTGCCAGGCGCTTGTATTGTCCGGGTCAAGCTTGATCACCTGTCCATAACTTGTCAAAGCTTCCTGATATTTTCCGGTCGATCTGAATGCTTCACCAAGTCTGAACCATGCATCGATATTGTAAGGGTCAAGTTCAGTAACTTTTTTATAAGCTTCTATCGATGCTTCGTTTTCACCCAGGATCGCATGTGTCTGTGCCTTGCTCCACCATGCATCGATGTTCTCCGGATCGAATTCGATCACCATATCATATGCTTCAATCGCCTTTTCATATTCTCCAAGGCTGTCGTAAGCCTGCCCTTTGTGGTACCATATGGTCGTGTTGTCCGGGTCGATCTTTAGTGCTTCACCATAAAGTTTGACAGCTTTGGAAGCTTTGCCTTTTTCTATAGAAGTTATGGCTTCTTTATAAAAGTAGGATGAACGTTCCAGTTGTAGTTCAAGAAAACTTCCATAGATCTTCATTGCTTCATCATGTTTACCAATGCTGTCCAATGCCTGTGCCTTGTGATAAAGTACGATCGTTTCTTCTTCACTTATATCTTCTGTTATCTCAGATGCTGACATGTCCGTATCGGTATTGCTGGAATTATTTGATCCACTGGCTTTGGTAAGGTATTTTTCAATGGACACAAGTGCCTGGTCATACATCGAAATAGCAGATTCGTAGTCACCTTTTTTCGAGAATGCCATCCCTTTTTTAGTAAGTGTTAGTACATGCCCGGGCTGAATTTCCAGTATCATATCATACTGTGCTATCGCTTTATCGTACTCACCAAGCAGGTAATATGTTGATGCTTTATTGTCAAGAGCTTCAACGTAATCAGGATCTATATCAAGGGCCATATCGTATTTTGTCAATGCCTCTTCATAGCTACTGTTCACTGTGAATACAATTCCTTCTTCATTGAGTTCTCTGGCCTCAAAGTTCAGACTTTGGGCCTGAAGGCTAAATCCTGAGATCAGGACGATAATAATTAATAAGCCTAGAATGGATCTTTTTACCACCATATTTTAACCCATCAAAATATTTTTAATTCAAAAATAAGTCAAATTCCGGCATCCGGAAATTATAATAGCATTTTTTTATAGCATGAATTTTTGTTTTATCAGTAAGTTTAATCCCTCTATATTTTAGTCTTTTTTTATTCAGAGATTTTACTTATATTGAAGCTATTCACTAACTTTTATGGTAACATAGGGAATAGCTCCAATACAAATAAACTTTTCCATTAATCGATTTTCTTGACTTCGATTATATATTCATTTACTCATCTGAGCCGTCAAAGACATCATCATAAGCATCTGTCCAGTGCAACTGTGATCCACCTGCAATGAACATTGCTACTGCTATAGCTTCAGCGATCTCTTCCTCTGTTGCACCGTTTTCCTTTGCTCTTTCAGAATGTATCTTTACACATTTCTCACATCTCATGAGAACTGAAGATGCAACTGCTATAAGTTCCTTGACTTTCAAGTCAAGTGAATTTTTCCTGAATATTGCTGAACGCATGTCTCCAAAAGCCTTAGAAGCTTCTGGTAATTTTTCATCTAAAAATGTCATTGTATATCTCCCTAGTCTATTTTATCGAATACAATTGCACTATCACTTATTAAGAACGCTTAACTTTATAGACAAGCCATACGTGATCCCTCTCCAGTTTCTCGCATTTTAACAGTTCAAGTTCGATAGGTTCGTTCTTCCCGATATTTGCAAACAAGGTATCGGTTCCTTTCCCTGTCAAAAGGGGCATCATGATCAGGCTGATCTCGTCCACAAGATCCTCTTCGAGCAATGCTCCGTTAAGACTGCTTCCACTATCGACCAGAACTGTTCCGGCTTTGTACTTTTTGTTAAGTACTTCAAGTGCTTCTTTAAGGTCAACGTGTTCTTCACCTGCTACAATGAAGTCGTAATCCCTTTCTTTAAGGTATTCCAGATAATCCTCTGGCGTTGATCCTGATACAAGCATGACAACATCACGACACAGCTCGAACCTTCGAAATACATGAAGCGAACCTTTGAGAATGCCTTTTGAGTCAACTAAAGCCCATAATGGGACCGTGCTTTCTCGTTCAGGTTTCCTGAAATCTGTATCCTCTTCCGGTGGAACTCCGCCAAACATTTCGATTCCGGTCTTTGCAGTGTTCGCTCCTACCAGATGAACATCTTCTCCAAAGCTCGCAGACGTTCCATAATGGATGCCCATATCGACCTCGATGTCCTTGAATGAACCATCCAAGCTAATGGAATTGTGCATTATTATCTTTGGACCTGCCATATAACCCCAGAGTTACAATGTTGTCTTCAAAGAAAAAAGCTACTGTTGTTTACAGGCCAAAGTCTGCAAGGAATGCTACGAAATCTTCATATTTATCCAGAAAATTTCTTCCCTTATTGGTCAATGAATATATCTTGCGTTTTTCCTTGTATGGTTTGACTGGAATATTGAGAACACTGGTTTGGTCCTCGTTTCCTTTTTATTTCTGTATACTCTATTTTTACTATAGAAATTGCATTAATTAAGACACAACAAACAATGGTGGGTTAGAAATGCCCGAAGGATGGATCGAAAACTGCCCCTAGCTTAACAGGGATATCGAATTTCTTGAATGCATGAAATGTGAGCACTTCACAAAGCTAGATTGTATCTTCATTGTCTGTGGATACCGAAACAGGTACACCAAGCGACGAAAGACATATCGTGATGCTGAAACCGGCAAAGAGGCCATCAGATGCGATTTATCATGAGATGTCAATGCCTTTCCCTTTGAGAAGTTTGACAATATCCTTTTCTACACCGCAATTGTAGGTAAGGAACTCGCCGTCAAGCAGCACGCAATAGGTTCCAAAAGGGTGGATCCCATTGTTCTGTACTTCATCACAGGTATCCAGTTGCTTGATAGTTACCGGGATTCCTGCTTTTTTAGCGACATTCTCAACAATTCTGACTGCATCCGGAACATAGGGGCATTGGTCCGATCTCAGTATGGTTATTCCTTTTTCTCCTGTTGTTTTCCCAACCGGATTTATCTTTGGAAGTTCCACATTGTCAGAGAACCGCTTTGCATAAAGTTCGATAACCGGTGGTAGTTCATCTGCTTTTTCAAATCCGTGTTTGGTGAACAGCTTGCTGGCGGGTAACCAATTGCCTTTAGAAGTAAGAACAGCAACCCCTTTCATACCCGTTGAATCTTTTATGCATTCTTCAAGTAATTTCGATCCATAGCCTTTATTCTTGTTCTTGCCAACGACCCAAATGCAGTGGATGACCATGTATCCTTTTGCATCGATACCTCTCCATGCATATTCGCCGGGTATGTACTCGATGAACCCCCTGGACCGGTATCCTGCTTTTCCTTCGTTGACCAGAAGCAATTTGATATGCATTCCTTCGTTGAGGCGTTCCCTGAACCATTTTTCCTTTTTCTGGTAACCTTCTTCCTTCTTTTTGGACTTTTTACAGAACAGGTCATATTCATTAAGATTGCTCTCGTTAATGTCAACTATCATGAAATCTGGTTCTGGCATCGAAATTCCCCCGCTATTAAGTTTATATTTGTCATAATAGCTGAAATATTTTAGCGAAGGAGGTTAGTTCCGCTCAGAAAGATAGACACCTGCAAGAACAAGCACTGCACCGATCACCACATAGATATTCGGTACGTTTCCGATTATTATGCTATCCCCTAAAATTGTCACAAGTGGGAGCAGGTATATCCCGTTAGTGGTAGTGCTTGATCCTGCAAGGTGTATCGCTTTGTTCCAGAAAAGGAACCCAAATGCTGAGCAGAAAACTCCCAGATAGATGAGAGCAGCTATGACCACCAGCAGGTCATTTTGTGAGAATATGTCTATCCTCAGGTTCTGTGCTTCATAAAGTGCAAAGGGCAGGAGAAAGACCGTGCCTGATAATGTGAGGTCCCGGGAAACAATGAGCATGTTCCTTGAACCCATGCGATCGATAATTAGGGTGTAGAATACCCAGGAAAAGACCGATCCGAACATCAGGAAATCTCCCAGGGGGTTCAGGTTAAGGTTGAACTTTCCGTTCAGTATCAATAACCCAACTCCAACAAAGGCAATGAAGGCTCCAAGATACTTTGTTGGTTTTGAGAACTTCCTTCTGAAAGCATCGACAGTGAACAGGAAGAATACCGGAACTGTGGCACTTATGAGGGATGAGTTGGTGGCTGTTGTGAACGTCAGTGCCACGTTCTCGAACATGTAGTAACAGGTGATCCCCAGGAAACCGGCGATTGCAACATATTTGATCTCTTCTCGGGTGTAGATCTCCTTTTTCCTGCAAATAACAAACAGGAGAATTGTAGCTATGAAAAAGCGGGTAAACGCAATGGTTGCAGGATCAAGATAGTCAAGCAGCACTTTTGTGGCAACGAAGGAAAATCCCCAGATAGCAACAACTATCAGCATATAGAGAATTCCTTTTGTACGATCTTCCATTTTTGCCACCTTTTAAGAATAACAATGTCAGGACTGCATTTGTGAGCCTGTGTTTTTATATATTGGTTTCGATATGTACATTCATATAAGGCAATGATATAAGGCAATACCTAAAAAGGAAGACCTCATGTGATCCGATCGATACTGGACAATGACCTTTACAAGTTCACAATGCAGATGGCTGTGCTGGAACTTTTCCCTGATGCACGGGCAGAGTACCATTTCATAAACAGGGGAGAACAGCGCTTTACGGATGAATTCGTAGCAGAACTTAGGCGAACTATCGATGAGGATATCGTTGGACTGGCATTGACAGATGAGGAATATTCCTGGCTTAAAATTAATTGCCCTTTTTTCAAACCTTCTTATATTGAATATCTGAAAAACTTCCGTTTCGATCCTTCTGAAGTGAGATTATCCCTTACTGATGACGGCGACCTTGACCTCTGGGTCGAAGGTCCCTGGCATAGTTCTATTCTCTGGGAGATCGTTCTCATGGCGACCATTTCGGAACTCTATTTCACCATTGTGGAAAAGGACTGGTTGAACAGGTTCGCATCCAATGGTGATGACTCTGAGAACACTTTAATGAACGAGTATGGCAGCCTGATGAGCGAGATGGGTGAAGAACTGAACTCAAAAGGTTGTATCTTCTCAGAATTCGGAACCCGTCGTCGCAGGGGATTCAAGTTGCACGACAAGGTAGTTGACGTTCTGCACAGGCTGGATTCATTTGCCGGCACGAGCAATGTCTATCTTGCTAAAAAATATGGTGTCCGTCCGATAGGCACGATCGGTCATGAATGGATTATGGGCAATTCTGCACTTGTGGGACTTCGAAATGCAAACCTGTTCGCATTTGAGAACTGGATCAGGGTATACAAAGGTGATCTGGGTATCGCACTTAGTGATACTTTCGGATCAAAGCCTTTCTTCAGAAATTTCGGTCTTGAGCTTGCCAAGCTCTATGATGGGGTCCGCCATGATAGCGGTGATCCCTTTAAGTTCGCAGATGAGGTTATTGAGCATTACAAAAAGCTTGGCATTGATCCGATGAAGAAGTCACTTGTATTCAGTGACTCACTTCATGTCAAGGATGCTGTCAGGTTAAAAGAGCATTGTGAAGGTCGGATCAATTGCAGTTTCGGTATTGGCACAAGCCTGACGAACAATTCGGATTTCTTTAGATACAGCCCACCACTCAATATGGTGATCAAACTGCACAAGATAAATGGCATACCTGTGGTGAAACTGAGCGATTCTGCTGAGAAGGCTACCGGGGACAGTGATGCTTTGAGGGTGGCCAACTATATTTTCGGAAGGAAAGGGCTGGACGATTAAATATTGTTTTTGAAGTGGCTTTTCCGTAATAGCTTCGGATAGCTGGAAGTCTGGAAGAATTTGCGGTATTTTTAGTGGGATCAGAATTAGAATCTTAGATTAAAAAACAAGAATAAAATCGAATAGAAAAAAGAAAAGAAAAAGGAGATATCTTACTCTCCCCTGATTGTGTCCCTTAGGAACTTGTGTAGAATACCGCCGTGCTTGCAGTAATCGATCTCCAGCGTGAAGTCCTGGAAGTTAAACTATCGTCTTCGGCTCGGGTCATTCACTAAATATATTCATTTGTTGCCCCGTTAATGTCATATACAGCAAACACGATAATCAGCGTCATATCCCTTGCAATCAAATACTTTTTTTCAAGGAAACCAGACAAGAAAAAGCTACACAGTTGCCAATGCAGCCGAAAATGCAATTTCTCATGGAGGAAAAAGATGATCGAAGCTTATCTAAAACATGAAGAAGAGAGGAAAGCCCAGGGAATTCCGGCACTTCCTCTGAATCCGGAACAAACTTCTGAACTTTGTGAGTTATTACAAAATCCTCCCGCAGACCAGGAAGAGTTCCTGCTCCATCTGTTCAGGGAACGGATCTCTCCTGGTGTAGACCCCGCTGCAAAGGTCAAGGCAGATTTCCTTGGTAAGATACTGGCAGGAGAGGTCTCTTCACCGCTTATAGACAAAAAGGAAGCGATCAGGATCCTGGGAACCATGATCGGCGGCTACAATGTCAAGTACCTTATCGAAGCACTCGGGGATGCCGGGGTAGCAGATGAGGCTGCCTGTGCGCTTTCAGGCATAACCCTGGTCTACGACGCTTTTGACGAGGTACTGGAACTGTCAAAGACAAATGAAGCTGCCGGAAAGGTTCTTGACAGCTGGGCTAACGCTGAGTGGTTCACAGGCAGACCAGGAATCTCTGAGACCATCACTGTCAGGGTATTCAAGGTTGACGGCGAGATCAACACCGATGACTTCTCCCCTGCCAGTGATGCATGGAGTCGACCCGACATACCTCTTCATGCACTGGCAATGGGCAGTACCCGCTTCCCGGGAGGCATTGAGGAAATCGCAAAATGGCGAGAGGAAGGACACGAGGTTGCCTTTGTCGCTGATGTGGTAGGAACCGGTTCCTCCCGCAAATCCGCCTGCAACAGTGTGCTCTGGCACATCGGCAAGGACATACCATGCGTTCCCAATAAACGCCGTGGCTGCGTGATCATCGGCACTGCCATAGCTCCTATCTTCTTTAACACAGCCGAAGACTCTGGTGCCCTGCCTCTGCAAATGGATATCAGCAAGTTCAGTCACGGCGATATCATCACCATCAACACTGTAAAGGGCGAGGTAACAGATGAAGAAGGCAATGTAATCTCTACTTTTGGCCTCATGCCCAACACCCTCCCGGACGAATACCGCGCCGGCGGCCGCATTCCCCTCATAATTGGTCGGTCGCTGACTACCCGGACCCGCGAGGCACTGGGTCTGCCTGAAACAGACATATTCGTCAACCCCGATAATCCGGAGCCTGAACCGGGACAAGGTTACTCTCTGGCACAGAAGATAGTTGGTCGCGCATGCGGCGTAGATGGAGTTCTGCCTGGCACCGCCTGTGAGCCGATGATGACCACTGTAGGTTCCCAGGATACCACTGGTCCTATGACCGCCGACGAACTCACAGAACTTGCCTGCCTCAAGTTCCAGGCTCCCATGTTCATGCAGTCATTCTGTCACACCGCAGCTTACCCCAAGCCTGCAGACGTGAAGATGCAAAGGACACTGCCGGATTTTGTTTCTGAGCGTGCCGGTGTCTCCCTGCATCCCAGGGACGGGGTTATCCACAGCTGGCTTAATCGCCTGTTGGTTCCAGACACTGTGGGTACCGGTGGCGACTCTCATACCAGGTTCCCGATAGGCATATCGTTCCCGGCAGGTTCCGGGCTGGTAGCCTTTGCAGGAGCTCTGGGTTTCATGCCTCTGGATATGCCCGAATCCGTGCTGGTACGTTTCAGTGGAGCGCTTAACCCTGGCATCACGCTGCGTGATGTGGTCAACGCCATACCATACTATGCTATCAAGCAGGGTCTGATGACCGTGCCAAAGAAGAACAAGATCAATATCTTCAACGGACGCATCCTCGAAATAGAGGGACTCCCCTACCTCACAGCCGAGCAGGCATTCGAGCTGACGGACTCTGCCGCAGAACGCTCAGCTGCAGCCGGTTGCATCCAGCTCGGTGAGAAGTCCGTAGCCACCTATCTGCGCTCCAACCTGGCATTGATGAAAAAGATGATCGAGGGCGGGTACAGCGATGCACAGACTCTCCAAAAGCGCATAGAAGCTGTTGAGGAGTGGCTGGAAGACCCGAACCTGCTCAAAGCGGATCCGAATGCAGAGTACGCCGCAGTCATAGAGATCGATCTTGCGGACATCAAGGAGCCGATCCTTGCATGCCCAAATGATCCTGATGATGTCAAGCTGCTTTCCGAAGTTGCAGGCACCACGATCCAGGACGTCTTTATAGGCTCATGCATGACAAACATCGGACACTTCCGCGCCGCAGCCGAGATCTGGCGTGACCAGAAATTCAACCCTGATGTCCGTACCTGGATTTGCCCCCCTACCCGGATGGACTAGGCAAAGCTCAGAGAAGAGTCAATTTTCTCAGTGTACAGCCAGGTCGGTGCCCGCATTGAAATAGCAGGATGCTCACTTTGTATGGGGAACCAGGCTCGTGTACCGGATGAATCCACAGTGTTTTCCACCAGCACCCGTAACTTTGACAACCGTATGGGTGACGGAGCCCAGGTCTACCTTGGCTCAGCGGAGCTTGGAGCGGTTATCTCCAACCTTGGAAGGATGCCCACGGTCGATGAGTACATGGAAGTTTACAGGGAGAAGATCGAGCCAAAACAGGACGAGATCTACAGGTATCTTCAATTCGATGAAATGGAAGACTACCTGTAATACAAACTGTAAAACCACCTGTGGAACACTATTAAATGCGTAACTTAAAGTGCATTAGGAATAATGGGCACACAACGCCCATTCTCCACATTTTTATCCTTCGTCCCTTATTTCTATAAGAATCCATCAAATTAGAATGGGAGGATTTATGGGCTAAATTGATGGACTCGATATTAATACTTTATTTTCTACCTAAAACTTAAATCAGTTCAAAGGCATATTTAAACCGGGAGTGATTATTGTATGCCAACGATTGCACATTTTGACCTGCCAGCTGATGATCCTGAGCGGGCAAAGAAGTTCTACACCGAATTGTTTGACTGGAAGATCGAGAAAATACCGGGACCTCTGGATTATTATTTTATCGAGACCACATCCCTTGAGGGGGAACCGGGTGTCGGTGGGGGTATGGGTCTTCGCGGCAGTCCTGAACAGAAGATCACCAATTTCATTGAAGTAACCTCGGTGGATGAATACTGTGATCGTGTGAAGGAACTCGGAGGCATGGTTCTCCAGCCAAAGATGCCTGTGCCGGGTTGGGGTTATCTTGCCGTTTGCATGGATACTGAAGAGAATACCTTCGGTCTGTGGGAAGTGGATGAGAACGCAGAGTAAGGTCATACTTGATCAGGATCTGATCGGGCTAATTGGTTTCGATGAGATCTAATTTTATCTGATTTGATCTAATCCTGCATTAAAGGGGAACCAAAATGAGTACAGATCTTGTAATAAGAGTAGGCGGAGCCGCAGGTCAGGGTCTACAGACCATAGGGGTCGCACTTGCAAAGACCTTTAAGAAAAGCGGTTTCAACGTTTTTGCCACCCAGTTCTACCTTTCAAGGGTAAGGGGCGGACATAATACATTTCAGGTACGTATAAGCGATGAGCCGATTAGGGCAATGACCGAGAATGTGGATATCCTGATAGCTCTTGATGAAAAGTCCATTGAGGAGAAAATTGAGGAAATGTCTGATGGGGTCATCATATTTGACAAGGATGTCATTAAGATCGATGACACGAATGACCTTTTTTTCCACGTCCCGATGCTGAAGATCGCAAAAGATGTTTGTGGGAACAAGATCTATTCCAATTCCGTGGCAAGTGGTGCTGCCCTTGGTCTAATGTGCTTTGAATTTGATTACCTTACAAAGGTTCTTTCTGATACTTTCAAGAAGAAAGGTGATGAGATCGTTGATAACAATATCAAGGCAGCACGTGCTGGTTATGATTACGTGAAGGAGAATTTCCCTTCAGGGTGTAAGTTCGCTGTACGTGAACCTTCGGATAAGGACGGAAGGATGCTTATCGCAGGAAACGATGCTATCGGCTTGGGTGCTCTTGCTGCAGGCGTACAATTCCTGGCAGCATATCCGATGACACCATCTACTGGGGTCATGACCTATGTGGCTGCAAATGCTGATGATTTCAATGTTGTAGTTGAGCAGGCAGAAGATGAGATCGCTGCCCTGAATATGGTTCTTGGTGCTTCCTTTGCTGGTGCAAGGGCTATGACAACAACTTCGGGCGGTGGATTCTGCCTGATGTCAGAAGCTCTGGGACTTTCCGGAATCACAGAGACGCCTGCTGTAATATTCCTGTCCCAGCGTCCGGGGCCTGCTACCGGTCTTCCTACCATGACCGAGCAGGGAGATATCCAGTTCGTGCTGACCGCAGCACAGGGAGAGTTCCCCCGTTGTGTGCTTGCTCCCGGAACACCCGATGACTGCTTTTACATGACAGCTGAAGCGTTCAACATTGCTGATAAGTTCCAGATTCCGGTCTTTATCATGAGCGACCAGTATCTTGCAGATTCACTTTTCACGTGTAAGAGGTTTGATCCATCGAAGGTGAAGATCGAAAGACATCTTCTTTCAGATGAAGAGCTGGCCGGGAAAGGTGAGTATAAGCGCTATGAACTTACACCAACAGGAATATCGCCACGTGCGATACCCGGACAGTCAGGAGTTGTGGTAGTGGCTGATAGTGATGAACACAATGAATATGGTCATATTGACCAGACCATAGAAAACCGCATTCTTATGAATGAAAAGAGGATGAAAAAACTCGATCTTTTGAGAGAGGATATGGAAGCACCACGTTTGTATGGGCCAAAGGATGCTGAAATAACACTTGTTGGATGGGGTTCTACATACGGTCCTCTTATGGAAGTCGTAAATATTCTCATAAGTGAAGGTCATTCGGTGAACCATGTGCACTTCACTCATGTTTTCCCTCTGCCTTTAGAGGATACCAGAAAGGTTCTTGGAAATTCAGGAACTATCGTCTGTGTGGAGAACAATGCAACGGGACAGTTTGCAAGGTTGCTTGAATGTGAGACTGGCTTGCATATTTCTGAAAAGGTCCTGAGGTCGGATGGGAAGCCATACAGTCCTGAATCAATAATACGTTCCATGAGGGAAAAGGGGGTGATCTGATATGGTCAGTGTGGAAGATTATGGTGAATTTGAAACGGAATGGTGTCCCGGTTGCGGGAACTTTATGATACTCAAGGCGGTTAAGCGTGCTCTTGCAGAACTTGATAAGTCGCCGGATGAAGTATTGATCACCTCAGGTATCGGACAATCAAGCAAATTGCCACATTATTTGAAATGCAACGTCTTCAACGGACTTCATGGCAGGTCCCTGCCTCCTGCAATAGGAGCGAAGGTCGCTAATCATGAGCTAACTGTACTTGCAGTTACAGGAGATGGCGATTGCTATGGGGAAGGTGGAAATCATTTCCTGCATAATGTCAGGAGAAACCCAAATATCACCCTGATAGTTCACGACAACCAGATATACGGCCTTACCAAAGGACAGGCTTCACCTACAAGTGAGCTTGGGATGAAGACAAAGGTGCAGACCCATGGTGTATTTAACACTCCGCTGAACCCATTGTCGCTTGCAATTTCCCTTGACTGCTCATTTGTAAGCAGGGGTTTTGCAGGCGATGTTCCTCATCTTACCGAGCTTATCAAAATGGCTATACAGCACAAGGGCTTCTCTCTTGTGGATGTGCTTCAGCCATGTATTTCCTTTAATAAGCTTAACACTTTCAGCTGGTATTCAGAAAAGGTCTATAAGATAGAAGATGAGGGTTACAGTCCTGATGACAGGGTGAAGGCATTTGAAAGATCCCTAGAATGGGGGGAACGGATCCCTCTTGGTGTTTTTTACGTTAATGAGAAACCAACTTTCGAGAACAATCTTGATGTTCTGAGATCCGGGACATTAGTAGGAAATAAAAGTGATCCGAAAAAAGTAGATGAACTTCTCGACAGGTTCATCTGAACTTCCTTTTTTGTATCCTTTTTGCCATATTTTCTTTTGTTCTGCCCTGTCTTTTTTGGAGATATCATCCTGCCATTTTTCCAAACCTTTTTTGCTGCCGGCTTCATGCCAGTATCATAGCATTGTGGAAAGATTGTTGTAATTAAAAATAAACCAGATACCGAAGATCATCATGAAACTTCCACAGAAGTACAATACTAGTTTGTGGTTTTTCCGGGATATGAAATCTTTTCCTCTGGATGTAGATGATGATACTGTAACAAGGAAACCAAGATCTGCCAGCCAGTGACCGATGACAAATGCAATTATGGCAATAGTCCCTATAAGATACTCCTGAAGTATTATGGCACTGCCTGCTGTAAGCCACCAGAGTATATATGTGGGATTAAGCGCAGAAGTGAGTATGCCTGCAAAGACCGGACTCTTTGATATCCTTACCTTACTGGCTGCTCCGTGTATGTCCATTGTCGAAACACTTTTTGCGCTTTTTAAGATTACCAGCCCAAATAATATCATTATAATACCACCAACAATAGACATGTATGCAATGGTACTTCTCCCGATAAAGGATGAAACACCACCGATTATCAGGAGTATTATGGAGATCTCTACCATTGAGTGTCCAAGAAAAATAAATGGTCCTGTGCGCCAGCCTTTTTCAAGTGATATTCCTATTGTGGCGAACATCATTGGTCCTGGAATAAGTGCAGCAGAAACGCCAATTGTAAATCCCAGGGCAAGTGCTTTGATAAGTTCGATCATAATATCAGGGTCCGATTATACAAATCATTTATAAAAAAACCCATATATATAATCTATGTCGTAGCATTCCGATATTTTTGCTTCAAGTCTCAATATGTATTCAAAGTTCAACAGGTCTGTCTCCGATAAGAATACGATATAAACCAATTCCTGCTGCAACACACCATAGAAGAGGCCAGAGATGAGCATATTCGATATCTATTAAAAGGAAAAGTATTGCAGTTATCAGGAACAGTATTTTCCCCATTTTCACTCTTAATGTATCAAGAGATTCGCCAGTCATGTCGCCTTTGCTCTTCAGTTTCCTGGAGTCAAGGATAGAAGGAATGAATAGTATTGCCATGGAAAGTAAGGCAGTGGTTTCCATTAAGGAAATGTCTGCAATTGCAGTATTGTTTACAATGGATATGCTGAATATAGATGCAGCTAGCATAAGTATTGATGCGATCAGATGAACTTTGTTAGGTGAAGATGCTCTGCTGTCAATAAAAAATGCAGTAGCTGCCAGTATTCCAAACATCCAGGTCATCTGGTAGGTGAGAAATACACTGAGTAGAAACACAGCTATTGTGTCGAATATTCCTGCTTTTAAGCCGGTTGAACGATCTACTATGCGTAGTAAGAGCAGAAGCCACAATAAGGGTAATACTGGATGTATCCCAAACAGTATAACGGGGATAAATGAAAGGATCACAGGAACAAAGGCAGCGATCTCGTGGTCAGGGTCAATTTCTCTTGAGATAGCCCAGACCAGAAATACGGATATACCTGCTGTTATACCATATATTATTGAAATGCTGATGGTATTGTTGAGGCTTAAATGGAATAGTGAAGCAGCTACCAGTACAATTGCAGATATTCGGATCATCAGGCGGTTGGTGGGGTAGCCCGGATCCAGTGGACGACCAATGGATGATATCCTGTAAATGTCCATACTTAATGTGTTACGTTCTTGAATTTTAAAGTTTCTAAGAATGAGTGTAAATGGACTATTATAAAAGTCGAATGCCATCATTTTAAATAGTTTGGATTTCAATGGCTAAACCCTATGGCAATGTCTAAGAAGGATCTGGCAAGGAAGAGCGGAAAGAAGAAAGAAAAACTCGCTGAGCTTGAAAAGAAAGCAGCTGCTGGCGATGCATCTGCTAAGAAGAAGCTTGCAAAAGAGAAAAAGAAGTAAGATTCTTTATTTCTTTTTCACTCTTTTTTTACTACTGTGTTTCAAGAATGTTTGAAGCGTTGCTTATAAATTTCCATAACTTTCATTCTTATTTTGTGTATTGGTACAATACCAGTATGTTATCGTAACTGAAACTAAGGTTTGGATCAAAATGAGAATGTTAGAAGAATTCTTCCCGGAATTTAAATCTTTTGTGTGTATTCTATCAAATTACCACGGTACAACACACTACGGAAGGATAACTATATCGAATTTAATATTTGATTTCGAAAGAATTCATGGGAGTTCGAATCCCTCTCCTCGCATAACAAATCGGGGATATAGTTAACTAGGGAAAAGGCAACTCCCGTAATTACTTTAACTATTCATATTAGTAAGGCCTATATCTCGATTTTTTTATTTTTTTTGAAGAATATGGTAAGAAATATTTCTGATATTTTTTTAAGAACATACTTCTGCTAAGGTCGCTTACTTCAGAATCAGTTTTAAAGATTTTTGATGGGGGTTTTTTGCTCCCACAGTAAAAAAAAATCGTATATATAAATAAAAGAAACAGGTTCACCTAAGGACTATATTAGCACGATAACTGATATTTTTCCCCACAAAGGTGGATGCTCTTTTTTATGACTTAAAATGGCTATTAATTCGTCTTTGTAGAAATCCTCGGGCGGGACTAATTAATGTAGCCTTAATCCACCATTATTTTACCTGCTTTGCAAGGAACGTTTGATATTACAACTAATAGGTAGTGCACTTCCTAAATAAAGGGGTTTTTGCCCAGCAAAGGAAATCTACAGAGATTATCAAATTAGCTCATAATTCCTCCAATTCTAATTTGATAAGCATCTTTTAAATATAATTTACAAATGAATTCATATTATTGATTTTATTTTGCAAATTTGCAAGCAACATCAATTGGTAAACTACAAAGCTCATCATAATATACAGCTTTCTGCTTTCTTTTCTGATTGATCTGACATCTAACTTTAGAATGTGTTTTGCATGTTTATGGAATCTTTCACAATCTTGCCTTGTATCCTTTTTCTTCTGAAATTTCTCATCTTTCATATTCTGATTTCTCAGATACATCCCTACCTGTTTTTCTCTTGCATTTTCATAGAGAAACTTCAATTTTGTATTTAGTGGAGAGTGGGGGGTCTCCCCCACTCTTCCACATTTTATTCACCCAATGATTTATTCTGTCTATATTTCCTTCTGCAGCAACAACAGCATCAGAAGGTAGGGATATCGTAGGATTTACATTCAAATGATACCAAATATCTGCATAATTAGTAAACGAATCATAAGCTCCATCTAAAGCATAAGAATCAGCTTTTGGTTTTAGTTTTTTTCAAGAATTCAATATGGTATTTCAATTGTGGGGAATCATTTGCTAATCCATTTGTGTATGGAATGAAAATTGGATTACAGGAAATAGATATTTAAAGATGGAAAACTAAGCGTAAAGAGGTACGGGATAAAGTTACAGCAAAATAGGGACACTACCCAGGTATCAGAGTATTACCTGAAAATTTTGTCAGGATACAACCATTTTATATCATGGTTCTAAAGCTGATATGCCTGAATTGATATATTTTTCTTAAAGTTAATACGATTCGTGTAAGCATATTTATTCCACAGATCAGGATGTAATCTTTTGTTCAGCAGGAAGTTTTATGTGAACCTCCGTTCCCATCGCTTCCTAACTTTCGATCCAGACATCCCCTTTATACATATCCACAAAATACTTTACAAGAGCAAGACCTATCCCATTTCCTCCATAATTACGGGATGATGAATCCTCGACCCTGATGCAACATTCGTTTTCCTGATGAATGGAAGGTTCGATCATCCTCTGGTAGAGGAACCTGGCAAAATGAATGACTTCACAGTTGTTCCACCGAAAAGTTGAGTGATAATTGAAAAACAAAAAAAGAAGAATATCTGAATATCAACTTTTATTCAGACATTCTTTTTGTCAGGACTTTTATTTTCTAATTCTTGATGCACCTATTACTCCAATAAGACCGAACAGAAGTTCAAATCCAGGGGTATCGACAGAACTCTCTACAGCTAGTTCCTCTTCTACTTCTGTTTTATCATCGGTCTGGACTTTGGTTTCGTCCTGTGTGCTAGCAAGAGTATTTTCCTTTTCTGTTGTACTATCTTCTTTAAGATCTACAACAACATCAGCGTCTTCATTTACGGGTTTACTTTCTGATGCTTTGTTATCTACCTTTATGGTACATTTCTTCCAGAGACTCATCTTCAGACATGGCGCACTAGTGTCTTCTGTTTTGATATACATGCCTGCATGGAGATCAATTTGTTCGCCGCCATCAAGTGTAATATCATCATTGCTGGACAGAACAAGGGCATTATCGCCTGTATGTAGGACAGTACCTTTGCCACTTCCTGCATAATCAACACCATCCATTACTTCAGGGACTGTAAATCCTTCAACATCAAATATACCATATGAGTCACCCTTCTCGATAGTTGTGATCTCATCCCTCAGGAAGGCATATTTGAAAACAACAAATTCAGCATCGTTACCCCTGAATATTGAATCGATACAACAATAGAACACCGGATAGTCGTCAGAATCTTTGTACACATAGGTCCTCTCTGGAGCAGTCAGACTCATGTCTCCTATAACAATTTTTGAGTCTACTTCCTTACCATCCTTTTTCAGCTGCAACCATACTTTGTTACCATCAATGTCAATTTGCTGTGCAACAAGAGACCATCCACCTGCAAGTTTCCATTCCTCACCGGCATACATTTGCTTCTTGAAATCACTCTTTGTTTCAAGAAGGATTTTTGCAATTTTATCCGGTTTGCAATCCATTGAAGGGTTAGATGTATCCTCAGGCATTACAACATACTGTGGTCCGAAAAATCCTGTGAGGTAATAGAATTCAAGATCTACATCATCGACGATATACTTGCCTACATCATCGGAACCTCCTATCTTTGTCTTTTTCTTCTGTGGCTTACTAACATAGTAGAGGTCACCTTCCGCTATCTTGTCTCCTAGCTGGAAAGTTGATGAATCCATGCTGTTGTGCAGGTAAAGCACTTCACTTGAAAGACCTGGTTTTATTGGATACCAGAAAGCTGTGAAACTGTTTGCATCCCAGTAGAAATCACCTGTAGGTATGGCTGAATCGGCGCTGTCATAAACAGAGCTTCTTACATTGTAAGTTGATTCAGCGGCGTTTGCTGGCACTGTGACTAAAGCTAAGATAGCCAATAATATAATTAATATTCCTGTTCTTTTTCTCATATTTTATAGCTCCTGACAAGAAAATCAAGGGGCTTGATCTTTGAGACAGTAGCAAGATGTCAAACCCCTGCAATAAAGCATATTTGAGTTTATTTGTTTTTATCAAGCCCACCCTGTTCTTCTTATTTTTCCAGAATATTGGATCAAATTTGCTTAACAATGTTAGAAAGATACCATCGAAAAACACTGTAATCGACAGTAACTCCCATGTAACTTATGCTATGTCACCACATTTGTTAGTATTATAGTATAAATAAGTTATCATTTTCTTTTATTAATATTATTAAATGATAAACTATATATGCGGAATATCCATACAGTTATAAAGATTACTATAACGAAGAACTAGACGGATGACAGTAATAAAATATGTATAATGTGCTCGTGTGTATTGCTGATTGTTTCAACACTGGTGTCAGGATGTACGGATAGCCATACAATATATCAGAACGCCCAGACACAGGAAGAAACTACAATTATTACTATTATAGTGCTCCTGGCAGAGAAGGAAATTCCTGAATCTACTGAACATATTACCTGTTCAGGAAGCGGCGCACATCGATTTCTTACCTGTCTGGATATAGGAGGAAAATATGATACTTGAAGTAGACGGAGTGGAATTTCAATATCAAAGCAAAGAAGTGCTGAAAGATATCAAGTTCGAATTAAAAAGGAACGAGATACTTTCGATTCTCGGACCAAACGGCGTGGGGAAAACCACATTGCTCAAATGCATAAACGCGATCCTCAAACCAAAGAAGGGAGCGGTTCTTATAGAAGAGGAAAATGTTCTCAAGCTGGAGCAGATAGAGATTGCAAGACGTATTGGATATGTGCCACAGCGCTGCGAGTCTGCAAGGCTGACTGCTTTTGATGCTGTGCTTCTTGGAAGAACACCGCATATGAAATGGAACATAAATACTGAAGATGTCATGATAGTTGAGTCTACTATCAAGAAATTGCACCTTGAAGATATGGCACTGCGCTATATTGACGAGATGAGTGGTGGTGAACTCCAGAAAGTAGGCATTGCACGCGCCATCGCCCAGAACCCTAAATTGCTTCTGCTGGACGAACCTACAAGCAGCCTTGACCTGAAAAATCAGCTTGAGATACTGGATACAGTCCGGGAAGTTGTCAGGACGGAAAATGTATCAGCCATCATGACAATGCATGACCTGAACCTTGCTTTCAGATATTCAGACAAGTTCCTGTTCCTGAAAAATGGAACTATCTTTGCAGCAGTAAGTATGGCCGAAATTACTCCTGATATTATAAAGGAAGTATACGGAGTACCTGTTACTATACAGAACTACCAGGATGTTTCAGTTGTAATTCCAGTATGATGCGTCTACCAGACGTGTAAGGATCAGGTGAGACACTCAAAATAAGTGGTGAACAGGTGCAGGTTAATTCAATACATATTCTTTTTTTAGAAGGGAGGGATTTTTAAACATCCCTCCTCACCCTTCCCTGTTTGTCAGCAAACCGTTCATAGATAATGCAGGAATGTCTCGATCCTGGTATCATCATTTTCACTGACATTGCCGTCAAACATCAAATTCAGGATAGGCCTTCTCTTCTCAATTTCAATTCCATTGTGGAGTGCATTCAACAATATTCCTGTATTCTCATACATAGAGGCCACTGTGACCACACCGTGGACGCCTTTGAGTTCTCCAAGTATCTTTGCTTTCCTGTATCTTCCAAAGGCACCTGCATAATATCCCAGACTATTGTCGGCTCTTTCTACAAGTCCATCAAGTTTGTCATCAAATGGACTGCAACCCGATAAGCACAGGTTTAGTTCTGAAATATAGTCTTGAAGCAGATCAAGTTTCAACAGCATGCTGTCCTTGTTGTCTATTGCACACTGGTCAATATGGTCCTTCCACAAAAGCCACATATATTCACTAAATGGGGCATACATCACGTGATATCCCCTGGATTCAATATTTTTGAGAACATTATTGTTCAAAGCATCATTGAAAAGGATCATTGGTTCACCGACTGCAAAGATAGTCTTTTTGAAGTGCTCTGGTTTGAATTTAGATGAGATATCTTTTGAGATTGTTTTCAATGACCCAATATTTAGTGAATTACTTCTGATCATCTCCAGAACATCTATCAGGTAATTTTCCCCCAGACCAGAAGGTGCAGCTTTGATAATGTCTCCGGCAAGCAGTATAAGAAATACTTCATCCAGATATTCCGGTTCATGATAGACAAGATCTTCTACGTAAGGAGAGATTATACCGATATTTGTAAGTCCTTCCTCATCCAGAATTGTTCTGACAAAACGGTTGAATTGTCCGTCCAGTTCTGCTCCTTCTGATTGTGGAATGAACAAAAACTTCTGTTCAGTTTCCATATCCCGAATCCCAGGAATGCATAAAATATCGCCTGTAAGAGCTGCCATTGAGAAATATTCATTGGTTACTGTATGTTTTCTTCCTTCGTCTATGGACCTGATACTTGTTTCCGGAATTACTTTTGTATTCCTTCCGACCCGCTTCATGAATTCACAAAAAAGCTGTGAGTAAGGATAGATATTCGGAATATAGACTTCTGCATCTTCCGGAACAAATGAAAAGTCTGTTTCAATCTGTCCATGTGAAACGAATGATGATGTCTTATGATCTTCTGATGTTGCTGTCTTTGTATCAAGACTGTTTATGAAGGCTTCAAGTCGTGTAATTACACCAACATCTGAAGAATGCTCATCTACTTCTATATTGAGGAACGGTTTTCCCTCCATTAATTCCCTGAAATAGTGTGAAAATACAGTATCAGGTCCACAACCATGGTGGGTAAGCAATATAGCATGGATATTGTGGTGTTCCCTTACTATCTTCGCCGCTTCAAGGATATGCATGCCGAAAGGCCAGAACATGTTGGGATGTTCTTTTGAGATATCGCTTTCAGGCAGATTGTTGAATGAAAGCACTTTGTATCCCATCTCCTCAAGTCTCTCCGGGATACCAAGATTCAATACAGGATCCACAACACCATATATCTTTGATACAAGGACAATAGCTTTCTCATCATCCCTGAGCTCGTTGATGATCTTATTCCTTTCCTTTCTTCTGGCTTCCCGCATCTTTTCTGACTTTTTGTATGCTTTCTGCCTTGCTATGCTTATTTCCTCCGGGCTCTTCCCGAGCTGAAGTCCAAGGGACATGAAACTGTTTTCCATGAATTCATCCCCGAGACTATATCCTATTGTGGGAGACAGCAATCCTATTCCTTTTGTATCCAGTTCCATTGCCTGTTCCACCAGTCTGGAGGCAAGTTGCATATAAGGACATCCAAAACTCCTACGGCTGTGTGATCTGGAATGACCTGATGTGTAGAGGCTGGGGAAGAAGACATAATCCACATTCTTATTAACCAATTCTGCAACATGTCCATTGATGAGTTTGACAGGATAGCAGGTTTCTTCCATTGCGTATTCCTGTCCCAACCTTATAGTATTCTCAGTTGTAGGACTGGACAACAGGATGTTAAAGCCAAGTTCTTTGAAGAATGCATTATATCTCGGGAACATACCACCATAATTGAAAAGTGCCCTTGGGACACCAATGGTCTTTTTGTTTTCATCCATAGCCCCATCATGACCTGCAAATGAGAACTTGCTCATCCTTTTTTTGAATTCCGACCTTGGTCCACGCTTACTCTCCTGTTTATTGGACTTGGCAGGTGGGATGAAAGTCTCATCTATGTCGAATCCTTTAAACGCAGACCCCTTCTGACCAACTTCTTCTTTTGACAGTACAGCTGCGCCATAGGCTCCGGTCACACTAAAGAAAGTTGGTACTATTATCTCTTTACCTGTAAGTGCCCTGAAAGCATTTATTATTCCCTGATTGTACGCAATACCACCCTGCAGGAATATCCTGTCACCGATCTTTTTCTGGCCTACTACCCTGTTAAGATAGTTTTTGACTATGGAATAGCAAAGTCCTGATGAGATATCTTCCATCTTTACTCCGTTAGCCAGATGTGTTGCTATACTGGTTTCGATAAAGACGGTGCACCTTTCTCCAAGATTGGCCGGATTTGAACCCTTAAGAGCAATATCCCCAAGCGAATCGATGGGAATATCGAATTTGTTTGCCTGTTCCTCGACAAATGATCCAGTTCCTGCAGCACATACTTTATTCATCTGGAAGTCAGTTACTCGCTCATCGTTTATGCTTATGTATTTGGAATCTTGTCCACCGATCTCAAATACGGTATCAACTGAATTATCGATTGTGGATGCAGCTTTTGCCTGGGCTGTAATCTCATCCTTTACAACATCTGCACCGATCATCCTTGCGATCATATACCTGCCCGAGCCGGTTGTGCCTGCGCCTGCAATCGTTACACTGTCACCAAATTCCTGTCCAAGATCAGCCAGACCGGCAATTACGGTCCTTGCCGGATCTCCGCGTGTTCTCAGATACCTGTAAGCTATAATGTCACTGTTCTCGTTGATCAGTACCAGATTGGTACTCGTAGATCCGATATCAATACCAAGATAACAGCTTGCCTTCTGTCCATCTTCATTCATTATGGGTTTGCAGATATGCTTTCCATCTATATCCCCATCTCCAAAAGAACCAAGTGCAGGCAACTCAATGTCCTGTTCGGTAACTGTGATAGGTTCTTCCTGTGCTTCAAGTTTCTCCAGTATCTTTAGAATATTGATCTCAAAACCCTGTTCTTTTGCGATTACAGCGGCACCGATCGATGCGATATTCCCGCATTTTTCCGGCACTATAAGCTCGTTCTCATTGAGCTTCAGGACATCTTTCATTGCATGCACAATAGCCTCATTGTAAGCCACTCCACCTGCAAAGAGAATTGGTTTTTTTATCGGGAGTTTCTTGATGACCGCTCCTTTGTAGTTCCGCACCAATGCATAGGCAAGTCCCTGAAGGATACTCTCAACTGGTACTCCTTCCTGTTGGTGATGAATGATGTCGGTTTTAGCAAAGACGCTACATCTACCAGCAATCCTGGGGATGTCTTTGCTTCTGGCAGCACAGGCAGAATAATCCTCTATGCTCATGTTGAGCCTTGATACCCGTTCCTCAAGGAAAGAGCCCGTCCCGGCCGAGCAGTTAGAATTAGTTGAAATTTCAATGGATGATCTGTCCTTGTTCCCGAATCCGGTGATATATCTGGCAGTTTGCCCGCCTATTTCTATTACGGACTGGACGTTCTCATCCAGTGTAGTGCTTCCTTCGATCAGGGCAGCTACATTATTCACATGAGTCAGGCAATGATTCACACCTAATATTTTACCTTCACTGCCTGTTACAGCTCCAGTTATAAAGTTTGCAGCATCATAGTTCTCTAAAAGGCTTGAACACATATTTTTAAGGCATTCTCTGATTTTTCCTTTGTGAATTAGATAGTCTGTGTGAACAAGGTTATCAGAGTCGTCGATCACTGCAATCTTGATGGATGAGAAACCAATATCAATACCAATACTATATTTAGATTTAATCATCGTATCCTTCTCCCTTTCAAAATAAGATAAATGAATGCAGGCGCTCCCAAGAAGGATGTGAGCACAGCAACCGGCAGTTGATATGGTTGTATTATGATCCTGGCCACGGTGTCTGCACTAAGCAGTAGAAGGGAGCCCGCTACAATACTTCCTGATAATAGGAATCGGTGATCATCGCCTATGGTGCGTCTTGCCATGTGAGGACATATAAGTCCCACAAAGCCGATGACCCCAAGGAATGCAACGGTTGTGGCTGTCACAAGAGATGCACACATCATTCCTCTGAGCCTTACTTTATCCACGTCCACCCCCAGACCTTTTGCAATATCATCGCCTGCATCTATGGCATTGTATTTCCAGCGGTTCAGGCTGAAATATATGGTGGTAAAGCCGACGATCACGGTAACAAGTCCCAGTTCACTCCAGCTTGCCCTGGCGGTGTCTCCAAAGGTCCAGAAAACAATGGATGCGAGCTGAGTCTCATCTGCAAAGTACTGCAGGAACATGGTGCCAGCTGAAAATAGTGAACCCATTGCCACACCGATCAGTATCATCGTTTCAGAAGTGTTACCCCTTATTCTGGCAAACATCAGTATAACAAAGGTAACAAGCATTGCAGATGAGAATGCTGCAATTGTTGTTATATAGGGGTTGTTTACGATGATATCTGTCTTGCCGGCACTGCCTGTGCCTAACAGCATGATCGCAAATGCTGCTCCGAAAGCTGATGCACTGGATATTCCAAGTGTGAAAGGGGAACCGAGTGGATTACGGAGAATCGATTGCATGACCACTCCGCTAATAGACAGCCCGGCACCTGCTACTATGGCAGTAAGTATCTGAGGTAGACGTATATTCCAGACTATACTGTCATAGGTTGTCGAAATGCTATATCCGGCAAGCGTACAAATTACATCTGTAACCGGCATAGCTACGGTTCCTGTAGCTATTGACAACACAGATATTCCTAATACCATGGCAATTCCTGCCATTATGTACGTTGCTTTTTTAGCAGTGTGCTCCCTGTATCTGCCAGCTATGTCCCCTTCCACAATATCCATTTTTTCACCATTCTTTACATTATTCGAATTCCATACCTACGTATGCAGGGGTATCAGAAATTGTCAGCATGGTCTCATAAACTGACATCCCTTTTTCCTCGTCGCCTTCACACACCAGGAATCCATAGACCTCTGCAGCTTTTTTCTCCAGTATTATATCCTCGAATTGTTCAGGGAAGAGAATTGTTCCTGCAAAGTATGCATCTACAAGGGCAGTGTCCGGGTTATGTGAATAGAACTTGTAAGGCAGCATACCATACACATTTCCGTTCTGTACTGCTGAAAGCTGGTTGTAGGATTCATCATGTTCAAGCTGGTAAGGGGCGTAGTTTTCACCGTCAAACATGCTGGGCCTCAGTTCTATAAAAATGACTTCAGGATCCCACACAAGTATGCTTTCCTTGGAAACTTTTTCAATGCTGACATTTTGCGGGTTGTAGGCTACATTTTTAGCATTTATGAAGTATAATGCAGGGTAGTTTGAGTCTGTGCGCAGGAATTCGTATGAGCTCGAGCTTCCCACACCACCTGCATAGCATGTCATTTTTTCTTCATCAGGGACGTCTGCAGTACGTTCGTCGAGGTCGGAAATTGTTGTATCAAAGAAGGTTATGAGTTCTTCTGCACGGCTCTCTTTTCCCATTACTTCACCCATGATACGCAGTATCTGGTACATATCTTCCCTGTTGTTGACCATGTCTCCTTCTTTCAATGCTATGACAGGGATGCTTGTCTTGTCCTGCAGTTCATCAGGGCTATATCCGCCAGTGGTGTACATTGTGAAAATTACCTGTGGCTGTGGGTCAAGGGCAAGTATTGTTTCCAGATTCTCACTTCCGGATTTACCAAATGTCGGGTACCCCTTAAAGTAGGAATTTGCAACAGCGTATGCTTTGCCAACAGATACTTTCTTTTCATTGCCGTCAATAGCAACTATCCTGTCCTCTACTTCAAGATATGTAAGATATCTCAGACCGCCGGCGCCGGAACAGATCACGTGTTCAGGGCATTTAGGCACTTCTACGGTTCTGCCAAGGGAATCTGTTATGGTTATTGTTCGTGTTTCCGTTTCTTCTTGTGTCTGGATACTCTGTGAGGCTGATGTATCATCCACACATCCCGAGACAAATGTTGAAACTATGATTAATGCGGTTAAAACCGCTACTAGAATTGTTTTACGTCCACTCATCTTTGTCCTCCTATGAAAACATAGAACGGAATGTACTACAAAGGAATATATATGTTTCCCTAAATGATAACTTACGTAATAAAAATTGTGTATCATATATGTGAAATTAATTCAATGTGATACTTACACAAATTACAGATCTCAAATAAATCAAAAACAAGCAGATAAAACCTGCTTGAGATTATTATGAGCTTATTTCAAAATTATGAACATGACTTCATATAAGAATTGTATAAGAGGATAGAATGGAGTTCATAGAACTCTCTGATGAACAATGAAAGAAAACTGTAGAAGGGTTTCCATCCAGCAAAGTAAATCTACAACTTGATTGAAAGGTGTAAGTTATATCATTTCCCTGTGATGCTGGATTAATGAATCCATGTTTGAAAATGGTAAACAACGTCTATAGGATTTCTTGATTGTGCATGAGATCACTTGTCCGTTAGGAAACGGAAATTGCCGTTTAGAGGGAATAGTAGGATCTCTACAGATGCAAAATTTTAACACATTAATACTATCATTGAATTATGAGTCCTTTTCTTATTTAGACTAAGAGATTAAACTATAATCTACGATATAGACTAAAATAATATTTTTACTCTAACCTATCTAAATTTAGATTTGAGCTCTAAAAATATATAGGATGTCTCTAAGAGATAGAAACTTATCTCTAAGGGATAGTTAGATAACGATAAGCGTTAAGGACTTAACTAAATACGTTATAGATATAACGTTAAACGGCATAAATATGCCTATAAACGTTATAGATATATCTCTAAACGACATAAATATGCCTCTGAACGATATTACATATTTGCCCTTACAATGAGAGAGGCGGAGGCGCTGATGACTGCTGGACACATGATGTTATTGGAGACTGGAAGGAGATCCTCAAAGGATAATTAAACCCTTCGGTTAACTTATACCCCCAATTATGGGTATATTTTGCTGTACTAAACAATAATTCGAATAAAAAAAGTAAAAATAAAAACAAATTTGCGAGGACTTAATATCCGATATCGAAGGATTTCGAGGGTTCGAATTCCTCCCCCCGCATAAACTAACGGGGATATAGGTAACGTGAAAAAACGGAACTCTTAAAAATAATTGTTAAGAATAAAATGCTTAAAGCTATTTTCGTTACAATTTAAAGATTGAGTGCTATTCAAAAAAAAAGTGTTTTTCATCTTCATATCATTTAATGACTTTAGAAGATGAAACTATAAGTTAATGTAATGTTTACAGCGGGAAATTAAAATCATTTTTGTGTTTTTTGTAGCAATTGTAACATATCGGTTTTATCTTTGAAGATTCAGTTGGTTTACCACAAATATGGCAATATTTTTCTTTGTATTCTTCATTCTTGTATTTATTCCAAGACGTGAAACATTTTTTGCAGTATGGATACATTGGATCTAACTTTATCTGATCTTGGCACCGAACACAAAAACCTGTTTCTGTTTTGGTCTTATTATCATTCATCTTAGCAGAAACGTGTTTCTGTTTTGGTTCCACTTTTGGTTCCACTTTTTTGTCTGCTTTTGATTCTACTTTCTCAATCGTTATCTTAAGCTCATCACTTATTCTGAATATGTCCATAGCCTCATTATAGACCTCTTGATATAGTGACGGATCATCATCCTTTGAAGCATAAATTCCCATTTCGTAATTATTAACTTGGGAGTATTCATAGAGATTCATTGATGTTATTATTGCTTCCTTTTCGCTAAGATAACATTTTGCATGCAGGTCTTTACAGAAAGCTAGGCGAACAGACACCAGTTGTTTGATCCAATTATTTTCGTCTGGTTGAAGTTCATTTTTTCCATAAATAATTTTTATATCAGTTGTCCGTTTTCGGTCTTGGTTTTCGATTAAATCTTTTATTTTTTGATTTATTTTTAAGAATGGACTTATTAGTATGATTTCGTGATCTGCATTTTTTATTAATTGATTTAATTTATATGAAGCCCCTTCTGTATTTAGAAATTCAACCATTCAATTCACCAACTTTATTTTTTAGCAAATAATACATTAAATATTATAGATTTATTTGATTCGTAAAGTATCAACCAATGTATCCAAAATAGAAACAAGGTAAATATTAAAAACATTTGCGGAATACAATTTTTTATTAACTTCTGGAATCGAGTTGTTTCTCATTGATAATAGTCATAGTTTCCGTCCTGATTTGTTTCTTTTTCCTTTTTATTTTTCAAGAATCAAATCATAGTATAGTCGAATTTGAGTTTTATCGATTTCCAGAATTTCTTCGGTCACGCATAAGACATATGGACCTTATGAATAATAAATATTTCATTATTTAGCAAACAAATTTTTTCATCAACCTCCTCACAGCAGGAGTACAGAAATTCAAATCCCCTGTTTCCCTTATCCTTCTCTTAATCCCATGAAACCTACTCCTTGAAACCCCTAATGTTTCAGCTTCCTTTTGAGATATGTTGAAGATATTCTTCATAATCTCTTGCTTGTTGATGAACTCTTGAGAACGCTTAACATTCAATTCCTGTTCATCAATGTTGTTTGCTTCTTTCCCAATGTAAACAACACCATCGGCATGTACATGCTTTCTCTCAAGAATCCCAACTTCGCCATTGAACTTATGTTCAGGATGTTCCACATACTGCCCAATTGTCCTGCTCAACGGCTTGAAATAATGAGAACCTTCTTTGATTTCTCCAGTTTCATAATCAATGAACGGTTCATAAACAACCTTCTGAGGATCGCTTGAAAAAGACATTAATGGTTTGACCGCTTTTCCGTTTTCTTCAACTGCCTGGAATCCTACAAGATAGAAGTTGAACGGCTTGATCTGGTCTTTCCATTCCCTACCTGCATTGAATTTCTTGAACCTTCTCAGGACATTTGCAGTTGAAACAGTAACCCTTGAGATAGCATACAAACCAGAATACTTCTCTTCAATATCCGTTCCTGAGATCAGACCATAGTGCAACTTAAGGAGATCTTCCCATATCTCAGCCTGCCAATCTCCAACAGCCTTTGGAAATTCTCATGTCTTTGGAATATCCAACACTCCTAGTCATTTCCTATGGGCATTTCCATTTCCAATATCAGTCGAGCTTCCAAAGCAAATTATGCTATATATGATTCTGGTCTTTTCTTTATTGTTATAAGGAATCATTATTAAAAGGAGTGTGATGGAATATGTCTGAAGAAAAAGGAGGAGCTGGTATAGACTGGCAACACGCAGAGCAATGTGCTAAAGTTGTCTGTGAAGCCGGTGAGCTCGAACGATCGATCGATTGGAAACAGGGATTGGCTATTGCTATTGGTGTACCTTTATTGATCTTGCCATCGATTGGTTATTTTGCTAGTTATCTATGGTCATTTGCTATTATTGTATGGGGTCTCTCTGTTTTCCAGGGATTTATGCAGAACCTCGCTTATGGTGAACTTGCAACAACTTTCCCTAACGCATCCGGTCTGCCTGGATTCGCACAGAATGTTTTCAAGTCACCTAACCATGAAGGAAAGTATGACAAGGGTAAATTGATCGGTGGATTCAGTGCATGGAGTTACTGGTTCGCATGGAACCCTGTACTTGCTATCTTCGCAATTCTTGTAGGTTTTTATCTCCACAGCCTGTTCCCCGCATTGGCAGCCTCTTTCAGCCAGTATCAGCTTTCATTGGCAGCAGGTATTGTGATATTCGGTGGATTGATACTTGTTAACTACCGTGGACTTTCAAGTGGTGCGCTTGTAGGTTACATCCTTGCAGCTTTCTCACTTATTCCAATGGCAATTATTACACTGGCCCCTTATGTAACCGGTGACTTTGCAATGACTAACATCACCAGTACATGGCTGCCAACTGACTGGGCATGGGATTTCCATCATATCCTGATCCTGCTCGGTATCTTTGCAATGGCTCAGTGGAGTGCTTGCGCATGGGAAACTGCAGCTATCTATGGTCCAGAATATAAGAAGCCTGGTTCTGATGTGCCAAAGGCATTGTTCTCCTGTGGTGCTATCTGTCTGGTAGCTTACATCCTTGTACAGATGACCATTACTGGTGTATTGGGTATCGATGGTATTGCAGCTGCACCAATTGATCCAATGCTTCCGCTTGCACAGGCAGCACTCGGTGATGTCGGTTCAACGATCGCTATTGTCATGCTCATTGCAGCAATGGTATTGATCATCCAGACCGCATACCTTGGTTCTTCAAGGGCAATGCACTCAATGGCAACTGAAGGAAACCTTCCTAAGGTCTTCAAGAAAACAAATGCACACGGTACTCCTGTACTCGCAATGGTCGTTATCGGTATCTTCAACCTGATCCTGATCTCAATGGGTACTCCATCAGCTATCCTCGCTGCATCAGCAATTGGATATGTTTGTGCTAACGGTATCAGCCTTTTCGCATATGTAAAGGCAAAATCAAGGCCGGACCTTGCTGGTCTTGACAGGCCATTCAAGGCACCATCCGGATGGAAGAACGTTGCACTGTTGTTCGGTCTTTTCAACCTTCCACTTTGTCTGGTCGGTGTGATCTACCTTAACAGTGTTGAAGGAAGCTGGTTCTCAACCGTTGTTGGAATATGTGTGCTTGGTCTCTATGTTCCAATGTGGTTCTACTCACAGCACGAGGCTCATGTTGATAAGGCTAAGGTCGCTGCTGTAAGCCTGATACCAGCAATTTCAAGGAAGAAATGATAAACAACTCCTCTATCTGTTGAAAGGTTCCCGGAGATCTCCGGGAACTGCTATATTTTTAGATATATAAACTGGAATTCTTATTTAAAATTCAATTTATCTTTTGAACTGGGGTGGGTGCTATAATGAAAGGAATCGTGAATTTACCGGATCTTCAATATGAAATACCCGAGGTGGTATTCGTGTGGAGGTCTGAATATGGCTGGCCACTTGAGTTCGTATCAGATAATGTATCCTTTTTTGGTTATGAACCCGATGATTTTCTAATTGGCGGCCTGTCATATGAAGATATAATTCATCCTACTGATCTTGAAATGGTTAGAAAGGCCCTTCTGAAGTACTCTGATAGTTCTGAAGTCGATCTCATGCAGGAATACAGGATAATGAAGGCAGATGGTGATGTCAGGTGGGTTCGTGAGAAGTCACAGATCATCTATGATGAGGATGGTCGCATGCAATGCCTGAAGGCGAAGATCGTTGATATTAATGATGAGAAAAAACGTGATGATTTTATGTTCATTCAGGATGAGCTGGGCAGTGATCTCAGCTGGCCTGTTAATCTGGAGGACTCCATGGATGTCCTTCTTGAGCTGACTACTCAGCTCGATGCTATCGATATTTGTGCTTTATATGTGGTTGACGAGGTTACCGGGGGGCTGGTACTTGTGAACCATAAGGGACTTTCAAATGACTTTGTGAACAGTGTATCGTATTTTGGTGCTGATTCCGGTCAGGTGAACTTTGCACAGAACGGCTTCCCTATATACAAGCATTATTCTGAGATCTTTCCTTTCATTACGGGTGCACGGATGCAGGATGAGGGTTTGCAGGGTACTGCCATTATTCCTATCCATCATGAACACCACTTTGTAGGATTATTGATCGCGTCATCATCTTCTGAATTCATAATTCCTGAAAATGATCGTGACAGTCTTGATGTGATCAAGTCGTTAGCCGGTCTTATGATCAGTAATATGACGATGTCCGTAATGAGTGATAGTGTGCATTACAGTACGGCATGAATGAAAGTATATTGGGGTATGGGTACGAAAACAGTTCCTTTTTGGGATGATATATCTGGATAATTACTATGAAAAGTAAAAAAATAGTTGTTGTTGAAGTTGAATTGATCGTTGGTATGATGATCAAGTTGAAGCTTGAGAAGATGGGTTACTCTGTAACTGGTTTTGCTTCAAAGGGCAAAGATGCCATTTCTATGGTAGATGCAATCCATCCTGATCTTATACTTATGGATATAAGGTTAAAGGGTGGGATGGATGGCATTGAAACCGCCATGAGGATACGTGATTCATATAGCATTCCGATAGTTTTCATCACAGCAGATTCTTCTAAGGAAACTCGTGAGAGGGCAAACCTGGTAGGCCACCAGGGTTACCTCACGAAGCCCTTTATGGATGAAGATCTGGGGTATATTGTTCATTCTGTGTTTTACAACTCCGTGGATAGGGCAGGAGAAGTCAACGAAACGAAGTCTCTATTATGCAAAACATGATGGTTTCAAGATTAGATTGCGTAAATACGGGATGCAATTAAGTATGGGTTGGTGTATAAAAAGCAAAGTTAATCCTTCGGAATATCTATGAACTTGAAGAACAGATAAAGGCTAATGCTACTGAAATGAGTGAAATGCTGAAGAAGAACGTGTGATTCTAATTTTCATTTCTAAAATTATATTTTTAATGTTTTTAACTTGTCGCATCTCCTGTAATTGTCGCCTAATTTCCGTAGTAAATCGACAAAAGCGACAACTATCCCCATAAAATTAAGCGTTTGAAACAAGTTTTTCCCATTGATTCAACCTTTCCCTCACATGAGCATTAAGAGTAAACGGTTTGTCACTCCTAGCATTTTGCTTCATGTAATGGAGCGTATCTTTGGAGAACTCCATCTTCTTCCATTCAAACGATAATTAAACCCTTCGGTTAACTTATACCCCCAATTATGGGTATATTGTGCTGTACTAAACAATAATTCGAATAAAAAAGGTAAAATTTCAAATTCAAGTACAGAAGTTAGTGATGCACTGCTATTTGTGAACTCATTAAAAATTGCTGGAAAACGCTCAGTTGCATTAACTGCCGTTGTTTGACTGTTTTTATAATTGTTTCTCTGCCCATATCATAGTTGCCTTACCAATCATTTCAGACCAGTTATCAAATGAGGTATTGTCCCTGATGTACGCATTGAATTTTTCATCGCTTTTATCGATATCTGAATAAGCAATGCCGATAAGTCCTTCACAGGCATCTATAAATTGTTGAATAGTACTAAATCCAAAGAAGGTGTATGTTCTCATAAACGATTCATCTAATAATTCATCGAGTGATAATCTAGCTGCAATTTTTTTCTGGAACTCTTCTAATTCTTTGTGTAACTTAACTAACTCAACTATGTCAGATTCTACCATAAAATCACTCCCTTACAAGTAAACAATTATTCATATTTTTTACTTATATACCTAACTTTGCCACTCAAAATAAATATAAGTGTTCTTAGTTTGGTTTGTATGTTTTGATCGACTTAATTTATGATTAAAATCTCTGCGCTGATTCGCGATTGGAAATGCATGAGGAGGGAATTTTACCACATATAAATGTATCATATAATGTCGTTTATATGAGTTTAAACTGAAATTAGCGAACTATTGTATTTGTGAATGGATTAGTTCTAGAAAAGTTTACAGATTAAATATGTTCTGGTGCAGTCTTTACGTATATCGTTTTCCCTTTGTATTTGATTTGAAGTATCCTATGATATGGTATCATAGTATCTGGAAAAAGCGTAAAGAATAAGTGTCCAATGTTTACTATATTCTTTCCTGAAACCGTTTTTGTATCTCCAGGCACACCCCTGTGGATATACTATATGCTGCATTCGTTTATATCCATGCCTTCTTTCCATTTCAATTCATTAAATATGTCCCTCGGACGTTTTGATTTTATTACATCATTCATAAAATACCTTTCAGAAGGTTTAATATGTAGATATTAAAAATATTCCAATACAGATCCCCATACTCTGTTGAATTCCCATCCGTTCCCCTCAATATTAGTTAGACTAATTTTAAAATAAATAGTTATTGTAGCTGGGTTCTCATTACTTCAAGCCATTGAGTAGAACAATAATACAGTACGTTGAACATCCTGAGCATAAGTTTGATGGTGATATTGGAGTTCTTGAAGCCTGTTTATGTTGTTGGAAGGTATATCAAGAATCTTCTTCATCGATCTTAATATAAAACTTTGAATTATTGCGTGTCTATTTCCCTCATTTTAAGACTTACACCTTACATCATTTACCCTTTTAATGTTTGCATCCCCACTACAACATGTACATGCTCTAAAGACATCAAGAATAGTACAACAAATGAGGAAAGGACTTGATTAATGACGATATAGACTAAGTTAAGCATTTTTTAAAAAAAATAGCTAGGAGGCCACCGTTTCTTATTGCTGACATTTCGGCAGCCTGCCCGATTCGCCTAAGCAAGACAGTCTATGTAGGAAGGTTAAAGTTAATTTTTCAAAGAATTAAGTCATAGGAAACATCATGGTGAACTAGACTACAATGTTACTGCCTCTCTAATATCACTTGATTCCTGTTCTGTTGGTATTGATTTTTGATAACTTCTTTTTCTATCCTCACCTTGCTGCTCTCATCACATCGGTTCTGCTGATTATGCCCACTATATCATCATCCTCTTCAACTGGCAGGGCCGTGAGGTCTTCCTCGATCATTATCTTTGCAGCGTTCACCACCGTCTCATCCGCCTTTATGGTGATCAGGGGGCTTGACATTATATCCTCAGCAACAAGAGCTACCTCCTTTACATATCTGTAGACCTTCTCTCCCGCAGGCATGGGTCGACGTGCCATTTTTATGTTCTTTACAGGAAGCTTTCCTTCGTTATCTTGCATCATGCTCATTGCCAGGTTACTTGCGGATATCATTCCAACGGCCTCGCTCATATCATTGATCACAACAACACGGTTGATCTCGTTCTCATTCATCTCGTCTATGACATGGTTGATCGTGTGATGCCTGTGTACAACGACAACGTCCTCGGTCATGAATTCAGAAACCTTGGTTTCAAGACCATCCTCAGAAATATTTCTGACAATGTCGGTCATTGTGACTATTCCCACAACATTTTTGCTTACAACAGGAAGGTAGGTGATCTCGTTCTCAAGCATCAGGCTGATGGCTTGTGATATCGTTGCCTCCGGGTAGATGGTTATGGGTGACTCCCTCATGACCATGCTTACAGGGATCTTATCGATGGGTCTTCTTCTCCATACAGGCTCTGCCTGAGCCAGTTTCTTCCCGATATCAGCTTTGTTGACGATTCCGACCATCTTTTCGTTGTCTATGACAACAATGGTGCTTATCTTATGCCTGAGCATCAATCCCCTTGCATGTGATATGGGCTCTTCTGGAGATATTATATAGACCGGTGAGCTCATGATATCTGCCACCTTTATATTTTCCCTCCTTGCATTTGCCTTGGTGATTTTCTTCGACATTGCCTTGAGGAAATCCCTCTCCGTGATTATCCCGCAAAGGGTACCCTCATCGATTACCGGCAGCGAACCTACATCGTTCTCCATCATGAGGGATGCTGCCTTGCCAAGGTCCATATCTGATGTGGCCCACACAACATCCTTTGAGATCAATGAGCCGATGGGTTCATCAAACGCCTCATGTATGTCACCGGTAACAATCTTGTCGAATGCCTCCCCGTTTCCAAGATAGTGCATAATATCAGAGGCTGTGACAAGCCCCACAAGTATCTCATCCCTGACAAGGGGCAGTCTTCTCAGCCCTTCCTTGATCATTATCTTTGCAGCTTCACCTATCTTCGTGTCCGGGGAAACTGTCTTCACCTTCTTGGTCATATACTGCCCGATGGTCTTGTTGGCAGGAACATCTGAAACAAGTGAGACGAAATCCTTCTCTGTACAGATGGCGACCACCTTTTTTTCACCGTCCACGATGGGTATGCCTCCGACCTTTCTCTCAAGCATCATCTCCAGTGCTTCAGATATCTTTGCATTGTTCTTAATAAAGGCAACGTCATTCTGCATGATCTCATGTACGCTTTCATTGATGGCTACCAGGAGATTACCTTTGTATTTATTCTCCACCAGAAGGTTCCTGTCCCCTCCTCCCAGAAAGTCGATGACATCCACAGATGTGACAATTCCCTCCAGCCGATTTGTCCCTGCATCCGTTATGGGTACACGCCTGAACCCCTTGTTTGTCATTGTCTTGATCGCACCCATTATTGTGGTGGTGGGGGGAAGTGTCACGACTTCCTTTGTTGCAATTGCCATTATTTCCCCTTCATGCTCCGAAGCCCTTGCTTGGGAATTTACAGGTCCAAAGTCCATTGTCCCTGTCATGTCCATCATCTTAGGATCCTTTCTCTGAATGGTCTTATCCTGTGCATTTAGCTTCTCCTGAGCCTTTACTTTTTCATCTGCAAGCTTTGTTGCTTTGTATTGTATGTTCAATTGAACCACCAAACTCCCAAAATATTGATATTATTCTACCCCTTAATTCCCACTTTTCAATATGATTTCTCTACGAAAAATCGTTAACATTATCTTGACATACGTTTTGAGAGAGTTCATTCAGAGGTCTTACCAACAAGACATGCCTTGAGAAGGTCATGCCTTCCGACTATTCCCACCATCTTTGAATCACTTATAATTATCAGCCTGCCTATATCGTAATGTAGTACCATCTCTATTGCCTTTGATATCGAGGTTTCGGGCAATGTTGCATATATAGGGGTTGACATGAGCTTTTCCACCTTTGTGGAGTCATTGGGCTTTGTCCCGTGTGCATCACTGGAGCCGATCCTGGCGAACCCGGCTTTGATGATGTCCATTCTTGTGATCATTCCCATGGGCTTGTTCTTCTCGGACACCACGGGGATGCCTGTAAAGTCCTGGTCCAGCATGTTCTGCCAGACCTTTGAGATGCTGTCATTCGGATTGCAGGTCTTGACCTTTGTTTCCATGATCTCCTTGACCATCTTCGGGGATATCCTGGTAATCTTGAACTTTTTAAGCAGATCTACATCGCTCAGCATACCCACAAGCTTTCTGTCACTGGTTGAGGCGACCACTGGGACCCTGTGCATCCCGACCTCTACAAGCAGTCTCGCGGCCTTTATGGCATCCATGTCAGGAGTGATCAAAGGGCATTCCCTTGCATACCCTGCCACCGTCACATGGGATTTGTTGGCCGTTATGTTAAGCACGTCCTGATCCGTAAGAATACCCACTAGCCTTTCAGAACCATCGATTACAGGAAGACTGCGCAGAAAATGGTCACGCAGCATCTGCCGTGCGTGGGTCACGAAATCATCTTTCTTTACGAATACCCCATCTTTTGACATTATTTGACCTACTGTCATCGATTTACCTCCCCCTTCAAATATTGAACTAAATCATTATGTGAAAAATAAATTTAATCGTAGTACTCTTCTTCATCTCTGCAGCTCTCGCACAATATTCTCCCATTTACCATTGCAAGATCAGCGACATAGTAACCGCATCTCTGACATATTCCTCCCTCATATTCTTCTTCCGCTATAACATTTTGTTCGCGGTTCATTTCTATGAGATCTGCCAGTATTGTATTCAATCCGGGTGCTATCGTAAGTAGATCCCTGTCTGTGATGATGCCCACAATCTTCCCATTCTGCATTACAGCAAGCCTGCGGATATTGGTCTTAGACATTGTTTTAGAAGCATCTATGACATTCGTGGATGGTTTAATCATTATCAAGGGGGAAGACATGAGCATGGAAGCAGAGACATTTTCAGGTTTCTTGTTCTTTGCTATTATCTTTTTTATCATGTCTCTCTCAGTTATGATTCCCACTGCCTCATCGTTCTTTGTTACGATTATGCTGCCCACATTGTGCTTTATCATCTCCTTTCCGACTTTTATAGCACTTTCCTCGATATCTGTGGTAATCACTTTTTCTGTCATTACTTCCTTGACCGAGATATATTTCTCAATCTCTTTGATAGATTCGTTTGTCCCCTGATCATTTGTAGTATCCATAACCATAGTTACCACGGTTCCTATTTTTTAGCAATGAAATGTTAATCCCACTGTACTACTAATTTCCCACTATTCAAAAGGTTTGTTTTTGATTATATATATGTGCTTGTGTGCAATTTTACTCCTTAATGTAGTCAGCGAGATAATTGTGAATTATACTCGAGATGAGTCAATCACAATGAAATTATTTCAACATTGACCTATATCTGTATAAGTCGTTTACCCCCAATGCTCATGTGAGGGAAAGTTTGATGAATTGGGCTTTCAATTATTAATTTATTAAAGACTCAGCTAAAAAGTTTGCCCAGCTGATTTCTTACTTAATTACAAGGTTGGATGTCTCCCATGCCAAGGATTGAACCCTTTGAAAGGTACACATCTAGATACGAAAACTGGTTCGAGGAGAACAGGCCGGCCTATGAATCGGAGCTTAAGGCACTGAAGGCCAATATACCATCACATGCAAGAGGACTCGAGATCGGTGTTGGAAGCGGCAGGTTTGCAGCTCCATTAGGTATTCTTTTAGGTGTTGACCCTTCGTCCAGGATGTTGGATATCGCCCACAAAAGGGGTATTGAAGTGGTCAAAGGTGTGGCTGAAAAACTCCCTTTTGCAGATTCCAGTTTCGACCTTGCACTGATGGTCACAACCATCTGTTTCCTTGATGATATTGAATCTGCATTCAGGGAAGTGAACCGAATCCTGAATCCTGATGGTTCTTTTATCATAGGGTTTATAGATAAGAACAGCTCTGTTGGCAGGCCATATACGGAAAAAAGAAAGAAAAATGTATTCTATGAAATTGCCAATTTCTATTCTGTGAATGAGGTCGTGTCCCTGCTCTAAATTTCAGGGTTTGATGACTTTTTTTCACCCAAACCATCTTCAGGGATCTGAAGGACATAAAGGATATCGAGCCTGTGCTCCCAAGTCATGGAAAGGGCTCTTTTGTGGTTGTCAGGGCTGTAAAGCGATAAATCCGGAATCAAATCTAAACATCAGAGTGTACAGGAATAAGGTAAAGGGAATTAAGGTCAAGCTGGTGATACACAACCTTGAGAGGTATGTTAAGGCTTCATGTCACATGTGGTGAGGATTTCTACAGATCCTCATATTGAACAACAAAAAGGACAATCCTACTCTGCAGCTACTCCAGGAAAATGATACAAGTCGTAAATCACCTCATGGAGCAACTAAGTCATATTTTTCCATTATTTCATTCTCAGTCGTTTTTTGCATTTTTTGATATCCGATCAGGTGTCCATGGAGGATCCCAGACCAACTCGATTTCTGCCTTCTTTATACCGTCAATCGATTCAACCTTCTGCTTGATATTATCCAGAATCATTGCAGCCATTGGGCAACCTGGCGTTGTTAGGGTCATTTTGATATTGGCTTGATCGCCTTCAACATCTACATCGTACACTAACCGAAGGTCCACGATATTGATCGGGATCTCGGGATCATAGCATTTCTTAAGAACTTCCATCACATCTTCTTTAGTGACCATAGGCACCCACTCCTTATCCTTTGCACTTTATGATAATAACTAAATAGTTTCATCCTGAATAATTATTACGGGCATGATAAATGCCTACTGAATTATTAACGGGGGTAATTCGAATATGGCAAAACCTAAGATGTTATCTGTAGAGACCATAGCCAGAGATCCTATAAAGGATGCAGAGGGAAAAGAAATTGGGAATTTCGTAGACTTTATGATAGACTTGGAGCAAAATTGTATTCCATACGTCATTGTGTCGCTTAAAAGTAGAGATGGATATGTTGGCATTCCCTGGGGAGTTTTCAAATTGGGGGAAAAGCACAGTTTTATTCTGGATGTTGCTAGCTCCACGCTGGATAGTGCACCGGGTTTTTCAGAGGATAAATGGCCTGATACAACTACTCGCGAATACGAAGAAAAGATTTACAAACACTTTGGCTGTCCGTTGTGTGTGCGCTGCTAAATTGCGTTGATTTTGTATTACAGGGACGTCATGTGACGGTTCCTGAACTTTCCTTTTTATATCGCTTCCCATGACCCTTGTTCATGGCGAAAGTTGGTCGGTCAGGTAAACTCGACTCCGAAGTCCTGAAAATCCTGTGCGGGAATATCGAAGAGGGATGCCATACAAACACGCTGCTCCAGCTGCAGGTATATCCTACCAGACGTTCCGCAACTGGATGAAAGGGGGCGAGAATGCCAAATCCGGCCAGTACAAGGAATTTTACGAAGCCATTAAATGGATGATTTATAATGGGGATATTTAAGAATTACTTCTCAATATTCATCTGCATTACATAATACAGTACATACACATAACGCATTGGCATATTGCCGTTAACATTCAAAAGCGATTGCCGCCAAGATAATATCATATTCGAGAGCGGGCACTGTCCTGACAGTTAGTGCGTAATGTACTTCTCAAATTGTCTGGAGGATATTGATCTGAAAGGTCATGATCTATGTTCTGAGTGTGAGGCACGGTATCGTCATTGATACCTAAAAATTATAGAATCGAATCCTTCTTTATCACATTTCTCAATCTTATTAGACCTGCCTCAATCCTAACAAAATCCAAACTTTTCCTGTTATATTCTTTTATATCTACCTCATATTTTTCGGCAACTTTCTTTACAATCGGCAACGGTTCTGGATCGCTCTTTCTCCATAACGGTCTTAATTCTCTCAGAAATATATTCGCTGTTACTGGACCGATACCATAAAAATCCATTAATTTTTTTTCCAAATCCTTGTTGTCTTTTGCTTCTTTATGTAAATTTTTTAAACTCCCATTGTACTCTGTCACAAGCATTTCACAATTCTTAAGAATTTGTGTGGATGTTTTCCAATCATAACGCACATAGCCACCCTCTCTCATAACAGGGTTCACCAGCAGGCCCCAACCCGCATCCAGTATTTTTTTTGGCTCTAAAAGATCATAATTTTCAAAAGCTTTGTATGTGTTCTTTGCAATTGTTTCAGAGATCCTTGTTCCAAAAAGGATGCTGGCCAAAAACCACTTGAAAAGTTCCTTATCATCGTTTTTCTTCAAGTCGATGTCCAATTCCTCAGAATATAGTTTGCTTCCTTTTAATTTGTTGATACTTACTTGCATAATCGCCGTTTTGGGAGAACGTATTCCTTTCTTTCTCCCGTATTCTTCCTTCACAGAAAGCACGACCTATTATCTTCACCGCACAGCAAGCACCTGTACCTTGGAATGTCTGATAACATTCTCTGCCACACTTCCAAGCAGGAATTTTTCTATTCCTGTATCACCAAGTGTGGCCTTCACCAGCCCAAGCGTGCCTACTACCACCATGTCAATATCATTGTTCTCTGCAAAATCGATAATCTCGTTATCGGGATGTCCTTCAAGCAGGACGGATTCCACCTTTACACCGGCATCTCCTCCTACCTTCTGCACATATTCAAGTGCATCATTCCCCTCCTCTTTCAGTATATCATACACTTCGTCCCAGCTCGGCGGTCTCGGGCCAGTGAACATTGAGAAAGAAAGATATTTGGGCACAACATGTATAGCATATACCTTTGCCTCACTTAACCTTGCGATTTCAATTCCGCAGGAAACTGCCTTTTTGGCGTTTTTTGATCCATCGGTTGCGATCATTATTTTCCTGTAAACCTTGCTTTTCATAACATCTCACCATTAAATCGATAATCAAAGAATGGATATAAAACTATTGGATTTATCTTTTAACAACTATCTCCCGTGCATCGCGGCGCAGTCATGCGATACTAAAAGAAGGCGATTACAAAGACATTTACTCCCAAATTGAGAGATCTGAAATTTCGGATGCTATTTTTGTATAATTCATGGGATTGGCATTCTGTCCTTTATGCCGTGTCATTCTTGATGTTCTGAGGAGGCTGACACAATTCCTCAATTATTGTACTACTCTTGATGTCTTTAGAGGGTGTACATGTTGTAGTGGGGATCAAACATTAAAAGGGTAAATGATGTAAGGTGTAAGTCTTAAAATGAGAGCGATAGACACGCAACAATTCAAAGTTTTATATTAAGATTGATGAAGAAGATTCTTGATATGCCTTTCAACAACATAAACAGGCTTCAAGAATTCCAATATCACCATCAAACTTATGCTCAGGATGTTCAACGTACTGCATTATTGTTCTACTCAATGGCTTGAAGTAATGAGAAACCAGCTACAATAACTATTTATTTTAAAATTAGTCTAACTAATATTGAGGGGAACGGATGGGAATTCAACAGAGTATGGGGATCTGTATTGGAATATTTTTAATATCTACATATTAAACCTTCTGAAAGGTATTTTATGAATGATGTAATAAAATCAAAACGTCCGAGAGACATATTTAATGAATTGAAATGGAAAGAAGGCCCTGTAGAAATCCTGTCTAAACCGCTATAAAATGAATAAAGGAAATCAGAACTATGAAACGTTCAACACTACTGGAAAAGCAGATAAAGTCTAAATTACGTGAATTTTTTGAACCACTCGGCTCGACCCGTTACTTTGTAGAGGTAAAACCAAGAGGGCATGAATTTAGCGCAAATATCTGGGTTGAAGCGGAAATCCTAGATGAAATTGCCGAGAATACTGAAAAACTCACATATATCTCGAATACCATCAGAGAAGTGGAAAAGGAATTCAAAACAACAATCTTTGAAAGACTGAAACCTCTTTTGTGATATTTTTCGCTCTTATGTAGCATTGAGGATAAGGATAACCACGAACTCACCCAGTTTCCTCATACCCTTCCCCTTCCACTTAATCTTCTCGCCTCTCTTAATCTTCCACTTAATCTTGTGCAACGCTCATTTTGAGAACCCCATCTTTTTCCATTCGGTGTCAGAAATGTCAATGATCTTCTTCCTCAACAGATTCATCTTGAGATCTTCCAATAAATATATATTAAATTGAACACATTTTTTAAGCGGGGAAATGCAATTCGGGGTATTGCAGATTTTCTGGATCAATACAATATTGACGTTTATACTTATGCTGAAATATCGATGAAGAGAAATGATACAGAAGATCAGTATCTGGCAGAAAGGTTATGGCCAGTTCATGTGCTATGACCAACCTATTGCACCCTGCAAGCAAACTGAACAAGTAGCTTCAATAAAATATTAAGTGAAATTTAAATATTTCATAAATGACAACGGGAAGAATACAAATGAAAAAAATAGATTTCAAAGGGCCAAGAGATATGCACAAATCAAAATGTACTAACTGCGGTCAGGAAACAGAAGTGCCTTTCGTACCGGACCCAAACAGACCGGTATACTGCAGGGAATGCTTCCAGAAACACAAACCACCTAAAAAAGACTGAGTGGCTGTGAATAATAATATTTTTTAAAGATCAAAGTACCATGTTGTAAACTACTGTATCATTTCAGGAGGCTGTGATCGAAACTTCGTGGTCGAAATCCGCTTGAAGCCACTTATGAAGATCTTAAAAGTCGAGGATGAAGGTGATTGGAAATGAGTGATCATGAAGATGAATATCTGGTGCAGCAATGCATTAAATGCAAGGAAGAGTTCCAGCGCGGTAGTAGGATCTATGGATTACCGTTTGAACGGATAGGGCTTGTCGGCAAATGCTTTGAGGAGCCTTTTCGGGAAGATGCAGAATACGGCAGTGTATACTACTGTCAAGAGTGTGCGAATGCCTATGAAAAGGATCATGAAGAAAAGGAAAACAATCTCATGGAAATATTCACGTCTGAGTGTGATTCCATTCGATGTATGGAATGTGGTGATTTCATCAACGATAAGGTAAGCGGAAACCAGATTGGTGTCCTGAAGTTCGAACGAGGATATCCTGGAGACATGCATGAACCACCAGAACCAGGATACCTGTACTTTGTCTGCATGGATTGCTATAAGAAAACTGAGTGATTTATATATCGTGTGTTTTTCCACTGGAACAATTCAAGCGTTTCTATCCTGTGTTTGATCGATTCAATAGCCATATTATCACCTATGATTGTCCGGCAAATAGATCATATACTTCCCACTGGCCAGGACCTCCTCAGGAATCACCATCTCCGAATCGTATATGTAAACTCCACGCACTTGTTTTGCAGTCTCATTTCTTTCAAGCTTCTTGAGTCGCTTCTCAATTGTATGTGTGGTCATCCTCCTCCAGTGCTGCCAGTCTGTGTTCGATATCTTCTAGTTGTTCATCCTTCAGAATCGAATTGTGTGCCTGTATCGCGATCACAAGGACCCTGAGGTACTTTAGTTTGGTACTGTCGCCTTCACGTTCCCTGAAACGCTGTACTTTAACGCGGTCGTAGATATCCGGGATCATCTCTGATGAAAGCGATAACAGACCATCACGGTTTAATTTTTTTAAGCAATCGGGGTCAATGGTGGTTTCTTTTGTCATTTAGGCCTTCCATGGTAGTGTTTTTCTTAGGATGGTGGCGGTTATCTGTCAGGTCGAAACCTCCTTTGAAGTATCCACAATGTTGAAAATCTTCATGACAGCATCCTTCACTTTTCGCTCCAGTTGGAAGCTATCTTTGTGTCTGCTACTACAGGGAGGCTGGTCAGATATTTCGCGCCTGCTTCCTCCATAGTATCTTTCAGAATATTGGCGACTTGTTCGGCCTGTTCTACAGGCACATCTAAGATAATCTCATCGTGGACCACCCCAATGATCAAGGCCTCCGTGGGTGCCAGCCTAGGCGAAAGCCAGCCCAACGCCTGCTTTATTATATCCGCTGCTGTACCCTGTATTGGAGTGTTATAGAGTTGGGTTGTCTTCGGCTGTCCGTCCCATAATCGCCGCCTGCCTGATAATGTCCGGGTTTGGGAGTGATGCCCCATTCTCATGAAGTATTTTTGTACCCCTGGATAAGAGGTTAAAAACGCCTGCTTAAACTTCTCGGCCTCTTGCTTGCTGATGGTTACACCGTAGCTGTTCTTAGCATAGTCCTTTAACCCAGTGGCACCCATGCCGTAAACCATACCGAAGTTAATAGCCTTGGCTGCCTGCCTTTGCTCTTTTGTTACTTCGTCTATAGGTGTGCCTGTAATCAAGGAAGCTGTAAGTTTGTGGAGATCCCCACCATGCTTATAGGCCTCTAGCATTCTCTTGTCCTGGCTGATCTGGGCCATTACCCTGAGCTCTATCTGAGAGTAATCCGCTATAACTAACCGGTTGCCTGGGCTCGCTATAAAGCAACTCCGGATTTCTGACCCTTTCGGGACCTGCTGGAGGTTGGGATTTACACAACTCATCCTTCCGGTAGCTGCTCCCATCTGCTTATAGGTTGGGTGCAGGCGTCCCGTTACCGGGCTGATGTGTTCCGGATACTTCTTAGTGAAAGAGTTGACAATCTTAGCAGCTGCCTTATACTCCAAGAGTACTTTAATTACAGGGTGCTCGTCGGCCAGTGGTTTAAGTGTTTCCTTATCCGTCTTTGATACATCAATACCGTGAGCCTTTAGGGCCTCCAGTACCTGCTTAGGACTGTTCAGGTTTATGCCAGGATCCCCCAGCAGTTTTTTAGTTCTCTCGGCGGTTTCGGCTTGTTCCTGTTCCATCTTAGATGAAAGTACACGCCACTTGTTCTGATCTACCAGCATGCCGTTTAGTTCCATGTCCACTAGGGCAGGCACGCACTCAAACTCAAGGGTTGCAGCTCTCACGAGATCGTAGGCGTTCAGGTTTTTGGCTAGCTTCGGTCTTAGGTCCAGCAGGATAGCAGCGTCTAAAGCAGCATATCTTAACTGCTCTGTGGTTAGGTCTGCCTGGCCCCAGTCTGATACCTGCTCTTCCTTGGAGAGATCCACACCCAGGTATTTTTTAGCAAGTGCCTTTAGACTGGCCCCCGGTGTGTTCGTCAGTCCTGCAGTTAAAAGTCTCTCTGCTAGCATAGTATCAAAGATCTTACCGTTTACTGGAAGCCCCGCATGTTTCAAAAACTTAAGATCAAATTTAGCATTATGGAAAGTTTTAGCGACTCCACCCGCCAGCAGATCCTTAAGAGGCCCTCTACTGTCCTCTGGAAGCCTGAAACAATCGATAACTAAAACTGGGGTCTCTGGAGCTGCTATCTGTATCAGCCGGATCTCTGCCTCTAATGGGTTTAATCCGGTGGTTTCGGTGTCTATTGCTAGGTACCTGGCACCTTCTAAGAGGTCTACCCCTGCCTTAAGCTCTGCTGCAGTCGTGATTAATTGGTACTCTGGGAGCCGTGGTTCGTTGTCTGAAAAAGCCTCTTTAGATGCCTCTGTTGTTGGGAGGGATTTAGAGGATACCGAACATGCCGGCTGATTAGTTCCACCTCTTCCCAGCCGCCGCTCTTTATCCTTGGCATCTATTCGCTTTATAAGATACTGGAAAACTTCAGGTAAAGGCATCTTTCCCATCTCCTTGTTCTGGCTCTTCCTAATCTAGTCTCAGGTCTATAGGTATAAAGTTATGCAGGGCTTTCTCATATTTGAAAAGTGGTTCTACTGTCCTGCCTCCACGGTTCTTTACAATCTGGACCTTGGCATAGGTGTCCTTTGAATGGAAGAAGATGGGATTCTCTAAGGGTACTTTACATTACATGAAGCAGAATGCCAAGAGTGATAAGCCGTTTACGTTGAATGCTCACGTGAGGGAGAGGTTGGAGAATTAGGGATAACGAGATTTTTGCAAATTAAAAAAGAGAAAAAAGAAGAAAGTTCAAGCTTCAAACTTCGTAGAAACGTATTTGAACCAGTTTGCTTCCGTGGTTGTCATACTGCCAGAAGTAAAGTGGATTTGGATAGAGGGTAGGATCGTATGTATTTAGCGCTGCCAGATAGTCGAACACCCATACATTGTCCTGGTTTGATAGCATATCAATGGCATTCGGTTCTTCCTGTCCACTTACATAGAATAGGTCTGTAGCATCATCCCATTGTGCTTTTTTAGATTTAGAGACCTGTACGTCCCCTATATCAAAGTAGTAGGTGTTGTTAGCCTGAACCCAGCCGACGATGTTTGTATATCCACCCGGCTTAGCCTTGGCAGCAATGTATACATGATATTTTCCTGGTGCCAGCTGGAATGCACATGTGCCATCATCGAATGCATTTCCATCGATGACATTAAACTCAGCGCCCTGTGTTATATTTATTCTAATACCAGGAACTACTGTTTCAACTCCCTCGTCCCAAACAGTAATATTAAAATCACTGGTGTTCTCAGGCACGAACATTGTGTGTCCGTTATCATAACCATTACCATTACCGTTCCAGTCAACATCCTTTCCGATGATGTTCAGGTTGTAGTGTGGTCCATTGAAGTCTGTTCCTGGTTTTGCTGCTTGCACCGATACCGCTAGCCCTGCACATATAAGCACAGCCAGCACCCCTAATACTAATATTCTTGCTTTCATTTGTACCCACCTCATAAGTAATGAGATAAAATCGATTATGTTGTGGCCATATTTATATATTTAATGGCATAAAAAGTTCAATTTTAAAAATGAATGGCAGATGCCCATATATGATGTCTGCAGTGTCGGAAGATGCGGATTTTCTACTGTTCAAAAATGAATGTTGTTAGGATTTAACAGAATACAAATGCTGCCTATCCGGACAGTACATATCCAATTCAATCTTCATCATCTGAATAAGATCACAACAATATTTTGCAGCAACCACTTCGATGTTCTCTAAAGGTACGTTGCATTACATGAAGCAGAACGCGAGGAGCGATAAACTATTTTCTCTCAATGCTCATGTGAGGGAGAGGTTGGAGAACTGGGTTGCAGGCTAAAAACTAGGTTTGCTTTATCCTATTAGAATCTACGTACGGATAGTGAATATGTATCGTATATACCTTTGATATACGGATACCATATCGTGAGTACAAACTTTATCCTATTAGGATATAAAGCGTAACGTACTACGGATATAATCTTATCGTAAGCTATATTCGACCCAATATTACTAAATCAGTAATATATATTTACAAAAGAAGTTTAAATATCCCTATATCCGACTAATAGTATCACTTATCGGAATTAGATAATTAATTATCGGATTTAGATAATTCCATTTCGGAAACAGAAATACATTTCTTTTAATAGGATTGTAAATTATCTGCTCTATATCTACAGCATTAAGATTTAGGAATATACAAATCGGCCTTAGTCTACATAATATATCTACAGAGTAGACATACGGATCTTAAAATTACACCTAAAGCAATATCGGTATAAACTTGCTCTAGTACGGATACAATTCCAAAGCTTACGTACAAAAAGTCTATTTTTAAATCTCTTTAAGATCTGATTTTAACATACGTCAATTGAGCTTATATCATCAGTAATAATCGAGTTTCAATCCCACAATGGTCTGATTTTTAACAAAACTAAATATCACTCTTGGTATTGTTGGTTTTATCTGATTTCAATCCCTGTAAGGGCTGATTTGAACTAACAAGGATTTTTGACATATAACCGATTATGTATGCGTGATTTCAACCTCTTTTTAATTAACACAAAATCTCTTCGCCCCCAGTTCTTCAAGGCTCATCCTTTAGCATTTCCCTTTTAATCTCATTGACATACATGTGGGCGAGTCTTGTGGGTTCCGGCAGTTTGTAACCCCTAAGGCATTTTCTGGTAACCTCAAGACAGGTGTTCAGGGATATCCTGTGACCGGGTGCAACCACAATGGGATTACTTCGCTTGTTTGTTTTCAGGAGCCAGCCAACCTGTTGTCCCTGGAATAAAAGGGGGTTTGCTTCCCCTGTCTCCGGCTTGTCCGCCACACCACAGAGAACCTTCTTTGCAATCCCTATGGCAGGCATGTCCGTCACAACACCTATGTGAGAAGCAAGGCCTGCTTTTCTTGGGTGGTTAATCCCGCAACCGTCAACCATCAGGAGATCGGGTTTTCCCTTAAGTCCTGAAAGGGCATCAACAATTGGTTTTCCCTCCCTGAATGAAAGGTATGTTGGTATGTAAGGGAAATTGATTTTCCGGATCACATGTGTTCTTTCAATGACATCCATTGTGTCGTAATCAAGAAGAATCACGCCGCAGATAATTAAATCCCCAAGGAATGCACAGTCTGATCCTGCTATTGTTTCCAGATTCCCAAATTCATCCTCTGTGCTCACAGAAGCTGCTATTTTGGCCTGTATATCCCTCAAAAACTCAGGTGAGTGCGACTTCGGATCCAGCAATCCGGCTCCAGTCTTCATAATTCGGTTTCTGCCTTTACTACTATAAAAAAGTCTCCACAGAATCCTTGAAAGAACTCATAACCAACCACTATTAGCACCAACGAGGAGGAAACTATCGCTAGACACTAGATTAGAATCTGAGATCTGACAGGGTTTCTATGAAGATAATTCAGTAGTCGTTCCAACTTTTTTAATTAAAACATTTATACTTTAATTTCAGCAACGACTATCCATGTACCTTTTTTAGTCTTAGATTCCATAAAATATGTGTAGCATACTTTCATATTTTCTCTTTCTACAAAAACTTTTAAAATATCTTTACTTACCAGAATCTGGACAATCCTGACAGCAAAAATATATTAAAAGCACAACTATATACCAGTTAGAAAAAACGCACCAGAGAAATATCACAAGAGGGAGATAAGATGAAAGAAAAGTATAGGAGAGGCTTACCTTTTATAGGAGCACTGATTGGTGGAATCGTTGCATATCTACTAAGACCGAGTGCTCCACTAGTGGGCCAACTACCATTCGATGTGGTCATGACCAGAGGAAATAATCTACAGGGCTTAGAGAAGATAGCAATACCAACAGCAGAAGCATCATTTAACTACATTATAGCAGGCGTAATTATAGGTGCAATACTATTCTGGATCATAAGCATCCAAGTAAAGGAATGAGATATATACAACAAAACAATAATTCATATACGTCGACTGATAACGCGTGCGTGCCGGACACATGTTACCAAGCCATGAAGATTTCTCAGAATCGACTTACCAAACATGGCGAAGGTTCGCTTTTATCGGGTAGACAAGGTATCTGGCAGGCTAGACCAACAGGGTCTAGATCCCGACCGGAGCACCAATTCTAACTATTCTTCTAAGTTGTTATCTTTTGAATCGCTTGCTATCATCAATCTTCCAATTCTCCAACCTTTCCTTAACATGAGCATTCAATGTAAACGGCTTATCACTCCTGGCGTTTTGCTTCATGTAATGCAATGTTCCCTTGGAAAACCCCATCTTCTTCCATTCAGTATAAGGCATATCAATGATCATCTTCCTTGTATAATTGCTTTCTTTATCTTTCGTATAAGATTCGTACAAGAAATTCTTCCCAATCGCTATCATCATGCACATAGAATAGCTTTCCTTCAGTTTTATACTATAACTGAAATATTTGCCATGTGTTTCTACATATCTTTAGCATAAAAAAGATGAGGAAAGGTCAAAAAGTTGTTGTTTTATTAAAAACAGTGTTTTAATTCTTTGTATACTGAGTACCCAGCCAACAATACTAAAAAAATTACTATTCCCGCTAATAAACTTATTGGATATATCATATATCTTGCCATATCGAACATATTGTAATGTATGAAAGTATTACCAACAATTATAGATACACAAAAAATTAATGATGATATGAATAACCACATAAATATAGAATGTTGATGAGATACAATCCAAGGTTTTTGGATATCTGTTTTTTTGGATTTGTGAACATCTCTCTTAATCAGATCCCCTTTGACGGCTGTTAAATGATCCATTCCCCAACTCATAACTTCCCATCCTCTATCATTTTCTGGAAGCTAGCTTCTGCCATGAATACAATATATCAAAAACATACCTTATTATCCAGATTCCACCATATTCAAACTTTACACCTGAAAAACTGTGGCCAATTGAAAAAACAATTGCAATCAAAATCAATGATACAAATGTTTTCTTTGCTTATTTGATATCCATTAACTCATCCCATCCCAGTGCTGCATACTAAACAGATAATTGTTAGTAGTGGTCTTCCTAGCCCCTAAAGTATCCAACCACTCTATAATGAGATCATCATCTTTTAAATCTTTGACATTCACATCAATACCTCTTATTAGTTGAGTAAAGTGTTAACTAATATATTAACTTACCAAAGGTAATGTTTCCTGTAGTTGTTGTGGGGAATCTGAATCCTAATGATTTGATTCACAGTGGAAATGTAATCTTTCCAAAGAGTAAAAAAATTATTTAAAAGGTTTGGAAGTTTAATGGTCCATTCCAGATATCCGGAATGAGAACTTATTCTTCCTCAGAAGGTGTTTCGATCTCAACTATCTCGGCATCCATAGCATTGTTCTTGACAGATTGTATACCATTCATGCAGGCTGCTTTGGTCGAATAGCCTTGACCTGTTGCTATGATCTCTCCATTCTTTGCTTTGAGCCTGAACCTGTACTTTCCACTCTTATCGGCATATATCTCAAATTTTGACATATTCTCACCTCTTCAGTAAAATTATCTATTTACGATTGATGCACAGCAGTAACACTAATTATCCACTTCCAAGAGATTCTTTTGTGGTGATGAGTTAAATACTTTTTGTGTGGAAAAATCTGGAACAAAGATAACTGACTTATTCTTGTAAGTTAAATATTAGTCTTTAAAGATTCTCGAATTTCTCAATTAATTTATTTTCCTTTTCTTTTTTACATATTTTTCCAGTTCTATCAGGAAGAAGACCGAGCTTGCGGTAACTCCTATTACTAGCCAGTCCACAGGTTCAATGGGGCTTGTCTTAAGGATCGCGTTCATTGTAGGGTTGTATGTAATGAACACCTGGAGAGATAGCACCAATGCGATTCCCATTAGCATGAACTTGTTCGAAAACAGTTCTTTGAATACATTTTCATAGATGGACTTACAGTTGAAGAGATAGAATATCTCAAAGAAGACTATTGTGTTGAGTGCTATTGTCTGAGCAGTGTTGCTATCCCTACCGTTCTGAATCATCTCGAAGAAGTATAGCAAAAATGTAGCAGTTACCATTAGTAATGCTACTGTGACTATCCTTTGCTTTATAACTGGAAGAAGAAGTGGTTCCTTTGGTGGCCTCGGAGGTCTGTTCAGGAGTTTCTTTTCCATCGGTTCCATTGTAATAGAAACTCCCAGTCCCAATGCAGTGATCGTATTGATCCAGAGAATGTGTAGTGGAAGCAATGGTGGATTATTTAGTCCAAGAATAACAGCTGCCAGCACCGCCAGGCCTTCTGCTGCATTTGTAGGGAGTGTCCATAGTATGACCTTCTGTATCTTGCTGTAGACATTTCTTCCTTCTTCGACAGCATTTACAATGGATGCAAAATTATCATCTGCAAGCACCATATCGGATGCATCCTTTGCAACTTCTGTACCTGACTTGCCCATGGCGACACCAATGTCAGCATTCTCAAGTGCCGGTGCATCGTTGATGCCATCTCCGGTCACTGCTACGACCTCGCCCTCTTGCTTAAGCAGGCCAACGATCCTTGATTTGTCTTCAGGGGATGTTCTTGCAAAGACCGATACTGTTCTCAGTGCTTCTGTGAGCTCTTCATCTGACATTCCCTGGATATCGCTTCCTGATAAAGCACCCTCAGTTCGTATGCCCAGTTGCCTGGCGATCGTGTGACCGGTCAGGATATGATCACCTGTTATCATTATCACCCGGATGCCGGCATTATTGCACTTGAAGATGGATCTTTTCACTTCTTCCCTTGGAGGATCGATCATTCCCTGCAGCCCAAGGAATATAAGGTCCTTTGTATCCTCTTCTTCGATCTCATCTTTTCCTTGTTCCAGTTTCCGATAAGCTGTTGCAATGACCCGAAGGCCGTCAGATGCCATGTCCTCTGCAGCTGTAAGGAAATTTTCAGGATCTATAGATGACAGTTCTTTCCCATTGAATTGATGGCTACACAGTTCGATCAGTTTTTCAGGAGACCCCTTCACATATATCCAGCTGTTCTTTTCATCATCCTGATGCAATGTTGCCATATACCTTTCTTCGGATTCGAAGGGGATGGTGTCAACTCTTTGCATGTAGAATTTTCCGGCTTTAGAGGCAGATACAAGAAGTGCTCCCTCGGTGGGATCTCCATCGATACCGCCTTCTTCTTTCAAATAAGCATCATTACATAGTGCTCCGGCTTTGAGTGTTTCCATTAATGCCGGATGACCAAGTGGATCGATCTTCTTCCCCTGCAGTTCGAAGTCTCCTTCTGTGGTATATCCGACACCGGTCACATCGAACTTCCCTTCTAAAGTGTAAATATTCCTTATCGTCATCTCGTTCTTGGTGAGTGTACCGGTCTTGTCAGAACAGATGACCGTGGCCGAACCAAGGCTTTCCACCGCAGGCATGGTCCTGATTATGGCATTTCGGGATGCCATCCGCTTTATTCCGAATGCCAGGGAAATGGTAATGAGTGCAGGCAGGCCTTCAGGAATGGCTGCAACTGCAAGGCTTACAGAGGCAAAGAATATGTCCAGGTCATCGAATCCCCTGAGCCTTCCGATAATAAAGGTTAGTATTGCCAGACCGAGGATAACAACAGCAAGTTTTTTTGCCATCTGGTCGATGGTCCTGACAAGTGGTGTCGAGATCTTCTTTGTTTTACTGATCAGCTCTGAGATTTTTCCGATCTCACTTTCAGAGCCCGTAGCGACCACAATTCCAAGACCGTTTCCCTGGGTTACCAGTGTCCCTCCAAAAGCGATGTTCTTCTGCTCTGCAAGTGGAAGGCTTTTGGTCTCTATAGGATCGATATTCTTCTCCACAGCTGTGGATTCACCGGTAAGCATTGATTCATCTATGCGCAGGTTCTTTACATACATCAATCGCAGGTCAGCAGGTATCCTGTTACCCGCTTCCAGGAGTACAATATCACCTGCCACGAGTTCCCTGCTATGTATTATCATTCTCTGCCCATCCCTTAGAATGCTTGTTTCGGGAACCAGCATCTTTGCAAGGGACTCAAGTGCATTTTCAGCTTTTCTTTCCTGAATGAAACCTATGACAGCATTGGCAAGGACAACTCCGAGAATGACTGCCATATCCGCATATTCCTCAAGAATGAATGTGACAAGTGAAGCAGCAAGAAGAACATAAATGAGCGGGCTTGCGAACTGCCTTGCAAATCGATGCAGGGAACTCTCTTTTTTCTTTACCTCAACTTCATTGAATCCGTACTTTGAAAGGCGGATTTGTGCCTCTTCAGCAGTGATGCCATCTTCATCGGTGTCCAGTAAGGTAAGAACCTCATCCACAGGCACACGATACCATTTAATTTCCCCACTCATAGGTAATCATGTGTTGTTGTAGGATGATATTCTTTTTGGTTTTTTGGTGGAAGATCTTGACTTTTTTGGAAGTGATGAGTTCTTAATTTAATCTGCATAAAAACATTATGCTATGATTATTATGCGGCTCATTCATTCGTATTTTTACGAAAGGTTATATGTAGCTTTAGTAAGATATAAGTAATTGAGAAGGTAAAATCGTTCCAAAATTCGCAGAATATCAGCAAAGTGGTCTTTGTTAATAAGAGGGGGATTGAGTTGCAGAGTAAAACTATCTGGTTTTTCACTATCCTTTTGGTGATCGCAACATTATTTTCAGCTTTGGCAGTAGCTGACGAGACGTCTCCGCCTGGAAACATCAGCGATCTTGCTGGTACTCCTGGAGAAACCTGGATCGGCTGGAGCTGGTCCAACCCAAATGATACTGACTTTGCTTATGTCGAGATATATCTTGACGGCACTTTTGAGACCACTACCAGTTCGACTTCGTACACTACTACCAATCTTGTTGATGATACCTTCTATACACTGGGTATTAGGACTGTAGATACTTATGACAATATCAATAGTAACTGGGTGAATTTGAGTGTCAGTACAATTCCTGATACCACCTCTCCTGTTATCAGCAGTGTTAGTCTGAGCACCAGTACTCCTGATACTGGTGATCCTATCACTGTAACCGTTCATGTAACCGATAATGTTGATGTAACCAGTGCCACAGCTGCTGGTATTGCTCTTGTTTTCCAGAGTGGTGATACGTGGGAAGGTAGCATCACTGCAATTGAAGGTACTAATTTTGTCAGTGTCTCTGCAACTGATGCTGCTGGTAACACTGCGGTGGATACCTCCGCAAGTTATACTGGTACCACTCCTGATACCACCTCTCCTGTTATCAGCAGTGTT
>NZ_FOHQ01000004.1 GCF_900111645.1 Methanococcoides vulcani
TGCCAAGGTGGCGGAGCGGCTACGCAATCGCCTGCAGAGCGATTCCATTCCGGTTCGAATCCGGACCTTGGCTTTCATCCATTAATATGAGTTAGAGTACGGCGGCCATAGCGGCAGGGCAACTCCTGTTCCCATTCCGAACACAGAAGATAAGCCTGCCCACGTTGCTTACTGTACTGAGGTACGAGAGTCCTCGGGAAATCTGCGTCGCTGCTGTGCTCACTCTATTACCCTTTTTCTTTAACTGATCTTAACTCACTAGCTTTGACTTTGCTGTTCTGATATGTTTCTATTCATGATCACTTTTACAGATTCGAATTGTTATACCAATCTGATTAACTTCTGTTTCGTCGAACTGATCTCTGCAACCTGCGCTACATCTTCTTACTGATTATTGAACCAGTGGAGAATAGAAATAATTGAAAGATCTGAATACAAATACAATATTCCAATTCATCGTTAATAGTCTGACTGTAATTTCAATACTTTTCAAAGTATTTAAGCTGAAGATGTATTCTTCTGAGAATTGATTTCCATTATCGACTTACAAACGATATTTTTGGGAAATGAAATAGAAAATAGCTTAAAATAACTGATGAACCCATTGTTCTCACAATGAGTCCGCCATTGGTTGTAACACCTTTTTACCAATCATATTTTTAAGATACTCGGTTTTCAGGTTGTTGAGTTGATCCGTTTTTCACAGAATTAAATTTATGTTGCCAATACTTCGTACTCCTTAGGGACAGTATATACATTGGCAAAATCAAATTCAGCCTGTGAAGCTGTTTCTCCTGTTACCTGGTGGTTGGTCATATCTTTCAGACCATACAAGCTTTGTCTTGCGTCTTTGAAGTAGAATCTTTCCTGCAGGAAATCCTCATCCTTCAGTCTGCCCAATGCATATCGGATGGTACGGGGAGGAAGATAACTTTGTTCGGCGATTTCTTTCTGTGTAAGAAGACCACCGTATTCAAGTACCTTGTAGACAAGTTTTGCAGAAGGTGGCAACCCTTCAATTGTCTTTCTCAGGTGTTTGTCCTTTGGCTCTTCGATGCTTTTCTTTATCTGTACGTTTTTCTCGTGATTGTCAACAAAAGCGATCCCTCATTTTCATTACTCCTTTGTATAGGTTAAATCTTAGTCGTATCCATAGTTTGATATGGCACGTTACAACTTCACTATCGTGAAGTCACAATTGTGAATACAATTCTCTACTATATAAATATATCGGCAAAACACATCAATTGGATAAAATATGCAGAATGTTTTGTGTTGCTAGTCTTACATTGGATTGATGAAGAATACGTCTTTATTTGCCTGTATCTTAGCTCTTATATCTTTACAGGTAGAGCTATTTTCATTCCAATATTAAAGACCAAAGGTGAAAATATGACTGAAGATTCGATCGAATTAGATCTCAGGGGGGAGATTTGTCCCTTTACTTTCGTAAAAACAAAATTGCAATTAGAGGAGCTGGAAAGTGGTGAACATCTCACAGTTATCTTTGATTATGCATCTGCGATATCAAATGTTCCTAAAAGTGTGAAGAATGAAGGTCATACCATTCTTGGTATCGACAAAGAAGAAAATAACATCTGGAAAGTCCATATTAAAAAAGCCTGATCTCTCGGTCAAGTCTCTTTTTTCATCATCTTTTTCATTTAAAAATAGACAAAAGTAGATCCCCTATAGATTATAGGGTAATCACTTTTACTAAAGATTCACTGTATCGTCTTGCGCTTGAATTTAGCAACACGATCCAGCATTACCTCTATTCCATTGTTGACAAGTGCGTTGAACTTTTCAGGTTTCATGGCTGCACGTCTGATGGGTTCGTGGAGGTCGATCAGTAGTATTACATCAACCCAGTTATCCCTGAGACGATAGTTCATCGGGTCTTCGAACAGGCAGGATGCCACATCTTCTGAAACCTTTGCTGCATCCGTATCTTTAAATTTAACAGGGACATGCAGGGTTACTGATGAGCTCTTTCCGCTTTCGTCCTTTGGAATGTATAGCCTCACTATCTCATTCCCGAAACGTCCGATGAAATGATCCGTACCTTTCGTGAAACCGAGTGCGAGGATAGCATCCACCAACCGTGCCGGCAGGTCGTCCATAAGACAGCCACAAAGCGCTTTTGTGATACTCTCTTCCTTCAATGATTCTGTGAGCTCAACAAAGGCCTCCATAGGGAATCCGAATACTATTTCATCGTTCCTGTAATCGCTGAACATACGTGCTCCGGCACACAAAAGTGAGAGGTTCACCTTGTTTTCCATTATTGGAATGGTAGTACATTCTCCACAGACCGCGAATTCCCCTTTGAATTTGGCATTTACCATATCTCCTTTCACTTTAGACAACGTTGCTGCCACACGCATGAGCTTGCTGGCGGTTCCGACAACCACCACCACATCAGGTTCGAATTCACATTTGTCAAGTGGTGTAACGGTCATTGTTCTGGTATCCGCGGGTTTCACCCTTGGATACACATCCCCGTAAGCAGGTTCGGTGAACCCGAGTGCAAGTTCTGCGCTTGCACAGGACATATCGTCAGCCGAACAGGTATAGGACGTACCAAACGCTGCAGCTTTTCTGACTATCTCACAATAACGCATAGGATGCGGGATATTAGGATCATCATCGCTGTTGAATTTCACAGCAACCGGTGTAAGTGGCAACTCGAAGAATTGCCTGAACTGCTTTGTTAGTTCCGTGTATTTCATGCTTCATCCTCCACCGGTATCTCATATTTCCTTGCAATCTCAATGAAAGCGTTGGCGACATACTCTACCTGCTTTCTGCTGAGTCCGAATGTATTTAATTTGAAACTCTTGCTCATACCAGGCTGTATTCCGATTATCTTTCGTTTTTTCAGTTCGTGGTACAGAAAATAACCTCGTTTCTTGGTCTTGGCAGCAGCCTCAAAGAGCGGCAGGGATTCAAATGCCACAAGTGTATGTTCTGTCGGCTTGACACCCATCTGGTGAAATCCTTCGATACGCTCGAGCTGTGTGGCAAGGTATCTTGCATTCTCTACCTGCTCATCCCAGTGCTTCACACGTTCCACAACGCTCGGGAATGATGCCATCAGTGACATTACCGGAACTCCGAAGACAGGTGAACATCCAAACAGAGCAACCTCCTTTTTAGTGAAACCGCGTCCGCTCCAGTCACCTCTGATGGTTGACTTATCGAATACCTGCTGGTTCCACTCGAAGGTGGTTGCGAGTATTCCCATTGGGGCGGATGCCGCCCAGCTTTTGTGCCCGGAAGCACACAGGAAGTCCACACCAAGTTTTTTCCCGTCAACAGGCATTACTCCCGAGGAGTACGCTGTGTTCAGCAGGAACGGAACGTCGTATTCTTTACAGATCTTACCCACGGATGCAGCATCTGCCACATTACCATAACGATAATCAACATGTGTCAGCAGTGCCAGTGCCGGAAGTGAGCCGGTATTGCGTTCAACTTCCTCGAACTTTTCCGCGTATCCGTCAGGATCTATCGTAAATTCAGGGTAGCCACTATGTGGTACTTCAACGACTTTCAACTGGTTTGCCTCTGCTGCAAGATATGATGTATAATGTGCCAGTGAATCCAGTACAATGGTCTCACCGGGTTCGGTAACCATATGCATAACCGCCCATTTTGCATGCCGGCAGCCGGCTGTATACCTCACGTCATCCATATTCAGGAATTCGGCAATATCTGCTGTAAGGTTTCTTACGGGTGGGTTCTGGACAAGATCTACCCTTGATTCGAAACAGAAGTCACAAACTGAATAACCATCCGCAAATTCAAGCGCTGCTTTTCTGGCTTCAGCGGTAAGCACTCCTCCACGCTGGATAGGGTTCAGGTTAATGTATGTGCTTTCAACACCCCTGTTCAAATTTTTATAAATATCAAGATTCAGTTAGGAATTCCCCCTGAATTCGGTTGGTCTAATACAATTCTTCTTAGTCAAAGGAACTCTTCAAGTTCCTCTCGTATCTCGTCCTTTTCCACTCGTCCGATAAGCACGACCTCTCCATTAATAGTGATAGTAGGCACTTCTTCTATCCCGAGTTGCTTTGCTCTCTCAGTACCTTCAAGGCTTGTTACGTTAATTTCCTTGAACATAACACCTTTAGGAAGAACGTCTATTATCTGGTTCCTTACATAATGACAGTTCATGCAAATATCGGAATAATATAGTTCTATTAATGTCATCGATTGCTTATTGGCCGCCATATAAATAACAAATGGCATCATGACAATTATTGCCTCCCCCATTACCTTATTAATATCTTGCATATATAAGATATTCTATGGATGCCACAACAATTAACAGGACAAAGTCGGCGATCGATGCTCTTATCGAAGTACAGCAGCTATGGATCGATAATGTCCCTGAGTACGATCTTTCAGACAGGGAGCTTGTACTATTGAAAAAACGCCTCAATCGTGCAAAAGATAATATCCAGAAGATCTATGACGATAATGAAGAAATTATGAACAGGGCTGAAGAATTACTTAAAAAAGAAAATCCCAGATGAACCTGTCGCTTATATTGCGACACATCGATCCGGAATATAATTATCTATTTTTTTGTTCAGGAAACAAGCCTGATAGCAGTATATGCTATCAGACCTGCTATCAGTGGTGACGTGACCCACATAACTACAATGCGTTTTACTGTTTTACTCTTCATCGTATCCATGCCTTTATTAGCACATCCAATGCCGATAATGGCTGCCGGTACTACCTGGCCGAGTGCCACAGGTATGCCCTGAAGGGAAGCACCGTGCACAATGATCGCAGCGATCGCTTCAATGAAGATCGCACGGATCGTACAGATCTCTGCTATTTCCGTTCCGACCGTCTGGAGGATACGACCTCCTATCACTATCGCTCCAATGCCAAGTGTAAGACCTCCGATAACGGCTCCCGTTGTCTGGTCTATAAATCCTGCTCCTACAAGAGGACCAACGGCATTGGCAGCATTATTTGCACCTGCTGAATAGGCGACATAACAACCGGTTACTGTCAGAAGCTTTGCAATAGTGCTTCTTATCTGTGCTTCAGATTCATGTTCTACAAGCCACACGACAAGTCTGGGGTGAAGGTACTTCCCGGAAAGATAAGCAAGAACGAATGCAAGCACCGGGGTAGCTATCCACCATCCGACTATCTGTGAAAGCAGTTGAATATCGAGTATCCCGTAGAATACACCAATTCCTACAATGGCTCCTACTGCTGACTGGCTTGCTGATATCGGAACCTTTAGTATGTTCCCGATGAAAAGACTGATAGCAGCTGCACTTGTTGCAATGATCGCTGCGGTAAGGGTTATTGTATTACCTGGAATTATTCCCTCCCCGAGCGTCCTGATCACATCCTCACCGCTCAGTACAGCGCCAAGCAGGGAAAAAATGGCTATTAATATTACTGCCTGTTTTTTAGTACGGGCCCTTGCACCATATGCTGCTCCCATAGCTGCTGCTGCATTGTTCCCGCCAATGTTGATCCCCATGAAGACCGCAGACGCAATCGCAGCCAGTGCTATGATCATCTATTAATAACCCCCTTTTAGATAGTCCCGTTTAATTTTATATATCTCGACTTACTTAGCTTTATTTACAAGTTTAATTTGGAGTAAATATATAGCAAATGAAAGGTAACTTGTTATATAGCAGTGGGGAATGTGGCTAAAATTACCACTAAAAAGAGTGCAACTTTTGCCTTTTTATATACCTATATATTTCAATCTGCGGAAGTTAGGGTGATAATACATGGGTACAAAGACGATCAACTATGACAGACTCAAACAAGGCGGTTTTCTTCGCCAGAGGCAAAAAGAGGATATTTTCTCAATGCGGCTTCGTGTTGTTGGTGGTCAGCTAACCTCTGATCAGCTTCGGGCACTTGCCGACGCTTCTGAGAAGTATGGCAAGGGTGAGGTCCACATAACTGCACGACAGGGACTTGAAATATCATACGTTCCGCTTGAGGATTCAGAGGATCTTCTTGACGAACTTGAGAAAAGAGATGTTCATCAGGGTACCTGTGGTCCGAGAGTTCGTGGCGTAGTTGCATGTCAGGGGAATCTCATCTGTCCGCGTGGGCTGATCGATGCAGAGGATATTGCAAAAAGAATCGATGAGAAGTACTTTGCCATGGAACTTCCCGGCAAGTTCAAATTTGCAGTTACGGGCTGTCCGTCATCATGTATGAAACCACAGGAGAACGATCTTGGTGTAATGGGGGGGCTTGAGCCAAAATGGGTAGAGGAAGAATGTACCTATTGTGGTCTCTGTCAAACAGTGTGTCCCGTGGATGCGATCAAGGTCGAGGCTGGAGCTCTGTATTATGATAGGGACAAATGCAACCTGTGTGGTCAGTGTCTCCTGATGTGTCCAACGGACGCATGGATCAAATCAAGAGAAGGGTATACGATCTACGTTGGTGGCAAGGTTGGGAAGCATCCAAGGCTTGGTGTCAGACTGACCGAGCTTGTAGACGAGGATACTCTGTTCAGAATTATTGAGAGATCAGTGGAGTTCTTCAAAAGGGAAGCAACTTCAGGAGAGCGCTTTGGCGATACTATCCAACGTGTAGGCTTTGAAGAGTTCAAGGCCTTTGTGCTGGAATGAATCGAGGTTCCGGATTAACAGTGTATAGCTGTTATCTGGACCTTATTTCGTTTGAGCTTTGATAATTATAATTTCAACAAATATTTGATCAAAATGATCGGGAAATGGAACTATGCCAGAACCAAATCCGGAATTAATAAAAGAAATAGAACAGTTAGCTGAAGGCTACAAAGACAGTTCGCCCCAGGAAATTCTTGAATATGCTTTGAAGAGGTTTGACAATGGTATCTCTATTGCATTCAGTGGTGCTGAGGATGTCATCCTTATCGATATGGCATCCAAGATCAAAGCAGATGTAAGTGTTTTCTGCCTTGATACCGGCCGTCTGCATCCTGAAACATACAAATTTATCGATGTGGTCCGGGACAAATACAACATCCCACTGGAGATCTTCTTTGCAAACAGGGAAAAGACCGAAGAATTGGTTCTCAATAAAGGTATGTTCTCATTCTATAAGGATGGACACGAAGAATGTTGTGGTGCCAGGAAAGTTGATCCATTAAGGCGTTCCCTTAGCAAGAGAACGGCATGGATTACAGGTCAGCGTAAGGACCAGAGCCCTAACACACGTGCATCTATCCCTGTGATCGAAGTTGATTCAGCGTTCGGTGATGGTACACTTGTGAAGTTTAATCCTCTGGCAAACTGGACCTCTAAGCAGGTATGGGATTACATAAGGGAAAACGATGTCCCGTACAATGAACTCCATGAGAAGGGATATGTCAGTATTGGCTGTGAACCATGTACCAAGCCGGTTCTCCCAGGTCAGCATGAACGTGAAGGACGCTGGTGGTGGGAAGAAGCAACCAAGAAAGAATGTGGACTTCATTCAGGAAATGTTAAATCCCAAGTTTGACAGTCAAAATATTTATGAAAAAAAATTAGTGGAGGATCAAATATGGCCATTACGGAAGAATCTTATCGGCTTTCAAATTTAAAGACACTTGAAGCGGAAAGCATAGGCATTATCAGGGAAGTCGCTGCAGAATTTGACAATCCAGTGATGTTGTATTCGGTAGGCAAGGACTCGTCGGTGATGGCCCATCTTGCAATCAAGGCCTTTTACCCGAAAAAAGTACCTTTCCCTTTATTGCATGTTGATACCGGATACAAGTTTCCTGAAATGTACGCCTTCAGGGATTACTATACAAAGAAGCACAATCTTGACCTAAAGGTTCACAGAAACGAGGAAGCACTTAAGAAAGGGATAAATCCCCTTTCAGTGGGAACTGTCAAATGTTGTGCCGAGCTTAAAACAAAAGCACTCCTTGACGCATTAAAGGAAGGCGGCTATGATGCAGCGTTTGGAGGCGCCCGGAGAGACGAAGAGAAATCAAGGGCAAAGGAAAGAATTTATTCATTCCGCGACAAGCATGGCCAGTGGAATCCGAAGGACCAGAAACCTGAGCTGTGGAACCTCTTTAATTCAAAGATAGATCCCGGGGAATCCATAAGGGTATTCCCTCTTTCAAACTGGACCGAACTTGATATCTGGACATATATCTACCATGAAAATATTGAGATCGTTCCTCTTTACTTCGCAAAGAAAAGACCGGTTATTGAGAAACATAACCAGCTAATTCCGGTTTATACGGATGAACACGAGGAAGAAGTCAAGGAAGTTATGTGCCGCTTCAGGACACTGGGGTGCCATTACTGTACGGGTGCAGTACGGTCAGAGGCAGATACTTTACCGAAAATCATCGAGGAGATGATGGTTGCCCGCCATTCCGAGCGTATTACAAGAATAATCGATCACGATCAGGATAGCTCCATGGAGCAAAAGAAGAAGGAGGGATACTTTTGAAGGGTTCTGACTCTTTGGTTGAACAAAATCAGAATATTGATCTATTGAGGTTTGCCACTGCAGGAAGTGTGGATGATGGTAAATCAACCCTTATTGGGAGATTATTATACGATTCAAAATCAATATTCGAGGATCAACTGGATTTAATTAAGACATTCTCGAAAACCCATAGGAACCAGGATATTGATTATTCCCTGGTAACTGATGGCCTTAAATCAGAAAGGGAGCAGGGAATTACAATTGATGTTGCATACAGGTTTTTTTCGACTCCAAAAAGGCGCTTTATTATTACCGATACCCCCGGGCATGAGCAATATACAAGAAATATGGCTACAGGTGCATCAAATGCATCGCTTGCCCTGATTCTTATTGATGCCAGGAACGGAGTTGTGACACAGACAAAACGGCACTCATTTATCTCATCTCTTCTTGGTATCCGGAACTTTGTAGTTGCAGTCAATAAAATGGATCTTGTTGACTATTCAGAAGAAGTGTTTGAAAATATTGTAAGCGAGTATAATGCTTTTTCTGATAAGTTATCAGATGAATCAATTTATTATATACCCATAAGTGCCCTCAAAGGTGACAATGTCATCGAACGAAGCGTCAATATGCCCTGGTTCCAGGGATCGACACTGCTTGATTACCTGGAGAATGTAAATATATCCGGTGGTCGCAACCTGACTGATTTCCGGTTCCCTGTCCAGTATGTTAACTGGGGAGGCGATGATTTCAGGGGTTATTGTGGTACAATCTCTTCAGGTGTTATCCACAAAGGAGAGAAGGTAAGAGTTCTTCCTTCGGGAAAAACGAGTGAAATTTCAAGGATCGTCACGTATGACGGGGACCTCGATTATGCCTTTGCTCCTATGGCAGTAACCCTTTGCCTTGAGGATGACATTGACATAAGCCGCGGTGATATGATCGCGAAGGTTGATAATCTTCCTGTAATTGCCGGAAGTCTGGAGGCGAATGTAGTATGGATGGATAGCGCTCCCATGGAAATCGGGAAAGATTATTTAATCAAGCATACTACCAGCACGGTGAAAGGAAATTTTGCAGAAGTACTTCATGAGTTTGATCCTGAAGACATCAGCATGAAACCTTCGGAGTTTTTGAGCTTAAATGAAATCGGAAAAGTTAAGGTTGAATTAAAAACCCCGATATTTGCCGATATTTATTCTGAGAACAAGATCACAGGTTCATTTATTGTAATTGATCCCCACACCAATCAGACGGCTGCTGCCGGCATGATCTCGAAATACAATCAGGTATCTCCTGACAAAGCATGCAAAGCTGTAAAGGCGAAGGTTATTCGTTATCCGGGAGACAAAAAAGAAGAGGCACAGGCCAATTATGACCGCCTTTCCATGCAGGGTACGCATTGTATCTACGTGGATGATGATCTGCTACAGGAAACCCTTTGCAAGGGAATCCCGGTTGACAGTGAGCAATATTCCGACACAATTGAGGATTTGTGCAAGATTGTTACGAAATCAGGTGTGTCTGTGGTTTTGTGCTCTGATCATTTGAGCAGTTGAATTTATTGAGATGGGATACCTCTGCATTTGATAGATGGGTGCGGAGTTATTGCCTCTCTATTATGGGCACATTTCCTGTTGCTACACTGCTGAAGAGGTTATTACAGAGGTAGCTTTTTCTTTAACTTCTTTTTTATTAGAGCTTAAATTCGAAAAGAGCAACTTAATAATTAAAGCTAAAGAAGTAAAAAAAAGTAAAAAGTAAAAATGAATGAAAAAATACAGATTAAAGTCTTAATTCTTCAACAAAACGAAGGTTGAAGATATCTTTTTCCCCGAGTTTCTTTGAGATATATCCGAGTTCGTTCAGTACATCTACAAATCTCATGGTGGAGCTGATATATTTTTCTGATATGCCTGCTGAGTATTTTGGTGATACTTTATACATATCGTTCACAAAATCCGCATCAATGATCCCAATCGTCCCGGCAACAAGCCTTGATGCTTCTTCGGTATTTTGACGGATGAATTCACAGGCATTTTCATGAAATTCTATGAACTTCAAAAGAGTATCCGGTGAGTTTTCGATCATTTCACTGGTTGTAACTATTCCATAACTTGGATTATCAGGCCACAGTTTTTCAGGCGGGATCACTATTTTCGTATCACAATATCCCTTTGCCACGATAGCCAGGGATGGAGTTCCAACTGCGACTTTGATCTCCCCGTCTGCTATGGCTTCGGGGATCATGTCAGCCCAATCATAGTTGAGGACATAAATATCAGTCTCAAGACCTTCTTCTTTGATATAGTTCCTGATAATTACGTCATGGATAGAACCACCCGGAGGACAGGCTATTGAATATCCTTTGAATTGTTTTAAAAAAAGTGTCCGGTCATTTTTGCATTCTTCGAGTGTCATAAATTCAGGAGTAGCGATCATCACCGTCCCTTCAACATGACCGCCTGCAATACACTTGATCCGCAAACCGTGATCAATCCCTATCATTGCAGGAGGAAGCCCAATATATCCGATATCGAGCTCGTGGTTCTCGAATGCACGGATAATTGCAGGTCCTCCTCCAAAAAGTTTCCACTCAGGCTTTATGCCTGCTTTTTCAAGCCAGTTCGTCCCCATCAGTATGAATGAGGTATGATACATGGTCGAAAGGTGTCCTATCCTCAATTCCATCATAGATTCACCAATTTTAAGGAATTACAGGTCTTTTATTATGTATCTTAGTTCCAAAACCTGCTCTTCCCTATTTTTTAGTATCAGCCTCCGCTTACTGCCGGTAATATTGAAATTTCGTCAGCATCGGTTATTTCGGTTTCAAGACCTGAAAGATGCCTTATATCTTCCCCGTTGACATAAACATTGACGAACCTTCGCACCTGTCCGTCCTGAAACAGGCGCCTTTCAAACTCCTCGCCATATTCACTAGTAAGTCTATCAAAAAGGGTCTTTATTGTAGTATCGCCCAGATCGATGCTTGTTGACCTTGTTCTTGTTATGTTGTTCAATGCTGATGAAAATCTTATAGATACCATTTAACTTCACCTCTTGATGTATTAATTATTGTTTTCTGTTATATTGCTGAACTTCTTCGTGAATTCGGAATACGACGGATTGATCGACTCAGGCCTTTCAAGTGCCTCCGCAATAGTTTCCTGTGCCTTTAGACCATTACCGGTTACATATACAACTGTTCTTTCATCGGGGTGAATATGGCCGCTTTCGACAAGGATCTTAAGACCTGCAACCGTTGTCCCGCCGGCAGGTTCTGTGAAAATGCCTTCAGTTCTTGCAAGTAGGGATATGGCCTCAAGTATCTCCTCGTTCGTCACAGATGCAGCATAACCACCTGAATTCTGGATCGCCTGCTTTGCATAGTATCCATCAGCAGGATTTCCGATAGCAAGGCTGTGGGCGATTGTATCAAGTTCCCTTATCGGGATGACTTCCGTGTCGTTCTGGACAGCGGTCGATATAGGAGAACAACCGGTTGGCTGTGAACCCGATATCCTGATGTTACTGCCGGAGTCGATTAAACCTATCTTTTCAAGTTCACTGTAACCTCTGGTAAGGGCACAAAGCAGTGCTCCGCTTCCAAGTGGTGCAACGATGTGATCCGGAGCATTCCATCCGAGCTGTTCAGCAGTTTCAAAGGCAAGTGTCCTGGAACCTTCCGTATAATATGGCCTTATGTTTATGTTAACAAATGCCCAGTCGGGATTCTGGTCTGCAACTTCACTTGCAAGGCGATTTGCATCATCATAGGTACCGTCAACCGCGATGACGTTTGGATCGTATGTGAGCATCTGTGTTATCTTTCCAAGTTCGATCGAGGAAGGTATGAAAACGTATGCCGGAATTCCTGCTTTTGCGGCATGTGCTCCTACAGCGGATGCGAGATTTCCGGTGGAGGCACAGCCAATTGCTGTAGCACCGAGTTCGAGAGCTTTGCTGACCGCGACTGATGTTACCCTGTCCTTGAACGAATTTGTAGGATTGACAGAATCATCAAGAATGTATAATTCTTTAAGCCCCAGTTCCTTCCCAAGGTTCTTTGCATGATGCAACTTATTATAACCTGAACCAAGGTCAACATAATTCGTACCATCAACAGGAAGCAGGTCGGCATATCTCCATATAGACGGCGGTCCTCGGGCGATCTTCTCCTTACTTACCGTATTCTGTATTTCATCCCAATCGTAGTGCACTTCAAGCGGTCCGAAACATTCATAGCATGTATTCTGGATTCCACTTGGATATTCAGCACCACATTCTCTACATTTTAAACCAATTACTTTACTCATTTTATTAATCTCCTAACAATTCATGGGTATTAACTAATCGACATAATAACACGTCATATTATTACTGTTAGTTATGGGGCAATAATTGCCTATATTCTGATCTGGTGCCTTATGAATTGGCTTTTGAGCTATCCGGAGTATGACTGCGTAAAATTGCCGCTTTCTATACCTATTTATCAGGACATTGCACTTTTTTGAAAATGCTGACACGAATTGTAATCTGTCATGGATCATCGTTACAAGACTATGATCTACTGTGATCTATTACAATTCAGTGCGATTTATTGTTTTCAGGGAGGTAAAAATGATAGGCGAATTTACTGAAGAACAGATCCGGCGGTATTCAAGACACATTATACTGCAGGAAGTTGGCGGGAAAGGACAACACAAGTTACTAGCTTCAAAAGTGCTCTGTATAGGCGCAGGAGGGCTTGGATCTCCGATCATCCAATATCTGGCTGCTGCCGGGGTTGGAACTATCGGGATCGTTGATGATGATGTTGTTGACCTTAGTAATCTTCAAAGACAGGTCATACATGGCGGGAATGTCGATATTCCAAAAGTCGAATCTGCAAAGCAATATGTTGAAAATTTAAATCCCGATGTGAACGTCATCACTTATCGGGAAAGGATCGATCCTGATAATATCCTTGATATCATAAACGATTACGATATCGTAGTGGACGGTTCCGACAATTTTGCGACCCGTTATCTCGTAAACGATGCCTGTGTGCTTTCCAAAAAACCTCTTTCACATGGCAGTATTTTCCGTTTCGAAGGACAGGTAACGACCATTCTTCCCGATGAAGGTCCCTGTTACAGATGTCTCTTTGAGCATGCTCCACCTGCAGGAATGGTTCCAAGTTGTCAGGAAGCCGGGGTGTTCGGAGTACTTCCAGGCATCATCGGTGTCATTCAGGCAACCGAGGTTATCAAATACCTGCTGGGATTAGGTGAGATGTTGGTAGGCCGGCTTATATTCTATGATGCTTTCAACATGTCGTTCGATGAGATCAAGATACGTAAGAATCCTTCATGCCCGGTATGTGGTGAAGCTCCGTCCATAACATCAATTGAGGATGAGAACTACCAGGATGGAGGCGGGGTCTGTAGTATTGGATAAAATGATAAGGGGAATGACTGTATCAGGCTTTACGTAAGTATATGTTGAAAACGCCTCCCTTTTCTTCAACAGCAAGCAGTACATTCCCTGTCTTTTTTGCCCACGTGGCGATGTTTTGAGGTGTCATGGCTTCATTTGCTACTACCAGCAGCACCTCATTTGTTTCCAGCTCATCCATTATTTCTTTTGTTCTGATAAGTGGATACGGGCAGCACTGTCCTCTTACATCAAGTTCAAAGTCTGCTATTATTTTATCCATTTTGAATCAACCATAATTATTATCTGTTTAATATTGTATATATTCAATGAGGCAATATTTGTTATCACTATATTTCTATATTCTCCTTTTCTTTTCATCGGCACTTCTTACCGCAAACAGCGCTGTTATGTATATGGGAATATTTTACTAACATACTTCAATGCTCTAACAATTATGTAACGTTTAGAAAAAGCCTGCCATATTATTCTACCATATCATTAACGGAGGACAAGGATCCATGAAAATGCTAATGTTCGATACGGAATATTTTTGGTTTGAAACCTTCAGCAAGACCCTTGACCACGTAGATGATATTGAAAGAGAAGAAAAAATAGAGGACACAGCAGTTGTTTTCATCCACGTTGAAGCAGAGGATGAATTAAGAAAGAACAAAGTAGTAAAAAGTGCAGTAGCAAATCTGAAATGGTATCTCAATAAAGTAAATAAAAAAAGAATAGTCCTGCATTCATTCGCTCATCTTTCTTCAAGTAAATCCTCCCCTGAATTCGCAGTAGAGGTAATTTTAGCTATCAAAGAAAAGCTGGATAATAAAGGAATTGATGTTTACACTACTGCCTTTGGATACTTTTCAGAATTTTCGATCCACGTTCGTGGTGAGTCACTGGCAAAAGTGTTCAAAGAGATCTGAAGATACTTCCCATCTGTATTATTTTCTTTTTTTCTTCTTCCTTTTCATCATCCTCTTTTTCCTCATTCACCTCATTTTTAGTAAACAGTATGTTATTCTGAGTGCCAAAGTCTTCTAAAACATACCTATAATTAACAAAAAAACCATTCTCAAACATGTATGGGCGATGAGGGCGAACTTCCTGAAAGTGAAGGATTTGAAGAGTTGATAAGATATACTATTCCTGGATATGCCCTGGGTCTTATTGCAGGTATTTTCCTTGATATGCAGGGTTACCAGAGAAGTCCTGTGGGTCAATGGCTGGTCAGGACCCTTTCAGGAGAAGGCGAAAGCATACTGGAAGGTATCTATTCGATTCGCCAGCGCTTTCTTGGTGGCGCGAGTACAATGGCAGAAGCCTATGGCTGGGGGAAGCTATTTGGTCTAGCAGTTCCCTGGATAATCGATATTGCCAGTCGTCTTGCAGGTGTTAATGTATATGGTGTTGAGGGTTTCTATATCCCTTACTTCTATGCACTTAGTGACCAGATAGGAGCAAACATTTCCGGGATGCTTTTCCTGAAGAGAAAAGAAGGTACCTGGGTTGGAGCTGTCAATAAGTATGTACATCATCCGGTAATGGTTGCAAGTCTGGCAATAATTGTAACCGTGCCTTTCGGTCTTTTACTTTTACGCATATATGGCTTCAGCCCAACGACCCAAACCTTTACTGCCCTTGAGACCATTGTGGCAAATCTATGCTGGGTTCCACCTCTTGTGGGATGGTATGTGCAGAGAAAAAGAGAGTTCTGAGGATATTCTATGGCAAAAGATGACGTAAGTAAGATCGTTGAGAGGTATATTGCCTCCGGCAGATCTGAAAAGGATGTTGAAAGGAAAGAACATTATTTCAAGATGGCTTTACAGCTGCAGCCTAAAAATGTCCACGCATTGAACAATATGGCTCTTCTTTTACAGCAGCAACGCAAATTCAGAGGAGCTATAGATATTTATGAGAAGATCCTGAGCATAGGTGTTGTGGCAAGACCATATCCTGTATACTATAATATCTCACTTTGCCTGGAAAGCCTTGGTAACCTTGAAGGCGCAAAAACATACATAAACAGGGCCCTGGCAATAAAGCCTGATGATGAGATCTTCCTTGAATTAAAAGAAGAGATCATTGATCTTTTAAGTAGTGGCTCAAAGGAATCTGCTCCAAAGATAACTTCGAATACTCTGGAGGTCGGAGCAGTCTATGATGAATGGGATCCTCCGGCAGTTTCGACGCTTACGAGTCAGATATATTATGCTGACTGGAATGATTACAAGTATCATCGTGGATTGGGTGAGACAGATCTTCACGAAAAGGTTATCCGGGACAAACTGGAACAGCGGGTCTACTGCTGTAATGCATGTCGTTATTTCTCAGCAGGCACATGCAGGAAGAAAGGGAAGGTTGGCAGGAAAGTACTGCCGGATTCGATATGCAAGCAGTTTTTCCCAGCAAAACACTGATTTGTTTTATTTTTTTACTAAACCTATTATTATATTTTCTAGCATTCATATTTTATTTATTGGGGCGATTGCATTTTTTCTAAAAAACCCGTCCATTTATGGAAAGGTTTATCTATTAGGCAGTTATACTATAATTTGTCCTTAGAAGAGAACATTGAGACCATTCCTGAACACAACTACATAAACTATTGTACCACCAACATATTCCCCCACTCAAACTCAAAGTTCTCTTCTAGTGGTTCCATTCAAAAGATAGATATGTTAGAGGGGACTAACTTTTCCTTATAAGTGGTGCTCAATATGATCAATAAACATTTAATTCCAGATAGTTTTACGAATAGTCTTCTAAAAACTCCGGATTCAAATTTACCCGGACGTCTCTTTATGGTCTTTCTGTTGTTACTATCAGCATTTGCTCTTATAAGTCCGGTCTCTGCAGAGACGGTTGTGAGTCTCTCTCCTGATAACCAATCTGTGGAATTGGGTTCGGAAATTGTTGTTGATGTCTACATCGAGCCAGACATGCCTATATCCGGGGCACAGTTCGATCTATACTTTGATGGTTCTGTTCTTGATGTGAAAAGTGTATCAGAAGGAGACCTGTTTAGCAACACTGCTACTACTTTTTTCAGTGAAGGTACTGTTGACAATACAGCTGGGACCATCATATATGCATATAGTGTTCTTTTTGGAAAAGATGAGGTCACAAGTCCCGGCATACTTGCAACTATCGTTTTTAAAACAACAGGTTCTGGTCAATCCAACTTGCAGATTGCCAATGTTGTGGTAAGTAACTCCAGCGGAACAGCAATTCCAATATCGATTGAAAATGCTGTAGTGAGCATATCGGATACGTCTTCATCCGGAGGGAGTACTGATAGTGCTGGTTCAGGAAGTAGTGGGGGCGGAGGTGCCGGCGATTCAGGCGAGCAATTTGGGAATATTGAATTCAAAGATGTTACTGAAAGGAATGTTATTAAAGGAATGAATATGTCCTATCATTTCAATTCTCGCGAGAATCCGATTGTGAACGTAAACTTTACCCCACTAAAAAATTCAGGTTCTATAACCACAACGATTGAAGTTTTGAAGGATAGGTCTGCTCTTGTTCAAGATGATCCCGAGGGGCTTGTTTACAGGAATATGAACATATGGGTTGGGAAATACGGTTTTGCAACTCCTGCAAATATTGAAGCTATGGCAATTGGCTTCAGGGTTGAAAGTTCATGGATGGAGGCAAACGATGTTAATGCTTCTGCTATCAGGCTAAACAGACATTCTGATGGTAAATGGGAGGCTCTTCAAACCATATCCATGGGTGAAAAAGATGGTTATGTTTATTTTGAATCTTCAACTCCGGGTTTTTCGCCATTTGCAATAACTGCAGTTCCAGATTCGAGTGTAATATCAGATGATGTTTCTCTAGAGGATTCAACATCTGATGATAATGAAGATCAAACTCTGGATCAGAATATGATCTTAGTACTTTTTATTGTGTTTATGGTCCTGATTGTAAAGCGCGGCAGAGATCGGTGATCTCTGTCAACACCTTTTATACATTTATACTCTTCCTGGAATAAGGAGTGCAATAAAGCAGAAGAAGCCTATTAGGAGGTACATTGCATATGTTGCCTGCTTCTCTGTTAGGTTATAATAGTAAGGAAGTATCCATTTTAATGTGTATGGATTTGGAACTTCAGGTATACTATCTCCTCGATCTCCTCCAAATTTAGCTACCGGGAATTTCTTAACTTTCCAGTAAACGTAAGTTTGTTGTTTAGTAAAAAAAATAAAGATCCTGAAAATTCACATTAAGCTAAGGATAATTCAGTCAGTTCTGATTATACTGTCACTATTATAGGATTCTATTGCTGAAAGTGCGACTTTTAGTGCATGTTTTCCGTCAATGCCTGATTCGAGTGGTGTATCTCCTTCCCTCACACAGTTGATGAAATGTTCGAGTTCTTTTTGCAGTGGTTCAGCCTTCTCAACCTTTGCATTTCTGACCCATTTAGCATCATGGATCGTAACCGTCTGGTCAACGTAGTCCAGATAACCAACTCCCTCTACGCCAATAACTTCCATTTTCCTCACTTTGTGTGGGGTCAGCCAGTTAATGTTAACAACACCTGCCTGTTCATCACCAAATCTGAGCATTATGGAGGCATGATCTTCCTTTGGATGGATGTCTCTACCTGCAATAGCGTAGACTTCTGTGACATTGCAACCGTACATGTATGCTATGGCATCGATATCATGTACTCCGAGGTCGAGGATAATACCTACATCCCTTATTCTCGGGTTGTAGGGACCAACCCTTTTAGTGGTGATCGAGACTATTTTTCCAAGGAGCCCGCTATCGATTATCTCTTTCATTTTTGTTGTTGCAGGATTGAATCTCTCGATCTGTCCTACCATAAGGATAACTCCTGCCTTTTCGGCGGCTTCTATCATTATGTCGGCATTTTCAAGTGTATCTGCAATGGGCTTTTCTACAAGTACATCCGTATCTGAATTTATGGCATCCAATGTGACCTCTTTGTGGAGTGTGGTTGGAACGACAATACTTACTGCATCAAGATTCTCTTTTAAGAGCTCTTTGTGATTAGTGTAAGCTTTTATGCCATATTTTTCTGCCAGTTCTTCGACCCTGTATTTGTCAACATCGGATATTCCTACAAGTTCTACTCCTTCCATTTCGTTGTAGATTCTTACATGGTGCTGCCCCATAGCACCAACACCGATAACTCCTACACGTAACATTTTACATAACCCCCTCTATTACATTTTTTATTATCTTTTCAACATCTTTTTCTAAAACTCCCGGGTGTACCGGAAGTGAGATAACTTCCTTTGCTGCTTTTTCACATACTGGCAGATCGTAAGTGTATCCTGCTTCAATATATGTTGGCTGCATATGTATTGGTATCGGGTAATAGACACCGGTCCCGATGCCATTCTCATTCAGTTTTGTGATAAGATCATCGCGTGCTTCCGTCCTTATGGTATATTGGTGGAACATATGTTCACATCCTTTCCTGACAGTTGGAATGGTCACTCCACTTACATCTTTTAGTCCTTCTGAAAGGAGCTGTGCATTCTTCTGGCGTTTAAGATTGAACCCATCGATCTTTTTGAGCTGAACAAGACCAATTGCAGCTGCAATATCAGTCATTCTGAAATTATACCCTAACATCTCGTGCAGGTAACGTTCCTGTGAACCATGTGCACGTATCATTCTTGCTTTTCTGGCAACTTCGCTGTCATCGGTGGTTATTATTCCGCCTTCACCGGTAGTCATGTTCTTTGTAGGGTAGAAGCTGAATGCTCCTGTTCCGAAGGAACCCACTTTCTTACCATGGTAAGTTGCGCCATGAGCCTGGCATGCATCTTCAATAATGGCCAGATTGTGATCTTCTGCAATTTCATTTATCTGCTTCATCTCTGCTGGATGGCCGTAGAGGTGTACCGGCATCAGTGCCTTTGTATCTTTGGTTATACTATCCTCTATCAAACTTGTATCAATATTGAACGTTTCAGGCTCAATATCCACGAATACCGGCCTTGCACCGGTATACATGATACTGTTAGCAGTTGCTATGAAGCTAAAGGACGTTGTGATGACCTCATCGCCTTTACCTATCCCATGTGCCAGCAGTGCGGCATGAAGGGCAGCTGTTCCGGAGTTCACCGCGATCGCATGCTCTGTTCCGATATATTCTGCAAAAGCACTTTCAAACTCTGCAACACGTTTTCCTTCTGCGATGATCCCTGAAGCCAGCACCTCAGATACTGCATCTATTTCTTCATCTCCAAGATTGGGTTTTGCTATTGGAATCATAGTATCCTCTTCTATTTTTGGAATTTTCCTGATAAGTTCAGATTAGATCCTGTTTAGTGATCTCAGTTCTTCTGGAAGTTCTTCTATCTTTGCAGGGCAACCTATCGCAAGTTTCCATGGGGGGACTTCCCTTGTCACCAGCGCCCCACCTGCTATAAATGCACCTTCTCCAATCTCAACTCCGGGGAGTATGGTTGCATTTGCACCGATGGATGCTCCTTTTCGAATTATAGGGCCTTCAGGGTTGTATTCTTTACGAATTGGGTATTTATCATTTGCAAGTACTGCGCAAGGTCCGATGAAAACATTATCCTCTATCATCACATGGGTTGGAATATAGACGTTCCCCTGGATGCTGACATTATTGCCAATAGTTACATCTCCATCGATGATTACGTTTGTTCCTATCAGGACATTATTTCCAATAGTGGTGTTCTCACGTATCATACAGTTGTGTCCTGTCTTGAAGTTGCTACCTGTCCTGACATTATTGAAGATCGTTGTATTCGGTCTTATGAATGAGTTGGGGCCAATTTCACATCCCTGAAAATCAGAATCTTCGATGGTGGCATCACCCTCTACTATTCGGGAGAGGATCTTATGTTCCGGATATCCAAGTATAACGTTTTCAAGTACTACTGAATTATCTCCTATAGTGCTTGATCCATATATCTTGGCAGAAGAATGTATTTTTAAATTTATATTATTCAATATGAACTCCCCTGAATCTTATATGTCAGTAATATATTGATAATGTTTATGGTTTGTAACATATAGCATTTTGGAATTATTCTTTGAAATTGATAGTTTATTTGTTGGTGGCAGTTTTTCATCTGATAGACAATTTGCCTTTAACTTACACTTGTATTCAGTTGCAATGAGTGATTTTATATCGTTTCCATCCTCTGTGTCAATTATTATTTCAGCAGCAAAGTAAATTTATTATCTCAAAATCTCTAATGTTGCCAAATGCTTTATATGTATAAACTGCAATTTCCCCCTCTATGTTTACTATTCTGACAGGATCACAGTTTGGTGATGAAGGAAAAGGAAAGATCGTTGATCTGCTTTCAAAAGACTACGATCTTGTCGTCAGGTTCCAGGGTGGCGACAACGCTGGCCATACGGTAACAGTTGGCGAAGATGTCTATAAGCTACATTTGATACCTTCCGGGTTTTTACTTGATTCAAGGGTGCTGATAGGTCCGGGTACTGTCCTGAACCCTGAGGTTCTGGCAGAGGAGATCGATATGCTTGGAAAGGGTGGCGTTGATGTCCATTCCGATAAGCTTGGTATAGATGCTAAGACCAGTATCATTATGCCATATCATATTGAGCAGGACGGTCTTCGTGAATCTTCCCGTAAGGAGAAGATCGGCACTACTAAGAGGGGTATTGCTTTTGCTTATATGGACAAGATCGCGAGGGATGAGATCCGCATGGGAGACCTGGTCGATTCCGAGAAGCTCCTGAGCAGACTTTCAGAGATGGCTCCTTCCAAAGAGGCAGCTATCAGGGAACTTGGCGGGGATCCTTCAATTGTCACCGATAAGGAACTTATTGATAAGTATGTGAAACTTGGTCAGAGGTTAGCTCCTTATGTTACCGATGTGTCCTATGAAGTGAACAAAGGTATTGAAGATGGCAAGAACGTGATGGCTGAGGGTGCACAGGGCACTCATCTTGATGTTATCCACGGTACGCAGAAGTTTGTGACCTCTTCAAGCACTATTGCAGGTTCAGCATGTGCAAATCTTGGTGTTGGTCCTACTAAAGTGGATGAGGTTCTGGGTATTGTTAAAGCTTATATCACAAGGGTCGGAGAAGGTCCGCTTCCAACAGAGCTTGATGATGAGGCTGGCAAACATTTGCATGATGTGGGTCATGAGTTCGGTACTACTACCGGAAGGTCCCGCAGATGTGGCTGGTTCGATCTCCCGCTTTTGAAGAAGGCAATTTTCCTGAACGGCTACACAAGTGTCGCATTGACAAAACTGGATGTGCTGACGGGCCTTGAAATCAATAAAATATGTGTTGCCTATGAGCTTGATGGGGAAAGGCTGGATTATCCGCCTATTGATACTTCCGATCTTGACAGGTGCAAACCTGTTTATGAGGAGATGCCGGGCTGGTCTGATGATCTCACAGACGTCAAAAGCTATGCAGATGTTCCCGAACCTGCCCGCAACTATGTCGAGCGCCTTGAAGAATTGATGGGCGTACCCATTGAATACGTGTCCGTAGGACCCGGCAGGGAGCAGACTTTCGGGAAATAATGCTCCATTATCTATAATACCATGCATGAGTACAGGAGTATATGCGCAAACTGCCGAAACACGTATATACTAATCAATAAATTACAACCCTATTTCCATGCACACATTATGATAGATAATTATACTTGCTGGTAACAAGTTTACTGAATAAATCAACTACAAATAAAAATCCAATCGATACATTTCATTCCAAGGAGGATAAGATGACTACAGCATATGATGTTCCTGCTGCAAATATTATTGCAAAGGTGGCAGAGAAACTAAAAGAGAACGATCAGATCAATGCTCCCGTATGGGCAGCTCACGTTAAGACAGGTGTTCACAAAGAATTGCCACCTATTGATAATGAATGGTGGTACACCCGCTGTGCAGCTATCATGAGGACCATTTACATGGAAGGTCCTATCGGTGTGGAGAGATTAAGGTCTGTCTATGGCGGTAAGAAGAGGAGAGGCGCAAACCCATCCAAGAAAGCAAAAGGAAGCGGTTCTGTCGCAAGGGAAGTAGCTCAGCAGCTCGAAAATGCAGGCTTTGTCCGCAAGTTGAAGAGCGGAAGGGTAATCGCTCCTGCTGGCCAGTCACTGCTTGACAATATGGCAGTAGAGGTCAAGAACGAGCTTGTCGAAACAATTCCAGAACTTGCAAAGTACTGAATGGGTGTTAAGGGAGTTGATCTCCCATCCTGCTCAGATACATAACAATTGCTATACAATTGCTATATAATGGTTCTATCAGGGCCATTTATAATAAAATCGGAAAGGACGTGATGAAGTAATGGTGGACGATATTGATGCTATCCGGAGAAAGAGGCTTGCTGAAATGCAGCAGCAGCAACAGCAGGCTGCTCCTCAAATGGAAAATGATGCACAAGCCGCATACCAGCAGCAACAGGCACAGGCTGAAAGGGATGCCCAGGTCCAGGCGGTCCTTCGTCAGATCATGACCCCTGAGGCGCGCGAGAGGCTAACTCGCCTGAAATTATCACGCAAGGAACTGGCTGAACAGCTTGAATCCCAGCTTGTGATGCTCGCTCAAAGTGGTCGTCTGCAGTCAATGATCGATGATGATAAGCTAAAAGTACTTCTTTCACAGATGCAGCCCAAAAAACGTGAACCAACTATCACACGCATGTGAACATGAAAGCTCAGGTATTGTTCAGTGGAGGAAAAGATAGTTCATTGTCGGCAATATTGCTTGACCCCTTCTTTGATGTCGAACTTGTGACCTGCAGTTTCTCGATCCTTCCGGTTGGAGAAGTTGCAAAGGTTGCTGCAGATGAGCTGGGTTATTCCCACAGGGTACTGGAACTTGACAGAGGCATATTGGAATCCGCTTTGGATATCATAATAGATGATGGTTATCCAAGGAACGCTATCAATCACATACACAAGACCGTGATCGAGACACTTGCAAAGGAAGATGATGTCTCTTTGATCGCGGATGGTGTCAGGCGCGACGATCGTGTTCCAAAACTAACCGATGCAGAAGTTCGAAGCATAGAGGACCGGTTCGGTGTAAGTTACATATGCCCTCTCCATGGCTATGGTAGAAGTGCCGTTAATTTGCTGGTGGGCCGGTATCTGGTGATCGAAGAAGGTCAAAGTGACAGTATTGCAAAAGCAGACTATGAAACTGAGCTTCGTGAACTGATAAGGCAGCAATATGGTGATGAAAAAGTACTTGAAATATTTCCGGAGCATGTTCAATCAAGGGTTATCAGGCGTGTCTGATGGTCTGATGATGTTTTGGATGAGCAATTTGATAAGCAATTTGTTATGTGAAGGCAGGAATCTATCGTACGTAGATTAATATTTTATAGGATAATCGATTTATAGACGCAAATCTTTTAGATTGGCGTTACAATTAATCAATTCACAGGTGAGATAAGTGAGCCACAATACAAAAGGACAGAAAATAAGGTTGGCAAAGGCGCACAACCAGAATCAGCGCGTTCCAACCTGGGTTATCATAAAGACTAACAGACACGTTGTTAGCCACCCTAAGAGAAGACACTGGAGAAGAAATAGTTTAGATGTAAAGTAAGGTGATGACAATGGTAGAAGACGCGGTAAAGGAACAGATCTACACCATTCCACTTCGTCAAGCAAAGCTTGCACCAAGGTGGAAACGTTCCAACAGGGCAGTTTTACTTATCAGGAAGTATCTGATAAGACACATGAAGGCAGAACCTTCACAGATCAAGATCGATGCTTCCATCAACCACAAGGTTTGGGAGAAAGGTTCTCAGAAACCACCATCTTCAATACGCATTCGTGCAGCTAAGTTCGAAGATGGGGAAGTTCAGGCAGAACTTGCCTGATCCTTCTTTCGATGATGGATAATATTCAACAAAAGTATAAGGACAATAATGATCAAAACAGTGAACATTTACGACAATCCCGTTTTAGGGGTTTTTGCCACATGCACTGAGGATGTGGCAGTTGTTCCTATTGGTACAACTAAGAAGGTCATTGATCTGGTTGCAGAACTGCTTGATGTCAGGGTTATCTCTACACTGGTAAATGGCAGTACTGTTATAGGTTCCCTTTCCAGGGGCAACTCTAATGGTTTTTTACTATCCAGGGATGCCAGTGTCAACGATCTGAAAGAAGTTGATGTCCCTGTGGAAGTGCTTCCAGACAGGCTTACTGCAACTGGAAACGTGATATTGGCAAATGATACGGCTGCACTGGTGCATCCGGATATCAGTGACAGATCCATGGAAGTTATATCAAGGGTTCTTGGTGTGGATGTTCACAGAGGCACAATTGCAGGCCTCGGTACGGTTGGAATGTCTGGCGTAGCCACTAACAAGGGACTTCTGGTTCACCCAATGGTGACGCAGGAGGAACTTGCTCATATTGAGGAAGTGTTCGGACTTTCTGTGGATGTGGGAACTACAAATTATGGTTCACAGGCCGTAGGTTCCGGATTACTGGCCAACTCGAAAGGGTATGTGGCAGGTTCCAATACAACAGGACATGAGCTAGGTAGGATAGAGGATGCTCTGTTCTTTGCTTGATCATATTATTGTCTAAAATAAAAATTATAAAACAGGTGATTCCGTATGCAGAATTATGTTGTCAAAGGCACATTCAAAGCAGGTCATTCTTGGGAAAATTTCACTAAGACCGTTGAGAGCCAGAACGAGAAGAACGCTCGTGATAAGACGTATTCCACTTTCGGCAGTAAACATGGTATTAACAGATCATTGATCAAGATCGATAGTGTCGTAGAGGCGTGAGGCACATGTCAGAAGTAAGTGAGCAGGATGTGAGAAATCTCGCAGTTCAGCATCGCGAGCTCCAGAATCAGGCAGAATCTCTGCAACAGCAGATGGGAATGGTTCAGATGTCCATCGAGGATTGCACACGTGCAATAGGAACTCTCGAGGAACTTGAGGCTGTTTCCGGCAGTATCAACACGATGCTTCCTCTTGGAGGCGGGACTTTCGTACATGCAAATGTCGCTAACGTCGAGAAGGTCGTTGTAAGTGTTGGTGCAGGTATAAGCGTGGAGAAATCCCCTGCTGAAGCAAAGGAACTCCTTAATCAGCGCAAAGAAGAGCTAAGTAAAGTAGTTGAACGCTTGAATGGATCAATTGCTCAGGTCGGACAGCGTATCCAGTCCATAGAATCAATGGCTGGTAACAGAAGTCCGCAGTGATCCTGTTCATGAAGTTCTGATACTCTTTTTATTTTTATTATTTTAAGGATGAGTTTGCGTGTTCAATAAACTCAAGGATAAACTCAGTAATTTCAAACAATCGATCGGAAAGACGATCGATGAGAAAGCAGTTGATCTTGAAGAGCCGGTGGTAGAGTCTGTTGAAGTGCCAGCTGAAGAGTTGGTTGCCGAACCGATCGAAGAGTCCGTCATTCCGGAGGAAATAACTTCCACTCCTGAAGCTTCAACTACTCCTGCAGCCCAGCCTGAAGCAAAACTATCATTCAAGCAGAAGATAGGTTTTGCCCAAAAGGCAAAGGCCCTTGTTTTCGAACGAGAGGTCATACTGGATGAGGATGATATCAGCGATTCCCTCTGGGAACTGGAAATGGCATTGCTTGAAAGTGATATTGCTATTACAGTTGCTGAAGCCATTGTCGAAGCCGTCAAGGCAGAACTCGTGGGCAGCCGTAAAAAGATCGGAAGTAATACAGGTGAACTTGTGGAACAGGCGCTAAGGACTGCGATCTACAATGTGATGTCTGCCAATGTTTTCGACCTGGATGAATATATCGAGAAGGCTGAAAAGCCTGTTCATATAGTTTTCATTGGGGTCAACGGAACCGGCAAGACCACCACTATCTCCAAGATGGCAAAACGTCTGAAAGACATGAAATATTCTGTTGTCATTGCAGCAGGGGACACTTTCAGGGCAGGAGCCATTGACCAGATCGCTATCCATGCAGAACGAATCGGTGTAAAACTGATAAAACATCAGGAAGGCGGCGACCCTGCAGCTGTTGTCTATGATGCGGTACAGCATGCAAAGGCCAACAATGTGGATGTAATTCTTTCTGATACCGCGGGCAGGATGCACACCAATGTGAATCTCATGGCACAGCTTGAAAAGGTCTGCCGTGTAAGCACTCCTGACCTTATCATCTTTGTTGATGAAGCCGTTGCAGGCAATGATGCTGTAGAGCGTGCAGAGCAGTTCAATGCTGCTGTCCCTATCGATGGGTCCATACTGACAAAAACAGATGCAGATTCAAAAGGTGGCGCAGCGATCTCCATCGCATATATCACCGGAAAACCTATCCTGTTCCTTGGAATGGGTCAGGGATATGATGATCTGATAAAATTTGATCCGCAATGGTTTGTGGACCAGTTGTTCGAATGAACAAAATTTAATGAGCAAATTTAAAAGAACAACATTAAATGAACAAAAAAGGTCTTTGAAGATATCAAGGACCTTCTTTATTTCATCATTTGGATCTATTTTATTTTGTATTAATTAATTTAGTCTATATTAATTTATATTATTTTCACATCATTTTATATTCATCAATCGACCTTACACCCGCTTTTAATATCATGTGCAAGTTCTTCAAGTCGTTCGTTAACATTGTCTCCGGATGCGATAATGTCCACGAAAGCAGATCCCACAATGACGCCATCGGCTCCTGCTGCAACCACTTTTGAAGCCTGTTCTCCGTTCGAGATCCCAAATCCGACTGCTTTTGGTATGTCAGTCTTCACTCTGGAAAGTATTTGTGCAGTAGCATCTGTGACATCGGAACGTGCTCCTGTAACACCAAGTCTTGATACAATGTAGACAAAGCCGGAACTTTTTTCCAGTAACATCTTTATTCTCTCATCTGTGGTAACAGGTGCTATCAGGAAGATCAGGTCTACGCCGTTAGTAGAACATGATCTTGCAAGATCTTCACTTTCCTCTGCAGGCAGGTCTGGTACTATAAGTCCGCTAATGCCGGAATTTACACAATCGGTCACAAATTTGTCAAGACCCCGCTGGAATATCAGATTATAGTATGTCATGCAGACAAGAGGGACATCAACATCAAGGGATGCAACAAGCTCAAAATACCTGTCAGGGTCCATTCCAGCTTCCAGTGCCCTTTCGGATGCTTCCTGTATTGTAGGTCCGTCTGCAACAGGGTCTGAAAAAGGTAATCCCAGCTCGATAATATCCGCACCGCCTTTTATAAGTGCATCAACGATCGCTGGTGTTGCCTCAATATTTGGATCACCTGCGCAAACATATGCCAGTAACGCAGCTTCATTCCTGGAACTAAGCTCATTGAATTTAGTAGATAATTTCATTTCACTCACCCCTGTCGATCTTTCGAACGGCTTCAAGGTCTTTGTCTCCCCTTCCTGAAAGGTTGATCACCACAAGCTCACCAAGCTCTCCTGATTCTGCTGCTTCCATGACATGAGCAACCGCGTGTGAGGATTCCAGTGCCGGGATGATGCCTTCCATAAGGCTTAGTTCGTGGAATGCCTTGAGTGCCATATCATCATTTGCCACACGTGGCGTAAGTCTGCCGATATCTGAAAGATGTGCCAGCTCCGGTCCAACTCCGGAATAGTCCAATCCGGCAGAAACAGAACTGGATTCCAGGATCTGTCCATGCTTGTCCTGCAGGATGCGTGTACAAGCCCCCTGAAGAACTCCTTCCTCTCCCACGGACAGTGAAGCAGAGTGCAGTGCGGCTCCTTTTGTATATTTCATGCCGCTACCTCCGGCTTCTACAGCGACGAGCTTCACATCCTTCTCTTCAATAAATGAATGGAAGATTCCCATGGCATTACTGCCGCCCCCTGTGCAGGCTACAATGGAATCGGGGTAACGACCTTCCTTCTCCATTATCTGCTGTTTGACCTCCTTTCCTATCACACTCTGGAAATCCCTGACCATCATTGGGTATGGGTGGGGTCCCACGACAGAGCCTATCAGGTAGTGTGTGTCCTCTACATTTGAGACCCAGTCCCGTAAAGCTTCATTAATTGCATCTTTGAGCGTCTTTGAACCGGATTCCACAGGATGTACCTCAGCTCCCATAAGTTCCATGCGATAAACATTCATTCGCTGCCTCACGGTATCTTTTGCTCCCATGTAAACGTGGGTCTGGAATCCCATGTTCGTGCCTGCCATGGCCGTTGCAGTTCCATGCTGGCCTGCACCGGTCTCAGCTACAAGTCTTGTTTTTCCCATGTATTTTGCAAGCAATGCCTGACCGATGGTATTGTTCAGCTTGTGCGCACCACCATGTACGAGATCCTCTCTTTTCAGGTAGATCTTAACACCGTACCTCTTGCTCATGTTCTTTGCATGATATAACGGAGTCTCACGCCCGGCAAAGTCCTTGAGGTAATAATCCAGTTCCTTCAGGAATTCGGGATCGTTCTTGTATCTTTCATATCCTTCCTCAAGTTCCTCAAGTGCAGGCATAAGTATCTCTGGGACGAATTGTCCTCCATACTTGCCATACTTTGGTCCACTCATATAATTTCCTCCTAATTATCAATTGTATCTTAGTCAAGAGCATCAACAAGCTCTTTCGTCTTGTTGTAAATATCGTCATTTTTCACTATGGATGTTCCAATGAGTATCGCATCGGCACCAGCTGAAATCATCCTTCTCACATCATCTGCATTATGGACTCCGCTCTCACTTATGATGAGATGTTCAGTATCGCTTATGCGATCGTGTTCCTTTATGATCGGTATAAGTTCTTCTGTCGTTGCAATGTCCACTTGCATTGTTGTAAGGTTCCTGTTGTTAATTCCAATGATCCTTGCTGAGGTATCAAGCGCATTTAGCAGTTCTTCCTTATTGTGCACCTCTACCAGAGGTTCAAATCCCTTTGAACGGGCATGCTGGATGAATTCTTCAAGTTTCTCATTTAGAAGTCCTGCGATAAGCAGGATCAGATCACTTTTAACCTCATCGAACTGGATCTTATCAATTATAAAATCCTTCCTGAGAACGGGCAATGATATATTTTTCCTAACTTCCATCAGGTTGTCGATGGATCCATCAAAAAATTCAGGTTCAGTTAGAACGGAGATCGCAACAGCACCGGCCTTTTCCATTTCTGTGGCTATTCTTTTTGCTTCTGTCGGATCTATTTCTCTTATTTTCATAGAAGGGGATGCTGGCTTTACCTCGGAAATGATCGGAGCTTTTCCTTTCTGTTTTTTCGATAATATCGAGTCGATTATCTTTTGCGTATTGGGGGTGAAACTTTCCAGTGGGGTTTCATTATTCTTGATCTTATAGAGTTCTTTGACCCTATTTTCAGTTGAATTGATAATTTCATGTATTGCGGAATGCATAATAACCACTTATGTACAACAATGCTCAATGATGTACATAAGTTTAATGGTATATACGTTTTGCGGATTATGGAAGACGTTCAAGCATTGTCTGCATCTTCTTTGTCCTTTTGTAGAACACCGAAGTTTCCTTTATAAAGTTTGCAGCTATAAGTCCTTTGTCTGTAATGACGTACCCACCACGCTGTACTTTTTCAGCAAGGCCTTCAAACTGGAAAACAGTTTTCATCTTGCTCCCAATGCTTCCGCGATCGGCAACCTTGTCAGTATATTTTCTGATCTCCGCAAATTCTGTGATTTCCCCCTCATTCTTCTTCAGTACCAGCAGGATAATACGATATTGAATGTCTCCTGGTCCCTGGTTGATGCCAAGTGACTGATAAAACTCAGCAACCTTTTTCTCAAAATCCAAATTGATCTTGTCAGGCATTTACATCTACCTCAGGATCAAACTCGTCCATTTCATCGTAGGGTTCGTAATGCTTTTCTTCGATCCCAAGTCTTTCCTGCAGTGTAAGTGGGGGGAAATAGGAGAGGTATGCTAAGATCGATCCGATCAGGACGAATATCCTTGCAGCAAGTTGCATTACATCGATGTTCGTGATCATATCTACAAGCATGAAATCTATAACAAAGGATATTGAGACCAGTAATAGTGTTGTATGGTAAAGTTGCTTCTTCGAAACCTTCCTGAGGAATATTAATGTCATGATTCCCAAGATCATGGCGGTTGGCAGTATGAACAATCCTGTAAGGTATATATTGATGGCAATGTCACTATTTACAGTGATGAGGGATGACCAGTATGAAACTCGTGGTTCCATTACTCCCTGGCTGAATAGCAGCATCAGATATGCTAATCCAAAAATGGAGAAAATTAATCCGATAAATCTGCTTGTCTGTTTATTACCTGTAAGAATATACATTAAAATATATGCCAATGGTACGGAAATAAATGCGAAGGGTATTGCTGCTACATAGTACACAGACATATCAAGTTCTGTATTATTTGCGTAAGCAGCTATCATGCGAAATGCTGTGAATAAATATGTTATCGCCACAAGTGACCATAGCGATATCAATGCTCTGAGCGAGGGTTTTGTTCTATCGTTCCATAACGACTTATTTCTTGTGATCACTGCTGCGAATGTTAAACAGATAATTGCAATAGCAAAGCAGATCGTAGTATTTAGGAGCAGTCCTGCACTCATCCTATTCCTCTTTTTTAAACGAATAATGACTTTTTAACATGAATATATTCATACTGTTTAATATGGGTATGGTTTTTGTTTGAAATTTCCAACCGGAGGTTATTTATACCACATATCTCATACTCATTATGATAATAATGCCTTTAAGTACTATATAGCATTGTTTGTTAGGGATAAAGCCCGGACAAATACGTTATTGAGTATTTGATGCCAACCCATAACTCGTAATTTGGAGAGCCAATATGAAATCTGGAAAGTTTATGTTTATGAAAAAAGATTCCTGCGGACAGGTTGGTATTGGAACCCTTATTATCTTCCTCGCCATGATCCTGGTGGCTTCTGTGGCTGCCGGTGTACTCATCCAGACCTCCGGTGTCCTTCAGCAAAAGGCACAGGCTACTGGTGCCCAGGCAACTGAGGAAATATCTTCCAACCTGAAAATTATAGGTATTGAAGGTATTCGGGCAAAGGACACTGGGTCGAATATGTCCGATTCCATTGACCTGCTCAAGATGAAAATGGGTTTGAATGTTGGCACTACTGAAGTTGATCTTAGCACTCTCATTATTACGATTTCAGATGGTCAGGTCACCAATGATCTGGTCTATGGAAGTAATACTATGTTATACGGTAGTGAAATGAATGGTTTTACCGGCGATGTAAAAACCGGTGACCTTACAGAACTGCTGAATAACACTCACGAAGTTGCAGGACCAAACATTGCATCCTTCTTCACAGTCGAAAGAATGAGGGATGAGGACAATTCCTTAGCTGCTTCGACACCTGTGCTGAACTCAGGAGATATTGCTATCATCTACATCGGAACTGCCAGTTCTGATGCAGTAAATTACACATACCTCGGAGATTTCAACGCTACAGGCGCCGGAATAAGTCTGAAAGATTCCGGTTTGACCCTTAATTCAAGGACAACGGTGGATATTCAGATAACTCCGGAAAAAGGATCCCAGACTATCTCACAGTTTACGATCCCGACTCTGAACGTGAACGAAAAATACATGATAAGATAAAATTCCAATGATCTAATTTAACCTATGAGGAGATGAATATATGAAAGCAAACAGATATCTGATGAAAAAAGATGAGCGTGCACAGGTAGGTATAGGCACCCTTATTATCTTCATCGCAATGGTATTGGTAGCTGCTGTAGCTGCCGCGGTATTGATCCAGACATCCGGTGTTCTTCAGGAAAGAGCACAGTCAACTGGTAAACAAGCTGCTCAGGAAGTATCATCCAACATGATGCTCAAAAGCATTGAAGGTGTAAGGTCCAACGATGGTGCTGATCCTGCAGTCCTCTCTGAGACAATTGACCTTCTTAAGCTCAAAGTAGCACTCAACATTGGTAGCTCTGATATAGACCTTAACCAGGTTGTCATTACTGTGACTGATGGTTTGACCACGAACGATCTGGTGTATGCTGGCAATGTTAAAACATATGGTGTTCAGATGTCTGGCTTCGATGCAGATAACAGTTCTATGAATAACACAATTGAGTTAATGACAAACACCACAACTGATGCTGGTGTCAATGGTAAGTACTTCTTCACTGTTGAGAAGATCAGGGATGAAGACGAGTCATTCTCACAGGAAAGCCCAATTATGACCCAGGGAGATCTTGTAACAATCTACATATCCACTGTGGACGATGATGCAACAACCAACACAGATGTTGGTGGCTGGACTGTAGCTGACCTTGATGACACCGGTCTTACAATAGAACCAAGAGCAACACTCAGCATACTGATGACACCTGAGGCAGGTTCACCAACCACTGCAGAATTCACTGCACCATCCTTCGGTGTAGACACAAACATCGGCCTCTGGCCATAAGGTGAATTAATTCACCTTATTCTTTTTCTTTTTAAGATATTTAATTTAAAATTTACATTTTATCGTGGCTATTAATTTATACTTGTTCTATTATATTACTTTCAAGTTAGTAAGATAAAATTACGAAATGAAGATTGTGCATACTTGTATAATCTCAAAAACTGAATAACTTATACAAGGAGTTATTTTCATATGGTGGTATTCTTAAAAAAAACGTTATCCTGTGCATTGATGTGTGCGGTTATGTTACTTGTTGCCGGCAGCGGATGTCTGGGTTCAGGTTCTGATGAAGCGGTAAACGAAACTGTCACTTCATTCCTTACCTCATTCAATGAAGGTGATCTTGACACTGCATTCTCCTATTATGAAGGGAAGGATTTCCTTGTTCCTGCTACACTGGAGATCAAGTTCAAGAACAGGGACATTTTAGTAGGTTCTATAGAGCAGTTCGAACTGAAGGATACTACAGTGGATGGGGATGTTGGTTATACTACTGCAGTATGTGAGGTTACGCGTTTTGAAAAGAATAAAGCTGCTGGCACGGAACAGAAACTGATATACTTCAGGGTCCAGAAAGTGGGCGCTCTCTGGACCATTACAAAAGTAAATCTTGATGGGCCAATATCTGCTTCTGAAACGCTTGAAAATGTCGAAGTTCCCGCTACACCTCTTGATCCTATTATTAATAATATTCCTCTAATTTCAGGAGTGACGATTGCTGTATTGGTTCTGGGAGTTTACCTGAACAAAAAGGACAAGTCAAAGGGAGGTGCCGTTACTCCTGTGCTGGACATATCTACTGCTGTCCCGGTGGAAAAAGAAGCTCTTGCACAATTCATTAAGTTCGCACCAGCTCCACAATATTCAGCAGGCTCGAAGGCAGCAGTTGATGTGTGGGTCAAGAACTTCTCACAGCAGCCATATGATAACTTAACGATCATTGCCAATTTCCCGGGAACTGTTAAAGTGAAGAAGCCTGCATTAGCATTTGGCAGCATTGGTCCGGGTGAGACCGTCAAGAAGACATGGAATGTCACACCGTCTATTCCTGGTTGGGTGGCCATAGAAGAACCAATGGTTGTTTTCGAATACGCTGGTGCCCGATATTCCGGGCAGCTTGATCCGATATGGCTTAATGTTCAGTAAAGATGGAAATCGTTTGTAAACCTTTTCATTTTTCACTTTTTAGTGTGTATTTTTAAAAGATGAGTTACATATTATATTCTGTTGTTAACAAACTAGGGGAGGTTGTTTATGGTAAAAGTAACTCTTGTTCATGCTTCGTGGTGTCATGTTTGTCCTGCTGCTAAAAAGTTATGGAACGATCTCAGATCTGAACATGACTTTGATTATGAGGGGATAGATATTGATACTCCGGAGGGCGAAGCACTCTCGGAAAAGTATTCGATCATGTCTGTTCCAACAACTATAATCGATGGTGAGATCGCTTTTATAGGCGTCCCTGGGAAGGAAGAAGCGCTTTTGAAAATATCCTGATGGGGTAGTTCAAATGGTATATGATGTAATTATTGTAGGTGGCGGTCCGGGAGGTCTGTCTGCCGGAATATATGCGGTTCGTTACGGGTTGAACACACTCGTTCTTGAGAAAGGATTTGTCAGTGGTCAGATATCGACCACTGGTGAAGTAGAGAACTATCCGGGTTTTCCTTCTATAAGTGGTATGGACCTGATGGATAAGTTCTCCGAACATGCAAAAGCAGCCGGTGTGGTAGTGGAGAGCAGGGAGATCCTTGGAATCCGATCAGAGGGTGATCGTAAGATCGTCAGTACTGACTCCGGAGACCTGGAAACTCTCAGTGTCATAATAGCTACAGGTGCGAATCCCCGACATCTCGGTGTTCCCGGAGAGGAGGAGTTCCGTGGGAAAGGGGTTTCATATTGTGCTACGTGTGATGGTCCTTTCTTCAAGGGTCGCAATGTGATCGTTGTGGGCGGAGGGGAATCTGCAATCACTGATGTATTGATCCTTTCAAATATTGCAGCTTCTGCCTGTGTGGTGCATCGCAGGGATAAGCTTCGGGCATCACAGATTCTTCAGGACAGGTCCTTTGAGAAGCCTAATATTGAATTCTCATGGAATACGGTTCTTGAGGAGATCATTGGTGATTCTGTTGTAAGGGAGGTCGTACTTCGAAACACCGCTACAAATGAGGTATGGAGGATTCCTATTGATGGCATCTTCATTTACGTTGGTATTGAGCCTAATACTGAATTTGTTGATGTTGAAAAGGATGATTCCGGGTTTATTGTGACCGATGAGAGAATGGCTACATCAGTGGATGGCATATTTGCAGTTGGGGACTGCAGGACAGCTATCCTGCGTCAGGTGATCACTGCTGTCAGTGATGGTTCTATTGCGGCGTTTGGAGCCTACGAATATGTGTCCAATATGAAACACAACGGGGAATAAACAGATATTTCTGTTGTGTTACCCTTTAGGAATACATTAAAAACCAAATAATTAAATATTTCAATTTCAGGTGGGATGTAATAAATGATGTGTTTGAAGATTTGCCAGGATTCAACTTCAGAAGACCTTAAACCAATTGCGGAAGCGGTTCATTCGCTTCTGGGAATCCCTACTACTATCCGAAGCAAAAGCTTCCATGGGATCCGAATGGAGAAAGGTCAGATAATCGATGATGATTATACTGGTCCTGTTCTTGAAGAGGTACTGGAAAAGAATACGATCATCAGGAAAGTTCCTATGGAAGGTGTCTATAAGGGTAAAGCTGTGGTCGTGGTCCCGATCAGGTCAAATGAAGGTGAAGTTTTAGGTGCTCTTGGTCTCGTGGACCTGGTAGCAGCTCTTGATATCCTTTCTGTCTTCCGTGAATATCCTGATATCATCGATGAGGTTGAAGAGGCGAAAAAGCGTATGTCATGATGGCATAGGGTTTTTCTTCTCATTTTTGATCTGGCAACAAAAAGCTCTTTAATATTCAGGACAATTACTGCCGATGATAGACGATGTACTCAAGGTCTTCAGGAAGCTGGATAGCAAAGACCTCCGAATTCTAACCGGTATCGAGATCGGTATGAAAAATTTTGAATGGGTCCCCCTCGAAGAGATCCGTAAATATACCAAACTTTCTTTCGATAAACTCGAGTTCAGGCTTCTCAGGCTTTTTAGATCCAACATGGTAGTGGGTACGAAAACTCCCTATGAGGGCTATCAGATCTATTTTGACGGCTATGATGCACTTGCATTGAACACATTTGTCAAAAGGGGTAGTGTCAGTGCCATAGGTGATGAGATCGGTGTCGGCAAGGAATCAGTGGTCCATGAAGCTATCAGGGAACCCGAGCTTGCAATTGCAGACCCTATACCTGTTATCATCAAGTTCCACAGGGAAGGAAGGACAAGCTTCAAACGCGTAAAAAGAGTGCGTGATCACCTTGTTGACCGTGAACACTTCTCCTGGATATATGCAGCCAGGCTTGCTGCCAAAAGGGAGTATGATATCATGCAGACATTATATGACAAGGTTTCAATACCTAAACCGCTTGATCACAACAGGCATGCAATTGTCATGGCTCCTGCAAAGGGAAGCATCCTTGTAAAGACCAGACTTCTGGAACCGGAATGGGTTCTCGATGAGATCCTTTCACAGATAAAAGTCGTTTATTCCCTTGGAATAATACATTCCGATCTTAGTGAGTACAATATCTTCGTAAGTGATGAAGGCGTGGAGTTCATAGACTGGCCTCAGTATGTTACAGTGGACCATCCGCATGCGGATGAGTTGCTTGAGAGGGATGTGTCCAATGTGTTGGCACACTTCAGGCGGAAGTACGATCTTGGGAAGGATATGGGTGAAGTGATCTCCCAGATCAAAGAAGATGTATAAAGGTTAACATCAGAACTGTATGTTAGTTTGAAATAATTATCATGGGTGATTGTTTATGCTAAATGGTCTCAAAGGCAACATGAATGGTAAATTAAAATATCTCTCCGATGAGGATTGTGAAGAGATCCATTACTCTTCTTTAGAAGTGTTAGATGAGACTGGTCTGAAGATTGAATCGAAAAAAGCTTTAGACAAATTGGATGAATTTGGGTGTGATGTGAATAGAAGAACTTCTATTGTCAGGTTCCCAAGTTATCTTGTAGAAGAATGCTTGAAATACACCCCTCCTTCAGTAAAGCTGTATGGAACTGATTCAAAATATGATATTAAAATTGGAAAAAGGAGAACTTACGTATCCACGTGTTCTGGGCATGGAATAATCGATAGAAAAACCGACTTAGCCAGAGATGGGCTACTAAATGATGTTGCAGAAGGAACTTTGGTAGCAGAAAATCTTGAAAACATTCATTCCATCATTCCCCCTTTAGCCGGCGTCTCCGATGTCCCTCATGAGGCAATGACTCCAGTAATATTGGGTGAAACTCTAAAAAATACTCATAAGTCTGTCGACTTCTACTTAACTGGAGGGGCGAATGCTGACAAAGACATGAAAAACATTCTTGAGTTATGCAAAATAATTGCCGGGAGTGAATCAAAACTGGAAAAAAGACCATTTATGATGTTTATAATTGACCCGCTCTCCCCTCTGACTTATACGGAGGACCAAATAGAGGCATTGTTCCGAAGTGTTGATGCAGGCCTACCTGTTTCAATTATGCCTGGAGCACAAGGTGGTGCTACCGCTCCTGTAACCCTTGCTGGAATGCTTGTGCAGACCAATGCGGAATTTTTGGGAGGGGTTGTGCTCGCAAATTTGGTAAAAAAGGGAGCTCCAGTTTTATATGGCCATACCAGCACAATTATGAATATGCATACAGGCGTTTACACCGGAGGTGCAATTGAAATGGGAATACTCGGAGCTTGCGTTTCCCAGTTAGGCGCTTATTATAACGTCCCAACAAGCGGTTTCTATCCCATGTCAGATTCTCACATTCCTGATCAGCAGGTAGGTTACGAAAAAACGATGCAATGGGTCCTAACGGCATTAAGTGGCATGAATTATGTGTCTGGGGCAGGAAATATTGAAAATGGAGCCCTAATCTCTCTTGAACAGCTAGTCATAGATAACGAGATTGTAGGAATGATTGATAGAATGTTAAACGGAGTTCAGATAGACGATCAAAGACTTGCAGTTAGTGTAATAGGAGACATTGGACCCGGCGGTAATTATCTCAAGCATGCACACACAAGAAACTGGATGCATAACGAATATTTTACCCCAAATATTAGTGAAAAAGATACATATTCAGAATGGGAGAAAAAAGGAGGTGGAGACGTGGTGAAAAGAGCAAGAGAACATGTTGAAACTATACTTAAAAATGAAGTAAGTCCGGTTGAAAAGGATATAATCAAAGACATAGAAGTTTTCCAGAATAAACTATTGAGGCAAAAATAAATTTGTCCTAACATATACTCATATATATATTTTTTTTACGAAAGCTTATATATAGAAAAAAACAATACTTTTTTTATAGGCACTTATAAAACCTGAAGGCAGACATTGTTACACCTGGAAGGGGTGACTTATGGGGGGGCAGGGGTTTTCCCCATGTTTGGATGAAAGGTTACAGGAGCATACACTAGTGGTTACAAGAGCTTAGGCTTTGTAGAGATCAAGCCAATATCGGAGTCCAAAAGTAATGATATGCAGTGTTAATTTTGGAAGGACGATATGGATCTCAAGTCCTATAGGATTTCTACAAAGCCTTTTTACTTTTCTAAATCAGACAGGGAAGGGTTGCAGGAAACATATGATGATCGCCCAAACCATGCCAAGGACGGTCAGCACAATTTGTGATTTCATAGTTTATCTACAAACCATTGCGCTCAGTTGGAGGAGCTTCCCCAATCAAGCCATTGTATCTTCTAGTATATAAAACAATTTGTCAAAAAAAATAATATAAAAGCTTTTCTACGAAATCCTTATATAATAGATGGGAACATATTTCCTATGCCTTAAGGAGTAAAGGCAGATGAAATGAACAAAAACTTGATGGAGTCATAAAAGGAGAAATTATTATGGACATTCAGGAATTAAGAAAATTAGAAATTAAGAAAAGAGTCAACAAAGGTTATATGTGGGCACTTTTCACTGCAGTTTTGTGGGCTTTATGGTATGTTCCGGGTACAATTATCTGGGCCATACCTCCATTCGATGCAATGTGGTATGACCTTGCCCTCCCTGACTATTCAAATGCAACAACGGCAACAATGATGTGTGCTGTATTGATAACTGCATTCAATGCATTGACTGTTATCATTGCCCTGTTAGTATGGAACGGGGTACTTGGAAAGTTTGGTGAAATAAAGAGAACCCTTAAAGAATTACATCCCTGCAGCAAGTGGTTTTTTGCAGCTTCCATGTTCGGTGGGCCAGTTGCAATATTAGGTGCATTTATGGCAATAGGATTTATTGGTCCGGCATTCGGTGCTGTATCAGCTCTTTTGTACCCTGTTGCCGGTTCAATTCTCGCCTATTTCTGGTACGGTGAGAAAATAAGTAAAAGAGCCGCTATCGGTATTTTTGTTATTATTATTGGTGGTGTCACCATTTTCGGCGGAGGTATCATGGCAGAATTAGGTACCGGAAGCGTAGCATGGCTTGGATATGTCGGTGGTCTGATGTGTGCTCTCGGTTGGGGTATTGAAGGTGCAATTGCCGGAAAAGGTCTTGACATCGCAGAGCCTGATGTAGGTATTACTATCAGGTTCCTTGGTGAGAACATCATCTGGTGGCTCATTATCATACCTATTGTTGCACTGGCAGGTTACCCAATAGTCGAATATGCAATTGCAGCACTGAACCCACTGTCTATCCTAGTGCTTTCATTTGCAGGTATCAGTTTTGGATACTGTTATGTGGCTTGGTACAAGTCCTTCCCTCTCGTCGGTGTAGCACGTGGACAGGGTGTGGCAAACCTCTACGCTATTTTTGTAGTGATGTTCCTTTACCTGTTCCTTGCACAGGTTCCAGCATGGACTATACTCGTCGGTGGCGCACTTTGTGTCCTCGGTAGCTTTGTAATGATCTCTGAAGAAACAGGTGAAATGGAATCACTGAGAGGTGAGTAAAATGGCTGGAGAACGCCCAATAAAATTCAGGTTGCTTGAGCTATTCTCTGATGAGAAGGAGCACTGGAACAACGAGATCGTCACACAGATGCAGAAAGAATACAACATGAACAGCAACTTCGGAAGGGATTCGCTCAACTTCGATATCCTCGAGCTTGCTTCAGGTGGTATGCTCAAATCTGTAGAGTCAAAGGTCGATGAGGATGGTGTATACAAGAAAGGCTTCCTCTTGCACAAATATGTGATCACTGATTTCGGAAAGGTTCGTGCATCCGATGCATGTCTGGAGTACGTATAAGGAGGTTTGAATATGGGAGTAATGAACGACTATATGGTAGGTTACTATGGCGAAGGCTTTGATATGACCATGGCCCCTGTACCAGCAGCAGAATATACCTGGATGATCGCGATCATCGTTATTGCTTTGGTCGCATTGTGGCAGGCAAGGACATTTGTGTCCCAATTCTAAAAGTATTTTATTGCCCGATTTTCGGGCATTTTATTTTTCAAATATTTTACTGATATGTAAGTATAATCGAAATTTGAAAGTAATGAGAGGTGGAAGATATGAAAATGAGCGCAAACAGTACAAAAGTCTCAAACGAGACAAACGTAACGGGAGTTCCGGATGGAATAACAGAGCGTCTTAAGAAGCTGAAAGAAAACTTCCTGAAGCAGGTCCCGACTATCACAACATATCGTGCAAGAGCGATAACAAAGATAGCCAAGGAAAACCCTGGAATGCCGAAAATATTGTTACGCGCAAAGTGCTTCAAATATTGCTGTGAAACGGCGCCACTTGTAATACAGGATAACGAGTTGATTGCAGGTTCTCCGTGTGGCGCACCGAGAGCAGGTGCTTTTTCCCCTGATATTGCCTGGAGATGGATGGAAGAAGAAATCGATACCATAGGCACTCGTCCGCAGGACCCGTTCTATATTTCCGAAGAAGACAAGAAGATCATGCGCGAAGAACTGTTCCCTTATTGGAAGGGTAAATCGGTCGACGAATACTGCGAAGATCAGTATCGGGAAGCCGGCGTTTGGGAACTTTCCGGTGAATCCTTTGTTTCGGATTGCTCATATCATGCCGTAAATGGTGGAGGAGACTCATGTCCTGGTTACGACGTAATCCTGATGAAAAAGGGCATGAAAGATATTCAGCGCGAAGCAAGAGAGCATTTGGAAACACTGGATTATGATAATCCGGAAGACATTGATAAGATCTATTTCTATGAAGCAATCATAGATACCACCGAAGGTATTATGGCTTATGCAAAACGGCTGTCGGAATATGCAGCAGAGCTGGCCGCAAAGGAAACAGACCCTAAGCGTAAAGCAGAGCTAATGAAGATATCCGAAGTCAATGCAAAAGTTCCAGCCAATAAGCCAAGCACCTTCTGGGAAGCTATTCAGGCGGTGTGGACCATCGAATCCTTGCTTGTGGTGGAAGAAAACCAGACAGGCATGTCTATCGGACGTGTTGACCAGTATATGTATCCCTTCTACAAGGCGGACATAGAAGAGGGCAGAATGACTGAATTTGAAGCATTCGAGCTGGCAGGCAGCATGTTGATAAAAATGTCCGAAATGATGTGGATAACAAGCGAAGATGCCTCAAAATTCTTTGCAGGCTACCAACCGTTTGTAAACATGGCCGTAGGCGGTGTTACAAGAGAAGGCAGAGATGCCACTAACGACTTGACTTATTTATTGATGGATGCGGTCAGGCATGTTAAAGTTTACCAGCCTTCATTGGCTTGCCGGATACACAATAATTCTCCACAGAAATATATGAAGAAAATAGTTGAAGTTGTTCGTTCCGGTATGGGTTTCCCTGCTTGCCACTTTGATGATACACATATAAAAATGATGCTGGAAAAGGGCGTATCCATAGAAGATGCTCGTGACTATTGCTTGATGGGCTGCGTAGAGCCGCAGAAGTCGGGAAGACTTTATCAGTGGACTTCCACTGCATATACTCAGTGGCCTATTTGCATCGAGCTTATTTTAAACAGAGGTGTTCCGCTTTGGTACGATAAACAAGTTTGCCCTGATCTGGGTGACATAAACAACTTTAAAACCTACGAAGAATTTGAAAATGCTGTAAAAGAGCAGATCAAATACATTACAAAATTGTCAAATGTCGCCACGGTTATTTCCCAAAGAGTTCACAGGGAGCTTGCACCAAAGCCGCTCATGTCCATCATGTACGAAGGTTGTATGGAAGACGGTAAGGACGTTTCATCCGGTGGGGCAATGTACAATTTCGGACCGGGGGTTGTTTGGACAGGCCTGGCCACATATGTAGATTCCATGGCTGCAATAAAGAAATTAGTGTTTGATGATAAGAAATACACCTTGCAGGAATTTAATGAGGCTTTAAAAGCCGATTTCGAAGGCTATGAGCAAATCAGAACGGATTGTCTGAATGCACCTAAATATGGAAACGATGATGATTATGCGGATTTGATCGCTGCCGATGTGACTAACTTTACGGAAATGGAACACAGGAAACACAAGACCCTGTATTCGACGTTGAGCCACGGTACGCTGTCAATTTCAAATAACACGCCGTTTGGACAACTTACGGGAGCTTCCGCAAACGGAAGGAAAGCTTGGATGCCGTTGTCGGATGGTATCAGCCCTACTCAAGGAGCAGACTTCCTGGGACCTACTGCTATCATTAAGTCGGTTTCAAAGATGGCTTGTGACGATATGAACATAGGTATGGTTCACAACTTTAAGTTTATGTCTGGCTTGCTCGACACACCTGAAGGGGAAAATGGCGTAATTACATTGCTGAGAACTGCATCGTTATTTGGTAACGGCCAAATGCAGTTCAACTACCTGGATAATGAAACATTGCTTGAAGCACAGAAACATCCTGAACAGTACCGTGACCTGATAGTTCGTGTGGCAGGGTACAGCGCATTCTTTGTTGAATTGTGCAAAGATGTGCAGGATGAGATCATCAGCAGAACAATGCTAAAACACACTTAAAAGAAATGCGTGAAATGGCAAAATAAAAAACAGTTAAGTAGGTGATGAGGATGAGCAATAAAGATGCAGGAGCAATTGAACAAAAAGCTTCCATTTTCAACGTGCAAAGGTTCAACATATATGATGGACCCGGAGTGAGGACCATCATATTTTTCAAAGGATGCCCACTGCGTTGTGAATGGTGCTCAAACCCCGAAGGGTTAAAGCCAGGATATGACGTGATGGTAAAAAGCAACGTGTGTACCGATTGCGGTGCATGTGTAGAGGTCTGCCCTGTGGATATGCACATGATCCTGGAAAGTAATAATAAGCATAAGGTGCGGCGCGACATCCAATGTATCGGTTGTCACAAATGCGAGGGTGTTTGCCCCGCATCTGCTTTATTTATAGCAGGGGAAGAAAAAAGTATTTCTGAGCTTTTAGAGATCGTCGAAAAAGACAGAGCTTTTTATGATACTTCGGGTGGAGGAATTACCATTGGTGGCGGCGAACCTCTGTTGCAGCCAGAAGCGGCCGCAAATTTGCTAATGAAATGTAAGCAGGAAGGGATAAACACTGCAATCGAAACATCCGGTTATGCAAAGCAAGAGGACCTGTTTAAAGTGGCAGAATTTGTGGATTTATTCCTTTTCGACATAAAACATATTTCGCCGGAGAAGCACCTGGAATTTATGGGAGTTCGCAATGAGCTTATTTTAAGCAATCTGCAGGAACTTATTAGGCGCGGATATAATGTGCTTACCAGAATGCCTTTGCTTAAAGGTGTAAACAGCAGCAAAGAAGACATAGAAAAGGTCATTGATTTTTTGAAACCTTTCCGTGAATGCGAGAATTTTAAAGGCATAGATTTGCTTCCGTACCACAAGATGGGTGTACATAAGTATCAGCAGCTTGATAAAGAGTACCTTTGTAAAGAGGATGCGAGCTTAAATGTAGAAGAGATGAAAGAAATTGAAAGTTGGTTCAAAGCGCACGATTTCAATGTGAGAATAGTCAACCATTAAAATACTTTTCATAAGCGAAAAGCAAACTAAAAAGTATTATATTGGATACGATGGATACAAGAAAATAAAAGGATTAAATTAAGTATTCTTGTGGATCTTAATGGATTGCCATTATAATTGACTATAGCTCCTGCAAATCAATATCTGAATACGCCTGGTTACTTGCTATTCTGATAGTTGCAGTGGTAGCATTGTGGCAGGCAAGGACATTTGTGTCCCAATTCTAAGGGTGCAAAATCAAAAAAGATTACATCCTCAAAGAAGAAAACGATTATGGAAATTCTGGACCTCTTCCAGAATATTCCTTTCTACTTTTTATTCAAGCTTTTAATTTTCATAATTTACTGGTCATTTGTTCAGATTTATTTATCCTTAAAATTACACCAACTGGGTATATATTTCTCTTTAACATATATTACATGGGGATATCTGATCAAACTTTATGCAATGATGGTATATTATGCAAAATCCAGATTATCAAACCGGGGTAATATTCGGCATAGACATCGCAAAAGGCTCTTCCAGGGCCCGGGAGTTGCCAAGGTATGCAGTTGCTGTGTTGAAAGAGGGAGAGGTAACTCATCATAAAATGGTGCGCCTTCCGCGTATATTGAAGATGGTTCGCGAAGAGCATCCTGAATATATCGCAGTGGACAACATTTTTGAACTGGCTCCTAGCAAGAAGGAGCTTGTGCGTTTTCTTGAGAAACTTCCTGAAGGTGTCCGGCTTGTACAGGTTACAGGCGGTCTGCACAAGAAATCCCTTTTACATCTTGCAAAGGAAAATGGACTATCCTTCAACCAGTTCGATCCAAACGAGGAGGCAGAGGCATGTGCGCGTCTTGCAAGTATGGGAGTTGGCTCTGAAGTATCCCTTTTTGAAGACATCACGAAGATCAAGGTGAGTCGTGCCCGGTCGCTCGGACGTGGAGGCTGGAGCCAGAACAGGTATCGCCGTAAGGTCCATGGGGCTGTGAGGGAAAGGAGTCGTGAGGTCGAGGCGATATTGAAGAAAGCATCAAAGGAACACGGATATACGTATACAAGCAGGATATCCAGTGGATTCGGAGGTTATGTGCGTGCCGAGTTCACAGTATATGCAAAGAGGAATCAGGTGCCTGTTGGTTCCGGTTCCACTGCGGATGCCCAGATCCGTGTAAGCAACGTGGTGCGAGATAAGATCCAGTATACTCCCTTGACCAGGGTCAAAAGGCGCCCTACTATTGTGGGTATCGACCCCGGCACCACGGTAGGAATAGCTATACTCTCGTTCGATGCTGATCTTCTGCTCTTGAAAAGTGTTCGTGGCATTTCCCATGATGAAGTTGTCAAACTTATTGCTGAATATGGGAAGCCTGCGGTCATCGGTACGGATGTCACACCAACTCCGGGTTCTGTGGAGCGGATCCGGCGCAGTTTCAATGCTGTGATAAGTACGCCTTCTACGGAAATTTCCTCTGAGGAGAAGATCGCCCTTGGAAGACCATATGGCTATTCCAATGACCATGAACGTGACTCTCTTGCCGCTGCTCTTTATGCTCACCGGAATTACAAGAACATGTTCTCGCGTGTTGAGAAGAAAGCACCTCCCCATCTGAACATGGATAAGATAAAACTGTATGTGATCCAGGGTGCTTCCATAGGTGAAGCTATCGAGAAAGTTACCGGGGTGCCGGTTCCCGAGAAGAAACCTGTGAAGGTTTTGGAAACTCCTGATGAAGGTACTGAAGAAAGGGACAGGAAAATTTCAGAGAAACTTAAGTTAAAAGATACTCAGATCAGCAATCTCCGGGATTATCTCCAGGAACTTAAGAAGGAGTTGAAGTCAAAGGATAAGCGTATCTCAAAACTTGAACTTAAACTGGAGAAGATGAGGGAAGCTAATCATCTTCAGATTCGTAAGGACAAGGAGATCGAGATACGTGAACATAAGATCTCAGTTCTGAAGAAAGACCTGCGCAGGTCTAAAAAGTCATTAAAAAAGGCCCATTCCAACATCAAGAAATTGAAGCAGATAAGAAAGATGGAGATCAAGGGTGAGGGGATCCCTGTAAAGATTCTTCTGTCCTTTACCCGTGAGGCTATTTTAGAAACAAAGGACCATCTTGGCATCAAGAAAGGGGATGTTATCTTCCTTCAGGATGCAAGCGGTGGCAGTACAGTGACAGCTTCAATGGTAGTTGAACTGGGTGTTCGTGCTGTGATCACTTCCTCGGATGTGACCTATGCTGCAGAAGATGTTTTCTTCAGGGCAAATCTACCTTTGCTCAAAAATGTCAGGATACAGAGAGTTGACGATTTTGCAGTGGTAGACCCTGCCCTTCTTCAGGAAGCTCTGGATGGGTGGGAGAAGGAAGCTGAGAGAAAGCGTCAGGAAGAAAAAGAAAAGAAATTGAAGCATCTTGTGGATGAATATCGAAGTGAGAGGCGCAGGGGTCTTACCTGACCGGCTGCGATCTCATCCTGTTGCTTTACCTTGAAGTTTTCATCTTTTTATTTGGTCCTGGAATTCTTACTTCCTGTCAAAGAACATGTTCTTGCCCTTAATGCTGAGAGGCATTCCACATGCGATGTCAGCATCCAGAAGCCCGGCTGACAATGCTCCGGCACCCACTGAGTACATTACCCTGTTGTCAACACAGAGATCCTTTCCCCTTGCAGCAGCGCTTCCCAGTGCAATACCCATGTCGATGTACTTGAAAGAACAGTGCGGACCTGTAAAATCAACATTTACCTTTGAATGCTGGAGCATATCCTTGCAGCTTTCAAAACCACAGGCTCCACAGTTGAGACCAACGACACTTTCTGTCTTGAAACCGATAAGTAATACTGCATCTGCATTGCGTACATTCTGCGCATCACGCTTGAAGAATGCAAATCCTTCTCCTTTCCTGTCTGCCATTTCTTCCATGGCAGAGGCAAGGACCTCGACATCTTCCGTTTCCAGTAATGCTGTTACAATATCGTCCTTTCCTTTTGCTTTAGGCGCTGTCCTTGCTGCAACAAGTATTGTCTTTGCAAGCATCTCAATAGTTTCGGATTCAGGATTAAGTTTCATGAACATATTTATGTTATTTTCAGACTTAATAATTTCTGTGTAAAGCTATACGCATCTTTTTGTATTATCGTTCTCAATTACAATTTAAGATGACAATATCAGCATTGATCCTTGCAGGCGGGCGTGGAAGGCGTCTTGGAAATGTGGAAAAGGCCCTGATGAACTGTGAAGGGAAGTCCGTACTGGAAAGAACGATCAATATACTCGACGATATAGTTGATGAAGTACTGGTATCTGTCAGGGATGAAGGGCAGGAAAAAGAGTTCGAGGCATATTCCTGCGGCAAAAAGATGGTCCTTGACTGCTATTCTGACATAGGGCCCCTGGCAGGAATCCTTGAGGGTTTCAAAGCAGCAAAGGGTGGGTATATCTTTGTTACCGCATGTGACATGCCTTTTATTGATCCGAAAGTTGTTGAGTTCATGTTTCACTGTGCAGAAGGGCATGATGCAGCGGTACCACTGCGTCCGGATGGTTCCATGGAGCCACTATGCGGGGTCTATCGTGTTGCACCGATGTTGCCTTTGATCGAGAGTTCAATAAGCTCAGGGAAGAGGTTCATACTTGCACCTGTTTTTGAGCTGGATGATGTTGTGGGTGTTGAAATGGAGAAGATCCGCGATATCGATCCTGACTTAAAGACATTTATCAACATCAACACGTTTAATGATATGGATAAACTGGACATTTGTTGACATTCTGTATTTCTATTTCGTATTTCTAAAATCGGCACAATTAATTTATTGTTGATGTTTCTTTTAGATACTGTTTTTCCCATAGTTCATACAAAATCTATTTATATAAGTCACTCTCATAATTATTATGAGGATGTTATTACATCCCATAATTGCAGGCAATTAAGCCTGATACAAGAGGGGAACGATTTGAGAGATACAGAATCAGGACAACAGGAAGAAGAGTCTGGGCAGATTATGTACGAAGAAGAATGTAATGGGTTCTATTCAAGTTCAGGACAGGCATTTATCAGGATACCGATGAAATAATTGGGTTTCCAATGTTTGCTCCATCGATTTGTTGATCGATCCATTCGGTGTATCTGATATTAGGCAGAACTTATTCAGCAAAAGGAATGTCCCTTTTTAATTTCTTCTTTTTGCTTTTAACCATTTTTTGATTGATACTATTTTTATTTAAGTTTCAATATTATCACTCCAAATTTACTTTATCTCATTTTGTTTTCGATTCACCTCTTTCATTTGCAAAACATTATCAACTTTGAACACTAAAATTATATCAAAAAGTTTGAGAGTGATCCCAATGACCGATATTATCTGTTCCCAGCAGCGTGTTGAAGAATGTGTCATCAAAGAGGAACCCTACTATGTTCCTGTTGGAAATGAGGTCGAGATATTCAGGGCTGCTTATGAGAATAAACTGCCTGTCAGCCTCAAAGGGCCAACCGGTTGCGGGAAAACACGTTTTATCGAATATATGGCCTACCATCTGGCACGCCCTCTTATTACGATCTCCTGCCATGAGGACCTGACGGCTAACGATCTGATTGGCAGGTTCCTAATCAAAGGTGAAGGGACCGAATGGAACGATGGACCCTTAACAGCTGCTTTGAAGAGCGGTGCTATCTGTTATCTTGATGAGTTCGTGGAAGCAAGGATGGATACAAGGGTCGTGATCCATCCGCTGACAGATGACAGGCGTATAATGCCAATCGAGAAAATGGGCATTGTACTTCAGGCACCACCTGAGTTCATGCTGACCATCTCCTACAATCCGGGATACCAGAGCGTGCTGAAGGACCTGAAACAGAGCACAAGGCAGAGATTTGTTTCCATTGATTTTGATTACCCGCCGGTTGAACTTGAAACCGATATCGTTGCCCATGAAAGTGGTGTGGATGAGGAAACTGCCCGAACCCTTGTGGATATCGGACACCGAATACGTAATTTCAAGCAGCATGGTCTTGAGGAAGGGGTAAGCACCCGTCTTCTCATATATGCTGGTATGCTGATCAGGTCCGGGATAGGACCAAGGGAAGCATGCAGTGTCGCCATGGTTAAGCCGATCACCGATGATGCCGACCTCCAGAAAAGCATAGATGAGATCATATCAGCTATCATGGAGTGAAGCTAATTGTCTCAGGATGAAGGGGAGGTCGTTCATCTTAAGGATGTACTTGATATCCTGGATTCAACAGGTATGCTCGAGGACCTGTCAGATGTGGAAATTTCGGAAATATCTGTTGAATTTGGGAAATTGCCTCTGGAACTGCTTGTACTTTTCAGAAAACACCCATCCCGATTTGTGGAATGGTTCTCTATCTGGAGATCTTCACTTAACAAGGATAAGGGCCTTGGAAATGTTTATTTTTCGAACACATTTCCTGTACTTCTTGACCTTGGTTCTGCCACTTTCAGCGGATGGGTCGAGTTGGTCACAGAACTTAATTCTTTGAATCCCAGTGTCGGGAAGGCATTTCTGAGAAATATCGAAAAGCTTGTGCCTTTGATGGATCCGGATATTTTAGAGATCTGGTATCCGATAGTACAGGATCTCGCTGGGAGAAAATGGAGAGTTGCTATCGAGCTTATTGAGAGGACTGTGAATGTTCTTCCTGCTCTTCCAAAACACCAGAGAAAATTGCTTTTGCTTTCATCAAAGGAATTCAGGAATATTGATCTTCAGCTGTTCCTCACATTCTTTACCAGTGCACCTCTTGCATTAGCTGCACTCAGTAAAAGCGAGTTCGATAAATGGACATATCTCGGAGGAGAACTTGCTTTTGAGAACCGTGAGGTTGCCACCTTATTCCTGAAGATAACTCCAAAGTTCATTGGCAGGATCGACATTGAAGATCTTGCGGAATATGTGGAAATGGGCAAAGAACTCTTTTCATATGACGAACCAGAAGCTGCGAGAACTTTCTATGAGGCTGTTTTCAGGGGATTGGGAAATGGTCTTCACAGGTCTGACAGGGAAGGGACAAGACATCTCATCGATATTGGTGTGCAATTAACTAACATCTGCTGGAGGTGTGTTGAGAGCTTTTTTGAGAACGCACCTGAGATGCGAAATCATCTGGATGAAGAGGAGTTTGATGAGTGGGTCTCTATCGGGAAGGGCATTTCACAGAGTTCGACATTTTATGGCTCGGATTATTTCCATAGTTCTCTTTCTGTATTGAAGAACACCGATCGGAAATACTATCCGACATTATTCAACAATGCAAAGCTTCTGGCAGAAAATAACGGAATGCTTGCAGGTATCTATTTCTCTATCCTGTCAGATGTACTGCTCAATATACATCCCAGGGAGATCGAAAGATGGGTGCATACAGGTCTTGATGTCTTTGGAATTGACAGAGAAATGGCATTCAGTTTTTTCAGGAATTCCCCTGCATTGTTAAAGGACCTTGATGTTACAGAGCTCGATGAGTGGGCCAAAAAAGGTCTTTCCATTTTTGAAAGAGATCGTGGTGGAGGCAGGTCCTATTTCTCGCTTATGTCAAAAAGTGCAACTGAATTTGCTGAAAAACTGATGAGTGGTGTGGCACTTAAACGTGTGTCAAGGATCCTTAAGTATTACTCAGTGGGCATATCGGGAATAAATTTCACAATACGTTCAAAGAACTTCCTGTCAGGTGAATTCAGCAAGTATCCTAATCCGATAGTTTCCGGCAGGACGATCTATCTGGAGCCCACGGTAAAAGGTTATGGTGATTTCGAGGAGAACTTCACGATCTATAAGTTGGCTGTAATGCATGAAGTGGGACACATCCAGTTTGGAACTTCGGTCTTTGAGTTAGAGGCTTTTTTGCCACTGGTCGAAAAGATCGGCATGGATATTTTGGATCTTCCTGGGGATGTGGGAGTTGATCCTGCTGGTAAGTCCAATGCAGTTGCATCCGTTATCGGAAAGCTTTCGGCTCCATTCATTGCTGCTGACATAATGGGAATTATAGAAGATGCAAGGGTGGAGTACATGACAACATCCCTTTACAGGGGATTGCGCCGGGAGTTTGAAAAAGTAAGGATGCAGATGTCACAGAACAGAGCTCCAGATACGTTCGGTATTGGAAAGTTCACGGAATCTCTTTTGCTTTACTCTGTTGGTATCGAACCATCGTTTGGAATTGAGGCAGATCTTAAGGAAATTGTGGATTTTTCTCATGAAATACTTGTAAATAACGTTTTCAAACCTGATTCATCCACCCTTGATTCACTTGAAGTGACTATCGATATCTATGAAATGCTTACTGATCGTTTTGGTCCTCTGGAATTACTGGAATATGAACCTATAAGGAATTTTGATTATCGTGGAATGGGTGTTGGTGCGTCCTCTCTCACTCAATCTCGTAGTGAAGAGTTTTCGGAGCAGGTAATGGAATCTTTTATCCCGCAGACAGTCCTTCCGGATGACGAAGAGTTCATAGAGGGCAGACCGGGCAAAGGGCCGGAATATGCAAATTCGAAGAACTGGGAAGTGCTTGGCAGCTATAGTTATGATGAATGGGATTCCCGGATGCAGGATTATAAGAACGACTGGTGCACTGTCTATGAAGTATCCCCTTCAGGAAGTGACAATGAATTCTACCTTGAGGCCAGAGAGCATTATGCACGTGAGATCACTCTGATCAATCGTATCTTCAAGATGATGAAACCGGAATCATTCCGCAAATTACGCAGGCAACTGGATGGGGATGATTTTGATCTTGATGCTTTGATCGAGGCTTTTACTGACCGGAAGTGCGGTATCAATCCGACTGATAGGTTGTACATCAGAAGGGATAAGCGTGAGAGGGATGTTTCCACTCTTTTCCTTCTGGACATGAGTGCATCAACAAGGAAGAAACTGGAAAATGGTCGTCGGATACTTGATGTGGAAAAAGATTCCCTTATCATCATGACCCAGGCCCTTGAGAGCATAGGAGATAAGTATGCAATTGCAGCCTTTTCCGGTAATACCAGGTCCGATGTTGAATTCTATACGATAAAGGATTTCAACGAGCACTTCTCAGAGGATGCGGAATGCAAGATAAGCGCCTTGGAACCTGCAATGAACACAAGGCTAGGTGCTGCGATCCGTCATTCTATTTCAAAGCTTAAGGACATCGATGCTAGGGTAAAGCTTCTTGTCCTGCTTTCAGATGGTGACCCTTACGATCTTGGTTTTGCTGAAGGCAAATACGAAGGGCAGATGGCCATTGAGGACACAAGGGTTGCAATACAGGAAGGCAATGCCCTTGGGATGCACTTCTTCTGTATTACCGTTGACAGTGAAGCAGGGGAGTATCTGGATACCATCTTCTCGGATGTGGGGTACACTATAATCGATAATGCGGCTTCACTGCCGGAAAGGCTTCCGATGCTTTACAACAGGATAACTACCTGATATGTAAACTCAGATCATAACGTCTTCGCCGTTGGCAGGAGCATATCCTTCTGCACCGATTTCTTCATTTACCCATGTAGCGAAATCTTCAGCGTTCTCTCCATGCATGGTGAAGACCTTCTCTCCGCCTTTGTCACAGAACTTTTTCACAAGCTGTTTTAACTCACGGTCACCACAGTGGGATGAGAAATCATACTTTTCGACCTTCATGCGGACCTGCTGGATGATTCCATCGTTATCAATGATCCCGGTGTCGAGCATCATCCTTCCATTGGTGCCTTCTACCTGGTAGCCTGTAAGCATGATCTTGGATTTTGCGTCTTTGTAGAGCTGGTTGATGTAATAAAGCACAGGGCCACCGTTAAGCATGCCTGCAGTTGTCACGATCACGGAGCCATGAAGTGGAACTTTTGACCTTTTTCTGCCTTTGACAAATGTTGCATTATCAAATGCATGTTTCAGGTGTGCCGGGTTCTTCAGGTAATCAGGATGGTTCATTAGAAGTTTGTAGATCCCGACTCCCATTCCATCCACATAGCAGGGGATACCATGGTCACTGAGGACCATGAGTATTTCCTGTGTTCTTCCGATGGCGAAAGCAGGGATCAGGACGTTGCCTCCCATGTCCAGCGTATCCTTTAATGAATCGATGAATTCCCTTTCCGTTTCCTTTCTGGAAGGGTGGTCTTCGTTAAAATATGTGCTTTCTGTTATGAGGGCATCTGCTTTTGGAAGTTCATCTGCCACAGGTACAAGTCTTGTGTCAAGGGTGTTGATATCGCCTGTATAGACAATGCTTTTTCCATCCTTTTCAAGATATACTGCTGCAGAGCCGGGTATGTGACCTGCATTATAGAACTGTGCGGTGTAACCGTGAGCATGGAATTCTATACCGGTGTCCACCTTGTTGGTATTCATTGTCATCTGCTGGAGTTCCCAGCTGGTATAAGGCACGGACCTCCCTTCTCTTTCTGCTATTGCAAGTGTATCCCTTGCGAGTACATGTGCAAGATCTGCTGTTGGTGGGGTCATGAATACATCAGGTTTCATGTCCATGAGGTTTGCAACAGCGCCACAGTGGTCCAGATGACCGTGTGAAACAAAGACTGCTTTAGGATGGACTTCGCCCACAGGATAGAGTGGTGTCTCTCCCGGTTTGATCCCATAGTCGACCAGTATCTCATCGTTGACCAAGAGTGCAGAACGTCCAACTTCCTTACAACCGCCTTTGAATCCCAGTTTCATTTGTATCCCTTCTTTTGTTTATTTATGCAACAGCTTCCTGCCACTTCATGATCTTCCCGACAGGTATGCTGGTGCTTTTTGAAAGTTCTATTGCGTTTACTTCACCAAGCTCATCTACAGTTGAAACGCCTGCATCCTTGAGCTTTTCGGCTGTAACCTTTCCGATACCGGGTACATCCAGTATCTTCTCAGGTCTTGGAACTTCAGGAAGCTTCTTTTTCTCTTCTTCCTGTGTCTTCTTCCATTCGATGAAATTACATTGCGGGCAGCCAAGGTCCCATGGTCGTTTTCCGGCATTTATTATCTTAATATGGTAGATGCCGTGTTCCTCGCATATCTTATCGGTAACAATGACCTGTCCGCTCTTTGGAAGTGGGAGAGAGAAATTACAGTCAGGATAACCGTCACAGCCGATGAACCTCGAACCTCGTTTTGAGCGTCTGACTATAAGCTTTGAGCCACATTCTTTACAGATGCCGATGACCTTGTCTTCGCGAAGACCGGCACGTAATGATTCTGATATTTTCTCCTTATTGACTTCAAGTTCGGCAAATACATCATCAAGCATCTTCCTTGATTCGCTCAGGACATCCTCTTCATTGACCTTGCCTTCTGCAATACGGTCCATATTCTCTTCCAGCTTGCTTGTCATGTCATGCCTTGTGATCGTAGGGGCATATTCCTCAAGGGCCTCTACTACCGCAAAGGATGTTTTTGTAGGCTGGAGCGGATTTCCGTGGACGTATGCCCGTGAATAGAGCTTGCTGATGATCTCATGGCGTGTTGCTTTTGTGCCAAGCCCAAGCTCTTCCATGAGCTTGATAAGTCTTCCCTGTCCATACCTTCCGGGTGGCTGGGTCTCCTTGGATGTCATCTCCTTGCTCTTTATACTGAGCACATCACCTTCTTCAAGGGCAGGAAGCAGCCTGTCCTGTGGTGCATTGTATGGGTAGTACCATCTCCATCCCGCGTGAAGCAGTCTGGCTCCGTTTGCTTTGAATTCTTCGCTTTCAATGTCGAACTTTACCTTCAGGGTCTCCCACTCGGCCTCTTCAGCAAAGGTCGCAAAGAATCTCCTGACCACCAGTTCGTAAAGCTTCCATTCCTGGTCATTGAGCTCGCTCTTCTTTGCAAGTGATGCAGGATAGATAGGAGGATGATCTGTGGTCTCTTTCTTACCACGGGTCGGAACAAGTTTTTCCTTCGCGAGCAGTTTTTCAGCATATTCCTTGAAAGTGCCTTTCTTGAATACCTCGATCTGTTCTCTCAGGTCGATAGATGCCGGATAGACCGTGTTATCAGTCCTCGGGTATGAAATGAAACCGCTTGTATAGAGTGATTCTGCGATCCTCATGGCATTGGCAGCACTATAACCGATGGAACTTGCAGCGCCTATGAATTCGGTGGTATTGAATGGAGTAGGTGGCTTGTCCTTCTTCTTTGATTTGACAACTGAGGAAACCGTTGCATTGTCACCTATGATGTCCATTATCTTTTCAGCTTCGGTCTTGTCCCAGAACTTCGGGGTCTTGTGCTGAACATCGAAGAGTTCACCACTCTTACCCTTGAGGGTGGCAAATATTTCCCAGTATGGTTTTGAGACGAAAGCCTGTCTTTCTTTCTCCTTGTCGACTATCAATGCAAGGGTCGGTGACTGTACCCGTCCTACAGATAGGAAAAGCTTACCTAACCTGCCTGCTGAAATGGAAAGGTATCTTGTGAGCGATGCACCCCACACGAGGTCGATGACCTGTCTGGAATGACCTGCATCAGCAAGATCGAAGTCAATGGCTGCAGGATTTGCAAAAGCATCATCGATCTCCTTCTTTGTGATCGCGCTGTAGAACACACGGTCAAAGTCCACTTCCGGGTTCACTTTCTTGATGATCTCCAGTGCTTCGACACCAATAAGCTCTCCTTCCCTGTCGTAGTCAGTAGCAATGGTGACGTGGGTTGCTTCCTTTCCCAGTTTTTTAAGGGCACTCACGATCTTCACATGTGTAGGTGTAGTAATGACCTCCGCATCGATGAGCTCTCTTGACTCTACTTTCTGCCAGTTGTTATATGCTTTAGGGAAGTCCAGCTGGACTATATGTCCACTAAGCCCCATAACAACGGTCCTGTCCTCGTCCTTGAACTCGTAGGTATCCATTCCGCTGACACGTACCTGCTTTGGCTTCTTCGGGGCAAGGATACTTGCTATCCTTTTGGCCGCAATGTGTTTTTCTGCTATGATAAGATGCATCGAAAACTCCGGTATTATGATTTATAAATATATGGAACGTCTTGCCGTTACCAGTGAAACTATAATGGGTATGCCAGATGTTGAAAAATCTTTATATGATAAAAACTTTTGTATCACACTAATATTCTCGCATACTCGTTCCCGATCATCTGTTCCTGTTGAAATAATATAATATACTGTATTATATCCTATTCTGTCCGTTTCGATCCATATTATACAATAATGTTCAAAGAAAAGTAATACCTATTTTACTCTTCTTTTTTCTTATTTGTATCTATCCTGTTGCGAAGCTCATTGATCCCCAACGTCGGTGCCACCTTTTTAGGACAGACTGCAACACACTTGTACACAGTGTCGCATCCCCAGACACCGGATTCGGAGTCCACGATCTCAAGCCTTTCTTTTCTATTTTCTTCATTTTCCCTTGGGTCAAGGTCAAAACGCCATGCTTTTGCGAGAGCTGCCGGCCCGTAGTATTTCCTGTCCCTTTCTGCAACAGGACATGATCCGTGGCATATCGCACATAGGATGCAGTTAGTATATTGTTCAAGCTTGACCTGCGTTTCCTGATCCATAATGTTTTCCTTTTCAGGAATATCATTCTTCATCTCAAGCCAGGGTCTTACACTTTCCAGCAGGGAATAGAATGGATCCATATCTACCACAAGATCACGTATGACATCCAGGTTCGGTAATGGTTCTATCAATATTTCATCATTATCTGTTTCTGTCTTCTTGTTGGTTATCAGGACCTCCGGGTTCCCCTCATTCGTAGGTTCCTTCCTCAGGTCAGACACCTGGGTCTTGCAGGCGAGCCTTGGCACCCTGTTGATAAGCATTCCGCAACTTCCACAGACAGCACCTCTGCACGAGTATCGGAATGTCAGGCTTCCATCAAGCTTTTCCTGGACATAGAACAATGCTTCCAGCAAATTCATTCCCGGTCTGTCCTCAACCTCAAAGAGATCGTACCAGACATTTTCACCATCCTGTCTCCTGATCTTTAGCTTTATCATCAGTACGTCCTCCTCTGTGGCTGGAAGATCGTTATGTTAACATCCTTGTATTCCAGCCGGGGTCCTTCCGGTGTAAGATAGGCAAGTGTGTGCTTTAACCAGTTCTTGTCGTCCCTTTCAAGGAAATCAGTCCTGTAATGTGCTCCCCTGCTTTCCTCACGTACCAATGCCCCTAATGCGATCACATGTGCCAGGTCCAGCATACCCTTAAGTTCGATCGCATTGAGCAGTTCCAGATTGAACTCCCTGGCTTCTGTTCTGACCTTCAGTGACCTTGCTCGCGCTTCCAGCTTTTTGACATCTTCGACTGCCTTTTCAAGTTCCTTTTTCTCTCTGAATACTCCCACATTCTCCTGCATGGTCCTTTTAAGTTCCTCGCTGATGCTGGAATAGCTTTCACCATCATTTCCCATCATTTCGGAAATAGCAGTTTTTTCACTGTCAAGTGCCTGTGTCAGAGGATCATCGCTCGTTTCTCCCAGTGATGTAACATAATCTGCTGCATGTACTCCTGCCCTTCTTCCAAAGACCACAGTGTCAAGAAGGGAATTACCTCCCAGCCGGTTCGCACCATGAACACTTATACAGGCACATTCGCCAACTGCATAGAGACCGCTTGCAGGAGTGGCTCCATCCTTGTTCGAGCTGATTCCACCCATGGAGTAATGCTGTCCGGGTTGCACCGGGATGGGCTCCTCAACCGGGTCAATACCTGCAAAATCGATACATATTTGCCGTATGCCGCCCAGTCTTTCTTCGATAAGGTCCTTTCCAAGGTGAGTTATATCCAGATGGACATATCCTCCGGGGAACGCCCTTCCCTCGTCGATCTCCTGCTGGATAGACCTTGCAACGATATCCCTGGGGGCCAGTTCCATTGATGAGGATGCGTAGTCTTTCATGAACCTTTCATGGTCCTTGTTGTAGAGGTACCCGCCTTCACCCCTTGCACCCTCGGTGATCAGTATATTAGTGCCCCATAATGTTGTGGGATGGAACTGTACGAATTCCATATCCTGCAGTGGCACTCCTGCACGATAGGCCAGGCTTATGCCAAATCCCTTGTTGATGATGGCATTGGTGGACTTCTGGTAGATCCGCCCGTAACCTCCTGTGGCAAGCACTGTGGCCTTTGTTTTGAAAACCTCAAGTTCGGAGTTCAGCAGGTCCATAGCTACAAAACCCAGACACCTGTCATCCTCGATGACAAGTCTTGTTACAAGCCATTCCCTGTAGACCTTGATACCGGCACGTAATATCCTTTCATGAAGTGTATGAAGAATGTTATGTCCGGTCCTGTCTCCGGCGTAGCATGTTCTTGGGAATCCTGCACCTCCAAAAGGACGTTGTGCTATGGTGCCATCATCCTTCCTTGAAAAATTGGTGCCCCAGTGTTCCATTTCAAGCACCCTGTCAGGAGCTTCCTTGCACAATATCTCAACAGTGTCCTGATCAGCAAGGTAGTCGCTTCCCTTTACAGTATCAAATGCATGTGATTCCCAGCTGTCATCGGAACCAATGGATGCATTAATACCTCCCTGTGCAGCTCCGGAATGGCTGCGTATCAGAGGAACTTTTGAAACGATAGCTACATCCACTCCCCTTTCATGAAGCTCAATAGCACATCTGAGACCTGAAAGACCGCCTCCTATCACTACCACATCATGTGTAATCATTTTCTCACCCCGGTCATGTTGATAGGATCAAGAAGTTCTTCTACGTCTTTCTCATCCATTATGTTCATCTCTTTCACGACCTCGGTTATGCTCTTGTTCTCCCGGTGTGCAGTGTGTGCGATCTCTGCCGCCTTCTCATAACCTATGGTTGTTGCCAGTATGGTGACAAGAGCAAGGCTCTGCTTTGATAGTTCTTCACATCGTTCCCTGTTCACAGTGATCCCCCGAAGGCACTTTTCTGTAAAGGAGATCGATGCACCTGTGAGAATCTCTATCGAACTAAGAAGATCATAGGCAAGCACGGGGGTGAATACGTTGAGCTCGAACTGCCCTCCCTGTGCTGCCATAGTTATGGCTGTATCATTCCCGATGATCTGGAAACATGCCATGTTCAGCATCTCGGCCATTACGGGGTTCACTTTCCCGGGCATGATAGAAGACCCCGGTTGTACTGCCGGAAGGTTGATCTCTCCGATACCTGTTCTTGGACCGCTTGAAAGAAGACGCAGGTCGTTTGCGATCTTGATAAGGGTTACAGCAATACTTCGTAGTGCACCTGATGCTCCAAGAATGGCTTCTGCAGACTGCGTAGCCTCAAATGCATTTTTAGCAAGTCTGAAATCCTGACCTGTGATCAGTTCCATCTCTTTTATCGCCAGCTGGCCGAAATTTTCCGGTGTGTTCAGTCCGGTACCGACAGCAGTGCCTCCCATGTTCAGCTCCTAAAGACCATCAATGGCTACTTCAAGTCGTTTGATCCCGAGTTCAAGCATATGTGAATGTCCTGAGAATTCCTGTCCAAGCGTGACCGGCACAGCATCCTGGAGATGTGTCCTTCCAGGCTTGACGATCTTCATGAACTCAGCCGACCTTTCAGCAAATACTGTCAGCATTTCCACAAGTGCAGGCATGAGCTCTGAATTAATGGTCTCCACAGCTGCAATGTGTATGGCAGTATGTGTTGTATCATTTGAGGACTGGGACATGTTCACATGGTCATTCGGGTGTATTATGTCGTAATGTCCCTTTTCAACCCCAAGGATCTCAAGTGCCCTGTTGGCAATGACCTCATTTGCGTTCATGTTCTGTGAGGTCCCTGCACCTGACTGGAACGCATCTACCACGAACTGGTCATCGAACTTCCCTTCTCTTACTTCGGATGCAGCCCTTATTATGACTTCTCCTTTTGTGGTGTCAAGCTTTCCTGCTTCCATATTTGCACGTGCGGATGCCATCTTAATTGCAGCCTGTGCTTTTACAAAAGAAGGAGGCAGCCTCTGCCGGCTGACCTTGAAATTATTAACTGCCCTTGTTGTCTGAGGACCGTAATAGGCGTCCTCAGGCACTTCCACTTCCCCAAGTGTATCTTTCTCTAAACGGATATAACCCCCCCCAGGTTTATTTTATGGTTTTACTTTTCTATTATATACATCAGATCTCAGACATGTTCGATCTCCGTATGATCTGAAATTTCGGAATTTGTAGTGCAAAGATCATTAATGCTTAATTTATGAACATCATCATTTCCTGTGAGTCTTGCGAAATTCTCAAGTTCTTCGGTGGATACTCTCAGAAAGTTCTCAAGTTTCTTTGCAGAAATGTCGATCTTAAGCCTGGAACGAAGTTCAGGGTCCTGTGTTGTGACACCGACCGGACATTTTCCGGTATCGCATAACCTGTATTGCTGGCAGGCACATGCCATGAGCGCTGCTGTGCCTATGGCAATGGCATCTGCACCAAGTGCCAGTGCTTTTGCAAGATCGGAAGATACACGCAGACCGCCTGTGATGATCAGGGAAATATCCTTTATGTCTTTCTCATCAAGGAACTTCCTTGCACGGTAAAGTGCGAATATCGTGGGTATCGATGTTGTGTTCTTGACAAATTTCAATGCAGCAGCAGTCGCTCCGGGTCTCCCATCAATGGTGATAAAATCAGCCCCTGCATAAACAGCAACTTCAAGATCAGCTTCAATATTGCCTGCTGCCATCTTGATGCCTATGGGTTTGCCTCCCGATGTCTCTCTCAGCCAGTCGACCTTTGCTTTCAGGTCATCCTTATTCCGGATATCATCAAAATGTGCCGGACTTACGATGTCTGTGCCTTCGGGAAATCCTCTTATATCTGCCAGTTCCTTTGTTACTTTCTCGGCAGGCAGGTGTCCGCCCATGCCAGGCTTTGCGGATTGACCGATCTTGATCTCAATAGCATCCACTTTTTTGAGATTCTCTTCGGTGACGCTGTATCTATTTGGTACATACTCGAAAATGTACTTGTGGGCTTTCTCCATGCTCTCCTTAAGGATCCCACCTTCTCCAGAGCACATTGCAGTCTTAACAGCAGCACTTCCCATTGCAAGGGCCTGTTTTATTTCACTGGATAATGCGCCATATGACATATGGGTAATGAATACAGGAGTTTCAATAACAAGCGGGTGTTTTGCTTTTGGTCCGATGACGGTTGTCGTGTTAACAGCTTCATCCTCGTTAAGAGGCATCTTTGCAAGCTGTGCTCCTTTGACAAGGATGTCGTTCCATGAAATCACATCCTGCGTTGTTCTCATCGGTTCGAGGATCGATTCACCGGTAACAGAGATTTTATGGATATCTTCCATGTAGGGTTCAGTAATGTCAGAGGTCCTTCTCCATTCTCCAAGGTAGCCGCTAATGTCTACTTTTTCAAATTCTGATACCGTGATCTTGCTCTTTTGACCACATTTAGGACAGGTGACGATCTCCTGTGAGGTTATCTCTTCGATCTCCTCTTTTTCAACAGGCATCTGGTGGTTCTTGTCAGCACCACAGATCGGGCAGCGCCAGTCGTCAGGAAAATCTTCCGGCTTTGTTCCGGGTTTTATGCCGGTATTCGAGTCTCCCCTGGTATCATCATATTCAAAAGCACCACAGACATTGCATCGATATTCAGTCATCCTGAAAGCACACCCCTTTTGCTATCATCAAAAATATCAGACTGGCATCTGGTGGCTTTTGTCAGCACCACATATCGGACATTTCCAGTCGTCAGGGAAATCCTCCGGTTTTGTTCCCGGCTCGATGCCCATTTCAGCGTTGCCTTCTGTGTCATCGTATTCAAAAACGTTACAAACATTGCACCGATAGTTTGTCATTTCAATTCAGACTCCTTTTGTTAAATGAATAGTGTTATTTTCGCATCCCTTGCTTCATTGATATAGGTGCCCACTGCACCGTATTCATCGATCCATTCGGTGCGAAGCTCTTCAACTTTGACTCCCATGATCTCCATGGTCATCTCACAGGCGAGTATTCTCCCGCCCAGTTCCTTGTAGTCGTTCATGAGCTTTTCAAGAGGAGCTACATTTGCTGCTTTCATGCGTTTGTTTATCATCCACTTTCCAAGTCCCAGCATGTGCATCTTGGACAAAGGCCCCTTTTCAAGTCCGCCTTTCTTAAGTCGCTGAAGTCCCCAGAAAGTAAAGTACATGGAAACATCCATTCCCATTGCAAGTGCTCCATTGCCAACTATAAGGGCGCTGTATAGTTTGTCCATATCCCCACTATGGACAATAATGACAGCCTTATCGGTAATATCTGCCGTATCGGTCATAGTAACCCCCAATTGTTACCTGCGTATCTTTATCTTCCATTCCTCATCTTTTTCTTCAACACCAATGATCTCAAGTCCCAGTGCTTTGCAGGCCATTGGTATCTCCTTTTTTGATGCGGGATGTGTTCCCAGAATCGTGACTTCATCTCCTGCTGATGCCTTCTTCAAAGCTTTGCGGCATTCTACAAGAGGTACCGGGCATGTTTCGCCTCTGGTGTCGATTTCTATTTCTGCCATGGTTTTCCCCATAAATTTGTGTAGATCATAAATGTGATGCAGCACCACAAATTGATCCCAAATAAGCTATCTTTATTATACTATTAAAGTATTGTTACCTTGTCAAAAATAGCCGCATTGCGATCTTAACCGCATCCTGTGGACTTGCTGCAACCCGTGCTCCTTCAACATCCCATTTTGATTCCAGTGTGACCACGGGCTTTCCCATCTTAAGTGAAAGAGCTATCTCTGAAAGTGTACCGTATTCCCCATCTACAGCTATCAGCGCATCACATGATTGTGCAATGATCGCATTTCTTGCATGGCTCATTGCAGTCACGATAACAAGATCGATATACTCGTTCGCATCCTCTTTCCTGTTTCCCGGAAGGATGCCTATGGCCTGTCCGCCTTCTGCTTTACATCCCTTTGCTGCGGCTTCCATCACACCACCCAGACCTCCGCAAATGAGTATTGCGTTGTTCTTTGCGATCTCAGCACCGACAGCCTCGGCAAGTCCGGCTACCCTATTATTGCATGAACCTGCACCTATGACTCCTATCTGTATCAATGCATCATGCTCCTTTTTGTCGATCAGATGTATTCGCCCTGGATCCTGATGATGTCCTTGCTGTCCTTTGCTCTGGAGTAATCTTCAAGGGGTTCTTTATTGACCTCAAGGAAACTATGTCCCCAGTTGAACTTTGACAGGATCTCCTCGGCCTGTTCCTTATTTCCAAGTATATAAAGGGCTGCTGCAAATGCTTCCACGGAGTTGAGCCTGAAAGGTCGGCCGAAGTTCACAGGATTGGCAGCTACAAGATAGGGAAGTGCACGGTGTTTGAGCTGCAATTTCAAAAGTTGTGGAAAAACTTCCTCAACTGTCTCCCAGGAGCAATCAAGTACAGTTATGTTCTGCTCGTTCCGATCTGCCGGGGAAAGTGCCTGCTCTGCCATTGGGTCAAGCAGAATGCTTCCACGGGGGATCTTCTGGACCTTGTCGAAAAGGCGTGCAAGGTCAAATCGTGCCATCTTTTTCCCGGTGCATTTTTTCGGATCACACTGGCGAGCGTGATAAATATGAAGGTGGTACTTTTTCTCTTTCTGTTTATCCATGAAGCATTAATTGTTGTGTTTAAGGTTATACTTTTTGGATTACAACCCCCATCACAAAAGTTGAAAAATAGGTATGAAGCCTGATACCGAGAATACCCTGTATCAGGTTCAAATTGGTGGTAGTATTCGTTTTTCCTCAAAGACATTCTCAAATAGGTTTTAATAATGCTTTTGAGTACTTGCTAATCAGCACTATACTATTTAAATGTTAACAGCGCAAACATTGTAAAAAACAGGTATTGAAATATTAAAACCATTTCTTTATTTGTATCCCCCATGCACTTTTTCTCTTCAATAGATAACTAAATAAAATGTTCAGTTGTTATAATGCATGATATAGTAGCAGGATATGTTCTTATGAATATTATAAAAGGAGCAATTATTGGACTGGTTTGCACGGTCGTTCTCTATATGGTGCCGTTGATAAATGCACTTTCTCCGTTCTTCGGAGGTTTTCTCGGAGGGTATGTTGCTTCCGAAGGTGCTTTCGGTGGCTTTAAAGTAGGTGTGTTGATGTCTTTACTGGCAGCTATTCCCGGATTCATGCTTTCAGGTGCTTTGGCACTTCTGCTTGCAGATGTTCCTGTACTGGGTGCTATTCTGGCAGGATCAGGTATTTTTATCACATTCGTAATTGTCATCTACACTGCGATATTCGGGATTATCGGTGGTGTTGTAGGTGGAGCAGTAGCGGATAACAACTGATCTGTCCTTATTCTTTTTTATCCGGGAAGCTAAATGATACCTGAAAAAGAAGTAGTCATGGAGATCCCATGGGACGCTGAAGGGAGATTATTGTCAAGACCTAACAGGTTCTTGGGAATAGTGGACATCACATCAATTTCCGGATCTCCTGCTGATATACAGGAAGAGAAGGTCCACATACATGATCCCGGAAGACTTGAAGACCTGCTTTATACAGGGAACGACCTGCTTTTGAAAAAAGCTTCCAATACTAACAGAAAGACCGGCTGGGATGTCATTGCTGCTAAAGCTGATGATGGATGGATCCTTATAAATTCAGCATTCCATCGCAAGATCGCGGAATGGGCCATAAGGAATGAGGTCTGCCCTTTCTTTGAAGGACTGGATTCAGTTGCAGCCGAGCAGAAGTTCGGAGAAAGCCGGTTGGACTTCCTTCTCGGGAAAGGTGACAGGAGGATATGGGTTGAAGTAAAAGGCTGCACTCTCATAGATGATGGGAGAGCAATATTTCCTGATGCACCAACATCAAGGGGAAGAAGGCATGTTGGGGAGCTGATCAAGGCAGTTGTGGGTGGTGATGAAGCACTTCTGCTCATCCTTGTGTTCAGGCCTGATGCACAATGTTTCGCACCAAATGAGGTTATTGATCCTGACCTTGCAGCCGCATTCAGGGATGCGATCGGTGCTGGTGTAAAGGTATGCCCTTTGGTATTCAGCTATGAGGGCCGGGAAATTATCTACAGGGGAAGAATTCCTTTGTGTGATGGTTGGAGCTGATATTTTATTGTTACTTATAAGGAGTTGATGTGATTGGATATCGAGGAAGTTGTGAGAATTCATGCAAATCCTTCAGGGGAAGATGGGAGAAACGTGGGTCTTGAAATGAACGAGCATCATTATGAACTATGGAAATGGGGCATTGGGCATATTTCCATTGGACAGGATTCATGGATACTCGATGTTGGTTGTGGTGGTGGTCGTGCTGTAAGTATACTTGCAGACCTGGTAAAGGCTGGTAAAGTTTATGGCGTTGACCATTCCAGTGAGATGGTCGGTCTTGCTACCGAGCTGAACAGGGATGCGGTTGACAGTGAACATGTGACCATAATCCATTCCCCGGTCTCAGAGTTGCCGTTTCCTGATGATATGTTCGATATTGTCACAGCTTTTGAGACATGCTATTTCTGGCCGGATATTGTGGAGGATCTCAAAGAGGTCAGGCGTGTGCTCAAAGATGATGGGACGCTTCTGATAGTCAATGAAATGTACGAGCATAGCAACTTTGGGGAAAGGAACTCACCTTTCACTGACGTGGGTGGAATGAACATCTTCTCACCTCAGGATTACGGGGATATGCTTGAAAGTGCAGGTTTCTCTTCTGTTGAGATCGATGAGGTGCCGGAAAATAACTGGATAACCGTGATCGCAAAGAAATGAGCAGGGGTTGAACATGCAGGTAACAGAACATGTGCATGCCATAAAGATACCTTTCAGCCTGACCAGCGACTCAGGTATGCTCATCGAGCGCTTCGTATATGCCTATCTTATCTATGGCAGGGAAGTCTGCCTTGTGGATTGTGGTGTTGCATCCTCTGAGAAGATCATCTTTGACTACATGAAAAAGACAGGCAGGGATCCGCAGGAGATCTCACTGATAGTGCAGACGCATTCCCATGCGGACCACATAGGTGCTACTCCTGTGATAAAGGAACTGACTGGATGCGAAGTTGCTGCTCACAGTGATGCTCTAGAGTGGATCGAAGATCCTGATGTACAGTTCAGGGAGCGTCCAATACCGAATTTTGATACACTTTCAGGCGGTCCGGTGAAAGTGGACCGTGTGCTTGAGGATGGGGATGTGATCGACCTTGGCGAGGGTATGGCCATTAGAGTAATTCACACTCCCGGTCACTCAAATGGCTCGATCTCATTGGTGTTGTCCCCTGACCATGTGCTTTTCTCCGGTGATTCCATTCCTCTGCCGGGAGATATTCCGATCTATGATAATGTTGCAGAGGTCATCTCATCTCTCAGGAAGCTCAGGGAGACTGGTGGTGTGAAGTTGCTTTTATCCTCTTGGGATGATCCGGTCAAAGGTGATGATGTCTACAAGGCAATTGATGAGGGTATTGACTATGTCAAAAGGGTTCATGAGGCTGTTCTGGGTTTCTCATCGGTTTCATGGGAAAAGGTTCTGGAAGAGATTGGATTGGAAGGTGTGCCTGTCAACCCACTGGTCGTGAGAACCTTTGAGGCTCATTTGAAAGAGGATGTAGATATTTCCTGACTTTTCTGTTCTTTCAATGGATTCCAGTATTTCTATTTTTGTCACTGTTCTTCCTTAATGCAGCCCATACCAAAATTCCTGATAGGACGATCAGTAAACTGCTTATGTGGAAAGGAGTTTCAAAACTGACATACCCTCCAAAAACACCTCCGATCAGAGGTCCCATTGCTACTCCTGCTGCCTGTGCACTGGTTATGGTGCTGACCTTGCTGCTAACTTTTTTCTCGCCTGATAGTTCCACTGCAAGAGCGAGCAGGGGTGTCTCAACTGCTGCCATGGCTATACCCTGTAGTAACCTCAGCAGGATGAGGGAGTTTATGTCATCTACATGCCCGAGGCCATAGACTATGATCGCGTTAAAGAAGATGCCTGCAAGTATGGGAAGCTTTCTTCCGAACCTGTCCGAGAGGATGCCTATTGGCACCTGGAATACGATCCTTGAGATCACGTAAGCAGATAGTGCTATCCCGAGCAGGAACTCACTTGCTTCAAGCCTTGTCTGATAGGCAGGCAGGAGAGAAAGTATGAGCATTATGCCTACAAGCATCATGAACATGGCAATGGCAAGTATCTTAATGATGAAAGGTCCGTCAGTAGAAGCTTCATCCGGGTTTTTGGTCTCAGGTGCTTTTGTTTCTTTCACAAAAAGGACTATGAGGATAGTACTTAACAGAACAAGGGCTGCACTGATGTAGAATCCGGCAACGAATCCATAGTAGGTCACAACAGCACCGCCGACCATTGAACCTATTCCAAAGGCTGCTCCCCTGAGACTGAAGTAGATGCCAATTGCCTGACCTCTGGCCGTTGAAGCGGATAGGTGTGTGACCATTGTAATGATGGCAGGAATGGTTGCACCTATTGCAATTCCCTGGATGATCCTGAAGAAAAGTATTGATTCAAAGTACCCTGAGATGGCATAGATGTAACAGATAATTGCGAAAATCATGTAACCAATGGTCAGGAAAAGCTTCCTCCTGTCAAGCCGTTCGCTTAGCCTTCCCATATATGGTTGGGATATGGAGTTCGCCAGCCCGAATACAGTTGTTGCGAGTCCTGCTTTGAGAACAACCGGCATATCCTGCAGTATCAGGGAGTCCATGTTCGCAACGTACAAAGGTATTATGAACACCAGCATTCCGGTAGCAAGGTCTTTGAAGAGCTTGGATATGGAGAGGACGTAAAGCTGGCGCTTAATTGGATGGTCCGAGGGTGCCATATATTCATTTATTTATAATGTATGGTATAAAAGGAAGTAGGGTGGTATCTTGTTGTGGATTTTGATACATTTTTCTAAGAACTGTTAAATATTAATTATGTCAATCTAATATTGGAGGTTATAAAATGATCGAATCAATATGGGGTCTTTTTGAATTATTGGCAGTTGTCTGGGTCATCTATGATGTAGTGACACAGAATAAGAGACTAAGCGGTGCAATGAAAGTTGTGTGGATACTTGTTGCAGTTATATTTAATATCTTTGGCGCCGCTGCATATTACTTCTTAGGCAGAAAATAAGATTTCTGCCAGTTTTGTTTTTTGATTTTTTTTGAGATGCTTTGAAAATACAGCAGTGCTGATATGAAATAATAACATAGTTCTTCAAAGCAGCAATTCAAATCGAATCTGTGAAATATCAATGGTAAATTCGATGGATAAAAAAGGAAATGATCTTCATTGAGTGTATTTCCTGAGTATCATTATCTGTTTATAGAAAAATGATTAATTTACTTATTTTTGGCTCGAGCAGCCACTCCTCTTGAAAGTATCTTGTAGGTCATCAAATATATTCCAAGGATTAATAATATTATATTTTGAGTGATTGTAAGACCACTGTTAGATAGAACTGGTATGTTAATACCAAGGAAATTGCTTATACTGGCAATGAAGAATGCGAATCCTGCTGTCTCACTTATAATACTTTGGTTTTTGTCGATTATTCCCATAATTGATCATCCATGAATTCGGTCATTAGTTCGAAGTTTTTGTTCATTAACTGGAACCGGCTGCTTCAAGTGTTCGATCATCTTTAATTTAATGAGTTAACGATCTTTCACTCTAAATGGTCTTTATTTGTATTTAATTGCAGTGTCTGAAGAAAGAAAAAAGGAAATGTAAGATCAAAAATGAATGTGGGAATATGAACGAGATCAAAGATTCCCACGCAGTCTCTCAGCGTATAGTATCCTGCGAACTGAGAATTGCAATGCTGCTCGCCTCATACTGCAATCCTGTTCCATGCAGATCTCATATACTTTATCAAACGCAGTTATCATCTTCTGCTGGAGCCTTTCCAGAACTTTATCTTCTTCCCAGTAATCCTGGCTGAGGTTCTGTATCCATTCAAAGTAACTTACAACAACGCCACCGGCATTGGCAAGTATGTCAGGTACAATTATTACGGATCTGTCAAGCAATATCCGGCTTGCGTCCATTGTAACAGGAGCATTGGCAAGTTCAAGGATTATTTTTGCTTTTATGTCATTTACGTTCTCGCGTTTGATCTGTTTTGAAAGAGCTGCAGGGATGAGTATTTCACAATCGGTTGCCAGTAATTCTTCATTTGTTATATTCCTGGTCTCCGGGAAATCGATCACACTTCCGGTCTTGTACTTGTGGTCTATGACCTCCATGATATCAAGACCCTCTTCCTTGAAAATTCCACCACTTGAGTCGCTTACTGCACATATTGTGAATCCGTTCTCATAGAGAATCCGTGCAGCGTTCAATCCTACTTTTCCGAATCCCTGAATGGCAACACAAAGGCTGGACTTATCCAGTTCGAGCTTCTTCATGGCTGCTTCAAGTATGTAAACGCCTCCAAGGGATGTGGAATATTTCCTGACCTGACTTCCTCCTAACTCTATTGGCTTACCGGTAACAATCGAAGGGGTGTGCTCCCTTTTTATTCTCTCGAACTCGTCAAGTATCCATACCATGATCTGCTCATCGGTATACACATCAGGTGCAGGAATGTCCTTCAATGGTCCGATGTAGTCAGCGATCTCCCGAATATAGGCTCTGGTAACTCTTTCAAGTTCACCTCGGCTGAGCTCTTTGGTATTGGTGACGATGCCGCCTTTTGCTCCCCCGAATGGTATGTCAACAAGGGCGCATTTTATAGACATCAGGAAGGCGAGGTCCTGAAGATATTCAATGGTAAGGTCCGGATGATATCGTATCCCTCCTTTAGTGGGGCCCCGGGCATCATTGTACTGTACCCTGTGACCCACGAACATCTTCATTCTCCCGGAATCCATGCGAACAGGGAAATGTACTGTAAAAGAACGTTTTGGCATGTCGAGCAGATCTATCTCCTCTGTTGACATGGCAAGGTGATCATAGAGGATTTCCATTTCCTGCATGCACAGTGTGCAGGTCATTGCACTATCTGAATGGATCCTTTCGATTTTGTTTTCTTTCAAAATTGCACTTCCTGATCTTCCCTTATGCTAATATTCGAGTAACCGTTTTCCTTTGTCAAAATGAAATGGCCAGTACTGTATCGATGTTCAGGCTGGCAGGTAGACCTATGGCAATTTGCAATAGGTATAATAGTTCATTGTTTTTAGAACTTATAACCTGAACTGATGTTCTTTAAATATCAGCCATAGGCAGGCCCCTCTATCTCTCTGGATCTCTTGGTTTTCAGGTCGCCTTTAAGGTCTTCGTAATATTTCATGGTGTCAGACGTGACCGATGCTCCCGTCTCAGCGATCGCTTTCAGGAAATGCTTCTGTAAGACCTCTTTTGCCATTAGGTCTTCACGAAGAGCAAAGCGTCCTGCTTTTTTACAGACTGCTGCAATATCAGCTCCTGTGTACTTGTCTGTTGCAGTTACAAGTTCATCTATATTGACATCACTTGCAAGTGCCATCTTTCTGGTATGGACCTCAAAAATCTTACGTCGGGTGACCAGATCAGGTACCGGAACAAGTATAAGTTCATCAAATCTTCCCGGGCGGATCAGTGCCGGATCGATGATATCTGGTCTGTTCGTAGCACCTACGATCACAACACCGTGGAGCTCTTCAAGACCGTCAAGCTCTGAGAGTAGCTGGTTCACGATACGTTCGGTAACCTGTGGTTCTCCCATTGAACCGCCCCGTATGGGAGCAAGTGCATCAAGTTCATCAAGGAGAATGATGGATGGTGCTACCTGGCGTGCACGGGCGAACATCTCTGAGATGTGCTTTTCAGATTCCCCATACCACTTTGAAAGCAGATCACTTCCCTTTGCGGTTATAAAATTAGCATTAGATTCATGGGCGATGGCTTTTGCCAGCATTGTCTTACCGGTTCCCGGCGGCCCATACAGCAATACTCCCTTTGGAGGCTCCACTCCGATACGCTGGAACGATTCCGGATTTTTAAGAGGCCACTCAACAGCTTCTTTGAGCAGTTCCTTAACATCTTCCAGTCCTCCGACATCGTTCCATCCCACATTTGGCGTCTCGATCATGATCTCACGCATGGGGGATGGTTCCACATCCTTCTGAGCGATTTTAAAATCTTCTGATGTGACGATCAGCTTTTCAAGGATCTCTGCAGGGATATGTTCTTCTTCAAGGTTGATATGGGGAAGGACCTTCCTAAGAGAGCTCATTGCTGCTTCACGACAAAGTGCTGCTATGTCCGCTCCCACGAAACCATATGTTGTTTCAGCCAGTGCCTTAAGGTCCACGTCATCTGCCAGTGGCATTCCACGGGTGTGTATCTGGAATATCTCCAGCCGTCCATCCTGATCAGGTACATGTAGCACTATCTCACGATCGAACCTTCCTGGACGGCGCAGGGCCAGGTCCAGGGCTTCCGGACGGTTGGTTGCACCTATGACGATGACGTTCTTCCGCTCCTTCAGGCCGTCCATCAATGAAAGAAGCTGTGAGACGACCCTTCTTTCGACCTCTCCGGTAACTTCTGCTCTCTTCGGTGCAATGGAATCGATCTCATCAAGGAATATGATGGCTGGTGCATTCTGTTCGGCCTCATCGAATATCTCACGTATCTGGTGTTCGGATTCACCATAATATTTGGACATTATCTCGGGACCATTGATCGATATGAAATACGCATCGGACTCATTGGCAACTGCTCTTGCCAGCATGGTCTTGCCGGTCCCGGGCGGGCCATGCAACAACACACCTCTTGGAGGTTCGATTCCCAGCCTGTCAAATAGCTCCGGGTGCTTTAACGGAAGCTCGATTATTTCCCTTACTTTGGAAATAGCCGGTTTGATGCCTCCAAGGTCCTCATACATTACCGTAGGGATAGACTGCTCCGGCGGGAGCTCTACAGCTTCGGGTAGAAGCTGAAGTTCTGTCACATCAGTGATCTTGACGATGCCCTTTGGGGATGTTGAGACCACCTGCATTTTGATCTCACCCAGGCCGAACGAGTAATCAAAAATATCACTGAACATATCCTCGAGCATCATACTTCTGGCAGGGCTGTCCTTTGATCTCTTGAAATGTGTAGTAGAGATGAAATCCCCTTTTGATACGGTCCTGTTCCTGAAAACGGATGTAAGGATGTCACTTGAGGCTGAAATGTGCATACCTTTGCTCACAGGTGCAAGAGTGACATTAAGTGCTTCCTTCCACTCTGCTTTCCTGACCTCTACATAATCTCCAATGCTGATCTTTGCATTGGCACGCATAAGGCCATCCATTCGGATGACATCAAGGCCGACGTCTGTCGGATCTGTATTTATCGCAAGTGCTGATGTTGCACGTCCTCCCTCGATCTGCACAACCTCATACTCCCCAACATCGATCTTTTCCCTGTGTGCCGGATCGATACGCACAATACCTTTACCCACATCTTCCTGGGATGCCTCAGCTACTTTTAATTTAATACTATCCCCGTTCGAATTGCTTTTCTCTACAATTGCTGCCATATCCCTATCTCCCACAGATAATCTTAGTATATAATATAACAACTTCCAGTATTTATTATTGTTTGGAAGTGATGTGGGGGATTTTTCAAATGGTTTTGCAGGAATTACTTCAAAGACATGCTATCGATGACCTGCCAGATAACAAATACCGATAAGAAAATGATAATTGACCATGGTGTCAGGGTCGGCATAGTCCTTGATCCTGGAACATGGGAACTCTTCACATTCAAAATGAAAAAATTATAATTGCACCAAGTGTCATTATAGCAGCTCCAAAACCTTTTCTCCGAACGTTTGTCTCTTTGAATATCAGTATCCCGTATGCCACACTGAACAGTGCATTTAATCGTTTCACGGAAATGACGTATGGGACTATCTGCATGCTCAATGCAATATTTATTGATACAGCGATCAGGGCTATCACTATGCCGATCAGGATGAAAACGGGCAGATCATTGAAGTATGCGATTTTTATGTTGCTGGGCCTTTTGCATAGGGAGATTACAAGGAACGTTACGCTGATCAGCAAACATACGATCGATGTGCCAAAGAAGATGTCTGAATTTAGAACAACCAGTTTGTCGAAGTTCGATGAGATGCTGAACAGGAACGCAACGATCAGCATGTAGAGAGAACCCCTGTTCCTGATGATCGCCCTTAGTGGGTCTAACATATTTTGCTGGTCGGTGGTCGAATTCAATACATAAGAGCCCGCAACGATCAGCATTATACCGAAAATGCCCTGTGAGGAAGGAAATTCACCAAGCATGATGAATGATGTTACTATCAGGAAAGCAGGTGTAAAGGAGATCATCGGGACGGTCAGGGACAGGTCTGTGATCTTCAGTGCCCTGTACGATAGAACAACGGCTATGACATTGAGCAGTGTGGTCGAGAACACAGACTGAAAAAAAGCATCTCCAAGGGGCGGAAATCCCTTGAACCAGGAAATGGTGAAAAGGATGACAAAACCAAAGAAGAACGTTCCGGTGGCAAGAACATACTGGTCAACCTCTTTGAGCAGTTTCTTGACCAGCATAAAATAAGTGGCGTCAAAAAAGGCACCCAGAACAGCAAAAAGGAACCAGATCATATGAAATAATGATTGGTGATACTTTATCAGACTTTCCGCAAATGTCGATCAATGTTGCTATGGTTTTAACGATGGTACTTTCTGCAGATGTATCTCATAACCTTCCCTGGCTTTTTGCACCTGTTCCTCAACCCATGGCTCAGATCCGATCTCCTTGAATCGCTCATACCTGTCCATGGTGTCAGGGTCGGCATAGTCCTAGGTCCTGGAACATGGTAACTCTTCACATTCAAAACAGATGGGTAACCCCTTTTCAGTACAGCATTCCCTTACCTCACACCAGGGTGGTCCTCCACACTGTCGGCACTCTGGACATGTTGCATTATCGATGAACCATTCTAATCCCTGCATAAATTGTTTGAAATCGAACTCCCCAATTACAATTTTTCTGAAAGTTAATTAAATTGATCGATGCGAGTATGCGGAGGTGTAGATGTTGGTTTGTTTTATGGTTCAATGGTTGTATGAATGAGCAACAACTTTTAATATTTTTTAATCTCACGTCTATAAGGGTCGATCCTGTTGAATTAGGGAGAATCTCAGATATACTGTTAACAAAAAGAAAGAGAACTTGCAATGGAACCTATAATTGATGAAAACACAACATTATTAATTGTTGGAACTTTTCCTTCACAAATATCTCGGGATATAGGTCAATACTATGGCAATCCCAGAAACCAGTTCTGGAAATTGTTGGGCAGTATACTTGATATCAATTTACAAGAATTGGAATATAATGGCAGAATCAGGGTTTTACAGGAGCACAAAATAGGATTGTGGGACACTGTGAAAAGTTGCCAGATAAAAGGAAGTTCAGATCAGAGTATTCGCAATGAAGAGTATAATGACTTTTCTCATCTGACCAACATCAAGAAGATCATATGCAATGGAAGCAAAGCAATGAAATTTATCAAACATTGCAATGTACCAGATGGTGTTTCTATTTCATCAGTTCCTTCTTCAAGCCCGGCGAGAGCCATAAAATTTTCTGAGAAATTAAAAGAATGGGGGGAAGAAATTGTTATTTAATTCATGTCAATAGAATAAAGTTTAATTTTAATCAATAAAATTTCTCAAAAACTCAAAGCTTCGCATCTCATAAATAACAACTTAGAAAAATAGTTAGAATGGTGCTCCGGCCGGGGGTATCTGCAAAAGGTTTATAACCCCTTATATAAATATATAAGAGGTGTAATAGAATGACCCGCAATGTAGATGATGTCCACTCATACGATAGTGGCTATGAAAATGCATTGATTAGGCTTGAAAAGCTTACTACCAGTGACAAAAACAAAACACTGGTAGAAAAGTTCGTTCGTTCTTGCAGAAGAAATGAACTTGCGAAAAGTACCATTACTAACTACATAAATCTACTAAAAAGAATGATTCAAAGGTTGGAAGATATTGGATACACTGACGACCTTGATAAGCTCGACCAGGAGACTTTTGACTACTTGTTGTTCCATCTGGAGGATGATTGTGAGTTATCAAAGGGTGAGATACGCAATTACAAAAAATGCGTAAAGAAGTTCTTCAAAACGATTATGGATGAGGATGGTGTGCCGCGTTGGGTACATGACCTTAAACTAAAATCCATTGAAACGCCGGTGCAACCTTCAGACCTTCCGACAAAGGAAGAAGTCGATGCAATGCTAAAAGCTTGCAAAAATGCAAGGGACAGAGCATTTTTAGCTATTCTTTGTGATGCAGGTCTGCGCATTGGAGCACTGGCATCTTGCAGGATTAAAAACGTTGAATCCAACGAATATGGTTCAATGATATACATCAGCACCACAAGCAGGAGCAAGAAGACAACTCCACCTAAAGGTCTACCACTGACATGGTCATCCGGCTATCTGCAACAGTGGATGGCTTTGCATCCACTAAGGGAAGACCCTGAAGCACCTCTATGGGTGACACTCACGGTCAAGAAGGAACCGATAAGCTACAATTCCATAAGAGTGACCCTCAAAAGAATTGCTAAAAGGGCAGGTGTTACTAAAAACATTCACGCACACGTGTTTAGGCATTATGCTATAACCTGTTGGATATTGGATGGTCTCAGTGAACAAATGATCAATTTTAGAGCGGGATGGGCTAAAAACAGCAAACAGATGTACACTATATATGCCAATTTCACTGACCAAGAAATGAATGATTTGGTTTATGAAAAATATGGTCTTAAGACTAAAGATAAACGTCATGTGACCCTTAGCAACTGTCCACGCTGCAATAATGTTTTACAGGAGACTGATCGCTTCTGTAGCCAATGTAATCTTGTCCTTGACCATGAGATGAACAATAAAATGAATGAAATGAAGACGAAAGTTCCAACAGGTCTGAGTTTGTTACTATCTGATCCTGAAGTGCAGGCACTACTGGCTGAGAAGATGGGTAAAATAACAACTGGCACTGAGATTTAAAGGAAGGGTAATCCCTTCCATTTCTCCAAAATTCTTATTTTATGCCTTTGCAACAGATCTTTTTCCAACGATCTCTTTACAAGTTTCAATAACAGCTCTCTCTATTGGAGAGAAGAGCTTCAAAAACTGTTCATCACAGGAAGCAAGTTCCTGAATTGTAGTATCTTCTGCAATATCCATATTTTTCACTTCATTTCCAAGGTACGCATTTCAAAAGCACATGCATCTGGAATGGTGACTAATTCAGATACAATTCATTTGAAACTTTTGACTGTTTGGGTTTCTACTATATAAATGGAGTGTCGTTGTCAATGCTATTTTTCGGAAAAAAGTTCGATGGCAATACATTTTTTCAAAAAGCAATCGTTGCCAGTGAAGCCTTTTTTGCAGCGTTGACAACCACAGTACATTTATATACTTCTTCATTTCTTGTATTCAGTGTGGAAGTGTGCCATGCGTGCACATCCCAGATATCGCGAGAGTGATAAGAAATGACTGAAAAATATATACAAAAAAATGAAAATGTCATAACCAGGAAGCTGTATTGCAGAACAGGTGCCGGCATGCGCGTGCAAATACCTGCAGTACTTGCAACTTTAGCAGGTCTGAAAGGTAACGAAGACGTCCAATTGGACTTAGAGAACGGGAAGATTGTCATTACCCCCGTTTCAGATTTATTGGTAAAAGCTATGGAGATAAAATGTTAAAGCAAAACAACGATGCAAAGAAGTGCAAGTTCGATGCATCGCGAAATAGGAATGATTCAATGACTGATTGTAACTCTTACCTTAAAAGTGTTTCCAAGGATGAAGCTATAGACATTAAAGCTGTAGCTGATGATATCTTGTCACACATTAGAGTCTTGCATATTCAAGAAACAGGCGAGACTTTGTATTATAAAGATGGAAGGTATGTCAAAAGTGGCGAATGGATTATCAGAAGAGAAATCCAACGCCTCATCGGTTCTTATGCTGATGAAAAAACAAAAAGGGACATTATTTCATACATTTGTGATGAAACTCGAATCTCCAGAGATGATCTAGATTGTGACCCTGATGTCATCAACTTGGAAAATGTTCTGTATGATGTGAAGACTGGAGAATTCAGGGAACATAGTCCAGAATTCCTGTCAACAATACAAATTCCAGTGGTTTATGTACCAGGCATGTCATGTCCTTTGATTATGAAAACACTGACAGAACTATTACCACCTGAAGATTTACAGATATGTTTGGAATTTTTAGGTTATTGTCTTACACCAAAGACCAACATGAAAAAGGCATTGATGCTCTTGGGTTTGGAAAACACTGGTAAATCTGTGTTAATGGACTTGGCGACATATTTCCTTGGAGTGGATAATACATCACGTATTTCGCTTCAAAAGATGTCATATGACAAATATGCCACTTCCAGATTTGATGGTACATTGTTAAACTGCTATTCTGATATCGATTGGAAGAAAACTTCCAGCTTATCAGTTTTTAAGGAAGTAACTGGTGAACGTTTTGTGCATGCCGAAGAGAAATATGGCACTTCATATGAGTTTAACAACATGACTAAACACATGTTTGCTGCAAGCCGTCTGCCACATGGAAAATACCTTGATTCTGTATTTTTGGACAGATGGTTGGTCATTAATCTCAAACATCAGTACAAAGGCAAGGATGCTGATGTTGATCTTATTGACAAGCTCAACAAACCGGATGAATTATCAGGACTATTAAATTTGGTCTTAAATGCATTAAAAGGCTTGAGAGAGCGTGGTTACTTCAAGCATGCCGACAAGTCCGCAAAGATATTGGATGCACTGAGTAGTGATACAGCATCAGTCCAATCATTTGTCAAGGATGTTGTAACTCGGAAAAAAGGACATTCAATTTACAAAAGTGATATGTATGCTGCATATGCGAACTGGTGTAATAGTTCTTTGATGGTACCAACTTCAAAGATTGGATTTGGAAGGGCTTTTTCAGGCTGCAGTTTCAATGGAGATAAAAATAAATGGCATAATTGCTCTTTAAAAGGGGAATATTAACTCCCTTTTTCTTTTTTTTGGAATCATCCTCGGATAGTCGCATTTTATCTTTCCATCTATCTTTCCACAGAAAAAAATGCGATCAAACTGCAGAAGGAAAGATAGGCTCATTTTTTACTACTTTATTATAGATATATAATAAAAGATACAAATTTTGGCTCTATCTTTCCAATGGAAGTCCCCTTTCAGTTTTTTTCATGGAAAGATAGATGGAAAGATAGAATTGATCTGACTATGTGTATTTTTATGTTGATATGGTGAATAGTCCTGGGTATCCTGATAGCTATCGAGTTTTATAGTGTAATATCTGAAAGCTCATATCGGCTTATATTCGCTTTTAGATCTCAAGATCATGGAATGCATTCATATGCCCTTGAAAGTTCAAATACGGTTGAATTTGATCCATAGAAACCAGTCTTTGCCAACGGATGACCCAAGGATATGGAACATTAACAATCTCGCAGATAAGGTGAAATTGAAAGATGATTGAAAAATGTCACCATGCTTGGAACCGGCGCGGCACCTGATTGCATAGGTGCGGCATTTGATCACATATATGATGAATTTGTAGAACTTACTGAAATTAATGTATATGAGTCATTTTATGTTGTGAAACTGAAGAAAATACCGATGGATGAATTATTTGATGTTCCTCCAGTATTTTATTTTTTCCAAATACTTTGGTATACTTGGGTATATTTTAATGCCTACTGCTTCGGGTTTATAAACCAACATATATTATATATTTCGACAGACATCTACTTATTTTGGCTACCCTATTTATATTAGAAAATTAATGTGGATGATGCGATTGCAAGTTTGAAATGAATTAGTAGAATAATATCATAAGACAAGATTAAATGCAAAAATCATGGCATATCCATAAGTAGGACTATTGTGAGTAGATCCTACCATGGAATAGCACCTGTAAGCAAGGTAAAGGTATGTGAAATCTCCTATATTAATTATTTCATACCTTGAGCTGTTTCTATGGATAAGCTGGTTATCACCAAGAGCGGTAGCCTTTGATTTTCCACAACTTGTTAGAGAAAATGATGTTATATCTACAATAATTCGGGACTTAGTCGAATAGAAACACATCGAAAAAATACAATGAGTGATAAAATATGTTTAACAACAAATTTGAAAATATGGACATCGGTGAAGATTTTGATGAATGGGAAATAAACCATCACGTCTGGGAAATTGGCGATGCGATTGAAAGGCTGCAAGAATTAATGCTTTCCATACAGTCCCTGAAGGTTGAAGAGAAGGACGGTAGTTATTCCTATTCTTATGCCCAGATGGTCCCGGGTGATGAATCCTCTTTTGAGGAAATAGAAGAAGAATCTACGCTACCAATGAGTGAATTTTTCAGGGAAAAAATGGCTGAAATTTTGCTAGGATGTTATAACATCAAGGAGTTGGAAGAAGTCTATAAAGAAGAGAAAATCGTGGAATTAAAACGTGATTTTTATAGACAGGGCATTAAATGTCAGTGGCTTCATGATCAAATTGCAAGAGGAGAAGTGGTCGATCAATCTCCTGAAGATATCATGGATAATGATTCCTACAGATGCTATAGAACCTAGGTAAACGAGTTCGAAATATTTAGGACGGAATTCTGTAAGATTTGCAGAGAGGAAGAAGAAGCACGTCGAAACGAGGAGGAGGAATCTCATAGGGATGCTACTGAAGAGAGAGGCGGTTTAGGAGCCCTCTTCTCTTAAATGCATTTGTCAATGGGAAATTTTACGGACTTTAGAATATGGAGATATTAATATGACTAATCGTAATGAAATTATGTTTGGTTATTGTCAAGAAGTGATAGAAAAGGTGTCTGGACTGTTAGTACAGTCCACGCCTGCTCTTATGGAATTGGCTGAAATTGGTGATACGGAGATTACATTCCATCGAGGAAATAATATTGCGGTGGCTGATAAGTCTGTTTATGTTAGAGTCAAGACACCTTTTTCATGTGATTTGTTATGTGCAGATACATTAGCTATGTTAAATGTGTTCGTTGATACAGAAAATTTTGATGACAATACATCATTACCTGCTTATGAATGCATGCGTCTTCTTCTGAACGGCATATTGTCTCTTTTGATAATAACACCTGAACAGAGAGATGCACAATTCCATCTTGCAGAATACCTTGCATCACCAGAATTTCAAGAAGGTGGAATGGTGAAGTTTTTGCCTGATCTTTCTGTTGATTTTGAAAATCTTGTTTATTATGAAGAATCTGAAGACTGATTGAGGCAATAACTTCTATCAGAGGAAGAATTGCAAGAGGAATGGTGGGATTATACAGGTGGCTGCGGCTTAGATCTGTAAGGAAATACCATCATTCGGTGCACTTGTCAATGTGGATGGTGATGTCATCATCATCCTTTCCAATAGGATTTGCTGTGAGTTTTGCTATTTATGTGACATATTGTATGGTTCACTCAATCTTAAATATTCAAAAAGAATGCAAATAAAATCAAAAATTGATTAATTTGAAAATTGGTAAAATAATGGATGAAATTAGTCTAAAAAATATTAGAGTTGATGAAGAGTTTGATGCAATGGTAAAGGAATACTGTCAAAAAAGAATTCACATGACAAACAAATTCACATCGTTTGCTAATACTTTAAATTTTGAAGAAAATGGTGATGGCTACACGTATTCCTATAGCTATAAGGTATCAGATAATACTAATACTGAAGTTATTAGAGAGGATTCTAATCTGGAACCAGACGATTTTTTCCAAATGAAGAAAGATAAAATGTTCAAAGAATTGTATAGTATCAATGACTTGGAACAGATATATTGGTTTGGAAAATGCATTGAAATGGGGTATGAACAATGGTTGCTGGTAAGGTTGTGTGAATATCTAAAATCTAGGGGTACGATGGCTGTAAAGGTACATAATAATTCATATGAGGTTTTTGATAATGATGTATACAATTACTATCTATATCAAAGAGAACGATATCTGATTTTTCACGAAGAAATGGAAGTACTTCGAAATGAGTGGAATCAAGATAAAGGTGGAGCATAAACCAATCCCACCATCTACTTGTTTCTGTTCCTTACTGTCGTATACACTAAAGCAGAGGGCGCCGCCCTCAAACCCCATCCTTTGCCAGTGCCTGGCACTTGCTGTAATCAGTCTTCTTCATTATCCTGCACCCCTTCACTCCAGAAACCTCTGAAACCACCCATATCCCATCATATTGCAATTTTATATGGAATCGGTGTTCTTGTATGTCCTTCGCTCCCAACTCTTCACAGAACCCTTCATTGACCATTTTGATTCCAGTTCTGGTATCACATACAACAACTTCACCATTCTTCCACTTCATTTTCATCAATTCCCCAACATTGGATGATGCTATTATGCGGTATGGGCGATAATGGACAAGCGAATCGAAAAATTTCTTTTTCAAATATCGACCATGATATTCATTGATCAGATCGAATCTCTTCACCATGTCGGTACTGACACTCTTCTTTGCAGTGGTCTTTGATGGTTCCTTTTCAGATTCAGATGGCTTTACCTTCATTTTTTCCATCTGAATGTTGTGGTTCAACTGTTGATTCCGCAAGCGGTTGATTTCTTCCTTCAGCTCATCAATTTTCTTATTGGAAAGCTCATTGCTCTCTACTAATTCCTCATATGAAAGAACACGCTGTTCCCCATATTCATCATCAACGGCTTCGATGGACTCTGGAACAGGTAACACTTTTATAACTTTCTGGACGGTTTCAACTATCTCAGGCTTATCGTCCTGAAGGGTCTTCAGATAATCTTCTATTTGCTCCCTCGCAGTTTCATCACCTGATAGGTACTTCACAGCGATTTCCATTCCAATATTTGTTCCATATCTGGAAACAATGGCATCAAGCTTATTTGCAAACCTTTCTCTGCATAGATAGGGATTATCGGCATGGAGCTAACCTTTTTCAGTCAGGGAATAATAATATGGCTTCTTTCCCTGCATCTGAATGTAGCCGTTCTTGCAGTATTTATTCAGGTTCACCCTGAATGAATTATAATTTTCATATGGAATGCTATTAAAGATGTCTTTCGATATCAATGGTGCCGGAATCAAGGCTTGCAGAACCATAGCCTTGAGATGACAGTCGTTCGAGGAGATTTTGTTTACCGAAATATTTTCCATTTTTCATCAAGTCCAAAATTGCAACTTCATTGAAGTTACCCTTATATAGATAACATGGAACTTTCAATGGTTATATGTGTTGCTACAATGTCAATGCAATGCGTTTTTGATGGCAATCTCTTCGGTGAATATGTAAAAAAGAAGATGGATATGAATTTTGCATCGATTTTATTATTAATAATAATCTTCAAAATTTGATTACTAGTAATAATATTTGAGTGGTTGGAATTTCCTGTATTTCTTTGAGTTTGTGATAGATTTGTGAAATTCAATATATTCACATAATTCCCACAATATCAATAGTTGATATTGAAAAATAGTGATTGAAAGATGTTTCAGTAATTTTCAATGAATTTTGTCGTTTTCACATAATCATTTGTGTTTTTATAGGTTCGAATCTTACCTCCCGCATGTAATGTTGGGGATATAGGTAACTCGAATTTTTTGTACGCTAGATTGACAATGATAACTGTATGAATATTTGATATTCCACTCATTTTCTAGTTTGTCTAGTAACTTTCAAATATATTCATATAAGTTACATTGAAGGAGCCTCTGAATTTTATATAAGCACAGATACAATTCAAAATTTATATATACTATTGCACAGTTACAAATTAGCGTTCGGTTCAGTTGAACATAACGCTCTTGATACTATTTATAGAAATAATGTATGGAGTCTGATGAATAAAATTTTAATCCCTATGCTATAAGTATATGAAAATGAAGGTGCTTTTTATGAATAAAAGAAATCAAACGTTAATGGTTGCCACAGCAATCATTATTGTCATAGTTCTTTCGGCTTTCTCAATTAATTCGAATGATGACGAACAGAAACCTACCTCCATCACCATATCTGCATCAGCAGTGTTGACTGAAGTTTTCACAGATATGGAAGAAGAGTTTGAGGCTGAAAATCCTGATATAGATGTCATAATGAACTTTGCAAATGCTGGTTCTCTAAGGATGCAAATTGAAGGAGGGGCACCTATAGATGTGTACGCTCCAGCAGATAGAGTTCAAATGGATATTCTGGCTTCTGATGAATTCGTTTACAACGATTCCCGAAAAGACTTTGCAGGTAGCTACCTTGTGATAATAGTTCCAAAAGGCAATGTTCTTAACCTAACAACAATGGAGGACCTTTCAAAGCCTGAAGTAAAAAGGATAGCTTCCACCGATACACAGATTTCAACAGTGGGTAAGTATGCAAAACAATCGCTAATTGAAAAAGGCTTATGGAATAGCGTGCAAAATAAGATGATAGTAGGTGACACGGTAAAATCCGCAATGGTTCATGTAGAGAGAGGAGAAGTTGATGCCGGATTTGTCTTCATGACAGATGTCAAGACTGCAAAACCAGATACAATAGAAGTGATAACTTCTGTACCGATGAGTGAAACTATTTTTTATCCTATAGCTGTAGTTACATCAACCCAACACCAGAAAGAATCTCAGATGTTCGTAGATTTTGTCACGGGAGAAAAAGGTAGCTCAATATTGGAGCAGTACGGTTTCACAATTCCAAAACACGATTTAGAAGATACTTAATAAGCCCCTTCTTTATGGTTAGCCAGATTTCCTACAATACATCGTTTTTCACTAAATAACGATGAAGCTTCAAATATATTAATTTCCTTTAGGTTTATTCAAAATTGTCTATAGTTCCATTGTAGTGCTTTCATTATCCTTTCCACATTCCTTGAACCAAAATTCAAATCCTTTTCCTTTACTTTTTTCTTCAAAAGCCTTTAACAACACTCTCCCCAACTCTCCAACCTTTCCCTAACATGAGCATTGGGAGTAAATAGTTTATCACTCTTGGCGTTCTGCTTCATATAATGCAATGTGCCTTTAGAGAACCCATCTTCTTCCTCAGCAGGTCAGTATCATTCCTCCTACCAACATAAACAGGCTTCATGAATTCAACCGTTTTTTTCTTCCCCACAAGATGATGGCTGGACAGAACTCAATCACACAATACAGGTGTATTCCGTTCCATATTATATGGTCGGTAAAGATATATATACTGTGTAACATAAAATATATTTTATGGAAGAATTGAAAAACGCAGTTGGATATGCCAGAACAAGCACCAAAGACCAGAATATCGATACACAGATACTGCAACTGAAAAACAAGGGAATGCCTGCTGAACACATCTTTTATGATGAAGGTATCAGTGGAAGTATTCCTGCTGGAAAAAGACCTGGGTTCAAGCAATTGTTGAAATGCATTGAATCCAATGACATCGATACTATCTACCTTTTTGAAATATCAAGGCTTGGAAGGACGTTTATTGATACATTGAACCTGATAATGGATTTTGAAGATAAAGGAATCAGGATTGTTTCATTGAGTCCAAGTGAATCATGGTCTACTATTGAAGATTCTCATTATAGAAGGCTGCTGACCTCTTTGTTTGGTTGGGTGGCTGAGAATGAGAAGAGGATTTTACAGGAACGTATTAAGGTAGGTATTGAACGGTATAAGAAAGAGAATGATAGATGGGGTCGACCTACAAAGGAACCTGATAAGAAAGAGGTTATGAAGTACAGAAAGAAGGGACTGACTTGGGCTGAGATTTCACGGGTGATGAATATTCCAGCAAGCACGTTGTACAAGTACAGGGATATCTGGGAAGAACGGGGTAGGGTGGAGAAGGTTAAGGGTGTGGATGGGTAAATGACAATTTCATTCCATTACTCTTGTCAATCCCATTCGATACCGACAGATGAGAGTGGAACAGCACATGGAAATGCAAAATATCCTTCACAATCTCCAACATGAAAATAATTCACTTGTCCGTGAGGTCGCTGAACTTCAGAACCAGACTGATAGTGACAATCAACCTGCTGGTTCAAATCAAGTTCAAGCCCCCATAGGAGCAAATGGTGACACTTTAATTTTCAGACCCGATGAAACCCTTGAAACAGATGTAACTAGTGTCTATGGCGCTAATTATAATCTTCAGAAAAAAGTTAAGAAATTTGTATCGGTTATTGAAAATTTGAATCGAACAATAGATAAATTGCGGCTTGATGTTGCTATTTTGAAAGAAACAAATTCAAAATTAGCGTCACCTGAAGTTAATAATATCGTTGAACAAAAGGTGCAGGCTGGTGTTAAAAAGAACATCAGTGCTGAAAAAAGAAGGTCAATGGTCAACTGGTATAAACACAATCAAAATGGCTTTCTGGATTATGCTTTTTTTGCTGATTGGGGTGTCTATCCTGTTCGGGTGAAAGGTAAAAATGTCATACGGAAAGGCGATATTGAAATTATTGCACATAGCAATGCAGAATTTAAGCGTGGTCACATCAAATATGAGCTTACACCAGAACAGGTTTATCAAGGTGATTTTCACATCTGTGGTGAAACAAAAAGTGGGATTTACGTTATCGGGAGCGGCATGAAAGATTCGAAGTATTTGAAATATTAATGGTGATAAAAGAACTTTGCTTCTTAATTACACCTTTGCTAACTCATCAAACAACCACTTGTGTTCTAAATAAATCTCATTAATTGATTTTTCGATGCAACATATATACATTTTGTTACATTATCCTGGTAAAAAGGATTAAGATTAATCGATTGTTTGTTTACCAACTGTAGGTATTGCGCCTGCAAAAGATTTCATAATTAAAGGTGCAGAAACTCCTACATGAATGATTAAAATGGGCGAATACTCCATTCCACCTTCATAATATGCCCAAGCAAGAAAACTTCCAACAAGTGGTCCACCGAAGAACTGTACTGTATACAACCAATCAGAAAAAGTTGGAGTACGTTTAGCTTTAGGAGTAGTTTGCAACTCTAAAAGACGAATAAAATTTATTGCTAAGCCACCAAAATATGCTAAAAGAACAAATTTCATTAAAATGGTTTTACCCCCTTTTATCATCCAGTCTTTTTATTTTACCTTATCAGATAAAGCCGTTAATATGCGATTAGCGAAGTTTCCCTTTCTCATATATTTTTTCTTTGTTGTAAATATTTCATGTCCATTGTCATCCAAGTTAGAAGATTCGACAACCACACCTTTCATTTGAAGCTTAAATATTGCATGTTCTACTACATCTTTATTTAATGAATTTTCTCTAGCAATCCCACTGACAGTTCGCCAATCATATTCCGGTTCGTTTAACGAAGCAATTACTCTAATTTCTATATCGTCCGACATATTGCTAGTTCCTCCATTTAAATTGTAATTTTTTGTATGCCAATTAAATAATTTTGTTCTTTTACTATTTAAAGATAATGACAAAATTTTTCTTATTTTGCTCAACCATTATTTATAATTTCATTTCTTGCTTGAATGAAATATCAAGGCTGGGAAGGACATTTGTTGATACCTTGAACCTGATTATGGATTTTGAAGAAAAAGGCATCAGGGTCGTTTCATTGAGTCCCAGTGAATCATGGTCTACGATTGAAGATTCACATTACAGAAGGCTGCTGACATCACTGTTCGGATGGGTAGCTGAGAATGAGAAGAGGATTTTACAAGAACGTATCAAGGTCGGTATTGAGCGGTACAAGAAGGAAAATGACAAGTGGGGGAGACCTACAAAGGAACCCGATAAGAAAGAAGTCATGAAATATAGGAAAAAAGGTTTGACATGGGCTGAAATTTCACGGGTGATGAATATTCCTGCCAGCACGTTGTATAAGTACAGGGATATTTGGGACGAACGTAGCAGGGTGGAGAAGGTTAGGGGTATTGTTGAATGATAGTATAGTAGAACATTATGACTACTGTGAAGCATTATGTGGATTACACTGAACATTGAGAGGGATTTGATTAAGCAGCATGTGACGAGCTTGATGGGGTAGTGAAAAAGTAAGGCTTCTACACGAAAATCAGATATAGTTAGTTTGTATTGGAATGAAGATGGAATAAAAGAGCTCGGATTCCTTTCCTTGTATCTATGTTAGATTCTAAACAAAGATAAAAGACACGAGCTAATGAATGTTTAAGGATTAATGAAATCCATTTATTCCTATATTACAAATGAATGAGTCCAGTTTAAGTTATTTTATTTTAAAATTTTTATTTTTGTTTCATGATACCCAAAACTTAGATTTGTTACTAATGAACATTGGTATTTTTCTGAAATAGTAATCCTGATTAATACTCTAAATCAGAAGAAGATTAATTTTGTCAAAATCTTAATAACAAAACCTTCTGATTTCAAAGGAAAGAAGAAAATAATAAAAATATAGAAAGATATTCCTTTTGATCTTCCATCTCGAGTCCCTTCAAAGAAATATCAAACCCATTTTTAACGCAAAAACTCTTTGCTTTATTCATTCGTTCAATCAATTCCAATATATCCTTGTCTGATTGAATTGCAGAAAATTCAGGAGGTCTATCAAGGTCAAAAAAACGGTATGTTGAATAAATATCACACCAATCATACATATCCAAAAGCTTTTGTCTTTGCTGTTTAATGTTCAGATTTTTTAAAGAAAGTGTTAAGTCGAATTTTTTACATCTGGTTCTTACTTGATTCATTAGTTTGATGTGCTCAATCATCTTTTCATTCGATTGAATTTGATCATAACTCGTTGGCCTTCCTAATCCAAAAAATTTGTAAGTTGAGCGAATTGCACTCCATTTTTCCATATCTTTATTATACCCTATTTTGTCTTTGTAGAAATCTAGCAATTCTAATGGCTTGTTTATTCCTTTCATTTCGGTCCAGATTTTGTCAGGATTTTTAAGTTTAGACAAAACATATCTCACAGAAATATTGTGAATACGTACTAGTTTTCTAAAAAGCCTTACATCTGAGTCAGACCAATTTTCATGAATGAAATAATCTTTCGAGCTTTGTCCAGATCTCCATTTGTGAGGGTCATAATTGTCATTTTTAATACTTAGTGGGCGGTATCTACAATCTGTAATCTGAACTTCCCACTTAAAACAATATTTGATTTTTTCAATCATCTCATCAATCGGAATTTCATAGTTGTAAATCATGAATACAAAAATATCTTTGCTGTTGTATCCAGCATCAATAAGATGTTTTATCTGCATGGCAATCGTTTGCTTGTCAGAAATCGCACCATCCCACGCAATTCTGACATTTGTAAATCTTGCTTTTTTTAGTAAAATTGCAATGTCAGGATCATTTTCTAGTAGTCTACCATCAAATCCACTTTGTGATTCATAAATAATTGGTCTCCCATTGATTCGTATTTCGGATAGTGCTACCAGTACTTCCTTTATGTGCTTATTTGCCAAAAAATTATTGTCAAAAAAGATAACTTTATTTTTCCCAGCTGCCAAAATCTCTTCACTGATTCTTTCAGGTGTTTTATCGAGTCTTTTGGGTTCAATTTTCCAAGTACCACAGAATGAACATTTTCTAATACAGCCCCTCATCCCATGCATTACATGATAATCTACGTTGTCTATGAGAGAATAATCAGGCATAGCCTCTTCTGCTTCACTATTAAGTCCCACAAAAACTTCTGCTTCATATTGTGTTAATTGTTTTTTGAAATAATCCATCTTATGATGTAAAGTGGCATAGATACCACCAATAATGATCTTAGACTTCGGGAATTCATTTCTATAATGAGAAACACACTTCCAAACATTATCAGACCAATAAGTGAATAAAGTCGTGATCATTATCGTTTCATAGTCTCTCTTTAATTCTGTTTTAGACTTGTTGCCCCTAACCAGATTTACATAGCATCCTCTACTCTTGCACTAGCTACCTATTTTCAAGAGACCAATTGGAATAAAGTTTTTATGAACTGAATTCGCCTTATTTTTACTTTTCTTTGGGTATGGAAAATTAGGTTCCACCAATAAAATTGATTTCTTGTCCATTATTTTTCCCTTATTGATGAATATGTTTTGAGGACTGAATTAAACAAAAGTGCTATTGGGTAAACTAGTTGCTCCAATATACAATTTTTGATGTGGTAAGGATTATATGGCAATTATCAACTGTTTCTTTTTATGATTAAACACTTTTTAAGCTTTTCACTGATAGCATCATCAATTGGATCAGACAGTCTACTATTTCCACTAGCTACCCTTCTCAATGAAAAACCAAACATTCTTAAGAATCTACCAATTAATGACCCTTTTTTATTGATGAATTGATAATTTTCAATAACATCTGAATTCCCAATTAATTTACCAATTACCAGTAAATTGTTCACATTATGGAATGAATAGTGCTTTTGTTCATTGATTCTTGCAGAACACAATACTTTAAAAGACGCTTCTTTATAAGAAACTAAACCTAATTCCATTGCTAAAGAATATAGCTTTTTTTTAGTGATTTTGTTATTCCCTTCACTAAAAATATCAAGTACCTTTTCAGGACCAATTTCATTCCAAATGCTATTAAAGAATAAATTGTTAAATTCTTCTTCTGACAAACATTTTTTATCTAACAGAAAACCCACGAGATTAAATAAATTTTCTTTCTGTTGAAGAGATAACCAATATAAGCGTTTCATTTTTGTTTCATCATATTTCTTTCTGTAGTCTAAAGAATTCAACACATCATAAAACGTTTTTAGATTTACCAAAGGCTCCAATATTGCTTCAAGAGCCATTTCATCTTCACTCATTAATGTCTTTAATAAGTAATTTTCAATACTTTCCCTTTCAACACCTTGGATATAAAATATTAAATCGCCTTCAACGAGTTCATCCACAGGTAAAAGAATGTAATCATCACTGACTTTCTTTCTAATCAATGTATTTATAGGGAAGGAGATAGTGCCAGTTTCATCTGTGTCATACTTAACAAGAAACTCAATTTGTTCTTTACAAGCATGAGATTCAACTGAATTCTGAATACCTTCTGTGTTAGATTTCCATTTTAGTTCAGTCCAAAGATCTTGAATTGTTCTAATTTCATCTTTTTCAAGATCATTGTTGCCAAATGATGACAAAATTTCATCCCTTATTAAAGTGTCAATTGGCGAATCATCGTTAATTTCATTCGCATTGTCCACAAATGAATTTTGAGTAGATGGCAATTGAAATCGTTTACTTTCACTTGTATTATTTACTGAAAATGATAAATCTTTATCAGAAATAATAGTTCGTTTTTCTGAAAGAAGAGCATCATATAAACTTATTTGATACAATAATTGTTTGAAATTTGCTCCAGGATATCCAAAAAAAGTCACCTTCTTGAATGGAAGTAAGAGAGAATCATACCCTTGTGAAATCAAAATATCATTATCTGAAACTGTGTGGAAAGGAAGTGGACCAGGAATTAATAATTCTGTATTTTGGATTAAACCAATTGGGAGGGTCAACATTTTTGAAAGCTTGCAATACAAAATATCTAGTTCATGCAAAGATTTTGAACGAGCATCTCTATCTCTGTATTGTAATTCAACATTTAATTTCAAACTGTTCTGGAATTTATTAAATTTTTGATCGAAATCGATATTTAATACTGTCTTTTCATAAAAAGAACCGTTTTTCTGTACTGTCAAATTATATAGCACAAAACTATCAAATGTATCCCTACATGCCCTCTTGACATCCTCATTATACCTTAAATACCTGACAGAATTTTTTGTGGAAATAATAACTTTGAATTCATTATTTTCATAATACGTTTCTAACCTGATAATCGAAGAAGATGCAAACATTTTTTTTAGTTTTTTTGTACTTGATCTTTGAAAGAGGCCTTGTTGATAAATTAGTACCTTTGATTTGTCTCCAAATATTAAATATAATTCACTGTTTTTATACATTAATTTAGGAATATTTTGTGCATTCAACAGGTTTTTCATCGATTTGACAAGATAAAGTATAGAATCAATAAAAGATGATTGTGTTGCTAAATATGGATATAAATTTGCTACTAAAATGGACTTATTACTATCATTCACATCTGTTTTTGGATTGTTAATCTCGAGCCCTTTGTTCAATGTTTCAACTATGTAACTTTGAAAAAGTGTCCGTTTTGAGATTGCAGAAGTTGAAAATAAATTCCTGAATTCATACCCGATATCCCTAGAATTATTCAATTCTGAGCATAGCCCACAAAATGTACTAACTGAGTGATTCTTTTCTTTCATAGTTGTAGAAAATATTTGATCTATAGGAAGAGTCATCCAAGATCCATTTTTAATACAACTGGTTTTAATTTCAGATGGTAAAAGAAAACTATTGAGCATTGGCGGAAAACTTATCAAATTTCTTTCCTTTTTCTCAATTTTTTCAGTATTAAGATGATCACGGATATTTTTTAGCTGTACATCAAGAGGCCAATCCCACTGAATAATATCATCTTTAGATATGTAGTTCGAACTAGTATTTAGCGGAGGTAAAATTATGCTATACAATAATGATGTGTTTTCTGGATAGTATAAATCCCATAGATCTCCTTCTAACGATAAGTTAACAATACTAGATGGAGGTTTTTCAAAACGATTACGTGATTCAAGACAAAATTGTTTTCCCAAATGAATTATATTTATTTCATTATTGTCTTTGATCTTGTCCAAAAAGGATGCTAACCCTTTAAGATAAGGCCATGAAAAATGTAAAACCAGTTTAGTATCCATCTCACAAGATCTGTTTATTAAGCGAATAAGATTTTCAAAATTATACTTCCTCTCGTTTATTGATTCATATATTATCAATTTCGGATTGAAATTATTTAGTTGATAGTTGTCTTTTTCGAATTTAATCGTTTTTTCAGAAATAACAGATGCTGGAGATATATCTGTAATTGGAATCGAAACAATCTTAGGCATTGTCTGAAAATTGCCATTTGATAAGTTGTTACTTACATTAGAATCATATTCATTTTTGTATTTTCTAGTTCCATATTTTGGCCTCTTTGAAACTTCAAATTCAGTTATTTCATTTGTGTCTTCATCAATAATCCCTTTACACCACAAAACATCGTGATAAAAATATAATGAGCTAGACTGCAAACCATTAACGAGTTTTTTATACATTAAAGAAAAATAAACATCCGTACTTTTATTGAACGATTCATTGAACTGAAATCTCGAAGTTCCAATCAAAACATCACTTTTTGAATCATATGCAAATAAACATGATGCAAGGGCAGACATATTGAAAGGCCCTTGTGAAAATATAATGGTTACTTTTTTTGATGATTTTTTTGATAATATAGAATCAAGAATGCTCAGTGAAATCGGAGACAGTTTATCCTCTGTATTTTTAGAAATAATCGACTATTGGAGTTCGTTTTCTTTACCTAAAATACATTTATATTCCACAGAACAAATCTCATCTTGATTCATTTCCAAACACTCCCTTGCGAAAACATAAAATCAAAAACTTCACAGATTCCAAATACCTGAATACCTTCAATTAAACATCCGACTTCAAAATTCGCAACGAGATTGTTCATGCGTAATTCTGCACTTCCAACATATGCCATATCAAAATCAGCAATTATGAGTTTTGCATGAGTACTAGAAATTACATGCTTTTCACTAAAGTGATAGTCTATAATTTTTAAATTATCCACTTTTCCCAGATCTGTTGCCATATCAATTAACCATTGAACTTCATTTCCACGGATTTTAGGTCGTTTGAATAGTTCTCTTGTCAGTAATCTAATTTCCACATCTCTTTTTAGTGCATCAGACAACAACTTTCTTAAATCTGGAAAAGAAGAGTCATCTAAAACATTTTCTTCTATAAATGGTGAACAAATTCGAAGACATGTCTTAGTAGAACGAATTATTTTACGAAAACAATCAACACTATCTATCTGATTATTCCTTTTTTCAATGCTTTCAAGGCTTAATTCCCTTAATCGTGGTCTGGAAATTACAATTGATGTTTTAGTTTTAAAATTTGGTAGTTGAAAGGGTTTTATGAGCCTAACAACAGAGTCTTCCCAAGGATTTTTTTTAATAACCATAGCAAGAGTACCACTATCAATTCCATTTTTGACAGTATTTATGAACTCTGCTTTGGTAATCGGTATCGAAGAAGTATATTGTTGACGAATATCTTTAATGCTGCTAGCTTTTGAATCGCATAAGAAATCCTGAATATGATTACAGATTACTTCTTCGATATTTGGATTAATAATCATAACAGGTAACCTTTCCCAAAGCGTTCAGAGTTCCCAACCAATGTCGATCTATCAAGCCCTTGGTTAAAATTGTAACAGACAAATTCAGGAATGTAACTACACGAATTGCATGCTCCCCCTTCATCATACATACAAGCAGGGTCTTGAGGACAATCTTCTGCCAACTCTTTCACTCTACTAAACCAGTCTTCTAAGTGGTATTCGTATGTAAATTCTAAACCACCAATATTGATACTGTTTGTAGAATAAATGAAAATTGAACTGGTATACGGACAAATGATTTCAGAAAGACTGCTGATATCCAACCCAGTATCAATTGTTGATTGTTGGATCAACATATGAGAATATGTATGCAATAGAGTGTTAACTGCTTCTTTACATTTGTCATCATTTAGGACAGTATTTCTGAAATGTGTGTATGCATCAACTCCTTTCGGAACTTGTATGTCACATGTAGATCCTATTTGTTCTTTATTAGCATGTAACCATTGCAATATTCTATCAAAATCAAGTTGGAACAATACACCCTCTGTAATGAAATCCCTTGCAAAAACGGTAGGCTTCTGCTTATTTGAGGCACCAGTCTCAATCGTCCTAAAAAGAACAGGGTCTCTTCTAGTTGAACCTTCAATTATTCCTAAAAGTGCCTGAATAATTTTTATATCTGAAAAATGAACAATTTTGTATAATCCAAACTTATTCAACCAAGTAGAAAAATCGTCTGGTTTACAAGAAGGTTCTTCTTTTTTGCTTCGATCTACAGAATAAAGTAAATTTGAGCATTGAAGATCATTTTCACTAAAATGTATGTTTTGTACAGATTCAAGAACCTTTTCAATATAGATAATGCCATATCTGTTTTTAATTTTGACCTCATCAGCACCATCATCAATTCGAGATTTAGACTCTTTTAATACTCTTTGAACAAATGTTAAGAATGGGTTATGATGAAGTTGATTGTGCTCTTCAATTTTTAGATTCAAATCAAGATCATCACAAACATCCTCAAAAATCTCTTTAATTTTTGACATGTTCCAAAATTCTTCTTCATTTGATAATGCACTTTTGAATTCAGGAAGACTTAATTTTGATTCCTCTTTCAAAGAACTAAAAAAGTAATTAAATGCTTCAGACAATAATATGTCATTAGTATTACTTTTTTTATCGGTATTGCTTTTCTTTGATAAATCAGGAATTGAAATCACATAAGGATGAACAATTGCTCCAGATCTTGCAGGAACCCCACGGAATTGTTTTGGTTTTTTTGTTGACAAAACTTCTCCAGTTTTACGAATTGTGTGATCGCATTTATAAAAATAGAGACCTTGTTCATCATGACATTTTGTACATTGTACTTTATATGATCCAATTTTGTCTTTACCTTTCCATCCTAACTTTAGAAGTGTTCCCTTACCACCACATTTCTTACAATCATCTTTAATATTTGTCATATAGTGAAGAGGTAAAAGTCTTCCACATTCATCACAAAAAGCAAGAAATGTAAATTGTTCCCAAGGATCATTGTTTTTGTGACCACACGTTCTTCCTTTATTCATTTCAAAATATTGATAGCAGCCGTCTTTTTTACAAATAGCACTTGATGGTGAAATTTTGAAAACACCTGATGCACCTTCTTCATCCACGTCATCAACAAGTTTAATTTTTTTGATTATTAAATCATCAGGAATTATTTCATGGAACATTCCACCGTCTGCCTTTCTCTGTGAAATTTTTTTGTTAATAAGTTTACTAAATATAGGTTTATACCTCTCAGAATTAAAATCATTTACAAAATCATAAAAGTTGAGACTTACTTCAAAACTCAAATATTGACCATATTTTCGTGAAAAAAATTGTCCTTTATGTCCTTGAAAAAAGCAACTACTTTCGGCGATGTCATGAATATATTTATTTTTCATATTTACACCTCCATTTTGTCCAACAGCATCTTATCCCTGTTATTTAGCTCAAGTGCTACATTTTTTTGCATACCCCTCATTCCAGATTGTGTACGGTAGTACGGATGGCCCGTTTTCGTGAGAATATTTGGGAAAAAAGTATCCTCTTTATCTTTTCCAAGTTTGATCTCGTTTAGTCTTTCTTCGACCTCTGTTCGAACGTCAATATCTAATATACGATCCCCATAAACATTGTATATAAAATTTATTAGTTCTTCAATATCATCATCTTTTAAATTTAAAATATCTTTTTTCTTGTAAAGTGGTTTACCTTTTTCATTTGATAGATAGTTGAGAATACCTGCACAAAAAACAGAATTCATTGTCTGCAACAAACCTAATTTTGAAAACCTATTTATTGGAATTGGACGGACTTCATGATCTAAAGAATTGTGATATCTATTGAAGTTTCGATAAAAACTTTCATCTCTGACACGATTAGGATAAAACCACAGTAAAATCATACCCAAATGCTTTCTTCCTACACGGGAAAGTGCTTGAATATACTCTGAAGTTGAATATGGTAAGCCTTGGAATACCATAAAATTAAGTTCATCTAGATCAACCCCATGTGAAACAACAGAATTAGAATATATTGGTTCAAACTGAATTCCATCCATATCAACTGCAGAAGGGTTATAATTGAAGACAAAATCACGAACTTTATCAATTGCTTTCTTTAAATCTTCGAGCTCACTATCACCTGTCAATACTATACCCTGAATATCAGAATTATTAAACTCGTTCTTTTTTAATGCATCATTAACAACTGCATCTTTTAATCGTCCCATATCATAAACATCTTGTTTTTTAATGTGATACGTAAGTGGTACAAGATAATGATTCAAAAGTTTCTGTGCCTCTTTACTATTTGTTATTCCATACTTAGCACAAAATTTAGATGAATTAGAATTAAGTTCTTTTTGTGAAGTAATTATAAATTCTGCATAGTGCAACAATGTTCTCAAAGAAGCATAATGGTTATCCCTTAAATTTGGTTTTAAGCCATAAATGATTCTTTTTGGGCCATCTCTTTGTTCAAAGAAAAAATCGTTTTCACTGCCTGCACCTTCTGGACATCTACCAGGAATTACAAAGAATTTTTTATTATAAAGTTCTTTGATCTGTTTTTCCGCTCCGTTTAGAGTTGCACTCATTGCAATATGCTTCATTTTACGACCAGATCTCTCCTCGACTATTGCTTCAATCAATCCTTCGAAATGAGAAGAAATTGTGCCAAATCCTTCTTTTAATAAGTGCATTTCATCTTGGATAGAAAGACGAGGGCCACTCATACTAGGTGTAAACTCACCAATATTAGTGCATTGAAATTCTTCTTCCTTTTTGTCTTCACATTTGTCCCCTGAAGGAATAAATCCATGATTATCTGGACACATACTTCCAGCTCCCCCCAAGAGGTTACGAGCTCTTCTCTGTTGTGACAAACTTGCCCACTTATCAACGGTTGAGACAATAACAGTTGGTCTCCATCTAAAAATCTCCCTATCACTTTGGTATATAGAAAATTGTTTGTTGCAGTTATCACATTGATGAATAATTGTTTTTTTTGCAGAGTCTTCCTTTAATTGAATATTGCCCTTTGAATTTGATGAACATAATGGGCATATAGACAAAATTGAAGAAATCGGCGCAGGAGATATTATTTTGTTATGATCATAAAGATTGTTTCTCACTTTCGAATACAAATCTGGAAAATCATCACTTTTACTGCCTACATAATACCCAAGTGAGAATGGAACACCAGGGAACAATTGATTATTTTGCTTACGAATTTCTTCAGCATGAATTATGATGCTTGCGATTCTTTCAAGCTGTTGAATCGATAACATTCGAAGTGGAAATTTTACAATTGCGCTTACTCCCTCTATTTTACCAGTAATTCTTTCATAAAAAGAAGTAAAAATTACAAGAGCAAAATACGCCTCAGACTTACCTCCACCAGTATCCACATGAAGAACATCTGTTGTATCTAGATCAGTTTCTTCCGAAATTGATTCGATGCTTGATAAGAAGAAGGCAAGCTGGAACAACCTCCAACCAGCGTTTGGTACTGAAGGATTTTTAGTTGAATAGTAATTGTTAAATGTTTTGTTTGTTTTAAGAAAAGATTGTTGAACATCTTTACTTGATTTTATTAGTTCAATTCCTTTTTCAACCCGAGCAATGAGTTTTTCAAAATTGTCTGCATAAAATATTCGTTCTCCCCAAGTACTTTGCCTATTTTCATTGCTTTTTCTAACTTCAAACTCATCTATTGATACATCTGAAGGAATATTGTTTTTGTAGATCTCATTATATTTTTTCATTTCAGAAACAAATGCATCCAGAGTTCCTATTGAAGTGTCCAGTTCCATCAAATTAGAAAATGTGAGATTTAAATTCGAAATATTAGATCTTGGTAAAATGTTTTTTTGTTCAAAGCGAGCAAAATGATCAGTAACAAATTTGTTTTGTTGTTCATCCACCCAACTTGCCTGACAATTCATCGTTCGAAAATCATAAAAATATCGTTGCTTATGTCCTTCATAAGAATAATTATCAACAAATTCTTCAGTAGATAGGTTGTCGATATCAACTTCAAGTCTACAATCGAAAAGAGTGTTTTCAAACGCATTTTTTTTAGTAGAATCCGAAGCTTTTTCTGAGGATTCATCTTTAACAAGTTCTTTTCCAGTATTTTCATAGCTTAAAGTAATTAATTTATTTTCATCGTCAAATTCGGAAATCTTTACCGATACTTTTGCAGCCCACAAATTGTCATTTATACTTCTGATAATCAAAGGATCAGAATTTGCTTTTTCACGAACATCAAAAAAATCGAGATGCATCTCTTTTTCAGTTGATAAGTCTATTTTGTATGTGTTAGAAAAGGGCAATCTTTTCCATAGATTTTTGCTTTGTTTACCCTGTTTGGTTGAGTTGGGGCCAAAATTTTCTTCAGCATCAGATATATTTTTGATATTATAGTAAACATTCCCAAGTGCATTTATAGTAATTTTAGGTTTATTTTGAATTTTATTATTTTTTACCAAAAAAGACACTTTTAGTTTCGATGCACGTATAGATGCTGCTTTTTCATCTTCTACTTTATCATCACTACTCTTTCTTGCTGCAAGAGTTCCAACAAGGTACATACGGCTTGGTTTTTCAGAAACAGTTTCATCTTTAAGATGAGTTCCTGAAACTTTGGATATTATATAATGTGAGAGGTCGGAAGCAAATTTGTCTTGGGTAAGTATATCAATCATAAAACTACCTTCAAAACTTAATTAGGCCCATTCCATATAAATTTATTGAAGTTGTGCCGTACATAAAACAGATGCCATGCATGACACCTAAAAAACTTATTTGAAAAACTTGAAGGCCCATTTGATTGGAACGGTGCAATATATGAAAAACTTGCTGAAAAAGCAGGTGTATATGTGATAAATGTAAGGGGATGGGACTGGACATTAGATTATCCTGATGGTAAGAGTGATATCATTTACATTGGTGAATCAGAAGATATTGGTAGAAGGCTTAAGCAACACAAATCTTCTGGGAAGAATCTTGGTTTGGCGGGCTATGCGAAGAGGCTGTCTTTGAATATCTATCTCAGGAAAGTGTATCATAAATCTGAACTGGAAAGACATGAGGCATATATGATAAACCAATTTGCGAATAAATATGGTTCTATACCCATTTGCAATGGTCAAAGACCGGATGCTGACTGATAGGTACTTTCTGTAAAATTGTCCTTTGCTAATAAGAGTAATATTTCCATTAGCAGTGACTGAGATAGAATGCGCATGAACTATGGCATTTTTTTAGATAATGAAGTTCATTGCTGATTGAAATAGAAATTCCGTTTTCTTTTTTGCTAATATCCAATTTAAAGGCTTTTAAGAGATCTAAAGTTCTTTATCCATGGAAAAGTAGGTAATGAATAGATATTTTCAGTGAAGAGGTTTATTTTAGCTATGAGATGGGTTTGCAACACACAGATGAAGTTGGTTTGACAGACATACAGAATATGGATCAAATATTTAAAAATGTAAAGAAGAAAGAATACTATCATGTAGAAAAAAATCAAAAAGCAATCCGTCATAGTATAATATAACCGGATACCCAATAGTTTGAGGTAAAAAATTCAATTTTTCAATAGGTATTGCCTTCAGTTTGAATAAATTAAAACTGCTTGCTTTTTACAACTTTATAAAATTAATTAAATAAGTTTAATATCACGGTATTTGGGATACTTCAAACTTTGAAAGGTATAAATGTAATATGTCGCAGCATTTTGGGAATAAGTTATGCGTGCGCGCATGTGCAATAATCAGATGCCATATGTTAAACTGATCGAGAAGAATAATTTAATGAAGCAATGCTTAATATAGAATATAAATCATATCAATATGTAACTTAAATCAAAATAAGTGGGATTATAAACAAGAAGTTGGTGCTCCGGCCGGGATTCGAACCCGAGTCTTCGGCTCGAAAGGCCGGAATGATTGACCGGACTACACTACCGGAGCACGCTGTTTTTTGCTTACCTTGAAGCGACCCTAGTAGGTACGTTAGCAATATAAAGCTTTCGGCCGAAGGGTCATTCTTCGTCTTTTTTTATCTCGTCTTCCAGGGTTAACTGGTTGATCCAGGTGGATAGTAGTTCGCAGATCTCGGGCTGGCAGGCTAATCTGCAGCCTGCGCAGGGGGAGAACATCTCTCCTGCGAGAAGGAGATCATAGGATTCCTCTTCTGGTGCAACTACTTTGATCAAATAGGTCCTTGCGCCGTTATTGACCGCAGACTCACGGATGATCAGATCCGAGTTCATCAGCTTGGTGATGACCCTTGAGCACTTGCGGCTGTCGATCTCCAGCATCTTCCAGAGTTCGTTCTGGTAGACACCGTCTTTGCTATCGCTTATCAGTTTAAGAGTTCTTTCTTCTATTTCCATGGTTTATGTCCGGAAAATAAAAGCTTTCAGTTCTCTACAGGGATGATCAGGATTATGTTGTTACCTCTCAATACAACGGAACCAAGAGAGCGCAGGCGCTGTCCGTCAGCTATCTCAACAGTGTCCACAAGGTGAAGGTTAAGGTAATCGTCAGCACTTTCTAATGTACCTTCAAGAATATGCTGGTTGCCTTTCATCTCTACCTGGACCTTAGATCCTACCAATTTCTGAACTTTCTTATTTGGGAACAAGATCGTATCCTCACACTCATTATTCAAAGATAATAAACAATATGATCTGCAATATGTATTACTACGTATTGGAAAAGGTAAACTGTCCAACCTACTATTTATTACTGCCGATTAGAACCCCTTATCAACTGTCCTTATAGTAGTATGCAGCTAACTTCTTCAAGTTTAGCTTTAGTTTTAGATGTATCCCTGTATCTCGGATGTATCCTCAGGCTGCTTCATTTTTGGTGGCTGCTTCTGCACTCTGGTGATCGGTCCAAACATCGCCTCGTAGTCGCGGATGTGCTGCTCAAGCCAGTGGGAAAGCTCCAGTGCCGCAAGAGGTGAGAGTATCACTTCTGTCTCAATGCTTCTCTGGACCACCTGTGAATTAGATGACTTGTCGAATCCCTTTGGGCTGTCATTGTAGAAGCCGATCCTGAAATCATAAGGGCTGTGTCCGCCAAGTGCACCGATGGCATAAACCTGTTTGAAGTCCTCAGGTTTCCTGATCTCGATCTTCAACTTCTTTGTCACTTTACCTTCAGGATTTTTTTTCTCTTCTGTCATGGTCATATATCCTTCAAAAGCCGTACCTAATTTGGAAAAGTAATTGTTAACATACATTAAAAGGTTTTGTTATCATTAATTCAAAGTGCGGTCTTCATCCCACGATAAGCTTCTTAAGATGCCTCGCCGAATTTGCCAGGTCCTTTTTGGAATAAGCCTTTGCGATCCTTTCAACAGCATCAAGGTTGCGTATCGCATCATCCAGGTATCCCAGCAGGTCTCCCGGGTAGGCAGTGATGCCGTACTTATCCTCAAGATAGTTCACGATCTGTATTGGGTCATAACCGTCAACCCTCAGGTCAATGATCTTCTCCGAGAACAATCTCTCAGGACAACCGCAGTAAGGACTTTCCTTGCAACCGCAGGTCAGGAAATCAGTAGCGAAGTTCAGGATCTGGTCCTGCATCTTCATCTCAAGCCTGGAAAGGTTCTCACCCTCAAGCACAATGTCCATGGAAGCGCCCTGGAACACCCTTGAAGGCATGTTGATCTTCAGTGCAGTAGATATCTGGGCTGCGTACTTGAAATAGACCGCTTCAAAGAACTCCAGGTTGGTTATTATCTCCACCGGCCTGTGATCGGAAAGCACTGCATCCCGTATCAGGAATGCCTTTGAAACGGAAAGGAAATGTCCGGCAGCAATGCTTCCGAACTTCGTAAGTGCGATATTGTCCCCCTTGATGTTCAGGAACTTCTTTTTCTGTAGCCTTGAAAGCAGTGCCTTCAATGAATAGTTTGCAAGCATAGCTTTGTGTATCGCCTCAAGGTCACGCTTGGACGATGTCACCGCAGCAGTAGCCAGGATCTCCTCCATCTGTTCCTCTTCGCCATATTCCACATCGGTGTGCTCCATCTCTCCGTTAAGGAGCTTGATGGCAACCTCTTCCTCAGTGCCGTTCTGCTCGCTTGTATAGCTCTTCTGTGGCGTAGCAAGCACCACTACCACACCCCTGTCATGGAAATCCGGTCTTCCTGCACGTCCCAGCATCTGCAGGAACTCCTGCATGGTAAGCCATTCGATACCCATTGAAAGGGATTCGAATATCACCTGTGATGCAGGGAAATCAACACCTGCTGCAAGTGCAGCTGTTGTGACCACGACAGGTAGCTCTCCTTTCTCAAAACGTCTCTCTACCTTCTTCCTCTCCTGCATGGAAAGGCCTGCATGGTAAGGGGCGGTCGATATTGGAAGTGCCTGAGCTATTCGATGGCAGTTCCTTCGTGAGTTCGTAAAAATTATCGTCTGGCCCTTATGGCCTTTAGAGGATGTTTTGGCATACTCGTCCCGCACAAGCTTTGACATAAGCCTGATCTTGTTGCTCTCCGGGCAGAACAGCAGGTGGCGCTCAATGGGCACAGGCCTGTATTCATACTCCACAAGCTCGGCATTAAGTCTTTTCGCAAGCAGTTTCGGTTTAGCCACGGTGGCTGAAAGATAGATGAACTGTGCTCCCGATGCAACGTACTTCAGCCTTCCGATAAGTCCGTCCACCCTATGGCCACGCTCGGAATCCTCGATCATGTGGACCTCATCGATAACAACAGTGCCGATCTGGCCCAGAAGGTCGGAATCCTTTGACCTTAGTATGTAGTCAAGACCTTCATATGTGGCCACAATGATGTCCGAATCAAGTGTTCTTCGCATGGACTTTGTCTTCGATGTCCGTATCCTGGAACTTCCCACTCTTATGGAAGCCTTAAGGCCGAGTTCAGAATACCTCTTGTTGAACTGGTCATACTTCTGGTTCGCCAATGCCACAAGCGGTACAAGATATAGCATCTTCCCCTGACCACGTATGATGTTCTCAATACCGGCTATCTCTCCAATGAGCGTCTTTCCGGTAGCAGTTACCGATGTCACAAGCTGGTTCTTACGCTTTAACAGTCCTTTTTCCACCGACAGAGATTGTACCGGCAACAGGGTATCGGACTTCTTTAATAGTATCTTTTTGAACTTATTTGACAGGGGGATGTCCTTTATCCTGATCTGCGTGAGCTGTGTCTGGGCCTCTATCGTATCAAACCGTGTGTACTCAAGGTCAAGGTCCTCCGGACTCAACATGCCTATTGTGCGGTCAAGGTCCCGTGTGTTGAGCATGATCTGCTGGATTCGTTCTGCTGCTTCATCTCCGAAATAGCTATGGGCATTTCGAAGTGCACGGTCCAGTTCTTCTTTTGCACACTCCTCGCAAATAAGCTCATGATGGTATTTGATGGATTTTTTATTGATAAAGTTGAATCTCTTTTTCAAAAGGCAGAACCTGCACACATGTGCATGCTCCCAACCAAGATGGAAACCTGCAAGCAGTTCCTTAACATCTCCCTCTCCCTTCTTCTCGCTTTCGATGTCGATGAGAATACGCTCTGACATCCGTAGCAGGTCTATGAACTCTTCAGGTGGCCTTAGTTCATCCTTCTCGTCCCTGAAGATCCGGAACTTATGTGGACGCGGTCCTGCGTCTGTCTTTCTCAGGATAAGCTCTCCGGTAAACTGGGGAAGACGTTTCCTGTCTTTAATGGCCATTACAATGACCTTGGCCTTTTCAGCCTTGAGAAATGTCCACAGAGTCATTTTCGGGTTTCAAAGAGATGTACTTGTATATAAACAATGTTAATCCTTGTAATTTCACAATGAGTGTACTTCATGTGGCCATATGTGTTCATACCTTTTATATGCATGTACATGCCTACATTCAATTGAGTATATCTAACCTGGTCGTATAATTTCGGAGTGGGATAACAATGTCAAGCCAGCTTTCTGTAGGTACGGAAATAATAATAACTCCAAGGACGTCGCAACATAAAGTAGCGGCAGAACAGGAGATATCTCTTGCAGAAGAGTCCCAGGTTCGCAGGAAGCTTGAGCTACGTACCGTCCCGAAGGAAACTGCTCCTGTAACTGAAACAAAGGCCGTCGGGGAGATCCGCGTAACAAATGAGGTAAGGGACGTCCAAAAGAATGTCTATAATGGTCCTGTTGTTGTTCCAACTGGTATCTACGTATTGGACAGGACCCTTGGAGGTGGCCTTCCTCTAAACTCCATGGTCTATTTCTCTGCAGATCCAAGATCCATGTCTGAAGTATTCTTTTACGAGTTCACACAGTCCCGTAAAACCTATTACTTTACCACTGGACGCAGACCTAAATATGTCCGCAGTGATATCATGAACCAGAACCTTGATCCTTCGAATGTCATATTTGTGGACATCTATAGTGAGTATTATTTCACTTCCATGGGAGACATGGTCGATCATCTGGGTAATGGGCACATTGATTCCAAGATCATAGAGTACGCCGAATATAACTTACGCACCATCCTGAATGATTCACAGGGCGAAGAGATCAACATCATTTTTGATAATTTCTCGTTCTTCATGAACCTCAATGTGAATCCGGGACTTCTCAAGCGTCTGATCAATCTTCTCTATGAGACCACAAAAGAGGCCAACAGCATTACATTCCTTTATTCTTTGAAAGGAAGTCATGATGAACAGGCTGAAAATGAGATTCTCAATGCATCAGATGTTATCTTTGATGTAGATGTTGAAAGGCATCCTGATAAGATCATGAGCAAGCTTTCGATCCCAAAGATACGTGGAATGGCACCTAAAACAGATGTTATCAAGTTCAATGTCTCAGAAGGCATCAATATTGATACATCAAAGGATATTGCATAATCCATTTTTATTTTCTTCTTCTTCTTCTGCTTTTAGTTATTCTAAAGCTTCAATTCGGCTAGAATTAACTTAAAGACGTGCTCCTTGCGTAGCGTTCATGCATTCACATTCACGTGTTGCAGGAATGCAGTCAATGACATCGGTTAGCACTTCCAGCAGGATGTCCTGCGTCGTGCCAAGCTCAACAACGACCTCGTCGGCTGTTATCTTGTTCTCGGTCAGTCCGCATGCCTGGTTCGTTATGGTGCAAATGGATGCATAGCATAGTTCCAGTTCACGTGCAAGGACAACTTCCGGAAGTCCTGTCATGCCTACAATATCCCCGATCATGCTCATCATTTTGATCTCTGCACGGGTCTCAAAGCGTGGTCCTTCGGTACAAACGTATGTCCCTCTGGTATAGTCAAGCCCTTTCTTCTCAAGTGTATCCATAAGACACTTGCTGATCTGGGGGCAATATGGTTCTGTCATATCAACATGAATTGTGTTCTTGTCATAGAATGTGGATATGCGGCTCTTGGTGAGATCGATAAAATCATCAGGGATGACAAAACTGCCAATGTTGTGACCTTTCATGGTTCCTACTGAATTGGTGGCTATTATCTTTTCCACACCAAGCTCCTTTATCGCCCAGATGTTAGCACGGTAATTGATCATATGGGGAGGAACATGCTCAACAGCTCCGGAATGCCTCGGGACTATTGCTATGGTCTTATCATTCAGTTCGATGATGTATACACCAACATCCCCGTAAGGTGTATTAACGATCTTTGCAGATCCTTCTATAAAAGATGAGAATCCAACACCACCAAGTACTGCTGCATCGATTTTCATTGTGGTACTCGGTCTTATTATTTTTTAGTTTTACCCTTTCCTTTCTTCGGGAGCTTCTCAGGTGATGGACTGGTCATGGATATCTTGATGCCGAGAAGGGCGATCAGTATAGCGCCGACTACGGAATAAACAAAATACTGCAGGCTCAGTTCATTGCTTGTCGTATCGCCGGTAAAAGCGCTTACTGAGAGAATATAGGTGCTTGCACCCCAGAAAAGCAGACCAATTGCTATTATGAAAAGGGCTGGAGAAATCTCTTTTATTGTAAAACTTTCGCTGATCTTCTGGTCGACCATTTTCCCGATGTCTGCAAAAAGGATGGCTATAACGTACCACCAGATGGTGACATTAATGAAAACGGTAATGAGGGTAACTATTCCATAGTACCAGCTACCTCCTGTAATGTAGTACTGCCAGAGCGTCACAGCTCCTATCATAGTGGCGATCACTCCGAGGATAGCAGCTATTGTGTAAGTGACAAAGGTCATCTGGCCTTCGTAAAAGGAATCCTTCATTTTCTCTCTCAAAAGAGCGAATGGCTGGTCGAGGTTAAATCCCCTGTAAAGCATGTACATGCCGATCGCAGCCGAAATGCCAATAATTGCACCTTCGGGGTATCTTGCCAGCAGAAAAATTGCATAGATAAGTGCTGCAAGTCCCAGCGGAACAAAGAAGGTCTGCGATATTTTCGGATCGTTCAGTGCATTTTTCAGGATATAGTAAGTACTTTCGAGGTTTGCACTTTGCTTTACCACGATACGCTTGACCGAATCGATCTTGATACGGGATTGAACGATGGGGATGAGTGTTTCATCCTCTGCTCCATCAGATATGAATATTGCATTTGTGATCTCATTCTCGCTCAGGAATGCATCCAGCTGGGCAGATATCTTCTGGTCTGATATAACGCCCACATTCTTGTCACCTGCAAATGTGATGATCTGGGCATCCAGTCCCTTTGCAAGCAGTTCATCAAGAACATTGACACCGCCAAATATCGTATTGCTGTCGGAATCCTCCGGATCTGCAGTTGCAAGTTTCACTGCTGCATCGATGTTATCTTCACGTCCTATGAGTGGAGTGATAACATTTGCTTTTTCACCAAGATCATTGTCCCTGTCAATGCATATGACTAAAGTTTGCATGAAACCTCTTTATGATGTAACTTTGTACGAATAACACTTCAATTCTGTCCATTGTGTTAAAATTCACTACCTGACTTTAGAAGTATTACAATTAAAAGAATATAAAGGATGCTATCTCAGCCTTGATATATTGCATCTGATGTTGTATTATTATGCCTGATGATACACTTGATTATTTTTTCTGCTCTTGATTCAGGAAATAAACCTTGAGAATTCAAATAGTAACGTTCACCGGAATTATTAATTATGTCTGGATCAAGATCTTTAGCAGTTTGATCAGTTGCCTTGAAGGCAATAATAAGAATTGTTTGAACCAATTGCATAAGTCCTAAGCATACTCATAAGGAGGTCTGGGAATGAAATCTTCCTGCTATTCTCTTCAGTGTAGTGGCAATGGCAGTAGAAGTAATAGCAGCGGTAGTAGTAACCACCGTGAAACCAGAATTGATTGGAAATCAGGATATTTCAGTTTCACGGTGGTTATAAAACATTTCATCGTACTGCAGTTTTACTTTTCAGTCGCTTTTGCACGTTCCTCTTTGGTCATATCAGCAAGACGCTCTACTTCCTTTATATCAAGTCCCAGCCTCTCGGCCACCCGGCTTCCATAATCCGGGTCAGCCTTGAAGAACAGAGCTGTCTGCCTTAACTGGGTACGCTTTTGTGCACCTGATAGATGTGATACAATATTGCCTACCAGATTCGCACGGGCCTGATCGTCCATAACGTTGCGATACAGGTTGCCTGCCTGTACAAAATAATCGTTGGGATGGTTATAAGGCGTACGTGCTGCCGGGCCGGATACTTCAAATTCCGGCTCCAGAGCATCCGGATATGGCTCAGGTCCGCCAAAACTGTTGGGCCAGTAATTGGGTCCGCTACCACCATTGGCATCAATGCGCATGAATCCGTCACGCTGATAATTAAGCTCAGGTGCGTTCTTTGGTCTGTTCACAGGGATCAGGTGGTAGTTAGGCCCAAGTCGGTGGATGTGAGTGTCGTGGTAGGAAAATACCCTTGCCTGCAGCATCTTGTCTGGCGAGATCGCGATTCCCGGCACCAGGTTACCGGGACTGAAGGCTGCCTGCTCCACCTCTGCAAAGTAATTGTCCGGGTTCCGGTTCAGCACCAGCTTTCCGATCTTGATTGTCGGGAAATCACCGTGTGGCCAGACTTTGGTTATGTCAAGGATATCAAACCGGTATTCTTTGGCCTGCTCCGGTGTCATGATCTGCATCTCAAGTGTCCAGGAAGGGTAGTCTCCCCTCTCGATAGCTTCATAGAGGTCCCTTGTAGCATGGTCCGGGTCGCTGCCGCTTAATTTATCCGCTTCCTCGCGGGTCAGGTTCTTTATCCCCTGGTCAGTCTTGAAATGGTACTGTACCCAGACGTAATCCCCATCTTCAATGTACCATTTGTATGTGTGGCTCGAGTAGCCGTTCATGTTGCGGTAAGTTGCAGGCGTACCCCTGTCCGAGAACAGGATCGTGACCTGATGGATAGATTCCGGAGTGAGGGAAAGGAAGTCCCAGAACATGTTCGGGTCCTTGCAGTTGGTAGCAGGATTCCTTTTCTGTGTGTGGATGAAATCAGGGAACTTCAAGGGGTCCCGAATGAAGAACACAGGGGTATTGTTACCTGCCAGATCGTAGTTTCCCTCTTCTGTGTAGAACTTAATAGCAAACCCGCGTGGATCGCGTGCTGCATCGGCAGAACCCTTCTCCCCACCCACTGTGGAAAAGCGGGCAAAGACCTCGGTACGCTTCCCGATCTCTGAAAGGAATTTGGCTTTTGTGTAATTGGTAACGTCGGCGGTCACCTCGAAGTAACCTCCGGCACCTGCACCTTTTGCATGTACCACTCGCTCAGGTATGCGCTCACGGTCAAAATGTCCAAGTTTCTCCAGCAAATGCACATCCTGCACGAGAACAGGCCCACGCTCTCCGGCTGTTAAACTGTTCTGATCGTCCCCGACCGGGATCCCAAAGGCAGTAGTTAATACCTTTGGAGCTTTCTCATTTGTATCACTCAATCTTGTTTCCCCCATTGTTGATCTAACTTCAATTGGTGTTCGCAAGAGAAGAATAAGGATCTCTCTTATGCTTCACCTTTCTTGAAAGAATAGTATAATATCGATCTCTCCCGCTGTCTCGAGGATACGGGGAGCGAACTCATACCCACCGCTCATACTATTCAGTAATTATTTGTGTTCTAATTTCTAATGTTCAGACAGTTTGCCCCCAATTGTCTGATATAAAATTTATGTTTACATATTATTTATCTATTCTGTAAGCAGGGGGTATATGGCAAAAAACGTAAGCAACAGTTAACAACTCTTTATAGGTTTCAATAGGTGGCGCATTGCTAGAGCAAAACCTGGCCACCCCCTCTGTTTATTACTTATAAAAAATGTATAGGTTTTGCTATAATGCCACCAAGGGTAAACACAAAAAAGAAAGTTTCAGAAAGCCCCTAAGAGCTTCTGTGCCCACTTGAGCTTCTTTTCCTTCATTGGTGTCACATTCTTATCATAGAAATCAAAACCCACAAGGGTTATGCTTTCAGCATTGAACTCGGAAGCAAGGAATACACATCTGTCTCCGTCCGTGAAACCACCGAAGTTATGAATGTTTGCAAAAGGTTCTGCCTGGGTGGTGCCGATGACGTTCTTGAATTGTGGAACGTATCTTAGCAGCTTTTCAGTATTGTCGCCATGTGCATGGACAACCATGATCGAACCTTGCTGATTTGCCTGTATCTCTTTTTCCACATCACCATCAAGGTCTGTGACGATAACGTGTGGGACAATACCCTTATCGATAAGGTGTGCTGTGGCGCCATCGGCTGCTATGATCACGTAGTCGTCTACGTTCACTTCCTTCAGGTCGACCAGAAGCTTTGGTGCATTGCCACATACCAGGACGTCCTTTCCGCTGATCAGTTCCTCAAGTGCGTCTGTATCAACAGTACTCGGTCCAATTAAAAGATGGGAAAGGAGGGTGGCGGAATTCTCGTCATCCTCCCTGGAAAACCCGAAGTCCTCAAGGATCTTCTGGTAGACTGGCTCCCACTTCTTAAAATCCATCATTCCACCTCGTTCTCATTCTTCCTTTGAGATCGCGATGTGCATTGAAATGCCTTCGACATTCCAGTCCTTTGCAAGCTCACCGGTCGTATCGACATCTAAGCCGATCACAAGAACATTTGCACGAACTTCTTTTGCGATGTAGTTCTCAAAGTCAAGTACAAGGTCAAGGACCCCTTCATCGTCGATCTGGATGTGTGCCTTTATGCTGTCATCAACATCAAGGTCAAGCTCCTTGCGCATGTCCTGTATCCTGCGGATAACTTCCCTTGAGTATCCTTCGGATTCGATCTCACGGGTAAGGTTTGCATCTACAAAGACAACTCCGCCTGCAAATTCAGCACTTGCTACAGCTTCCGGAAGTGTTTCGGAAAAGTTCACCATCTTCTCTGTGATGGTGACATTTGTGCCATCTGCAAGGGGTATCTCCATTTCGCCGTCTGCAAGTCCCTTCTTTAGTTCCATAGCGTCCATTGAAGCGATAGCTGCATTCACCTTGCCGGCATCTCCCTTGAAGACAGGTCCGATAGCTCCGGGGTTTGGTGCAGCTTCAACTCCGAGTTCGTTCCAGCTTTCGCCTATCTCTATAAGCTCGATATACTTGGCGTTGGTCTGGTCCATAAGGACATAGCGAAGTTGTTCAACGGCTGCAACGGTGTTCTCATCGGTCGGGCTGACCACGATGCGTGATACAGGCCATCTGAGCTTGCGTCCGACCTTCTGGCGTGCGTTCGAAGAAGATTCAACCATAGAGCGTACCGCTTTCATATGTGCTTCAAGGTCCGTATCCACAAGTGCCTCGTTGACAGTTGGCCAGTCGCAAAGATGGATGGTCGCAGGAGCATTCTCATCGACATTCCTGACAAGGTTCTGGTACATCTCTTCTGCAAGGTGTGGCATGAATGGTGCGATCACCTTTGCAGTTGTCACGAACACATCATAGAGCACCCTGTAAACTGCAAGTTTGTCTGGATCATTTGCTTCGGTCCATGTCCTTGGCCTGATAAGCTGGATATACCATCTTGAAAGGTCCTCAAGTACGAATTCATTAACAGCACGCATTGCCTTGTGCAGTAATCTCTCTTCCATTGCCTTGTTGACATCTGCAATGACGGACTGCATGCGTGAAAGTATCCACTTGTCCTCGCTTCTTAAATGTGCTTCAACGGATTCGTATGAAACTTCCTGTGGGTCGAACTTGTCAAGTGCCATGTATGGAAGTGGGAAACGATAGACATTCCACAGGATGTTGTTTGTCCTGTGTATTGTTGCGATCTCGTCCCAGTTGAACTTCAGGTCTTCCCATGGTGCGCTGGAGGCTAGTACGTATGCTCTTAGGGTGTCAGCACCGAACTTTTCGATGACCTCTGCTGGCTGCACAACATTTCCAATGCTCTTTGACATCTTCTTTCCGCTGCCGTCAAGAGTGAAACCGTGCATGAGCACGTTCTTGTATGGTGCTTTTCCAAATGCTACCATGCTGGCGCCAAGTTGTGAATAGAACCATCCGCGAGTCTGATCGTGTCCCTCTGTGATAAAGTCAGCAGGCCACCACTCATCGAACTGTTCCTTTGTGTGCGGGAACCTGAGTGTAGCCCAGGATGCCACTGCAGAGTCGAACCATACGTCGAAAACATCTTCCACACGTTCCATGGTGCCGCCGCAATCACAAGGCATAGTGATCTTGTCAACATACGGTCTGTGCAATTCAATATCTGCATCTGCACCGGAACGCTCCACAAGCTCTTCCCTTGTGCCGATCACATCGATCTTTGCACACTTTGAACATTTCCATACTGGAATTGGGATTCCCCAGTAACGCTGCCTGGAGATACACCAGTCACGTGCACCTTCGATCCAGTCCTTGAACCTTGCAGAACCTGCCCAGTCGGGTGTCCAGTTGACCTTCTTGATCTCCTCAAGCATAGCTTCTTTGAGCTCACCGATCTTCAGGAACCACTGTTCGGTTGCAAGGTAGATTATAGGTGTCTTGCATCTCCAGCAGTGACCGTATCTGTGGCTGATGGTCTTCTCGGAGATAAGCAGTCCCTTCTCGAGGAGGTCATCCATAACAACACGGTTTGCGTCACGGATGTTCATGCCGGTGTATTTTCCTGCTTCATCTGTGTAGCTACCATTGGAACCCACAGGGCAGAAGATGGGCAGCCCGTTCTTGACACCGACCTCGAAATCGTCAATACCATGTCCGGGAGCAATGTGGACACAACCGGTGTTCTCTGCTGTAACATAATCTGCATTGTAGACCTTGTGTTCTATCTCAGCTTGGAGAGGCACGAGGTCTGCAAGAGGATGCTCATAGGCCAGACCAGCAATGTCTTCTCCGCTCATGGTCTCAATGATCTCGTAGTCTGCATATCTTCCTATCCGAAGTACGTTTTCTACAAGTTCAGTAGCCATTATCAGTGTTTCACTGTCACCTTCGGTGTTGAATGCCTTCACTCTGGCATACTCGAACTCAGGGTGTACTGCCACAGCGATGTTGGATGGGATGGTCCACGGTGTGGTAGTCCATATAACGATGAATGCATTCTCTTCATCCTTTAACTTGAACTTGATGTAAATTGAAGGATCGTCGCGGTCCTCATATTCGACTTCAGCATCAGCGATAGCTGTTTCGCATCTGGGGCACCAGTTGACAACTCTCTTTCCGGTATCAAGCAGGTCTTTTTCATGTGCCTGCTTCAATGTCCACCATGCAGCTTCTATGTACTCATCCTTGAGTGTCATGTATGGATCTTCCCAGTCAAGCCATGCACCCAGTGTACGGAACTGACCGGTCATGTCATCCTTCTGGCGAAGTGCGAACTCCTTGCATTTCTCAATGAAATTACCGACACCATAGGCCTCGATGTCTTTCTTTGACTCAAAACCAAGCGCACCCTCGACCTTTACTTCGATAGGGAGTCCATGCATATCCCATCCTGCCCTGTCAAGGATGTCATGGTCGTTCATGGACATGTATCGCAGGATGGAGTCCTTTATTATCTTGTTCCAGGCAGTACCGAGGTGGATGTGACCTGTTGTGTATGGTGGTCCGTCCACAAAAAAGAACTTCTTGGCGCCTTTTCTGTGTTCACGTACTGCTCTGTATGCATTATTTGCTTCCCAGAACTCGTGAACCTTCATTTCGATCTCATTAGCATTGTACTGATCAGTAACTTCTTTTATCATGCTGGTGGCCTCCCGGATAGGTCCAGTTTCTTGGCTACGTTATAGATACCATCCTAATGCAGTAACCAATTTAAATATTATTGTATGATACTGCCACAATAGAAATTAAAATAAAATGTATATGTGCACAGTTCGTGCACCTTTAAACATCGACCAATACAGGTAACAAGTTCTTCTTATTCAAAGAAGAACTTCTCTTTCCCAAAAGCAGGTTCAAGATCATTAAGCCATGAAGCCGTTGGGGAATATTTCGCAAAGAACGGCTTGCGCACCCACTTGCTTTCACGTCCCTGCAGGAACTCAAGAAGGAATACTTTTTCATCGTTTATCTCCTGTACTCCGAGAATATTGATCTTTCCGGGATCGGTGGACATGCTTGGTCCGCGAACCGTTCTTGCAAGACCGCTGACGTTCTGGTATGCCTTCTGGAAGATCTCCCATGCCCTTGCCATAGGTACGTCAAAATAGTGCTTTGCACCTGTGTTCCTTACCATGAACATATAGTAGGGTACACAACCCAGGCGAACCTGTTCGCTCCACATCTCTTCCCAGAGTGCAGGTTCATCATTTATGTGTGCTATCAGGGGTGACTGGGTTCGTATCTGTGTACCTGTCGCACGGATGTTCTGTATTGCTTTCTTCACAATATCAGTGGAAAGTTCCCTAGGATGGTTGAAGTGTGCCATGAGTGCCATGTGCTTTTTGTGTTCTGTAACATTGCTGAATAGAGAAAGTATATCTTCGCTATCCTTATCAGAAACAAAACGCTGAGGCCAGTAGCTTAATGATTTGGTACCTATCCTTATGTTCTCAAGGCTGCGAATGTCCGCTTCAAGGACAGGTTCGATATATTTTTTGAGAAGGCCTGCACTCATGGTCATGGGATCCCCGCCTGTGAAAAGCACATCCTTGATCTCCGGATGTTCCTGCAGATATGATATTAGAAGTTCGATCTCTCTACTGGCAAATTTCAGGTCATCCATGCCTATGAACTGTGCCCACCTGAAACAGAAAGTACAGTATGCATGGCAGGTCTGGCCCTGTGCAGGGAAGAAAAGGATCGTTTCATCGTATTTGTGCTGCATTCCATGGATGATCTTTCCATCATGTTCCGGAACGTTCTTCTCCAGTTGCCCTGCAGGATGTGGATTAAGGCTCAGGCGTATCTTCTGGATCTCATTTTGTATGTCTTCTTCCGTGGCATCATTTCGTAAAAGATCCGCCATTTTTTCATAATGCTGGGGAAGCAGCATGTCCCTGTTAGGGAATGTCAATGTAAATATCGGGTCATTTGGAACATCATTCCAGTTGATGAGTTCCTCGATCACATAATTGTTGACACGGAAAGGTAGTATGCGTGCAGCAATTTCTATCTCTTCCAGATGTTGCTGGCTTAGATCCTCTATCTGGGGAATGTCTTTGTAATTCGAAAGAGTGTATGCAGAATACTTCTTTCTCTCAGCATCACTTATGCTAGGACCTCCATAAATCATTTTTTAGAAAACCGATCAAGTTGAACGGTTATGGTGTACTTACTATGATATGTCTATCTTGAGTTTCTCAGTTTATGCTAATTGCAGTGGGTTAGTTGCAATGTACTATATGTATCATTCGGCCACTCATGCTAAACATTCACGATGTCTGTAGTTTCTTGTTGATCGTGACAGTTCCGGTATTTCTATCATATGATATAAGCCATGGTTCTTTTTGTTCATGCTCGAAAGGAATTGGAATGCTTCCTTAAATTGTGTGTTCAGTTCATTCTTTGCTCCTTTCGACATCGCCTGCGCGAAACGTTTAAGGATAAATGATGCTTAATGTGGTGCAAGCTAATATTTTCTTATCAAAGGTGGTAAGTTGAAAATAAAGTCCAGAGTTCAACTACGAAAATCTGCAAAGAACAAATTGTTGACTTCCCTTAGGTCCTCCTTTGGCGATGTCATTGACAAGATCGAAGAGCGAAAGTTAGAAAGTGCTACAGCAGACTGGTTTAATATCATAATAGTGGATGGTGATATCCTGTTCTTCCAGGAAAAGGATGATCGTCCTTTCCCAACTGTCAGAGGTGTACTGGAGCTTGAGCTTGACTGTTGTAAAGTGACAGTGGATGCCGGAGCAGTGAAGTTCGTTGTCAACGGTGCAGATATCATGTGTCCGGGTATCGTAAGTGCTGATCCTGAAATTGCGGCGAACGATTTTGTTATCATCGCAGAAGAGACTCACGGCAAACCGCTTGCTATTGGTCGTGCACTGATACCTGCGAGCGAGATGGTCGGGAAGTCCGGAAAAGCGGTAAAATCCATTCATTATGTCGGGGATGATCTGTGGAATCTTGAAGCATAAGATGTCGGTGATATTTATGGATGCAAAGCCACCATTAAAATATGATGACCATACATAATAAACCCGTTAACATTGCTGCAAAGCTAAAAGTTCCTAAAATGGCTAATGGCTTAAATATTAAAAGACTTAATAGAGATATATTCTATATCCATTCAATAAAATTTTAACACAAAGGTGCGGACTATGGCAAATTTCATGGACAAATTATTTGGAAGCGGATCAAAGGGTGCAACAGATGCTGACGAATATACCGAGCTTGATCTCGGCAAGTTTGAGCAGGAACTGGCAGATGAACCTGCAGAGACCTATGTCAGAGTGGCAGAACTTACGAACCTGAACGAGCTTCCTGGTCTGAAGAAAGAGGTCTATGATGGCAATATCCTCATGATCGACATCTCCAACATCAAAGCTGACAAACTTATGCTTGACAGGGCACTCAAGGACCTGAAGGATGTAGTCATCGATGTGCATGGTGATATTGCAGGTATCAAGGATGATCAGGTGCTTGTCACACCAACAGGCGTCAAGATAGACAGGTCTAAGATAGTTGGTGGAAGGTATTGAGCACAGAGAACGATTCCGGGGAAGGGTCCCGGAATTCTTTTGAGACACGAACATCATGCCCTCTCTGCCATGAGGAGCTTGTTATCAAGTGGAATGGCGATGAGATCCCCTATTTCGGGGAAGTGATGTATATTTCGACTACTTGTTCTAATTGTAGTTTCAGGTTCACGGACACTATGATCCTGACCCAAAAAGAACCAGTGCGTTTTGAGATGATGGTAGAAGGCCTGGAAGATCTTAATGCAAGGGTAATTCGTTCCACGTCAGGTACTATCCGCATTCCTGATCTGGGCATTGACGTTGAACCGGGCTCAGTTTCAGAGTCCTATGTAACAAATATTGAAGGCATCCTGGAAAGGGTCAGATCTGTTGTAGTGACAGCTACTGAATGGGTAAAGGATGAACCTGAAGCATATGAACGTGGCCTGGAGCTACAGAAGATGCTTGAAGAAGCTATTCAGGGTGAACTTCCGTTAAAGGTCATTATCGAGGATCCTCTGGGAAATAGTGCTATCATTTCTGAAAAAGCGACATCCCGTACTCTTTCTGAAGAAGAGGCAGCTAACCTCCATAGTGGTATGGTAGTCTTTGACGTCGATTCTTCCGAGCTGGAAGTCGATTCTTCTGATAAGATCCAGCCGATTGGAAATGAATATAAATGATGCATGTGTTAGCTGACACAATTCTAATTAAATATTCTAATTGAATCATTTTGATCTTATTGGTGACATTATGGCCGAACAAGAAAAAGAAGCAGCGCTTCCTCCAAAAGAGAACTTCAGTGAATGGTATAACGACCTACTCCAGGTGGCAGAGATCATGGATGTACGTTATCCTGTGAAGGGTTCGTACGTATGGTATCCTTTTGGTTTTTCCATTCGCAGGAACGTGTATGGGATAATTCGTGAACTTCTCGACAAGGACCATCAGGAAACGATGTTCCCTCTTTTGATACCTGAAAATGAGTTCATGAAGGAAGCAGAGCACATTAAAGGTTTCGAGGATGAAGTTTACTGGGTATTGAACGGAGGAACAACTCCTCTGGATGTGAAGCTTGCACTTCGCCCTACCAGTGAAACTGCAATTTATCCTATGTACCGTCTCTGGGTGCGCTCGCATGCTGACCTCCCATTGAAATTGTATCAGATCGTTAACACTTTCAGGTATGAAACAAAGCATACCCGTCCACTTATACGCCTGCGAGAGATCACATCTTTCAAGGAGGCACACACGGTACACGCTACATGGGATGAGGCTGCTGCACAGGTGGATGAGGCCATAAGGCTATACTCTGAGTTCTACAGGAGACTCGCAGTTCCTGTGTTACCTTCAAAGCGACCTAACTGGGATAAGTTCCCGGGTGCTGATTATACGGTCGCAGTGGATGCACTGATGCCGGATGGCAAGACATTGCAGGTTGGAACTGCCCATCATCTGGGTGACAATTTTGCAAAGACCTTCGATATCAAATATGAAGATGTTGCAGGTGAACAGGTCTATGCCCACCAGACATGCTATGGGGTTTCTGAACGTTCTATTGCTGCTCTGATCTCTATTCATGGTGATGACAAGGGTCTTATCATGCCACCGGAGGTCGCACCTGTCCAGGCAGTGATCATTCCGATCCTCTTCAAGAAGTCAGAAGCTGTTCTGGCTGCATGTAATGATGTAAAGGAAACCCTTGAAGCTGCAGGTGTCCGTGTTACTATCGATGATAGTGATAAGCGTCCTGGTTCCAAGTACTACAAATGGGAAATGAAAGGTGTTCCTTTAAGGATCGAGATAGGTCCGAGGGATCTTGAGAAGGAAGCCGCTATGCTTGTAAGGCGTGATACTGGTGAGAAAGAACAGGTACCTATTTCGTCTATTGCCAATGAAGTGATCGAGAGGTTCGCTGTCATCCAGTTCTCTCTCTTGGAGAATGCAAAAGAGAACCTTAAAGCACGTATATTTGATTGTAATACTGTGGAAGAGATTAAAGAAAAGGTTTCTGAAGGTATTGCACATGTTCCATGGTGTGGCGAGGAGAAATGTGGACTTGAAATGGATGAAGAGGTTGGTGCAGGCATACTTGGAATTCCTACCGATCAGGATGACGAAGGGAACTACAAGTGCCCTATGTGTGGCAAGGATACCAGCATAAGGGTTTATGTTGCAAAGACTTACTAATATTGTAAATACACGGGAGGGTGATCAATAATGGAATCTCTGATAGCTAATGATAAGAAACCTGAAAAGCCACTTTTCATTTGTGTGCTGGCAAATACTGAAACTGCCTACATTGAAAAGATATCTGCCGCAGGAAAGACTGCCAAACTGACGGACTATACTCCGACAGGGGATGCAGAACTTGTGGAGACCGGTGGTATCATCAGCACTCCGGTACTTCCAATGACCCCTCCGTACAATACCCCTACTCCGGGTCTTATCACCCGTGCATCCTTGCAGCTTTCAAATGTACCTCATCTCTTCGTGAATTCCGGTTTAAAGATCGCTCCTAAGGTTCCATTTGAGGACCTTAAGGCAAAGCCCGGTGAAGATATCCGTAAAGAGATCGCGGTTCATGATGTCGAAGATATTATTGAGCGTGCACGTGAAGTGGGTGAGAAGGTACGTGATGATCATGATATGTTCGTGATCGGGGAAAGTACTCCTGCCGGAACGACCACTGCAATGGGTGTGCTCAATGCACTTGGGTATGATGGCCATGTAAGCAGTAGTTCTTCTGAGAACCCGGTTGCTTTAAAGCAGAAAGTGGTTAGTGAAGCAATGGAGGTCTCAGGTGTTACAAAGGGAAGTCTTCAGTCTGACCCTCTAAGAGCTCTTTCATGTCTTGGCGATCCTATGATGCCTGCAACCGCAGGTCTTGTGGAAGGTCTCAAAGGTAAGCGTATTATCCTTGCAGGTGGTACTCAGATGGCAGCGGTCTACGCTTTCATGAAACATATGGGTGCTGATCTCCGTAATGTTTCCATTGTGACCACCAGCTATGTGGTGGATGATGAAAGTGCCAATTTCGAAGAGATCATTGAAGCAATTGGTGCGGATATGCATGCTATTGACCCTGGATTTGGACGTTCTTCCCACAAAGGCCTGAGACAGTATGAGCTTGGATATGTTAAGGAAGGCGTTGGTGCAGGTGGTGCACTTTATCTTGCAGGTCTTCTGGGTGTATCTGTGGACAGCATTCGTGAAGAGATCGAGAATATCTGCATTGAGCTTGCTGACCTTATAGACGCGGAATAATTGTTAGTGTTGTGGTTATGGATGTATTCCTATGCATTCTAAACCCGATTTTTCAGTCCCTCATACCGATACCTATATTATTGATGAGATGTATTTGAGGGTTGCAATCGCAAGGTTGCGGGGCTGTGGCCTAGCCAGGAATGGCGACGGGCTCCAGCGGATAAATGATGAACAACGGGTCTGCTGAGATTTACCCGACGGGGTAGGTCGGTGAGGAACCGTTGGAGCACTGATGTGTGTTCTTTAAGAACATTTACTGTCGTAATGGCAGTGTTCGGAGAGACCCGTCGATCGTGAGTTCGAATCTCACCAGCCCCACGTCCTTTCTTTTTATTTTCTTAATTTTCAAATAGCCCTGCTTCTTTTTATTTTCGTCTTATACAAAGCTTTAAATGGTATGGTGTATGTACTACCGGATGTTTCAATGTCGGGATGAGAGTCCCGTAGGAGTGTGGCCGAAGTAACTTTGGCTGAACCGTGAAACTAACATGAAACAAGGTGAACAAATTGTCAAAATCATTTTATGGATATGTAAGAGACGCATGGAAGAACCCTGGAGATTCATATGTTCGTGATCTCAGATGGGAAAGACTTCAGGTATGGAGAAAGGAAGGCTCAGTTACAAGGGTAGAGCGCCCAACCCGTATCGATCGTGCACGAGCACTTGGCTACAAGGCAAAGCAGGGTATCGTCGTAGCTCGTGTGAAGGTCCGAAGGGGTAGCATGAGGAAGTCACGCTACATCCGTGGTAGGCGTACTCAGCATACAGGTAAGAACAAGATCACTGTTGGCAAAAGCATCCAGAGGATCTCTGAAGAGCGTGCAAGCAGGAAATTCCCTAACATGGAAGTACTTAACTCTTACTGGGTTGGCGAAGACGGTAAACAGAAATGGTATGAAGTTATCCTTGTTGACCCAAGCCACCCTGTTATCAAAAGCGACAAGAACCTCAACTGGATCTGTGACAAGGCTCACAGTGGAAGGGCATTCCGCGGTAAGACCAGCGCAGGCCGCAAAGGCAGAGGTATGAGGGCGCGCGGCACCGGTACTGAAAAGACCAGGCCAAGCATCAGATCAAACATCAACAGCAGCAGAAAGTGATTCACTATATCTCTGTGCGTGTAACCGCACATGCTACTGAGGATGAGTCCAGAGTAAGAAATGCTCTGGACCTATTTTTATTAAATTCATTTGACAAGGGCAAATGTACTGATACTGGGAAGTATGTTGAGGTACTTAATGTCGAAGGTTACCATGGTAACCCTATTTCCCTTTTAAGTGCTACTATCAAAAGAAAACCCGATACACGTGCTTTTGCAACATTTGTTCGTAGCAACATGTCTCCTGGGGATGTGGAACTGCTTAGAAGTGAGATGCCTGGCAGGCTGGATGATGACCAGATGTTCCACTTAAGGTTCGATAAGCAGGCGGCATATGATGGTAAGGTAAAACTTTCCTCTTCATCTGATGCGATAATCGTGAAGTTGAAGATAGAAACATACCCAAAGGACCGTCAGCAGGCCGGAATTATTGTGGAGGAATTATTTGGCTGATCCTGTGTTCTATGATCTTTGTGTTCATTGTGCACCAGATGGCAAAAGTACACAGGAAGAAATGGTTGCAATGGCAAGACATCTGGGTTTTGGTGGCATTGCACTAACGAATCATTCCAATTCGGATTCCCTTCCAAAAGGTAGTTCAGACAAAGGCTTTGAGGTATTACGCGGGGTCGAACTGGTCTCTTCTAATCCTTCTAAGCTCCACGGGATTGTAGGGAAATATCGCAAAAAAGTGGAGATACTTGCTGTACATGGCGGCGATGAGGGCATAAATCGTGCAGCGGTGGAAAATCCGAATGTGGATATACTTTTGCATCCTGGCACTCCAAAAGGATGTGGATTGAACCATGTGCTTGCAAAGTCCGCAAGCGATAATAATGTCGCAATTGCATTTGATATGGCTTCTCTCATAATGTTGCGTGGAGGCCGGCGTGTGCATAGTCTTTCACATTTCAGGGAGATCCTGGCACTTGCAAGGAAATATGATGTTCCGTTTTTGCTTACGAATAATGCATCATTCTCTTATGGTCTGCGTGCTCCGCGAGAGATGATGGCTCTGGCAACACTTTTTGGAATGGAGCGCGGTGAGGCCTTAATGGCTTTGAGCGAGACTCCTGCAGAAATTATAAGGCGAGTTCGCCGTGGTAACAACTTCATATGCGAAGGTGTGGAGATCCTTGAAGATGATCCTTCGGGCATGAAAGGTGAGGATAAATGAAGATACTTCCTCCCACACAGCGTACTAATAAAAGGTACTTTGCTTTTGAACTGATAGGTGGAAATGGTGTAGATCGCAGTGACCTTCTTCGCGAGATCTTTTCGTGCGCAGGCTCGCTTATTGGTGACAGAGGTTCCAGTGAATGTAATATAAGGTTACTTGATTTTGAGGATTCCAAAGGTGTTGTACGTTGCCTCCGGGAAAGGATGGATATGACACGTGCAGTCCTTGCTTCTGTGACTTCAGTTAATGGGAATCCTGTGATGGTCCATGTTCTGGGTATATCAGGTACTGTTCATGGAGCAACAAAAAAGTATTTAGAAGGGTGTACGGTATATAGTCCTGAAGAAAAACCATGAACATCCATTTATAGAATAATTTAAATAAGTTATAAGTGAACTAGGTGAATGTACAGAAACTCTATTCATACGTTTTTTAGCATCACGAAAGTAAATAGTAGGAGATAAAAGATCATGCAAATGGCACCACAAATGGGTTATGATAGAGCAATTACTGTTTTTAGTCCTGATGGAAGGCTTTTCCAGGTAGAGTATGCAAGGGAGGCTGTCAAGAGAGGTACTACGGCAGCTGGCATAAAAGCAAAGGACGGTGTGGTTCTGTTGGTAGATAAGAGGATCACAAGCAGATTGATAGAGGCAGAGTCAATTGAAAAGATCTTCCAGATAGATGAGCATATAGGTGTTGCAACATCAGGACTTGTTGCAGATGCACGTGCACTTGTAGATCGTGCAAGGGTCGAAGCTCAGATCAATATGGTCACATATGACGAGCCTATAGGTGTAGAGGTTCTCTCCAAGAAGATCTGTGACCACAAGCAGACCTATACACAATACGGCGGAGTTCGTCCGTACGGTACTGCTCTTTTGATAGCAGGCGTTGATGACAACAAACCAAGGTTATTCGAAAGTGATCCAAGTGGCGCACTTCTTGAGTACAAGGCAACTGCTATCGGTGCAGGCAGGAACACCTTCATGGAAACCTTCGAGGAAAAACACCGCGATGATATGACCATGGATGAAGTTGTTATGCTTGGTATGGAAGCACTTTACAGAGCAACAGATGTGAAACTGGATGCATCCACACTTGAAGTGGGTATGGTAACTCTTGAAGACCACCAGTTCAGAAAATGTCCTGAAGAAGAGGTCGCATCCTTTGTGGAACGCATTCTTGAAGAACACAAAGAAGACGACGAAAAGGAAGAGTCAGAGGGACAGCAGGAAGAGTAATTCATTTTGAACATTGCTTAGTAAAATAGGAGGGAGTAAAGTATGGTATCACTTGATGAATCATTGGTTGCAAGGTTGAAGAAAGGCAGCATGCATTATGAAGTGCTTGTAGATCCTGATAAGGCACTGGAGTTCAAGAAAGGTGGCAATGTAAAGATAGAGGATATTCTTGCAGTCGAATCCATCTTTGAGGATGCTGGCAAAGGATACCACGCGGCGGAGTCCGATCTCTCCAATGCATTCGAGACCACTGATGTGTTCGAGATCGCAGCACATATTATAAAACACGGTGAACTTCAGCTCACTAAAGAGCAGAGGAAACACATTCTTGAGGAAAAGACCAAACAGGTCATTTCCATTATTGCACAGAACGCGATCAATCCACAGACTAGGACCCCTCATCCCCCGGCACGTATAGAGAAGGCCATGGAAGAGGCAAAGATCCACATTGACCCATTAAAAAGCGTCGATGAGCAGGTCAATATCGTAATGAAGGCCATTAGACCAATTATACCAATACGTTTTGAAGAAGTGGAGGTAGAGGTCAAGGTCCCTGCAGAATATGCTGGTAAATCATATGGTGATATTGCAAAGTTCGGCACTATGCTTAAAGATAGGTGGGAGAATGATGGATCATGGGTTGCTGTGGTCAAGATGCCTGCAGGGTTGCAGAATGATTTTTACGGTCTTGTAAACAATCTGACAAAAGGGGATGCTGAAACCAAACTTTTGTAAGAGGCAAATTCATGGATCGGAAAATCGTAATCCCCGGACAGCTCCTTTCTGATAAGGAGAAAATGGCCGGACCGGGAACATATGTAAAGGATGGCAAGGTATATTCCTTGCTCTATGGAATTGCAAACGTCAAGAACAAAGTTTCAGTTGTACCTTTTTCAGGGAAATATTATCCTTCACGCAAGGATTTCATAATCGGTACTGTAATTGATGTAACTCCTTCGAATTGGATAATGGAAACTGGTTCTCCTTATGACGGATTGCTTCATGTTTCCGAATATCCAAAGCGCGTTGACTCCTCAGAAATGAGAAAATGTATGAGTATTGGGGATTGCGTAATTGTTCGTATAAAGGATGTCAGCAAGTCCATGAAAGTGGAACTTACCATGCGTGAGCCGGGTTCAAGAGTGTTGACAAAGGGTCGTATCATCGATGTCGTACCTGCAAAGGTCCCTCGTGTGATCGGTCATAGTGGTTCCATGGTCTCGATCCTTAAGAAAGAGTCGAATTGTGATGTGTTCGTAGGAAAGAACGGCCGTATCTGGATCAACGGAAAATCAGATGATATGGATCATCTGGCGGCTGCTATTGAAATGATCGAACGTGAATCTCATATATCCGGTTTAACGGATAAAATAGGCAGGTTCCTGAGGAATGAACCGGAAGAGGTTGCGGAGTCGGATGCGGATGAGCTGATAGAGGAAGAAAGGTCAACTCTGCCCGCAAAAGAAGACAACGTTACAGAAGAAACCTGTCGTAAGGTCGATGCACTCCTTGATGATGAAGTGGATGAGGCATGAACAAGACCTGCTGAACTATGGGAGAAAAGAGATGAAATTGGAGATTGAATATGAGTGATAAACCGGAAAAATTTATTGATGAAAACGGGATTCGCCTTGACGGTAGGCGTGTCGATGAGATCCGCCCTATGACCGTTGAGATGGGCGTACTCACAAGGGCAGATGGTTCATGTTATCTTGAATGGGGTAATAACAAGGTTCTTGCTGCAGTTTATGGTCCAAGGGAACTTCACCCACGCAGGCTTCAGCGCCCTGGTGAAGCGCTTGTCAGATACAGGTACAATATGGCAGCATTCTCCGTTGAGGACCGCATACGTCCTGGTCCAAGCAGGAGAAGCACTGAGATATCCAAAGTAAGTGGAGAAGCATTCGAACCTGTTGTTATGAAGCAGTTTTACCCATCTGCTGTTATCGATGTGTTTGCAGAGGTCCTTCAGGCCGATGCAGGAACAAGGACAGCTGCTATCAATGCTGCAACACTTGCATTGGTGGATGCCGGTATCCCTATGAAGGGACTGGTGGCTGCCTGTGCTGTCGGTAAGGTGGACGGTCAGCTTGTGCTTGACCTTAACAAACCTGAGGACAACTATGGTGATGCAGATCTGCCTATTGCAATGACCGAAGATGGTGACATTACTCTCTTGCAGATGGATGGAAACCTGACCGTTGAGGAGGTCAACAAGGGTATCGAGATGGTCAGGGAAGGCTGTGAGCAGATATTTGCAATACAGAAAGCCGCTCTTCTGGAAAGGTTCGGCACTGCTGAAGAGGAAGAGGTCCTTGAAGATGCTGAGCTTCAGGCTGAGCTCATGTCCGAGGAAGAAGAAGTTTCTGAAGCAGCTGAAGAAGAGGATGCTGTGGAAGAAAGTGAAGACCTTGAAGCTGCAGAAACCGAAGATCCTGAAGATGTTGAGGTCGAAGAAGCTGAAGCCATGTTCGAAGAAGACGTCACTGAATTTGAAGTGAACGAGGAAGAGGCCGAGGAAGAAGCAGCAGAAGTAAATGAAGAAGACATCGCTTCAGAGCCAGAGGGCGAGGAGTCCACTGAGGAAGAGGGTGAGAAATATGAGCAATGAAGCTGTATCAAGACTTAAAAAAGATTTTATATTCAACCTGGCTCTCAAGGGTCAGCGTGAGGACGGTCGTGCATTCGATGAGATGCGTGACATCAAACTTGAGACCAATGTTATAGACAAAGCAGAAGGTTCTGCAAAGGTCTATTACGGCGATACCCAGGTTATTGTAGGTATAAAGCTTCAGGTCGGTACACCTTTCCCGGATTCTGCTGATAAGGGTGTTATAATCACCAGCATGGAATTGAATCCGATCGCTTCACCAGACTTCGAGGCAGGTCCTCCAAGACCGAAAGCTATCGAAATGGCACGCGTGGTCGACCGTGGTATCCGTGAATCAGGCGCAATTGATTTAAACAAGTTGTGTATTACGGAAGGAGAAGAGGTCTGGATGGTCTTTATAGACGTCCATGTCTTGAACGACAGCGGAAACCTGCTGGATGCAGCATCACTTGGTGCAATTGCAGCTCTCATGACAGCAACCATCCCGGCAGAACGCGAAGGCCGTGGAGAGGATACAAAGATGCCTATTCGTGAGATGCCTGTATCACTTACCTTTGTTAACGTTGGAGGTGAGTATTTCATTGATGCAAGCAACAACGAGGAGTCGATCTGTGATACAAAGGTCACTATCGTTTCCAACCAGGATGGTTCGATCTGTGCCATGCAGAAGAGCGGCGCAGGTTCGCTTTCAGAGGAAAAGTTCCTGAAAGCTGTTGAAAAATCATGTGAAATAGGCGCTAAGATAAGGGAGGAGTACCTCCTTAACATATGAGTTTGATCGATGCTCATCGTAGCAGTTCATGACGATTATATCCGATCATTATAAGCTCTATTATTAAGGAATCCACATCAAGGAGACGATTATAATGGCAAAAAAATACACAAAGAAAGGACGTGTGTCCCGGTCTGCAGGAAGGTTCGGCACACGCTATGGAAGAAGAGACCGTAAGTTGGTTGCGGATCTTGAAGAAAAGATGCACATGCCACACAAGTGTGCAAACTGTGCACGCCTGACTGTAAAGAGAGTTGGGACCGGCATCTGGAAATGTAAAAAGTGTGGATATACCTTTGCAGGTGGCACATACCTTCCAACTACTACAGTAGGTAGTACTGTAATGAGGTCTGTTAAGAAAGCCACTGAACAGGTTGAGTAATCATATGGACTACAAGTGTACTCGATGCAAGCGCCCGGTCGAGATCGACTATCAATATACCGGTATCCGCTGTCCTTATTGTGGACACCGGATACTTGTAAAGGAAAGGTCGCAGGCATCGATCAAAACAGTAAAAGCCGAGTAAGAAGTCATGTTAATAACGTCTTCTCGCAAACCTTCTGTCAATACTCGCACTTTGTGCAAGTATTTGGCATCTTTTTTTAATTGTGAGTATCTGACCCGGGGTAAAATGGGTCTTGCTGACGTTATGTCCTATTCCGACGACACTCATGTAGTAGTGGTTGGTGATTATCACGGAAGTCCCGGCAGTCTCATGTTCTATGATGAAGAAGTAGCAGAGTGTTTATCCATTCGCATGAGTATGTTCTATCCTGATGGTTACAAATTTTCCAATCTCAAATCCATGGAACCTTTTCTAATGGGTAATGGTGAACTTGGAAATATGTTGTCACTTTACTTTGGCATTCCTCAGGACGAATGCGATGGAATGGCCAAATGTATTCGGGTAGAAGATGACCGGATGGAGTTCCTGTATTCCGGCAAGTTACTTTTCAGACTCAATGTAAAGAGCTACAGGGTTTCGGAGGCAGCCGATTGAAGCTATTTTCGGAATCTGTTATAATGATGGATAATGCCGAAGCTGTCTACAGGTCTATCCTGCCTGAGCTGGAGACCACTGTAACTGACAGGTCTTCTGTCAATGTAGAGGTCCGGAATTCTTCTCTTGTTATGTGCGTAAGTGCCGATGATATAATTTCCATGCGTTCCACATTGAATACGTGGCTCCGCCTTGTGCAGATCGCACATGATGTATGTGTGGTCGGCAAGAGTGCCTGTAAAGGTATATGAGATGCCTGCCTTTTGTTTTACCTTATTCGTGATAGAAACATTAAAATCATTTCAGGTTTATTGACTGGTCAGGTGAAACCAAAATGAGTTCAGAAATACCCCCACAAGTACAGAACCAGCTTGCACAATTGCAGCAGGTTCAGCAGCAGGCGCAGTCTCTTGCAATGCAGAAGAACCAGACGGCTTCTATGCAGAAAGAGTCCGAAATGGCGCTTGAAGAGCTTGAAAAGCTTTCAGACGATGCTGTTGTTTACAGGGCTGTAGGAGATCTTCAGATCCAGTCCACCAAGGAAGAGACCGTAACAAAGCTCAAAGAGAGACTTGATACACTTTCATTGAGGCTTCAGTCACTATCCCGTCAGGAAGAGCGCATCTCAAAGCGTTTTACCCAGCTCCAGGAACAACTTCAGCAGGCAATGGGTACACAGGGACAGTAATCCTTGTAAACCCGCCGATTATCTTTTCCAGACCGTGTTCTGCGAGAAAGATGAGAGGTAGAAATGCAGGTTGATGAAGTTGGCTTTTACAATCGACTTCTGGATTATCACAACATCTTATATCTATGCCACCGTAATGCCGATCCCGATGCTATAAGTAGTGCATTTGCACTCTCTGAAGCAATAGGGGGGACCGTAGGTCTGGTAGATGGTAGCAACAGAGTTGCATCCCTTCTTGTTGATAAGCTGGAGATCGATGTAGTAGAAAGTCCAAATCCAGAAGATTATGATCTGGTAGTGGTAGTAGATACATCTACCAGCGCACAGCTTAATGATATCAAACTTTCTAATTACTGCGTGATAGACCATCATGCAACTACTGCACTTACGGAAAATGCTGCTTTTTATCTTCACCGCAATGCTACATCAGTGGCGGAGATCGTTTATGATGTACTCAATTGCATGGGTGCTCCAATCATGCACCGACTGGCATTGGGCCTGATGGCAGGAATCGTTACGGATACCGGTCATTTCAAGCACGCTACAAGCAAGACCTTCAAGACATTTGGTAAGATCATCGAGTCAAGTGGTGTGGAGTATGCGGAAGTGCTTGACCTGATGGCTTCAACTCCCCAGGACGTCTCAATGAGGATCGCAATGCTCAAGTCTGCTTCACGTGCAAGTATCGAGCGTATTAGTGACTGGCTTGTGGTAACATCCAATGTAAGTTCCTTTGGCGGCTCTGCATCCTCCATGCTGATTAATATTGGCGGAGATGTTGCTTTTGTTGGCACTGCCCGCGGTGATAGCATAAGGGTGAGTGGTCGTGCAAAACGTGATGCTGTAAATGCAGGAGTTAATCTTGGTAAGATCATGGAAGAGATCAGCGGTCACTATGAAGGTACCGGTGGAGGTCATGCCGGTGCAGCAGGCATCGATGTCGTTGCCGATATGGACACTGTTCTTTTTGAATGCGTCGAGTCGGTAAGAGAAATTTTGAAGGATAAGAAAAACCCGTTGAGTTTATAAGTGGTTATGACAAACCCTCATCAATATTAATCAACAATAGCGTGATAATATGATAGAATACTGGAATCCACAGATCGAGAGAATGCCTGTTGATGAGTTAAAAAAAGTACAGGAACAGAAATTATGCCAGCTCGTGAAATATGTTTATGAGCATTCTCCTTTTTACAAAAAGAGATTCGATGATGCAGGTGTAAAACCTGAGGACATACAAACACTGGATGATGTTACAAAGCTACCATTCACATTCAAGAAAGATCTGAGGGACACTTATCCGACAGGTATGTTCTGTGTTCCGAACAACAAGCTTGTACGCTTCCACGTTTCATCAGGGACTACCGGTAAGCCTACCGTGGTCGGTTACACCGATAATGATATTAAAGCATGGTCAACTTCCCTTGCACGTGCATTGACCTCTATTGGTGTAGGAAGGGACGATGTCATGCAGATAGGTTATGGCTATGGTCTTTTCACAGGTGGTCTTGGTATGCACTATGGTGCAGAGGAAGCCGGATGTACTGTTCTTCCGACCAGCTCTGGAAATACCGAAAGGCAGATCGAACTTATGCAGGATCTTGGGTCCACTGTCATTGCATGCACTCCTTCATATCTTTTGTTCATGATCGAAGCTGCAAGGGATGCCGGCATCAGCTTCTAGGATGATACAAAGCTTCGCGTGGGTGTACTGGGTGCCGAACCATGGTCAGAAGAGATGCGTAAGAGGATCGAGGATTCCACGGGCATCAAAGCCTATGATATATTCGGAACATCCGAACTTAGTGGTCCTCTCTTCACTGAATGTCAGTCTCAGAATGGTATCCACATATGGGCAGACCAGTTCCTTGTAGAGGTCATTAACCCTGATACTGGTGAACCTGTAGCAAATGGTGAACGTGGTGAGCTTGTGATCACAACACTTGTGAAGGAAGCATTGCCGCTTATCAGGTACAGGATCGGTGACATAACTGTGCTGAACTGGGATGAATGTGAATGTGGTCGTACACACCCACGTATCATGCGTGTACTGGGTCGTGCTGACGACATGCTTATCGTTCGTGGCATCAATGTCTTCCCGGGACAGGTAGAATCCGTTCTTATGAATATCCCTGAGGTAGGCGAGCACTTCATGATCATCGTTGACAGGATCAATGAACTGGATATTATGAAAGTTCAGATCGAAATGACTGACGCTGCTTTCAGTGACAAGGTCACGGATATCATGGATCTTGAGAAGAAGGTGGGTGCAGCTCTTAAGAGCGTACTGAACATTGCTGTCAAGGTGGAGCTTGTTGAGCATGGGTCATTGCCACGTTCAATGGGTAAGGCAAAGAAAGTTATCGATAACAGAAAGATATAAAACTTTAGAAGGAGTCATTCTAATAGAACTTAAGGGGTTGATCTCATGGAAGAGAAAATGATCAAACAGATCTCATTATTTGCAGAGAACAAGCCGGGAAGGCTTGCAAACATTGCTGAGACGTTTAAGGAATCCGGCATTAACATTCGCGCTTTTACTATTGCCGAAGCCGGAGACTTCGGTATAATCAGGATGGTTGTAGATAATCCCGATTCAGCTCATAAAGTACTCCATGATGCAGGATTTACTGTATCCGAGACAAATGTTCTTGGTGTGGAGATGGAGGATATGCCCGGCCAGCTTGCCATGATCGCAGATGTTCTCAGTGAAAAAGACATCAACATCGATTATGCTTATGCCTTTGTCACAAAGACCGAGAAAGCATTCCTTATCGTGCGCGTAAATGACATCAGGGGTGCTGTCAAGGCTCTTGATGGCGCAAACATCCGTCTGCTCGATATGAGCGACGTGCATGACATTTAAGTGGATAGAAGCACCGATCGGTGCACATCCCTTTTTCCTTTTTTACTTTAATTTACTTTCTTTTTCCATCTCTTTCTTTTTGACTTATATATGTCAGTAATGTTTTTATATCAGCTTTTCAAATTTCGTGCATGGATGATAATTCGATTAAAAATTGGGAAGCTTTGTTAAAAGGGAAACTTCATGGTGCTCACTCAACCGTTATAGGTGAGCGTCAGGGGAAAAAGATCCTCGGTATCATAAGCCAGCACGAAGAGGTCAAGAGCATCATTCCATCCGTTATAACCGTCAAAGGAAAGAGCTCTCCTGGCGGGAATCTTACTGCAAAGGTCCTGCGTCCTGATGAAAGGGGTAATCTGCGTATGCTTTTGTCCCACGGCACTTCCTCACAGGAAATAAGGATCGTTACGACCGTTGCTACTCGCGATGAAGGTGAGCGTGTGATGGAAGAGCTTAACGCCATGCTTTTTGATATCTAATATTTCAAGGTGTTAGTTATGTTCATCGGGGTTGATCACGGTACCAATGCAATGCGTTTTGCCGGGGTCTGTGAAGGCGATGTAAAAACTTTCGAACTACCGCGTTCAGAAGTGGCACACATGTCCGGACCGGAGATCCTTGAATCTGTAACTTCCAATCTGGAGGTCGATATTTCGGATATTGAACTTGCTGCTGTTACCTATTCTATGGGTGATGGCATAGTTGCCATTGAAGACCTTAAGATGGTATCATCTCGTGGAGTTGTAAGCATCGAGGGTGTCGGCAAGAAGACCGGTGCAGGAACCCGTGTTTTTGATGCGATCAAAGAATCCGTTATACCTGCGGTATTGATCCCCGGGATCCATTCGAAAAGCAACACTGACTCCCGTATGAACGTTTTTTCACATTCAACGAGTCCGGAAAAGATCGGGATCGCATACAATGCGCACTGCAAAGGTGTGGACGATCTGGTGGTTTCCGATATTAGCTCCAATACTGTGACCGTCGGTGTTTGTGGGGGGAAACTTGTAGGTGCTATTGATGCCTGCATATTTGCTCCGGGGACTCAGCACGGTCCTCTTGACCTTGAAGCTATCAGGGATGTCGATGCAGGCAAATGCAGTGCAAATGATGCTTTCATGAATGCCGGTGTATTGAGCCGCAGCCCTTATTCCAGTGTTGAAGAGCTTCTCAGGGCCCTGAAAGACAAAGAGGATGAGGCTGTACTTGCAATGGATCGCATTTCACTTTTCGCAGCCATGGAGATCGCTGCAATGCAGGTACTGATGGAGGACCATGGGGCAAGAGGCAAGGTGTTCCTTGCTGGTTCCATGGGTGAAGATGAATTTGTCGTGGATAGGATCGGAAGGCATCTGGGTGTGAAACCTGATGTACTTGGTAAATGGAGTGCTTCCATTGGCTGTGCAGAGATCGCTCGTGACATCGCCGGTGGAGCAGATCGTATACTTGGACTTGATGTCCATTTTAGTTTCTAATTCCACTCTTTAGTAAAGTTCAGGTCTCCGGTCACCAAAGACCGGAATTGCTTTTCTCGTATCTTTTATCATTTCAGGATCAATCTCATGAATGATGAAGCACTCTTTATCTTTTGCATCTGCCAGAACGTTTCCAAGGGGATCAAGGATCATAGTGGCTCCAAAGAACGTGGAGCTGGGATCTGTGCCAGTTCTATTGCAGGCAATATGGTATGTCTGGTTCTCAATAGAACGCGCTGTTGCAAGTGATCTCCACTGGTATTCCCTTGGGTTTGGGAACTCTGCAATGGTTACAAGGATATCAGAACCGGCGATTGCCAGTTTTCTTGCAATTTCCGGAAAACGCATCTCATAACAAATCTCCATTCCGATGGTAAGATCATAGCTTTTAAGGCGGATCGGTTCGATCTGGTCGCCGGGTGTGAAATAGCCTTTTTCCCTTCCAAAAAGATGCGTTTTAGTGTATGTTCCTGCAAGATCGCCGTTCTCGATACAGAAGCCCATATTCGTAAAGTGATCATTTTCCTTTTCTTCTTCTTTGTCGTGTTTCTGTATTATGGAACCGATCATAACGCAGGAATTCTGTTCAGAGAAATCGCTTAGCTTTTCGATCGTAGGGCAGGGTTCTGATTCTCCGGCGTTGTCCAGGTCTTCATAGCAGAATCCGGTAGAGAACACTTCGGGGAGTACTATGAGCCCTGCACCCTGTGAAATTGCATTTTCAGACAGTCTGAGTGCTTTTTTGATGTTGTCCTGTTTTTTGCAATGGGAAATGTCCATCTGGATGGCTGCGGCCTTTATAGGTTTCACTTTATGTCCTCTCTTCCTTTTAGATTGATTCTCTTGCTCTCTGTATATATCAATTTGTTCTGTAACGTTACATTAATATGGAACTACTTTCTTTTACAGCCCAAATTAAGCTAAATGAACCTTTATGAGGCTATTATTGTGAGTGATGAACTTTTTGATCTGCAGATTGGTTATGTCAAATTCAGCAACCCCATAGCCCTTGCGCCAATGGCGGGTGTTACTAACAGTGAATTTGCAAACAATTATGCAAAGAATGCCGGTCTTGCTGTGATCGGCGGCTATAATCTGGATGGGGAGACAAATATAGCGGCTAAGACGCTTGTTGGGAAAGGTCGGGATGAGTTCATAACCGATACTCCGCTGGAATTTTTGGAAAATGAAGCTAAAGCTATCAATATTGGTGGTGCTGTTGCCTTTAATGTCAGAAGTACGACCCTTGAACCATTGCTCAAAGCTGCTGAGATCATAAAAAATGCCGGCGGGATCCTTGAGCTGGATGCTCATTGCAGACAGGATGAAATGATCTCAATCGGTGTTGGTGAAGCACTGATGACAGATATACCAAGACTTGCAGAATGGATATCTAAGATCAAGGAAACAGGTGTTGTCCTTTCTGTGAAGGTAAGGGCAAATGTGGTCGATGATATAGCTCTTGCAAGGACTATTGAAAATGCTGGTGCTGATATACTTCATCTGGATGCTATGAAGGAAGGCGCAGGTGCGGATCTTAGTGCGATACTGCGTATCCGTGACTCTACAAGGTTATTCCTGATAGGCAACAATTCCATTCTTGATTTTGATGATGCTAAAGAGATGTTCTCAAGAGGTGCTGACATGGTCTCCGTTTCAAGAGGCGTGCTTCAGGACCCGTATCTTATTGATCATCTTGTTGAGGAAGTATCTCTGCTTCAGGAGCAGATCGGTTGGTATAATTCACCCAAGCATGTCTGCCGTGGTGAAGGGGATCTAAGGGGACTTGCATTCTGTTGCCTGCCCGTTAAACCCTGTGCTGTGCACAACAAGGCAGGACAGCTTGGATACAGTCCTAAGGAATTTGCCAACATCAAGATGGAGTTTGCTAAAGGCACCCCTCTTGAATTTGGGGATAGTACCTGTTTTGGCAGTCTTGTTTGGTGTTGTAAGATCTCAAAACCCTGTTATTTAAGGGATGGAGTTCTTGATCTGCTTGATCTTTCTGCAGCAGATTACATGAAACTGAAGAAAGACCTTGCAACTTATATACTAGATAATGCTAAAAAACCTGTGAATGAATTTTAATTATCACGGGTCAACATCCAATGGACTGAGCTGCAGCGGGAAGTCTGCAGCATCATATATTGCACGTTGTGCCCAGCTTGCAATGATCCTGGAGGTCTCAGCTTCTCCCAAACCGGGAAATATAGACCGTCACCATGATTACGATGACACCAGGTACGAGCACTTCCTTGCATCTGCTGTAAGCATCTATCCTGTGATTGAAGATGCAGCCAGAGGATGCACAGGTATTGGTGAGAGCTTAAAAGATGCTGTTTGCCAGAGCAATTCCTGGCAGGCTGGCGGTAACACACATTTCGGTGCATTTCTTCTCCTTATCCCGCTTTCTATGGCTGCAGGGGAACTTCTGGAAAAGGATGGGCCTTTCGATGTGGATCAGCTTATCAGTCGCGCCCATGAGATCGTAATGTCAACGGATACAGACGATGCCCTGGATTTCTACAAATGTTTCAGTTCAGCGGGCGTGCGCGTAATTGATGTGGATGAGTTCGATCTTCAGGATGAAGGGTCGCTGGGCTCATTGAAGGAAAAAGGGGTTACCTTATACGACCTGATGGTGATGTCACAGGGTTATGATCAGATAGCCAATGAGTGGGTCAATGGATTCAAAACATGTGCATATTGTGCACAGACGATCACTCGCTTAATGACCGTTCATGATGGTGAAGATTCTATTCCTGACATAAATCAGGTCATCGTTTATACATTTTTGAAGTTGCTCTCGGAAAATCCGGACACGTTCATCCGGACAAAGACTAATATAGAAACAGCGGAAAATGTTTCTATGCAAGCAAAGTATATTATTTCAAAAATAGAGAATAACGATTACAAAATGTCTTTATTCTGGGGCGACATCGAGAGTTTCGATGCGGAACTACTTGATCGAAAAATAAATCCGGGATCTACCGCAGATATGATCATAGCAGGCATTTTCATAACGTTGCTTGGGGGTTTGAGATTCTAATGGCAAAAATTGATCTTGATACATTTGGTATAAATGAAGGCATTAGTGAAATGATAGTGACCACCTACCAGGGCTGGTCTCCAAATGCTGCTCCAATGGGTATCATTCGTAAAGACGATGAGTTACTTGTGCGACTTTTTAAAGGCTCTACCACATATAACAATGTCATGGCAGAGCATATGCTTGTGGCAAACCTTGTCTATGATCCCCTCCTTTTTGTGCGTACCACCTTTGGTAATGTCGATAGTTCCGAATTCGAAGTTTTCACTCACGATGAACGCGGTTTTGCAGTGCTTAAGGAAGCAGTGTCCTGGGCGGTTTTTGAATGTGTTGACATGAAGGAAACATCTGAAGCACTGGTGGCAAAATTAAAACCCCTCCATGCACGGATGAACAAACATGTTTTTAGATCGGTAAACCGCGGATTCAATCTCGTTATCGAATCATGTGTGCATGCGACACGCTATGAGCTGACAAATGATGAAAAATACATGAGGCTCATCAAGGCTTATTCCTGCACTGTGAACAAATGTGGCGGTAAAGCTGAAAAGGATGCAATGAAGTTTCTTCTGAACTACCTTGGGGAGAAAAAGTAACGTATGTCTGATAACTTCATGGACGTTGCCGTGGAGGAAGCACGCAAAGGCATGCAAAATAATGAAGGTGGTCCTTTCGGAGCTGTTATTGTAAAGAACGGAAAGATCATATCAAAGGCACACAACAAAGTGCTTGGCACCAACGATCCCTCTGCACACGCTGAAATAGTTGCGATACGCGAAGCTTCTTCAATTCTTGAAAACTTCGACCTTTCCGGTTGTGAGCTATATGCTACTACCATGCCCTGTCCCATGTGCCTTTCAGCCATATGCTGGGCGCGCATCAGGAAAGTATATTATGGTACCAGTACCGATGAAGTTGCTTCCATAGGCTTTGATGATGGTATGATCTATGATATTCTGAGAAAAGGTGCTTCAGCATCCGTATTGGAAAAAACCAATGTCGAATGTGAAAGCTGCCGCAAATTGCTGGATGAATGGGAGAAAAAACCGGATAAGATGATGTATTGATCACTTCCCGGGTTTCGGTTCATATTCAAGTGTTTCTTTTGCTTCTTCCTGCCTTCCAAGTTTTAAGAGCATCTCTGCTTTGTTCTCACGTGCAGCGTTGAAATCCGGTTCAATGTGAAGTGCATTAGTGAAAGCCGTTAATGCATCCTCATCCCTGCCGACCTCTGCCAGGCAGTTGCCTAGGCAATACCATGCATCCGGGAATGCTTTTTTTATTTCAAGTGCGCTTCTGTATGCTTCGATAGCTTCTTCCTGCCTTCCCAGTTTATCGAGGGTATTTGCTTTAGCATACCATACTCCGGCAGCATTTGTCTTTAATGTGGGGTCGGGATCTATGTTCAGGAGGGAATAGCGTGGGAACTCGAAATTCATTATGCCTGCATATTCGATAGCCTTTTCATATGCTTCAAGTGCATCTTCAAAACGTTCTATTTGATAGAGGGCATTCGCCTTGCAGTACCATGCATCAGGTAATTCCGGTTGCATCTCAATGGCCTTATCAAGTACCTCAAGTGCCTCTTCATATCGACTTATGCTGAACAGAACAAAGCCTCTGCTGAATATGATCCTTGGGTCTTCGGGACTTTTACTTAGTGCCTCATCGATGATCTCAAGTGCATCTTCATATCGTTGAAGTTTGAAAAGAATAAAACATTTGTTGAACCGGGCATCTCTTGCTTTTTTCTCGATTCTCTTTGCTTCTTCTTCCATGTCACTTTCCAGCAACATTTGCTGTGTCTCTTCCAACATAGCTGCAGCTTCATCATATTTTTCCAGTGCTTCTTCATAGCGTCCCATTTCAAAAAGAACGTAGCCTTTTCCAAATACGCTCTCTGCTGATTTCTCCATCTGCTTTAGCTTTCGCCTGTCAGATGTTTGACTAAATATATCCTTGAAAATGCCCATACGTTGAATTAGAATAAGGCTGTTGATATAGTTTTTGCAGAATGATGTCCGTTTTATGTCTTGTTAACCGTAGTTATCGTGTTAATCGTAATTATTGTGTTAGCCTTAGTTATCTTGTTAATCGTAATTATTGCGTTAACTGTGTTTATCGTATCAATTATTGATTTTTGACCGATTAAGGCAAATCATTTTCTAAAATACAACATACTTATAAAGAACAGAATGAATTTTTGTATTTTCTTTGTATTAATGTATAAATAGGTTCAATCTCTAATTGATAGTTACAAACCATTGGGGTCGATCACATTACTGCCGGAAAAACGAATGTAAATAAGGCAAAAATGCCTTTTCTTGATGCAGAATCCATGGAAGAGGTCTTTTCATCCGTGGTCAACTCAAGTCCTGCAGTGGTCTTTGTCTGGAGGGAGGATGAAGGCTGGCCGGTGGATTTTGTTTCAGAGAATATTTCTCAGTTCGGTTATGATCCGGAGGAATTTACTTCCGGTAAACTCCGATATGTTGATATTTTACATCCTGATGATGCAGGCATGGTCATGTCCGAAGCGTCCCGGCATGTTAGTAAGGAAGATACAAGCTTTGATCTAAGGTATCGTATTCTCACCAGATCAGGGGATGTCAGGTGGGTGGATGAAAGGACATCTGTCCATTATGACGATTCTGGTAAGCTCAAGTTCTATCACGGTATTGTTGTTGATATAACTGAACAGAGGATGGATGATATTGCGCTGCTGGATGGTGCACTGGAGATGAAGAACACACTGGAATCGGTCATAAATTTCAGTCCCGTTGTTGTGTTCTTATGGCGTGCTGAAGAAGACTGGCCGGTTGAGTTCGTTTCGAAGAACATTGATATGTTCGGTTATTCGGTGGAAGATTTCACCTCGGGAGAACTTGTTTATGGTGATATTGTACACCCGGACGACATCGATCGGGTACGTGCAGGTGTTTCTAAATCGACTGAAGGCGGTTACTCTGATTTCTTCCAGGAATACAGGATATTGACAAGGTCGGGCGAAGTTCGCTGGGTGGATGAGAGGACACATCTTCATCACAATTCAAAGGGCGAGGTCACATATCTTCAAGGTATTATCGTTGATATCACCGGGCGTAAGAAGATCGAAAATGTGCTGCACACTGAAGAGATGCGTATCGAGGCCCTGTTGAACTTATATCAGATGACAGATTCATCCGTTCAGGAGATCATCGATTTTTCGCGGGAAGAGGCAGTCAGGCTTACTGGAAGCCAGGTTGGCTATCTTGCTTTTTTAAGTGAAGATGAAAAAACGATCACGATAGACTCTTGGTCTGAAGAAGTGATGAAGGAGTGTTCACTGAAAGATAAAAAGCCGGAGTCCCACGTTGATCATGTTGGTCTTTGGGGTGAGTCGCTAAAACAGAAACTTCCTATTATTATCAATGATTATTCTGCAGAGAATCCTTCCAAAAAAGGCTATCCTGAAGGCCATATGGATATAAAGAGATTCCTGAGCATTCCAATATTTGAAAGGGATCGTGTTGTTGCCCTTGTTGGTCTGGGTAACAAGAGTGAGGATTATGACCTGTCCGATGTAAGGCAGGTTACACTACTGATGAATGGTATGTGGAATATCCTCTTACACAAAAGTGCAGATGAGGAACTTCGCCGTTCCCTTGATATTCAGAAGATCCTGGGTGATGTAATAAAAAGCAGTCCTGCTGTTGTATTCTTATGGCGTGCTGAGGAGAACTGGCCTGTTGAGTTCGTGTCAGAAAATGTTTCCCAGTTCGGATATTCTGTTGATGATTTTATCTCGGGCAAACTTGTATATGGTGATATAGTCCACCCCTATGATCTGGAACGCGTGCAGAAAGAACTTGCCAAGAGGGTGGATGCAGGCTTCATGGACTTTAATCAGGAGTATCGCATATTCACTAAGTTCGGAGATGTACGCTGGGTTGATGAAAGGACTTTCATCAAACATGACGAGGCTGGAAATGTAAGGTACTTGCAGGGTATTATCGTGGATGTTACGGATCGGAAACATTCCGATGACTTCATGCATGTACAGCTTGACCTTGATACGGTCCTTAGCTCTGCAAACACAATTGAGGAAACCTTTGAGCAGATGCTGAGCTTCAGCCTGAAGGTCGACCCGGTGGATTCCGGCAGATTCTATCTTTTGGACGATGTAACGGGTGACTTGAAGCTTGTTGCACACGAAGGTCTGTCGGAGCGTTTTGTGAAAGATACTTCCGTTTTCCCAAGGAACTCTGTCCAGAACCGTCTGGTCATGACCGGTCAGCCTGTTTACAAACATCATTCTGAACTGAATGCTATTGGTACCGGAGAGAAACTCCGGTATGAGGGGCTTCATGGTGCTGCTATAATCCCCGTGAAACATGAAGGCAAGGTTATAGCAGCGCTTTGTCTTTCATCACACAGTGAATATGAGATCCCTGATAATTCGCGCAGTTCCCTTGAAACGATAGCTAACCAGATTGGTATTGCTATCTCCAAAATGCGATCTTCATCTGGTATTGCTCAGAAATATAAAGATCTTCGATCCCTTGTTGATATGATGGACGAGTTGATGGTCGTGATGGATGTGGAAGGTTATGTCCTTTATGCCAACAAGGCCGTAGCAGACTACCTGGGATTTTTGGAAGATGATCTTTCTGATATGCATTATCTAGAACTGCACCCAGATTCCGAATGGGATCGGGTGGATTCTGTTCTGTCGAAAGTGAAGGTGGGCAAAACGATCGTGTTCGAGACATCTATGGTAGGTGCTGAAGGTCCTTTGCATAAGGTTGAGTCAAGGCTTATGTGCGGCGAATGGTCCGATCAGCCCTGTGTGATATCGACATCACGTTTTCTTGATTGACTTCCTTCCAATTGATCATTTGTTGTGTGTCGAAACAAAACAACCAGTCTTTATATAGGATCATGTAGATAGGATGTTCCAACTTTTAAAAAAGTGCTTTTATTAAAGTGCTTATAATGTTTATCCCGGAGTGTATAAATGAATCAGAAATATATAGCGATCTTTTTAGCGGTCATTATGGTAATGTCCATACTAACTTTATTTATCCCTGGAAATTCGAATCAGGCAAATGGGGACAGTTCATCTATAGAAGCGGCCAGCTTTGATTCCATACCTGGCAAACACGTGGATTACGAATTGAACTCTCTTAGTGATGGGCTTACGGTGACAGCTGAGGATGCTGTTGTTGTACAGTATTCTGATATACAGGCGATCAGGGGCACTCCTCTTGAGTTAATAACAGGAAATACATCACAGCTTGACGGTCTTTACGGAGCACAGGTCAATAAGGTGTACATCGCACAATACATTGATGAAACAGGTTTCTATATGAATGAAATTTCTCCGCAGGTCGTAGCGTTCCCATATTACCTATCACCGGATCTCTACAATGGATACCAGCTCCTATCCCGTGGTAACAATGTTTATGATGTGGTTGGTGAGCCAATGCTTTTCGGGGATAAAGTTAGGCTTGAGCAAGTTTTGGATTCTATAGAAGAAAATGAAAAAACCATTTCTCAGTTTGACAGAATCATGGAATTCGTAGAACCTGGAGCTCAGAGACAGTTATTGATAATACCGGAAGATAGCGTTGCAGATCAGTATTACTTCGAGTTGAAAATGCTTGACGAAATGAATTATTCACGAACTAACATTTATCTTAATCCTACTAATGGTACGATAGAGAATGTTACTGCCCTTGCAGATAATAGTTCTGAACGTAATTTGGTCTATGATGTTTACTTTGAAGACGATATTCTGAAGACAACCATCACGTCAGATCTCTCTGGAATTTATTCTTTGGCTATGGAGCCTGCATGGTGAGATATTTTCTCACCTTTTTTCTTTGTTGATGGTTTTTTTGTGATGAGATCATAAATTAGAATTTCGTTTTTAAAGCTTACCTCTTTTTTCTATAAGACCTCGCCCCCCAAAAAACATCAGCTCTGGGCAATAGGTCCATATAACATAAATTTGGTCAGTCTCGTGAAGGATATTTATACTTTGTATAAAGGAACGGTGTTGGTAAGAGAATGTGTCAATTTGCCGGTTGTTACATTTTCTTAATATTGACGATATAGCACAGCATGTTGAAAATAACCATCATTCCAATAAAGACTGGCATTTTAGATATCGTGTTTCTTCTATGATAAAACTCACCGTTGTCAAGTGTTTCAGAAAACTTTATATTACGGCAAACTTTGTAGTTTACCAAATGATGTTGCTTGCGAATTTGCAGAATAATATCAATAATCTGAATTCATTTGCAAATTACGTTTGAGAAAAATGCTTATCAAATTAGAATGGAATAAATTATGAGCTAATTTGATAATCTCCTCGGTCAAAGCGCATTTTGGCGCAAGCTATATATGTGACTGTGGCGATTCATACCAAATACTTCAGCGTATGTAAGTATTGTTCCATTCGGGAAAATAACTTGCTGCGTTTAAGTGAATTACAATGAATAATGACAAGCCGCAGCATAAGAAGCGGTTTCGAAGGAGAATTTAATATGGCAAAATTTGACGTTCCTGACGAATTAGCAGATAAAGCACTTGAAGCAATCGAACTCGCAAGAGATACCGGAAAGATCAAGAAAGGTACAAACGAAGCAACAAAGGCTATCGAGAGAGGCATTACAAAGCTTGCTGTCATTGCAGATGACATTGAGCCAGCAGAAGTTGTTGCTCATATTCCAGCTCTTTGCGAGGAAAAGAACACACCATACATTTTTGTAAAACAGCAGAAAGAACTTGGTGCAGCCTGTGGCATAGGTGTCGGCTGTGCAGCTGTTGTGATCACTGATGCAGGAAAGGGCGGCGAACTTGTAGAAGACGTTGCACAGAAAATCAGTGCACTCAAATAAACGGTAACCGGAGGCATCTCAAATGGCAGATGATGATACAGGCTTTGCAGCCGAGGTTATCGATGTGATCGGCAACACCGGTATGCATGGTGAAGCAAGCCAGATCCAGTGCAGGGTTCTTGAGGGTCGTGACAAAGGCAGGATCATTACAAGAAACTGTGTCGGTCCGGTAAGGATAGGCGATGTGTTCATGCTTATGGAGACATCCAGAGAGGCTAAGAAATTAACTACCAGGTGATGATAATGGAACAGAGAAAGTGTTCATTTTGCGGTGAGATACTTGAGCCGGGAACCGGCATCCTTTTCGCAAAAAAAGATGGCTCTTCCTATTATTTCTGTTCTTCAAAATGCAAGAACAACTTCGGTCTTGGAAGACTTCCAAGGCGTACTGTTTGGACAGAGCAGGGCAGAGCATATCTGAAGAAAGCATAAGCGGGTGTGTCTGATGGAAAGAACTTATGTTATGATCAAGCCTGATGGCGTTCAGCGCGGTCTTGTCGGAGATATCCTTTCAAGGATCGAGAAGAGAGGGCTTAAGCTCGTAGCTCTGAGGATGAACGTAATGGAAGAGGCTACTGCAAAGGAGCACTATAAAGAGCACTCCGAGAGGCCATTCTTTGGTTCCCTCGTTTCATATGTGACCTCAGGACCATCCGTTTCAATGGTTGTAGAAGGCAAGGATTCTATCAAGATCATGCGTGCCGTCAACGGTGCGACAAATCCTGTAGAAGCATTACCAGGCACCATCCGTGGTGACTTCGCTATTGAGACCGGAAGGAACATTGTCCACGCATCAGATGCTCCGGAATCAGCAGAGCGTGAGATCGCTCTTCACTTTGAAGAGTTTGAGATCACAGGCTATTCCAGGATCGATGAAGGACAGCTTTACGAGTAAGCTTAAAAGGATCGAACCATCGACAACTGAATGATATTCTGAAGCGTCAGGTCGGACCACAGTTCCGGCCTGTCGTGGATGTCATATTCAAAGGGTCATATTGACCCTGGGTATATTTTTTATCACTGATCTGATCAATAAGATAATTCCAAAGGGAGCTGCACTATGGCTGTAAAGGATGACTTAAGAACCCCTATCGTATGTGTAATGGGGCATGTGGATCACGGAAAGACCTCATTGCTCGATAACATCCGCGGAAGTGCGGTTGTGTCCGGAGAAGCTGGTGCTATAACCCAGCATATCGGTGCAACCGAGGTTCCGATTAGGTCCATTGTGGATAAATGTGGAAATCCCGGTTTACTGGACCAGTTCGTTGTTCCGGGCCTTTTGTTCATTGATACTCCCGGCCATCATGCTTTTACGACCCTTAGGAGTCGTGGCGGGGCTCTTGCAGACCTTGCTATTGTTATAGTGGATATCAATGAGGGCTTCAAGCCCCAGACCATTGAAAGCCTGCATATATTGAAGCAGCACAAAACTCCTTTTGTAGTGGTTGCCAACAAGATCGACAAGATACATGGCTGGAACCCGCAAAAAGATTCTCCTTTCATGGCATCCTACAACAAGCAAAGCGAGCATGTGAGGACCAGTCTGGACAACAAGTTCTATGAGGTTATCGGTGAGCTTTATAATCATGGTTTCAGCTCGGACCGATACGACCGGGTGGCCGATTTCCAGCATAATATTGGTGTCATACCTATCAGTGCTATTACAGGGGAGGGAATTCCTGACCTTCTGATGGTACTTCTGGGACTGGCACAGAGATTCCTGGAATCCAACCTGCATTACGATGCAACAGGTCCTGGTGTCGGAACCGTACTCGAAGTAAAAGAAGAACGTGGTCTTGGAACCACTATAGATCTTATACTTTATGACGGAACACTGAAAAAAGGCGATACTATCGTAGTTGGAAGCCTGGATGAGCCTATACAGACAAAAGTGCGTGCAGTGCTGAAACCTCGTGTCCTTTCCGAGATCAATGTGGAGGACAAGTTCAAGCAGGTCAGCAAAGTTACAGCTGCTATTGGTGTAAAGATCTCAGCTCCGAATCTCGATGGAGCCCTTTCAGGCGGTTCTGTGAGGGTAGCAACTCCTGAGACCCTTGAGACGGTTGTTGAAGAAGTTCGCAGTGAGGTTGAGGCCGTTCAGATCGACACTGACCAGAGCGGTATAACCATCAAAGCAGATACGATCGGATCTCTTGAAGCTCTCGTAAACGAGCTGAAGAAAGAAGATATTCCTATTCGCAAAGCAGATGTTGGTGATATCTCTAACAGGGATATTGTGGAAGTTTCAGCTATTGAAGACCCATTCCACTCTGTGATAGTTGGATTTAATGTTAATATTCTTCCTGATGCAAAGGAGAAGTTACGATCTACAGGTGTCAAACTGTTCATGAACGATGTCATATATCGTCTTATTGACGATTATAAGGACTGGATCAAAGAGCAGCGTGCACTGTCTGAGAAGACGATCTCCGAGACGATCATCAAGCCAGGAATGTTCACCATCATGCCGGATTGTACGTTCCGGCAGAGCAAACCGGCTGTTGTAGGTGTAAGGATCATTGGTGGTGTTGTCAAGACCAAGGTCGACATAACCAATGAAGATGGCACTGTCGTAGGTACTATAAAAGGCCTGCAATCCCGGGGAGAGAATGTTAGCGAAGCGCGCACTGGCATGGAGGTTGCTATGAGTATCGAAGGCCCAACCGTGGGAAGGCAGATACACGAAGGCGACATCCTGCATGCGAATATACCTGAAAGACATGCCAAGGTCCTTGAGCATGAACTTTACGATTCACTTTCGGCGGACGAATTAGACGCAATGGATGCATTTCTTGAGATCAAAAGAAGGGACAATCCCTTCTGGGCGAAATAAATATAATATATATGTCTGTTAGACATATACCAGATTCAAATTAATTAAACAATAGATAAATATTACTAATATTTGGAGGCAAATCATGGCAGATTTTAAAGTTGTAGTTTCAGATCCAAAAACCAAGACCTACCAGTTCGATATCACTGGTGCTGAATCAAACCAGTTCATCGGTAAGGCTATTGGCCAGACCGTAGATGGCTCAACAGTAGGTCTGGATGGATACACCCTGACCATCACAGGCGGTACCGACAACAGTGGTTTCGTAATGACCCCTGACCTTCCTGGTTCAAAAAGACAGAAGGTCCTCATTGCAAAAGGCGTCGGTTATTCAGCAAAATCAAAAGGTGTACGCCGCCGAAAGTTCCTTCGTGGAAGAGAAGTCGCGACCGATATTACCCAGATCAACACAAAGGTTACTGCATACGGTGATAAGACCATTGAGGACATCCTCGGTGGCGGTGCAGAGGCTGAAGCACCTGCAGAAGAGTGATCCTTTCACTCTTTTTCTATCTTTTTTTTAATTTATTTTATTAATTAATCTATTTTATTAAAAGATTAATTTTATTAATAAATTCATTTCGTTAAAAAATTTAATTCATTAATAGATATGTTCTATTGATCGATCAATTCCTTACTTTTATTTTGATCTTGTATATTTTGGTGAATCCAGCCCAACATCGATGAGCACTTTTTTCCTGACGAGGCCATCTATGAATTTTTTAGCCCCGCTCAAGTTAAGCCCGGAATGTTCCATAACATCATTGAGGTCAAAGTACTCCTCATCTTCAATGAGTTGGTCCACTATCTCTGTCAATTTAGGCCGGGTTCCATTTGTGGAATGCCAGAATGCAAATTTCCGGTTATTTTCATCAGTTTCATTGTATACAAGATCGTCTTCTACAAGGTCGTAGAGGAAAAATCCCAGTCTCTGATGTGAATATGTCCTTAGCCAGTCCTTTATGCTTTGATCCCAGGAACTGTTGATAAAACACAGGCTCATGTACTGGTTTTGTTCGATGGTACTTGCTTTTGCCTGTATCATCTCGATGATATCTCTTTTATCATCAATGGATTTCCAGTAGTTATCGACGATAAGCATTGGTGTTTTGAACCTGCCTTCCTTTATGGAGCCACGCACACTTCTTTTTGATAGTTCGACCTTCCATTGCTTGTCTGCAATGTATTCTCCATCATAAGATACCTCTGGATGCTGTTTCTCAAATTTTTGCTCCAGAATATTAATGTAACTGTAAAGTTTTGAAAGGACTTCTGTATCAAGTTCATCTTTTTTAATAGGGACCTGTGCGTCATCCGGGATCGATGTTTCATCTTCAATATCCTCAGTTGAGCTGATTTTGATCTCGGTGGGGGAAGATTCAGATATTTCAAACAATTCAGTTTTGTCTTCTGCAGGGGATTTTTCCTCAGCTTCCTTCTGATCTTTCTCTCTTCTCTCCTTTTCTTCCCTTCCCCTTTCTTCTCTTTCAGCTTGCTTTTTACTTATGATCCTGTTCTCGTATTCGCTCAGGTTCTTGTCTGTAAGTTCGATCCTGTGGCTAAATCCCATCTCCATTTTATCCACTAGGTCACTGATGGCAAAGACATCGACATTCTCACCGGTAGCAAGGGCATTCTCCACTTCCTGAAGCAGCATCGTAGGGGTGTCTACGAATCTTTCTTCGTTCTCATAGAACTCATCAATGTTGCCGTTGTGACTTCCGAAGGAGTCAAGTTGTTTTTTTTCCGCTTCTGATATCAGTACTGTTATCCTCGTCCGAAGCTGTCGAAGTTGTGAAGTAGCGGCTGAATCCTTTTGTTGATATGTCTTCTGGATCAGTTTTTCGATGCGCGAATGCGTGTTCTTCAGGAGTTCATGCACTTTTTTCCTGTTTTCTTCCTGCAATGTTGTAGGGTGGGATTCCAGATCCATATCGTTCACTCTCTGCTATTAGTGGAATAGCTCTCTAAAGACTTCTTCTTCGCCACTTTTCTTTATTTCACGTTTTGCTTCGGAATACCAGCTGGTGATCGAAGGTTTCCTTTGCTCCAGTACTTTGATGAAATCATCCATCTTTATCTTCCGGGGTTCTGCACCACGAAGTGCCTCTCCAAGCGGAATGTCAGCGGCTTCTTTGCAAATAGCTGAAATGTCTGCTCCCGAATATGATCCGGTCATCTCTGCCAGTTTCTCTACGTTGACATCATCATCGATCGGTCTTTTCTTCAGGTTGATCTTGAAGGCAAGATGGTAAGCATAGTGTGTCCGGTACTTCGGGTCAGGCAGATCGATGAACCTTCCTGGAGGTCGGTAGTCAATACCCTCATTTCAGCAGAAGAAGATTCTAAAGACCTTGAGATCCCTGCAGAGAACCTGTTCGATATTGCTACACGGGTTCTCAAGGATATGAACATGTACATGATCGAGCCGGAGATCACATCAACACCTCGCCTTTTTACGGGAGTTGCAAGGTTCTATGCTGAAGGTGTTAGTGGTTTGAAGTATGCCTCATATGTTGAAGTTGTAGGCAAGAGCCGATCACGCCTTATATTGAGAGCATGGGCTGAAAAAGAAGACGCACTTACCGGTTTCTATCATAAGATGCTGGAAGAGATCGAAAAGAGAACCGATATCAAACTTTTTGTTGATGAGGGTTCTGCACAATACAATATAAGCACTACCAATATTACTGATAGTCTTATCCAGCGTTCTACTATAGGTTCGGAATCTGAAGTCCGAAAGTGCCCGGCTTGTGGAAAAGAAGTAAAGGATAATGCAAAGTTCTGTGAAGAATGTGGGGAAAGGCTGGACTGAACAGGCAGACTATTTCTGGTCTGCAAATCCCCCTTCCTTATTTTTTTCTTTTTTTCACTGAAAAAACATATAACTTATGCATTTGATTCTTACATATCATTTACTTTATATATTTTATAATTTGAAAAGGTGGTTCGTTGTCAAAATATCCGGAGTTGGCCATAAAGAAAATATGTGCCCAGAGAAAAACACTGTTGTTGCCAGTGTCACTTTTACTTTTGTTTGCATTATTAATAAGTCCTGCAAATGCCTCTACTGTATCTGAATGGGTGGCAAGCGGGAACGATATGCTTGAAGAAGGAGATTACGAAGGCGCATTGAACGCATTCGATTATGCTATCTCATTACACCAGACGCATCCTGCCGCATGGTTAGGTAAAGGTGATGCATACTATCATCTTGGGAACTATGAGGAAGCCGTTACAGCTTACGATAAAGCTCTCCTGTACAATCCTGATTCCATGGGTGCATATGCAGGCAAAGCAGATTCTCTCATAAGGCTTGGAATGTATGACGAAGCATGGGACATCTATGATGAAGCAACGGCGATGGGTGGTGATGATGCCCAGATCTGGTATCGAAAGGGACGGATCCTTTACGAGTTCAGCCAGTATGGTGAGTCTCTTGAAGCATACGATACATCCTTATCCATTGATCCGGGTTTCGTGTACTCATATTCCGGCAAGGGCTATTCACTTCTTGAAATGAACAGGTATTCGGAAGCCCTCGATAATTTTGAATCGGCAATTGAGTTGAATGAGGATTATCTGGTTGCATGGGTAGGCAAGGGTGATGCACTCTATGGCCTTGGACTTTATGAAGACGCTATTAATGCTTACGACCATGCGATCTCAGAAGATTCTGAATATGCTTCTGCCTGGTCCGGAAAAGGCTATTGTCTCTATGAGATGGAAAAATATGAGCAATCGATAGATGCTTTTAATGAGGCAATATCTATTGAGCCGGATTATGTTAATGCCTTAAGCGGTAAAGGTTTTGCACTCTTTGCTCTTGGTGATTATGAGAAGGCCATCGAAGTATTCGATGCAGCAATAGAGGCCGACAGCACCTATGCAAAAGCATGGGCCGGAAGAGGGGATGCTTATTCTGAGCTTGGTTTTCTTGAAGATGCCCTGAGCTCTTATGAAAGGTCAGTTGAACTCTTCGCAGGAGATGTGGATGTACTTTACAACCTCGGGCGTGTGCTATATGACCTTGGTCGGTACGAAGAGGCCCTCGAAGCTTTTGGATCAGTTATTGAGGTTGATCCTGATCATTCTCTTGCACTTGTTGGCCAGGGCTATAGCCTGTATGAGCTTGAGGAGTACGACGAGGCACTGGAGGCATTCGAAGATGCATTAGTTATCGATTCTGAGGATGAGGGCGCTATTGGTGGCAAGGAAATGACCGAGACTCAGCTCAGGATGGGATGGGTAAGAAGTCCGTTCTCGATCGCAGTAATTTTGCTTGCTTTCTCTGCACTTGTGATCTATTTCGTTTACAGGAAAAAAAAGCAGGACACAGAATAATAGATACAGATCTATTATTCTCATTTTAACTTTTTCTAACGTTCTAAGCTTATTCGATCGTCCACCTATGCCATTATGATCTCATTCTGGCAATTTCTTTCCTTGTGATAAGCACTGCGACCACGCAGGCAAGGAAATCTGATATTGGAAAAGATATCCATATGCCGTTGAGGCCGAAGAACAAAGGTAATATGAGCACCAATGGCGGCAGGAATATGATCTGTCTGGAAAGTGTCACGACAAGTGATTCTTTTGATTTTCCCATTGATTGCAATAGAGCTGTTGCGACCACCTGGTAACCAATGAATGGCATCATAAGGAATGAGATCTTCAGGGCCGCGATACCCATGGATATTAACTCTGGGTCATCACTGAAAACACGCATTATCTGTTCCGGTATCAGGAACACTATGATGGTGCTTACGATACACATTGCTGTAACAATGTAATTTGAAAGGGAGATGGTCTTCCTGACCCTTGCATACTCATTAGCTCCGTAGTTGTATCCTACTATCGGTTGTATTCCCTGCTTTATTCCGATAATTGGCATGAGTGTCAGCATGAATACCTTAATGATGATACCAAAGACCGCGATCGATACATCTCCTCCGTATAACAGCAGGCTCTGGTTGAAAAGAAGGAAGAGAGCACTTTCCACTACATTGAATATGAATTCAGACATTCCGATGGAAATGGTCTCGCCAAGTATCTCTGTATCAGGTATCATGTATGCAAAAATAAGATTTAACCTGCTCAGGCTGCTTGCGTAATAGTAGGCCACCATGACGCATCCGACCAGCTGTGAGATCACCGTGGCAATGGCTGCACCTTTTATTCCCATTCCGAACTCGAAGATGAACAGGGGGTCCAGGATGATGTTCGTAACGCTGGAGACCAGCATGATAGCCATTGCAAACTTTGTATTTCCTTCTGCACGGATAGCATTGCTCATGGCTGCAGAGAATGTGAAGAACGTCGTTCCAATGACAATATACTTCGTGTACTCGCTGGCAAAAGGAAGTACAATATCAGAAGCTCCAAAGACCTTTAGCATGGGGTCGAGGAATATCAGGCCAAGAGCTGTAAAGGCTACACTGGCGGTGACTACCAGTGTTACCATATTAGCAACGGTTCTCTCAGCTTTTATTATGTCTTTTTTCCCCAGCGCCCTTGAGATAATAGACGAGCCCCCGATACCGACTCCCAGAGCGATTGCCATCATGAGGATCTGTACAGGAAAAGCTACGGATATGCCGGCGATGCCCAGCATGCTTTGCTCTCCCAGTCCCCTTCCGACGAAAATTGTGTCTACAAGGTTATATAAGGCCTGTACAAGCAATCCTACTATAGTGGGTACAGAGAGTTTGACTATGAGGTTGCCTATGGATTCATTCCCAAGCATTGCATCGTTCTTGTGCATTATCTGAATTCTCTTTCAGGTCGATTCAAAGGAATAACAAGAAAGAGAATTTCTTTTACTTATACTTAGTTGGATTTTCCTATCAATATGGCAAGGGATCAAAAACAGTGATTATTTATTTAATTCATTGACAAAGGAAGTAATTATAGATATTAAATAAAAATATTATCATATCATAGAATTCCAACTCCATAAAAATTTAGCGTACAAAAAATTGACGTTACCTATATCCCCGCACTTTTCTTAACCGTTTATCTTCTTCTGGAAGGTTGAAGCTGTACATTAGGGTTCATTATAATACTTAAATGGTATAAGCTCATTATGTAAATTATCTGCTTAAAAAATTCATTGAAAATTGGACTGATAATATTTAGTTTTGCTAAAGGAGATATTGTATAATGCCCAAAGAAAAATTGGCATGTGATCCACATAAGGAAGCGTGTAATTTCAATCCTGCAGTTTTTTATTCTGCCTTGGGATTGGCCATACTGTTTGTGATCTGGGGAGCAGTATTTCCTGGTTCCATGCGATCTGTTTCTAATCTTGCACTGAGATTTATAATCGATCAATTCGGTTGGTTGTACCTGTTTGCAGTGTTTGGATTTTTGATCTTTGTAATAGCGATTGCTTTGAGCAAATATGGAAGCATTAAGTTAGGTAAAGACGATGATGTGCCAGAATATAGCACATTTTCCTGGATAGCCATGCTGTTTACTTCAGGTATGGCTATTGGTCTTGTTTTCTGGAGTATTGCAGAACCCATAACACACTTTACGTCTCCCCCCTTCGGGTCTGCCGAAACCCCGGAGGCAGCCACGTTGGCTCTGCGTTATGTTTTCTTCCACTGGGGTTTGCATCCATGGGCTATCTACAGCCTTGTGGGCCTTTCTTTGGGTTATTTCCAGCACCGTAAAGGTCTTCCAATTCTTATCAGCTCCGTTTTCTATCCTATATTGGGAGATCGCATATATGGGCCAATGGGCCATGTTATCGATGTCCTGGCGGTATTTGCCACAATTTTCGGCCTGAGCACGTCTTTGGGTCTGGGTACCCTGCAGATCAGCAGTGGTCTGAATTTCTTATACAATATACCTGATTCTGATTTTGTTCACTTGTTGATCGTTGGTGTAATGACAATCATCTTCACCGGAGCAGCTGTTTTAGGTATCGAAAAAGGGATCCAGTTCATTGCTGAAAGAATTTTTTATCTGGCTTTGATACTGATGGGATTCCTCCTTGTATTTGGACCTACGACATTCATATTTGACATGTTAACAAATACGACCGGGTCTTACCTACAAAACATCTTGTCCATGAGTTTGTGGACCGATCCTGTAATAAAAAGCGGTTGGCTTGGTAGCTGGACTCTGTTCTACTGGGCATGGTGGATATCATGGGGACCTTTCGTAGGCCAGTTCATTGCCAGAATTTCCAGAGGCAGAACCATTCGTGAATTTGTTATCGGGGTCCTTATAGTTCCGACTGCATTCAGTTTCTTGTGGTTGGGAATTTTCGGTTCGACTGCTCTTGAAATAGAATTGTTTGGTAATGGTGGCATTGTTGAGGCTGTTTCGCAAAACGTGGCATCTGCCTTATTTGTTACATTGGCCAACTATCCCCTGTCATCAATAACTTCAATTATTGCTATCGTCCTGGTTGCCGGGTTCTTTGTCACTTCAGCAGATGCAGGGACCTATGTTGTAGCCATGCTCACTTCCAATGGTAGCTTAGAGCCAAAGGACAGTGTAAAAGCCATTTGGGGTATCATTTTGGGCTCGGTGGCATCTGTTCTTCTGGTGACAGGTGGGCTGGTTGCATTGCAGACCGCGGCCATTGTAGCGGCTTTCCCATTCATGTTCGTGATGATTGCAATGGTTTATTCCATTATCAAAGCTATAAGTTCAGAAAAGGTCTAAGCATTATAAGATTCAAGACGCTGGTGCTCCGGGAGAGGATTGAAAGGTTGGTACCAGCACTTTATTCCTTTTTATTTTCAACTTTGTTCTTTTGCTTACCTTTTTCTTTTTGGTCTTGTAAAACTCTTTCAATTCCCATATTTTACACAAATAACATACTGAATTTGGTGTATCTATTAATAAAAAAGTTTACTTGCCTAGATATATATTTTCCTCCAGAGGCACATTGCATCCTATACAACTCCATGCAATGAACCTTTTGATCACCATATCTCCCGTTCATTATAAAATATGCAAATATCGGAAATTGTTTCATAGATTGGAGTTCATATATTATTTGTAAGACGAACTTGCTGCAATCCATAGGACTAAATAGTCCGATATTCCACAGATAGAACAGAACGATCTGATCAGGTGAAACACATGCTATTAAAATTCAGAGACAAGGAACCTCTTATAGCTGAAACTGCTTTTATTGCAGATTCTGCAGATATAATAGGAAATGTAATTGTAGGTGACGGATCAAGCATCTGGTTCAATGCGGTTATCCGGGGGGATCTGGACAGGATACATATCGGAAACCGTACAAGCATCCAGGACAATGCCATGATCCATACCGACCCTCCCTTCGGAGTCGAGATCGGAGATGACGTATCCGTAGGTCATGGAGCAGTATTGCATAGCTGCAAGATCGGGAACAATGTGCTCATTGGCATGAATTCTACAATTCTTTTCGGAGTCGAGATCGGAGAGAATTCCATCGTTGGCGCCAATGCACTCGTTCCTCCGGGAAAGAAAATCCCGCCTAACAGCGTTATCACAGGAGTTCCCGGAAAGGTCAGAAGGGAAGCCACACCGGAAGATGTTGCCATGATAAAGGAAAATGCAGCATTATATGTGGAATTGGCAGCGGAATATAAGAAGCAGCAGAAGAAAGAGGGTACGAAGTACTAATAAATGTACTGCGGGCTTACATGAATATAAGATCCCATAAATCTTCCATATACTATAAAGGTGAAGAACTTGAAAGCTTTGATGCAGTTATTCCTCGTATAGGTGCATCTGTGACCTTTTATGGTACTGCAGTACTTCGACAATTTGAAATGATGGGCGTGTACCCGTTGAACGAATCGGTTGCTATCACCCGTTCCAGAGACAAACTCCGCTCTTTGCAGCTGCTTTCCCGCAAGGGCACAGGCCTACCTGTGAAAGGTTATGTAAGTAAACCTGACGACATCAAGGATATGGATCAAGATGGTAGGCGGTGTACCTCTTGTTGTCAAACTGCTTGAAGGTACACTGGGCATTGGTGTAGTACTGGCAGAAACACAAAAAGCTGCAGAAAGTGTGATAGAAGGTTTCATGGGTTGGTGAAAATGCTTCTACATAATAGCAAATGGTTGTAGCAATTTGTGTTAGAATGAAAATTCTGATTGACTCAATTAAACTAAGAACACTTATATTTATTTTAAGCACCAAAGTTGGTTTACCACATTTATACATAATATTAAGATAATATAATACTCCACACATGAGGATGCTACCCATATGAAATCCAACTTAGAGAACAGCGAGCTGGAATGGCTTCACAAAAATAGCCGTATGTTTGCAATTTTATGGAAACCTGTAGGTAATTGGGCAGTGGAATTTGTTTCAGAGAATATTAATCAATATGGATATGCACAAGAAGAGTTCTCATCTGGAAAAATGATGTATCGTGACATAATATATCCTGAAGACATTGAGATGATCAACTTTGCGTTATTAGAATGTAGGAAAAATAAAGATGAGCAGTTCCTTGATCTGGAATACAGGATAATAAGCAGGTCCGGAAAATTGCACTGGGTTGCAGAAAGATCGATTCTGATACGTGATAATAAAGGCAACATAATTAATATTCGAGGTCTGGTCCTTGACATTACTGAACATAAGAATGCCGAACTGGAACTTAGGATGTCAGAGGAGAAATATGTCACACTTGTAGAAAAGGGAAATGATGGAATAATAATTGTACAGGATGATACTCTAAAATTTGTAAATTCTAAAATATGTGAACTTCTGGGATATGAAAGAGAAGAGTTACTGGGTGGAGATGTTTTGGATCATGTGCCTGTCGATTATAAGCGCATGATCTCAAAAAGGTACAACAAGACCTTAAATGACAAAATGAATGTCCGCCGTAATAGTGAAGCGGAGTTTTTAACGAAACAGGGTAACAGATTTCCTGTAGAAATCAGTTTTTCATATATTCACCATGAACTTAAGCCTGCAGTCGTCATGACTATTAGGGATATTTCCGAGAGAAAGCGTGCTGAAATAGAGCTTAAGGACTCGGAAAAAAAATATTCCACACTTGTGGAAAAAGGAGATGACATGATCGTCATCGTTCAAAACGACAGTCTCGCTTTTTCAAATCCAAAATTTAGGTCTGTAACAGGCTATCAAAAAGATGAGGCAATTGGTAAGCGTTTCTCGGAATTCTTTTCAAAAGGATATCGCAAGATGATAGGTGAACGTTTCAGGGGTGATATGGCTAAGAACTGGACTTCTCCTCGTAAGTACGAAGTAGAACTAATTTCTAAGGACAACGAGAAGATAGCTGCTGAATTGAATTCATCCATCATCGAACATGAGGGTAAACCAGCATATATGGCAATAATAAGGGATATTCGGGAACAAAAGGAAAGGGAAAGACAACTTCTTGAATTCCTGGAAATGCAGAAACTTTTGGTAAATGTGATCAACGATAGCCCTACGATCATATTTATATGGCGGCCTGAAAATGACTGGCCGGTGGAATTCGTTTCCGAGAATATATCTCAATTTGGCTATTCCGTAGAAGATTTTACTTCGGGGAATGTATTGTATGGGGATATAATACACCCTTACGACATTGAAAATATAAAAACAGAAGTATTGCGATCCAATCAGGAGGGAAGGAATTTCTCATACGAGTACAGGATATTTACAAAATCAGGGGAAGTCCGATGGGTCGATGAAAGATCGATCTACAAACGTGATGAAAAGGGGGATGTGGAATACATACAGGGTATTATTGTTGATATTACTGATCGCAAGAATGTAAATGACTTCATTCGTATTGAAGCCGAAGTCGGAGATTTCTTCAGCCCCGCAGGAGATATGAAAAGCGTATTTGAACAGTTTCTTGAGTTTACATTGCAGATAGATAAGATAGATTCTGGGGCATTGTATCTTGTGGACGATCTGACAGGGGAACTAAGCATAGTGGCACACAGAGGATTATCCGCCAATTTTGTAAAAAGTACACGGTATTACAATCCTAACTCAATTAATGGCAAATTGTTCACAACAGAATATCCAATATATAAGTTATATTCTGAGATAGATGCATTAAATAAAGATGAAGATCTAAGTTATGAAGATCTGAAAGCTACAGCAATAATCCCTATCAAACATAACAGGAAGATAGTTGCTGTGCTGTTTCTGGCATCCCATATTGAATTTGAGATCCCGTCAGATATCCGTAGTTCCCTCGAAACTGTTTCTATGCAGGCAGGGGCAGTTATTGGTAACATCAGGGATAGGCCACAAATGCAAAAAAGCACAGATATTTCCCAATATCTGATCGATTCTTTGGAAGATCTTTTTTTTGTTATTGATATGGATGGATGCATACTCTACACTAATCAGTATTTCGACGATGTTATGGGCTATGTGAAAGATGAATTGATTGGCATGAGCCTTCTTAAGCTCTATCCACAAAATAAGGCACTTGAAGCAGCTTCAGTGCTTGCGGATATTATAGCTGGAAAAAAAGCTATCTCTAATATACCCATGGAATCACATGATGGAAGCATTGTTCTAGCAGAAACTAAATTCACAAGGGCAAAATGGAATGGCAAAGATGTATTGGTTGGACTTGGTCGTGAGCTTATTTATAGATGAAATTTAAGTATTTGTTAGACAAAACACAGTCACACCCTTGTGTTTTTTGTTGCAAACCTACACAGGTGACTTCTTATTATTAAATTTATAGAAGATTAGTTGAATTTAGGGTAGAGGATTTCTACAGAGCCAAAATTACACCATTTTCTGAAAAATTTATATTAAATTCAATTTTAAGCTTAAAACTAAGCCCAGAGCAGTTTAAATTAAAGAGCAGGATCTTTCACTTAGGCAATGTTACATGAACTGTCGTACCTTTACCTTCCTCACTCTCGATCCATATATTTCCTTTATGCCCTTCAACAATGTTTTTGCAGATATACAGACCCAACCCAGTTCCTCCGTACCTGCGCCTGATTGAAGCATCGACCTGATAAAACCTCTGGAACAGATTGGGCATCAACTCCTTTTTAATACCGATTCCAGTATCGCTTACTATAATATGCACGTTTTCATCTTCTTCAATTGCGGATACAGTTATCAAACCCCCAGAGGGTGTAAACTTTATTGCATTGTCTAAAATACTGGTCAAGATGTTGGTCAATTTGCCTTTATCACCATTTATCAGAGGTAAATCACCGGGGACATTTCTTTCGAGTGACAAATGCTTCTTCTTTATTTCCAAAAACATATCCTGAATCGCATCATTAATAATTTCTGCAATCTGAACTTTCTCAAATGCATATTCAATAGCTCCGGCTTGCACTTTACTTATGAATAATAGGGAGTCCACCAAATGCCTGAGCCGTTCAGAATTACGTAAAACTGTATCCAATGCTTTTTTTTGCTCATCGTTAATTTCACCTAACGATCTATCATCTACAAGTTCACTGTAGCCGGTTATAGAAACAAGAGGTGTTTTGAGTTCATGACTTACATTTGATATGAACTCGTCCTTCATTTTATCAAGGGATTTAAGATCCTCGTTTGCTTTTTGCAGCATCTCTTCTGCCCGCTTGCGTTCGACGATATCTGCCATTAGCTCTTCGTTTTTATCAGACAGTTCAGCTGTTTTTCTCTTGACCTGGGTATTCAGGACAGCACTTGCAGCTATGAAAAACAATAATAGTCCTCCTCCAAACCCAACTGCCAGCTTAATCCATCCGGGGATCTCAAATTCCACCACACTTGCAAGCCATTTATTTTGCGATTGATAGTAAATCGATTCCCTATTACCTTTCAGTGCAACCATGTGCTTATCTATGGTTTCGAGAATTTCCTTGTTTTTTCCCTTGGGCACCGCAAAACGCATTTCTATTGGAGAAAATATTATAGGAGTTTCATAAACATCATAGTCTTTTTTCTGTGGGGGATTGTATAACCTGGGGATAATTCCAGCATCAGCTGTTTTATTTTCAAGATACCCAAACACTGTTGGATAATCATCAGCTTCGATAAAGTTGCAACTGATACCAAATTGTTCTGAATAGGGCTGGAAACTCAGATAGTATATGTCCTCTCTGAGGCCAATCACGGTTTTCTGATCCAGATCAAGGATAGATTGGATCTCAAGATCGGATCGTGTGTAGATCTGACCCCAGTCTAAAACCACAGCCTCATTTGTAAAATCGAATCTTTCCCCTCTTTCTTCAGAGTATGCTATGGCTACCAGAAGATCAATTTCACCGGTCTCAAGTCTTTCAAGGCATTCTGCCCAAGGACACGGAACATATTCGATATTCCATCCTTCTTTTGAGGCGATGTGTTCAAGGATATCAATATAGAAGCCTCTGATCATTCCGTCATCATCTGTAAAGACCACCGGTTCATATTGATAGACTCCAACCCTTATTGTTTCCCCTTTGGCATCAACCGGATAACTCGATACAGATAAAAGGCAGATTACAAGGATGGCCAAAATTACAAGTTTATTTGGTCCAATAAGATAACTCGAAAATTTACAATTGTCAATCATTTCCCCCACGATTTAAAACCGACATTCATTGGAATAACATACTGAAGCGTCTTTATCTATATTATAGAAACATAGAACATATATTTATTGGATTGTAGAATTGATCAATAGGAAATACCATATGGCAGACCCATTAGAGAATTGTATATTTACCACAAAAAACAAGAGCCTTTTTACATTCCATAGGCTCAAACTCCTTAAAGAATAATTCATTCAAAGATTAAAAGATGAGCAGCAAATAAAAACTAGAAAACACAATTTTAGGTTCTTACATTAAAGAGGATTTCTACAGAGCCCAAATATGTTATGTGTAATTACAGTCAAATCTCTTCATTCATACTACATTTTGCCATAAATGCAGTTTGAAAATTGGAACTATGCAAACCTATATGTGACATCGGTATATGTCATATTAGCTATATGGAGATTTTTTGAACTATCCCTGATTGCAGGCGATTTTGTCAAGGTACATACCTCCACACCCTACCGGTGATTTGATGAAAACTGGAAAAGAGATTACTCCCGAGGAGATGGCAGCAGATCTTTATCCATCTGACACAACTGAGCGCAGAATCGCAGAAGCAGTTTTTAATGGTGATGAAGACGAGGTCATCAGCTGTCTCAAAGAAGCTATTGATTCCGGAAGCGATCCATTGTCCTTAATAGATAAAGGGCTTCTAGCTGGAATGAGTATTGTTTCGTCACTCTATGACAGAGATATGCTTTACTTGCCGGATATTATAATGGCTTCAAATGCAATGAAAGATGGAATCGAATATTGTAAAGAAAGATCCGGAAAAACACCTGAGCTTAAAGGAAAAGTTGTATCTTATGTAGTAGAAGGTGATATCCATGATATTGGCAAGAAAATTGTGGCTGCACTTCTCGTAGCAAAAGGATTTGAAGTAATTGACCTTGGTAGCGATGTTCCCGTAAATGAGGTGATAGATTCTGTAAAAAGGGAACATCCGATCATGTTGACAGGTACGGCGCTCATAACTATGGCAAGGTACTCTTTCAAGGAGGTTAATGACAAGCTGCTTGAAGAAGGTATAAAAATCCCATTCTTGTGCGGTGGAGGGGGAGTTAATAGGGATTTTGTATCCAGCCTTGAGCTAGGTGTGTATTGTGAGGATGGAGTGAATGTGCCAGAAATAGCAGAAGATATCATTAATGGCGCAACTATAAAAGAATTAATACGTAAATATGTGATATTTAATATATAACTATTGTGACGTCAATACGATTCGCAAATCCATACTCATTCTAGAATCTATCTACAATCGTATCTAATTTCCTTACTAAATTATTAGGTAGTGATTAAAATAGTTCCTATGGAATATTTGTTATCTAGCAAAAACAGTGTCAGTGCCCGTGAAAAAAATCTATCATTTAATGTATAACATTTGGTAATTATTTGCACAACATCTTTATTTTTTTTGTCTAAATGTTCTTCTATATAACTCTCATGCTTGAAGGGTGCTTACTTTTTTGGAACTATCTGCAAATTGTTGAACAAACGCAATCTAGCCACACTGTATAATATAATTCAGGTTCGATATTGATACTTTATAATCGATTTGTTTTTATATAATGTGCCAAAACCTCTTGATATGCTTCTATATAAGCATTTCCATTTGTAGTGATTGAAATTTTATTTGCAGTTATCTTTTTAAATCAGAAAAAGCAAAGCGTGCGCCGCAATTATTCTTATTACTTTCATGGAAACTAAAACTCTCATGACCAATGTTCTTATATATTGGGACCTGTGGAAAAATAGCCTTATATAGTGTGCAGGCAGCCATTAGATTAGGTTCTGATGAACCATGAAATAGGTGTAATTACAAAATATTAAACAAATGTTATTTGAGGTGAAAATTGATGGCTGAAAATGATTCGTCTATCGAAGAAGGATATGTTTGCGATCCACATAAAGAAACATGCAGGATCAATCCGATTGTGTTTTATGTGTCCCTGGTAATAGCAGGTGTATTCGTATTGTGGGGTGCAATTAACCCTGAATCACTTAATGTTGTTTTCAACGCTATATTAGGTTTTACGATTGATACTTTTGGTTGGTTATACTTGGTTGCAGTTTTGTTCTTCCTAGTGTTCGCAGTAGGAATAGCCATGAGCAAATATGGCAAGATCAAATTAGGTAAAGACGATGATGAACCTGAGTACAGCAATTTTGCATGGCTGGCTATGCTCTTTACATCAGGAATGGGAATCGGTCTTATGTTCTGGAGTATTGCCGAACCCATGTATCATTATTTAGCTCCTCCAGTTGGGCAGGGCAGCACCCCCGAAGCTGCTGAATTGGGAATGCGTTATGTTTTCTTCCACTGGGGTCTGCACGCATGGGGTATTTTCACACTTGTAGGGCTTGCACTGGCTTACTTCCAATACCGCAGAGGAATGCCCGGACTTATTAGTTCAGTTTTCCATCCGATCCTTGGAGACCGCATACATGGTCCTATTGGAAATGCCATTGATATTCTTGCAGTATTTGCAACGATTTTCGGACTGGGCACATCCCTTGGACTGGGAGCTTTGCAGATCAACACCGGTCTGAACTTCATGTTCAACGTCCCCATCGGCGGCACTATACAGGTAATAATTATTGCATTGGTCGCAATCCTCTTTACTGGCGCAGCAGTTGCCGGTATTGAAAAAGGAATTGAGTTCATTGCTAAATGGACAGTTTATTTCGCACTTGGATTAATGGCATTCCTATTCATATTCGGTCCAACCACATTCATCCTCAATATGCTGACAAGTACCACTGGATCATACTTCAACGAATTCTTTACGATGAGCTTGTGGACAGATGCAATCGAACAGAAAGGTTGGGGCGGTAGCTGGACCATATTCTACTGGGCATGGTGGATCGCATGGGGACCATTCGTTGGTCAGTTCGTTGCAAGGATCTCAAAAGGAAGAACTATCCGAGAATTTGTTGCAGGAGCACTTCTTGCACCAACAGCATTCAGCTTTGTCTGGCTTGCAGTATTTGGTGGTAACGCACTCGGACTTGAGATCTTCAGTGGAGCCGGAATCGCCGATGCGGTTAATACAAATCTTGCATCAGCAGTGTTTGTCACCCTATCCAACTACCCAATACCAATGATAACATCGATCGTTGCAATCATCCTGGTCATTGGATTCTTTGTAACATCAGCAGATGCAGGAACTTTCGTTCTAGGTATGCTTACTTCTAATGGTAGTATGGAGCCTTCAGGCAAGGTGAAGGGCATATGGGGAGTTACAATCGCCAGTGTAGCAGCAATTCTCCTTGTCACAGGGGGATTAACGGCTTTGCAGACAGCATCGATCGCAGCAGCATTCCCATTCATGTTCGTGATACTGGCAATGTGTTATTCTTTGCTGAAAGCTCTGAAAGAGGACCACTCCTAAAAGATATACTCTATGATAAGAGGTGTTTAAATGTTACCAAAATTAGATGTGCTAAGCCCTGAACAGGTGGAAGCTATTCATGAACATACTATGAAGATACTGGAGGAAGTCGGGCTCGATTTCCTCTACGAGCCTGCACTTGAGGTCTTTAAGGCACATGGGCAGAGGGTTGAAGGGAATAGAGTTTATTTTGACAGAGGGTTTATAGAGGAGCAAATAAAGAAAGCTCCATCTCAGTTTACTTTACATGCTCGAAATCCCGAAAACGATCTTGTTTGTGGTGGAGACAACATAATCTTCATGCCTGGATATGGTGTTTCATTTATTTACGAAGCTGATGGAACTCGCCGTGATTCTGTCATGGAAGATTATGATAACTTTGTAAAACTGGCAGGCGCCAGTGAGAATCTTCACATGACCGGAGGCAATATCGCTGATCCAAGCGACATAACTGAAGAAATTCGCCATTTGAAGATGTTGTACAGCTCTATCAAAAATTCAGATAAGTGTTTTATGGGCAGTGCTTCAAACAGGGAAAGGGCTGAAGATGTTATTGAGATGACGGCAATCCTTTTCGGTGGAAAAGAAGTTATTAAGGAAAAGCCGGCGATCATCTGTTTGATCAATTCGATCACTCCGCTTAAATTTGATGATTATATGGCGGGTTCACTGATGGCTTATGCCGAAGCCGGTCAGCCTGTTGTCATTGCAGCTTTGGTAATGGCTGGTTCGTCAGGTCCTGCATCAATAGCAGGATCTCTTTCCCTGCAAAATGCTGAAGTTCTGGCAGGCATTGCTCTGGCACAGTGCGTAAATCCGGGAACTCCGGTAGTTTATGGATCATCCTCAGCGATCACGGATATGAAAACAGGTGCATTATGCATTGGAAATCCGGAATGTGCGCTGTTCACATCGGTCTGTGCTCAAATGGGAAGGCACTACGGAATACCTACCCGTAGTGGCGGTGGTCTGACAGATTCTAAGGTAGTGGATGCACAGGCAGGCTATGAATCAATGATGACACTCATGAATGCAGGTGTTACTGGTATCAACTATGTACTTCACACAGCCGGTATACTTGAGGGATACATGGCAATGTCATATGAGAAATTCATAGTCGATGATGAAATTGCAGGTATGGTACTTCGCTACCTCAAAGGGATCGACTTTTCGGAAGAGGCGTTTGCTTTTGATGTGATCAAAAAAGTTGGACCAGGGGAACATTTCCTGGCACAGAAACACACCAGGAAATACTACCCTATTGAACTTCGCGATGCTGATCTAAGTGACAGGCTGCCGTATACTGACTGGGTAAAGGCTGGTCTGGATACTCTTCAGCGTGCAAATAAACAGTGGCAAGATGTGCTGGATAATTATGAACCACCAGAACTTGATACGGCTGTTGATGAAGCTCTCCAAAAGTTTATGGAGAAACGCACTGCTGAATTAACAAAATAAAGTAGGTTCATTTCAAGAAGCTGATCTACTGACTGAAAAGCAACCCGGTCGTTGATGCTAATTCGCTGGTATCAACTTCTTTTTCTTTAATTTCGAAAAATTGATGGTTCAAAAACAGCCGTAGATCTTGCAGACGAAAAACCAGGATGAATATTGGAAGATCACTGACCTTATGTTTTTGATACTGATATTGTGAAAGATATGATAGTCTTGTTGCAGGAAAGAACAGAATTCCTGCAACAAATTAAATAAATTGAAAAAAGGAGATTACAATATGGTTACACAAGATGAAATTAACGCAAAAGCAAAAGCTGCAGTCATGGATTTCGATGACGAAGCAGTAGAAGAAATATGTGAAGAAGCAATCGATGCAGGAGTCGATGTAGTATCCCTTATTCAGGACGGTCTTACTGCAGGTATGAACGAAGTAGGAGACCAGTTCGAACAGGGTACTCTTTTCCTTCCACACGTAATTGCAGCATCCGAAGCAATGAGCGCTGGTGTCGCAGTACTTACCCCAGTCCTTGAGGCACAGGGTGGGGCTGTAAAATCAAAGGGAACAATCGTCATCGGTACCATCGAGGGTGACATCCACTCCATCGGTAAGGACATTGTTGCAACAATGCTCAAGATCGCTGGATTCAAGGTCGTTGACCTCGGCAGGGACGTTGCAATCGGTACATACGTCGATGCAGTCAAGGAACACAAGCCACTTGTAATCGGTTCTTCCGCACTTATGACCACAACAATGGTCCTTCAGATGCAGATCGAAGAGCAGCTTAAGGAAGCTGGAATCCGTGACTCTGTCATGACCATGGTCGGTGGCGCACCTGTCACACAGGACTGGGCAGACAAGATCGGCTCAGACATCTACGCTGAGAACGCGACAGATGCAGTCGTTAAATGTAACGCAGCTGCTGAGTGATCGATAGTCACAAATGAAAGATAGATCCACATTGGATCTATCCATTATTTTCTGATAACTCCTCCCTCCAATTCGATCTTCCTCATATTTTCAGGTATTATAACTTCCTGTTTCCCCACCAAAATAAAAATATGAGGGAGATCTCTTTTAAGGTATTTTTAAACTTTCAAAGTTAAATACGGCTACTTTCATGACATGTAGTCCTGGAAATGGTACAGGAAACTTATGCAGATGCAACTTTGTTGACTTATACTACAATTCTACAAATTCACATTCCATCGTCGTTTGAAAAAATGTGCAATAGGATCAGCAAAATGAAAAATAAACACTATTTGTATCCATCTTTTCAATGATCTCATCTCATTTCCCATTTTCCTTTTCTGCAAGAAGTACCGCAAATAGGATCATCAATATTCCTGCAAACTGCCATATGGATAATATTTCATTAAAAACGGATATTCCGATAGTTGTTGCAACAACGGGTTCTACTGCTGCTATGATGGATGCTTTGCTGGCCTCCACGTAGTGAAGACCTTTTGTATAAAGGACATATCCCAGTACGGTCGGAATAAGGCCAAGACCAAATATGTAAAACAATGTGTCGATGTTATGAGAAACAGTGATCACAGCTCCCATTCCACTAATGGGAAACAGGCCAATGGTTGCGGTAACAAACGTATAGGTTATAACGGTCATAGGATCATATTTTTCAAGGGCGGCTTTTCCTAATATAGTGTAAAGGGCATAACCAAAACCAGACCCCAGACCTATGAGAAGCATGCTGGTCGAGAGTAAGACCCCCCCTGATGGAAGATAACCTGATATGAGAACGCATCCGGCAACAGCTACGGTTAATGCAAAGATCTTGATCGAAGAGAGTCTTTCTTTAAAGACCATTCGGGACATGAGCAGTACAAAGATGGGAGCAGTGTAGAGAAGGATTGCTGCTATTGCAACAGAAGCTTCTCGGATGGTTGTGAAATAACACCAGTTAAAAAAAACAAGGCTGAAAATGCCAGTCCCGATAAAATAATAGGTGTCAGAAAAGCGGATGTTAAAAAGTTCCCTATTTGTAAGGCCTATGTATACGAACATGATCAAAGCTGCGCTTAGAACCCTGAGAAACACAATTTCCAGGGCTGAAAATCCTGCTTCATAAAGAGCATTGACAAAAATTGAGATCGATGCCCAAAATGCGGCACCTGTTCCAATTAAAGCATATGAATGTTTTTTCATGTGTTATTCTCGTGTTCATAGACTTACCAAACATAGAAATATGTTTCTCTTTGAGAGGACTGTCTTTGAATTTGGGATTTGTTGGTGTTATTTTGAAATACTGCAATTTTCTCAAGAATAAGAATGTAAAGAACATATTTAGCTACAATCTGAGCAGGAATGTCACGATAATTTTAATAAGAGATGAATAGGTTCACAAAGGAATTTTACATACATTTTAAATATCATACATTCGTTGAATATAATGTAGTTTAAGATTAAAAATCTTATAATTGCCTTTTTTGTACATGAATTATTTATTTTATTAATGGCATTGTTTACATGGGGATATTATGCAGGATGAACTTATCGTAGAAGCAACCGATGGTAATTGGGAAGAGCTAGTTGAAAGGGAATCACTTCCAGTAGTGGCAATGTTCTATCTTACAACATGTCCACATTGCAAAGCAATAGAACCATATTTTCAGGATTATGCCGGGGAGTTCAGTAGATCCTGCAAATTTGTCAGGATCGATGCAGAGCAGAGTCCCTGGACTGCGGAAAGATATGGTGTAGAAGGAACACCCACGTTCGTATTTCTCTGTGGGGGCACTGTGATACAGGGGCTTGCCGGAGTGTCTCATCCTTCAATACTCAAGAGTAATATCGAGGATTTCATTAAAGAAGGATCGACATGTGCTGCGAACATCACAAAACTGAAGTACGATATCTCTTTGTATGAATGAAAGTTCAGGATCACGATCGATGTTAAATAAACATCGTAAGAGAATTGTCAATATAGAATATTGTAACCTAATTGTAACCTGATAATAGACAGGATCCTAAAATAAAATTATCTGGTCAAGCGCTAAAAATAGAATATTAAAGGGTCCTTTAAGGACCCTTTAGATCGATCTTTGATTTAATTTTTCTTGTTTTCAAGAAGTTCTGTTGCCATCTCACGCAGTTTGAACTTCTGAACTTTACCACTGGCTGTCATCGGATATTCATCAACTATGAATATGTGCTTTGGAACCTTGTAGCGTGCGATCTTTGTCAAGCTGTGATCTCGTATGTCCTCAGGTGTGAGATTAGAATCATCGTTAAGAACTACGAATGCACCTACTATCTCTCCATATTTTTCATCAGGTATTCCGACCACCTGTGCATCTTTAATTCCATCAATGGTGTAGAGGAACTCCTCGATCTCTCTCGGGTAGATGTTCTCTCCACCGCGGATGATCATGTCCTTTATCCTTCCGGTAATGCGGTAATAGCCCTCCTCATCCACTGTTGCCAGGTCACCACTGTGTAACCAGCCATCTTTATCAATGGCCTTTTCGGTCATTTCAGGCATCTTGTAGTAGCCTTTCATCACATTGTAACCACGGCAGCATATCTCACCCTGTTCGTTTGGTTTGACAATTTCCCCGGTCTCAGGGTCCACGATCTTGACCTCGATATGATCCATTGAAGTACCTACGGTTCCTACACGACGTTCAATGGTATCATCAGTGCTTGTCTGGGTGAAAACAGGAGATGCCTCTGTCAGACCGTAGGCAATGGTGATATCCTTGCAGTTCATGTCATCGATGACCTTCTTCATAGCCTCGATCGGGCATGGTGAACCTGCCATTATGCCGGTTCTCAGGGAAGACATATCGAACATTTCGAACATTGGGTGTGAGAACTCTGCGATGAACATTGTAGGCACACCATAAAGTGCTGTACATTTCTCTTTCTGTACTGCAGCAAGTACAAGAAGTGGGTCGAACAGTTCTATCATTACAAGGGTTCCGCCATGGGTGAGGGTTGCAAGAACACCGAGTACGATACCGAAACAGTGGAACAGCGGTACCGGCAGGCACAGCCTGTCCTCTTTGGTGAATTTTTGCCTTTCACCGATGTAGTATCCGTTGTTAAGGATGTTCTTGTGTGTAAGCATGACACCTTTCGGGAATCCGGTGGTTCCTGAAGTGTACTGCATGTTAATGGCATCTTCACAGTTCAGTGTCTTCTTGATCCGGTTCAGCTCGTCGCTGTTGGTGTGTTTTCCGAGGAGGAGCATCTCAGTAGTGTTGTACATTCCCCTATGTTTTTCCTGCCCGATGAATATGACACTTTCAAGTTTTGGATATTCCTCGCTTTTCAGATTGCCTCTCTTGCAGGTCTTCAGCTCAGGTACCAGTTCGTAGACCGTCTCCACATAATCGACATCCCTGAAATGGTCAACGATCGCAAGCATCTTCATGTCTGACTGTTTCATGACATAGGCAAGTTCATGGCTCTTGTATGCGGTGTTCACTGTTACAAGTACAGCACCTATCTTTGCAGTTGCAAATGTGAAGGTAAGCCAATCAGGGACATTACGTGCCCATATGCCGACATGGTCGCCTTTTGTGATCCCCAGGGACAAAAGTCCTTTTGCAAGGTCATCGACCCTTTCATTGAACTCCCGGTATGAAAAACGCAGGTTTCGGTCAGGATAGACCATAAAGTCCCTGTCCGGGTCTTTTCTAACCTGTTCCTCAAAGAACTCACCAATAGTAGATTTAGTAAATAGCATGATCTCAGGTCCTCTATGTTCTGTTATTCGTTTTTATTACTCTGTGATGAGGTGTTCGCTTAATGCTTCCCTGATGGTCCCGGTCAAGGGAATAGACTTCTTGTTGATGAAATCATAATGTACCAGAACTGCAGTTCCCCTGGTCCTTAACTCTCCTCTTTGCCAGGCTTCATGTAGTAATGTGAAGGAAGAATTGCCAATTTTCTGGACATAGGTCCTTATTTCAACATCACCGTCAAAGAACATCTCTCCAAGAAAATCAAAGTCTATCCTTGCCATGATCAGGTTCCATTTCCCAAGGGTCAGGTCAAGGGTAGGACTGAACATTCTGAATATGGGATTTCTTGCCTCTTCGAACCATCCCGGAAGTACAGTATTGTTGACGTGTCCCAGACCATCGATGTCGCCAAATCGCGGTGCCACAGTTGTAACGAACATTTCTTATCCCTTAGATAGGTGTGTAGACTACTGCCAGTATCTTTGCTTCTGTTCCTGCTGCGTGGACATCATGTGGTACAACGGAGTCATAGTAGATGCTATCCCCTACGGTCAATGTGTAGTTTTCCTTTCCATATGTCACTTCTATGTTGCCGTTAAGCACGTAGATGAACTCTTCTCCCTCATGGGATGATAATTCGTGCTCCTCTTCATTCTTGAAAGGGTGAACATCAATGATGAATGGTTCCATGTTCCTTGCCTGCTTGTCTGCTGCAAGTGAATGGAAATCGAGTGCACTTTCTTCAGAGTTTTTGGATTTTCCGGAAAAACGAACTACGTTGGTTGAAGCTCCATTTCGTACGACAACAGGACCTGTCTGTGGCATATCATCAAGGAATGTGCCCAAGCGTACTCCCAGTGCACGTGCGATCTTCAAAAGAGGTGTCAATGATGGAATCAGCTCACCTGCTTCAAGTTTCTCTATAAGTTCCACACTGCTCTGACTTTCTTTGGCCAGCTCTTCCACGGTCATCTCCTGATTCTCACGGAACTGGCGTATCTTCTCTCCGACGCTGTTTTTTTCTGTCAATGTATTCACCTCTTTTGCGCAGATCAACGCAAATAAATGGTATTTCAAATTAGAATCGTAACTTAAATAGGTATCTGTTATGGTTTACAGGCAACGTTTATAATATATTGAAAACCAAATATCATTGTGAATTCACATGAAAAGTAAAATGCTGATATTGATATTGGTGCTATCATCTTTATTGATGGCAGGATGTATTGGGGACAATGGGGACATAACTGAGGAAGAGAACGAAACTCCTGTTGATGTTCCTGATGAGAACATCTCAGAAGATGATGTTCTTGTTGATGAGAACGGAGAGGTCATTGAGCCACAGGTCTACGTAATAAGGCTGGATAGGTATACCGCATTACCCAATTATCTTGAGATCAATAGAGGGGATACGGTCTACTGGAGAAATGAGCAGAGCGAGAGAAAGCTGATATTTGAGGTTATAAGTGAAGATGGCCTTTGGGAAGAGCAGAGGATCAATTACGGAATGCAGTTCAATTACACCTTCACCGAGGCAGGAACGTATAATTTCAGTGTCCCTCCATGGCACAGTATGAACAGTACCGTTATCGTTAAATGATGGCGGGCTGTACAGCGTGCAATATGCAGATGAAGAGCACAAAGGTCACCGAAGGTAATACTACGGTCCTTGTACCGGTACCTCCTGAAGGCGTATCATTCCCGCCATCAGAGGCACCGGTATTCTACAATCCTCATATGGAACTGAATCGCGATATCTCCGTCGCAGCTACTTTAGCGTATGCAAGGAGACTCTCATTCCAGAAGGATATCGGGATCGAGGACATAAGCTATGTTGATACCATGTCCGCATCAGGTATCAGGGGACTCAGGATCGCAAACGAAGTTGGTGTTTCAACAACTTTGAACGATTGGAGCGATGATGCCTTTGAGCTTATTCTTGAGAATATTGAACTGACCGGTCTATCGGAGACCGCAGAAGCCACATGCAAGAATGCGAATGTGCTGATGCATGAGAGAAGGTTCAATATTGTGGACCTCGATCCTTTTGGGAGTCCTGCACCTTATCTGGATGCTGCGACAAGGTCAGTTGTTCATCTTCTTGAGGTCACGGCAACCGATACAGCTCCACTTTGCGGTGCACATTTTAATTCAGGAATGCGAAAATACGCTTCTGTGCCATTGAATAATGAGTTCCACAGCGAGATGGGCGTGCGTATACTTCTTGGTAAAGTCGCAAGGGAACTTGCAAAGCATGACAAAGGCATGACCCCGCTTCTTTCGCATGCTACAAGGCATTACGTCCGTGCCTATCTTCAGGTTAAAAAAGGCGCTAAACAGGCCGACAGGTCCCTCAGGGAACTTGGATTTCTTGCCTATTGTGAGAAATGTGGTCAAAGGAGATTTTTCTATGGTCTGGCTGTTGCGATCGATGACAAATGCCCTTCATGTGAAAGCAATATGCAGATCGCGGGTCCTCTATGGCTGGGACAACTGCATGAAAAGGAGTTCTGTGATGAGGTCCTGGCAGAGATGGAATCTCTGGATCTCGGTAAGAAAGAGCAGGCAAAGAAGATCATTGTTGCCTGTCGGGATGAATTTGACATGCCTTTCTTCTATGATCAGCATCTGATATGCAAAAGGATCGGTATTTCAGCGCCTGCAATGGATGCTTTTGTCGAAGCCCTTCGGGAAACAGGTGCCAGTGTTTCAAGAACACATTTTAGCGGCACCTCTTTTAAGACCGATGCAGATCTTGATCGCATAAATGATGTCCTTAGATCACTGTAAGCCAATGGGATTACACTATCAAATATTATCATATACTATCGATGTACTATAGAAAGTAATATATATCAAATTAGATAATGATTGTTTAGTTCGAAAAATATAGAACTACTTATATATATGTATTCAGAGGAGATTAGATTGGCAAAGGAAAACCCGGAATATCTGTTCTTGCAGGAGAAGCCAACACTTGCTTTACTGGCTATCTGGTTCTATGGAAGGACATATGCCTCTGTTATTACAAAAGAGATCAATTCCACATTCGCACACACAACAAAGATACTGTCAAGAATGGAAGAGGATGGTCTTGTAGTATTTTCTGTTGAAGGGCGGATCAAGTATGTTGAGTTGACCGAAAAAGGGCACAATGTCGTTTCTCTCCTGAAGGAACTTGTCATCTCTTTGGGTGGAGAGCTTCCGGATGAATACGATCTTGAGGGCAGGCATGAGGTTAGTGGTGATGAACTTGATCCGACTTCTGCTGAGATCCTGGACAGGATCAATAAGTTGCGCCTCAAGGTTGAGAGCATTTACAAGGAATTGGTGGATTCTGATGCTGATGCTGAGACCGCCAAAAGAAAACTTGGACCATTTAGCCGTGAACTGGCGATGATAGGTGATGTGATCGATTCTTCCGAAACGCCTGTCGATGATGATGTCATCAGTGCCTTTAATGCTACAAGGGAAGTATTCCTATCCCTTCTGAACAAAAACGGTTAAATGCTTGCTGTTCAATGAGTAGCCATGGAAACAGCAATTTTGACTATCAAACTATACGCTAATTTAGAACGTGCATTAAGCTCTGCAGCGTTCATGCTGGAAAACGAACTTAAGGATATTGATGCCACCGTCGAGGTTTCCGTAAATTCTGAAGGCTGGCTTCAGGCAAATGTTTCAGGCGAGGATGAAGTATTTGCGGCTAATTTCCTGATCGATAAATACGGCACTCCTGTTACCAAAGTAGAAAATACTATTGTCTACAAGGGCTCTATTTCTTCAATTGATGATGAAGGGATAACTGTTGATGTCGGTGTTACTGTAAAGCTCCTGCCGGAGGCTCTAAAAGCTCTTGGCGTGGGTACTGTTTCACAGATAGCATCCCGCTTTGGCTTGATCCCGCATCTCCCTGTTTCTGTCAGGATCGAAGGGCAGGATGGTGTGGTTACAGGCCGTTTTACTAAGGACCAGCTCGATCTTTTCTGGGGCTGGAAAAAAGCTGCTACTGACAGGCTTATTGTGAACTCTGTGACACGATCTGAACTGAAAAGTGCGATAAAGAAGAAGGGTCATGGTAGGGATATCTACGGCATCGAAAGGATTGGCCTGCTGGAAAATATAGTGGTCTGCCGTGAGAAAACCGATGGTCCGGGAATTGTAGCGGAAATAGGTCCTCTGGTAAAGGCAGATATAGGTGTAATAAGGGGCACTCACTAATTCATTGCATCACGAACAGGCAGTGGTCATCGCCATTGCCATGACATTCGATCTCCACAAGATTACATTGCATGTTAAGTTTCTGGTATATTATTCCCTGAAGAAGTCCTTCACCAAAAGAGCAGAGTTTTTGTCCGATGTCAGGTGCGCTTTTGCACACAAAGCAATCATCGATCTGTATTGCCAGGGGGTCATAGGATGGAACAGAAAGGTATCCGAGCTTGTGCGTCTCCCAATAATCTGCGACTTCTTCAAAAAGTCCTTCAATGTATGTGGATGTAAAATTTTCAGCGACCCTCATGCCGACATCCTGTCCGATAGTTTCCATTATTGGCCTGTGGTTGATACCCTGGGCCTCAAAGCCGCTTTGCACTGCATGAAGAATGGATGTTAGAAGTTCTCTTTCATTATCGAATGTGGTCGTAAATTTTTTCAGTGCTGCATGGTAGTGTTCCACGATGGGCTTCTGTGAGCATGCTGCATACTGGGAACACATCACATAGGTCTTCTTGCGTTTGTCCTTTGGATCGATCCTTTCTTCAAGAAGGTTATTTTGCTTAAGGTCACTCAGGTGCACGGAGATCGTGGATTTTGCTTTTCCTGTGTATTTTACGATCTCATCGAACGATCTTGAACTATCTTTCAATAGCTCCATTATCTGGAGCTTTACCGGACCCTCAATGGCAATAATGCCATCCCTGTTTGAAAATAGTGCAGTGTGACCTTCGCCTTTCATATCTATTAATTGCTTAATGGAATATATATAAGTTCGGTAGTATCCGAATGATTTTCTGGAAATCTGGTCTTTACATGATGTTTATATGCTCCTTACATTGCAATTGATGATTCTTCTGCTATTGATATTGTATTGATATTAATGTCGGTCTTTCTTTTCAATCCGATCTTTCCAGCTTTCAGGTTGCCTGTTCTTTGTATCTATGATCGACTTGTTTGACCGTTAGTTTATTTTCCTCCTACGATAGATTCAGGCAGGTCTATGAAAGCAGTAGTAGTCCCTGTCAGAGATGTGGAAAAAGTAAAAGCTGAACTTATTTCCATGGATGTTCTGGATAAAGAGAGAAAGATACGGATAGTTGAACATCCGGATGGCAAATTTGCTGAGATCCCGGTAATTTCTTATGTGGATGGATCTGATATTGATGGATTTGATGTTGTTGAACAGGAAGGGCCGGATTTCTATCGTCATGCCATGTCCCTGAAAGAGCATTTGAGTGGCCTTATACCTGAAGAACTGCTTGGCATTGTCCCCTCAGGTTGGCAGGTGCTTGGTGATATTGTGATCGTGAGCATTCCTGAAGAACTTCAAAGCTACAGGGAGGACATCGCAAGGAAGCTCCTTGATATAAACCCGAGGTGCAGGTGTGTATTGCAGGACTTTGGCATCAAAGGCACTTTCAGGGAACCCGAACGTGAGATTATCATCGGTGAGGAAACTGAGACCATCCAGAAGGAGCATGGATGTTCTTTCAAACTGGACGCTACTAAGATCATGTACTCAAAGGGCAATCTTGCTGAAAGAAAACGCATGAGCAAGCTCGGTAAGGACGAGGTTGTAGTGGATATGTTCGCGGGTATCGGTTACTTCTCGATCCCTCTTGCAGTTCATGGGAAACCCAAAAAGGTCTATTCCATTGAGCTGAATCCGCTCTCCTACAATTACCTGCTTGAGAATATAAGGCTGAACCACCTTGAAGGAATTGTTCAGGCCATTAATGGTGATTGTGGAAAGGTCACGCCTCAGGGAATTGCTGACAGGGTGATCATGGGTTATGTGGGAACCACTCATCACTATCTGGACAAGGGCATTGGAGCCATCCGAAAGGAAGGTGGAATGCTCCATTATCATGAAACCACTCCTGAAGTTCTTGTCTTTGAGCGTCCTATTCAGAGGATCAAAGATGCTGCTTCTGCTCTTGGCAGGGACGTTGAGATACGTGCATGCCATCGTATCAAGAAGTACTCTCCCGGGGTCTGGCATGTTGTGGTGGATGCTTTCATTAAATGATGGCTGATCAGCTATTATTAATGCCGTTCCAACTGATGGCAGGGGATGGAGAATAAGGAATTGTAAGAACAAGAAAAAGAAAAGTAAAAGAGAGTAAATGGTGTGTTCTTAGTTCACACCTTGATGGTACTTATGGATATATCGGAATCAATGACATAGTCAAAGTCGATTGGACCGATCCAGCACTGGGTCTCGAACATTGACTGGAAACAGACCCCGATCACGAGTGTGTTCTCAGCGTCTTCAAGAATGCTGTCCAGAGTTTCTTTCATTTCATCAACGTCAATCTTCATCTTTGGCATTGCAAGTCCTCCGAGAAGAACGATCGTGTCTGCATGATGGTCAATATCATCGCCGATCTGCATGCCGCTTGGTGTGGATACTATTGCTTTTGCCTCGTGGTGCCTGATGTCGGGAATGAAACCGACCTCAATTGGTGTATCCCTTATCACGTATGCCATAAGTTCCGCAAAAGGTGTGCAAAAACCAGCGGTTCCGATGAACATAACTCTTTTTGAATCCTTCACAATCTCTCTGAAAGATGTCAGCAGTCCGCCGATACCACTGGCGTTATTGATAACTTCCATGATTCCTCCAATAAAAAAAGAAGTATACAGCCGGAAAGGCTGTATGTGCAATTATTGAACTTATACGTTCTTGATCCCGAATGATTCGAGAAGGATGCCAGGGTTGATGCGTCCGCTTGTGAATGACTTCTTGGTTGCAAGATCGTTGATGGTGATCTTTGCAGGAGCGAACATACCGGCATCTACCTTAAAGAAGTCGAAACCTGCTTCCTTGAAGGTTGTGTAGAATGGCTTACCGAAGTCCCTGGATGTGCTGGATGGTGCCTTCTTCACGAAGTCTTCGAGCTTCTCTGCGTCTCCGTATTCAACGGTGTAGTAGGTCTCACCACAGTAGATGATACAGTCATTGGTTGAACCCATGCACTTTGTGTCATCTCCGACAATAGGTGCGATAGGTGCGACACCGAATCCGCTTTTGATGGTGTTGATGTCGAAACCGATGGATTCCAGCTTGTGGATACCTGTCTCAACGACCCTTGCGGAGATCTGTACAGAACCTGCAATTGATGAGGTTGGTGCAACTGCGATGTAAACATCCTTTGGATCGATGCTGCAGTGCTTTGCGATGTACTCAACGATCTCTTCGGTAGGGAGCTTGTCGGATTCCATAACGAGAACTGCTGCATCTGCATCGTCCTTGTAGCCGATCTCTTCATAGAGCTCTTTTGGCTTGAGTCCAAGACCCCTTGCAGGACCTGATCCCATTCCAAAGTAGTCGCCTACTGAAATTCTCCATCCTGCATACTGGGATGCCATGCATGCTACTGTTGGGTGGTCTGTAGCAACCTGGATAGCAGGTACTGCAAGGCCATCCAGATCGACCTTTGTGTATGAGATCTCTGCAAGGTCTGCAAGGCAGAGGCGTGAGAGGTACATACCTGCATCATATCCACCCTCAACATTGACACCACAGTCAATGATGGTAGCGCCGTTCTCAAGTTCCTTTGATTCGACCTTGATCTCATCTTCCCAGTCTAACATTTCATCAATGATAGCTAATCCCTTTTCGTTGACACTTATCACATTTATCACTCTATATAGTTTGGTGTCAATGATTGGGTCGGTTAGAATATGAATTTATCGGTATCTGAAAAGTGTTTGAAGGAGAATTATGGCATCGGTGTACGTGATTTCCGGAGGTGGCATGTTCTATAACTATATGCTCGGGGGTGGCGTATTACATGAAAAAGAAAGCAAAGGGTGATATGCTGTTCCAGAACCTTCTCAGCCTCTTCCATGGGCATTCCACTTTTCACAGCAAGAGCAAAGTCCTTATAATCGGAGTTGAATTAAATTTTTGTATTTCACATTCCCATTACATCAGATGGTAAATAGCCATCAACAGCATCTAAAACATTCCAAAAGGCCTTTGCGTCCCCGATATTATCAAAGAAAAACACCTTATCATTGTAAGAGGTCATAAAGAATATCACACCAAAAGCCATCTCTTGATTGTAGGGTACAGGAGCTTCTCCACCCATATGACAATACTCGATATATTCCGTAGCGGGCTCCACAAAAAGCTTTCCTTCGGGTGAATACTTTCCACCATAGCAGTAATCACAGCGTTCACTTAGGAACTTCTTGTAAGCCTCAACAGCTTCTTCAAACTTCTCATTGTCAATTCCAAAGTTCACAATCTCTATCTTCTGTTCTCTCATAACTTTACATCCCTTTTCTGAGGGTATGTAGGCTATAAGCATATATAATTATTTGAGTATTTGGATAATTATATACTATTTCATTTTATTCTATTTATTTTAAAATAGTTCGGACCTCAAGCTTCTACAAAATACAAATGCTGCTTATCCGGACAATACATATCCAACTCAATCTTCATCTTCTGAATCAGATCACAACAATACTTCGCAGCAACTCCAAAATGCTTCTTCAGTAATTTGCAGAACTCATCAGTCATGATGCCATCATACAAGCAATATCTAAGAAATAAAAATACAAAGCACAAACTCTTCTCAACTAAAACACTAAAAAAAGCATAACAAAAAAAGAAGGATGCCACACCATCCCCCTTTCATAAATCTCTTCTTCAGACTTCCCTGTGGTGCTCGGTTGCTGCTAGGAGACCAATGCCGGTTTCCGCAAAGTGTTCGGTAACCTTGTTCGTAATATCTATCAACCTTCTCTATCTGACTCTTCTTCTTCTCCTTCCTCTTCCTCATTGATCTGCTGCACATCAAACACAGGTATCTCCACTTCAGGATACCATTGCTGCAGGAATGAGAGCATGTGATACTTCATGAATACCCTTGCAGGCAGGGCGATAAATGCAATCAGGAATATGAGGAAGACCAGCTCGATCAGGATTATCGGTACAAGGATTATCCCTATGGCGAGATATGATCCGGGCAGGACTGTTGAGAGGATAAAGTAGAACAACAGGTCTGCGAACAATAGGAAAAGGCCCACTGCAATTATCACTATCAATAAAAGGATGCCTACTACGATCGCAATTCCAATCCCAAGTAGGATCCTGCCGAACCAATAGGCGAAGATCTGTTTCCAGTCTTTCCTGAACTGTCCGAAGACGTTGGCAAATGCGCGGAAAATACCGGTATCTGTGTAGATGGCAACAGGTATTGAGAGGTTGATGAATGAGCTGATGATGCTTCCGATTATTGCTACTAGCAGGATTATGCCGACCAGCAGGAATATTGTGGAAAGGATGGCCATTCCTATGGTTTCTGCAATGTTCTCTCCTGATGAAGATATCAATGGCAGTATTAAGGGGAGGGCCATGATCGCAATGATGATAAGCAGGATAATGCCGTACAATAGCCTGAATGTGAACAGTCCCAGACCTTTCCTCAGGTACTTGCGGGAGTATTCCCAGAATTTTACTTCGTTGCTTACCAGGGAGTCAACGAATACGAATTCCATTACGCTTGAGACATATGTGAAGAACAGGATCAGGGCAAATATGAAGACTATTATTGCGATTATCAGTCCCAGGTTCGGGGCGCTGGTGGGAATCAGGTCGCCAATTCCTGCGAAAGCTTCGGCGAAGCTATCGGTCGGACCTAAATCCGGGAGGGTGTAATCGTTAGACGAATATCCATCGCCACCGCCTCCTCCGCCGTTTCCGCCGTTGTAATTGCCTCCGCTACCGCCGATAAGCATAACGATGATAACGAGTTTCATCCATTTCCAGAAATCAAAAGGTTCGAACAGGCATTTCTTAGTTCTTGCATATGCCCGGTCTACGGCGTCTACGACATACCATCTCATAAAAAGAAATTGGTAATGTTGTAATAAATAATTGATGGTGCGTTATTTTGAAATTGGTGGGATCGTTGGAGTGGAGTGCTGTTTGATTTCAATGCTTGATTTTGGTTGGAGTTCATCACCGTTGATTAAAATTTGATAGTCGCAACATATATATCTCACATCCACAATATCTATTAATTACTGGAAATTGTGTGAATAAGGCGTTGAAATGAAAACAGCAAAAAAAGAATTTGAGAATCTTGTGTATCAAGGGATGAAATCCTACGGACTTGATGAACTTTCCTCTAAATTGCTTGCAATACTTTATTCTGCACCAGATCCACTAACTTTAGAAGAGCTTTCTGCAATGACCGGGTATAGTTTTTCAGCAGTTAGTGCGGAAATGAAAATGCTTAGTGGAATTAAATTAGTGGAAAAAACAAAGAAATCCGGTTCAAAAAAATTGTACTTCTCAGTTCAAAGAGATATGCTGACAATGACCATTAATGCAGTAAGATCCAAGAATGAATTCATGGTCAGTCCTGCGCTTAAAGATCTTCCTGCAATAATTGAAAGATGTAAAAATAGTAAAGCAGGGGACTCAGAAGAAACGCTCAAAATAATCGAAGATTATTATCAACAAATGATCGCATTAGATCTAATTTTAAAAAATCTTGTTGAATTTACAGAAAAGATTCGAAGTGGGGAGAATAAAGCATGAAGCAGAATACAAAACTAACATATTTGCTCTTATTAGTTTTTGCAGTTATCTTGGCAGGAACCGCTACTGCTGAATCATTTACTGCCGGGGAGATATGCGTAGAAGCACAGATACAGGAAATAAGCCCAAATCCGGTAGACATCGATGAAGAATTCACCCTGGCTATTGATCTTGAGAGCTGTGGTTCTAAAGCTCCTGAAGATATTACCTTTGAAATAATCAGCATCCCTTCGGATATCATCGTTACAGAAGATCTGGTCACTACAATTCCTAAATTATATTATAGTACAAGTGAAAGGCACCTGGTGTATCACATGAGGACAACTCCTGATGCTAATCCTGGTCCTCATATCATAAAGATGAAGTTAACATATCCAAATATAAATCTTGAAACAACAAAATATTATGATATTGAAGTGAGGGTTACAGGTGAAGATGCAGAACCAAGAATATCTTCTGTCGAGACTAATCCTGAATATATCTATGAGGGAGATACGGTTGACTTAAAATTGGGCATAGAGAACTTTGGTGAAGCTATTGCAAAATCCGTATCGGTTAGTCTGGATCATGAGTTTGAAGGGATCAAGAACTCTACCATCGGAACTCTTGACATGAATGGCACCCAAACTGCATTGTTCAAGTTCAAAGCAGACAGGTCCGGGGAGTTTGAGATACCTGTTATTATTTATTATGAAGATGATTTTGGCAAGCAAAAAGATGAATATGACATTAAGATAACCGTGCTTGACAAAAAAGGAAGTTTGAATCTTGCATCTGTGAAGGTCGCTCCTGTTCTTCCTTACATGGGTGATACTGTAGAATTGACCATGAGAGTTGAAAACTCTGGTGACAGGACAATAAATTCAATAAGGGTATATGCTGACCATCCGTTCAAAGGACTAAAAGAATCCTTTATAGGAACTCTTGATCCGAATGAAGACGGGCCTGCAGTGATCACTTTCATAGCTGATGAAGCAGGGGAATACGAGATCCCTGTGACCATAACGTATATTGATGATTTTGGAGAAGAACAGATCGAAACGAAGATCAACATTATTGTCCTGGAAAGTAATAGTGGAGCAGGAACAGTTGCAATCGTATTGATCGTCTTAGTGGTCATTGGAGGACTGATCTACAATAATTACAGAACAAAAAAGTCAAAGGATGAGATAATCAAGCAGTTAATGGAAGGCAGTGATAACTCTGCTGACAACAAAGAAGAATGAGAGGTCTCCAATATGATCAACGATATCAGGGTTGGAGCTCTCATTGCATCAAGCAGTATAAAAAGAGGGAACAAAAAAACACTAATGTTCATAGTTTTTGTTCTCTCGCTCATTTTTATGAACTTAGTGTTCCTCCCATCAATGATAGGGGGAATGATGGTTCTATTTACTGGATATATGCAGGACTACCCTTTCGGGGATGTTGTCATTGAACCATCAGGCGATAACACCTACATCAACAATGCTGATAGCGTCTTGCAGAAGGTAAGGGCTGTCGAAGGAGTAAGGGCCGCAACAAAGAGATTGGATGTGGGGGCATCGATCGAGCATAAACAGAATGTTGTGGGAGTAACTGTAACGGGTTTGCTTCCCACGGAAGAGTATGAAATTTCGCGATACCCGTATATTATCAGTGAAGGGGATTTTTTAGGGGATCTTTCCCGGGATGAGATCATCATTGGTGCTGCAATCGCAGGCACAAGTCCAGTTTTTGGAGAAATATATGATGACCTGGGTGAAGTTAGGGCAGGATCGCTTGTTGAAGTAACATACAGCAATGGCGTAAAAAGGACCTATAAGGTCAAAGGCATCATGGAAGGAACATTTGAACTTGTTGACCTTAATGCTCTGGTTCACTACAAAGAGATCGAAGATGTGTATGGTCTGGAAGGGAGCAAAGCTACCAGTGTGGTTGTGAGGGTTGACAAGCAGGGGACTGAAGAACAGGTTCAGGATAAAATCAGAGAAGCCGGGGTGAATGAGCAGGTCTTCACATGGGCTGATAAATCAGAGACCCTCATAAAGCAGGCAATGCAAAGTATGGGGGCAATAGATGCCATGTCAAAGTTTGTGAGCCTGATCGTGGGTGCAGCACTGATCCTCATCATAATCTATATCAACGTGCTTCACAGGAAAAAAGAGATAGGTATTTTAAAAGCAGTAGGCATTACCCCAAGATCAATAGTGTTGTCCTATGCGTTCCTTAGCATGTTCTATGTTTCCTTAGGGATACTTGCAGGATTGGTTTTATACCTCTCACTTATGCTTTACTTCCAGGCAAATCCGGTAATATTTTACGAAACCATGGAAATTAGGCCCGTGATAGATCCTATGCTGCTGATCCAGAGCATGGTTACCATGCTTACACTATCAGTGATAGCCGGCACACTTCCTGCATGGAGTGTATCAAAGGAGAGCATACTCAAAGCCATATGGGGTCGATAAAAAATGATCATAGTGAAAAACCTGAAAAGATATTATGGGACAGGGGAAACTGCTGTCAAGGCTCTCAGGGGTGTTTCATTTGAAATAAAGAAAGGGGAATTTGTAGCGATAGTAGGTGCGTCCGGTAGTGGAAAAACGACTCTGCTAAGGATATTGGCATTATTGGACGACGCAACAGAAGGGGAATATACCATTCGGGGATTACAGGTTTCCAGCTTGCCTGAAGCAGAAAGGAGTTATTATAGGCTGACGCAGGTTGGTTATATATTCCAGGATTATGCACTCATAAATGAAATGAGCGCTGCGGAAAATGTTTACGTGCTTTCCATGATGGAAGGAAAATCAAAAAAGGAATCTTATGAGACTGCTCTTGAAGCATTAGATAGGGTTGGTTTAAAAGGAAAACATAACAGGATTCCTGATGAATTATCTGGTGGGGAAAAGCAGAGAGTGGCAATCGCAAGAGCCATAGCAAAAAAGCCGGACATATTGTTTGCTGACGAGCCGTGTGCAAACCTGGATACTACCAACTCAAGACAGGTGCTGGATGTGTTCAAAGAGCTGAATGAAAAATATGGCCAGACAATTGTAATGGTAACACATGAATCATGGCATATTGAGTATGTTGACAGGGTGATTACCCTCGAAGATGGTATTTTAATTAGCGATGAGAGAATAAACGAAAAAGAGGTGAATAAAAAATAAATCCTAAAGAACCTCTTTCATTTTATAAAAATTTAAATTTTTGTTAATATCATTTTTTCTGGCAACCGTATGAAATATGGTTTACTTCACGAAAAGACTTATATAACATCATTACTTGGTAGGAGTGCTTTTAGAGGCAAAAACTAATTTAATAAATTATAGGTCTAGATGGTATTTCCTTAACTGTATTTACTGTTTTTTCGTATGTTTACTAGAGTCTGTTTATTATCTTTTTAAGCACTTTAAAGGAAGTGAAATATTTGTTCAACAACATGGAATCAACTGCTCCAGTAGAAGCTGGCGAAACATACGACGTAACAATTGAAGATACCGCAAGAGAAGGCGATGGAATCGCTAGAGTAAGCGGTTTTGTGATCTTTGTCCCAAGCACAAAAGTTGGCGATGAAGTAACAATCAAAGTTACCAAAGTAATGAGAAAATTCGCATTTGGCGAACTCGTTTAATTACTCTAATTAATTAAACACGTTTGGAATTTCAAGTTTTTGATCTTCCATTCTTATTTTTCTTACATTTTTATTATTTTTATCTGGACATTTTGTCCTGTTAAACATTTACTTATCAGAATCAACAAGCAAAAAGTGATCGATCATTTACTCATGAGGGAGATACAAGTATACATATGGTAACTTTTAATGATCGGACCTATAGAATCTGCTTTGTGATTCCTGTTTGATATTATTAAAAGTGTTCAATAATATTATCATTAAATTCATAGGCCTTTACTGTGCGCAATTAACTGTAAGGGTTTACCCATAAATCAGCATGATCTTTTCTTATCAGATAAGATGAGTCGGATCAATTTCCAACGAGTTTTAACTTTAACCCGAGGTATAACGTGTCATTTGATAATCTAAATTTAATATTCCCGCTTCAGCGGGCATTGTCCGAGGAAGGATATACTACACCTACTCCTATACAGCAACTATCCATACCCCATCTGTTGAATGGCAGGGATATGATAGGTATCGCTCAGACAGGTACAGGCAAGACAGCTGCATTCATATTGCCAATTCTTCATAATATGTCTGCATCCTACAAGGCGCCACGTCCGAGATTTCCACGAGTGCTCGTGCTTGCACCCACAAGGGAGCTTGCAGCACAGATCGGGGATAGTTTTGCCACGTATGGCAAATTCACCCGTTTCAAGCATACAGTGATATTCGGAGGTGTTGGTCAGACACCACAGGTAAGAGCTCTTTCAAAGGGTGTAGATTCCCTTGTAGCAACTCCTGGCAGACTCTTGGACCTGATACAGCAGGGACATGTCAACCTTTCAAATGTGGAATATTTTGTACTTGATGAAGCTGACAGGATGCTTGACATGGGCTTTCTCAATGATGTGTACAAAGTTGTTGGCATGCTGCCAAAAAAGCGTCAGTCACTTTTCTTTTCAGCTACCATGTCCCCGGAGATATCCACGCTTGCCAGAAAACTGCTAACGAATCCTGCGCATGTAGAGGTTACCCCGCAGGCAACAACTGTTGAACGCATAGACCAGTTCATCTTTTTCACGGATTCAGAGGACAAGAACGAATTACTTTTGCACTTACTAAGGGGCAAGCATCTGGAGTGTGTTCTCATATTCACACGTACAAAGCACCGTGCTAACAAGGTCACTGAGATGCTTAACAAGAACAATGTCCCTGCCGGTGCTATTCATGGCAACAAGTCCCAGACCCACCGTACAAAAACACTTCAGAGCTTCAAGTCCGGACAACTGCGTGTACTGGTTGCAACAGACATAGCTGCCCGTGGAATCGATATCGAGGACATATCACATGTAATAAACTATGACCTGCCGAATATCCCTGAGAGCTATGTGCACCGTATAGGACGTACAGCAAGAGCAGGAGCTGACGGAACAGCATACTCTTTCTGCGCAGCCGATGAGCGTGACTTCCTTCGTGATATCGAAGAACTCACCAATATGGAGATCGAGGTCGCTGAACACAATTATCATTCTGAAAAGGCGAAGAATGCCACCGGTGATGCAGCAAAGCCAGCTCCAAAACAACAGAGGGGACGAAAGGGAAGTACCGGAGCTAAAGGCAGAGGCAGAGGCAAAAAGGGAGAAGGTAAAGCTAAAAAAGGAGATAGCAAAGCTAAAAAAGGAAATGTCAAGGCTAAAAAGGTAGAAAGCAAAGCTGGGCGATCAGAAAATCCCAATAGAGGCCAGGGTAGGAATCAGACAAAGAAAAAGTCTGGTCAAAACCCAAATAGAAGCTCTGGTCGGAATTCAGGTAAGCCCAGAAACCAGCAGTAATTGAGCATTTTCTTTCGTCAGGTCCATGAATCAATTCATGGGCCGAAACTGCTATTATTTGCTACTGACCTTACACCCGCCTAATACCAAAGGCTTCGGCTTTATCTGAAAAATGAAAGTGATCTAAATGAAGCGTATCATTCAGTTCGCCATAATTCTTGCTATATGCTTTATGGGTGATCTCATCCATAATTTCTTTAATCTTTCCATTCCTGGAAGTGTGCTGGGAATGCTGCTATTACTGGCCCTTTTACTAACTGGTATCCTCAAGCTATCCATGATAGAAGATGTAAGCAACTTCCTGCTGAAGCATCTTTCATTTTTTTTCATACCGGCGGCTGTGGGGCTGATTACCTGTTTCTCCATACTTGAAGGAAAATGGACTGCCCTGTTGTTCATATCCGTAGTCTCGACCATCATCATTGTAGTAGTGACCGGCATAACAGTACAGATTCTGATGAAAAGGAGGCAATCCTTTGAGTGAACTTATTTCTTCTCTGGTGAGATCTCCGATCTTTGGCATAGGGATATCTCTATTAACATTCTATGCAGGTAGCTTGCTCTACAAGAAGACAGGTTCTCCCCTACTAAACCCTCTTGTGCTGAGCATGCTGGTGATAATGGCTTTTCTACTAAGCTTTCATATCACCTTTGATGATTACAACAGGGGAGGACAGTTCATATCTTTCTTCCTTGGGCCTGCTACGGTCATCCTGGCTGTGCCTCTGTATAAGAAAATTAGTATTTTTAAGGAGAATGTCATTCCAATTCTTGTAGGGATAATTGTAGGCTCGACAGCAGGTATTGTGAGCATAATCGTCATGTGCAAGATGTTCGGGCTTGATCATCTACTAAGCATCTCCATGATTCCCAAATCTGTTACAACGCCCATCGGAATCGAGATATCGAACCAGCTTGGTGGTATACCATCCATAACTGTTGCAGGCATCATCTTCACAGGAATAGCAGGCATTCTGCTGGGTCCTCTGATCTGCAAGTTGTTCAGAATAGAAGACAAGGTAGCGATCGGAATTGCCATAGGAACCTCGTCCCATGCCCTCGGCACGACCAAGGCAGTTGAGATGGGAGAGGCCGAGGGAGCCATGAGTGGGCTTGCGATAGGCATTGCCGGATTGGTGACGGTGTTCCTTGCTCCGATACTGGCTAAGATCCTGCTGTGAAATAAGTTAGTAGCTTTCCAATAATTCCAGCAATAATAATTGCTATTACTTCCCTGGTCGGATCCGTTTTTTATGGGCATGGCATGAACTCTGACTTCGGCATTGGATCGATAATAATATTCCCTATCCTCTACGGCATCATAGGACTTATCTTAGGTATCATCATGGCAGCCATATACAATTTTGTAGCTGGTATCACAGGTGGTTTGGAGATTGAGGTCGAGAACGATTAATGATCAATATTGCTAACAAAATACAAATGCTGTCTACTAAAGCAGTTGCATTCGAGCTAATATTAATCAACTGGATGTATTTTCGAAATTTGTTGGTATACTAAACCCGAAGGTACTTCCTTTTCCAACTTCACTTTCTACCCAAACCTCACCACCATGCATCTCTACAAAATATTTCACAAGAGCAAGACCTAGGCCTGTGCCACTATATTCCTTTGAGAGTGATGAATCCACCTGACTAAAAGGATTGAACAGTTTCTCCTGATCATTTGATGAGATGCCTAAACCGGTGTCTTCTACAAAAATAGAGGTCTGCTCATTCGATGTGTTCACTCCTATTGTCACAGATCCTCCCTTATCGGTAAACTTAATAGCATTGTTTACAAGGTTATAGAGAATCTGCCTGAATTTTACTGAGTCCGCCACTATTAGGGGATTTTCGATATTGAAACTACATTTCAGTTCGATGTCCTTCTTTTTTGCAAGAGGCACCATTGTCGCTTTTATTTCATTGATGACGTCGTGAATAGCAAACTTTTCAGGGAAAAGTTCCATCTTACCAGCTTCGATCTTTGATAGATCCAGCATATCATTGATCAGTTCTAAAAGATGCTTACCACTTTTATTAACATTATGTAGATAGCGTTTCTGAATTTCATTCAAGGCACCAAAGTCCTCACTACAAAGTATATCCGAGAATCCGATGATTGAATTGAGAGGGGTTCTTAGTTCATGGCTCATATTTGTGAGAAATTCCGATTTGGCCCAGTTAGCAGCCTCCGCAGCAAGTTTGGAATTGAGCATTGCTTCTTCTGCTTTCTTGCGGTCGGTTATATTTCTGACAACGGCTAGAATTGCAGGACTTCCTTTGTATTCGATTGGACGAATATTAAGTTCAATTGGTACTAAAGAACCGTCTTTGCATCTGCACATAGTTTCGACAATTCCGCCTCCCTGATTCAATTTTCCAAACATTTGCTCATGTAATTTTTCTCTAAATTCCGGGGGTGTTATATCCATTCCCGTCATTTGTAGTAATTCATCCTTTTGATATCCCAAATCATCACAAGTAATCTGGTTTACTTCCAAAAAACGTCCTTCAAGATCATAGATAAGAATTCCATCGTTTACGGAATTAAAAATAGTTTCAAAAAGTTTCTCCATTTATTCCCACCAGCACATAAGACTAAAACAAATTTCCAATAAAGTATCTATATCAGTAAATATATAGATTTCCTAAAAGCGCTCTGTAGAAATCCTCTTTCCTAAATTCGAACTTTAAAATATTTCACGCTTTTACAAAATACAAGTGCTGTCTATCGTGCTTTGCATTACATGAAGCAATTGAAAACGTTTTGCAGTTTAAGATCAGACCTTAGAGGGTAAATATACCAAAAGTCCATTCGATTGGAATAGTTCGATTTATGGTAATCTATCGGGAGTGTCATTTTCACGTAGTAAATTAAGAAGAAGGAAATCCCAAGATTAAAAAGAGTTTGATCAACTACGATCTTTAATTGTGGAGGTAATGATACTATGACAGAAGAAAATAATCAAGATCTAGGGCTGAATTGGAGGACGGGCGAATATACGATTCCGATACACCTGTGACTGACAAGGATAGGAAAGCAGCACAGGCTTTGTGGGATGAGCTTACAGGGGACCAGGAATAAGGCCACAATGATCCAAGGGGACAACGACCACATCACCGTGTGGGTAAAAATAGGCATACCTAGGTAATACTCAATGCTGCAAAATACTACAAAAAAACAAATACTCAAAAAAGAAGGATGCCACACCATCCTCCTTCCATCAATCGCTTCTTCAGGATTCCCTGTGGTGCTCGGTTGCTGACAGCAGGTCAATGCCGGCGTCAGTGAGCCTGTAGATGTCTTCTTTGATCACTACGATATTGGCATTTTTCAGGAAATCCATGTGATACTTGAAGGCGTTATCGTCAACCTCTACCTCTTTCTTGAGTTGTTCTTCCGGTTTCCCGAAAACTCCTATGGCGCCGACCATCTTCCTTCTTATGGGGTGGGATGCGGCTTTGTCAAGCATTTCATGCTCTTTCTTTACCCTTTCTCCTTCTGAAGGTTTCTGCATTATCAGATCATCAAGTTCATCGTAATCGTCTTCCATTTACTTTTCACCTCTTCAGTTGAGCGAAGGTATCTATAATGATTAATCATTTATAACACTATCGTTTTCGTTTTGATCAAATATTTGATTTGTGTGTCACTTTTCGTGAGTCACTTATTTGGTTTGCTGACCAAAAGCCTGAATATATCTGTAAAGGTCATGTTCCTGTCTTCTACGATCGTCGCTCCGCCTTTTTCTATATTGCCACGTGTGTTGCGATTCACATTAAAGCCAAAAAGCCCGTATGTTATCGGGTTCATAAGGTCCTGCATAAAAGCTATCAGGCGGTTTTTGGTGCGGATATGCTCCAGGTTGATGATCTTCCCGTCGGGTTTACACACTCTCACACATTCTTCCACGCCTTTCACCGGGTCAGGGATCGAGCAAAGCACAAAGGTCATCACAACAGAATCGAATACGTTGTCCTTGAAAGCAAGATGCTGGGCGTCCATCAGTATCAGATCCACATCAACACCTGTCGCTCTTTTTTTTGATTTTGCTGCCATTCCCGGGGAGAGGTCGATGGCAACCATACTCACGCTTTCGTCTTTGGGATAGTAGCTGAAGTTCTTTCCGGTTCCGAAGCCGACTTCGAGGCACCTGCCTTCAACCTTTGAGAATACCTTACCTCTCCATTTTTTAAAGACGAGCCATTCCATTATGCTTTCAAAAAGGTCATAAACATGTGAGTAGCGGTTATATCGATGAAGTACTTCTTTTGTTTCTGCCACCTGATCCCCATATAAATTCTGCTCATATGGTATATTTAGTTTCTTCTTTTAATTTATTAGGAGTTTGACATGAGTTTATTGGGGGTTGGAACTTTTATTTTCAGGCTCTCTTACAAAGTTCTCTCACAAAAGATATTTTATCCATCAGCACTAACCCTTCTTAGGGAGGGTAGCATATGAAGTGGGCATTAACTGCAATTCTGGTATTTCTTGTATCTCTTGTAATATTATCTTCAGGCTGTGTGTCTTCAGATACAGATGATGGTAGCGATGGGACCTATGGGGATGAAGTTGAAACCCTTGAGTATCAGGGAGTGGAGCTAACTCCTATCAGTGAGCAGAGGAACAACGCCATAAAAGGAACTCAGCGGATAAATGATGACACATACCTGCTAAGGATCGGCGGTATGGTGGACAACCCCAGATCTTTCACCTATGGTCAGGTCACTTCATACCCGAACGTTTCAAAGGTAGTGATCCTTGATTGTGTCGAAGGCTGGGGCTTTACGGCAAAATGGACAGGTGTTCCTGTAAAGTTACTTCTTGATGAAGCAGGTGTGCAGGACGGGGCTACCACTGTGATATTCTATTCCGAAGATGGCTATTCAACGGCTCTTGATCTGGACTATCTTGTTGACAACAACATCATCCTTGGGTATAAACTGAATGATGTGACACTTCCACAGGATCGGGGTTTCCCATTCCAGCTTGTGGCAGAAGGCAAGTACGGTTACAAATGGGCAAAATGGATAACCGGCATCGAGGTCACAGATGAACCTTATGAAGGGTACTGGGAGACAAGGGGCTACAACAATAATGCCGATGTCGGCGGTCCACGCTTTGGCTGAGGCTTAACAGCATTTTTCTTTTAGTCCTTTGAGTAGATCGTGTATTCCACGATCAGCAAAAATAGCGGGAACAAAGTGCATAACACGATCTGAGTATCTGTTCCAATCACTTCGACATCACTGATCATATTCAGTGATCTGAATATCAGGAAAATTATTGCTCCCAGTGTAACGCTCTGGAGGATGCCAAAGATCCAGAAGATATTCTTGTTTTCCATTTGTGATACCTCACATATTTATTTTTGTTCTTTTGTTCCTTAACGTTTTCTGCATAAACAGGTTTCCAATAATTGTCCTGTTTTTGGTAAATGCTTAAATTAATGACCAAAAAATAAGAGTGAGATAACCAAAATTATTATATCTTATGCAGTAATATTTTTTGATTGTTTTCGGAAGTGGGTAAGAGAGCTATGGAACAAACAAAGAAACTGAAACTATCGTTGGTATGCATTTCAGCCATCTTCTTCTTTATGGTATTATTTTATGGATTGATAATATCCGGTTTGTCTGATCGATTTGCTTCATCTGATGGTGCATATTTGTGGCTGGGACTAACACTTTTATTAGGTACTATTTCATTTAGTGGATCAGTTTTCTTCTTATCTGAGATCAGGAAAGACTCTGATCAATGGTATTGGGGAATGCCTTTTTTAATAACACTGCTTACAATAATACTGACAAGTTTCTCATTATTATTTTATGTGACTCCTCCATCAATAGATCCTGTTGAGCCTGTAGGATTCATTCACATAATTTCATTAATATTACTGGCTCCAGTTTCAATACCATTTTTCTTTTCATTTCAGGAATGTTCAGACACGAGATACCTTTCGGGCGTGTTAGCAGGATTTATAAGCATTTTTGCATTTGTTGATTTGTATTTTATCATAAAAGACGTTTTTTTGGAACCCGTAACATCTTCAAATGCTCTGACAGCTGGATTTATTTTCTTTCTTATTGGAGCTTCCATGGTTGGATTCTGCTTTGTATTGATCGCTATAAAATTTCACAGGAACAATGGCACACCAACATCGGACCAAAATGAAAAGGGGAGTGTGAATTAAAATGATAAAGATCGGTAGGCAGGAGAAATACCTGCTAATTTTTACAGGGGTGCTGATATGTGTTATGATCTTAGCATCGGCAGGGCTCGAGATCGCAAAGCAAAATGAGAATGAAGCTGGAGCTGAGCTTCTGATCGAAGGAACTGATGATGTACCTGCTAACAGCAACGTATCAATAGCAGAATCCAGTGACGACACCCTTAATACCAGCTCCATCACAGAGAACGAGCAAAGCACTGAACCATTGGCTGAGCAGGTTAGTGATAATTCTGGTAAAATTACGGTCGGGATCAGTGCTTTGCTCGAATATGTGACTCCTGAAGAGATGAGCAATCGGTCCGATGTGATCCTTATAGGTACGGTAAAGGAGATCCTGCCATGCAAATGGAATACTGTCGATGGGGAAAGGCCAACCGATGATATCTATGATCTGGGACGGAATGATCTCATCTATACTGATGTAGTGGTAAGTGTGGATCAGTATCTCAAAAATCCATTGTCTGAAAAGGAAGTCATCGTTAGAACACAAGGTGGGGGCGATGGTTATGTCATCATGGATGTGGAGGATGAACCTTCTTTTGCGTCCGGAGAAAAGGTGTTGCTTTACCTGACAAACGACACATACTCGCCTACCAAGGATTTTGGTCCAGAACACTTTGTGGTCACTGGTGTTTCACAGGGTAAATTCACACTAACGGATGATGGAAGAGCTACCCAAATCGGTGAATCACTTTCTCTGGATGAGCTTCTGGATACGATCTGATCTATGCAACAATAACCGGATGAGATTATGCCTACATCACATATACACCCATTCATCTGGGGAGCAATGACGTTTATTCTCGCTATCCCGATTACGTATTTCATGTTCAATGAAATAAAATGGAAATTCGCTTTATGTACTGCCATCGGTACGATGATTGGAGCATTCATAGGGAGCTTGCTCTGATAGGCGGATGCCTGAGGTGGAATATGCAAAGAAGAGTGCGATATGCGCAAACATTGAGTATCTCTGATTATTTATCGATAGAAATTTATGACTATGAGGAAGAACTCCTTGTGTTTAGTATTGCAGTTGCTTAAGATTATGAAAGTTTTATGGTGATCAAGCTATCACAAAATACAACTTCAGTCTACTAAAGCAATTACATTCGAGCTAGAAACAATCACAAAAAAAGATGTGGACGCTGAGGAGGAGATTCGAACTCCTGCAGCGCGTTAGCACTACCGGTTTTCAAGACCGGCGCCGTAGTCCACTTGGCTACCTCAGCAAACGAATGGTTCCTAAATAGTGTTTTCAGGTATAATACTTTTGCTCCGACATCGTGATATCGGGCCTCCAGAAAAGAATGTGAAGAGGTTTACTCTTCACTTTCTGTGATCTCTTCCTCAGCTTCTGCTTCTTCGACAGGTGCTGGGGTTTCAACTGGGTAGGTTTCAACGTAGCTTACTTCGTCAAGACCGACATATTCTATAAGTTCATTTGCAACTCTTCCCTTTGCCATGAGCCAGCGCTGGTTGAATGAAAGCATTGCAGGTACTTGAATAGCTGCTTTGTTGTCATTGACCTCTACTTCAAGGTCTGGTACTCCGGTGTAGAGTGCAAGGAGGCCTTTTACCTTCTCAGTAACGTCTTCGATCTTCTCATTGATGGTGTAATCGTAGGTAACTTCCTTTCCTGCAAGTGGGTGGTTGAAGTCAACACGTACTCTGCGTCCGATGACCTTTGTGACGGTACCTCTCTTGTTGTCGATCTCGATGTTCATGCCAGGGTGTGCTTTCTGGTCCTTGAACTTTGTAAGGGAAATGTTCTCAACAAGTTTAGGGTCATGTTCGCCAAAACCATCCTCTGGTGCGATAACAACGTTACCGTTGTATCCAACTTCCTTGCCTGCAAGATCAGCATCAAGACCTGCAATGGTGTGTCCTGCGCCGACGATCACTACGTCGCCACCGTACATGCCGCGTGGGTTGTAGATCTCGTTCTCTTTTGCAAGATCTTCATTGGTTGTATCAAAGATCTGGTCTTCGTCGAACTTTCCGGTGTATGACAGTTTAATAACGTCTCCTTTTTCTATTGCCACTATAATCAACTCGATTAAATTTGTAAGTATTTAGTTAATATCCAAGCGTTTGATTTATGTAAGGAATTTCTTCTGGCTATACTCTTTTGCCTTTAATAAGTTTTTGGGATAATTTCCGGATGATGCTATTCAAGAAATGGATTTAAGTTTTAGCTGAACACACTCTTTGAAAAAAATTCGTTATTTTTCCTGTGTTCTTTTGGTTAACTCTATAATTACCAGTGTCGGCCTCATCATTATAATAATAATAATTACTCAATCTGCTAACAATCGTAACTCACTTGGAATATATTTATTATTATACAAATCCCAACATATACATATTTATATATGCGTATCACAATTGATTATATACAGTCTACAATCTGGCCAATGGGATGAGGTCGTATGAATGAAGAACAAGATACATCTGTGGATATTCGTGGAAAGGTCGATCTGGAATCAATCTTGAAACAATCTCTTGAAGAAATAAAACATTCAGCTGAGACCAGGGTTCGGCTGGAGTCTATCATTAACAGGAGTCCTGCAGCAATATTTTTCTGGTCTGCGCAAGAAGGTCGCCCTGTAGAATTTGTGACAGAAAATGTTGAAAAGTTCGGGTATACGGAGGAGGACTTTGTATCAGGAACTCTGCTTTATCATAATATATTGCATCCGGATGATCGGGACAATGTCCAGAAACTGATCGATGAAGCTGCTGCTGAAGGAAAAGAACAGTTCAACTGTGAATACAGGCTTCTGACAGAGTCTGATGATGTCCGGTGGGTATATGAGAGCACTTTGATCGAAAGGAATGCTGATCAAAGTATTAGTCACTTTTATGGTATCATTTTTGACATCACAAATCGCAAGCTTGCTGAAATGGAAATCGCGAACAATGAACGTGATATTTCTGTACTTTACTCTGCAGTCACACTTGCATCTGAGTCATTGGATATCGATGACCTGCTTTCGGAGATCCTGATGGAGATCGGCGATCTTCTGGATATCGATGCAGGTGGCGTGTATATTATCGATCACGATAAACGGGAGGCCAATCTCAGGGCACATATTGGACCTGAAGATGATCTTGCATCCAACATTTCTTACTCTAAGGAAGAGGACATGTTCAAGAATGTTGCAGACCTTCCAAAGCATGCCATTATCTCAGAAGAGGTTGTCCGGAAGGATTCCCGCTTTGTAACAAGAAGCAACCTCACCTTCTATCTCTATTCCAGGGATAAGGTAGTTGGTTTTGTTCTTCTGCAGATATCGGACGATGAGTCAATTAATGAGAAGAACATAAAAGTTCTTGAACACGTGGGGAAACATATTGGTATTGCCATCGAAAATGCCCAATTGTTCGAGAAGACGCAGGGCGATTACGAGGATCTCAGATCTGTCGATAAAATGAAGAATGAGTTCTTTGCAAACCTCAGCCACGAACTGAAGACTCCTATGATATCGATCAAAGGTTTCAGTGAACTTCTGGGTGAAGGGAAATTCGGTCCACTGAGCATCGAACAGAAAAGAGCCAACGATGCTGTTGTAAGAAACGCTGAGAAGCTCAGAAGCCTTATCGATTCCTTGCTTTACATGAGCATGGAAAAAGAAGGCAAATACAAATACAATTTCACGACGGTTTCAGTCAGGAGATTTATCCTCAATTCTATTGAGGTTGCACGTGCCCAGATGGGGGCGAACAATATTGTCTTCAAAGAAGAAGTTCCTGATAGCATTCCAAACATCTGTGGTGATGAGGAACGTCTGACAACCGCATTGAACAATATTCTTGATAATGCGGTCAAGTTCATGTCTGAAGGGGAGGTGACAATTTCCGTTCAGGATGAAGCAGATCAGATTCATATCCGTGTGAAGGACAATGGTATTGGAATTCCCAAGGATAAGGTGGATAAGGTCTTTGAAAGCTTCTATCAGGTGGATGGATCTCTTACAAGGATCCATGGCGGTACGGGTTTGGGTCTGCATGTATCCAAGAGGATAGTTGATGTCCATAATGGTAAGATCTGGCTGAAGAGCCTGGAAGGTTTTGGTACTACTGTACACATAACATTACCAAAATAATTTCCTCCTTTTCTTTTTTCTTTTAATTTTCAGGTTTTGACTTTTGCGATTTAAATTTTAAATTTTAATTTTTTGTTTCCAGCTTCCAGCCTGTAAATTATCTTTTTTCCTTTCTCTTTTTTGATCTTGAAGCTAATTTGCCTGAATTTTTAAATTACCGGAAGTAATATATGCACGATTGATTATTACTCAATATAATGCAGAGGTAATCTATATGGTCAAAAAATCAATTCATGAGATCAATGGCAGGATACGTGATGGCAGCGTTAACGTTGTAACTGCTGAGGAAATGGTGGATATTGTAGGTGAATTAGGGGCAGAAGGTGCTGCTAAAGAGGTAGATGTTGTTACAACAGGTACCTTCGGTGCCATGTGTTCCTCAGGTGTTTGGCTGAACTTTGGTCACTCGGAACCTCCTATCAGGATCGGCAAGCTATGGCTTAATGATGTAGAAGCATATTCCGGTGTTGCTGCCGTGGATGCTTACATAGGTGCAACACAGCAGTCCCAGTCAAAGGGCATGGAATATGGCGGTGCACATGTAATTGAGGATCTGGTCCGTGGTAATTCCATTGATATGCACGGTATTTCTCCGGGAACCGACTGCTATCCAAGAAAGGTCATTGACACGACCATCAATATCTATGACCTGAATCAGGCTATCATGCTCAATCCACGTAATTCCTACCAGAAGTATAATGCTGCGACCAACAGCACAAATCATACTCTGCACACTTATATGGGTTCCCTATTGCCACATTATGGGAATGTTACATACTCCGGTGCCGGGGTGCTTTCACCTATGCACAATGATCCGAACTATGAGACTATTGGTACCGGCACACGTATTTTCCTGGGAGGTACTCAGGGGTATATTGTGGGCGAAGGAACACAGCACTCCCCTGCAGCAGGTTTTGGCACACTGATGCTAAAAGGCGACCTCAAGAAAATGAGTTCGGAATATATACGTGCTGCAACATTCGAAGGCTATGGCACATCACTTTATGTGGGAATGGGTATCCCAATCCCTATTCTCAATGAAGATCTCGCAAAAGCCACTGCAATAACAGATGATGATATTGTCACTAACCTGCTTGACTACGGAATTCCCAGCAGGGACCGCCCGGTACTCAGGACAGTGACATATGGCGAACTTCGTTCAGGCTCTATAGATATTGACGGAAAAGAAGTTCCAACCTCTCCAATGTCAAGTTTCAAGAAATCACGTCAGATAGCCAATGAGCTAAAGGAATGGATCAGGGCCGGTGATTTCCTTGTAAGCATGCCTGTGGAACGTCTTCCTACGACAACACCATGCAATGCAATGAAACAGACCAATGTGAATCCACTTGTGGTGGATATTATGTCCTCCGATGTTACCACTATCCATGAAGATGCAGGTTTCCATGATGCTGCTAAGATCATCATGGAAAAGCAATTCAACCATTTACCTGTGGTAGATAGTGGAAATCATCTTGTGGGAATTGTTACTGCATGGGATATATCAAAGGCTGTGGCAAAAGATGAACATGATCTTGTCAAGGATATAATGACCCGAAATGTTGTCACGACAAGTCCTGATGAAGCTATCGACATTTCAGCTTTCAAACTGGATAGCAATAATGTTTCGGCACTTCCGGTGGTTGATTCTAATAAGCATGTTCTGGGTATAGTCACAAGTGATGATATCAGCAAATTGCTTGCAAGGAGGCACTAAATATGATGATAAAAATAAATATGGCTGCAGATATCGTTACAACACCTATCCTTGCGGAAGCTATTATCGAAACAGGTTCATTACTGAACATCTCTCAGGCACACTTCGATCCGATCCACGGCGAAGTTGTGGCCGAAATACCTTCCGATCAGCTCGCGAAGATCCGTGATGCCCTTGTTAACAGGGGTGCTGAGGTCGTGGTACTTAACACTCCTATACACCGGGATGAGGACGAGTGCGTGGAATGTGGTGCCTGCATTTCTGTCTGTCCTGTGAAGGTATTCTCATTCGCAGATGACTGGAGCATTGAGGTTGATTCTGATAAATGTATCCAGTGTGGTACCTGTCTAAAAATGTGTCCGCATAACGCCCTAGCCCTTGGGCAGTGATCTGTGATCATGAAAGAGCATTTCCAGCTCAAGGAGACCATTGTTACCATCGTTGGTGACGAACAGTCTCATATTGATGCAGCAAAGGGTGCGATCGCTCTGCATCGGGTAGAACTGGAGGATCATATCCTCCAGGATCCTTATTTTAAGATAACACTGGAGCCCTATGAATGCAGTGAGGATGCACCGGAGGTCGTCAGGAGGCTTGTAAAGGCAGGCAATACTATGGGCATTGGTCCCATGAGCGCCGTCGCCGGTACAATCTCAACACTTGCCGTTGAAGCGATGGTGGATGCAGGTGCCTCTTTTGCGATCGTTGATAATGGCGGTGACATTGCGATCATTAATGACCGGCAGGTTATCATTGGCATATATGCAGGAACTTCTTCCATTAAGGATATTGGACTTGTAATTGAACCTTCTTCTGAAATTCGCGGGATTTGCACTTCTTCGGGCACTGTGGGTCCATCCATAAGTTTTGGTCAGGCAGATGCTGCTGTCATATTTTCAGATGATGTTTCACTGGCAGACTCTGCAGCTACCGCTCTTTCAAATTCTACGGGTATTGGCAGGGGTGCTGTTGAGGAAGCTTTCGATGTTGTAAAAGGTATTCCCGGTATAAATGGTGCTCTGGTGGTTCAGGGGGAATATATGGGAATGTGGGGCAATGTACCAAAAATAAGTCGTGCTGATGTGCGATATGAGTGCATTACCAAGGGGTAAATCAAATTTGGAAGGCGCATTGTTGCACCTTCACTTATTTCCTGCTCTTTATTTTTAAGAAGGTGGTGCTGCCTGGAAAGGTATTTCCTCATATGGCTGTATTACAACAAATCCTTCCCCTTTGAAAGCCATCTGTACACTTTCTCCGCTTGTACGTCCGACAAGTGTCTTAAGGGATATGTCGGTCTTAAGGTCCGGTTTCAGGTTGCCTGACCATGCAACTGTTGCATTTGGGTCAGTGAAGACCGGCCTGTTCTTTGTCACCTTAAGTGTCAGCGGGTCATAGTGTGTGGTGATCGCTACCATTCCGGTCCCTTCAAGTTTGACGTTGAAAAGTCCTCCTGCGAGCATTCCGGTGACCTTTTTCATAATCTTGATGTCCCAGTTAATCCCATCTTCAAAGGCAAGAAGGTCATTACCATTGACAAAAATAGAGTCGTTATCAAGTTTGAGTATGGAGATCTTTTTGCCTTCATCTGCAAGGTAAACTTTTCCCTGGCCTTCTGCTTTTGTAAGGCTGACACCTTCCCCGGTGACTGCTTTTTTAAGCATTTTTCCAATTCCATGTTCGAGTACTCCTTCTCTTGTGAACTTCACGTCACCAAGATACGCTACCATTGAACCACGCTTTGTCCATACCCGTCCATTAAGGTTAAGCTCAAGCATCCTGTCTCTTTCAAGCTCAAATAAACCCTCTCCGAGGTCCTTTTGACCGGTCATTTCAATGAATTCATCGACTGAATATCTTCCCATGTTATCATTCCTTATTATCTGAGATCTTCTTTTATCCAGGTTTGCTTTTCCTATCTATTCAAGATTTCTGTTTGGTAGCAAGTACTTTTCTGGAACGTTACAAATGATTATTGATCAGGTTATATAATAAAGTTCAGTATATTATTTTACAATATTTGCAATTGGTATGTTCTTTCCTTTAAATATCAAAAGTTCGACAATATTAGAATTATAAATCGTATTAAATATTCAAATCGATTGCAGTGATGTCCAAGTGCTTTGCGACAATTGTCGATAACCTTATATATTAATATCTATAAATAGTATTTTCAGACGACAGTCATATTGGAATAGGTCTGGCAGATGTTCAAGTGTTTGTCATTCAGGTCTGTTTCATATGTCAGATTTATTTCTGACAGCAAGAGAGGGTGATGTGAAGGATGTTATCGGGGTTCCCGGTAGTAGTAACTCGGTCAGTGGCTACTATAGACAACTTCATTTTTGCCGGAATATAACCGTTCGCTTACAACACGGGCGGCCGCAGGGATGCTTGCGGACAAGAGAGAGTAAAGCCTCCTGATATAATCGTAAGGAGCATAACATTGATCTAACTACAGTCGGCGTGTTTAACACACGCAAATTGCAGCAGAATGCAATATCCAAGAGAGGGGATGAACGTGCAGTCTATAGTACAAGAAGCATTAAGACACACAGAAAAAGAGAAAGAGTACAGACAGTCAGTATCAGCAGATGACCAGTTCGATGGATTCGGAATGCCCCGGATCACAATAGTTGGTTGTGGCGGTGCTGGAAACAACACCATCAACCGTTTGTATAATATCGGTATTGAAGGTGCAGAAACTATTGCTATTAATACCGATAAACAGCATCTGGATCATATCCGTGCTGACAAGAAGATCCTTGTTGGTAAGACCCTTACCAGAGGTCTTGGTGCTGGTGGTTATCCTGAAGTTGGCGCAAAAGCTGCAGAGCTTGCACGCGGTACCCTTGAGGAGATCTTCAAGGAAAGTGACCTTGTTTTCGTAACAGCTGGTATGGGTGGAGGAACCGGTACTGGTGTAGCACCTGTTGTTGCAGAGATCGCAAAGGAACAGGGCGCTATCGTAGTAGGTATGGTCTCCAGTCCTTTCAGGGTAGAGCGAGCACGTACTGTAAAGGCAGAGGAAGGTCTTGAGGAATTCCGCAGGACAGCTGACACTGTTATCGTTCTTGACAACAACAGGCTTCTTGATTATGTTCCAAACCTGCCTATCGAGCAGGCATTCTCCGTTATGGACCAGCTGATCGCTGAGACCGTAAAGGGAATCACAGAGACTATCACACAGCCATCTCTCATCAACCTTGACTACGCAGATATCCGTGCTATCATGAGCTGCGGTGGCGTTGCTGTCATGCTTGTCGGAGACAGCAAGAACCAGGACAAGAGCAACGATGTTGTTCGTACAGCACTCAATCACCCACTCCTTGATGTTGACTACAGAGGTGCAACAGGCAGCCTTGTACACATCACAGGTGGTCCTGATCTCAGCCTGAAGGAGGCAGAAGAGATCGCAGCATCCCTTACCTATGAGCTTTCGCCAAATGCAAATGTCATCTGGGGAGCACGTATCAGGGATGATTACGAAGGTAAGGTGCGTGTTATGGCCATCATGACCGGTGTACAGTCTGCACAGGTACTTGGTCCTCAGTCCCACACGGGTGCTGTTGAGATCACAAACACAAACACATCGAGGTCCTCCTCTTTTTCTCGGGTCGAACGGGGACGTCGTACAGTAGTTGAACCAATAGGTGCACAGGCATCATACGGCGGTTCCATTATTGACATAATCCAGTAAGTTCTTTTTTCATGGATCGGTGTGGAATATCACCGGTCCTGTTCCACCACTTTTTTTATTGATCTGCTTTTCTTCCAATAGATATTCTTTTTTACAATGCAGCTAATCTTAGGTCATGGAAATTCTGGTCGCAACCGGTAAGCTTGCAGAGAAAACTGTACGGTACTCTGTAGTTGATAATGCCGATGTTCTTGTTCTGGATATTGAAGTAGCCGCATTTCTCACTCCTCACAGGCTACTCTCTGCCCTGAAAAAGCAGCAGAAGAAGTATGATGTGATCTTTGTACCAGGTCTTTGTTCCGGAGATTTTTCAATTGTTGCAAAGGAATTGGGATGCAAGGTCTTCCTGGGTCCCAAACATGCTTACGACCTTAGTAGCGTGCTCCGCTTCGTTGACGAGATAGAGTTCTCATTGGAGGTTCCGGCATGCGAACTTCTCTCCGATGTATGGAGGGATATTGCACTGGAAACCCTTGATGGGATCGAGGAAAATGCTGAACCGCTTATGGACCTTAAAAATGTGAAGTTGGGTGGTGCCTCCAGAATGAAAGTGATGGCAGAAGTTGTGAATGCAACTGGCCTTGGTGAGGAAACACTTTCCAACAGGATCACTTCGTTCATCAAAAAAGGTGCTGACATTATAGATCTTGGTGCATCACTCACTGCATCTTCTGAGGATGTAAAGAGGGCCGTACGTGTGGCTCGTAAAGTATCCACTGTTCCTATAAGCATTGATACACTGGGGCCGGAGCTAATTAAGGCTGCACTGGATGAGGGTGTCGATCTCGTGCTGAGCCTGAATTCCAGTAACATTGATGCAGTGGCAGCAGAAGTTTCTCGCGCTGATGTTGCAGCAGTTGTGATCCCTGATGCAGGGGAAGGATTTGAGAGTCTTGTAAATAATATCGAAGCCGCCAGGTTAGCAGGCATTAGCAATATTATTGCCGATCCTGTACTTGATCCAATAGGTCATGGGATAACAAGATCTATTGTAAGATATTCCAGATTCCATGAAGAATATCCTGATGTTCCTGTGTTCTTTGGAGCAGGAAATGTAACTGAACTTATTGATGCTGATTCTGTAGGTGTGAACGCAACCCTTTGTGGTATTGCTGCAGATGTGGGTTCATCTATCCTGTTCACGCCTGAGTTCAGCGAAAAAACGCGTGGTTCTATAAGTGAACTGAGCACAGCAGCAAAGATGATGACTCTTGCAAAGGAAAGGGAAAGCTCTCCAAAGGACCTGGGCATTGATCTTCTATGCCTTAAAGAAAAACGAAGGCGTCCGGATGTTGAAGTTCCGGAAAAATATGTCCTGGCGCAGAAGTTTGCCGGATGGGAACTTGATCCGTTAGGCCCTTTCAGGATAGGTATAGCTGCAGATGATGGTAGTGGCGTTATCGTCGCGCAACACGAGGAGGCAACGATTGTGGGGCAGAATGCAAGGGATATAATGGACACTATTATGAGGATGAAGCTCATATCAAAGGTGGACCATGCATCTTATCTCGGATGTGAACTTGAAAAAGCTGAAATAGCCCTTCGTCTTGGAAGGAGCTATTCGCAGGATGATGATCTTTGATCTTTAGGTGTTATGATGAAACTGGAAATTAACGATAAAGAAGCAATTGTTGAAATACTGGCAGCAAGGTACTTTGCAGACCAGGGATGGAAATGGATCAGTCTCAGGCGTGATGTGGATCGGATCTACAAGAGCTTTGAAGAGCTCGAAGACCAGTATAATGCATATCCTTATATGAGCAAGGATTGGTATGTGGAGAACTCTGCATCAAAGAACATTCATCTATGTGCCAAATGGGATGAGCTCAAAACGTTTGTGGATTTCCTTAGGGCTTATTCAGAGGACTTTGATTTCCTTGTTAGCAACAATGACAGGAAGATGTTCTGTATCGCTACTTCTGATGGTCAGATCACGGACACTCAGAAGCGTGCCATTACAGAGGCGAGGAATCTGAGGTGTAATGTCTTTGTTTTCAAGGCAAATGTCCCGGATGAGATGGATTTTGAACTTTTACAGGTGGGCGGTGGCTATTAAAGCTGATGCCTTCCTTTATTGCTTTTTTAGACCAGAACCCTTATATTCCATCCATGCAATTTAATTAATGCTTTAAAGTATAACTTTTTGCTTCGAACGTAAGGTATTAGGTGGTATTTACTCAAGTATGTGCTTCTTTTTCCATTATGTTTTTCAGCTTAGTTAGTCCTTTCAAGCATCACAAAAAGGATGTGAAATATTTGTTCAACAACATGGAATCAACTGCTCCAGTAGAAGCTGGCGAAACATACGACGTAACAATTGAAGATATTGCAAAGGAAGGAGACGGCATCGCAAGAGTAAGCGGTTTTGTCATCTTTGTACCTGCCACCTCCGTTGGCGATGAAGTGACCATCAAGGTCACCAAAGTAATGCGCAAGTTCGCTTTCGGTGAAGTAGCTGAGTAATTTTTCAGCTTCTTTTTTGCTGTGAAGGATAGAGTAATTTATTCTTTACACAACGTTTTTTTTGTTCATTCTTGCTTATTTATAATTTATTGGTCATTTTCAGCTATTTGACTCTACCGACTGTCTGATCTAAGTGTCTGTCTATCTACTTACCTAGTCGTTCGTTCAGTCCCTCAATTCCTCACTCACATCTTCGGTGTATGAACCGCTGAAACAGATTTATAATATATCACTCTTATAGAACACATTCCCATGATGCCTGAAAACTCATATGATCTGATCATTGTCGGTGCAGGGCCTGCCGGTTCTACAGCTGCAACCTATGCAGCACAGGCAGGTGCATCCGTACTTCTCATCGATAAAAAGAAGGATATTGGTATACCACTCCAATGTGGTGGTTTCCTTCCTCATCTTGATACTCTGCAGGAGCTTGTTCCAAATGCTGAGCTTCCCTTTACTCTTGAGTCCATACCTTCGGAATGTATCCATGCTTCAAGCAGTGTACAGCGCTTTATCGCTCCCAATGGTAATTCCAAGGAATTTGAAGTAGATGCTGATGCGATCGACAGGCGCAGGTTTGACAAGTACCTTGCAAAAGAGGCAGGCAAATGCGGTGCACAGCTCATGGCAGGTACTAATGTCCTTGAGGTAAATGGTACTACTGTTAAGGTCGATGGTGTTTTCGGTGAACATACGATCCACGGGAAAGTTCTCATAGGTGCTGATGGTCCAAATTCGATCGTTGGAAAAGCAAAGGGACTTGTGCGTGATCCTGATCCAATGGGCACAAGTACAGCATTTGAGTATGAGATAAGCGGTGTGGATGTTGACCGGGATGCTGTGGAGATGTACTTTGGAAAAGATTATGTTCCCGGTGGTTATGCATGGTTGATCTCTCAGGGAGGCGATACTGCCAATATTGGTGTAGGTATCAGGGAAGTCCTGTTCAGGAACGGCATGTCTGCAAGGGATTATCTTGAAAGGTTCATGTATGAGCACCCAATTGCCAGTAAAAAGCTGACCGGCGGTTCTATCATTTCCGTTGTTTCCGGGCTTGTGCCTGTTGGCGGTGCTCCTAAAGTGACCGCTACAAAGGATACGCTTGTTGCCGGTGATGCTGCTGGCCATATCATAGCTACCAATGGAGGAGGTATATCCACTGCAATGGTTGGCGGCAAGATAGCCGGGCAGACTGCCGTTGATTTTCTTGAAGGCAAATGCAAGCTGACAGATTATGACGAGCGCTGGAGAAAAGAGATGGGACTTGAGATCAAGACCGCTGTCTATGTGAGAAAGCTGATGGATAACCTCATGCGCTCCGATTCAATGATGTCTGCAGCGATCAAGATGATCGATCCTGAGCATATGAAGGCATTACAATGCGGTCAGCTACCTGATGCGGTCAGGAAAGGTCTCATTAAAATGAACTTTGGGATAAAATGAGCCTTTTATTTGTTTACGGTACTTTGAAAAGTGGATATTGTAACCATCATCTTCTAGGGGATTCTGCTCTTGTATCTGAGAACTGTACAAAGGAGAGATTTCGGATGCTGGACATGAGGGATTTTCCCGGGGTGGTGATGAGTGAACCTACATCAAGGATAACCGGTGTACTTTTTAATGTGGATCGTGAAACATTAGATGCCATCGATGATCTTGAAGGAAAGTGTTTCTTCAGGGAAGAAGTATTGTTGGACAATGGTTCTAAAGCAGGGATGTATTTCCTTTCACCTGAGGTTCCGTATAAGAAGTATCCTGTGATAGAGTCCGGTAACTGGGAAAACAATGATGTGAACAAAAGGGGCTGCAAATGACAGAAGACGAATTTGATGGAAATATTGAGAATGTTGGTACTCTTTGCTATGAGGGGCATGATAACCTGTACCTCAACATAACCAACAGATGCAGTGCAAGTTGTGTTTTCTGCATACGTGATGTCTCAGATGGAGTTTACGGTTACGACCTGCGCCTCAAAAAAGAACCCTCTGTCGGGGATATATTGGATAAACTGGGGTCGATCGATCTGGGAAAATACCGGGAGGTCGTATTTACCGGGTTCGGCGAGGCAACACTCCGTTTTGATGTTCTCCTGGAGGTCACTCGCTGGCTCAAGGGGCGTGGGGCAAAGGTAAGGCTTGATACCAATGGTCATGCACAGTTGCTTTACCCTGAAAGGAACGTTGTAGCCGAGTTGAAAGAAGCAGGTCTTGATGAGGTTTCTGTGAGCCTTAATGCAGAATCCGAGAGCAAATATAATGAGATCTGCAGACCTGCATTTGAGGGTTCCTATAATGCTATGCTGGATTTTACAAGAGATGCCATTGCAGCGGGAATTCAGACTCGTATGACCGTTGTGGGTTTCAATGACATTGATGTTAAAAAATGTGAAAAGATAGCACTTGATATCGGTGCTGTTTTCCACGTAAGGTAAGAAAGTAAAAGTAAGTAAGTTATGGGTAAAATGAAGTGCAATCTCATTTATCCCACAATGATTTTATAGTTATCTCAGATATATTTGAAAAGGTCATCTCTTTTAATATCGTGAAGGCGCTTTCGGAGTAACCCTTTAAGTGCTTTGATATCTCCTTTTTTTGCACTTGTTGGCGCGATTATGTAATTCCATTGGTTCCAGGGTGGGGTCAGGCCAAGTTTTTCAACGATACCATCAAGTCTCTCTTGCTGTTCTACGTCTTTTATTCTATCCATCTTGTTTATGGCGACAATGGTGTCAAATCCAAGTTCATTGAATAGGTCGAACATTTCGATGTCAATAGGTATCTGATTGCGGCTTTCCCAGCGTTCGACCACATCTACGAATGAGACTGCATCAATGATAAGGACTGCTATCTTTATTCTGTCGGCATTATTTTCTATGTAACGTACGATCTGGTCCTTCACGATGTCCTGCTTTCGATCCTTCACACCGCTCATGAATCCGAATCCGGGAAGGTCCGTAATTAGTAGGTCAGAACGCAGGCTATGGGCAGGTTTTAGCGTGACACCCGGACGCTTGCCGATTTTTACTTTTTTACCCGTAAGCTCTCGTATGATGGATGATTTTCCAACATTTGATCTTCCCGAGAGTATTATCTCGAATTTAGCTTTTTCAAATCCTTGTTCTTTTTTCATGTCTCATTCCTGTAGCCTAAACTATTGAGATGGCTAAAAAGATTTCGTTCTATATGGAATATGAATACTCACTTGTATTCAAGTGCTTCATTAATTATTCTCATCGTGTTGTCGATGATGTCCTTTACAGATCGGATACGTCCGAATGAAGGGTATTCAATGTCCTCTCCATCACTTTCAGTGGCATTTTCAGAAACTTCCGTTTCCAGATCATCTTCCGGTATTTCGATGGGTTCTGGTATTTCTTCCTCTTCTTCGAATAAGTAGAATCTTTTCGTCTTGAAAGTGTCAGAATATCCTTTTGAGTCTGAGAAGTATATTTCTGCTGAAGGGACTATTGGATTTATTTTTGTGTCTTCGATCCTTAGAGAATACTCCAGAGTTTTGACTTTGTCGGGAAAGATAACCATCTCATACGCTGTCTTTCCTTCCATAAGAACTGAATTCTGTAACATCTCATCCTTGATCTCTACATATGCTGCACGATTACCTTCATTCTTCACTTTTACAGTGATATCAAAAAGTTGTGGATTATTTCCATCAACTGTGGCTGTCTTTGTAGCATTGATGTATGGTCCGTATACAACTAGTTCTGTTGAGTTGGTGTATTGGTAGTACTTTATCCCATGGTCTACAATTTCGATCTCAGTGGGTGGGATGGTGTAGTTTCCAGGCCGTAGTGCTTTGACAGAATATTGAATAGTGTTTTTTGAATATGGACTTATATTGATCGTTTGGTCCACATTGATATCAGGGTCCATTAGAATATTTTCAGGTAACGTTTCGTTTATCAGGACGCCCTGGAATTCCAGATTCCGAAGATTGTTGATCTGGATTGCAATGAAGACCCTTTCATCAATGTAGGTATCTTTGTACTTTGTCTTGGTCACAGAGATGGTGTTGTTGATCCAGCTATCGACCTTTTCCTCTGTAATGTTAAGCGTGGAAACCTCGATCTTTGTATATGGTGCCGGAATATCATTTCCCGTAACGATCTCAAAAGCAGTTATGTTCAACCTTTCACCAAATATCTTGCTGTCAGGTATCTGGCTGTTGTTGACCGAGAGCAGTGCACTCCATTCTTCCGATTCATCGGAGTTGATGGTAAGCATGACGTAATCTGTTTCAATATCGAAAGGTCTTGCCTTTGAGAAATCGTTCGCCTTGATCAAAAAGCCATCTACCTCGATAGTATCTCCCCAGTAAAGGGTATAGTTGACCGATTCGTTCCAGTCCGTGTCATCATCGGAAGAGGCGATGGCTGTATTTGCACATAGGAGTGTGGCAAATAAAATGATCAGGCAGACTTGTGTTCTCACATGCATGATCTTTTTATTTTCTCCTTCTTATTGCCAGATATACGCCCGCAAGTGCAGTAATTGCGAAAATTGATTCAAAGCCAGGTTCCACGACCTCTTCATTTGATTCAGTTCCTGGTTGTGAACTGCCATCGTTCGATGGGTTGCTTGTACCTGATGAAGTTGAGCTTTCTTCAGGCTCAGGGATTTCGACCGTTATTTCAGGCATGTTAGAGATCTTTTCGCCTTTGTAGCTTTCCATATCGATGAATGTTGCAGTTGCAGGTGGTAGCTTGAAGGTTCCTTCATCATTCATCTTCAGAATGTATGAATAGCTTCCGGATTCGCCTTTTCCCAGTACTTTATCAAAAGTAGTTTCACCACTTACAAAACTTGTACCTTCCGGAAAATCAGTAGAAGATACTCTTGTACTCGCATCCCTGTTACCTTCGTTCTTAGCGGTCACGGTGACCTTGATCTCGGTTCCAGGTTCTACTTTTGTTTTATCGAGTTTCTGGGTCAGTGCGATGTAAGGACCGTTGATCTCTATCTTTGAATCCTCGGATTCATATGTGTAAGTTTTACCGTCAGGAGCTTCGAAAGTTGCAATTGCTTCAGGTGAAGTATAACTTCCAGGCTTGATAGGTTTTAGTGAATATGAGAAAACCTCAATGGTTTCCCCGGGTTTGAATGATACTGTCTTCTCAAGCGTTATACTGTCTTTGAGTTCCATACTGGAAAGCACAGTATCTTTTATTGTAACTGAATTCATGCTGTAGATCCCATAATTTCGGACGGCGACCGTTACATATGCAGTCTCGTCCATATAGAGTTCTTCAGCAATGGATTTAGTAAGTATAAGTTCAGCTTTTGGCTGTACCGTTATGGTCTTCTTCTCACTGTCTTCGTGGATGTCACCATTGATGTCTTTGGCCCGTACGGTCACGTTGATGTCAAGATCTGTCTCTTCCCACAGATGGGGGATCTCCAGGCTAACTTCGATAGGTTCAGCGATTTCATCTTTAGCTAACGTGAACAGATTGTATTTGAGTTTTCCATCAGCGAGCTCCATACTGGCAGGGCTGATGATTATCTCAACATCATTTGCTTCTGCATATCCATCGTTCTTGATAGTTATAGTCGTAACTACTTCGTTTGGATCGCTCGGAGATCTTGGATCATACTCGTCTTTTTCTGTATCGATATCAATATCAAATTCAGGAACACCTCTTCTCCATATCTCCAGCTTTACTGTAGGATCCTCCATGTTGCCGGTCCATGGATCAATGTTCAATTTGAGTTCTGATGCAAATACCTTGATATCCTGCCCCCCCTCTTCATCACGGTATTCAAAGCTTTGGCCATTGGAGATAAACCCAACAGTTTTTATTTGGTCATCTCTTGAAATCGAAATGGATGCAAACCCGTCAACACTGAAATCCTCTACTTTGATTACATATGTATCATAAGAATCATCTTTTGCTTCTCCATTTTCAAAACTATGTCCCCAGTGGAGCGTATTTGTTTCTGTAGATTTCCATTCGATATCATCAAGCGTGTATGCAGACGCTGTAAATGAGAATACACAAACTACCATTAGCAATATGATCAAAACTTTCCTGAACATGGAACCCCTTCTTTTAACGATTAACTATTGTGATTATGCTCTGTAATTTTTATTTATCAATTAACAATATATAATATCATATTTTATTTAACTCTTATACCTATAATGTGGCTACATAAGAATGAATACTTCCAGATCGATCAATTTTGCAAACATTTTCTATTTATACTATCCGTTCTATAGAATTTCACAATAGTGAATACATATATATGTTACAAAGTCATATGCTATGAAAGCGATATGGCGTGTAATGTGCTATAGCATAGCGTAAGTGATATTATGAATCTGGAAACTCCCTGTCAGGCAGTTGTATGGGATATCCTCCCTGCTATCCGTGCAGCGCTTGCAATGGAACTTGTAAAGAACGGGATCGCACAGAAAGAAGTTGCAAAGATGTTTGGAATGGCTCCTTCTGCTGTATCTCAGTACCTGACAAAAAAACGAGGCTATCGTATAGAGTTCGATGACGATGTAAAAGAATCGATCGCACGTCTTGCTCTTGAGATACAGGAAGGCAAGGTGGATAATGTCCCTGCGAAGATCTGTGGGATATGCAGGCACTTAAGAAAGGGTGAGGGCGCTTGCCCTGCGGAAGAATGATTGGTGCTATTATTTGAAGAGATCGGAGAGTATTTTTTCAAATTCTGTTTCAATTCTTCTTCATATCTCGTTTTGAAGTTTCGACTTCTCAGTCGTTATAATGTAAGCTAATGTAGTTCCAACTCTTTTTCGCTTTTTACCTGGGTTTGACAAAAACAAGTCTTATTCTTTATTGATCTTCTACTAATTTTGCTTACAACATTACCTATAAATAGAATCTGCATATATTCACGATCGCGACTTCACAATAGTGAACCATCATCTACTGGCTGGATGGCAGAGTGGTTATGCGTCCGACTGCAGATCGGAGTATGTGAGTTCGATTCTCACTCCGGCCTTTTGACAAAAGCAGGTTTCGCTTTTTGCTGATCTTCTTCTCAATTTGCTTGCAACATAAGCTATATATAGAATCGACATATATTCACGATTGTGACTTCACAATAGTGAACCATCGTCTACTGGCTGGATGGCAGAGTGGTTATGTGTCCGACTGCAGATCGGAGTATGTGAGTTCGATTCTCACTCCGGCCTTTGAAATAAGATGTAAGGCTAAGTATCTGGCTCTTTTTTGTGGACCAGATCGAACTTACTTCTTCTGACAATTTACTGATCATCTCTATTAAAATGGGTGAAGAAATGAATCAATTCGCACAAGCAACTGAAAAAGATATTACGCGTTCGATAGTTGAAGAATTCCTTGGTGACTTCCTGTCCCACATTGAAAGTGATGTTATCATTGTTGGTGGAGGACCAAGTGGTCTTGTGGCAGCAAGGGACCTTGCATCCAATGGCATAAAGACCGTTGTGCTTGAGAGCAACAATTACTTTGGTGGCGGATTCTGGTTAGGTGGTTATCTGATGAATAAGGTTACAGTGAGAGCACCTGCACAGAAGATCTTTGACCAGCTTGGTGTTCCTTATAAGGAAGTCCCGGATATAAAGGAAGGACTCTATGTCGCAGATGCACCGTCTGCCTGTTCTAAGTTGATCTCAGCTGCCTGTGATGCAGGTGCTTTCATGCTTAACATGAACAAGTTCGATGATGTGGTTCTCAGGGACGGATGTGTTTCCGGTGCTGTTACCAACTGGACACCTGTCTCAGCGTTACCGCGTGCTATTACCTGTGTTGACCCGGTGGCTATCGAGGCTAAATGCCTTATTGATGCAACAGGACATGATGCGGTCGTGGCTAACTCCCTGGCGGGCCGTGGTCTGGTAGATCTTAAAGGTTTCTCAGGAATGGATGTTGAGAATTCCGAAGATGCTGTGGTCAATAACACTTCCGAGCTGTTCCCTGGTCTTGTGGTTACTGGAATGGCTGCAGCTACATGTTTTGGTCTTTCCAGAATGGGTCCAACCTTTGGTGGTATGTTGCAGTCCGGTGTAAAAGCTGCAAAGATCGCTGAAGAGATCGTAAGGTCCCAATAATTTTTTTGGATGAGCAGTTGATACTGCTTCATCCTTCTACCTCTTACTTTTATAGTAAATGGTTAACGCTTTATACAGTTGCCAATATAATCTCTGTATATTCATTGATCTCTGCTAAGGCTGCTTGTTTCGGTCATCTGTTGTATCTCATGGCAGAGTAAGTTCAACATTAGTATATTTATTTGATCAAAGGAGTGTTTGCCAGATGTTCGACAAAACCGTATATCTTGATAATGCTGCCAGTACTCGATTGGATGAGAGGGTACTTGAGGCAATGAATCCGTATTTTTTTGATACTTATGCAGTTGCTACTTCCGAATTCGGTTATTCAATGGGCATTGATGCTAAGGAAGGGCTTGAAAGGTCCCGGAAGGTAATTGCATCAGCTCTTGGTGCAAATGCCAATGAGGTGGTGTTCACTTCGGGAAGCACTGAATCGAGCAATATGGCAATAAAGGGAGTCCTTTCTGCATTGAAGGGTAAGAAAGATGATCACATAATCGTATCCCGCATGGAAGACTTTTCCGTACTGAATACTGCAAAGATGCTTGAGAAGCAGGGCTACAAGGTCGATTTCATAAGCGTTGACAGTGAAGGGATCGTCGATCTTGAAATGCTTAAGGCTGCTATTACTCCTCAGACTGCACTGGTCTCTATTCAGCATGCAAATCAGGAGATCGGTACATTACAGGACATTAAGGCCATAGCAGATATCTGTAAAGAAAAGGAGGTCCTGCTACATACTGATGCAACTCACAGTTTCACAAGGGTCCCTCTTGACGTAGACCAGATCCCTGTTGATCTTGTAACGGTCTCAGCACATACTATTCACGGTCCTCGTGGAGTTGGAGCCCTGTACATAAGGGAGGGGACTCCTATCAACAAATGGATGGACGGAGGCTTCCAGGAGTTTGACCGGCGTGCGGGTATTGAGAACATCCCTGGTGCTGTAGGCTTTGCAACGGCGGTTGAACTGGTAACTCCTGAGGAGAACGAACAGCTTAAAGCAATGAGGGATCGCATTATCGAGAGGGTACAAGCTGAGATCTCCAGCGTTACGCTTAATGGCAGTGCTACAAGCAGACTGCCACAGAATGCTAATCTGACATTTCATTATGTTGAAGGTGAATCTATCACATTGCATCTGGATATGATGGGATTTGCTGTGAGCACAGGTTCAGCATGTTTTAGTCGCTCACTTGAGGCAAGCCATGTGATACTTGGTATAGGTGGCGACCATGAGCGAGCCCACGGGTCATTGCGTTTCAGCTTCGGAAGGTTTAACACCATGGAAGATGCAGATTCTATTATTGATGCGTTGAAGGAAGTTGTTGTTAATCTAAGGGCTATCAGCCCGCTGTCAGCAGATGAGTAAATCAATATCGAGGAATACAAGAGGTGGTCCTATGAATTTCCCTTATAGTAAAGAGGTACTTGAGCATTTCAAAAACCCGCATAACGTGGGTAAGATGGAAGATCCGGATGGGAAGGGTCTCGAAGGCAGTGCAGCATGTGGGGACATGGTTGCTGTTTACTTGAAAGTGAATCCGGATTCCCTTGTTATTGAAGATATCTCCTTCGAATCTTACGGTTGTGCATCCAACATTGCTACAGCTTCTATTATTACTGACCTTGCAAAAGGAAAGACCCTTGATGAAGCCAAGAAGATCACATGGAAGCAAGCTTCCGAAGCACTTGGCGGACTTCCTGCGGTCAAAGCACACTGTTCTGTACTGGCAGTAGAAGGTCTTCGCTCCGCTATACGTGACTATGAGGAAAAGCATGGGATGGTCGTGGAGAAAGAGCCAACCGATGAGGAAGTTGTCAGAAGACGCCTGAAACATGTGATGAACCCTATAAAAGGTCTGGACATCATCAGGACCGAACTTGTGATGAAGATCGTGGTCAATGAAGGCAATATCCGGGTAGTGCTTGACCTTCCATCCCATCACCAGTTCGCAGCCGCAATAAAAGAGGACATCATTGAGAAGCTGGAAGCTCTCTGGGATGTTGAAAGCGTCACGGTAGATTTCATCTCCTGATGCTTTTCTTTTGATCTTTTTATTTTTAAAACGGGTTTTTGGTAAATATGGAAATAAGGTCTATTACTCCCTGTAAGAGCGGTCCGGATATTCAGCATGTCATCGCGCAACTTGACAATGAGATCGATATAGCAAAGGCATGTGAATCTCTAAAAACAGAAGATGGAAAATCGATCAAATTCTTAAGATGCTCAGAGGAGCTTGGAGCCATCCGTTTCACTTCCGGTGCTATGATGGTCCTTGTTTATAAAAGTGGCAAGATCACTATAAGGCATGCTGCGAGTGAGGAAGTTGCAAAGGGGCTACTGGACAGGATCGCTGAGCTTGTGGAATAAGTTATTGTTGGAAGAACGGTACTAAATGTTCTTTTAAAAATAGTCTTTTCTTTATTTCCTTACTTTTTCAGATATATCTATATAAGTCATTTATTGCTGCATGTCTGATCATTTATCAGTCCCTGCCACGTTTTTACCGGCAATGATAAACTATATATATTTTTCACCGTTATGTTCCTTAGCATTACAGGCGGTTGTATTGAACACCGCTTTAAGGATCCGGCCGATCCGATGCAGTACTTTCACATTCAAGAGGTCTTCATATGGATGACGAAATGGATAGTATTCTAAAACAGATAAAAGAACAAGATCCAGAGCTATTTTTACAGGTGGAGAAGATCATACCTTTCCACGGCTATTTGAGCACAGGGGCACTTATGGGTCTGCAGATGCTCAATATGGCAAAGAGACTCCTTGATGTTAAGGAAGGTGAGCGCATCTACGCTATAGCAGAGACATATAACTGTGTTCCTGACCCGTTCCAGATAATCGAGGGTGCTACCATCGGAAATAAGGGGCTCAGGGTAAAGGATTACGGGAAGATGGCCGTTACGGTCAACAAGCGTGGTGCACCGGGTGATACAAAACTGCCTGCTGTAAGGATATACCTTGATCCTGAAAAGACAAAGGCATACCCGAAGCTTCATGCATGGTACATGAACACTGAGAAAGTGCCTCATGAGGTTGTTGTCCCGATAGCTCTTGAAGCCGGAGAGAACATTTATTCTTATACTTTTACAGAGATCGAAGTACCGATCAAAAAAAGCAAGCAAGTAAAGCTTTGTGACAAATGTGGAGAGAGCTTTGTCTGGTACGAAGGGGAAGCACTTTGTGAAGCATGCAGACATGAGCATTAATTACGGAGTAGATTAGATGAACGAAATAGTGGTTTCGACAAAAGATAACAAGCAAGTGGTATATCTGCCACACAAGTGCATTGGTTGTGGAACCTGTACAATGGTATGTCCTAAGGACACCCTGATCATAGGTTCCGTGGGACCTGTTGCCAGGGGACTTATCAACAAGGACTTCCTGGACATTACAGACACCTGCATTACATGTGGAATGTGTACCAAGATATGCCCAACAGGCGCTCTTGAGATGAGAGAAGATGGAAAGCCTGTGTGTGGCGATAACTTCCTGTGCAGCACTATCGCACCAACAACTGTGAACGACGACTGTGTACACTGTGGTCTTTGTGAACAGATCTGTCCACAGGGTGCTATAGAGGTCCAGCAGTGGCTCGCAAACGATGGCAGCGCACGTGTAGATGGTAAGACTATCATCGACAACGACACCTGTGTACACTGTGGATGGTGTGCTGAAGTATGTCCAAAAGATGCTATCGCTGTCCAGAAGCCTTTTGCAGGTACCTGGGTACGCGACGAGGATGTCTGTCAGGCATGCCGCACATGTGTGGATGTATGTCCATGCAATGCACTGTTCAACCCTGAATGGGATGTTGGTGAGAGGGTCGACAAGGTCGCACAGCGTCCGGATGCATGTCTGTATTGCGGTGCCTGTGCAGTCGCATGTCCTGTAGATGCTATCGATGTGCAGAAGACCGCGATTCTTACAGCTATGGAGAAGAAGACCGTCTTCGAGAAGAAGCTTCTCAACAAGCCATCAGCAACACCTGTTCTGACATCTGTACTTAAGACCGATGAAGATGCCTGCCTTGGCTGTGGTAACTGTGTCATCGTGTGCCCTGTCAATGCAAACTCCTCAAAGTTCATTGCAGCTGGTGCACTCAACGATGTTGACGAGAAACCTTTGCTTGAGGTAAGGAATGGTACTGTCAAGGTCATCGACCAGGAAGCATGTGGCTCATGTGGTGCCTGTGCAATGATCTGCCCGACATCCGCAATATGGCTTGAGAAGAATGAGGTGGAATAATGACTGGAACTATTGTAATTAAAAATGGATCTGTTTATGACCCGCTCAACGAAGTGAACGGTGAAAAGCAGGACATTTTCATTAAAGACGGTAAGGTCGTATCTGAACTTTCAGATGCTGATATGAAAGATGCTAAGGTCATTGACGCAACAGGCAAGACCGTAATGCCTGGTGGTGTTGACTCTCACTCACACATTGCCGGTGCAAAGGTCAATGTCGGTAGGATGATGCGTCCAGAGGATGGTTACAAGGCAACCATGGGCAAGACCGCAATCACCCACTCCGGTTCAGGTGAGACCGTACCATCTGTCTACATGGAAGGATATGAATACTCACAGATGGGATACACAACCGTCTTCGAGGCAGCTGTTCCTCCTATGGAAGCACGCCACACACACGAAGAGATGCGCTCTATCCCAATGCTTGACATGGGTGGATATCTTGTTCTTGGTAACAACTGGTTCATGATGCGCTACCTGAAGGAAGGCGACATCGACAGGGCAGCAGCATACGTTTCCTGGATGATGAAGACCCACAAGACATACGGTATCAAATGTGTCAACCCGGCCGGTGTGGAGAACTGGGGATGGGGTAAGAACGTTTCTTCCCTTGACGAGGCAAACATCCACTTCGAGGTTACTCCAAGGGAGATGATCGACGGACTGACCGAGGTAAATGAGATGCTCGGTATGCCAATGTCAATGCACCTTCACGCAAACAACCTTGGTCATCCAGGATGTTATGAGACCACAAAGGAATCTCTGAAATTGTCCAGCAGTGTGAAAGCAAACCAGGACATGGACATCGAGTGGGCTGAGACAAAGATCGACCCAAGCAGGGACCAGTCCGTGTACCTTACTCACATGCAGTTCAATGCATTTGCCGGTACATCCTGGCGTGACTTCGAGTCCGGTGTCAAACCTCTTGCAGATTACGTTAACAACGCCGACCACGTTGTAATTGACAGTGGTTGTGTACCATTTGGTGAAGCAACATGTATGACCGGTGATGGTCCAGCCATACACGACGTCGCAGTACTCACTGGTGGCAAATGGTCAAACACTGATGTTGAACTCGAATGTGGTGCCGGTGTCTGTCCGTTCACATACCTGAAGAGCAATCCTGTTCACAGTACCCAGTGGGCAATGGGTCTTGAATGTCTTCTCCTGATCGATGATCCATGGAAGACTATCATGACAACCGACAGTCCAAACGGTGGTCCATTCACCAAATATCCACTCGTTATGACATGGTTGATGTCCGAGAAGTTCAGGGATCAGACCTTCAGTGAGTGCCACAAGTGGGCGAACGACAGAAGCACACTCGGTGGAGTCGACAGGGAAATGTCCCTTTACGATATTGCTATCCTGACCCGTGCCAACACAGCAAAGACGATCGGTATGGCACACAGAAAGGGTAGCTTCGGTGTCGGTGCAGATGGTGATGTTACTATCTACGACATTGACCCAAGCAAGATCGACACAAGGGAATACTCCGATCTGATCAACAAGTTCAGCACCGCTGAATACACCATCAAGGACGGACAGGTCGTCTGCCACAACGGTGAGATCACAATGATCCCTGAAAGGAGAACCTACTACACCGATGTGAGTGTTCCGGACGCAAACGAGAAGGAAATGCTCAAGGATGTGCAGGAATGGTTCAGGTATTATTCACACGGTTTCAACCACTATCCAACACCTGAGAAGTACCTCGTGAACCCAACAGCGATCAAGGTAAACACGGAGCAGTGATATCATGGCAGAAGTTATTCTTACAGTAAATACTGAGATCGGTATCAAAGTAGAGGCAGATGTTATCACTACTGATACATTCGCCGGTAAAAACAAAAGTGAGATCGAGTCACTGCTGGTATGGCAGGGACCAAAGCAGTTCCCACTCTCTTCCTTCTTTGATGTAGAGGGTGATGCAGGAAGTTCCGCAGAGGACACTTCCATTGTCGTCAAAGGTGACACTTCCAGAGTGAAGCGCATCGGTGAAAAGATGACAGCAGGCAAGATCACCGTTGAGGGATCTGTAAGCATGCACGTAGGTTCCCAGATGGAAGGTGGCGAACTTCTTGTCAAAGGTGACGCTGACTCATGGGCAGGAATGGAGATGAAGGGCGGACTCCTCCACATCGAAGGTAATGTTAAAGACCACGTAGGTTGCGCATACCGTGGAAAGTGGGTAGGAATGTCCGGTGGACGCATCGTCGTCGATGGCAATGCGAACAACAACCTTGGTGGCGGTATCAGCGGCGGAGAGATCGTCGTTGGTGGAAATGTCGGTCACTACTGTGGTATTCGCCAGAACGGCGGTCTGATCGCTGTAAAAGGAAATGCGATCCGCGCAGTTGCTGCTGAGATGACAGCCGGTACAATGGTTGTTAACGGAACCATCGAAAGGTTCTCACCCGGATTCGAATATATGACAAACGAAAGCGACCTTAAGTTCGATGATATAGAATGCCCTGGTAACTTCAAGAAGTTCCTCGGTGACAATGCTATCACAAAGAGGCCAAAAGGCACACTCTATGTCAATCAGGCAGCAAACATGGATCTGTGAGGTGTGATGATGAAAGTATTACTTAACACAGGAAGTACCATTGACGAGGGCAGGCTTGCAAAAGGCGGTGACAAATATACAGAGGATTACAGACAGGAATGTGCTGTATGCTGGATCTCACCTTGTGATTTTGCATCCCTTGGAAGCCCGGAAAAAGTAAAAGTAACAAGTAAGGACGAAAAACATTCCATCATAGTTTTCACAAAGTGCACAGATGCTGTTATGGATGGAAATGTATTCATGCCAAGGGCGATCTGGTCCAACGTGGTCATTGATCCTGACACATTCTCAACAGGTTCCCCTCTCTACAAGGGTAACCCTGTAACTGTCGAGGCAGGAGAGGGCGAGGTGCTAAGCGCAGAGGATGTTGTCCTTAAACTGTACATGGGAGGTAATTGATATGGTTTTTAAGAACATTATGTGTCCGGTGTGCGGAGCTTCATGTGACGATATTCAGGTAGAGCTCGGGGACAACGAGATCACTGTCAAGAACGCATGTAAGATGGGTAACGGAAAGTTCCAGGAGATCGTAAGCTCACACCGTCTCAAAGACCCACAGGTCAGAAAAGATGGAAAGCTTCAGAAAGCTGCATGGGACGAAGCACTTACAAAGGCAGCAGAAATGCTTGTAAACGCTGAGAGACCTCTTTTCTTCCTCGGAAGTGAGACCTCATGTGAGGCACAGGAAGTAGGTCTTCACATAGCAGAGTACCTTGGCGGTGTAGCAGATTCCAACGCTACCATTTGCCACGGTCCTACTGTAATGGGTATCCAGGAAAGCGGATGTCCGGCAGCAACAGCAGGCCAGACCAAGAACAGGGCTGATGTTAACATCTATTGGGGAACCAACCCTCTGGCATCCATGCCAAGACACATGTCAAAATATGCTGTCTTCCCAAGAGGCTACTGGTCCAAGAGAGGCAGGTTCGATCGTAAGATCATCACAGTCGACCCAAGAATAACTGACACTACAGTAGCATCAGACCTTCACGTCCAGCTCAATCCAAACACTGACTATGAGCTGTTCAGCGCACTGCTGACACTTCTAAACGGCAAGAGGCCACACCCATCTGTCGAGCAGATCACAGGTGTGTCAATTTCTATGATGGAAGATATGGTCGAGACGATGGTCAATGCAAACTTCGGTAGCATTTCCGTTGGTCTTGGTCTTGGTTCATCCATTGGTAAGCATAGGAATGTGGAGCTTGGACTTAACCTTGTCAAAGAGCTCAACAATAACCACGGAACAAAGTTCGTACTCGGTGCACTGAGAGGCCACTGTAACGTAGCAGGTTTCAACCAGATCGCATCATACCTGTACGGATATCCATTCGGTATCGATTTCTCAAGAGGTTATCCAAGATACAACCCTGGAGAGACCACAACCGTGGATGTTCTGAGGGAGAAGGACGTAGACGCTGCATTCGTAATGTGCGCTGACCTTGTCAACCACATCCCTGCAGACGCTGCATCATACCTGGCAGAGATCCCAATGACCTGCCTGGATATTGCACCATGTCCAACAGTAACTGCTTCAGATGTTGTTCTTCCTGGTGTTATTGACGCAATGGAGAATGATGGTACATTCTACAGGCTCGACAACGTGCCAATGTACTTCAAGCCATTCACAACCTCTCCATTTGAGTTCACCCAGAGCAACGAAGACACACTCAAGCAGCTCTTCGCAAAGATAAAGGAAATTGCATAATCATGCCGTTGGATTGGCACGTCGAGAGGAAGATCGGTCAGAACAACTTCTGGCGGGATGAGGGGAGGGATGTTTCCGCTCCTTATCTTCCTTACAGGTGTGTCGAACTTACGGAAGATGGCAATAACGAAATAGACGTGGATGTCATCGTTGAGAAAGAATTCCATCTTTCTCTCAATGATGTTCCACTTGCTTCTTTTTTTGCAACCCCGAGGGAGTTCAAGGAACTTGCTGTGGGTTTTTTGTTATGTGAAGGTTTTATTGATCACGCCATTGACGTTATCTCAGTGGAAGTTGAAGATGACAAACTGATTTGTCATGCGGATATCTGTCCGGATCGCATCAAAAAGACCAGACGCGATATTGACCCGGATTCAAGATTCGATTTTTGTAGTTGTGCCATTGGTTCAAGACCATGCAGGAAAAAGATCGGAAGCGAGCCCGAACTTGAATTTGACCGGAAAGTATTCTTCAAAGCAATTGAACACCTCAAAAGTGATGCAAAGACATGGCGACGTACCGGAGGTACACACTCGGTCATCGTCTGTGACAGCGAAGGTGACATCTTAGCATTCTGTGAAGATGTGAGCAGGGCTTCAGCAGTTGATAAAGCAGTTGGCAAAGCAGCCCTTGCAGGCGTTGATCTGTCAAATTGTGCAATAGTCGCTACCGGCAGGCTTTCAGTCACAATGGTCTCAAAAGCTATCAATGCAGGAGTTTCCGTACTTGCCAGCAAAGCAGGTCCTATCAATGAGGGAATTGATCTTGCAAGGGCGGTAGGGTTGACACTGGTGGGTTTTGTCCGTCCTCCTCACATGTATGTCTATAATGGCATCGAGAGGATTATTTGAAGGGCTTTTGTACCCAATCATACCAGCAACTATCATTCCATCTTCTTGAGACAAAGACAATAGACCTCTATCCCTGCACCACGGCATGCTGTCATTCTGCTATTATCAATCCCTGCACAAACAATCCCCAGACGTATATCTTCGGGATCGATCCCGTACTTTTCAGCATAAGGCAGCTTGAACCTCTGCACCTGGCCGATAGCGTTGTCCTTTGCATTGATCTCTATCTCTATCAAAAAGTGCTTTCCTTCACCATCGATGAAGACTGCATCTATTCTTCCGCCATCGACCTCCACTTCGATCTCGTGGAAGGTAAGTCCGGGTTCTATCATCTCGGGAAGGCTTGTGATCATCCTTGAGATATCATCTTCGGAAATATGGTTCGAGTCCAGTGCATCTTCCACACTGGAGGAATTCCGGATAAGGTTCAGGTACTGGATAGCGGTTGTTAACTTGTTGTTCTTCACGTTCGGGTAAACTGAAATATCCTTCCCGTCGTGGGAATGGATGAGAACCCCTACATTGCTCAGGTTCTTTTTGCGTGATATGGGAAGTGAACCCCTGCCTTTGCTGACAACCCCTATAGCGTTCTTTCTGCTGATCACACGAATGGATTCGATGAGCTCGTCCTGTTCTTCATCCGTAAGATCCTCTATATGCAGTATCTCAAAGTTACATTGATGGCTAGCCATGACCTTTTCGAGTGAATCTCTGATCGGTCTTATCGACTCTGTGGGTGTGTCTTCCCTTGTGTAGAACTTGAAAATATCCATATTTTGTTATTCCTGTTACTGATGGGTCCAGCTCATATTTCATTTAACGAATGACACTTTTTCACCACATTTCTTAAGCAAATGCTTCGTGCCTCCGGCTTCACTGACGACCTTTAGCATAGTATCGGTATCGTTTATTCGTGTTCCCATCACCGCTGTAAATCCTTTCTCATAGAACGGCTGTGGCAACATCACTGCAGAAGGTCCGAGAAGGATTGCTTCACGTGCATTTCCTTTCAGGGATATTAACTCGTCCGTTGTACCGTTTACCAGTGTACTGGCAGTGATTATAATAATATCGGATCCTGAAAGCACTTCGGAAGCATTCTCCTGTGGGACTACGTTTATCCGCTCATCAATGATGTCCTTCTTTTCGATCACTGTCAGCTGGTCTGTGATCTTCAGTATCCGAGGGATCAGGGGGCTAAAATGACCTACCATTCCAACTTTGTCCCCTGGTCTTATAATATCAAGCACGTCAACATCGGAAAATGCGTGCCTTTCAGGATACAGATCGCATATCATGGTTGCCAGTGCATTTACCGTTGCTATTCCGAGAACAGCCTTAAGCAGGTTCTTTGAAAGCGCCATCTCCATAACCTCTGATGCAGGTTTGCCTGTTATATCTCCTGCATTCGGGAGTGTTGCACAGTGAGCTGAGCTTGACTGCAGTTGTGTGGCAGCAATACCTCCGTAGCCGTTCGTGATCCTTACTCCGCTGTAAACGACGCCAACTCTGGCATCTTCCACATAAATATCATCCAGATCTTCGCCAAGCTCTTGTCTGATCTGATCGAGCAACATTGAAACTACAGAATCATTTTCCATTTTATTCACGCCTGCTGTCTTTCCGTTAGAGTTGGTCTATTTTCGTTGTGAGGTCAAAAGGTTTTGCATAATATGGCGCGGTAGTCACAACAATATCAACAGCTGCTGCATATTTTGGTATGTCTTTAAATTCGATGCCGCCAACTGCGATCTCAAGTTTAGGATTGAGCTTGCGAAGCTCAGGTACAACTTCCGTCAATTCCTCCGGAGTGTAGTGATCAAGAAGAAGTACGTCTGCAATAGGTGCATACTGGAAAACCTCTTCTTTTGTCCGTGGTTCTATCTCGATCTTTCTCATGGAACTAAGCTTCCCGAAAGAACCTACCACATTGAAGTGATTTTGCGTAATAAGGACCGAATCGCTCAGGGAATTGCGGTGATGACCCCCATCTCCTGCCCTGACGGCCTTAAGCTCATATTTGCGAAAACCCGGGTGTGTTTTCCTGCTGGTGGCAATCTTTACATCAGGATTAACAGCCTTTGCAGCATCTGCAACGTCTTTTGTTTTTGTAGCGATAGCACATGTCATGGAAAGGAATGTCTGTGATATCCTCCATAACTTGAAAAGCAATTTGAGATCTCCTTCTGCCTCAAAAAGGACTGCATTTTCTTTGAATCTTTCACCGTTTTCCAGAAAGAAAGTAACTTCCAGTCCTTTCTTTTCATAGAACTCCGCAAGGTCATCTGCACAGGCTGCAATACCTGTATCTCTTGACATTATCTTAAGAGTTCCTTCTCCTTCGATCTGAAGGAGCTCAGTGGTCTCATCCCCATAAGGGCAATCTTCCAACAAATAGTGTTCAAATGGTTCTATCATCCTGTCACCTTTTATGATGTATCAATACAGCCGATGCTTTATGGTATTGACTTCTGTGATTTGAATTGCAAATATCAATAGGTCTATAAATAGGTTGTCAACTTCTTCGGAAATTAACACTGTTAAATTATTACTTTGGAAAGTGAGCTTTGCAGTTTCGTTGTATACACAGCTCCTTTCATTGCCTTTTCTATGTATATTAGAAAGAGTCGTGTAGGGTCAGGTATGAAAGCACAGCGATTCTGGCAGCAAGCACGCCAAATATCTCTACGTTTCCTCATACCTGATCTCTACTTTTAAGCACCGCCCCGGTCTTCAAAGCTCAAGACCGACTTTCCGATGGAAAATTTGATGATTTTTCCATGGATTGTATGGTTTCGGTGCCTGCACATATGTGATGGCCTATCACCCTGTTCAAGAGTATCCTTCTTCCTCTGCCGGAGTAGATGAACTTATGCAGGGAATGCAGGTGAGATACAGGGGGGACCGATCATATCAGTGTGATCTTCGAGCCGAATGTGCATTTTTTGTTTATTTGATCTCATGCACTGGGCTGAGCGTTATGTCCTCGTTATGTATGAATGAACATAACGGTTATAAATTTATCGATTGAATCTCATACCTTTTTTCCGATAAATTGATATTTACAAAAAATTATTGCTATAGCATGGAACTATCACGCATAGTAGAAATGCTAGAAGAGATCGCACCTCCTGAACTTGCAGAGGATTTCGATGCTGGCAGGATCGGCCTTACGCTTGATCTGGATAATGATGTCACCAGGATCGCGGTTGCACTTGACCCTACGGAGTATGTGCTAAAACGTGCAGCCCAGATCGGTGCGGACCTGCTTATCACTCATCACACGCTGATATTCCATTCTGTGAACCTGATCTCAAAAGAGCTTGCAGGTCTTTTAAAGATCGCTCTTGATAATGGTATTTCTCTTTATTCCATGCATACGAACTATGACCGGGCTGAGGGTGGTGTTAATGATGTGCTTGCCCAGCGCCTTGGCCTTGTTGATGTGAAGGATGTAGGCATGGGTCGGATCGGCAGGATCGATGAGTGCTCTGCTGATGTTTTCGTGAATCATGTTTCAAAGAGCCTTAACACTCATCTCCAATATGTGGGTGAGAAGGATTCCATAACAAATGTAATGGTATTTGGTGGCAGTGGCTTTAAGGACGATTTCCTTGACATCGCAAGGGAGCACAATGTCGATGCTTATGTTTCTGCCGAACTTAAACATGATGTCCTGCGTAATTATGATGACATCCTGCTTGTGGATGCCACTCATTATGCTACAGAGAACCCTGCAATGGAAGCACTTTGTGAGCGTCTCAAGAACATGCTCAACATTGATGTGGAATTTATTGATAACGACCCATTTATCGGAATGGTATGAATGAGCACAAAAGAAGAAGCCGCAGCAGTAGCAGCAGGAAATGGAACAGGAACAGAAGAAGAAGAAGAAGAAGAACTGACGGACGAAGAACTGGATGAACTGATGATGGAGCAGTCTAAAGCTCCCGGGTGCAAAAAGCACAGGGGCTATGGGAAGTTTGACAAACCGCCTGTTAATCGGGGAGTAGCAGTAAGTTCTGATGCTGACAAAGAACAGGGTGAAATAGAATAACAGGAATAATAGCAGGAATAAGAACAAAAATAAATTTTATTCAAAATAGGAATACTCGCAAAATAAGAAAACAGGGATCATATGAGCAAAAAGCGGACCGTGGGTGGAAATGTAGGATATTTTCCATAGTATGATATATTCCACCGTTTGTTCCTGATCTGCCTTTGTTTTTTCTTATTCTTTCGTCTTATTATCAATTACCCGCTTACCACATTCCATGGGTACGATAGTTAGTTCTGCATCTCCGAATTCCTGTCTTAAAGGTTCTTCCTGTGCGATCCTGTCCATGGTCAGGGCAACTGCAGCAACTTCTGAGTGTGGCTGGTTACCTACCGCAACATTCCAGTCTGCCATATCATATATCTCAGAAGGAACTTTCTCAGCACCAACCACGATCATGAGCTTCTCACAGCCTTTGATCTCATCTGTCGCATCAGGCAGGTTTATCCCGTACATGGAAAGATGGCAGACCTTGCCGCCTTCTTCTTTCCATTTTTCGATCTCGCTTTTCCAGTTGACATCGTTCTCAACGTAAAAGCTCCCTCCCCAGCGGTCAGCAACATCTTCGATGGCATTCTTAATGCCTTTGTCATTGGATGCCAGAAGCATTCCTTCCGCACCAAGTGCTCTGGCTGTCAGTCCGACATGTGTGGTTATTCTCTTATCCCTCTCAGGACGATGGCCCAGACGGAGTATTACTACTCTTGGCATTGATCTCATATCTCCTTGAAGCTCTGGATGCGTTCCAGGAGCATACCTTCAACAATGAATGGTGGTTTTGCATTAGCATTTTTGAAAGCAGTGTTCAGCTTTGCTTCTTTCTCAGCATAGATCGTGAACAATTTATCTCCTTCTTTGATGGGTTCGCCTAGCTTCTTGTGGAGCAGTAAACCTGATCCTTTGTCATTTGGGGCACCTGCGATCCTTGCGATCTGAACAAGCCTTTTGTTGTCAAGTTCCAGGATATATCCATTGGTAGGGGCAAGAATATCTCTGGTGAACTCACCCACTGCAATATCCTTGTGGGTTACATTCGGGTTTCCGCCCTGTATCTCGATGATCTCTTTGAACTTTTCAAGGGCCTTTCCATTCTTCAGGGTCTCGATAGCGAGATCATATCCCTGGTTCTTAGTTGCCACCCCTCCCATTTCGAGAAGCATTCCTGCCAGTGCTGCACTCTTTTCTATCAGACTGTTAGGGCCGTCGAAATTCTCAAGGACCTTTAATGCTTCAATGACCTCGAGTGCGGGACCAATTGTGCGTCCAACAGGTGATGCGCCGTAGGTCAAGGCACAGTCAACGTCCATTCCAAGCCTGTCTCCCAGATTAATGAGATCTCTTGCAAGCTTTCTTCCTTCCTGGACATTTGGTATCTTTGTACCGGGACCGGTCGGTATGTCCATAACTACGTGGTCTGCACCAATTGCACCTTTTTTGGCCATAATGGATGCCAGCATCTGGCAGTGCGGGTCAATGGAAAGCGGATACTCGACCTTAATGAGCTTGTCATCAGCAGGTGCGATGTTCGTGGCTCCTCCCCATACAAGAACGCCGCCAACTTTTTCGGTCATCCTCTTTATCTCATCAGCATCGAATTCTACCGGTGCAAGGATCTCCATCAGGTCCGCAGTTCCGCCTGCTCCGGTTATTGCTCTTGAGCTGGTTTTTGGTATGACAAGTCCGTTGGCTGCAACGATGGGTACTATAAGAAGTGAGATCTTGTTTCCCGGCACTCCGCCGATGGAATGTTTATCCATGATCGGGTGTGTGTCGAACTCAAGTTTATCCCCGGTATCGATCATAGCCCTTGTTAACCATTCTGTCTCATCGTCGGTCATATCATTAATGTAGGTTGAAGTAAGGAATGCTGCAAGTTCGATCTCACTAAGGTTTTCTTCCACAATGTCCTTGACAAGTATTTCGATCTCTTCTTTGCTGAGCTTTTTAGCATCCATGACCCTTTTGATGATGTATGTTGATCTTGGTTTTTCTGCAGGGAATACCTCTATGCTTTCGGTCCACTCCTTCTGCATTGCTTCCTTGACCTCATGGTAAAGACCGATCATTCCTGGTGATATCATGTCCTCGGTAAAATCCACAATGGCTGTCAGCGTTTCATGATTCTTTATTCGAACGCGATCCCCTTCATTGACACCAAGCTCTTTTGCATCGATGGTGTTCAGAATAACTTTGTATTTGCCAACTTTGATATCAATAGGTTGTACTTTTAGTTGCATATTTTTCACCTTAAACTCTGTACTACTTTTGTTTTTGTGGATAAATAGATTTACATTGGCTCACCCAGTCTGGGTATGTTCGATCTTTTATTCTTTTGAATTAACCAATAATGATTTATAGCGCACAATATAATAATGATAATGATGAGTTATGAGGGTAATCTGCGGTAACTATATAAGCCGTAGATGCGTACTCTTTTTAGCAACAATTAAAGACTGGCATGGGGGCCTTAATGGTTCTTATTGTTGTTATGATCAGGAATGGCGATTACCAAAGGCGTGGTATAATGGTTGAAAATTTGAATCCTCAAAGTGCCGAGAAGGAAGACGAGATAGAGTCTGTGGAAGATGGCATCGTTGATATAGTAGACATAGTTGAAGATGATTCTCTTTCAGGGGAGCTTTACACAGAAGAACTTGATGATAATATCGAGGACATGGAAAGCATTCCCACTGATGATGAAGATGAAAGTGAGGATCAAAACAAACTACCAGAGGAAATTGAATCCTTATGGGAAAAGACGATCAAAGAAATTGCAGAAGAGGAGGAAGAAGTTGAGGAGTTTGAAGAGACTCCGATGTTCATTTTCAAGAAAGAACCTTTCTATCATCGAGTGATCAATGCTTTTAAGACAAAGGACTTCGAGGTAGAGGAATATGATGTGGCCATCCATGGCCCGCTTGTAGATATTGCTCTGGATGAAGAATCCGGTTTTGAAGAGATCGAGTTCTTTGAAATAAACCCACCTTATTCTTATGTGAGGATCTCTTATAATTCTGAACTTCACGAGTATCAATATCAGGTGCTTGAACCAGAGTTTGCGGATGAAGAAGATAAATTGTTCAGGATGATCAAGGAACGTATAGCTGAGGTTCTTCATGCACACTTGAAAAGCATGTCACGAGAAGTGGCAGAAGAATACCTGCGCAAAAATGTCAATTCTTTCCTTGTTGATTATAGGATCAGGCTCACTACCCTCACACGCGAGAAGATCATGTACTACATCATCCGTGACTATCTCGGATATGGTGAGATCGATGCCATGATGCGTGATGGACTAATAGAAGATATATCGTGTGATGGTCCGAACACACCGGTTTTCATATACCACAAGAAGTATGAGTCTATCCCTTCAAATGTGCTGTTCGATTCGGATGATCATCTGGACCCACTCTCTATCAGGCTTGCACAAATATGTGGTAAACACATTTCCATAGCAAATCCGTTGCTTGATGCAACATTGCCTGATGGTTCACGTATACAATTAACACTTGGAAGGGAGATCACTACCCGAGGTAGTACTTTTACCATACGTCGATTCAATGAGGATCCGATCACACCTTCCGATCTTATTGGTTATCATACGTTCTCGACAGCAATGCTGGCATACATGTGGCTTGCTGTAGATTCAAGCAAGAGTGTCATCTTCTCCGGAGGTACTGCTTCAGGAAAGACCTCTGCAATGAATGCAATTTCAACATTTATCCAGCCGGAAATGAAGATCGTTTCTATTGAGGATACAAGGGAATTGAACCTTGCTCACCCCAACTGGATCCCCGGTGTTACACGTGAAGCCTTTGGTGGCGAATCAAAGGGTTCCATTGAAATGTACGAGCTGTTGAGGGCATCACTGAGACAGCGTCCGGAATATATCCTGGTGGGTGAAGTAAGAGGTGCTGAAGCCTATGTTCTGTTCCAGGCAATGTCAACAGGACACACAACGTTCTCTACCATGCATGCTGACTCTGTGCAGTCAATCGTACACAGGCTTGAGAACCCTCCGATCAATATTCCGAGGATCATGATACAGGCACTTGATATTGTATCTTTACAGGTTCAGGTAAAAGTCGATGGTGAAAGGGTCAGGCGGTGTAAAACTCTTACAGAGATCGTTGGTGTTGATCCAAGGACTGGTGAGTTGCTGACAAATGAAGTATTCTCATGGAATGCTGCAAAGGACCTTTTCCAGTACTCAGGTCGTTCCTATGTTCTCGAGAGTGTTATGGATGCAAGAGGCTGGACCGAGGCCATGGTAAGGGAGGAGTTACAACAGCGTCAGGATGTCATGGAGTGGGCACGCTTGAAGAAGGTTACCCATTTCAGGGACTTCTCTAAGATCGTGGTTGCGTATAAACGTGAACCGGAAACACTATTGAAAGTTATAAGGCAGGATCTGAATGGATAATTCATATTTTAGTATTGCATTTGCAATATTTGGGAAGTATTATGTGAACAAACGTTCAAAGTATTTCTCTCTTAGAAAAAACCTTTTGAGAAGCAGGATCAACATAGGTTATGACAGATACCTTTCAGGTGTCCTCCTAATGGCACTTCTAAGTACATTGCTGTTGTTTATCCTATTCAATGCCCTCCTCTACGTTGTTCCAATTCCTGATATTTCCGGAATTGCACTTGGTTTCCCTGCATGGACTGCAAAATATGCTTCCTATAAGCTCCTTGCGATCCGCGTATTTGGAGGTATTGCATTTGCAGGACTTTGCTTCAGCAGTATCTATTATTTCGCCATGTTCTATCCGGCGATTGTGGCATCTGAACGAAAGCGAAAGATAGAACAAATGCTTCCCTATGGTATTAATTATATGTCTGCTATGTCCGGAGCAGGGGTTCTTCCGGTAGATCTGTTCCGTTCCCTTGCATCCAATGAAATTTATGGTGAAGTTGCTGTGGAAGCAAGATATCTTGTGCGTGACCTTGAAGTATTGGGGTATAACCTTGTGAGTGCAATGAAGAACCTTGCAGCTTCTACTCCTTCCCCAATGATGCAGGAATTCCTGCAGGGTTCTATTACCGTTGTAACATCAGGTGGTGATCTGGAGCCTTACTTTAAGATCAAGGCCGATCAATATCTCATCGACAACAGGCAAAGACAAAAGGAATTCCTTGAGACGCTTGGCATTATGGGTGAAACATATGTTACTGCATTTGTCGCAGGTCCTCTTTTCCTGATAGTCGTAATATCGATCGTAGCATTAATGGGTGGAGCAGACTTTATGTTCCTTTATCTGATGGTATATGGTATAATCCCAGTTGGAACCCTTATGTTCATAGTTCTTGTCAGTGCAATAACGCCGGAGGACTGAGAAAATGAAGGATGTAGAGAATACTGGATCTGATGATATTACCGAAACTGGTGAGATTGCTGAAACTGGTGAGATTGCTGAAACTGGTGAGATTGCTGAAACTGGTGAGATTGCTGAAACTGGTGAGATTGCTGAAAC
>NZ_FOHQ01000005.1 GCF_900111645.1 Methanococcoides vulcani
GTATGCTGGCATGCATTTGACCTCCGGGTGTGTGCATGATAATATCTATGGGCCGGTCACCGGTCTCCCTGATGGCTCGAAGTACCTGTTCAGCATCCTCAACATCTATGTACTGGTAGACAGGAACACCTAACATGGAAACTGCTTCTTTCCTGTGTATCATGGTAAGAACCTTTGTGCCCCACATGCGCTCCATCCGTTTGATCATGGAAAGCCTTTGCATCTTAATCTTCTTGAGCTGGGACTGGGGATAGACAAAAGCGTACAAGAAGAAGATCAGAGATAAGATTATCAGAATTTCTGTGACGGTGATTTCGGAAATCGAGACCAGAATGATACCCCCTAAACCAATTTGTACTCCCATTTATACGCACAAATTATGCATTATAATTTGACAATGTATAGTAAACATATTACATTTGGTAAATTAAATACGTAATCGTACTTGCTGTTAGTAGGTGACTTGATGGTAAGTGACAAAAAAGAAAAAACGTAGCTTTTTTATTTCCATCTTCAAAACTATAAAAAATGGTTGTGTGAAAATTTTACAAAAGCGTAGTGTTTTTTGCTATTACATATATCCCCGAAATACTGTGCGGAGTACAAAATTCGAACCCTGTGTGTTTAGGAAATGATGTCTGTTTGATGGGCAACATCAATCCAAACGTATTTGGGGACGGGTCATTTGCTGATATTGAGAACGAAGTGAAAAACTGTATGGATGCAGCTCCAGAAAAAGGATTCATCCTCTCGACAAGATGTGAGATTCCGCTTCTGAGCCAGGGCGATTATAAAATCAGAAGCATTGATAATAAATCATCAAATACTAAATGTTGATTAATGAAACATATCCATAACAAAAGTTCGACTTCAAAAAAGTAAAAAGTAGCCATATCAAAATAGGACTATCTAAAGAAATTTAATAGTCCCGCCCGGATTTGAACCGGGGTCCCAGGCTCCAAAGGCCTGAAGGATTGACCGCTACCCTACGGGACTTCACATCCTGCATATTGCACAATAATACTTATTTGTTGTGGAAAAATTCAGATCATTTCTGGATGATAAGGGTCAGCACATCGCCATCTTCCAGCATGTGGTCAAGACCGGCTCGCTGGCCGGGGTGTTTGGCTGATGGGCCCCATATCTGGGAATACCTGAACTTATCACGGAAATCGCGGTGCAGGCGATCACAGATATCGCCTACTGTCACGCCGTTGGTCACGATCATTGGCTCGTCCATGTCTGCGGGGCCGCCCTGTGGTTTCATGTATATCCTGATGAAGTCCAGGGTATCGTAGATCAGGTCCTTGACGGCTTCAAGGTTCTTCTCCTCGTTGGCGGAAATTAATGTGGCATCCGGGAACTTTGCCTTGCAGAATTCCAGGATCTCCTCGTCGGCCATGTCCACCTTGTTGATGACGATCACAGCAGGGATGTACACCCTGTTGGCCATCACCCCGTCGATAAGCTGGTCCATGTTGATGTTTTCCCTGAGAAGGACATGGGCATTGTGTATCTTGTACTCACCCAGGATAGCCTTGATCAGGTCGTCGGACATCTCAAGCTCCATGGTCGTACTGATGATCACGCCACCCCTGTCCATCCTTTTGATGGTAACATCAGGAGATGACATATTGATCCTGATACCTGCATCGTAGAGTTCCTGCATCAGCACCTTATGGTGCTCGGTCTGGAACACGTCCAGCAGGAAAAGCACAAGATTAGAGTTCCTCACCACGGAGATGACCTCCCTTCCACGGCCACGGCCGCTGGCGGCACCTCTTACAAGACCCGGCACATCAAGGATCTGGATGGTCGCGCCCTTATAATCCAGCACACCCGGGATCACATCAAGGGTCGTGAACTCATACGCACCCACCTCTGAATTAGCACCGGTCAGCTTGTTCAGGAGAGTGGACTTACCCACGGAAGGGAATCCCACAAGTGCAACAGTAGCATCTCCTGACTTCCTTACAGAATAGCCCTCGCCGCCGGACTTAGCAGAAGCTCTCTTCTGCACATCTTCCCTCAGGCGTGCAAGTTTCGCCTTCAACTTACCGATGTGATGGGATGTTGCCTTGTTATAGGGAGTCTTACGGATCTCGTCCTCGACTGCCTGGATATCTTCGTGTAAACTCATCTGCTCCCTACCATAACTTCAATATAAAAAAGATTTTCCTTAGGAGACCCGGAAATTACCTGCATACCCCGTCAAAAAGGATGACCTCTACCTCAGTTCCTTCCCTTACCATCAGCTCACCCGCAGGGATCTCAATGAACCCGTCCGCAGCCGCAAGAGTGGTGATCGAAGCCGAAGACTTATTGACAGAATATACCATGTCCCCCTCCAGCCGTACAGCATGAAGCTCATGCCTGGTCTCGGAAATGACATCCTCCCCGAGGACTGCCGTAGTCCTCTGTTTCACCGGTTCCGAAGCGCCCAGGCATCTCCTGACAAGCGGCAACAGGAACTCATAGAACACCGTGAGCGAAGCCGTCGGATGACCCGGCAAGGCCACGATCGGAATCTCATCTATGATCCCAATGATCACAGGCTTTCCCGGCTTGAAGTTAAGGCCGTGTGCCAGTAGCTCGCCCTTTTCCTCAATGATATTGTACATGAAATCATCAGGTCCGGCTGACGTACTGCCGGATGTCAGTACCAGGTCACATTCAGCAATTGCCCTGTCCACCGCCTCCCTGACCGCTGCCCTGTCATCCCTCACAATGCCATAGGGAACAGCATCTGCCCCGGAGTCCGTAACACTTGCATAGAGCGAATAGGAATTGCAGTCGTAGATCATACCGGGATCAAGAGGTCCTCCCGGAACTGTCAGCTCATTCCCGGTGGAGATTATCCCCACCTTCATGGACCTGACATCCACATTCCTCTTCCCGATGGATGCAAACACACCGACCTCACGCGCTCCGATCCGGGTGCCTTTGCGAAGCACACGCTCGCCCTTTGCAACGTCCATGCCTGCATGAATCAGATTCTGGTCTGCACTCGCTGTCACTTTTACGAGAACATTGTCGCCTTTAAGCTCAGTGTCCTCCACCATTACAACGGCATCGGCACCTTCAGGAATAGGACCGCCTGTTGCGATCTCCGCGGCCTCCATCTCATTCACACGATACTGCGGAAGCTGTCCCACCGGGGAGAATCCCACCAGCCTTAGGGCTACAGGTCCTTCCTTTGCTGAAAGCAAGTCCTCTGAACGCACAGCATACCCGTCCTTCAGGGATTTATCAAAATCCGGGACAGCTATGGCTGAAATAATGTCCTCTGCAAGCACACGACCTGTTGCAGTCTCAATGGGCATTGACCTTACATGGGATAGGACATCGAGTCCTCCAAAAAGGCGTCTGGCATCCTCGATGGAGAGCAGGTCCCGCAATATTTTCCGTGGCATTGTTAGTTCAACTTAAGAAAGAAAAAAGAATGATCACAAGAGGATCATTCGTAGATCGGAGTACCTGTGCTGCCGGTAACCTCTTCAAAAGCAGCGACTGCTGCCTTGGTGATAGGACCAACAGAACCATCGCCGATAGGACGTCCGTCAAGCTTTGTGATAGGTGCAGCCTCTGCTGCGGTACCTGTGACGAATATCTCATCTGCGGTGTACATGTCGAACAGGCCGAGGTTCCCGACAATGACCTCATAGCCGCGCTCCTCGAGAAGCTCAATGGCAGTAGCCCTTGTGATACCCTTGAGGTTGTTGATGGTTGGCGGGGTGTAGATCTTACCGTTCTTGATGACGAAGATGTTGTCTCCGGAACCTTCAGAAACGAAACCGTTCTGGTCAAGGAAGATAGCCTCATCGCCGCCCTTCTCGTTTGCCTCGATCTTGGCAAGGATGTTGTTCAGGTAGTTCAGTGACTTGATGTTAGGGGACAGTGCATCCGGTGCATTACGCCTGATACCGACCGTAATTGCTTTGAGACCGACCTCATAGAGATCGCCGTACATTGCAGCCCATTCCTGTGAAACGATGTAGATGCTTGGTTTTGGGCACTTGCGTGGGTCAAGACCGAGGTCACCAACACCACGTGAAACAATAGGACGGATGTATGCATCTCTGAGATCGTTCTTCCTCAGTGTCTCAAGGATAGCCTCGCTCATCTCTTCCTTTGAGATAGGGACCTCAAGAGCAATAGCCTTTGCAGAATCATACAGCCTGTCAACATGCTCCTGCAACTTGAAGACACGACCGTTGTATGCCCTGATCCCCTCAAAGACACCATCACCGTACAGGAAACCGTGGTCATAGATAGAAACCGTTGCATTTTCCTTTGTGACAAACTCACCGTTGTAATAGATCAGTAATTCGCTCATATGAATCCTCTTTAATAATACCGGTTAAAGGTACGTTTTGTAAATATTGTATCCTTGATGTTATCTATCTTATATATGAATATTTGTATCAGCTGAGATCCGGCAACAGTGAAAGATGACACTAAAGCAACAGATAACGGAAAATGAGAATTATCGTAAAAGCTGATTCATGCGTTTTCCTGCTCAGTTGAACTTTCCATATCCTGCTGTTCAGAATATTTCCTGAATATCACTTCATACTCACGCCATCCCACTACAAATATGACAATTATGAAAGGCACCAGAAAAGTCATACCCAGGGAAAAATCAGAGAACAACGCCATCACTCCAAAAAAGAAGACCATAAAACCGGTCTGGAATAAGATAGCCGATAGCCGCCTTTCTTGGGCCCTCTTTCAGTGCATAGACCCCCCAGAACCTTAAGCTAAAGATATCCTTTAAAGCAGGAGAGGAAATGTCCTCTATGCCCTCCATTCCTTTCAGGAATTGCCCCATCCTTATGTCAGAGATCGTTTTAGAGTAAAACAGAGACAGAAGAAAAACAATAACCAGTGCAAACCCACCGATCAGGACCTGGTCAAACATGATAAGCAGAGTTGAGATGAACATGAGGAAACCAAAGATTGCCGGTAGGTAAGTGGTCTTCTCTTTGAGTGCTTTTGCCAGATTGTAAAGTGTCATTACTGCAAAGAAAAGAAGACCTAGAATAAGGATTGTTGACATGATTGGCGACACCTTTGTTATTTTAAGTACTGAGACCATGTGGACAGATACATTAAACAAAACTAACTCCATTGTATAAATTTATTTTTACAACTGCGGATGTACTAAAAATAACACCTCTAATTTTTGCCGCACAATTTACCTGAAAAACTCTCCTGTACAAAAGACTTTTATGTATAAACACCCATGTCGTATCTCATCCGCCCAAATTCATTTTGGGCCCGTGGCTTAGCCAGGATATAGCACCGGGCTTCTAACCCGGGGGTCGTGGGTTCAACTCCCACCGGGTCCGTTAGAACACTTTGGAAAGTCCTGATCTGACAGGACTTTTTTAACTTTTTTGAGATCGAACTTTTGCTATGAATAGATCCCATCATTCAACATTTGGATTTTGACCATTGCATGCAGGTGCACGACCATATTTATTCTCAAAATGCACTATTATATTACTTTTCCATCTTCAAGATTTGAACCTAGAGATTACTTGTGCCTAATGTTCCAGCCGGTTACAACTAAGACAGCGGGTTTTGCGAAAATACCGAATTGTTCATAAATACAATGTCTCCGGACCCGGCTGTAAAATATCCTCGGAGTAATTATTCAGATAGCTCCAAATGATAAATTTAAATACGTGTAGAAATACTTATTTAAGCACATAAAAAATTGGGTTTGAAAAAAATGGGGAAAAATTTAAAGATCGGGATGTTCTCCTGGGAGAGCTTACACTCGATAAAAGTAGGCGGTATAGCACCGCATGTTTCCGAACTTGCAGAAGCTCTTGCTGAGAAAGGACATTCAGTTCATATATTTACAAGAAATCATGAACTTGAACCATATGAGAAAGTGAATGGAGTTCATTACCATCGGGTGGACCATTCTCTTGACGGAGGCATTGTCCAGCAAATGGATAGCATGTGTGATTCAATGTACTCGAGATTCCTTGATGTTACCAGGGAATATGGCAAGTTCGATATGTTGCATGTCCATGACTGGCATCCTTTCAATGTGGTCTCAAGGATAAAACATGAATTTGGGATACCCTTCATGGTCACATATCACAGTACCGAATGGGGAAGGAACGGTAACGTACATGGGGACTGGTGGGAAGCCAGGGAAATATCCCACAGGGAATGGAAAGCTGGCTATGAATCTATAAAGGTCATATCCACTTCACAACAACTTACAGATGAGATCAAGTTCCTGTACCAGATACCCGATGAGAAGATATCCATCGTTCCAAACGGTATCTTTCATGGGAAAATTAAAAAGGACGTAGATCCCGGAGAAGTGAAAAAAAGATTAGGGATACATCCTCTTGCACCGGTTGTTCTGTTCATAGGACGTATGAGCTACCAGAAAGGACCTGATCTGCTTGTTGAAGCGATCCCTAAAGTGTTGGATCATCGCTGGGATACTCAGTTTGTCTTCATTGGAGAAGGTGAAATGCGCCCTCACTGTGAATATCTTGCAAATGCACAAAATGTTTCAGATCGTTGCCATTTCCTGGGGTATGCAGATGATGAAACAGCAAGGGACTGGTTTAATGCATGCGATATTCTCTGTATTCCAAGCAGGAACGAACCTTTTGGCATAGTTGTTCTTGAAGGCTGGGATGCTGAAAGGACCATCGTTGCAACAGATGCGGTCCAGATAATCGATAATTTCGTTGATGGTATCCTTGTCTACAAAGATCCGGAGTCTATTTCATGGGGTCTGAATTACGTGCTTGATGACCTCTCCAATGACACCCTGAGACAAGCCGGTAAAGAACTTATCGAGACCAAATTCAACTGGCATAAGATCGCAGAAGAGACAGTTGAAGCGTACAATTTGGATGAAGAAAATGTTTGGATACATGGGACGACACTTGGAAGAACAAAACAATTTTGGTGGAAAATTGATAGTGATCTCAACCTTTCCATAAGCAGAGAATTTAATTCGTCAAATGGTAATCTCAAGGTTGATAAACTCATCATGAAGGACGAATTGAGTAAATTGGATGATTATATGGCAGATGACCAGTGGAAAGGTCTGTCAAATAACGTAGAAAAATTAAGAAATGGGACCGAAAAAGAAGGAATTGGGAAATTCCTTTATAATGAACTCCATTGGATCAATAAAGAAGCTCAGTTATCAAGTCACATTGGATCAATATTCCATCAGGCCGGTGTGTGGGAATACAATGGAAAAAAGAGAGGGATTCAATTTAGAAAAGTAACAGACGATTGGCACATGTTGATGAAAAGCTACTATGGAGAATGCATTAAAGAACTTGATGAAACAGAGCAATATAATAGCGTTGATCTTAAGTGATCAACGCTTAAAGCTTCTACCTCATTATTTTATTATTAATTAGACGCATTACCCTTTTCATCCCTTCAAACATTGCTTATTCATCAATTTACTTCCCTATCCTTTCCTGCATCCCTCTTGCTGCTTTTTCCGAGAAGGTCAATGTCAATATTTTTCAGGAAACAGACCTTTTTAGATGAGGTCGCCCACTTTCCCTGTAATGGTGAATGTCTTTCCTGAACCCGGGGCTGCCAGGATCAGACGAGGAAAATTGGTTATGTCCAAGTTAGTGTTGAGCTTTTATTTTACTTTGTGTTAGCGTCACCTTTTGATGAAAATAAAAAAAACATCAGGTCGACCTGATGCTTGTACTCACTTTCTCAAGGGTATCGACCTCAGGCAAATAATGCTTATTTCCCCCCAGCCTGACCCTTTTTGAGATCTTAATTTCCATGCCTGCCAATTCCGTAAACAATATAAAATGGAACAAATCCTCCTTGACCAATCCTTTTATTTCGCTGGCAGTAGAGCGGAGGACACCCTTTCGGGTGTCCGGGAGCGGAACGCTTCAGCTTAGCGCGTAGCGTACTAATGAATAACTAAATAGATATCATTTCAGTGAATCTCTGAAACTAGAAGGGCGGCAAACTGATAAAACTACGAAGATACCCACACAAATCAGCGATGAGCCTTGTCATATTACTCATCACTTCAATTCACGACCAGTTTTCTTCCGGAAGGTTTATGTTGGATTTTTACAATGTTGTATGACATAATAAAAGTTTTGCAGTGGGGGAGAAAATTGTTATAGAGAGGGACCTCATTTCAGAATTCAGAGTAACAGAGAGGTCGGATCATGCAAAGAAAAGCAGGAAAAGTATTAGGGATCACAGGTGGTCTGTTAGCGATCATCGCAGGCGCATCTATGTATGCAGTTACTGTAGGCGGTCTCAGAATAGGTGGAGGAGCTATGCTTTACGGAGTATCTTCTGTATTTGGAATCTCCAATCCCGAACTAGTCATGTCCGTTTTTTGCTTCCTGATAATAGTCTTCGGAGCGATGGGGATTGCAGGAGGAATATATGCCGAAAAGAATCATCAGCTTGCAGGCATATTGATGATCATACCGGCCATCGCCGGATTTGCATTACTTAGCGTGATGTGGGCACCTATCGGTGCCATGCTTATTATGGGAGGAGTCCTGACCCTAAGGTCGGGCAAATGAACCTTGCCGGATATACCTCAGTAATTCCCCATCAGTTTGGCAATACCCCTGTGTACACCATGAATGCTCAGATCACTGCCTAAGTACATCATTGGGCACCTGCCCGTAAAACAGCGATGGTCAGCACATAGATCCCGTACAGCAGGCGTGTCGGTCCTCCAGTGGATCCAGGTATTGACAACACCCTTTTCAAAAAGCTGTTTCATGACATCGGCAGGTTCCATGGTTGTCAGCCCTATCACTGCATTCTCAACACCATCAGGGACTTCTCCTACGGACTTGATGGCATCCAGTTTCGGCCTGTTGGAAAGATCAACATAATAGACGGTTTTACCACGCGTTTTCAGCTCATTGGCTGCCCACTTGATTGCAGGTTTTGTTTTATCATCTACCACGACATATTCATCTGCATCCCAGAACTCCGAATAATCGATTCCCATATTAATAGCTCCCTGCAAAACGAAAAATAATTTCACAATCATAAAATGTAATTAACTACTTAAAATAATCTTAGACTCCGTCCTTTAAAATACCTTCTATTTACCGTTTTGCCAGGTTCACACCCCTGAACTTGCCTAATAATACACAGATATATCCGAAAAGTGCAAAATATCTTATTCCAAATTACAACCTCCAGTGGAAATTGAGGGGTTTATGCGGACGTACCTTCGTGTTCTCATTAATGGATAGTGCTTTCCTAAATGTGTATTCGTTTTTACTAAGATATGAAACTCTTATAAGTAAAGATAGAAACCAAAATATAGCATACAAGCAACTTACATCCTGTTAAAGCAAAAAGAGGAGAGGAAATTGGACCAGATAAAAGAGTTCTTCAAAAGGGACAGATTTGCAGAATATATCAACGCTGAACTTCTGGAAGTCTCAGAAGGATACGCGAAAGCAAAGATGGACATCCATGAGCACCACCTCAACGGCGTAGGCATCGTACAGGGAGGAGCAACATTTACCCTTGCAGACTTCACTTTTGCAGCTGCTGCCAACTCCCATGGTACAGTTGCAGTTGCCATAAATGCAACGATCTCCTTTGTGACCGCAGCAACATCAGGAACCCTGATAGCCGAAGCACGGGAAACCTCAAGGAATCAAAAGATAGCAACCTATACCATCGAAGTTACCGACGACAACAGCAACACCATTGCCATCTTCCAGGGAATGGTATACAGAAAAAAACAGACCTTAGAATCATTTATGGATCAAGCGTAAGGATTCGACCTCTTCCTTTTCCGGGTGCTCAAGTCCAAGCAGGAATTCCTTTAGCATCCGGTGATCGTCCACCAGTTTGTCGGCTTTCATAATACTCTCTTTACTGACATAAGTAGGCACACCCACACAGAACATACCAGCCCTGTTCGCAGCCTCCACGCCCATTGGTGCATTCTCCACCACAAGGCACTCACTTATGCCAACGTCGAGCATCTCAGCAACCTTCAGGAAAGGATCGGGTGCAGGTTTCCCCTTTTCTACATCCTCGCCACTAAGAACAATATCGAAAATATCGTCGAACAATCTGCCAATAACATCATGCACGATATTCCTGTCAGCACCCGAGACCACTGAAAGCATGAAACGCTCCCTCAATATCGGAAGGCATTCATCAATTTCCCTGAACGACTTAAGTACAAGGATCCTTGCAAACTCTGTCCGGTATCGTTTTATCAGCCCATCTACATCAAAATCAAGGGGGTCGATCCCTTCCTTCTCAAGCAGGAAACTGACGATCTCTACGGTCTTCGAACCTTCCTTGTCGTAGATGTCCTGTTTATCCATATTGATGCCCAGTTCATCAAAGATATGCTGCATAGCCTCGGTATGGTAGGACATCGAATCCACCAGCACACCGTCCATGTCGAATATCAGAACTTTTAGCACAAATTACACCCTTTAAAATGAATAGATCCCAAAGCTCAACATACAGGGTCTGAACCAGAATCTGAACGGAGCATATACCACAGGTTATTGATATAGCTTCTTAAAAGAAGCTATTTCCGTAATGGGTAACAAAAAATGTACATTAGGAATGCAAAAATCTGCAACACATGCAGATATATGATCCATTCGATTATTTTAACCTGATCTCGTTCTCATGCTTGTGGAGAGCCATCTCTATATTGGATTTGAGGTCCTGTTCCTTGAACGGCTTTGAGATATAACCATATGGCTCGGCGATCTTTGCCCTCTCAAGGGTATTATCATCGGTATATGCTGTAAGGAAGATCACCGGGATATCGAACTTTTCCCTGATCTTTTCAGCCGCCTCAATACCATCCATCTCGCCTCTGAGCATGACGTCCATTAGCACAAGATCAGGATAGAACAGGTCCGCTTTTACAACAGCGTCCTCTCCTGAAGAAGCCGTATCGACTACTGAATATCCCATCATTTCAAGCTTGTTCTTTATGCTTAAAGCGACGATATTCTCATCCTCTACGACTAAAATATTTGCCCCTTTCATCTTGTGACCTTCATATCCTGCTATTTTCATTGAATATTATTGTAAAAGCTGTTCCGGAAGTACGGTCCATAACAATGGTACCACCGATCTGGTCGACCAGAGTTTTCAACAGCTGTAAGCCCAATGAAGTGCTTTTCCTATAGTCAATTTCCTCCGGGAAACCTATACCATTATCAGTCACGATTAGTATAAATCTATTTTCATCCCCATGCTTTAGATCAATAGAGATCTTACCTGGCATTCCCTGAAAAGCATGTTTCAAAGAATTGGTGACCAGCTCGTTTATGATGATCCCAAGAGGGATCGCTGTATCCATGCTCAAAAAAATATCCTCGACGTTAAGCTCCAGTTCAATGTCCTTATCGAGAGAATATGAACTGATAAGTTCAGCTGCGAGCTTCTGGATATAATCAGCAAAATTGATGCTTTCCATATCCGTTGACTGGTAAAGTTCCTCATGGATCAATGACATCGACATAACGCGGGTCCTGCTCTCCATAAAAGCCTGGACCACGGACGTATCCTCAAACTCCATGGAACAAAGGTCGAGCAAACTGCAGATTATCTGGAGGTTGTTCTTGATACGATGATGGATCTCCTTTTTGCGCATCACTTCGACCTCCATCAACGCCTTTTCTGCGTTCTTGCGCTCAGTGAGATCATGTATTGTGATAATTATGCGCTCCTTACCTCCGATCATAGCCGATCTTGCCATGACCTCGGTCCAGAATAGTTCGCCATTCTTTTTCCGGGCCTGCCATTCAGCACTCACAAAACCATTTTCAGACGCTGAATCGATCAGCCACATGATATTTTCCAATGAGTAGAGAGCCTTGCCCCCCTTAATATCCTCAGCAGTCCTGCCCAGCACTTCTTCCCTGGAATAACCGGACATATCACAGCCCCTGTCATTGATATCAAGCAATCTGTAATTGTCCCTTTCATGAATAGTGATCCCATCAAGCGAACCATTGAAAACAACACGATATTTTTCCTCAGAGCTTTTAAGGGCTGCCTCTGCATTCCGAAACTCGGTCACATCCTCCCCGGAACATAGCAACCCTGTGATAACGCCTTCAACCGACCTCAGAACTACAGTATGCCATGCAATGATCCGTGCATCACCCACACCTGTTACTATGCTACTCTCTGAATATTCCAGAATGTTCTTGTCGCCACCCATTAGTTTCGGGAAAGCTTTGCGACCCTGGAAACTGAACTCTTCTGAAAAACCAAGATCATACCATTTTTTCCCAATAATATCGGATTCGGAAAGACCGAACATCCTGCAACCTTTCCTGTTGATGCTGATCACATTCTGATCACGATCAACTACAAAGATGATCACGCCAATGATATCCAGATAGTTCTGGAGCTTGTCCTTTTCCTTTTTGAGCATGTATTCGGCATGTTCCCTATCAGAAATATCCCTGCATATGCCAAAATAGACATCTTTTCCATCCCATTTTCCCGGGGTCACTTTCACTTCAGCAGGAATAGAAAGCCCATCTTTTGTGATAAAGGAAAGAGAAAATGAAGCATGCTTCTTCTCACGGACCTCCCTGATGGCTTTCATGACCACATCACGATCATTCTCAGAATGCAAACCTAACAAACCTATAGCGCGCAACTCATCCAGAGTGTATCCAAGACGTTCACTTGTCTTTTTGGTGGCATCGATAATATGACCAGTTAGATCTATCACAAAAAAAAGATCTTCAATACTATCGAACAGGTTCTGCAGGTCTTTTTGCCTTTTTTCCAGATTCAGTTCGGATCTGATCCTTGCAATGAAACCGCCTATCTGTACAGCAATAGCTTCCAGAGAATCCTGAATTTCAGAGGGAAGGATATCATGGCTATGCGAAGCAACGTTCAAACTGCCTACAACTTTACCACCATATGTTATCGGAATAATGCCACATCCAAGCAAACCATTTGTAAAAGGATCAACAGGAATGTTATCCGTAAAATCAAAACACGCCCCATAAAATGGCAAGCCTTTTTCGAGGATCTCATGTTGAAGAGAATCTGAACTATAATGGGAATTTCTGCGAATGAACTCATCTGAAAGGTTCTTCTGCATTACAAGATAGATCTCATCGGTATTCTCATCTACAAAATATATGCCACCACAATCAACAACCCCAATATTAAGGGTCGTTTCCAGCAACCGTTCAAGGCTTGTGAGCAGATTGCTACTGGAACACAAGGCAATGCCTATGTCTCGCTGGATACGCAGCAACCTATCAGATACAGGAGCATTGATACCACCAACTCCCTTCAGCTCATATTCAGACCTGCCCATACTATTTCTCAAAGAAAAGAACACAGAGATTGAATATTAAGTTACCTAAGGGTCTATAAATAAAGCTTTATTTCTCCGGAGGGAAATGAATTATTAATAGAAAACCATTATAATTCTCTGTGATACTATGCCAGAAAACGTTGAAGCAAATCCTATAACTTCATGGAATCCGGAAAGCAAGCATCCGAATATTTCTAAGACCGCATACATACACCCTCAGGCAACGGTCATCGGTGCAGTTTCCATCGGCGAAAGAGTTATGGTCGCACCCTATGCCTCCGTAAGGGGAGATGAGGGACAGGATATCAGGATCGATGACCACAGCAATGTACAGGACGCAGTTGTCCTTCACGGGCGCCAGACCATTGATCAGAATGGCAATCCAATAAAAGAGAATCAGGTAGAAGTTGACGGGGAGAACTATTCGATCTACATAGGAAAGCGTGTATCTCTTGCCCATCAGGCACAGGTACATGGTCCTGCCGTTGTTTTCGACGATGTTTTCATAGGGATGCAGACATTCGTGTACAAGGCAACGATCGGAAAGAACTCAGTACTTGAACCAAAAGCTTGCGTGATCGGTGCGAATGTCCCCGAGAACAGATACGTCCCTGCAGGAGTTACCATCACATCCCAGGAAGATGCAGACAAACTGCCTGAGATATACGAAGGATACACATTTAAGCACACCAACGCAGAGGTTGTTGAAGTAAACGTAGAGCTGGCAGATGGATACAACCAGAGGAAATAAGATTAATCGGGGTAAGGTCAGGGTCCGCTCACGTACGGGTAACCCTCTGCTTTCCATTGGTTGATGCCACCCAGCATGTTATACACATCATTGTAACCAGCATCAACAAGAATATTGCTTGCTGTGACACTTCTTGCACCTGAACGGCAGTAAACTAATATAGTTCCATCCCGGGCCACCTCGTCCAGCCTTGAGCTAAGTTCGTTCACATTGATGTTCACAGCACCTTCGATGTGCTCAGTTTCGAACTCATTGACCGTACGAACATCCAGCAGGAAAACTTCCCTGGAATCCATCATATTTTTTGCTTCCTGTACAGACACATCCGTGTATCCTGTGGAAGTATCATCCTCATCTACAGGATCCGATATACCAGGATTAGCACAGCCTAAAATGAGACAGGACACTACCAATATTGCAAAAACCAGTACAATTTTCTCAGAGACCATATTCATGCCCCCTCCCCTCTGCAAAAATAATCACCTTCAAGAGCGAACTGGCTATAAACATAGCATTCCTTACAGAGACAGCCCGCTTTTTCAGGGACAGGTAACTTGTTCCCCCTTGCACAGAACATATACCCTTCTCCCGGGGATGATGGACAATGTTTGCAATTACAGGCTTTGGAATGATGGAAGGAAGGGCATATCCCGAAATATTTCCCGCCGATCTTTTCCTCACCACTATCAGACATTATTGATCCCCCATAAAATATAGGAAATCGCTTCCCTTTAGCTTTATCTGAGGAGCTTTTGTGCGATCAAACCGAGGTGATCATCATGGAACGGTGCAAGGTCCTGCTTTTTTAGGATCTGGAACTTGGTATCAAATTCCTTTTCCAGCTTCTTTACCTCTTCCTTGAACACCTTTCCCGGATTTGCCACAGTATCAATGCTCCTTGCCTTGATAGACAAAAGGAGGTGACCATCACCTTTAAGGAACTGTTCGCAGTTCACTGCCGCGATCTGTGCCTGGTTGGGCTGTGCCACATCCTGGAAGACCACATCGACCTGTTCAACGATGTGTGCATAGGAAGCAGGATGGTTAGCATCTGCAAGAATAGGAATTATGTTCAATCTTGTATCACATAACTGTATCAGTTCCCTCATGGTTCGCGGGGAAAATTCCACAGCATATACCAGGCCATCGGTGAGAATATCTGAAACATGGCTCACAGTAGTACCGGATGCTGCACCCAGATACAGGACATTGGAATCACTCTTGATCGGGATATTCATCTTCTTCAGAACCATGGCAGCAAGCTTGCTCCTGCGGGCATCCCATATACGATACTCGTCCCCTTCCGCCTCTACGAGCCTTTCCCCATAGACGGCTGAACCGGGTACTGCGTTCTTTGTGCCGATGAACCTCTTTCCACTTTTCTGTACTTCGAAAATGCCATCTGAAAGTTCTTTTACAGCCATTTAACGCCTACCCCCTGAATTCTTATTCCCCTTGCCCCGGCCTTTCCCGGAAGGTTTCTCCCTTGCAGGAGGCTTTGGGTTGGAACTTTTTATTGAATTTACCTTCTTCTCAAGACCGGTCTTTATAGCAGGACTCAGTTCTCCTGAATAGACATCTGTGCGGCAGGCAAGACTGATCTTTGCAGCCAGTGCACGTGCGATCTTACCCCTCTGCCACCAGGGAGAGTTCTTGATGAGTGGATGATTGAAAATCAAACCGTGCTTCGGTGAGGGAGCACGGGACCTTAGATGCTTGAAGAGTGCCCGACTGGCACCCATTACCTGGACCGTGCTGGAAGGCAGTTGTGCAAGCCTCTCAAGACCGCCTGTCATACTGATCAGGCGTGCACCAATGAGGGGACCTGCAATATTGGATAGGTTGGGAGCGATCTCCCCCATATTCCGGACGATGCTTTCCTCGATGCTGTGCCGGTTATCATACAGGTCGCATATGTTCGAAGCAAACTGCTTCACAAGTTCCTCATCAGCAGGAGGAAGTTCGGCACCCATGGATGATGAAGCCTTTTCGAAAATCGGATCGTCAGCAGGTATGTTGGAACGTGCACCATGCTCTTTTACGAATCTTGCAAGCTGCTCTGAACTGAATCCCAGTTCCGGGAAATGCAATCCATACCACTCTGACAGGCGCTCAGACAGGGCATTTGCTGCATCATCGATGTCATCCAGTGCTTCAACTGCCTGAATGATACGCATGTCCGGTGTGTTGGTGCGGGAAATACGCAATTTTCCTGCACGTATGCTCACATCCCGAAGCAGGGAATCGTATTCCCGGTCATTTTCCACAAAACCGAAGGAAATCGCCGGAGCACGGATGTCAAACCCTGCTTCAGGTGCCCGTGCACCTGCTGCATTCTGGTGGAGTAAGCCTTCTGCAAGCTCATCGACATCCTTATTGAAAAGTTCACAATCAGCAACACCATTTTCCTCAAGGGTCAGGATCCCATACCATGTAATGATCTTCAAATTAATCCTTCCATATTTTTGCACCGGAGTTGTTCGCACGTGTCAGGACAACGTTACCGCCAACGGTCTCATCCAGGAAAAGCTGTGCTTCCTTTCTTATCTGCTCACCTATACGCCTGTGATCCACAACACCAAACACCACAGGTCCAAAAGAGCTCATACCTGCACCTGCTGCTCCAAGGTCCTGCATGAACTCGATAAGGTCCCGCACAGCCGGTGACTGCAAAGCAACCTCTCGCTTCTTGAAACCGACCGTTTGCAAATGGTTCAGGGCCATCCCGAAGTTCTCAATATCGCCCTCTATAATTGCAGGCATCATTTGCATCAGCACAACATGACAGACTTCCTGCACTTCCTGAAGAGGAATAGGGCACTCTTTTTTGAATATATCCACTTCCTGGGCATCGTGTGCTCCTTTGGAATCCGGAAGTGCCAGTATAATATCCCAGTCAGGAAGATCATGCCTGAAAATTACCGGGGCAGGATCCGCCCTGCTGGCAGATGAAGGGGAAAATGATCCCTTCTCACTGAACTTATGCCCGCAATCAACAAGGAAACCACCCTTCTCAAAGGAAGCAACACCTATACCGGAAGTTCCACCCCTGCCGACCCTGATCGCAAGCTCGTTAACGCTCATTCCAAGCCCGTAAAGTTCATTCACTGCCGCTGCAGCGCTCAGGGCTATCTGGGTACCAGATCCCAGACCGACATGAGGAGGCATGTCCTCTTTCACATGGACCTTTATTCCTTCACCTTCGGGAAGCAAAGCTTCTACAGCTGCATACACCCGGTCTGAAAGACTTGATCCACCCGTTATTTCGATCCCATCATGCTTTTCAGCGCTCAGTGTGATGTTAGGCGAATCAAGGGTGATCCCTACACCGCCATCCACCCGTCCGATCTCTGCATTCATGTCTATCAAAGACAGATGCAATCTGGATGGTGATCTTATTTTTATCATGCTCGTTTATCAGTGTTCATAATATTAAACACTAACACCCGAACGGGAAGAGCGTTTGTTTTTCACAAACCACCAGCCTGTCCTCAGCACTTCCCTGCTGAATATGAACATCAGCAGAGGGGGAATAAAAGAAGCTATCCTGAACCGGATATCGCCTGTCATTCTCACATCCAGCTGCTCGTCGAAGAACTGCGGAGTAATAGAATAATGGAACTGCCTGCAACCACTGTGAACGACAGAGGCCAGAGTGTGAAGATATCCGCAAAGCATCCCTGTATATGCAGGGTCAGGCAGTCCATAAGCCAGATCACAGGACAACTCACGGATATGTATACTGGAAAAAATGCTTTTCAGCAGACGAAAGATGTGATAGCTGATACCGTAGACCATTCGGCCCTTTGAGCGAATATCATCGAAAGACTCACGTAGGCTGGGTCCAGCCTCGTTTCCGTCCTCATCACCTTCCCTGCTACCATCTTCACTAACCTCATCCAATGGCTTGCTTGTTGGGACAGATGCTTTTTCCGGACCTTTCTTTCGTGGGAAACGCATCGACAAAAAGCTCCACTTCACATCTACGATACTATGAACACCATTCAGGTTTCCCTTTACATTGAAAACAACGTCTATCGGGGCGAACAGGATAAGCCCCAGTAAAAAAATAATGCAAAGGCTAAGCGAGTAGATGAGAAGTGACATATTCAACTGCTTACGGCATTTGTCAAAAGAGAGATGACAGGATCACTCTTTATCAACATCTTCCGGAACATCGACTTTGCTGCCATGTTCCTTGCCTTCACTTTTTTTCATCTTCCCTTTTGCGGATTTTATCTTTTCGAACACTTCCGGAACCGCTTCGATCAATTTCCCGATGTCGCTCTTTCCGGAAAGGGTCAGCAGACGCACACCCTCTTCTTCGATCACTATGAAGGCAACTGGCTCGATCTTAGCACCGCCACCGCCTCCACCACCGAATCCGGTTTCAGCTCCTTCTTTAGTACCTTCTCCGCCACCACTCCCAAAACCAAAGGAAACCTTGGTAACAGGGATAATGGTCTTGTCCCCGGCAACTACCGCATCTCCGACTACTGTCTTTGTACTGACCAGACGCTCAAGCTCACTGCTCACTTCTTTTATGACATCTTCCACACCCATATCGATAACCTCCCCATTATCCTGAAGCCGAACCACAGGCACGACCACAGCCCACGGATATTTAATCTATTAAAGAAATTATGGGGGACAACAGTATAAATGTATTCCCATGGGAACTCCTGTCAAAAGTCAAAAGTGGCTTTACTGCCCCTCATTGTCCATAAAGAAGTTCATCAGCGAATACTTCACCTTCTCAGGGTCCACATCCACGAACTCGTTCCTTTCTGCAGGCGGGAACACATCGAAGACCGCGAACTTGCCAAATCTCTCCTTTGAATCGGTCAGGAACCTGCCATCAAGAAGTATGCGTGCACCGTAATCCTCAGGGGAGCGGACAACCCTGCCCATGGCCTGCCGGATCTTGCGTATCGTTGGCACCTGTATGGCAAACTCCCATCCTGCACCGTAACCAAAGACATGATCATATGCAGACTCTACTGCATTCATCCGGTCATTGAGAGCCGGATAGCCCACACCTACGATCACAACAGTGCGACCCCTGCCATCACGGTAATCGATACCCTCGCTTAAGGTCCCCCAAAGATAGGACATCAGCACGGCTTTGCCACCGGACTCACCTATAGCAAAGAAATCCGTCCTCACTTCCTGGGAAGACACACCGACCTCATCGAGGAAGATGGGCACATCTATTCTGGGTTCCAGTTTTGAATAGAACCTCTTTGCCTCAAAGGAGCTCTGGAAAAAGATGATCACATTGCCCTTTGAATGCTCAATAGAATCCAGAAGGACCTGTTCCAGCAACCCGACCGTATGCGGATCATCCCGGTTCTTGGCAAAGAGAGGAGGAATGGATACTGCAATTGAAAGGCGTTTTTCTTCCGGGAAGGATGTACCGTAGGATATCTCGCAGGTGTCCCGTGTGATCCCCAGCGTTTTCTTCACCATATCGAACGGATGAAGTGTCGCTGACATCAGTACACCTGAGAACAGGGAATTAAAGAGCGGCTCTGTAACGTTCTTAGGAATACATGTGAACAGTTCCACACGCCCGTATATCTCATCGTTCATATCCCTGCGGACATTCAGTATCGGGTAATAGTTAGGATTATGGGACAGCTCCAGATAAGCTGACAGGAAATCTGCAACATAGCGGATGTGGGAGCGCTTCATCACACCAGTTAACCCTTTCTTGTACTGATCACGATAGGTCTCATCGAGTTTCGCCCCGATCTCGCTTGCCTCTGAAAGAAGTATCTGTATCTCATCCTTGTCGCCGAAATCCTCCTTTGCGTTGCGAAGGAACCTTGCGCGTACGATGTCGTTGCGGTCATAGGGATCACTGATACGCATGTCATACCAGTTCTTCCTGACACGCTCACGCTCACCGAACTTGAACCTGGAATTGTAGGTTTCCGTAATAACATCCTGAAAGACCTTGAACAAGTTATGGATATTGTCATCTGCCAGAAGGTCGATGTTGGCTTCAAGTTCTGCTCTTGCTTTCTCTATCGAATGCTCGGTCAGGGAAATAGAGGAATGTGAACGTGCTGCAGATTCGATATTATGCGCTTCATCAAAGATAGCGATGACATCCTGCGGCTCCTTTTCAAGCCAGCCTAATACCGTTGAGAAGATATCCGCATTCAGCACATGGTGATAATTACAGATCAAAAGGTCCGCATGCTTAAGCTCACGTTTTAGCAGCTCATATCCGCACATGCCGTTCTGGAGAGCATGGTCATTGACCTCTTCGGGAGTGCGTACTTCTTTAAAGAGCCAGTCCCGGAACTTCTCACTATCGGACCTTAGCACCTCATAGAGGTTATTACAGGATCGATCACGCAGGCCTTTGGCCTTCTCTTCCAAAGCATCAAGCTCCTTTGACAGTTCATCACGAAGCGCTACAAAAGCCTGATCACGGGATTTCTTGTAGCTTTCCCTGGCAGACCTGAGCTCCTGCCTTTTAAGATGCATCTCACGCTCGGTCTCCATAAGCTCAAAGGTGTTCTCCCTTTTGACAGAACACTCCTCATAATCCGCTTCAAGGGGACACATTGTTGTCTTCCCTTTCACGATTGCAACCTTGACATCGTGTGTCTTCTTAATGTCACGAGCTTCATTGATGAACTGGACCATCTGCTGATGTACATTCGTAGCTATAATGACAGTCTTGTCAAGCTGTTTTCCCACATGGAGTGATGGTGACAGAGCGCTCAGCGTCTTGCCGGTCCCGCATGCCCCCTCGAATAGCACGAACTGCTTCTGCAGAAGGGCAGAGTGTATTCTATCCATTGCCTCCTGCTGGTTATTATAACATGAACTTTTTGGGAAATATTTCATATACGCGGGATTGTCACTCATCGCACACCCTATGCATTCACCCTACTTTAATGGTAGTGATGGATCATCACCCCAGAGGTCTTACCGACACAATATCCTCTGCAATAACGCGATCTGTAGTACTATCAAACACCTTAACAGTGATCTGACTGCCTTCCCTGAACCCGTAATTATTAGAAGTATCCGAGTAACCTCCGACACTGACACGAACCGTAGAAGCATCCGTACCATTGATACTGTCATCACCATTAAGCACCAGGAACTCCCCGGCAGACCACAGACCATCGTCGATACATGGGTTGTTGCTCTTGTAGGTTGCACATGTACCGGAAGGTGTCAGATCGTAATATTTAGCAGTTACCTGCCCGTACACCTTGAACCCGCCATGTCCCACTTTACCGACATAGCTGCTGCCATCTCCGCTGAGGACCACAAAAGTGGAGTCAAGGTCCAGCGGATCTCCGCCTTTATGTTCGAGTATCACGAAGTTCTCTTTATACTGCACTGCATTCGGAACGCCACCAACAGCATCTTTGACCTCTATCATCGCCATGGGCGTAGAAGAGGAAATGCTTCCAAAGACACCATTATCCATTACTGCTGCTGCCACCACACCTGCAAGAAGCACGGTCAGCAGGACCAGCAGAAGCGCTCCGATTATCGGTGCTACCGCACCATCGTTTTTTAGGATCGCTACCATAATTTCAACCGAGTGGTAGACAGCAGAGGGATATTAAATTATTTTGTCAGACAATTGCTATATATAAAACAAGAACTTGAATTTAACTCATTTTTTGAAAATATGAGAACATAATTATTGAAAAATAGATAATTAAATGACTATGTATAGCCGGAAATTAGCATTATCGAATTTAATAATTTCCTAGAAGTGAAAACCATGTTTTGAGAATCGATACCTTTTTATCTAACTTATTTAATGGGTATATTGCAAAATTTGCAACTAATACAAGTTTAACCAACTTGAATAGGAGAAAATAATAATGGTAGCAGTAATTAACAGAGACGAATGTGTAGGATGCGGAACATGTGTAGATGACTGCCCATCCGAAGCAATTTCAATGGACGGCGACAACATCGCTGTAGTAAATGCTGACGAATGTATTGACTGTGGTGCATGTGTGGACTCCTGTCCAACAGATGCAATCACAATGGAATAAGCCTGCTTATTCCATTTATCTTTCTATTTTTCATATCGCTTCTTTTGTATTGTTTTTTCATACTGTTTATTACCAGACGAGTTACGTTTCACGTCTGATCACACATTAAATAGCTGAAATGGTTGAGTGAACACTAACTTATTTAGACCCGAACCTCAAAAGAAAGCCAGAGTGTGTTGGCTATCGTGGTGATAGATATATAGCATTGACAACATTATGAGTAAAGATCATCATGTTAGTTGTATTATCAGTAGGTGGATCCATACTCGCAAAGGACCTGGATCCTGAGCATTTTGTTGCCTATGCTTCCGCACTCCGGGAACTGGGACGTGAACACAAGTTAGTGATCGTTACCGGTGGCGGTGTTGCAGCAAGGAATTACATAGACGTTGCAAGGACCGTCGGAGCAAACGAAGTTGTGTGCGATTTTATCGGAATTGACATAACAAGACTGAACGCCCAGCTCCTGATTGCAGCACTTGGAAAAGATGCGTATCCTGAACCCCCTACCAGCTACAAGGAAGCTGAATCTGCCCTTGCATCAGGGAAGATAGTGGTAATGGGAGGAGTAATTCCGGGACAGACCACAGATGCGGTTTCCGCAGTTCTTGCCGAATATCTCAATGCAGACATGATGGTTATCGCAACATCCGTTGACGGCGTATATTCAAGTGATCCAAGAGAAGACCCGGATGCTAAGAAGTATGATGTCATGACAGCAAAAGAACTTGTCAGCGTTGTAATTTCAACAGAAATGAAAGCCGGATCCAAATCACCTGTCGACCCTCTTGCTTCCAAGATCATCGAGCGCTGCAACATCGATACTATAGTAATGGATGGAACTGATCCGGAGGATGTACTTCAGGTCGTACTTCAGGAATGCTCAAAAGTAGGCGAGATAACCGGAGTGCGCCTTGGCACACGTATAATCGGCTGATCTAAAAAGTAAATGTTGATCTGATGATCGATACCTTTTATTGATTTCAAAATGAACTTGTGATGGAGAAAGGATAAAATCCATCACAGGGAAGCATCTTTTTTTGGAATATTTTTATATAATAGCATGATACATCTATATTAATACATATATGTTTGAGGTTAAATCTACAGTCTAATTACAGCAGTCCGTGAAAATATGGCTGGATTCAGTAATAAATTGAAGAATCTTACAAAGGGAATTCTTCGAAAAAATGGGAGCAGCGGACAGAAAGGTTCACCTTTCGATCCACAAGCGTCTCCATTTGATTCGCCGCAATCCCCTTTTGCAGCAGGCCCCCCTGATTTTGGTGATGCCACTAATTTTCCCGGAGGGACACCTTCGGGACCACCGGGAGGTTTGCCTTTTGGAGCTGCATCCTCATATCCTTCACCACCAGGACCGGGAGGAGATCACACTCTGCAACCCGAACCTGTTGACAATAAGCAGATCAACGAAAATGCCGAAAAGATCAAAGCACTTGAAAACAAACTCTCAAAAGTCGATACAGCCATTTCTACAGTGCAGAGGGAAAGCCAGAGTGTGAAAACAACAGTCGATAAGATCGACCAGAGCGTACTGGAACTCCTTTCGCTTTACGAATTGGTTTCGAACCAGGTAAATCCTTTTGTTGGAGATGAGCTTGGAGGTCGTGCCACTATTGAGCGTTTTGACAAGGCTGAAAAAAGGATAGCTGAAGTTGCCGATTTTGTAATGATGCTCCAGAACGAGGTAGAAGGACTTAACCAGAGCATGCAGATGCCAGGGCTTCCTGCTGAAGCAGAATCAAAAATAGAGAATATAACTACAAAAATGGACGTTTTTGCAGATTCACTCGTTACACTTCAGGAAAGCGTTACGGAGATCTCCTATCAGGTCAAGGATGCATACGAAAGGCAAAAGCAACTTGACATGGACATTGTGGATATTGCACAAACAACAAGCACCTTTGCCGGCAGGATAGGTGAACTTGAGAAGATCGACCTTTCCGAACTACAGGAAAAAGTGGAACAGTCAATCCTTAAAAGATCACAGGCAACCAATGGTGAGCTTTCAAACCAGACCGATGAATACGGGGAACCTATAAGTGAAGGAAAGCAAGCAGGTGAGAGATCACCTATAGTGCGCCTGGAGTCCATTAAGAAGAACCCTATGAGTGTCGTGGTCCTGCTGAACTGGATAGAGTTCCTGATGGAACGCGTCGGCAGAAACAACCTCATGGATGCTCTTGATTATTATGTTGATATCGGCTGGATAAGTGAAGAGGTCAGATCAGAGATCATGGCCTATGCAAGAGGAATAGACTACTATGTGGAAAAACCCACATGGAGGCTTTTACCGGAAGATCACACAAAGTCACTCCTTTTCATCGAAAGGCTTTGCGGACGCAAGATCGACAGGAACATGCTCAGCATGATCGACAGGGAAATGGCGAAAGTGAAGCATGGCCTGGAGGAGCTTTATGGGATTTGAGACCACTGTTGTCATTTCCATATTCTTTGTCTCGGTCCTTGTCCTCGGCACAAACTCCTACGCTGTGATGAGCAGTTCAAATGATGTCATCAGCGATGCTGAAGACATAAGGTATGAAATGCAATATAACAAGCTCAACAGTGCAGTATCCCCTGGGTCGATGACGTTGGACAATGAAAGTTCCATATTGATGATCGAGGTGACCAACAGCGGAAGTGTTGTCCTTGATTCTGATGAGATCAGTATGCTGATGGATGGATATCTCCTTAATTACGACTACTATCCAGAAACTGCAAAATGGTATCCCGGGGAAACAAAAATATTTGCAGTTGAAGATATTTCCGGATCAGCCAGTAAAAGAGTGAAGATCGTTACAGACAGTGGTGTAGCCGGCTATATAGGCGGTGTTCCGGGCAGTGGAGATGGGACCATTCCGGAGATCGATTGGGAAATCGATTCCCCTGAAGGAAATACCGATGAGATCATTACGATCGATTCAATGAAGAGCGACAAACCAAACTCAATATTGATAGTAGAGGCAACTAATCACGGAGATGAGGTACTCTATGCAGATGAACTAAGCATACTGGTAGACGGAAAAGTCAAGCTCTATAGTTACTCACCAGACACGAGAACCTGGTATTCGGGAGAAACGAAGACCTTTGCAATAGAGGGTGTTTCAGGATCTGCATATATGAAAGTTGAGATCATTACCGATAGCGGCATATCCGCATCTTTCAGCGGAATCCCGGAAAAATAACTAAGGGTAAATAAAGAATAAATAATTGAAAAGAGATTCTAAATTACCGGATCATAAAAAGGTGTACAGATGGCATTCCTAAAAAGATCAGATCACTCCAGCTTTATCAAAGACAGGAACGCGGAGACTGCAATTACACATATGATATTTTTCATAGCTGCCATCCTTATAGCTATGACAGTCATCGTAGTCATGACTTCCAATGTCCAGTCACTTACAGGTGCTACTGCATCAAGCAGCAAGGTTCTGTCTGAACAGATAAAGACCGATATAACCATCATCAGCGATCCGGAGATCATACCATACAACAGCACCTTAAAAGAATATACATTCTATGCCAAGAACACCGGCAGGACCGATCTGGATACCGAATACCTTGATGTATTTATAGATGGGCTATATGTCGAGCCGGGAAACCTTGAAATGGAATTTTTTGACCAGGATGTGCTCTGGCGACCCGGGGATACCCTTGAGATCAATATGAAAGTCACAACAGAGATGACAGAAGGCGATCACAGGATATTGATAGCTGCAGAAAACGGGAAGTCCGACTCAATGGATTTCAGGATATAAGAGGAAATATGTCATCGATCCGTTCTTTTGAAATTCCCAGAGATGAGTTCAATGGAAAACTTGGAGGAGGATTCCCAAAGGGCTCCCTCATCGTGATCGAAGGAGGTAGCGGCGGAGGCAAAAGCACCATATGCCAGCGAATCACCTATGGTATGATCGAGGGAGACACAAGTGTTACCTTCATCTCCACACAACTCACAACAAAGGGGTATATCAACCAGATGTACTCGCTGGACTATCCGATCGCACCACATCTACTGAAAGGAAGACTGCTCTATATTCCGGTAATACCACTCATGCAATCTGCAAAGTCAAGGATCGATTTCATTGAAAGGTTGATGGGTGCAGAAGAATTGTTCGAGAAGGATGTCATAGTAATAGACACCATATCGGCCCTCATAAAGTACAGTGCAAACGCTGAAAAGAGCCTGGACCTGATCTCATTCTTCAAGAAACTTAACGGAATGGGAAAAGTAATAATACTGACCATCGAACCCAGTGAACTGGGAGAGGAGCTCGCATCGATGTTCCGCTCATCCTGTGACATTTATATGACACTTCGTTCAAAAGCAATGGGTGCTGAAGTGAAACGTACAGTTATAGTGAACAAGTTCACCGGAGCAAAAGGTCCTGTGGGACAGATGATAGGCTTCAGGATCGAACCAAAAGTAGGACTTGTCGTAGAAATTGCATCCGTTGCGTAAAAAGATAAGCTGAGGTATATTAAGTGGAAGCTGAGTATCAAAAGGCATTACAAAGAAACCCCCATCTGGGAGTATATATCCAGGACTTTGTAAAAAGAACAGGAAATAACCCTGAATTCGTAACCAGCCTCTCAAAAGATATACAGGACGATGAGTACATCAACCTGATACTCGCTGTGGGAGATCCCGTTTTCATTCACCTGTACGGGACACACGAAATGGGGGAGATCGGATACTATACAATAGAACCTCTGCTTAATGATCTCGAAAAGGCGAAGTACGATGCCATAATGGACCTGATCCTTGAAAGGTCTGCAAACGAACCTGTGCCGAAGAACGAAGATAAATTAAAGGAACTTATTGCAAAGCTTTTGAACGAAGCAGTGGATATTGGTGCTGGCGGGCAGATCTCCGCTGATGAAAAGGTAAGTATAATCGAGAAACTGATCCCGAAACAGAAGAAAGTTCCGGTTACCCAGCAGGAATTCAACAATCTGCAGTATCACATTGAGAGAAATATCATTGGTTCCGGACCTATAGAACCAATCATCAGGGACCCACACCTTGAGGATATACACAGTATCGGCGTAGCCGGGGTCTTTATCGTTCACAAGATACTGGGCATGATGAGGACAGATATTTCATTTGGTAATGAGGAGGGTCTTGACCACTGGCTCAGAAGCATGAGTGAAAGGATCGGAAGACCTGTAAGTGATGCCAGACCTATCGCCGATGGTGCACTTCCTGACGGGTCACGTATCAATATCATTTACAGTCTTGATGTCAGTAAGCGTGGAAGCAGTTTTACCATGCGTAAGTTCAGCGAGATTCCGGTAAGTATCATCGAACTGATCATGTGGGGAGCTATCAGTTGTGAGATGGCCGCATACATGTGGATGTGCCTTGAAAATGGCATGAGCATATTCTTCAGTGGCGAAACTGCCAGTGGAAAGACCACCATGCTTAACGCATGCCTGGCTTTTGTTAACCCGAAGTCCAAGATATTCACCTCAGAAGATACCGCAGAGGTGCAGCCACCCCAGCCGGTCTGGCAGCAGTTGATCACCCGTGAGGACGGACCACCTGACTCAAGGGTCGACACTTTCGCACTCCTGAAAGCAGCTCTAAGGTCTAGGCCGAACTACATCATCGTGGGTGAAATACGTGGTGCAGAAGGAGCTGTAGCTTTTCAGGGTATGCAGACCGGTCACCCGGTAATGGCAACTTTCCACGCATCTGCTGTCACAAAGATGATCCAGCGTCTTACTGGTGACCCGATCAACGTTCCGGTCACTTTCATTGATAACCTCAATGTTGCAATGATATTGCAGGCAGTATATCGAAAAGGAAAGTTCCTCAGGCGTTGCATTGCTATTGAAGAGATAGAAGGATACTACGAAGATGCAGGCGGTGTCGTTACAAGAGCCGTCTTCCAGTGGGACCCGGATACCGACACCCATAATTTCAGGGGTCTTAATAATAGTTTCATCCTTGAGAACAAGATAGCGACCAAGCTCGGATATGAGGACAAGAGACAGATATACAAGGACCTGATGTTGCGGGCAAGGATACTGGAAGAGATGAAAGAAAGAGGTATCAAGGACTACTATGACGTTCTTGAGATCATTATCAACTTCTACAAGTATGGTGTTGAAGGGCTGCCTTTCGCAATATGAGGAGAGATAAATGGACTTTCAAAAGGCATTCAACGCACTGGAAATGGAACCAAAAGCCTATGCGAAAAAGATAGCTTTGCCAATTGTGTCTTTTGGATTTATCTTCTCGATCCTTGTCTATGTGTTGTTGCCGGACCTCTTCACCGGAAATACACAGATCATACCTGCACTCATACCAGTGATATGTATCTTTTTTGCATTCTACTACCCTTTCACGGCACTTGGAAGCAAAGCTGCACAGATCGACAACAACATGCACTACTACATCACACAGATGGGTGCAATATCTACAGCAGAGACCCCAAGGCTGGATATCATAAAGATCGTTTCCAAGAATGATAGCTACAAGTTCCTTGCAAAGGAAAGTGAAAAGATATACAACCTTGTCACCGTATGGAACATGAGCCTTTCCGATGCATGCCGATTCGTATCAAAGAGGACACCCTCTATCCTTTATGAGGATTTCCTGGACAGGTTTGCACACGGCCTCCAGTCCGGAGAGGACATCAAGTCATTCCTTGCAGCAGAACAGAATGTCGTGATGAACGAATATGAATCAATGTACAACGGTGCACTCTATGCAATAGAGGTCATCAAGGAACTGTTCGTTTCCCTTATTATGGCATTGATCTTCCTTGCTTCTTTTGCAGTGATCATGCCTATCCTAACCGGAATGGATGCGATCCTGCTGATGTCCATCGTTGTTGTTGTTTTCGTGGTAACTGATATAGTAATGATCACTTTTACAAGATCAAAGGTCCCGAAGGACCCTATCTGGCAGCAGACAAAAATAACGACAAAAGCCAAGATAAAATTATACCAGTCCATCCCGATCTCATTGGCAGGTTGTATTATTGTCGCTATAGCTGTCATGTTATACGGCAAACTGGAGTTACCTATTGCTGTTGCAGCAGTAATGACACCACTGGTCTATACCGGCCATGTTGCAAAGAAAATTGAGAAGGATATCAAACGTAAGGATGAGAACTATCCCTCATTTATCCGATCCCTTGGAAGTTCTGCAGGTGCAAGAGGCGGACTTATTGATGAAGCACTTAGATCATTGCGCATACATGACTTTGGCCCGCTTACTAAAGATGTCAATGCCCTTTTCAAGAGAATAAACACCCGTGTGGACAAAACCAGATCATGGGACTTCTTTTCAGCCAACACCGGAAGCAATCTCATACAGCGCTTTAGCGCCATGTTCGTTGAAGCCACCAATCTCGGCGGACAGCCGGAAGTGATCGGTGATATGATCGCCACGAACTTCCACCGCATCGTAAACCTGAGAAAGAAGAGATACCAGTCCGCTTCCAGCCTTGTAGGAGTGCTATACGGACTTACAGCTGGCATCGGTTTTACCCTTTATATAGCACTCGGGGTTGTTGGTCTGATGCAGGACATGTTCACGACAATCTCAATGCCTGAAGGAATGGGTATGGGAATGATCCTGAGCACAGAAATAGGGAATCTAGAACTTCTGTCTGCCATGGTATTGTTCATCATGATATCACATTCGCTTATGTCAGCCCTGCTCATACGATTCGTTGACGGAGGGCATATCCTATGTTCAACGACGGATTTTGTGATAATGTCATGGATATCAGCCTTCAGCGCAGTGTTCACAACATCTGGGGTAGCCTCACTCCTTGGAACCACATGACAAAAATAAAAGGTTATATGCAAAAATCAGATAAATGCATCATTATGTAGCCGGAACCGAAGGCCTGTAGCTTCAAAATGATAGGATAAGACCGGTCAACGAACAAAAAATAAGGTCAACCGGACGGCATCATCCATCCAGCATGTTGCGAACATAATCCGCTATTGCCCTGCCAACCTCAAGGGTACTGGCAGTCCCACCAAGGTCCGGTGTCGTTATCTTTTCAAGTATGCTCTTACCTACAGCCTCTTCAACGAGCTCTGCTTCCCTCTGGTAGCCCATCCATTCCAGCATCATCTTCATACTCAGGATAGCTGCGATCGGGTTTGCAATCCCTTTTCCTGCAATGTCAGGACCACTTCCATGTACCGGCTCAAAGAAAGCATACATGTCACCAATATTTGCACTGGGAGCAAGCCCCAGGCTGCCTATAAGTGCTGCTGACATGTCGCTCAGTATGTCACCAAAAAGATTGGTTGTGACCACAACATCATACCTCTCAGGATAGGTCATCAGGCTATATGCCATGGCATCCACCAGCATATCACTGTACTCCACACCTTCTGACCTTGCGGTCTCACGGCAGACATTCAGGAATAAAGTATCTGACTTCAGTACATTGGACTTATGAACGATCGTAAGATCATTTCGACGCTCTTTAGCCAGCCGACAGGCACTTTTTGCGATACGCTCTGAACCTTTCCGGGAGACCACCCTTTTCGTATATGCCACATCATCATGCAGCTCCTCGATGGATGAATACATACCTTCGGTATTTTCCCTCACGATCACAAAATCGAAATCACTTTTCCCGGTCACTCCTGTAACACCGGGAAGAGGTTTGATCGGACGTATATTCGCATACATATCAAGCTCTTTGCGTATTGTCAGGAGCACACTCTTGTAATTGGGATCCGCTGGTGTGGTGATCGCGCCAAAAAGAACACAATCACAGCTTTTCAACACATCAAGGTCATTATCATCGATGGCTACCCCGCATTTCTCCCACTTGCCATATCCCAGCTCAAGCGGAACCTTTTCAATTGGAAGACCAAATGCATCAAGAACCTCTACAGCTGCAGGAATGACCTCCCTGCCGATGCCATCACCTTCGACCACTGCAACTCTCATTTTTTCAGACATAACTCACTTCCTTTTCCCTGCAAGGTCCAATGCCAGGTCCCTGACAGCTTCTGCCACAAAGAACTCAGATGCGCCCCAGTGAACTACAACCCCTTCTATACCGTCAATGGTAACTCGCCCTGATTTCTCGGAGCGACAGCACCTGGTGATGAAAGGCTTTGTCGGTTTGAAGATATCGGACTTGAAAGGACATATGTTCACAAGTGAATACTCAACATCCGGGAATCTGGTCTCAAAAAGCTTTTTCGAGATCTCACATCCTACAAGCAAAGTACCATCCTCTGTTATGATATCAGAATCAAGGAACTTGCCCTTAAGCCCGGAACAGGAACATGGGAACACCGTTATGGGTCCCTCGAACTGGGAAAGATCGATAACATTCTCAGTGAAACGCACGCTGAAATCCCCGAATATGCCGCTTGCCTCAAGCCTTCTTATCACCTGGGAAAGCCATGACGGTTCCGGAGGCACTACATCAACGATCTCGATCTCTATAATCTCAGACAATGATGGTTCATGCACGAACGTTACGTGATTGTCCACGCCTGTGAAGATGACAGTATTGACACCATCTTTGCAGAGGTCCAGTGCTGTTTCAATAAGAAGGGCACGGTCCTTTATGTTCAGTTTTTGGTCATACTTTATGACCTGCTCCTTTGATGCAACGAGGTCAAGCTTTTCCACCTCACGCAAAAGGTCATCGCCCTGCTTTGTTACATGATAAAGAGAATATTCAACATCCTCCTCTCCAACACGATCTTCAACGACCATGTATTCGGAAAGGAAATAGATGATGTTCTCCTCTGCATCGTCCGGATGTATCCCGGTTACCCCGACATACTTGTATTCATCTGGAAATATCATGGTTGCTTTATTTGTCCTGTTCTTGTAAAGCCTTACGATGCTCCACAAGGCCACCGTCTGTGAGGATCTCAAGAAGGAAATCCGGAAGTTTGTTGCCCTTGAAATCTTTCCCGTTCACCCGGACAGTTCCTTCAAGCAGGTCAACTTCCACGATGTCACCATCCTTGCATTCAATATCAGCTTCCATTAAAGGAAGTCCGACATTGATAGCATTGCGGAAAAAGATGCGCCCGAAAAACTTTGCGACGACACAGGAAACCCCTGCATACTTAAGGGCAAGAGCTGCCTGCTCCCTTGAGGAACCACAGCCGAAATTGTTCCCGCCGACCACAACGTCCCCCTTCTCAACCTTTCTGGAAAAATCAGGGTCGATACCTTCCATTGCATGATCAGCAAATACCTGCATATCAGTGGTCCTGAGATATTTTCCCGGAATGATAACATCCGTGTCAATATCATCGCCAAAAATCCATGCCTTTCCTTTGATCTTACTTTCCAATGTTGTCACCTGTGATGTAGGTTTTACATGATAATATTTGTAAGTAGCGGAAAAAAAGAATATGTGACCAGAATCTGAGAACGAGTACGAATCATAAACCAAGTCAAAGGAACTGGAGCTTAAATTACAGCTTTTTACACCCCGTTACAAAATTTATAAAGATGGTCGCAGAACCCGATCGCTCCTTAAGCACACATCATTATCAAACCAAAAGAGGTCAGCCCCACCAAAGCATTAGAAAATGCATTGATGGGGAGGATACACAAAGCTTGTGCATCAGACCTCTATTACATTTCCATCCAGTACGTCCCTTTCACTGACATCTATATCCTCCACAACATTACCATAGATGATCTTGTAAGGTCCGACAGGCATGGTATCGAACTGTGTCTCCCCTTCAATTGGACCTTGTGTGGAATATGGTACCGTAAAGGAGTAAGTTCCGTCCGAAACGGCTGACTGGGAGTATACGAAGGTCCTTCCAATGTTGGTCAGTATGGTTACCGAAATGGTTACATCCTCACCTTCCGGCGCTTCACCAACGATCTGTGCACCCTCGACATACTCGAAGATCTTGACATATCCGGTATTTTCCAGAGCGATATTTCCTTCAAAGAGCGCGTTGTAGATATTCTTGTAGCCTGTCTCGGCGGAATTACCAACAGGGGATTCGTGCACCATACGATACTGTTTCAATCCCCTCGCATCGAATATGTGGAGACGGGATTCCATGGAATTGAAATACCTTGGTCCAGGCACCGTCTGTGTTCCCATGTCTGTCTGTACCGGAATGTAATAGTCAGCCGTATCAAGGGTCCATGCACTCATGGCATAGAACTTCCCGGTTGCCATCTCCACATCAGAGACGATGTATCGTGCACCGGCCTTCTCAGGATCAGGATGTACTGCCTCAAGAACTTCTGTGGCCTCTTCTTCGGACTGTGCAGTGAAGAATGTGGACGCACCAGGTTTGTTCTCTTCCTCGATGCTATTCCTGCGCCCTCCGATTCCCTGCTGGAACGGATTGGCATTTGGAATACGATGCCCTATGACTTCTATCCAGTGACCATAATCCCACCATGACATCACACCATATGCAGTATCAGGGTACTGGTAGCTCTCGCCTTCTGCCGGAACCTCATAGCTTTCGTAGTAATCCAGTCCCGGATCGGGGGTGTTAGAGTTCAACCACATGGTAGCTTCGATCCAGTAGCCATTGGGGCCGCCTGTGTACTGGGACTGCTGCATTGACATGTTGTAACTTGGATACATGAAGGCCAGTATGATGACCAGAACTGAGACTACATGCCATATCTTGATGTTTTTAATGTCGAATTTGTCCTTAAATTTGATGTCCTCGAGCAGGTCTTTCCAGCCGGCAAGCTCCAGAACTTTGATTCCGACATAAGCAGACAGGATCGCAGCGTTCACTGAATAATAGTATGCAAAACGGTTCTGCTGGAGCATTGCCCAGATGATCATGAGGGTCCAGACTAACAGGAACGTTCTTTCCGGAGTGTTGTTTTTCTTGAATGCTTCATAACCCAAGAAGACTATTGCTAAAAGTGATATGTATCCAAGGGTTGTGAAATTTCCCCAGAAGGGAGCGAGGGAAAACTGGCCACCAACGGAAAGGAGGGGAGATGCTTCTGCGATGGTGAGACCGCCGCCTGTTCGCATGAAGAAGCTGAAGACGCTGGTTACCAGTGCATAAAGTGATGGGGACACCAATTTTGCAATTGTGACCCCACCGATAAATAAAACTGCTATCGTAGCAGGATAATAATATGCTTTAAGATTTCTTCTCTTCAATTCAATGGAAATAAATGTGAGAGCAGGGAATGCAACAATGCCTGCAAGCAGGCCTTTAATAGCAAGCGGTTTTGTGCTACCAATGTATGGAGTCAGTAAAACCATAATTAAGGCAATGGAAAACATAACCATGCCACCAATTGCAAGATAATCGGTAGACTTGCCATGCATGTGGTCTATTATGTGTTGGACAGTAATATAAACTCCAATGACAAAACTGAAAAAAACTGCACCGATCCAAGAAAGTGAATATGCACCAAGTGCTATTCCAGCAAGTATGAAATAAAAAAGTACGGGTTTTAAATATACAAATTTTTTGTTTTTAATAGATTCAAATTTTATTTCATGCTCTCCTGCGGTTTTTAGTGCCATTATTAAAAACATTGCAATTACAGTTGTAAGCAACGCTTCTGCGATGTGATGATCATTAAAACCAAGTATTGATCTTGAAAAAAACTGGCCGGGAGCTATCGCTATAAGCAATGCTGAAAGTAGCCCAACCCTACGATCAAATAACCATTTTGCTGTAAAATAGGTTGGAACTACGACGAGGGATCCCAATATGGTAGGGTAATAAGCACATATTGTATAGATCTGGTCAAGAGTTGGGCTACCTAAACCAATGATCCATATTACTGTAGCAAGAACCATGTCAAATAAAGGAGCAAATACCTGATGAGTTCCATTTGGATACTGGGTATATGCATCAAACCAAATCATATGCGGGAAATTATTTAGAATTGATTCCACATTTCGGAGATGATACCAGGGATCATTGCCTCCAAAGCGGACAAATCCATTCGAGAGGAATACTCCTGCTTTGGGGATCGTCCTCAGGTACAATGCTATTAAAAAAGAAATGGTTATCCCTATAAAATAAGGGAGAACGCTCATAAAATCAAAACGCTTATTATCCTCTGTGCTCATATCATACCCTCTAATCTTCCAAAGAGTCTTCTCTATAATTAATTTTTCATAATTATTTATTGCTGTCGTCAGCTATGACAATCGGCATCAATAAATATTTTATTTGTGTTACAAATTTCATACTTTATAATTAAACATTGTCGTTTGAATCCAGACTGTACCTTGCATCTTCAACTGCCTCCCATGATCCAGATGTCGGAACAAGGAATGAGAAATTCATGATGAACTGAGTTACCATGAAGGAAACTAAGATTCCCCCTAATTTTGGTAGAATAAAGAATAACAAGAAAAACCCGTATAGAGGTTCACTAAAAACAACAGCAGGATAAAGAAATACCAATCCTAGAACTGCAATCGGGGAAATGATGTGAGTTAGAAGTGCATATGGATATATTACTTTACCAAAGCCACCCTTTCCAATCAGCCGATAGTTGTTCAGGTATACTTTTCTTAAACCGTTTATACGTTTCATTTTCTGGATAGTACGTCCTTTAAAACTTAAGGGTACTCTCTCATATACAATCGCTTTTTGTTCGTAGATGACACGATAGCCGAGTCCAATTATTTTAAACAACATATCTGAATCATCTGCATATGCATTAGGATCGATCTTTATTTTCTTTAGAATAGATGTCCTAAAGCTCATCAAAGGACCATTGCAAACTGAGACGGAGTCTATGTTACTTTCACCCTGCCTCCAGATATCAAAGTAAAAACGATATGAATCTTCATGTGATTTTGACATCCTTGTTTTATCAGAGAGGATGATAATTTTCCCTGTAACTCCGCCTATTTCAGGATCAACATAATTTTTTGTGATCTCCAACAATGAATCTTCTTTCAATAATGCATCTGCATCAGATATTACAGTTATTCCACTATTGATACTGGAAAATATCCAGTTTAAACCTCTTGCTTTTCCTTTGCCACCCTCGTTCTTTACAACCGTAGCATTCAAAGAAGTTTGACCTATTGTATCCAAAGACACTTTTTCAGATTTATCTGTGGAATAATCATCCAACAATACTACCTGTAATTTTTCATGAGGATAATCCAGTTGAGCAGTATTTTCTATTTTTTCTTTGATTACTTTTTCTTCGTTATACATTGGTATGATCAATGTAACTGTTGGTAAATTGTCAATATCAGGCAGTTCTTCTTTTTTCTTGGAAGACATGTACATAATTAAAGTATATGAGGAAAAAAGAACGATTTCAAATACAAGAAGGAACTGCCAGATTGATAACAGATTAATCATATCGATTAACATTGTTTATAACCATTTATAATTTATCGAGATATGAAAAAGATTATTTTTACAAATATTCTCGCCTTTGAGAAGTCATTCATTCGAAACAATCAGAATCGTTGACGGACTTTCCATGTCATTTTCCTTATTAAGTAAGCAGAGTTGAATATAAATTGTGAAAGCCAATTTACTGATAAGATTTTTGCCTTAATTTTTTCAGATATCGGATTTTTCAGATATTCACCCATAAATTTGCCGCCTCTGACTGTTTCTGGACTATAATATATGTATGGGTGGCCGTTAACAGCTTGCCAATGGGCATATTTTAAAGCTCCTGTTTTATTGGCAGGATCTAAATGTTGGTTGATTAAATCAATTAGTTCATTACGGTCTTTTGGAATATGGCATCCTTCAACACCTTCATAAAGTGCTCTGCCAACAAGAATTGAAGGTTTACCCCAAAAAACACTTTCAATCCCCATGGTTGAGCCAAAAGTTATGATTTTTTCACATGCATCCATTAATTGATAAGAATCAATTTTGGAATCTGCAGGAATGACATTCAAGTTTGGTGCTTTCAATTCAGATAATTCTTGCGTTTGAGTATTTTTTAAGCCTCTTAGATTTGGATGAATTCTAAGATGGAAAATAATATCATCATCGAGAGCAGCATTTATTATGTCATCAATTGCATCCGTCTGGTTCTTGTAAATTAGATTTTGCCAACCTGATATTGCTTCAAACTCATCCTGTGATGAAATAAAGATTGCAATGTTTCTCTTCGATAAATCAAATCCTTCTGGCAAGTTTCCTTTTATCTGGGATTTGGTAAATGAAAACCAGCTTTGATCCTTTCCGCCTCTGCGCTCTTCAAACCACCGTGTTGCTATTTCATCTTTCTCGGTATCAGAGAATTCGTTATTCCAGTATTCTTCAATCTGACCTTTTTGATATTCGATATCATGAGGATAACTATCTTCAGTTAGGGAGTACTTCTCCAAAACGCCGGCTCTTTCGTGAACAAATGTTTTGATACCAAGATCCTGAGCAGCTCGCAGAGCGGGCCTTAACGGTGCGAATCTTCCATTAAACAGGTAAAAAATGTCGGGCTTGATTTCTTCAAGATTATATTTTATTGCATCGTAGACAGCGATTGACATTAACAGATTTTTATTGATAAAACTTTTATATTGATCTATATCCGGATCAGGCTCACGAACCATACTGATCAATGTGGATGCAACCGCCATTCCAATGTCAACATTATCTATTTTAAAGCCCTTCAACTCTTGCATGGATGAAAAATCAGGCAAATTCATATCTCTCATGAAACTGTCTAAAGAAAGCTCATGTCGATTTTGTTTTGGCATATTTATAATATCCAATCCCTTATTTCGCCTTGATCTACATAAAATACATCTTAATTTGAGATGGTTTGGATTTGGTTCACAGGATGGCAGATCTCCCGAACACTGAATGATGTGGACTTCATCATCATCGTTCATATGCTTGGCAGCAATCTCTAGGTCGGTTGCAAGATGTGGGACCCAATCAGCAAAAGGCATGTAGATTAGAATTTTCATTTCGACCTCAGATTATTAATTTTCCTATGAAGGTTGTGATGTCAAAAGCATTATTCTCCACGTTGAAATTTTCGATTGATTTTGGTAGTTATCTGATTATCAATCTTTATAAAAACATTCTCTCTGCAGCTTCATTTTTTATTAAATGTGTTGCATAAAATGTAGCAATGATTTGACAGTTGGTTTTTTTGCTACTGCTAAGCTTTTTCTTTCAATTTGTTCCAGCACGGGTTTTTTGAGGTATTTCCCCATAAATTTGCCGCAGCTGACTGATTCTGGACTATAATATATGTATGGTTGACCACGGACTGCTTGCCAATAGGCATACTTTAAAGCTCCTATTTTGTTGGCAGGATTTAAATGCCCATTGATCAAATCAATAAATTCATTGTGATTTTTTGGAATATAACATCCTTCAACACCTTCATGGAGAGCTCTGCCAACAAGAATGGAAGGTTTGTCCCAAAAAGCACATTCAATTCCCATGGTCGATCCAAATGTAATTATTTTTTCACATGCATCCATTAATTGATACGAGTCAACTTTAGAATCTGCAGGAATGACATTTAAATTTGGAGCATTTAATTGAGATAACTCTTGTGTTTGAGTGTTTTTTAAACCTCTCAGATTAGGGTGAATTCTAAGATGGAATACTATATCATCGTCGATATCGGAATTTATTATGTTATAAATTGCATCGGTCTGGTTTTTGTAAATTGGGTTTTTCCATCCTGCTATCGCTTCAAATTCATCTTCTGATGAAATAAAGATTGCAATGTTTCTTTTCAATGGTTCAAACCCTTCTGGCAAGGCTCCTTTGATCTGAGATTTGGTAAAAGAAAACCAACTTTGATCAATTCCACCTCGCCGTTCTTCAAACCATTGCTTTGAAATTTTGTATTTATCATTGATGCATTGTTCGCTATTCCAATAGTTTTCAATCTGCTTTTTTTGGTATTCGATGTCATGCGGATAGGTGTCTTCGGTCAGTGAGTATTTATTCAAAACACCGGCTCTTTCATGAACAAATGTTTTGATACCAAGAGCCTGGGCAGCCCGTAGAGCGGGTCTTAATGATGCGAATCTTCCATTAAACAGGTAAAAAATGTCTGGATTGAGTTCTTCAAGATGAGATTTTATTGCGTCATAGACAGCGATTGACATTGACAGATTTTTATTGATAAAACTTTTATATTGATTAATATCCGGATTAGGCTCACGAACCATACTGATCAATGTGGAAGCAACCGCCATTCCAATATCAGCATTATCTATTTTAAAGCTCTTCAGCTCTTTCATGGATGAAAATTCAGGCAAATTTATATCGCTCATGAAACTGTTTAAAGCAAGTTCATGTCGATTTTGTTTTGGTAAATTTATGAGATTCAACCCTCTATTACGTGTTGATTTGCATAGAAGACATTTTAATTTAAAATGATGTGCATTAAGAATACAGGATGGCAAATCGCCTGAACATTGAATTACGTGGACTTCATCACCATTATTAATATGTTTGGCAGCAATCTCTAGATCGGTTGAAAAATGTGGGACCCAATCGCTAAAAGGCATATATATTAAAACTCTCATATTCGCCTCTATTTATTTTATAATAGCTATATCTACATAATAAGTGCTTAACTTTTTTGTATTCAATATTTCATCATGGGTTGAAATTATAGCTTAAATTCCTAAGTTTTCCTGATATATTCTTGCAATTTTAAGCTTATAATTGATAAATATTGTTTTGGATTCTTATATATCACTTTTCAATATGCAATATTGAGCAAATTGGTGTAATTAAAAATTTAGTTATTATACTTCTGAAAATAAATGCAATAACTCCTTAATCTCTTCCTTTTTCAACAAATATGAATCCTTGTAACTAGATGAATAAAGTTTTCTATTTGTTTTTTTAAAATTATTTGGCAATAGAACTTCTAAATTGCAGATTTCACTAAATTTTACAGGTACGATTACAAACATTTCTTCATTTTCATACGCATATTCGGCTTCATATTCTGTCACCAATTCTTCATATAACTTCTCACCAGGCCTTTTCCCGATATTTTTGATTTCAATATTTTCGGGCCTGTGTCCATATTTTAATGCCAGTTCCTCAACCATGACCTCAGCCAAATCCCCAATTTTCACAACAGGCATTTTGAGGATGAAAATTTCTCCTGCTGCTGCAATCTCGGTTGCTTTCAATACAAGGTTGACGGCTTTTGGGATTGTCATCATAAAGCGGGTCATATTTGGATCTGTAACAGTAACAGGACCGCCTTGTATGATTTGATTTTTGAACAATGGAATGACGGAACCACGTGTATTCATTACATTTCCAAATCTAACACAAGAGAATACGGTATTTCTACTTCCCCTATAGTTGTTCATCGATACTGTAAGCCTCTCCGCCAAAAGTTTTGTAGCGCCCATGACATTTGTAGGATTTGCTGCTTTGTCGGTGCTTATTAGAATTACTTTCTCTACCCCTTGATCAAGTGCAGCATCCATTATGTTCTGGGTTCCTATAATATTTGTTTTCACGGCATCAAATGGATTATACTCACACAAAGGAACATGTTTGAGTGCGGCGGCATGGAATACAATATCAATCTCCTCCATAGCTCTTTTTATTCGCTCTTTATCTCTAACATCACCCACCAGAGGTCTTATTTTTTCTGACCGAAGATCGTGATAAAGATTAAATAAAGCTGTTTCATTGTTATCCAGAACACGGACTACATGTGGGTCATGTTTCAGAAGTTCTTTGACAATCACACTACCAATAGATCCAGTACCGCCTGTTACTAGAATTGATTTATTTTTGAAGAAATTAATTTCTTGCATTTTATCTTCCTTCATAAAAGTTTGTTATTTCCCTTACAATAGTGTCAATTTCATCAGATGTGAGATAGGGGTGCATGGGTAACGTCAAAACCTTTTTCGCCAATTCTTCTGTTAATGGAAGTTTGCAGTCGTACCCTAGCACATGACCATAAAAATGTGTAAGATGTACAGGTTCAAAATAAACTTTTGTCATTATTCCCTTATCAGCTAAATAGTCTTTCAGCTCATCCCTATTATCTGCAAGTATTGTATACAACTGGTAGACATGCTCATAGGAATCAGGAGCATTTGGAGTAATTACTTTATCTTTTAGTTCTTGTTTCAATCTTGCTGTCAGGTAGGCAGCATTCTTTTTTCTTTTCTCTATAATGATATCTATCTTGTTAATCTGGGATATTCCAAGTGAGGCAGTAATACTGGACATCCTGAAGTTGTATCCCAGACTTACATAATCCATGGAAGCCGTTGACGAGAAATATTGTGAATTATCCGCTCTTCCATGCGATCTAATCAACTTTAATTTCTGGCAAATTTCCTCAGAATCCGTTACCAATGCACCGCCTTCACCTGTTGTTATAATCTTGTTCTGGCAGAAACTCAGCATTGCGGTATCGCCAAATGTTCCAACCTTTTTGTTTTCGATGGATGCACCTAAAGCCTCTGCTGCATCTTCGATCAAAATCAAACCATGATCCTCGGCAATTTCTCTAAGTTCCTTTATCTTGCAAGGGCATCCGCCATAGTGTATCGGCATAATTGCTTTTGTTTTGCTGGAAATATTTTCCAGAACAGAATCCGGATCCAAACCAAACGTTCTATCTTCAATGTCTGCAAAAACAGGCTTTGCGCCTACAAAAAAAGGGGTATTTGCTGTTGAAATAAATGTAAATGAAGGAACAATTACCTCATCCCCTTCCTTTATCCCATATGCCAGCATTGCTGCATGCTGGGCAGATGTGCCGGAATTGAATGTGACGCAGTGCTTTGTTCCGATGTAATCTGCTATTAATGATTCAAATTCCTGGATACTTGGACCTTCCGCCCAGTACATCCCGGCTTTAATAGATTCGGTTACGTTTTCCACATCGGAATCGTCCCAGTATATTTTGAAAAGAGGAATTTTCCATTTCAATTAATTAGACTCCTGTTTAAATTTTAGACTCTGATGATTCAGGGAGATTTATCTTTTTCACAATCATTGCAGGAACTCCGAAAGCAATAACATTGTCAGGTATATCCTTGTTAACAAAACTGAAAGCTCCAACTATAGAATTTTTACCTATTGTTACTCCAGGCATAATAACTGAGTGGCTTCCAATCCTGGAATTTGATTTCAGATGAACCCGCCCTTCTTTATTATCAATTGTAGATATTGAATAGATGGAACAATGGGATCCTATTTGTACATGGTCTTCGATTATAACGCCAGTTTTAGCATTGATGTAACTGAATGCCCCAATATCAGTTTTATACCCTAATTTGAGGTTTTCTTTATGCTGGACAAGCCAGTTATATTTTGTTAATTCTCCCTCTTTGATTTCGGGCATTTTCCAATCTTTGAATCTCATGTTAATAGTTCGCCCTCTTTTGCAATAGATTTTGATCTATGGGTATCTTGCTTAAAATATCTACGACTTTGGTTCCCGCAGTTCCTTCACCATACGGATTTTTACAGTATTTAACTTTATTTTTGAACTCTTCATCAGAAAGGCAATAAAGTATTTTTGCCCTAATGTTTTCTTTTTTGTATGTAGCATCTATAACGTTTTCTGCTCGATCCCTTCCATTTTGACGGGTGCCAATGTTTACTACTGGTAACTTGAATGAAGCAGCTTCTATGATACCACTACTGGAGTTTCCTACAAGAACACTCGCTATATTCAACAAACTGAGATAATCTCTTCGAGGAAGGCTTTTAAACGTTTTTAAGTATGCATTATTCTCATATTTTTGAATTGTATTTATCATACTCCTCCCTCCCGCATCGGCATTGGGGTATACAAGAATTGTTTGGATTTTTAGATCAAGAGCTGCTTCCAAGGTTTCACGAATCTGAAAAGGAGCGTCCTCTACTTCAAGGGTTACAGGGTGCTGTAATACCAAAATGATTGGTTGAGACAAATCTAAATCATATATTTCTGCTATTTTTTCAGGTTCTATTAATTTTTCACATAAAACTGAGTCCAACCCAGGAGCACCAACAACAAAAACCAATTCAGGATCTTCCCCCATTTTGATAATTCTTTTAGCACTCTCTAAATTTGCGGGTAAATGAATATTTGAAAGTTTTGTGATTGCATGGCGAGCTAGATCATCTACGGTTGAGCTTATTTCTCCTCCATGTAGGTGGGCCACTGGTATGCTTAGGTATGCTCCTGCAATGGCCCCAGCTAGCATTTCCCCCCTGTCTCCCAAAAGCAAAATGATATCTGGTTCTATTTTTTCAATTACATCTGGCATTTTTTGAATTAAAGTCCCAATAAAGTTTAACATAGATTCTTTGTCATCTTTGTCATAGGTTGAATCTATTATATGGTATTTGAATCCATCTTTTTTTATTTCATTTATGGTGTTTCCGAATTCATCCATTAAGTGCATGCCAGTTGCTATTATTTCCAATTGAAGTTCGGGGTGGTTTTGAATTTTATTAAAAGTATATTTCATAAGGCCATAGTCAGCCCTTGTACCTGAAATATAGAGAATTTTCCTCATTCTATCATGTTCCACTTAATGGGTTGATCTTTATTTAGATCAACTTTTGTTTTACTTCCTATAATATAATCCCAATGTTTCGGCTCAATTCCTTTATCTTCCCCGGTTCTTTTGATATCCAACATATATTCTGTGATAACGGTATCGGTTTGGACATCTGCACTTGCGACTATGCTTTTGCGTACAAATTTTTTTATTTTTTGCTCTGCAGATGTTGGCTTTTTTCGACCGTCTCCCATTGCATTTTCTATATCTCTTATCCCTTGTACTAAATCCTTTAATTCAGTTGGATTTAGTGATGCAGAATGATCTGGTCCGGGTAAGTTTTTATCGATTGTAAAATGTTTTTCTACCACACAACTTCCCATTGCAGTAGCTGCTAAAGATGCAACTATTCCAGGAGTATGGTCTGAAAAACCCACGGGTAATTTATAACAGCACCTTAATGTTTTAATTACGTTTAAATTAACTTCTTCCATCTTTGCCGGATAGTTAGTAACACAATGGAGCAGTATTATTCCCTCAGAGCCTTCTTTTGCCAATGTAGATAATACTTCATCTATTTCTCCAACTGTAGCCATACCAGTAGAAAGAATGATAGGTTTCTTTTTTCTTGCTATATGTTTAAGCAAAGGAATATTTGTAAGCTCCCCAGAAGATATTTTGAAAATAGGGACACTTACACTATCAAGAAAATCGGCACTCTCTTTATCAAATGGACTTGACAAAAAAATTAGATCATGCTCTCTAGCATAACTTGAAAGCTCCATAAACTCGTGTTCTGTAAGTTCAAGTTTTTTGAGCATCTGGTATTGAGAATCTTCTTCTACTGCTGTGTTTTTCTGATAGTCTGCTTTTTCAGCATCTGGAACCACTAGTTTGTCTGCTTTAAATGTTTGAAACTTTACAGCATCGACACCAGCATCGACTGCTACATCAATTAATTTTTTTGCTAATTCGAGGCTGCCATTATGATTCACACCAGCTTCTGCAATGATAAAGCAAGGCGTTCCATTGCCTATAATACGATTCCCTATTTTTATTTTTTCCATAAGTTTCCCCAAAGACAATCTAATAATGCATGAATAATTCCTTATATATAAATAAATATCTAAATTTTATTTGGAATCGATTGTAATTATTCATCTATGTACAAATCATTACTTTTCAATAGGATTTCAGCGGTGATGAAATCAATTTCAGTATCAATGTCAATGCTTCTTTGTATTGGCATTATATATGGAATCGTTTTTGGACAATAGAAACTTCTATATTTTTTCAGATTTTTAGGTGTTGAAAGGTATATTGCTCCGTTTGGAAGATAGGTTTTGGGTAGATCTTGACGTCTCATATTCAGATATTTTTCATCGAATATGGGTTTTAGATAGCCTTCCTCGATTTTAGAATGCCAAAAAGGAGGGTGTCCTGCTTCACAAACACTGATCAAAGATTCACATTCGCTTTTTAGAAATAATTCGATGGCATCATCGATATCATCTGCAGTGCGCAATGGGGATGTTGGCTGTAAGAGTGCCACGACATCTACACTGTTGTTTTGGATTTCAAGGGAATTTATAACATGAAAGATCGTATCAATTGTAGGTGAACTATCTTGTGCCAGTTCTTCTGGTCTTTTTATTATATCTGCCCCGTATTCTCTTGAGACGTCTACAATTTCCTGATCTTCTGTGGATACAAGTACTTGTTCCACATATTTGGAATTGAGTGCAGCTTCGATAGAGTGAGCAATCAGAGGTTTTTCTGCAAGTAACCTTACGTTTTTTCTTGGTATACCTTTACTTCCACCTCTTGCTGGAATTATTGCAATTGTTTTAGGCTTCATATTTATCTACTTACTTTACATTCGTTTGATATATATCCATTAAGCATTTGTAGAAATTCTTTATAGTAACTAACACAAATTTGTTCTTTATAGGTTTGTTGATGCTATTTGGACATGATTGTTGCATTCCATATCAAGCCCCTGCATATTTCTACACCGCATTGCTTTTTTTAGGTGGACTGTATATCTTACCTTCTGAAATTGGAAAATATAGCTACTATGTTGCTGAATTGGGAAAAGCATCATGGCATATATTTTTGTTCCAGATGTTGTACTTTTGGCTATTGCCAGTCGAATATAATGAGGATATCAAATTAGCTCATAAATTCTCCCATTCTAATTTGATGACATTACCTCACACATAATTTGCAAATGAGTTAGTTTCTTTAACTCCATTTTGCAAATTTGTGGTTATAAGTAATTGATACGCTACAAAATTCATGATTGAATACAGTTTCTTACTGCTATTTTTCATTCCTCTGATGGCAAAATTTACAGCCCACTTAATATGATTGTGTACTCGTTCACATTCACCCCTATGCGAATAATCTTCATCGAATCCATCATCTTCGATGTTCTTGTTTCGCAAGTGCATCCCTACCTGTTTTCCCTTCCATTTTCATAGAGGAAACGTAGTTTCTCTTCATATTTCATGTGAATAGATCCACCAAGTTTCCACATCTTATTGACCCAGTGATCAATTCGTCCCATCGTCCCTTCATATTGAATTTTAGAATCAGAGGAGTATGCAATCACTGGTTTTGCATTCAATTTATACCAGATATCTGCATGATTCCTGAACGAATCATAACCTCCATCCAATGCATAAGTATCAATATCAACTCCCATTTCTACCAATGCATCAATATGTGTCTTCAATTCAGGTGAATCATGTGCAGTACCTCTTGTATGTGTCATGTAGATTGGAAGCGTTCCTATCATAGTGATGTGAGCTTTGTCCATCTTACAATTGTAATGCGGATTATAATCCGCATACTTGTCATATCTTGATGCTTCAAGAGGAGTAGAATCTGTTTTTGCATCTCTTATCGTTGTAGTTTTGGAGATTTTCTTTCCAATTTTGAACATTACTTCATCAAGTCCAGCTTCTCCAAGTCTGTATTTTACAAAATGATGAAGTGTTGCAGGGGATGGAATATTCATAATGCCGTTATTGTCTTCAAAAGAAAGAAGCTGCGCTTCTTCTTTTGTTAAGGTAGATATTGTTTTCTCAAAGGAGAGATTCCTAAAACATTTCACAATGATGAGCTTTATCATTGACGAAATCTTATACCTAAAGTGCCAGTCCTTATCGGCATAATAGCTACTTTCAACATAAGAAGCAATGTCATCAATATCCAGGAAATGCAAAAATTGGCATATTGATACGTTATCTGTGTTCAGATAGTTAGCAATTGAATCTCTGGTACAGATTCCGCCCGAAACATCGTAATAATATTTCATGGACTGGCCCATTTTCTGCCATATAAATGTAATGCATAAGCTATGCTCAGAGTGGTGCCAGTAGTCTTGAAAAAAGAGTTACGCTTTTAAAGCGAAAAGCTAATTTGATAGTCTCATAATACTATTTATTCACTTGTTTTTAATTTGGTAATCTGTTTAACGGTTGGTTATCAATTTTATAAATTAAATATCTAATATACGTATGGTTAGTATAGTTACCGTTTTCTCTTTTAAGATTATAGAGCCTATTGTCCATTATGAAAGTTATATGATTTTAGGTACAAATTTAAATATCTTCTAGCATCATCTTCATTGTCTGTTTGAACATACTCATATCTATTGTGAAGTTTTTCCATTCAGGATGGGTATTCCCAGGCTCATCTTCCCCTAATAGATAGTAATATTCGTTCCCAACATTATTTGAAATCATCCAATACATTGTAGGGACATAAGATGGAGAAAAAATTTCGAGGATCTTCGCATTCTGACAAAATACTATGTTTGTTAGGCCTGCTCCATGAGGACCAACAACAACTCGAGCTTCTGCAAAAATTCTAATCTGTTCCATGAAAGATAGTTTGGACATTTGAATAATTTCAAATCCAAGGCTTATCAGATAATTTTCTACTTTTTCTTCATTAGTTATTCTTCGAAAAAAAGCATCTTTTCTGGAGATATAAATAAATCTATACGGTTTTTCTGTATTTTTTGGAATAAATGATTCCCTCAAGAACTCACATGCCCATTTTGAGACATGTCCTTTTTTTCTAGGAAAAGATGCAGCAAACAGTTTTTCACACTGTAAATGAGTACCGTTTTTTAATTTGAGTAAATTACTCTCAGAAAGTCCTAAATGGGTCAGAGAATCCAGTTGAAATTTACTTAATTTATCAGGAACAATTAAATAATCAATATCATCAAGTATATTTTCAAACAACTTTAAACGGGGTAAGACATCAAAAGTCCAATGAAAAGTATTAGAATATGCATTTGAAGCTATTGATGCTAAACATTCTTTTTTGAATTCTGGCTTATTAATATAAGACTTAAAAACATCACTTTTTTTTGCAAAATCATCATTTTCGAAATTAAATTCAGTATATACTTTTTCATCATAAGAAATTATTATCCCTTTTTCGTCCACAATACTTGCGTTTTTCAATAAGCAGAGATAGGATTTTGTAAGCAGGGAGGATTTCATACAGTCAATGAAATTGGGATGAACTTCATTATTTATGTGATTTGGTTTTTTTAGATAAGATGAATGCTCTGGAATAATCTTCTTAATACAACTTCCTTCCATCTGAGGTGGTATGGAATCTTCTAACCAGCTTTCAAAAGAAGATATTATTCCTTTGGGACGGTATGGAGATAGGCGATAGAAACCAATAATCTGAGTTATCCTCTTTATAACTATTATTCTATATCTGCCCCCCATAACTATTTGTTCCAAGCCTGAAAGCATTTTCCATACCAGTGGATTTTTTATTCTATGGCGGATTATTTTGATATATTGTAATATGTGAGGTTTAACGTATTTCTGGATCATTTTCATAAGTTCCATCGTATGTTTATTTTTTGATTGTTTTATTTATATTTCTGTTGACGGTGCATACATTTGTTAGTTTTACTATATATATGATTTTTTTATGCCGTCTTTTTAATAGTATTGATGATTATTGTAAATTACAATAAACTCGACCATGGTATTTTCATTTTCGTTGCTATTTCTTTAAATTGATCATGCATTTTTACATCAAATTTCAATATCAAAATTCCATATATCAATGCTCCTAATAAAACAGGAATTAATGTCAGCAAAACATTTGATAAGGGAATTAATAGCCGATAGCATCCCACAATTATTGACATAAAAAAAACTGCTTTTAATATATTGAATATGCTGCCATTGTCTATTTTGATATTTATGATTTGTGACAGAATATTTCTTGCTAAAATAGCACTTAATCCCATAGTTACTAAAGTTGCACAGGCAGCCCCTTCAATACCAATTATTGGTATTAATATTAAATTCAACGCAATGTTTGCTGCAGTTGACACTGCTGTTACTTTAAATGAATCTTTTTGGTGATTTAATGCACCAAGATACATTGTGAAAAAATAATGGAATATGTTTACAATTTGGACAAAGAGTAATATAACCAGTGTTAGATACCCTCTTTCAAAATCTGCACCATAAAAAAAGTACAATAGTTTGTCTCCAAATAAAATTCCCCCAACAAATACTGGTATGGCCAAAGTTAGTGAGTAAGTGAATGCCCTAGAAAGTGACTCTTCTATAAATTCTATCTCTTCGAGTTTACCCCATCTACTAACCTTTGGCCATAATGTCGTACGGATTGCAACTGTCGCAAGAGTTGCCAAAGAAGCAAATTGAAATACTACCCTATAGATACCCACATCAGAGTTACTGAGATAATAATCTATCATGATAGTATCTACATAAGAATAAAGAATCACTCCAGCTGATGTCAAAAAAAGCCAGAATGAAAATGATGATAGACTTTTTACATGCCACCACTCAAAACGTACAAAATGTAAATCAAAAAAACGCAACTCTATTATGGCAGCAATAAACAAACCTGCGACAAAGCCTCCAGCCAAGCCTGCAACACCAAATCCCAAAAATACTGCAGCAACCTGAATAACAATTCGTGAAATGTTATTTACAAGGTGTCCTGCAGCATGTACACCCATTTTTCCGGTGCCTGCAACACCACTGGTCACCGAACCATGAAAAAGCGATGCTATCAAAGCCAGTAAAAGCCAGCTGAATATTCCTGCATCGTCAAATTCAATAAAATAGTTCCGGAAACCAATTAAGGTGGATACAACCACAACTACAAACAAAGAGCGTAGAACAAAAAACGCACTGAAATATGCATCCTGCTCTTCTCCCTCGCTGATACGCTTGATTGCAGCGCCTCCAAACCCTCCATCGGTTATCATATTGATAATGCCATAATATGCAGTAAAGAGGAAATAAGCACCAAGAATACTTGCACCTACGGTATGTGCAAAGTACATCGTGCTCAGAAAGCCAATAAAAGTAAATGAGATCTGACCTACGAAAGACGCTATACTCTGCCGTTGCACCTCTCCTATGCTCATTATGCGTGAGAATATTCGATTTAAAAACATATTTAGTGTGATCAATATTGATTTGTAGTATCAAATTCGTGGTATTGTTTCAATTGGGATGAGGTTTTTTGGTGTAACTTAGTTAAATATTCATTTTCACACATTTAAAATTGAAACATAATTTTAGTAAAGTGATAAAAATATGATCTTTTATTTGATTAATTTCTCTTTGAAATAGGCAACTGTTCCTTCTAATCCTTCTTTCAAGCTGACTTTTGGCTCCCATCCCAGTACATCTCTTGCCCTGCTGATATCTGGCCTTCTGACCTTTGGATCATCAACTGGCAGATCTTCGAACACGATCTTTGAATCGCTTTCTATTATCTCAAGAACTTCTTCTGCAAACTTCAGCACGGACATCTCTGCCGGATTGCCTATGTTCACGGGCTCTGTGAAATCAGACATCATCAACCTGTATATCCCGTCTACCAGGTCGGAAACATAGCAGAAAGAGCGTGTCTGGGAACCATCACCATATACGGTTATGTCCTCACCTTTTAGAGCTTGGTTTATGAAGTTTGGAACAACCCTTCCATCATGCACACGCATACGTGGTCCGTATGTATTGAATATTCGCACGATACGAGTATCGATTCCATGATACCTGTGGTATGCCATAGTAATGGCTTCAGCGTAGCGCTTTGCCTCGTCATATACTCCCCTGGGCCCTATGGGGTTTACGTTACCCCAGTAACTTTCAGGTTGCGGATTCACCAGTGGGTCACCATATACTTCAGATGTGGATGCAATCAATAACCGAGCTCCATGTTCTTTTGCAAGCCCAAGCATGTTGTATGTACCAAGGGCTCCAACCTTCAGGGTCTGTATCGGTAACTCAAGATAATCAACAGGTGATGCGGGACTTGCAAGATGGAATATGTAATCGATCTTGTCACCGAAATAGATGGGTTTTGTTATATCATGTTTCAAATATGTGAATCTCTCTGAATTGATGTGATCGATATTCTTTGCATTACCTGTCACAAGATTATCTATGCAAATAATCTCATGTCCTTTCTCAAGCAGAAGATCACACAGATGCGATCCCAAAAAACCTGCGCCACCGGTTACTATTGACTTCATGTTATCACTTTTTAAAACTCTATTGAAGAAGAGTCACCTATATTTAAAGAGTTGTGCTTGCCCACAACGTTTGCATCATCTCCAACAATGGATGATTGAAGGTTCACATTTGATATATTTGTGCGTGAGCCAATCACGCTGTCTGATATTATTGAGCTCTCCACAAAAGTACCTTCTGCTATCGATGCATGGGGCCCAATGACGGAATTTGTAATCTTCACATTTTTCCCGATCGCTACTGGGTGTATTATCACAGAATCCACACTTTCATAATCACAGCTTATGTTCTCTTTTTCGTTCAACAACACTTGATTTGTTTCAAGGAGCGATTCTGCATGACCACAGTCATACCAGCTTGAGACCTCAAACGTCTTTAGCCTGCTTCCCAGTTGTATCATTTTCTGAAGTGCATCTGTCAGCTGGTATTCCCCACGGGACCTTGTATCGTTCTTTATCATCTGTTCCAGGACTTCAAACAGCATTTGTGTATCCTTTATGAAATATACTCCTGCTATTCCAAGGTTGGATGCCGGGGATTCAGGCTTTTCTTCGAGTTTTTTTATGCATGATGAGACCTTCTCAAGCTCAACAATTCCGTATTTTCTGGGATCTTCAACTTCCCTTACCCCTATTGAACCTGAACATTTTTCATTCCCAGCATGCTTCTTATAGAAATCAAGATATCCCGCTTTAAATATCATATCTCCAAGAGCTATCATGACATCCGAATCTTTCACATATTCGCGTGTCATATATATGGAATGCCCCAAGCCAAGCCTATTTGCCTGCTCCACATATTTGATGTTAAATATTCCTTGATAATTTTCGTTCACGTATGAAATCAACTGCTCCTTGCGATACCCTACAATAAGTATTATCTCCTCTGGCTCAAGATTTATCATCCTATCAAGGATATGACCTATGATCGGTTTGCCTGCAATATAGACCATAGCTTTTGGTTTGGTGTGGGTGTGTGGGAACAGGCGCGTTCCGGTGCCTGCAGCGGGAATAATTACTTTCATCAGTATTCTCCAAGTAAACTAGTTAATAAGTCATATTTGACTGGGAAAGGGGCACTATATTTAGATTTTTAATTAAATTCAGAGAGTATTTGTCCAGTTGAATGGTACATACTCTTGAATGAATATTATTGTTTTAATTTGATCAAACTTTTTTTGGCTTAAGCACCAGAGGTGTGCTCTAGAGCCGCCTGCGAAGATGATGGATCTTATGTTCTCAACTCCGTAATTGAACCATATGTAATTGAATAGATTGAATTAAAATAACAATAAATATCTAAATATTAGTGTTAATTAATAGAATAACACATATTAAGTTCTTTTGTGCTAATGCTCAGTTGAGAACAAAAGAATTCAGGCCAAAATAAGAAAAAACAGTTTAGACAACTGAATTAATAGGAATCCCAGAAATCGAAAAGTAAGACTGGATTTCACAACAAACGTTGTTACAACGACCCAATCCCCAACAACTGCAGAATACCGAAGTTCCCCCAGATGACCATCAGATTGTTAACAACAAGGAACACGCCCACAAAAGTGATGACGCCCTTGACCATCGGCCACATCTCAGATACCTTTGAATCGGAAGAGGACATGAGATCCTTGTAGAACCAGTATACTACCAAGACAAAAGCAAGCTTCAGGACAAAGAATGCCCACACTCCGAACTCTGCTATGACCAGGGCCAGGAACCCGTTCTCTTCAACACCAATGCTCAGTGCCTGAACTGTTGTGATGAAATCACCGAGTACGTAGAATAGCAGAATGTACCTGATATCGTAAAGGAAGCTATTGAACTCCCTGAGAGAATACCAGTTCTGTGTGGAAAACTCCGGCTGCATAGATAGTAGTATCTGTGTACATTGTTATGTATGAAATGTCCACATAAATTTATCCCATGTACACACGTCGACTCACATCGTCTGCTGGCAGCGATATACATGAACATCACTCGAAAAAGAATTACCATGTAAGCTTATGTAGTAGAATAACAAATCCAATTACATGGAACAAAAAAAGAATACACTTGACATTACTCCATCCCTTGCCGACAACAACTGTGATGCATTCCTGATGATAGGGAACTCGAATAATGCAGACATATACTATTCAACATATTTTCTTGCAGGAGATCCTTTCTCATATATCCAGACAGAGCAAGGACAGGAAATCCTTATTGTTTCCACCATGGAGCTGAACCGTGCCAGGATGGAATCCCGGGTAGCCGATGTACATACCATGCAGGAATACGGCTATCTTGAAAAACTGAAAGAAAGGAAGGACGGGGAGCTTGCGTACTGTGACTGCCTTGCTGCACTTTTCCAGCAGAAGGGAGTCAGGCACATAATGGTACCACATGATTTCCCACTTTTCACTGCCCAGAAGTTGAAAGAATTGGGATTCTCTGTGATCCCTGCGAAAAGCCCTTTCAAGGAAATGAGGAAAAAGAAGGCTTCGGAAGATATCGAGAAGATAAAGGCTTCCCAGTATGCCTGTGAGAAGGCAATGGAAACTGCCATCGGGCTGATCGCTGATGCCAGTGTAAAGAACGGGATCCTATACTCCGGAGAGGAAGCACTTACATCGGAAGCCATCCGTGCTGCAATAGAGCACACCCTTCTTGACCATGGATGCGAGGCTGAAAGCACGATCGTGGCATGCGGATTGAAGTCATCGAATCCTCACTGGGAGGGGGAAGGAGAAATAACCGTCAACCAGCCGATAGTCATCGACATATTCCCGCGCAGTAAGAGGAGCAGGTACTTTGCAGACATGACAAGGACAGTGCTCAAAGGGGAGGCTTCGAAGGAACTGAAGGACATGTACGAGGCAGTCCATGCTGCACAGGAGGCGGCTTTTGCTGTACTGAAACCCGGAGCGCTCTATAGTGAGGTACATAATGCGGTCTGTGATGAGTTCGAAAAGCGAGGTTATGCAACCATCAGGAACAGCTCTGAAGTGGGATTCATACACTCCACCGGGCATGGTGTGGGGCTGGACATCCATGAGCAGCCTGCTGTGTCCATGCAGGACGGGGAAGTTGAGGTAGGGCATGTGGTCACCATCGAACCGGGCCTTTACTATCCGGAACTTGGCGGGATACGTCTTGAGGACATGGTCGTGATCACAGAGGACGGATTTGAGAATTTAACAAAAATGGAAAAGGAATTTGTAGTTTAAGTCTACTAAAACCAATTATATATCAAAAGCTGGTGCAGACATATGGAAGATAAACTTCAGGAAATAGAGGAGATAATCGGTAAGTACAGGAAAGCTGGAGAGATCCTCTCAACAGTGAGAAACGAGGCAAAGGATAAGATAAAGGTCGGAGCAAGCCTTCTGGAAGTTGCAGACCATGTCGAGCAGAGGACCATCGAGCTTGGGGGCTTCCCTGCATTCCCGTGCAACATTTCGAGGAATGACGAAGCAGCACATGCAACACCCCTTGCAGGAGATGAAACGGTCTTCGGCGAAGATGTCGTAAAACTTGACCTTGGAGTTCATATTGACGGTTATATTGCAGATTCTGCCCTTACAGTAGATCTTACAAATGAGAATGCAGATCTTGTAAAGGCATCAGAGGCCGCATTATATGCAGCCATCGATACAGTCAGAAGTGGTGTGAACACAGCAGAACTTGGGGCGGTCATTGAAGACACGATCCATGAACATGGGTTCAAACCGATCGTCAATCTCACCGGTCATGGGGTCGGACAATACCTCGCACATGCACCCCCCAGTATTCCTAACAGGCATATCGACCACGGTGCAACACTTGAAACCGGGGACATCATTGCCATTGAGCCTTTCGCCACAGACGGGGCAGGCAGGATCGCTGACGGGGCACTGACGGAGATATTCTCAGTAGTCGGGAACAAGCCAATACGCTTACCTGCAGCGAGGAAAGTGCTGAAAGAAGTCGCCCCTTACAGGACACTTCCTTTCGCAAGAAGGTGGCTCACCTCAGACAAACTTGACTATTCACTTATGCAGCTTGAGAAGGCAGGCATCATCACATCATACCCTGTGCTCAAGGAAGTTGAAGGAGGGCTGGTCTCCCAGGCAGAACACACCGTTATTGTTACCGATGACGGCTGTGAGATAACCACTAAATGAAGACTGTTACAATGAGATCTGCACTGATATTGACATTAGCCATTGTATTCATCATGTCCGTTGCAACTATCTCATCCGCATTTACATGGACCAATAATATTGTCCTGGAAGAGGATGGGATGACATGGGATTATACCGAAGGCTACAACGGAGAGGTGGCCATATCATACAGAGGTTTTATCGATTCCGAGGTAGGGAATGACGATGACCATGTCAGTGCCTGGGAACTCATGAAAGTGGATTACTTTACAAGGAACCGGCTCAAGACAACGCTTATGGAAGAACTGGACGTCGCATTTGATAGCAGCTCAGAGGACGTACATGTTACAGATGTGGATGCTGAGATCTCACTGGACGTCCTGGGAAGCACTTCCAAGACAGCCAACATCACCAACATGTATTTTGTGACCTACAGTTTTGACAGGAACTTCTTTGACATGGGTAACAGCATGACCTTTGAAGGACAGGCAGATACAGAGGTCAACATTACCATGCCTTCAGGTGCAAAACTGCTGTCATACGATGGTATCAAGATCAAAACAATTGATACAAAGGACAACCGAACAGCCATCAATGGTTTCTTTGAAGAGGAAGGAAAGATCACCATCGATTTTACCAGGGACGAAGCTCAAACCGAAGTTGAAACTGAAGCCGATGAAGTACCAGAGTGAGAAAGTCCTGAAAACATTAATATAAAGTGAAAGATTCCTTTTGTTCATGATAATAGAACAGATACCACTTGAAAATGGAACTGCTATTGGACTGAAGCTCGAGATGCAGAACGCCCCTCTTCTTGTCATAAGAGCAGACAAGGGTTTTGTTATGTGCGGATACATGGACACTGAGATGGCAAATAAGTTAGGCGATGTTGCAGCAAAGGTCAGAGGCGTGAACAATTTCGAGGACGTGCTGCACGCCGAAGTGCTGGATGTTACAAACCACGCAAAGGCCCTTGGCATCAAGGCCGGCATGAAGGGACATGAAGCACTTGAAATGATGTTCTGAGAACATCTCGTTTCTACCATGTTATACGCATTTGAACTGTCAGGCGAGCATGAAGACCTGCCCCGAGCAGAGGTTCTTGCCTGCCTTGACCTTGTTGAACTTGAATATGAAGAGAGGGATTACTTTGACCAGTGCCTTGTTGTGGACATTGAAGGCGACCCCCAGGAAGTGGAACGTAAGCTCAATTACGTCGCTGAACGTGTTGCAATGGCACATCACATACTGAAGGTCATTGAGATCTGTCCTGCAGATGTGGACACTATTCTTGAGATCGCTGAGAAAGCCGATGTATCGGAGCACATCAACAAGGACCAGAAATATGTTGTGCGTGCAAAACGCATCAAGCATAATTCCACCATTGTCTGTGCAGACATGGAAAGGCGTGTTGGCGGTGCCATCTACAGGAAAGGTTTCAATGCGAACCTGAAAGAACCTGATGTCGAGTTCAGGCTGATCCTTTCCGAAAAATGCGTTTTTGGTTCCGTCATTGCATCTGTGGACCGCAGTGCCTATGAAGCACGTGCTCCCCACAAAAAGCCATTCTTCTATCCCGGTGTGCTCCGACCCCGTGTGGCGCGTGCACTTGTGAACATGGCCATGGTCAAGGAAAAGGACATTGTGTTCGACCCGTTCTGTGGTACCGCAGGGATACTTGTGGAAGCAGGTCTTGTCGGTGCGAGAGTTATCGGACTGGAGGTTCGCTATAAGATCGCTGTCGGTGCACATATGAACCTGCAGCACTTCAATGCCGACCACACCATGATGCTTGGAGATGCCTGCAGAGTACCTTTTGTGGACGCATCGGTTGATGCTGTCATCGCAGACCCGCCCTACGGACGTTCGGCAAGGATCGAGGCAGAATCACTTTACCACCTCTACGAGGCATCTTTTGCCGAGATGTACAGAGTGCTGAAACCAGGTGGTACGACCATAATCGTCTCAGAGATAGATATAGCTGAATTCGTAAAGGATGCAGGCTTCATCACTAAAGCTCAGTATTTACAACGGGTGCACAAGAGCCTGACACGGAAAATCACTGTACTTCAAAAACCCGAATGACCAAATAGGCTCATTTCTGCACAGAATCCTGTATCAGGTACCAGTAAGCGGAAAGCTCACGATCCTAGTGGCTCCGGTCCTCGAACCTGGAATCGATCATCTGCCAGAACCGAGGGCTGTGCCTTAATTCTATAAGATGTGCCATTTCGTGGAAGACTACATACTCGACAAGGTCTTCAGGCAGGTGCATCAAATGCCTGTTGAAGTTCAGCCGACCTGCGGAACTGCAACTTCCCCATTTAGTCCTCATTTTCCGGAAGGTCACTTTATCAGGCATCACCCCAAGCTCATCGGCCATCTTATTGGTAAAAGAAAGGACAAGATCCCTGAATTCACCATCGGACCTGCCCACTAGCTTTTTGGAAGCGGCATTCTCAATGGTAGCCAGTGAATCGGTGTAACGCCTGTACACCCACAGCTTGTGCCTCAGGATAAGTTGTTCATGGTCCGGAAAGCTTTTGGGGACAACGACATTCAGCCTGCCAGCCCGGAACTCCAGTCGTGCTCGTTTCACCTTGCGATGGCTAAGACTGTAAGGGATATCAATACCATTGATACCGATGCGATGGTCTGAGTTCATAGCTCATCTGAAGGCGGAACTATTGGGAGGAGATGCTCCAGCACATCGGCCATGACCCTGTAACGTACAAGATGGTCGTGGACACGCTCATGCGCCCTGCGTATGGCATAACCGTCCTCGATCCATTCAATAGGTATTGGATAGCGTACATCCATGAAAACAAGCCCGTATGCATGTGCAGGCTCCAGACCTTCCTCGTAGGAATCGGGGTCAAGCATCTGTTCCAGCCATTCTTCATCGCGAACTTCGCTTCCCACCATCATTAATGCAGTTACTATCTTGCGGACCATGTTCCACAGGAAACTGTTCGCCTCAACATCAATGCGCGTAAGGTTGCCACTGACCCTGACATCTATACGTTCAACATTCCTGACAGTGCCCCTCCCTGCATCGGTCGTGCAGAAATTAGCAAAATCATGACTTCCGATCAGAAGCTTTGAAGCAGACCTTATCTTGGATATGTCATATTGCTCCCCGCACATGATGTAACGGTAGCTTCGACCTACCGCATGCCTGCGAGGATCGAAATTGTCGGGGACTAGCGAATGTGCCCACGCCCAGATGGTTCCCGGGAGCTTTGAGTTGATCACACGGGGTATCGCCAGATTGGGCACATCGGTGTCAAAGGCAATTACCTGCCCCATGGCATGGACTCCGGCGTCTGTGCGTCCTGAACTGATAAAATTAGCTGACCCTGGATCTTTTATAATCTCCAGCTCTTTCAATGCTTTGAAAAGCTCACCCTCTATGGTTGGAACCTGGGCCTGGACCTGAGATCCATGGTAGTTTGATCCGACATATGCAATTTTGAGTGCAACTCTCATTGAATCACTGATGCCACATATAGACCTCTATCTATAATATGATTACCATAATTCCACACACATTCGAGTACATAGAATAACATTGGGAATATATTTTTTATTTCTTTATGAAAAGTAATCAATCCTTATTTCATGCCACAAACTTAAATACAAGATAATACAATCTAATTTAAATTTTTGAGGCGAAACTATGATATCAAAACAACAGATCTCTGAGATAATAAGCAAGTACGATCTAGATGATCTTGCTATTGCAACCGTCTGCTCACACTCAAGCCTCCAGATCTTTGATGGAGCCCGTAAAGAGGGATTGAAGACAATAGGGATCTGTGTAGGCCAGCCTCCGCGTTTTTATGATGCTTTCCCAAAAGCAAAACCTGACGAATATATCGTTGTTGAGAGCTATGCCGACATTCCAAAGATAGCACAGGAACTTGTCGAAAAGAATGCGATCATAATACCTCACGGTTCTTTTGTAGAATACATGGGTGCTAAGAACTTCGCAGAACTTCCGGTCCCATCCTTTGGCAACCGCGCTGTCCTTGAATGGGAATCCGACAGGGACAAGGAAAGGGAATGGCTCGAAGGTGCTGGGATACACATGCCAAAAGTGGTCGACCCGGAAAAGATAGATGGCCCTGTCATGGTGAAATATCATGGAGCAAAAGGTGGCAGAGGATTCTTTGTTGCAAAGAACTATGATGAATTCAAGCAGAATATCGACCCAAACGAGAAGTTCACGATCCAGGAGTTCATTGTCGGCACCAGATATTACCTTCACTTCTTCTATTCCCCAATACGGGAGGAAGGCTACAAGTTGAGCAATGGTATACTTGAGATGCTAAGCATGGACCGCAGGGTTGAAGCCAATGCTGATGAGATATTCAGGCTCGGCTCCCCGCGTGAACTTGAAGATGCAGGCATTCTCCCTACCTATGTAGTTACCGGAAACGTTCCACTTGTTGCAAGGGAATCACTCCTGCCCCACATATTCTCCCTTGGAGAGAAGGTCGTTGAAGAGTCCCTTGACCTCTTTGGTGGCATGATAGGACCTTTCTGTCTTGAAACCGTGTTCACAGATAAACTTGAGATCAAGGTCTTTGAGATATCTGCACGTATCGTCGCCGGTACGAACATCTACACTTCAGGATCACCATATTCCGACCTCATTGAGCCGGACCTGTCCACAGGAAAGAGGATCTCCCAGGAGATCAAGCTTGCAGCGAAATTGGGCAAACTTGAAATGATAGTGTCATGAGCGGGTTTCATGCCCCTCATTTTTAACAATCGTCACTCTTTTTGAAATTGAGGGGAAATCTATGGATCCCCCGTTTACTTTTGACAAAGCATCTGTGGGATACTTCCCGCCCACGTATTGCTACCAGTGATGTACGGATTTGGGAACCCACTCAGGATTCCTGCTCCGCCATATAGGAGACATCATTGATCAGTTCAGATGTCTCGTTCATAAGCTCCATGGTCTTTTCAAGAGCTTCGAAATCAATTTCCTGAGAATTAGTTTCCACAAACTCACCAAATTCATACGAACGTTGGAGGAAATCTGCATATTCAGTAGCAATACCCTCGACCGAAGGTGACAACGAAAAACCCTCAAGCTCCTCAAGATATCTTTCGGAATCTTCCTTGAGCTTTATCCCGCCTTCCTCCAGCAGGACACTATCCCTTTCAGAAGCTGCGAACTTTATAGCTTCATAATCATCAAGCAGGACCTCAGCAGAATCCGCTGTCCAGCGCAGGAAATCAATATTTTCCATTGTCTGTGAGATCGAGCCTTCGATCTCATTTACACCGTTCTCAATATCTTCACAGCCTGCGGCTGACAATGAGAGGAACACCATCAGCAATACAAGCAGATTTCGATAAAAGGTTAGTTTCATGATCCAGTTCCTATCAATTCAATAAATATACACTATAAATAAGTAAATTTCAGCAATATATTCAGGCAGTTATCGATATATAAGTATTGACCAGAAATTGCATAATAAGCATACCCAGAAGAGCTGCAAATGGAACCGTCAGGTTGTCTGATCTTTCGGACCTTGCTTCCACATACATGCCTGCGATCCCGCCTGCAATAGACAGGGGACCTGCAAATGGAAAGCCACAAAGGATTGCCCCGAGGATGCCAGCAGCAGTTCCTTCAATCGTCTTCGATGAATCCCCATAGCACATCTTCCCGTGAATACCTATGATCGTAGCAAGGCCATCCCCAACTGCAAGCACAACGATGGAAGCATAACATATGCCCTCATCCAGCCTGTAGGATAACAACAGAAGTGCCAGTATCGACACCAAATAAAGCAAAGGTGCTGAAGCAAATTTTTCGTACTCGTTCTTTCTCCAGAGGACCTTGAAAAGTGAATACGACCTTATTTTTGGTTTTATCAGCTCCATCCCCAGAAAGAGAAAAGTGAGGAACATGACAAGTCCTACTGCGATCTCCTTTCCGGAATAGACCGCTATCACCGGAAAAAGAGCTCCAAATAGGTGTACCACTTTTCTTAATGGCAGATAGGAAAGGGAGCGCGGGACCGTACATGCAAAGTTTTTCAGCACCATTTGTTCACCGGTGAAAAATCATATATGCATAGTTATTGATTAGAACTAAATGATAAAACTAAAGGATGATGTTCAAGCCGGCGTGGTCAAAAAGCGCTATATACTCGGCAGAAGGGACGAGAACGAAGAGGGAGTGCTTCATATTGGCAGATACCTCGCCCTTGACAGGTCTTCAGGATCACATGTCGCCATTGATGCATTAAAACCACACGCGATCCTGATATGCGGGAAAAGGGGCTATGGAAAATCCTATACCATGGGGACCCTCATCGAGGAGATCGCACTTTTGCCCCAGGAGATCAGGCAGAATGTCGCATCCCTTGTTATCGACACAATGGGAATATTCTGGACACTTGGAAGAGGTAATAATCCCCAGGCAGAGCTGCTGCAGGAATGGAATATGGAACCGGCAGGATTCAATGCAGAGGTCTTTGTGCCTGCAGGTCATGTGGATGAGTATAAGGAAAGGCATATCGAAGTGAAGCCGTTCTCGATCCCTGTGGCACATTTACATGGTTATGACTGGTGTGAACTTTTCAACATAGAAGTGACATCTCCGCTGGGAGTGCTTCTGGTCAGGATAATAGAGGAGATGCGGGAAAATGAAGGGAACTTTTCCTTCGGAGATATCATTAACAGGATCAACGCGGACGACAGGACGGATGATGTTACGAAAATGGCAGCTGAGAACTATTTGAGGACCGCTGCCTCATGGGGAGTTTTTGAAAAGGATGCCTGCGGAATTTCCGAACTTATCAAACGCGGATGCACATCAGTACTTGATGTGAGCGCTATCGAGAACAAGATCGTACGCTCTGCGGTAGTGGGGATCATTGCAAGAGATATCTATACCAGACGTTTGCAGGAAAGGCGTTCTTATGAGAGAATGATCATGGGCGATGAGGAGATCGAGCAGAAGATGCCCATGGTCTGGATGTTCATCGATGAAGCCCACCTGTTCGTGCCTTCAAAAGGAGAGACTTTAGCATCAGACGTCCTTATCAACGAGTGGGTGCGACAGGGAAGGCAACCGGGACTATCAATCATCTTTGCAACCCAGCGACCTGCGGCACTGCATCCGGACATTATATCCCAGTCCGACATTGTGATATGCCACAGGCTCACTGCAAGAGATGATATTGAGGCACTGGAAGCCATCCGTCCGACATACATGAAAGAGAACATAGGGGATGCCATCAGGAAGATGGGACTGGAGAGAGGCATAGCATTCGTTGTAGATGATACGTCAGAGAGCACACACCTTGTGAAGATCAGGCCAAGATACAGCTGGCATGGCGGGAACGAGCCAAGTGCATTGAATGAAAGGAGATGAGAATAATGGATATTAAGAGAAGTGCGGACATGGTGATCAACACCTGCATGGGTGCGAAGAAAGGAGAAACTGTGCTTATCGTTACTGATACATGCACTGACGAGAAGATCACAAAGGCACTGTATACCTCTGCGGTCGAAGCGGGATGCGAGACCCTGATGCTGACAATGGAACCAAGGGAACAACACGGTTCAGAACCGCCTATGCTTGTTGAAGAGGCTATGAAGAGCTCTGATGTCCTGCTTGCTCCTGCATCAAAGTCACTTACACATACCCAGGCACGCAAACATGCATCCGAGAACGGTACGAGAACCGCCACAATGCCGGGAATTACCATCGGCATGATGAAGGAAGGCGGCTTGAACGCTGATTATGAGAAGATAAACAGCTTAGCAGAGGAATTGCTTGAAACTCTCAAGGGATCAAAGGAAGTACGCATCACCACTGAACTGGGAACTGACCTTGTCATTGATGTTGATGGTGGGGAATGGATGGCGGACACCGGCATGTGCCACGAGAAAGGTACGACCACCAACCTTCCGGCAGGAGAGATGTACATAGCTCCGAAAAATGTGAACGGAAAAGCTGTGATCGACGGGTCCATGGGAGGTATAGGACTGCTTGAAGGGGCGCTGGTCATCGAGATCAAGGACAGGAAGGCGGTAAGCTTTGAAGGCGATGGTGCTGAAAAGCTTGAAAGGATGGTGAACGATGTCGGACCGGACGGGCGTAACATCGCAGAGCTGGGGATCGGCATCAATCCGGCTGCAATGCTTATCGGGGTCATTCTTGAGGATGAAAAGGTCGGCGGCACGATCCATATTGCACTGGGAGACAATTCCACTTTTGGAGGGGATGTTACCGTTGACCTCCATCTGGATGGCATTATCACAAAGCCAAAGGTCCTTGTTGACGGCATTGACCTGAAGGTCGAGCGTTTTGCCTGAGATCTTCTGATATTGTGCCAAAGTTATATGTTGACACGGAAATATTATGCCGGTAGAAAGTACTTAAATAACTGAAAGATATAATCAGAGCATAGATTTCACACTTACTTGAAAATATCACCGGTGATTATAATGAAAGGAAGAGTATGGAAGTTCGGAGATGATGTTGACACTGATGCCGTCATCCCTGGAAGATACCTCGTAATGAACACTCCCGAGGAACTGGCGCCGTATACTTTTATCGGAGTGCGCCCGGATTTTGCTGAGAACGTTAAGGAAAACGACATTGTTGTTGCAGGCAACAACTTCGGATGTGGCTCATCAAGAGAACATGCACCTATCGCCCTTAAAGGAACAAAGGTCGGATGCGTTATCGCAAAGTCTTTTGCAAGGATCTTCTTCAGGAACGCAATTAACATTGGTGTTGCACTCCTTGAGTGCCCTGACACCGACAAGATAGATGATGGAGATGAGATCTCCGTAGACTTTGAATCTGGTACTATCGAGAACCTTACAAAAGGTGAGAAGTACCAGGCTACACCTTTACCTGATTTTGTCCGCGGTATTGTAGATGCCGGCGGATTAAAGGAATACACAAGGAAGATCATTGATTGATCTTGCTTTTCCTTTTTGTTCTTACGTTGATACCTATCAGCGTTCACGCTACCTGAATAAAATATGAAAATTTAACCTGGAATAACCAATTGGAGGAAATTTATGGCACAATATAAAGTACCAGTCCTGCCTGGTGACGGTATCGGCCCTGAGATCATAGTTGAGGGTAAGAAGGTCATCGATGCAGCTGGAGAAAAGTTCGGATTCGATGTTGACTGGATAGAATACCCACACGGTGCAGACCACTATCTTGAGACAGGTGAACTGATATCCGAGGATTCACTCAAAGAGCTTTCAAATTACGAGGCGATCTATCTCGGTTCTATCGGAGATGACAGGATCGAACCCGGTGTACTTGAAAAAGGTATCCTGCTTGCCGCAAGGTTCTACTTTGACCAGTACATCAACCTGCGCCCTATCAAACTTCTTGAAGGCGTATGGTGTCCAATTAAGGACAAGACCCCTAAAGACGTTGATTTCGTTGTTGTCAGGGAAAACACCGAGGACTTCTACATCGGCATCGGTGGACGTGCAAAGACCGGCATGAGCAAGGACCTGCTTGAGGTCAACAGGACACTCTACAATGCAAAGTTCGGACTTGACATCGAGACCGACAGCGAGGAGATCGCATACCAGATCGGCATGATCTCAAAGGAAGGTACCCAGAGGGTCATGAACTACTCCTTCGACCTTGCTGAGACAAGGGAAAAGCACGTTTCATCAGTTGACAAGGCAAACGTCCTTTCAGATATCTACGGATTCTGGAGAGAGGAGTTCAACACAATTGCTGCAAACCACCCTGATGTTAAGACCGACTTCAACTTCGTTGACGCTATCACCATGTGGTTCGTCAAGAACCCTGAGTGGTTCGATGTGGTCGTTACCCCTAACATGTTCGGTGACATCATCACTGACCTTGGCGCAATGGTACAGGGCGGTCTCGGACTCGCACCTGGTGGAAACATCAACCCGAACGGTACAAGCATGTTCGAGCCAATCCACGGTTCAGCACCAAAGTACAAGGGCCAGAACAAGGTCAACCCTATCGCAACCATCTGGGCAGGCGCAATGCTCATCGAACAGCTCGGTGAGAAGGAAGCTGCAGACTCCATCGTCTCCGCTATCGAGAAGAACATCCTCGAAGCAAAGGTCCAGACCTACGACATGGGTGGCAGCAACGGCACATCCGATGTTGGTGACGACATCGCAAGGATCCTGCTCGAGCAGTAAGTTTAACATTTTTATTTTTGCCTTCACGTCAGGATTTGACGTGGAGGAACTTTGATTTTTGAGATTTCATATTATTGATTGTATCCGGTTAGCTGCAAGTTTCATCTCACCTACCAATTAGTACACCATCAATACAATCAATGTGCGACCACTATACAATCAATAGAGCATCTATCCCCATCCGGATCTGAAAATCCCATATCCAAAAAAAGGAAACTATATATGAGCAGGAACGAGATATATTATAATGGACGCAATTCGTGTGCCATTGATACAAATTGACAAAAGGGGCAATTGCGGGGAGAGATCATGAAGATAAAGAGATTTGCAGTAAAGAACCTTTTTGGGACGTTCGACCATGATATCCCGCTGAACACAGATGAACACATCACTATTCTTCATGGACCCAATGGCATAGGTAAGACCATGCTGCTTCGGATGCTCAATTCCCTTTTCCGTTCTAACTACTATGAGCTTTATCGCATCCCTTTCAGCAAACTGACAGTTGAATTTAGTGACAGGAGCAAGCTTGTTGTGAAGAAAAAACTGCATCTGGAGGGAAACTTACCCCATTACCCGGATGACAACACCTATCGGGAACTGGGATTTGAATTGTTAAGACCGGGCAAGAAGAAACAGCGCTACACTGTCAAGCCCATTGACATAGAAGAAGTGTTCTCATCTTTCAAAGTAGAGCACATGACACCTGAGCTTGAAAGGATCGATGACAACACATGGGTTCATTTCCCGACACAGGAGAAGCTAACATCTGAAGAGGTTATGAGCCTGTTCAGCGACCGTTTGCCACAGAAAAGGAAAGACGAACCTGCATGGCTCAGGAATGCACTGAATTCGATCAATATCTGCTTCATTAAGACGCAGCGCCTTTTGAGTATCTCATACTCACAACCGGTAGAAACAGAGAGGAGGACATCTGTAACCCCTTCAGTTATCAGTTATTCCGAAGAGCTGGCAAACCTGATGCAGCATAAACTTGCAGAGTATGCAACCCTTTCACAATCCCTTGATCGTACCTTCCCCGGCCGGATGCTAAAGAACGGAGAACATCCTGAGACCTCTATAGAGGACCTAAAAAGGGAATTAAAAGACCTTGAGCAAAAACGCAAATGTTTCATTGATGCAGGATTCATTGATACTGAAGAAGGAATTGATGTCGACGAACTGAAGGAAATAAATGAGAAGAACAAGAACTTCCTGCAGCTATACATCAAGGATGTTGAACAAAAGCTCAGCGTCTTTGATGAGCTTACTGAGAGGATCGACCTCCTTATCAAGATCATAAATTGCAGATTTTTATACAAGAAATTATCCGTAAATAAAAAAGACGGTTTCATATTCACGACATCAGGGGATATGCGGCTCTCCCCCACCAAACTGTCTTCCGGAGAACAACAGGAACTTGTATTGTTCTATGAGCTGTTGTTCCATGTTGATCCTGAATCCCTGATACTCATTGATGAACCTGAGATCTCACTGCATGTTCTCTGGCAGCAGCAATTCCTCAGGGACCTGCAAGCCATCACACAGCTGGCAGGCTTCGACATACTCATTGCTACGCATTCGCCACAGATCATACATGACCGCTGGGACCTCACCGTCGAACTTAGAGGACGTGACGATGAAGAAATACCTGACAGCCGATGATATAGCCAACAGCGCCAGGATGATGCGTACCCAGTATCGCGGGAGCATCATGATAATCGAAGGCAGCACCGACATGAGGCTTTACAAGCGTTTTGTAGATGACAGGAAATGCAGACTTATTCCTGCCAATGGGAAGGAGAATGCCATCAAGGTTGTCAAAATACTCGAAAGCTCTGATTTTAAAGGCATATTGACAATAGTTGATGCTGATTTCTGGCGCCTTGACGGCATCAAATTCAAAGACAGAAATATACTTGTCACCGATACACACGATCTTGAAACAATGCTTATAGCATCAGAAGCTCTCGACAGGCTTCTGGGGGAATTTGCAGCACCTTTCAAACTGCAGAAAATGAGAACACCTGTACGCGAGTTGCTTCTTGAGGCAGCCATGCCCATCGGACTTTTCAGATGGCTTTCCTCATCTTCAAAGGACAGACTCTCACTCAGGTTCAAGGACATACATTTCGATAATTTCATGCAAAAATTTCCATTATCGGTCAATATCAAACACCTGATAAGAGAAGTCAAGGATAACTCGAACGAACGTTCCCTGAATGAAAAGACCATTAAGAGAAAAATGATCACTCTCCTGAAAGAAGAGCATGATCCCTGGCAGACATGCTCTGGTCACGACATCGTAGAAATACTGGCATTTGGCCTGCGTGAGGTTTTCGGAAATTCCGATTCCCGATATGTTACCGAAGGGATCATTGACAGAAGTCTGAGGCTTGCCTATGACATCACAATGTTCAGGGAAACCGACCTTTATATTTCGATACAGGAATGGGAAGACCGAAACTCGTCTTTTGTAGTCCTCCAATAAAAATGTAGAGATGAAATATAGAGATCAAAGTTTCGACATTTCACTATAATCAAGCACCATCGAAACAGGGGATGTTGCAACCGGAATACCGGCTTCCTCAACTGCAGCTACCAGATTCACACCCACGGCCACCAGTATGCCGGCCATTCCTTCCTCCACAGGAGCCCCCACCATAGCATCAGAAGAATCTCCAATGCTCAGTACCCCGCCAATACCTGAATCTTCCAGGTATTTAAGCACTTCTTTAGTCTTATCGATCGCAGAAGAGGGTATGTTTCGCATGTTGGCAAGGATACGGCCATTGCCTGTGTCCAGTACGTCCAGGACCGATGTCTCATGGCGCATCATGAATATCTTGACAGGGTCTATCGAGGTTCCCGAATATGATATCATATCAAGGAACTGTACCGGATCATTGTGTTCCATCTCTATGATGCCACCATAAGCAGGTTTGATAGGAATGCCGCTTTTGAGAAGAAGACCATCGAATGTGATACTGCAAACAGTTGCTATGTTAACACAGCCTGGCGGCACATATACCCGCGGATCCGAGTCCTCTTCGAATATCTTTATGTTAGGGCTTATGCTGATGTCGCCTGATGATGCGTATTTCATAACATCTATGGCATTATCAAAATCATCCTTGTCCACAGTGGAAAGGTTCACAATGACGTTGCCTTTCTTTGAGAACGGATCGTAGTCGGTCTTATAGATAAGTTCCTCGATCCTCGTAATAACAAAATCAAGCCTGTCCCCGATCAGGGCATCGTCCAGTTCCTTCCTGCCGGAAGTAGTGATGGTACGTCCGTTGTAGCCGTGTTTTTCGGTAAATCCCCTTTCATCAAGGATCCTGAGATGATAACGAACAGCACGTTCTCCCAGATTGTAACCGCGATTCTGCAGCTCATCTGCAATATTCCTTGCACCTATGGGCTTATCGCTCTCGCTGATAACACGCATTATTTCAATGAGCTTACGTTCTATCTGGGGATCGGTCATCTGTCAGCACCTGATATGATCAAAAAACTAATGGTTTAATTTGGATATACTGCCTATTCAAAATAAGCATCGTATGTACACCGGATATTAATTTATAATTTGCTATTGCCGGTTATATCTTTCCTGTTTTTAGTATATAAGCCATAAGCCATAATCCCATGAATGCAGCCATAACGAACCCCGCCACCCCAAAAAGAGGAACACCCCCCACATGAGGCTGCATTCCTGTCTGTATGATAAGAGAAGAGCCTAAAATGATAGACGAAATAATTAAACTGAATGCTAACCGGTTGCTCGATGCATTGAGCTCAGCAACGATACGATCCATTCCACGATGTTCGAACTTTATGTTCAGGTAGCCTTTCTCTGCTATTGCCAGTATATGCGAGATCTGCAATGGGGCCTTGTGCAGCATCCGTGCTGTATACCACATGTCAGTGTAAAAGGTCTCTGCGATATTGCGAGGCCTGAGACGGTTGCGCATGATGTTCCTGGCATAAGGCTCAGCAACTACGGTCACATTGAAATCCGGCACCATCTGAAGGGCAAAACCGCTTACCGTCATTACACCCTTAAAGAGCAATGCGATGTTTGGCGGGATCCTTATCTTGAACTTTCTCAGCAGGGTCATCATTTCTGCGATCATTAGCGGAGTATCGAGCTGCTTTAATGACCTGCCATAATATTTGTTCAAAACGTGTTCGTAATCGATCTTAAAAGCATGCACATCAATTTCCGCGGGGACCATTCCGAAGTCTTTCAATACCTCAAGGTACTGGTTCACATCACCCCTGGTAATAGCGAGCAGGGCATCGATCAACAGGTTCCGTATCTCTTTGGATATATGCCCGACCATCCCAAAATCAAGGAGGGCGATCCGGCCATCCTCCAGGATCAGGACATTTCCGGAATGCATGTCAGCATGGAAGAAGCCGTCCTCGAAGATCTGCTTCATGAACGCCTCGGTCCCATATTCTGCTATTTTGTCCCTGTCCAGTCCAAGCTCATCGATCCGTTTGAAATCATCACTTTTGATCCCGTCGATATAGTCAAGGGTCAGCACCCTCCGACTGCTGTACTCCCAATAAACACCTGGAATAACGATGTTTGGATCGTCCTTGAAATTGCTCTGGAAACGCTCAATATTACGAGCTTCCTGAGTATAATCCATCTCCGCATATATGGACTTTTGAAGCTCGTCCACTACCTCCACAGGATTGTAAAGCTTTGCTTCCTCTACATGCTCTTCCGCAAAACCGGCTATACTATAAAGTATGTCGAGATCTGAATCGATAACCTTCCTTATACCTGGCCTCTGGACCTTCACAACAACGTCCGTGCCACCGTGAAGCTTTGCACGGTGCACCTGCCCGATGGATGCTGCAGCAATCGATTTTTTATCAAAAGAAAGGAACAGGTTCTCGACCTTATCACCTAACTCTTCTTCAATGATCCTTTCAACTTCCGAGTACTCGAACGGTGGTACATCAGTCTGAAGTTTGGAAAACTCTTCTGCATATTCTTTTGGAATAAGGTCCTCGCGCATGCTCATGAGCTGGCCGAACTTAACGTAGGTAGGGCCAAGCTCTTCAAGTACCATACGTGCCCTTGCAGGACCTGTTCTAGCCTCGTCGCCTTTACCGAAACGACCCTTGAACCTGGACCTGAGGGAACCAAGGGACCTGATGCCCATCTGGTCCACAAAGTACCCGAACCCATACTTGATGAGCGTATCAATGATTACTCCATAGCGTTTCACCATGGAATACCTGCGTACTATATTGGAAGCCATCCGACATTCTGGCTGCCATTAAATGCTATATGGCAACCTATATAACTAATAAAAACCCGCTAAGATCTTACAAAAATAAATGGAAGGAATGATCAAAATATCATTCTTCTTTGTTCTTTTCCTTTAACAGCTCTTCCAGCTCTTCGATCTTTTTGTGAAGGGATTCTACTTCTTCCTTAGTAGCAAGATCGGACTTGCCAAAGACATCCTGAACCTTTGAAGAGATCTTATCTTCAAGGTCTTCCTGCTGTTGTCTTCGCTTTTCAATCAGGTCCTCGACGAACTTTTTACCTTCCTCCTTGTTGAATTCACCATTCTCAACAAGTTCTTTTACGATCTCATCGATCTTCTCTTCGGTAATCGCGTACAGGCCCAGACCAAATAGTCCTAACTTCTTCATAGTATCTATCATCAAAATTTAACCTCCCGTAATAGAAGTTAACTTTTTTAGGATATATAGTTTGTGAAAAATAGTAACAAAAAAGAATAGCGGACCGGTTCTCACGAACCTTGCCCGATATCAGCTCACTGAACCTGCAAGCTCTTCGATGGTATGCTCAAGATATCTTGCATTACTCATCTCGATGAATTTCTGACAGACATCCCTTGCATCGCCATCCATGATAATGGAACCGTTCTCGAAAAGAACAGCCCTGTGTGACACTTCCTTAACGAAGTCCATGTGATGGCTCACAAGCACGATCGTTGTGCCAAAAGTTGCATTGATCCTCTTCAGGGAATTGGTCACATCCCTCAATGTTACAGGATCAAGGTCACCAAATGGCTCATCCAGCATGAGGATCTCAGGGGAAGTTGACAGTGCAAGTGCTATGTAAGCCCTGACATGTTCGCCACCGCTTATCTGGTAGGTGGTCTTGTCAAGAATATCCAATGGAAGGTCCAGTGCCTCAAAAATGGGTACTGCATATTTATCCACATCAGTGCTCAACACAGATGGGAACAGCTTAGGATAAATTTCCATTGAAAGACGCATCTGGTTAAGTGCCTTTGACCTCTCGTCCTCGCCCATGTCCGGAAGCTTGTAAATGATATCCAGCATCTCATTGGAAATATCCATTTCCTCTGCTTTCTTTCTTGCATGTTCAAGTGCGCCGTGCATCTTCATGCTTAACCTGAACCCTATCTGCTGACGTATGGTCGAGTGGGGGGACAGGGAGAATTCCTGATGCATTATACTGATCTTTCTCCACAGTTCCAGACGCTGTTTGGTGAAATTGGACATGTCAACCCATTCACCTTCATGACAGAAGGTCACATCACCCTCTTTCGGAATTGTCAGGCCTTCCATTATCTTCAAAAATGTAGTTTTGCCTGCTCCTGATGAACCGATGAAACTTATGATCTCCCCTTTGTTGATCTCCAGGGATTGGTCTTTGATGTTAAGGACCTCACCCACACGTATCAGGGCCAGCCTCTTTGAGATATTGCTTGCCCTTATACAGGGGACCTTTTCCTTTAGTTCTGTCAAATCTATCCGTGGTTTCAGGTCTTTGAGGAAGTTCTTCAAAACTGCCTTAGGTTCACCATCTTCAACAACCTTACCTTTCTCGATATAGATGACACGGTCTGCAAGGTATGTGTGGACTTCCGGAAGATGAGATACTACGATGATCGGGATATTCAACCGGTCCTTAAGCTGCAGGAGGACATCCATAACCTCCTGCTTGGTATCAGGACCTGTCATGGTAACAGGTTCGTCAAGAAGTAAAAGACGTGGCTGGGCTGCAAGCTGGCGGGCAACGATCAAGCGCTGTTTTTCACCACCGCTCAGCAGGTTCGATGAATGAAGCGCTTTTTTTTCAAGACCCACAAGACGCATATATGCCATGGCTCTTTCATAAAGCTCGTCATAATGAGGAGCATCCGGCTCAGGAAGAGCTTCATAGCCAATATAATGGCTGTTCAGCCTGCGTATAATGTTCTCGATCGCCGGACCGTTCCACAGACCGAAATTACGCTGAAAATGAATAGCAGTGTTCCTGCCAAGAAGTTTTGAGCCATCGGTACCGGAATCACTGGTGATCAGCGAACCGTCCAGTTCGATACTACCGCCATTGAAAGGTTCAGCACCTCTTAATATCTTGAGAAGGGTAGTTTTTCCACTACCACTTTTACCCGTTATACCGAGGATCTCACCATCGGCCACTTCAAAACTGACACCATCCAGGACGCGTACATTGCCTGAACCTGTCTCGTAATCTTTTACAATATCGGAAACCCTGAGCATAACTAAACCCCCAACAGTATCCATTTATCATTTTTTGATAGCTGACACAAGTTCCTCTATCTTATTCCTGACATCATCGGTCTCTTCGACGATCGTACCTGTCACGATCATGTCAGCACCGGCATCTGCACAGATCTTTGCAGTCCTGCCATCACGGATACCACCGCCGACAATTAACTTATTGTCTCCGAGAACGTGTTTTACCGCACCGATTGTAGCGGGAGTGACCGGCTGGTCTGCACCTGAACCGGCTTCAAGGTAAGTGTAATGCATTCCCATGTATTTTCCCGCAAGGGAATAGGCCACTGCAAGCTCCGGTTTGTTGCGAGGGATAAGTTTTGCATCGCCTACCCAGCCAACAGTACCTCCGGGCTCAGTTATGATGTAGGCCATGGAAATGGGTTCGATCCCGTACTTGTAAACAAGTGGAGCCCCCATTGCCTGATTCGTTGTGACGTAGTTGATGTCACGGGAATTCAAGAGGCTCATAAAAAGGACGGCGTCGGCATAAATGCTTAAGCCGCCGGCATTTCCCGGGAAAAGAACAGTAGGAACATCGATCTGTTCCTTTATCTTTAACAAGGTCTGATCTAATGCTAGACCTCCGGCTCCAGTGGAACCACCGATCATGATAGCATCTGTACCCCCATCTACTGCAGCTTTTGCAATATCTGCAGCAACTTCGGGGGGCTGGGATGCCGGATCGATAAGGGTTAAGTGAACTGTACCTTCGCGTTCTGCGATCTCGTTGAGGTACTCTTCCACTTTCATATGTAGGTCAGGCATTCCTAGCTTCCTTGGATTTTACACGCAGGTTACTGTAACCGCATTTTCTGCACCTTGTTGCTCTGATAGCATTTCGTGCATTGCACTTCATACAGATCTTTTTATTAAGGATCCTTTCCTCTGCTTCTGGAAATCTTGCCATGTTCTCACCTGATTGATTAATAGTATAATAATATGTTATTTGAAACTGATAGTCATCAGCAATACAGGCTGGCTACATGCATTTCAAAACATATAACTGTTTTGGGATAAAGACAAACACGTTTACAAAAAAGTGAGAAGCAGACTGAAGCAAAAATAAAGCCAAAGCTAATCGAAAATAAACAGTAAAAAAGTAATTTGATGGCAGTGATCAGGGATCGATTTGTCGACTTTATTGGACGACATCTCATTGGGCGACCCTTACCCCGATATCCTCCCCATCTCAGGTCGACCTAAAGGATTTACGAATGCCATACAAACCTTGAAAGGTCATGGGCTTTTATACCCAATGGCGTTCTACCTTCTGACTCACTGCCACACCGTACCATTTATGATACGGTAATAGAGAATATGTTTTAAAACTATTAGTGAATTTTGATATACAACCTGGTAACAAAAAAGAAGTTAGAAATTCAAAAAGAAAAATAAGAAAGATAACAGAAAAGTAAAAAGGACAAGATCGATGATCTTAGTCCTTAAGAGCAGCAATAAGCAGCTCACGGGCCTGACGTGCATCTGCACGGCCCTTCGTCTTCTTCATGACCTGACCTACAAGGAAATTGAGGGATTTCTCAGTTCCTCCAAGGTAGTCCTGAACAGCTTCCTCGTTCTCCACGATGCTCTCGGAGACTGCCTGTGTCACAATATCCCCTTCGACCTTCAGGAGACCTTTCTCCTTTACGACATCCATGGGACTTCCACCGACATCAAGGATCGTCCTGATAACATCGACCGCACTCTTTTCGGTGATCTTCTCCTCTACCACAAGACCGATGATCTCAATGATGTCCTCGGTTGTGAAGGAAGTGATGGCCAGATTCCTGTAATTCAACTCACCCCTGAGCACATCCGCAACCCAGGTTCCTGCTGCACGCGGATCGGCCTTTGAAGCAACTATCTCAAAGAAGTCCGCCACACGAATATCAGAGGTAAGTGCCTTTGCATGCATCCCCGTGATCCCGTACTGTGAGATAAAACGCTCACGTTTGGTATCAGGCAATTCCGGAAGAGATTCCTGAATAGCCGGTCCCCAGTCGGACACCCTCATTGGCACAAGGTCAGGCTCAGGGAAATAGCGATAGTCATGCTCCTCTTCTTTTGTACGCATGGAAATGGTAACGCCCCTTGCCTCGTCAAAGTGACGAGTTTCCAGGACCACCTTGCCACCTCTTCTTAAGAGGTTCTTCTGGCGCATGATCTCAAAGAGAATAGCACGTTCTGCCCCTTTGTGAGAGGAGATGTTCTTGACCTCTACCCTCTGGCCTCCCATGATAGACACATTGGAATCCACCCTCATGGAACCTTCAAGGCTGCCATCGAACACATCAAGATATTCAAGGATATTTCGCAACTTGTCAAGGTACCTGCGAGCCTCTTTCGGGCTTCTCATATCAGGTTCGGAAACGATCTCGATAAGGGACATTCCAGAACGGTTGTAATCAATAAGTGTCCCCTTGGACTTCTCAATGGTTCCCATGTGCATCAGACGACCGGGGTCCTCTTCCATGTGCGCACGTGTGATCCTTACCACATGCTCCCCATCCTCGCCTTCAATGACGACCTTCCCACCACTGACGATAGGGAAATCATACTGGGTGGTCTGGAAACCTTTTGGAAGATCAGGATAGTAATAGTTCTTCCTGTGGAACTGTGTCTGCTCCACAATTTCACAATTGAGCGCCAGGCCGATCTTCATAGCAGCTTCCACAGACTTCCTGTTGATCACAGGCAATGCTCCCGGAAGGCCCAGACAGACCGGACATACGTGAGTATTAGGTTCTGCATCGTGGTATTTTGTAGAACAACCGCAGAACATCTTGGTGTTGAGCTTGTTCAGCTGGACGTGAACCTCCAGTCCGATCATGACACCATCAGGATTATCGTATACCATTTAGATCACCTCTGCAGGACGTGCTTTATTATGATCGGTATTTTGCTCGAATGCATATGCTGAACGAATAATGGTCGCTTCATCGAACTGCTTTCCTATGATCTGTAATCCCACAGGCAGACCATCGGAAAGTCCGCATGGAACTGATATGCATGGAACTCCTGCAAGGTTCATTGGGACAGTGTTCACATCGGTCAGGTACAGGGATAATGGGTCCTCGATCTTCTCACCGATCCTGAATGCAGGCATTGGCATTGTCGGACCCATCAGGACATCCACATTGGATAATGCTTTCTCAAAGTCCTGTTTGACAAGGGTGCGCACTTTCAGTGCCTTGAGATAATACTTGTCCTGGTATCCGGCAGATAGGGCATATGTTCCAAGCAGCACCCTGCGCTGCACTTCTTTCCCGAAATATTCGGCACGTGTCCTTGATGCCATTACATGCCAGTTCTCACCGTCGTTCCTTGGACCGTAGCGTGTACCATCGAACCTCGCAAGGTTGGATGATGCCTCGCTCATGGCAATGGTATAGTAAGCTGCAAGAGCGTATTTCGTGTTAGGCATGGAAACCTTTTCCCATGTTGCACCCATTTCCTCGTACTTGCTGATAGCGTCCCAGACAGCCTTCTCAACTCCGCCGTCCACACCTTCACCAAAGTACTCTTCCGGCACTCCGACCTTCAGTCCCTTGACATCGTCAACAAGTGCATCGCGATAGCTGATCTCCCTGTTAATGGAAGTACTGTCACGCGGATCGTATCCGCCTATTACATCCATGACCGTTGCAATGTCCCCGACACATGTTGCCATTGGACCGATCTGCTCAAGGGAGTTCGCATAGGAAATAAGACCGTAACGTGAGACAGCGCCGTATGTTGGCTTGAGTCCCACAACACCGCAGAATGCGGCAGGGCAGCGAACTGAACCGCCTGTGTCAGAACCAAGTGAAATAGGAGCCTCGCCTGCTGCGACAACAGCAGCACTGCCACCGGATGAACCTCCCGGCACTCTCTCAAGGTCCCATGGGTTCATTGTAACACCATAACAGCTTGATTCGGTAGATGTGCCCATTGCGAACTCGTCCATATTGGTCTTGCCGAGTATGACAGCACCTTCTGCTTTTAACCGCTCGATGACATGTGCATCATAAGGTGGCACATAGCCTTCCAGTATCTTTGAGCTGCATGTCGTTGCAAGCCCCTTTGTAGAAATGTTATCCTTGATAGCAATAGGTACACCGGCAAGCAGTCCTTCACCTTCGCCCTTATCGGCCTGCTTTGCCATTTCAAGTGCACCGTCATAGGTACACGTGTAACCATTGATCCTGCTCTGTCCGATCGTTTCAAGATATGCAGCTGTAACCTCTTCTGCAGAACTCTCGGAGATCTTCTTCCTCACATCGGATATGCTCAACCATTCAGCCATCTTTCCACCTCAAATGATCCTCGGTGCCTTGATGTAACCATCTTTCTCGGCTGCAGTGTTCGCAAGCACATCCTTCTGGTCAAGTGATGGTGTGACAACATCTTCCCTGAAGATGTTCATGACATCTGCCACATGATATGTAGGCTCGACACCTTCAGTGTCCACCTCATCCAGTTGACCGAAATAATCCAATACAGAACTTAACTTCACAGCGTAGTCCTCGGCGTCCGCATCATCGATCTCGATGCGGGCAAGCCATCCTACGTGTTCTACCTCGTCTTTAGTGATCATTATAGGTTCCTCAGATAATTGGGATAATAACATAGTGTATTCTAATATGACTGATAGAAATCAAGTACTTAATATTAATATGTTGGGTTGTGTGCGTGAACAATAATAGTAACTGTAAAAGGACCAGTTCGTCACGGATTCTCAGCTGTCAAAAGAATATCGATAAAAGCAGGTCGAAAAAGGAAGATCATTCACCGAACTTTCAAAGCTCACAGAACTTCGCGGAGGAAATCTTCTCTTCCACCGGGAGAAATTGCAGAACAAGGGAATAATCAGGCAGCGTGGCGAACGAGGTGAATACCAGATCAGTGTGCAGGGTTATGAGGCGCTCAATTCCATAGCTAAACTTGTGGGAAAATTAGGTGTGAACTATAGCAAGATATGATGTAATTGGCCATATACTAGCGAGAGAACTTTTGAGTCAGGGCAGATATCACAGGAAGAGGAAGAAAACTGAACAGAATTGAATGATAATATCGTATTTCCAGCAAATATCCTATTAATGACCAGATAACACGCTACTTTTTTTTAAGATGGCTTGGACATTATATCCTGTAAAAATCGATCCCATGAAATGCAATTTAGACTTGCATTAATTGAATACGGAGATAAATATACATTACGAGTGTCCGCATTTCTTTTTTATTGCTGGTCATATATAAATACAATCATAACCAATTTGTAATTGGGAATAAAAGAAGGTGGTACAAATGAGACGAAGTTCAAACTTCAGGTTGGAACTCTCAAGTTCACCATGGGGAACGATCTCAATGGACTTTGTGGAGAGTGATGAGGATCCCGAAAAGCCCCCCTAACGAATTCTTTCTTCTGAAATGGTCAGCCTGATCAGCAGGTTTGGCCTAAGCTTCACTCTTTTTCCATGCCCATCCTCAGAGATGACAACGTCATACTAACTCAAATTGCCAAAGCTGACGCTATTCAATATTTAATAACAAAATAAAAGATCTAACAAAAAACAACAAATATATCCATTCAGGAGAGTTCCTGAATGGATGGTTTCACAGGATGAATTTTAAAAAATAATGGAGGTTCAGGAATCATCCTGTTTGTTCATATCTATTTTTAACAGTTTACTGCTGTCGATCCTGCCATCTGCACTAATGCTGATGGAAAATGCAATTGCAGAGGAATCCTCCGCATTTGGCTGCACATAGAGCAAAGTTGTATCTTCCATTTTCATCCCTCGTTTATTCCAAAGTTTATCTTTTAAGCTTCCTATCCTGAAATATCAGTTCGATCGATTATACCCATGTCCGGAATAGATCCGATAAAGACGCCTTCGTTTGATAGTTCCATCATCATTCACTATCGAAGAGAAAACGACAGCAGGGTCATTTCCCTTCTGTGGTTTGTATAAAACCACATTGCTCAAAAGATATTCATACTTATATGCATCTACCATATTCCCAAGTGTATCTGCCATATTCTCTGTCCCCAAATATTTACACATTATATTCTTTAAGTCAGATCGATGCATGCCAGCAAATGGAAATCATTAGTTGAGAAACCCCAGCCGGATCCCACCTGCAACCCCCATACATTGACCTTGCTACTATGTTGTCACTTTGAGTATAAATAGTATTGGATATAGATAATTTATATAATCTTTGAAGCTAATATTGGTTGTTCAGATATTAACAGCTTCAACGTTCACAAAGAGATCAATGCAATCGCTGCCAAAGCAAGCACAACCCCTATCCACTGCATTGAGGACAGACGTTCTTTCAGGATTATCCATGCAAGCAATACAGTACTGCCGGGATACAGAGATGCGATCACGGTTGCAATATCAAGTCTCCCGACCTGGGAGGCCAGTGCGAAAAAAAGGTTTCCACCAGTGTCGAACAATCCTGCAAGTATTATAAGGGGAAGGACACCCTTTGAAGGCACAGTTGCTGACCTTCTCAGCAAGGCAAATCCCAGGATCACCACGACTGCAGAGAGCTTTGCGACCGTAAGGGGCCAGAATACTGCTGATTCACTGAAAAGATCGACCGATATGAAAAAAATGCCGAATCCAACCCCCGCCAGTAACGGATAAACGACATCCTGCTTTTTGATCTCACCTTTTTCACCGGTACTGCTGATCAACCACATGGCGGCAATGGCCATAACAAAACCTGCTATCTGGTGTCCTGCAGGCAAGCCTTCATTGAAAGCACCGTAAACCACAGGCAGAGCAACGGTAACCACAGCAGAGATCGGTGCTACAACGCCCATCTTGCCCATGGAAAGTGCATGATAGAGCGCCAGAAGACCCAAACTTCCTGCAACACCTGCAACAAATCCCCAGAACATGCCATTCATTGGAGGGAATTCTTCTGAGAAATACAATGCAAGAAATGGCAAAAGAACAAGACCAACTGCCTGTGTTATTATGACAACAGAATAGACACTGGCACGCTTTGTCGCAAATCCGCCACCAAAATCTGCGGCACCCCAGGTTGCAGCTGCTGCAAGACTGAAGAAGATGACAAGGATCTCAGGAGATATCATATGGTTTGCTCCGAAACAAAAAATAGGATCATTTTCGGGTAAATTTGTTCATTTCTATAAATAGGTTCTCACAAGGATGGAAACATCGGTTCATGAAAACTTGTTTTGGTACCGGGTATCCAACAAGAAACCGGGGCTATATATACGAGTATCTTTAATGTACTTAATATCCTAACGATACCAAATTTACAATAACTACAACAAAAAGGAGAGATCAAAAAGATGTATTGCTATCAATGTGAAGAAACAGTAAGTGGACAGGCATGTACCAAAGCAGGAGCATGTGGAAAGAAACCGGAAGTTGCAGACCTTCAGGACCAGCTCACCTACATCCTCAAAGGTATCGCATACTACAACGCAAAGGCACGTGAGAACGGTATCACCGACGAGAAAGTCGATCAGTTCATCATGAACGGGCTTTTCTCAACCATCACTAACACGAACTTCAGCGCAAAGGACTTCCAGAAATACATCAGGGAAGGACTTGAAATAAGAGATGGTGTCAAGCGCAATCTTGTTACAAGGAACATCGACCTTGGAGAAACAAAAGGGCTTTCATTCGGTAACAAGGTCAAAGCCACACTCGGCATGTCTGATCCGGAAACCAGATTTGACATCCCCGGTGCTGCGATCGTCACACCCGAAGCTCTCAAGACCACAAACACAGGTATCCTTGCAACCCAGAACGAAGACATCAGGTCACTCAGGGAATTACTTACCTATGGCCTTAAAGGTCTTGCAGCCTATGCGCACCATGCAAACGTTCTTGGATACAGCGATGACAAGATATTTGCATTCACAGAAAGAGCACTTACTGCAACCCTTGACGATACCCTTTCAGTTGACGACCTTGTCGGACTGGTCCTCGAATGTGGAGAGTACGGTGTAAAGGTCATGGCGTTGCTGGATGAAGCTAACACATCCACCTACGGCAACCCTGAACCAACTGAGGTTTACCTTGGGGTCAGGGACAATCCGGGTATCCTCATCAGCGGGCATGATCTTAAGGACATGGAACAACTGCTCAAGCAGACCCAGGGAACAGGTGTTGATGTCTATACCCATGGTGAGATGCTGCCTGCGAACTACTATCCGGCATTCAAGAAATATGATCACTTCGTCGGAAACTATGGAGGTTCATGGTGGACACAGAAGAGCGAGTTCGAAAAGTTCAACGGTCCCATACTGATGACGACAAACTGTATAGTCCCTCCAAAGGACAGTTACATTGACAGGATCTATACCACAAGCATTGTCGGTTTTGATGGTGTAAAGCATATCGATGCAGACGAGAACGGTGCAAAGGACTTCTCTGCCCTGATCGAGCAGGCAAAGAAATGCAGCTCTCCGGAACAACTGGAAGATGGCACCCTGATTGGAGGATTTGCCCACAGTGCGGTCCTCTCCGTTGCAGACAAGATCGTGGAAGCCGTAAAAGGCGGAAAGATCACACGCTTCGTGGTCATGGCTGGTTGTGACGGAAGGCACAAGGAAAGGGACTACTACACCAAATTTGCAGAAGCTCTTCCCGAAAGTGCGGTCATCCTGACAGCAGGTTGTGCAAAATACCGCTACAATAAGCTTGATCTTGGTGACATTGATGGGATTCCAAGAGTGCTCGACGCAGGACAGTGTAATGATTCCTACTCCCTTGTGGTCATCGCACAGAAGCTTGCTGAAGCTTTCGGACTTGAGGACATCAATGAACTGCCGGTCTCATACAACATCGCATGGTATGAACAAAAAGCAGTCCTTGTATTGCTTGCACTGCTGCACCTTGGTGTCAAGAACATAACACTTGGTCCGACACTGCCGGCATTTGTCTCTCCGAATGTCCTCAACGTCCTTGTTGAGAACTTCAACATCGCACCCAACACAACCGTCGAGGAGGATATGGAAAGGCTGCTCTGAGCCTTTCCCCCTTCTTTTCATCCCCTTCCGTCATTATTTTCATCCATTTGTAGCCATTTTTTTCTTTTTTCCCGACTAATTGTTTACCATCAGAACGACCACTAAAAATTCATTTATACCATCATAAAACAACATATCATGGTGAGAAATATTCAGAACAAAACTAAAGGCGATCAGAACAAGGTCTGGAAAATATTACTTGCACTTGCAGCAATTATTCTCCTGACAATTGCCGCTGCAATGATATTAGTTGATCAAAGATACCACATAGGGATACTGTATCTCACCACATCGATATTGTTCTTCAGCTCTGCATATCTGATCACAACCAGCAGGGTCAACATGATGAAGGGATCGTCAAATGAGCAGGTAGCTCTTACATTGGGTTTTATCATACTTACAATAGGATGGGTACTGAATGGCCTTTTTGGGGGACTGGGTTTCGTCCTGTTCCTGACAGCCATATTATCAATACACAAAATAGTAATTAATGGATTTACCATGAAAGTGGCAAAATATACCGGAAGAAGCATATATAATAGGCAAATGCCAATTTGTCAGCTATAGAACAATTAATGTCCGGAAAAGGATGGAGATACCGATGAGACCAGAAACAAAAGCCGAGCTTATAGCCGTAGGTAGCCTTGATATAGAGCCATCCCTGCTGGGGAAGATCACAGTCCCGACCGCAGGACCGGGAGCAGGCAAAACAGCATTTTTCTTCCACTCAGGCAACCAAAGGGTCAGGCTTGCCCTGAACAAGGACTCCCCTCTCAAAGCAGTTGCCGACGGAGATGACATTGTCATAATGAGAGATGGTAAAGAGATCGCAAGGGGAGAGATCGAAGAAGAGCTTATCCATTGTCCTGACCAGGCCTACATAAACATGACAGAGAGATGTATCTTCGACTGCAAGTTCTGTCCTGTCCCAAAGCTCAATGGCAAGGTCAAGACCATTGAAGAGGTAGTGGATCTAATAGGCGAAGCGAACGCCACCGGCAAGATGAAGGCCATATCTATCACCTCAGGTGTTGATGAATCAGTGGAGAAAGAGCTTGAAAGAGCCCTCGAGGTCGTCCATGCTGTGAAGAAATACGGCGTACCCATTGGTGTTGCAGTTTACCCCACCCCTGATTCTAACATGCTTCTAAAAGAAGCAGGCGCTGACGAGATCAAGTACAACGTTGAAACAATGGACAGGGAACTCTACAAAAAGGTCTGTCCCGGACAGGACATGGAAGAAATATTGCAGGCGCTTAAGGGGGCTGTCGAGGTTTTTGGCAAGAATAAGGTATGTGCCAATTTCATCATCGGCCTGGGCGAGACAGATGAAACTGTGGAAAAAGGAATCCGTGAGCTTATCTCCATAGGAGTAGTACCCATACTCCGACCTGCAAGCATGCACCCTTTGCGTGAAGGAGAGGTTTTCATTGAAAGACCTTCAAAAGAAAGGCTGCTTAAGCTTACACGGCTACTTCGCAAGATCCTGGACGAGAACGGACTACGTGCAGATGTATTCAAGACCATGTGCCTGCCATGTACAGGATGTGACATGAACCCTCATACGGATCTTTGTGAGGATGAAGACTGAAAGGACCGAATTTGTGGGAAACAAATGTCTGAAATCGGAAATGAGCCTGCATTCGAAGCCTCCATTGAAATGACCGATGAGGACTTTGAATTTGCAACTCCGCCAATGTCAAAGGAGTTTATCATTCATATTTTTGAGAACTACGACCTGAGGCATATTGTTCTTTTTGGGGAAGATATGTTCTATGTGTCACAGCAGGACATGGAACCATTTCACCCGCTTTATGTTAACAGCCCATATCCGGATGATATTGAGCTTATATTCGATTTCATGAACATCGAAAGGATACATAAGATCGAATACATCGAGGGCGTTCTAAAGCGAAGTCCTATAGAAGAACATCCGGATATTTGATCATGGATAACAATAAAATAGGAGGTAATAGAATACAGGATGGCGATAAAATATGATTGAAAAACTTTACAGATCCCCAATTGCCTACATTATGCTGGGAGGCATATTGGTCAGTGCTTTCCTTTTCAACAGCATGTTGAAGTTTGCAGATGAAGGAAATGCGGTCATGGTCATCCTGATCGGAATTTCCATTGGTATCGTCGCACTTTTCATCACAAGGGCTATAGCCTACCAGAAACATGGCGGCCTTTTCCCAAAATAATACTTTACAGATCAGGATCAGGCTGAACGCACAGCCTCATCGATCTCATTTTTCCATCCCTTTGCGTCGGCTACTTCAAAGACATGCTTTTTCACATCCTCACGAACCTCTGAAATGATGAGCTTCTGCCTGCTGAACATCCCTGAACCCGCTACTTCCGTTCCAACAATATTCTTTAGCTTAACTTCAAGGGCCTCTTCCCCCCGGGGTGTAATGGTAGCAAGCCTGCGGTTGGTCAGAATAATGAAATTATTTTTTGCCTGCTCCAGCCGGAGAAGTGACTCACCCCTCATGTAATCGGTCTTTAACTGCTCAAGCACGTTCAACACCTTCCCCATGCCCTTTGGCCGGATCCGGATCACTTCGAACTTCTTTTTGCCCACCACAAGAAGGATCTCCTTCCTTACATGTGAAAAACCAACAAGGTCCCTGACCTCTATACGACGTGAGATCTCCGGCCTTTTTGAGAACAGACCGCCTGAGTTCTGTTCAAAATAGATATTCCTGTTCGTAATGACCAGTGTGAGTCGCGTGTTCCCAACGATTGCAGGCTCCCTTAGATGAACAGATTCACCGGTCTTAAGGACAGCACCGCCTGATGTGGTAGTTTTCTGTTCAATTCCATCTGAAACGTTCTTAGCTGCATCACTGCAGTAATGATTGAGCATCGAAACCAGCAGCTGACCCTCAATGAGCTTTACATTATGCTCTGTGGCTTCCCTGTATGCATCTTCAGTGAACGTGGAAGTCGTAACGATTATGACCCCATCGACTTTTTCCCTGTAACGCAGGCTGCTGTATTCCCTGACCTCTTTTACACCTACGGAATTCAGGTAACGTTTTACCTGGACAAGCCAGCGATGTGAAAGGCCAAAATGCTCAAGCTTTATCTCCACATCCACCCCGCCATCCTTTGATCGTGAAGTTACATTTGCCTTATATCCCATTCTCCTGAAAAGAAAAGCTACAAGGTTCTCAAGATCATACGGGTCTATTTCGAGAAGCTGGTCCAAAGACCAATTGGATATATCGCTCATTTATCGACCGTATAGGTAAGGCCACATTCCGGGCAGGAATATGTGATAGTTGTGACGTCATTGACCTTCTTTTCAGTACTTACCATCCACGTACCACAGGTTACACATTTCTGGTCAAAGAGTGACCGGTCCATCTGTTGTTTCTCACATTTGTCTTTCATAAACCTACCTTACCCGATCTTAGTATTAAGGTCTTAAAAAAGCTATCCGATATCAACCCAATGGTTGTGCATGTTTTCCGAATAACCATACAAAACTTTAAATCATTTCACAACATTAATCTGCAAACGCATAAAAGTACATGGTAGATTATAATACCATATCAAATATTAATGTTATTATAAAATTTAGAACTGTTCTCACAGGCAGATCAGGTGAGCACAATGGACGATTTAGAAAAGATCAGACAACAACGATTGGAACAGATCAAAAATAACCTTGAATCGAGGTCATTCCCGGACAGCCCCATACATGCCACGGATGCGAACTTTGATGAACTTATATCAAAATATCCAGTTGTCGTTATCGATTGCTGGGCAGAATGGTGCGGACCGTGCAGGAAATTGGTACCTGTCATTGATGCCCTTGCAAAAGAGATGCAGGGTAAGATCGCTTTCGGGAAACTGAACACTGATGAGAACCAGACGACCGCAAGAAAGTTCAATATCACGGCCATCCCCACACTTCTGGTATTCAAGAACGGAAAGCCGGCCGGACAGATAGTGGGTGCGCTCCAGAAAGAACAGCTTGTTGAAAGATTGAACAAATTTATCTGATAATTACCGGAAGATGATATAATGTCACTTAAACCAAGATTCGCAGCAAATCCCGGGGTCAGGCTCCTTGACCTTAAATCAAGTTCAAAGCCTTTCTTCATCGTGGCTTCCGTGGAGGTAGGAAACACCACCACCAAATGTATTCTGACAGCCACCAATATGGATGAAGGAAAGACATACCACGTTACCAAGACAGTCAAAATGACAAGGGATGTCAGACCACCAAAGGCCAATGAGACCGTTTTCGGAAAGACACTGAACGGAGTGGAACTCACCCGCGAATCAGTCTCAGAACTTGTCAGTGGCACATTGCTGGAAGCTGTGAAAGATGCTCACCTTGACATCGAAACAGACATCAACTTCGTTGTGCGCTCAACAGGGGTTGTTGCCGGATTCGACGCACCCGAGGAAGTAGGAGAGTTCATCAAGGCCCTTGCAGATGGATGCCTGACCGCAGGCGTACCACCAAAGCACATGACACCCCCTATGAGCGTGGACAACCTTCCGGAAAAGTTCCAGAAACACAGTAAACTGGACAAAGTTTTCTTCGATGGGGCTGTTGCCAGTGTGCTACCGCCTACCGGTGCCACAGGTGTTGAGATCGTTGCCAATGAGATGGAAGGAGAGCTTGCCACAGCAGGTATCAAGGAAGGTGCAAAATGGGTGGATGTGGATTTCCGCAACCCATGCATGTCCATGGACTTTGGAACGACCCTTGATGGCAGGATAATCAGTCCTGACAAACCTTATGCAAAGACCATCGGTAACTTCTGCGGATATGCAGGAGCAATACCCGATGCCCTGATAAAAGGTACGGAAACGGTAGACAGTCGGCTTGGCACTGCCCTGGACGTCTTTAATGATATCCACACGGACAGGCTTACAATGCTGCTTAAGGGCAAAAACATCAAGGAATACGCAAAGAAAGTACTCGATTACGTTATCATAGAAAAAGTACCGGAAAGCCGGGATAAATACGGTAGCGTACCGGTAAACCCTAAAGCTGCAAAGGATATTGGAGTTGTGCTTATAGGATGCGATGTTGGAGATAATGGATCCGACATGGACAAACTATCAATGTTAGGCGGTGAGATCTACAGCAAATACGGCCTCAAAGTGCTTTTTGCAGTGATAGATGAAGTTATGGCACAGGTTATCTACCGGCTGGTCAAGGTCGCAAAAGAAGAAGGACTTGTGTATCCTGAGACGGCCATTGGAATTACCGGACGTGCCGGCATCAGTGGCGACAAAGCCAAACTTGCACTGAAGTATCTGGAAGAGCTCGGGCTTAACAGCAAGATCGAAGAGAACGTTGTCTTCGTAGACGACGGTCTTGCAAGAGGCGCTGCGGTCATGGCAAGGTGCATGAACTCCCTGGGCACCACGTTCAACCCGCTTGGAGGCCACCGCGGCGGAAAATGTATCCTTGGACAGCGTATCAAACTTCAGAACAAATGATCTAAAAGGCAGGTATTCTATCCTGCCATGCTTTCTCTTTTTTTCTTACTTTACTTTCTGGAAGAAGCCTGCTGCCGTTTTATGGCCGCCTCTATCTCCTGCTTGTGCATCTCCGAAGATTCATGTATGCCACCCATATTTCCCCTGACCGCACGGCAGGGATATTGGGAAACTATCAGACCGGCCTTTGGACCGGCTTCTTCTACCGGAGTGCCTACAAGAGCCTCTGCCATGTGCCAGGTACTGCCACATGGAGCACCTCGTATCACATTCACTTTTGCGACCTTCCCGTCCTTTACTTCAACATCAAGTACCGGGTTTCCAAAGAAGCAGGTGAAATCATCAGTAGCAGGATCGGATGCTACATTACAGCAGATCTCATCGACCTCTATGAAGATGCCGTACTCTTTTGATATATCTTCCAGTTCCTTGACAGGTGCCTTTGAAGCACCTCCGGGCACTATCAGGGCACGCACACCTGCCTGACCTGCCAGGCGCGCTATCTGGGGAGTGATATCAGGATGCAGGGAATAAGTGATTATGATGTCAGCATCGAACACTTTCGTATCAAAGTCCAGCCCGGAAAAGAACTCCTCGGGCTCATCTATGAAATCCGGAAGATAAGCGGGAAGCTCTGCCACTATGACTTCCATATCTGTCTTTGAACGCACGGTCTCGACAAGCCTTGACCCATATTTTCCGCGCAGTATAACTCCTATTTTTGTCATTTTCAATACCTGCTTGTGATATTATTGGAACAGCGGTATATTAATATTGTTTGCTGTTCAAACTTAGTATAACTGCTAAAATATTAAGGTGATATAATGGAAGATATCGACCAGTCAATGGTATATTTCAGGTGTAATGTGTGTGATTTTGTATTCCAGGCAGATCCTAACTTCTTTCCCATAAAATGTCCCCAGTGCAGAAGTGAGGATACTTCCAGAACATAAGATCAAAGAACAGAAGATCGAAGAACATAAAGTTAAGAAGATAGCAGTACAGTTGACACTCATGAAAGGAAAGCTCATAACACTGGAAGGTATCGATGGATCCGGTAAATCCACCATCACACGTTTTTTGAACTCGCATCCTGCCTTTTCCAGTGCGGTGTTCACAAGGGAACCTACCACAAGCTGGATAGGTGACGCGGTCTACAAAGCCATTGAATCCAACACAGACCACCTTGCAGAGCTGATGCTCTTCACCGCAGACCATGCAAACCATATTGCAACCCTGATACGCCCGGCACTTGAAGACGGAAAGATCGTTATCTCAGACAGGTATTCGGACAGCAGATATGCATACCAGGGCGTTACGCTCAAGGAAAGGTTCGATGAACCCATGGAATGGGTGCAACAGATCCATAAAGGCTGGACAGTGGTCCCTGACCTTACGGTCCTTTTTGACATCGATCCGGAAATAGCGGTTAGGCGCTGTGGTAAAAGAGGGGAACAGACAAAATTCGAGAAGATCGAGCTCTTAAATGGAGTAAGAAAAAATTACCTTCGACTTGCAGAGAAAGAACCTGAAAGGTTCGTCATAATAGATACCGACAGGGACCTTAAAGAAATAGAGAACGATGTGTTGCAGGCAATCACATCGATCATGGAAAATTAAAGACCGTTAGCGTCTGCGAACTTTATGAGGGTCTCGCCAAGTTCACGTGCGTATTTTGGATTTATGTTAAAGCGGCTCCTTTTCTGACCGCTTCTTTCCTTTGCGACCTCAACATATTCACTGTCATACTTCTCGCTTTTTGCAAGGGTCATGGTAAGATACCAGCCGCCTGCCATCTTGATCTCCATGTACTCTTCGCCTTCAGAAACATTCGTATTATCTTCTGCCGTATTATCTTCTGCCATATTATCACCAGATATGTAATTTTCAGCTTTTATCTGCTTATTGTAATTTTTATTGTAATGTTTATTGCAACATTGTAACAGGGATAGAACCATTGTGTAAAGCTGTAGCCACCAATGCACCCTTGATACCTATATCCTCAAGCTGTCCGATGTCTTCTAAGCCCCTTACGCCTCCACCAAGAAGAACGTCGTGTTCACAAACATCTGCTATCAGACTTAAGAATTGTGCATCAAAACCAGCCGATGTGCCCACCATATCCATGTCAAGGAAGATGACATCATTGATATCAAGACCGTTGAGCATCTCAATAATCTCAACCGGATCGTTGGGCATTGAAGGATCTGAAGAGAGGATCACACCATCCTTTTTATCGATACTGACATTTACCCTGGAAGGGTATTGCGAAGCTACCTTCGAGATCGTATCAAGTGAAGCGGTCTCTGTCCCCAGTACGGGATGGTCTGCAAGGTCTATTACGGGCATAATGTCCTCAAAAGAGGATATTCCCGCATCCAGCATGACCTTTGTTTGCTCTGAAACCCCCCTGATAACGTCAAAGTTGGTATCCGGTGCTCCCTGACCCTGAAGACGGTTAAGGTCTGCAATATACACTTCTGCCGGCCTGAGACGGCGAACGATCTCCACAGGGTCCGATGTCGTGCATATCGAACTGGACTCATGTACCGGCCGGTACCTGCGGCGGTCCCCGCCCTGTGCATGGACAGCATTATGGTTATATACATCAAATACAAACACGGTTCGAAACATATTTAATCGATACTTTAGTTCATCCTATAAAAAAGAGGCCAATCTATGAAATTACTGGTAAGTCCTATTAACACTGAAGAAGCGATATCTGCACTCAACGGAGGAGCAGATGTAATTGATGTCAAAAATCCAAAAGAAGGCTCACTGGGTGCTAATTTCCCATGGGTCATCAAGGGTGTGAAAGATGCTGTCGAGGGTAAAAAACCTATCAGTGCCGCACTCGGCGACTTTAATTACAAGCCAGGCACCGCAGCACTTGCCGCATACGGGGCTGCAGCTGCAGGTGCAGACTATGTGAAGGTCGGGCTCTACGATGTAAAGACCGAAGATCAGGCGCTTGAAATGATGACCGGCATTGCCGAATCTTTAAAGGGAATGGACATTAAGGTCGTTGCCTGCGGATATTCTGACTATGAGCGTATCGACTCCATCGATCCGAAGTTACTCCCTGCCATTGGAGAGAAAGCAGGTGTGGACCTTGTTATGGTCGACACTGGTGTCAAGGACGGTCGCTCCACCTTCGAGTTCATGAGCGAAGATGATCTCATTGAGTTCGTTAACGATGCACACGCACGCGGACTTGAAACCGCAATTGCAGGAACCATCAAATTCGATGACATACCAGCATTAAAGCGCATTCAGCCTACCATCATTGGTGTACGCGGCATTGTTTGTGGCGGAGACCGCAGCACTACCATCAAACAGGAACTTGTTGAGAAATTAAAGAGTGAGATCTGATAGGTCTCACACCATTTTACTTTTGCAGAAAACCCTTCTGCATCATCTTTTATTTATACTATTACTGTAAAATTCACTCTATAGTGGATCTTGCAGTTATTGCCTCTGGCACTGCATTTCTTTTGATCCTTTGATATAGGTTCCCGATATGGCCGAAGATCTCATTGTTCGTGTTGCAGAAGCAAACCACCGTGATGCAGGCAGAGGCATCGCTAGGCTTGCCAATGCCCTTATGCAAAGAATTGGCGCAGTAAGCGGGGACATCATCGAGATCAGGAGTAAAAAGAAGACCTATGCAAGGGTCCTGCCGGCAAACCTTGATGATGACGGGAAAAAGATCATCCGCATCGACGGCAATCTGAGAAACAATGCAAGGGTTGGCATCGACGATCAGGTAACGGTCAGGAGAGTTGTTGAAAAGGAAGCTGAACGAATAACTCTTGCACCCACCCGGGCCTTCCCCCAGGAAAGGCTTTCACGCTCAATACACCGTAATCTGGAAGGTCGACCTCTGGAAAGAGGACAGCGTATCAGGATAGAGACAGTTAACAATCCTCTCACCTTTATTGTCAAATCTACAGTGCCCCAGGGCCCCGTTGTTGTGGCGCGTACCACCCACATCGTAATGGACAAGCCAACTGCTGAAACAGATATCAGCGAGGGAATTTCTTATGAGGATATCGGCGGCTTAAAACGGGAGTTGGGTCTGATGCGCGAGATGATAGAACTTCCTTTGCGCCATCCGGAACTTTTTGACAAGCTCGGAGTCGATCCTCCAAAAGGTGTACTGCTCTACGGCCCTCCCGGCACAGGCAAGACCATGATAGCAAAAGCGGTTGCCAGTGAGAGTGAGGCTAACTTCATTCCGATCAGCGGGCCCGAGATCATATCCAAATACTACGGGGAGAGCGAGCAGAAGCTCCGCGAGATATTCGAAGGCGCTGAAAAAGAAGGACCATCCATCATCTTCATCGACGAGATAGATTCCATCGCACCAAAACGTGACGATGTTGTCGGAGAAGTGGAACGGAGAGTTGTTGCCCAGCTCCTCTCACTTATGGACGGATTGAAGAGCAGAGGAAAAGTGATAGTCATAGCGGCCACAAACCGCCCGAACTCCATTGATCAGGCCTTGCGCCGCGGTGGGCGGTTCGACCGTGAGATCGAGATCGGAATACCAGACAGGAGTGGTCGGCTGCAGATACTCTACGTCCATACCCGCGGAATGCCGATAGAAAAGAGCATGCGTCTTGATATGATCGCCGATATGACCCACGGTTTCGTAGGCGCTGACCTGTCCTCACTATGTAAAGAAGCAGCAATGCATGCACTTCGCAGGATGCTCCCCCTGATCAGCATAGAGGAGGAGATCCCACCCGAGATAATGGAACAGCTGGAGGTTACTGAAGCTGATTTTATCGAAGCGCATCGGAACATCGAACCATCTGCACTCCGGGAAGTGTTCGTAGAGGTCCCGCATGTAATGTGGGATGACATCGGTGGATTGGAACAGGCAAAGCAGGAACTTATCGAGGCCGTGGAATGGCCTCTGAAATATCCGGACATGTTCGAAAGCCTGAACACTACCCCGCCAAGAGGCATACTGCTTTTCGGACCTCCCGGAACAGGAAAGACACTGCTTGCAAAGGCTGTTGCAAACGAAAGTGAAGCTAATTTCATCAGTATCAAGGGACCCGAACTTCTCAGCAAGTACGTGGGAGAATCCGAGAAGGCGGTCCGGGAAACGTTCAGAAAAGCAAAGCAGGCATCACCAACAGTCATTTTCTTTGATGAGCTTGATTCCATGGTCCCAAAACGAGGAATGGGGCTTGAGTCACAGGCAACTGAACGTGTTGTCAGCCAGATCCTTACCGAGATCGATGGCATAGAGGAGATGAAGGACATTGTGGTTGTGGCTGCCACCAACCGTCCGGATATTATCGACCCTGCACTTTTAAGACCCGGACGTTTTGACAGGCTTATCTATGTAAAAGCACCTGAAAGGGAGGAACGTATCAGGATATTCAACATCCATCTTGCCGGCAAACCCCTCTCAGATGAAATCAGCTCTTCCGAACTTGCCGATATGTCAGAAGGTTATGTTGGTGCCGATATCGAAGCAGTTTGCAGGGAAGCTGCAATGATGGCATTGCGAGAGAACATCAAACCGAAAATGACAAAGGAAGAAGCTTATGAAGCAGCCGGAAGGATAGTGCTTCAGACACCACATTTCAAGAAGGCAATTTCACGCGTCAGACCCTCTACATCAAATAGTGAGATGGAGATGTATGTCGAAACTGCCTGCATGTTCTCAAGATCATCAGGATCTGAAAAGAATGGAGAATGAGGGAAAAGGGAATAAGAGTCTAATACAGATATTGTATCACTTTAGGGGGAGTAACAACGTTAAAGCAAAGATTTGTAATAGATACTACAGCTCTGACCGATCTCCAGACTCGGGAAATGATGGGGATAGATGATCTTTGTGATGGTATGCGCACAATACTGGACCTGATAGCAGAATCAAGACTTCACCTACAGATAAGCTGTTATGTTCCGTTCCCGTCCGTATACAAAGAGCTTCATGAGTTTGCAAAGAACAACGATTGTAATGATGAAGTTATTGCAAAGATAGATACATGGCTCGTTAAAAAAGCACCTGACAGGCATGATGTGAAGATACCATCCCATATTTTCCACGAGTATGTGGCATACATGCGTGAGCGTATCAACAAAGGCATGAACGTGGCAGAGGAAGCCATCAGGGAAGCATCCGTACAATGCCTTTCTGTCAATCCCGAAACTGACGCTGGCTATGACATGGATAATGTGATAGATCGCGAGCTCATTGGTGGCATTGTAGGCAAGTTCAGGAACAAGTACCGTTCAGCGCTTCGCTACGGCATTCTTGACAGCGCACCGGATATTGATGTGCTACTGCTTGCAAAGGAGCTGGATGCCGCAGTTGTTGCAAGTGATTATGGTATCCAGAAATGGGCAGAACAACTTGGGGTCAGGTTCGTACCTGCAACAACATTTCCCATGATGCTTCAGGAATATCTTAAGCACACACCTTCGAAAGGTAACGACAGAAAGTGAGTTTTAAGCACCAACGATGAACGAGACCAATGCGAAGAGCATTGCGAACTTGAAGAATTTAGAAGAGCTTGCAGCATCATTCTTTCCAAGTATCTGGTAGACCGCTATGAGGAAGAATATGTCTGCAATTGCCACGACAAAAATGTATCTTTCGTTCAGTATTGATTGAAGATATGGAACGGGGCTTGCAAGCATGGCAATAAAACCAAAAGCTGCAGCCATATAAGATGCTTTCTTTGGCCCGATAAGGATCGGCAATGTTCTTGCACCTTCTTTTTTGTCACCTTCTACATCCTCGATATCCTTTACTATCTCACGTGCAATGGTAGCAAGCGTTGCCAGCAGGAAAAGAACGATCACTGCCTGAAGTCCGTCCATCCCAAAAACGGCACCACCGAACAGGAATGTGGAACCTGTAAGGTAACCGACCGAAGCATTACCGAAGAAGGGGGTACGTTTCAGGTTCTTTGCATAGACTATCAGAACAAGTGAATTGAGCATGGCAATGATGCCACAGAGCACATTAACAAGAAATGCCATTGCAACCCCTGCACCAAAAAGTATGAGAGAGAAATAAAGAGCGCTCTTTAATGAAACCCTTCCAGAGGGGATCGGCCTTGACGGCTTGTTCACGGTATCGATGTCGATATCGAAATAATCGTTAAGCCCGTTTCCGGCACCTGTCACGAAAAAGACGATGAAAAATACAAGCGATGCATCATAGAATGAAAGGGATGCAGCTGAACCTGCTGATGAGAGAATGTTATACGCTATCAGGACACCAATCAGTGCAGCAAAAGCTGCCATTGCACAATTGCCGGCACGCATCAGCTCGAGATAGGATCGCATCTTTATGTCCCCATTAAGTAATGTTACCTGCTACGCCTGACCTCTAACATACGATCAAGGGACTGTTTTGCACGCAAGCGGATATCTTCCGGTACGGTCACAACGTGTTCCATGTTCTCCAGTGAACGCAGTACTGCTTCCAGGTTTATCATCTTCATGTCAGAGCAGAAGGCAAATTCAGAAACAGGATAGAATCTTTTTTCGGGGTTCTCAAGTTCCAGCTGGTGCATTATTCCCTGCTCTGTGGAAATGATAAAATCATTGCATGAAGAATCCTTTGCATACTTCAACATACCCGTGGTACTGAACACATGATCTGCATCCTCAAGTACCTGGGGACGGCATTCGGGATGCGCCATTATTTCTGCATCCGGATGATCGTGCATAGCCATCAGAGCATCTTCTTCAAGGATCTGGTTGTGCACAGGGCAGTAACCGTTCCACGGAATTATCTTCTTGTCAGTGTGCTTTGCAACATAAGCTGCAAGGTTCTTGTCAGGAACGAAGATGATCTCATCCGCATCCAATGAATTCACAACTTCCACCGCATTGGCAGATGTACAGCAGATATCACTTTCGGCCTTGACATCAGCCCTCGTATTCACATAGCATACCACCATTGCATCCGGATGCTCGTTCTTCATCTCACGAAGAGATGGTACATCCACCATTGCTGCCATGGGGCAATTAGCATCTGCATCCGGCATAAGCACTGTCTTTTCAGGAGAGAGGACTGCAGCGCTTTCAGCCATGAAACTTACACCGCAAAACACGATCACATCGGCTTCCTGATCAACTGCTTCCTGACTCAATCCAAGAGAGTCGCCTACAAAATCTGCAATATCCTGGACCTCATCGCGTGCATAGCAATGAGCCAGGATTACGGCATTGCGCTCTTTTTTTAACGATCTGATCTTATTGATGATGGTTTGCCTGTCCTGCATATGATCACTTGATTTTTCAATTTTGTCGCTGGTTACGACATGTTAATGAACCGCGCTACAATAACCAGATAAGGATTAAACATTTTTCCCCATCGGACCTATCATGTGCCGACCTGAAGGGGAGATGCGATCTTTTTCAAAGTGGAAATGGCTGAGAGGGCAGCCAGATAACTTGTTTTGGGGTTTGTCGGGGCCGGGACGTTCTCCACACGGCTTGTGAACATTCCGAACTCTCCTTCCACGGTAATTTCATGGATGTTCCTTGAAAGAGCAGGATTTGCAACGATCTTGACCTTTGTGTTATCAAAACCGATACCTGCAATGCTCAGGGAAGCTGCAACGTTAACATTGGCAGGAAAAGCTTTGACAGCTTCTGATGCCATGCCATCAAATATTACGGTCTTTCCTGTGATAGCATCAAGGTCTATGTTGTTCTGGATAACATGGGGCGCTCCTGCAAGGCTTCTGGGGTGCTTCTCAGTGGTCAGTGTCACCGAATAGATAGTTTTTGCAGATGCGGATTTTAAGCCATCCAGGCCTGCAATTGCTCCTGAGGGAAGGTATATCTTGCAGCCATACTCCTTTGCAAGGTCAGTAGTAGTTTTAAGGAGATTCTGGTCAGCAAAAGCTCCTACACTTATAGACATGACATCACACTTTGCATGGAGAGCAGTAGGAACTACTTCGTAGACTGCCTGCTGGGAAGCACATTCTACTACAAGATCAACGTGCTTTACCATCTCTACGATCTCAAGAACTTTCGGATCCATGTTCCTGAGCTGCTTTTTCAAATCAATTGTTGCCTGTTCGTGTCTGTCATATACTGCATACAGTTCAACATCTATGTGGCCGGAATCGATAGCTTTGCAAAGTTCGGTACCGATAGCACCACATCCGAACACTCCGATCTTTAGCATTCTGGACTCCTTATGAATATCTTATTAATTAGATTATGGTTAGTTGAATGTCGGTCGACCTATAAGTTCGACCATGGTATTCCAAAATACTCTAAAAGCATATAAACCTCTTGAGGCATTAATATATGTGGTAATATGATACTGAACTGTGAGATAGAACGATTCATCAGTGAAGATCTTGGGGCTAACGATATTTCCTGCACCCTTGTTCCTGAAACAAAGATCAATGCGATAATTTTTGCAAAAGAGGATTGTGTTGTCGCAGGGATCGAAGTTGCACAAAAGATAATGGAATATTTTGGTATCCAGACACATACGGAACTTGTGGACGGGGATGAGATCAAAGCAGGGGATACGATCTTTAAAATAAGTGGAAATTCTGTAGCGGTACTGCGTGCCGAGCGCCTTGTCCTGAACTTCCTGGGACATCTGACCGGGATTGCAACACTGACCCGCAAATATGTGAAGATAGTCAGGCAGTATTCGGATACAAAGGTGGCCGGGACCAGGAAAACAACGCCCGGAATCAGGAAGTTCGAAAAACTTGCTATCATTGCAGGCGGAGGAGATCCTCACAGGTTCGATCTCTCAGACGCCATTATGATCAAGGACAACCACATAAACGCTATGGGGCTGGAGAACGCGATCATTTCCGCCAAAAAACTGGCTGGATTCACACAGAAGATCGAGGTAGAGGTCGAAACCGCAGAAGATGCGATCATAGCAACACGAATGGGTGTCGATATTATCATGTTCGATAACATGTTACCCGGACAGGTGATCCATACGCTGGAAGAACTGAAGCGGGAAGGACTCAGAGATGATGTTATCATTGAGGTTTCAGGGGGCATAAACCTGGACAACATTTCAGAATATGCCAAGACAGGCGTTGATGTGATATCTGTGGGTTCACTGGTTCACAGATCACAGTGGACGGATGTCAGTCTTGAATTTGTAGAAACTGATACGTGATGCCATTATCACAAACTATTTATTGGATTCTCATATTGTATTGATGCTGGTAGAGTATATACTATAAAATACTATTAAATAGCAATTTACTTCTGCGTCGAGGGAATTATGTTTCGGTCTAAAAATTTGTTTGTGACGATAGTGGCGATAGCATTGATAGCTTTGATGTTCACAACAAGCGCATCTGCCAAAGAGGTCTTGTTCAACGGAAGCATAGAGGAAGGGGACGGATACCAGATCAATAATATTGTGATCGATGTCGTCGAAGTCTTTATTGATGCTGAATCCTGTGTATTCAAAGTATATGATCAGGATGAACTTATCCAAGACAAAATGGTCAGCGAAGGTGATTCATTCTCTTTTAATGCAGAAGGGGAAACCATTGAGATAACATTAGACTCTGTCGCCGGAGGAATAGTTTCACGGGCAACGTTATCCATAACAATTACAGACGACGACCCGATCTATCTGGAACAGGTCGTTGATGGTGGTCATGATAAAGCAAAGTATTCGGGCACACCGAAACTGGAGATCACAAAGGAAGTAAGTTCCTACAGTGTAGAACAGGGTGATGTTGTCACAATCAAAGTCGTGGTAAGGAACAACGGAGATGGAAGAGCTACTGAAGTTCGTTTCACTGATCCGAAGCCGGCCGGGTTCGTTTTGCAGGAGATAACTCTTGAAGAGACCGGACCAATGTCAATAGACAAATATGAGGAAAGGACCATTTTCCTCTATAAGCTGCAGGCAAATGAAGCAGGAACATTTGAACTGAAGCCCACTGTTGCAACCTACTCCAACGAAGCAGAACTGGATTTCCCTCAAGCTACCTCGAACAGACCTGTCGTAACGGTCACAGGTGAAGACAAAATGGCAGAACTTGAGTTCTCCACTGCACTGGATACCAGAAGCGTGCAAAGAGGCGACGATGTAGAGGTCACGATCAATATCAGGAACACAGGTGAGGCTTCTGCAAATGGTGTCGTATTGAACATCCTGCTACCTGAAGGACTTGATTTTGAAGGCAGCAATGATAACATCGAAATGATCAACGATGTACCAAAAGTATATATCGAGAACTTCGGCCTGAATCAGGAAAAAGAGATCCGATACAATATCAAACCCACGGAATTGGGAACTTACACCATTACAACAGAGTATTCATACCAGTATGACAGTGGTATGGCTTCAGAATCCCAGACAGTCAGCGGGGAGTTCACAACAAGCACACTCGATGTGGCCAGAGGAGACACTGATGTGCTTTTCGAACAGCCCTGGTATGCATATGCCCTCCCATTACTGTTCATTCTCGCCATCGGAGGATGGATCGTCTACAGGTCCAGGCAATACAGGTACTGATCACCAGCTAACTTCATAATGAACGTTTCAAGAGAGATTAAATCCGGAGGAATTATTTGCTCAATATACTGGTCATAGGAAATGGTCAATGTGGTAACCGTATCCTTGATGCGATAAACAAAGAGGCTTTTGGTGGTAAAAGCAAATTTGCAAAGTTCTACTCACAGCAGAAATACAAGAGCAATGTTGAGACAATAGCTATCAACACTGCAATGAACGACCTGAAAGAGATGAGGTTCACCAAAGCAAAGGACAGAGTACACATTCCTCACCTTCACGGAGTTGGTGCAAACCGCAACGTAGGCAAAAATGTCTTTGAAGAGAACAAAGCAAACATCATGCGCCAGATCGAGGAAAGGGGAAACTTCGATATCGGTTTTGTGCTCACGTCTGCATCAGGCGGAACAGGATCATCCTTTACACCTCCACTTATCGAAGAACTAAAGAAGAGCTATGATTTCCCGATCTATGCGGTCGTCGTCCTTCCGTTCAGGGAGGAGGGTACACTCTACCTGCAGAATGCTGCATTCTGCCTGAAGGATATACGCGACAGTGGTGTGGACGGTATAATACTTGCCGACAACCAGTTCCTCAAACAGATTGGAGGAGATGTACAGTCAGCATACAACAGCATCAACGATATGATCGCAAAGCGTATTCTATTCCTGATCGATGCACTGGATAGCGAAATGATGATGGTCACCGATCTTGGCGACTTCAAGACAGTTATGAGTGGCGGTGCAGGGCTTGCAACCATCGGTTTCTATGAGGCCGATAAGGGAACGCCCATCAAGTCAGCGATACAAAAAGCACTTTCACCTTCCGGACTTCTGTTCTCCACTGATGTTTACAAGGAAGGTAGCAGGGCAATGATCATCATAAAAGGTGACAAGTCATACCTGAGCATTGATGAGATATCCACTGAAGTGGAAAAACTTTCCTCATCGGTTGGTCATGTTTTCAAAGGTATCATTGTCAGGAAAGGAGAAACACCCCAGGTACTTGCCGTGCTGACACTTGAAGTTGCAGAAGAACTTGAGAACCTTTATTCTGTTGCCGTAGATGCGATCCATCAGGAACGCGAAAAGAAAACAAGGATTACCGAGCAGAAAGGAGTCGATAGGGCATTTTCCCAGATCGATGGGCTTGAGCCTGATTATTAAGCATTATATAATATCCCTTAAAGGGATATTATATACTATTTTTGAACTTTTTTGTAACTATTTCAGCTTTTTTATAGGCAGCTATTACAAGAATTGAGTATCTCATCAGAAGACTATTGCTTGCTCATGAGAGAGCACCATTCATTATAAATAATCCTGAAAAGATAAAAGGAATGTGCAAAGACCTAAACCAAAGCAGGCATAGTATGACCAGTGAACCCAACATAATCGAGATACGGGACCTTACCAAGATCTATACCGATGGTCTTGGGGTCAAAGCGCTTGACGGACTGAACATGACCGTTAAACGCGGAGAGTTCCTTTCAATAATCGGTCCTTCAGGATCAGGAAAGAGCACTTTACTTCACATGATAGGCATACTGGATACGCCTACCAGCGGGACCATCCTGATAGACGGGGAAAATGTAACTACGATGTCTGACAGGGAGCGTTCCAGAGCACGCAACGAAATGCTGGGCTTTATTTTCCAGTACCATCACCTGCTGCCTGACTTTTCTGCACTTGAGAATGTGATGATGCCTCTGCTGATAGCAGGGAAAAGCAAGCGTGAAGCTGAAAGGATCGCACGCGATCTTCTGAAAGAAGTTGATCTCGAAGATAGAATGGATCACAGGCCTAACCAGCTTTCAGGGGGCCAGAACCAGAGGGTTGCCGTAGCCCGTGCGCTGGCAAACAGTCCAAAGATAGTCATAGGTGATGAACCCACAGGCAATCTGGACAGCCATTCCAGTGATAAGATATATGAGCTTCTAAGGAAGCTTAACAGGGAACATGACCAGACCTTCATCCTTGTGACCCATGACGAGAACATGGCTGCAAAGACTGAACGTATCGTACGGCTGGTAGATGGAAAAATAGTCAATGAATGATAACGGTGGAAATATGGAATATAGTAAAGGGAATATAGGAAGGGTCTTTACCGTAAGGATAGACACGGGAGAAGACCTGCTTGAAGAACTCGAAGGACTCGCTGAAAAAGAAAGTATCACATCTGCAGTTTTCATCCTGCTGGGTGCTGTTGCTAAAGCAAACCTTGTTGTCGGTCCAAAAGAGAATGCAATTCCACCTGAACCTATGTGGGTGAATTACTCTGACCCTCATGAAGTTATAGGGATCGGAAATATCTTTTTAGAGGAAGGAAGACCAAAGATACACCTTCACACCTCTGCCGGTCGTGGCGATAATGTGAATGTTGGATGCATGCGTGGGGAAAGTGAGGCTTTCATGGTGCTTGAAGTATTTATACTGGAAATATCCGGCATGGATGCTAAGCGCGCTTTTGATACTGCAAAAGGATTTGCCCCAATTACGTTCGGAGCAATGAAATAAGAAAAGCTAAAGTCCTTAAGACTTCAAGATCAAATGGTCATCCCCAGGAGATCCTGAATGATCTTCAGCTTTTCCTCGTTCATTTTCAATATCTTCGACTCATAGACCTTGATTATATCTGCAAAGTCCACTTTCAGGGAATAATATTTTGCAGGCCTTCCCCTGCACTTTGTCCTTTTATCATCCCTTTCATCTATCCATCCACGTTCGTAAAGTGAGCGCATGGCAACGCTTACCTCCGGTTGCCTCAGCCCGGTGGCCCTCTCGATGTCCTGCGAGCTCAATTCCTCTACATTGAAAAGACAGGCGATCGAAAGCGCTTCGATCCTCGGAACGTCAATACTTTGCAAAAGCGATGATACTTCATACCCTTCATCATCCATTAAAATAATATTTTCACTCCCCATATACAATAATAATGCTATACCATTATAAATTTATGCTGTTGGGAATGTTGACTACATAAGGAAACTATATTAGAACCCTGAAACAACAAATGCGGTAACGATATATACTGTAATGTACGATTGGTCAATAGAACGTTCTAATGGTGGAAAACATGAGCTATATTGGCGAAGAAGCAAAGTATACAATTGAAAAAGTACATGCCAGGGAAATCCTTGATTCCAGAGGAAATCCTACTGTTGAAGTCGATATCTACACTGGCCGTGGATTTGGAAGGGCAAGTGTGCCTTCCGGGGCATCGACCGGAAGTAATGAGGCACTCGAGCTAAGGGACAAAGAGGATGATCGTTACAACGGGAAAGGTGTACTTGATGCAGTTGAAAATGTGAACTCCACCTTTGCAAAGGAACTGCTTGGAATGGACGTTCGCAACCAGCGTGAGATCGATGAACTGATGATCGCACTGGATGGAACCGATAACAAGATGACCTTTGGTGCCAATGCGATCCTGGGTGTTTCCATGGCCGTTGCAAAAGCAGCAGCTGATTCACTTAACATGCCACTTTACCGCTATCTTGGCGGAACCAACGCGTTCGCACTGCCTGTACCGACCATGAACGTGATCAACGGTGGAAAGCACGCCGGTAACGAGCTCTCCATACAGGAGTTCATGATACAGCCAAAGGGAGCAGATACGTATTCCAATGCTTTGAGAATGGGAACCGAGACCTACCATGCACTGGGCAAGGTCCTTGAAGATAAATACGGTGCATCCGCAACCAACGTTGGATATGAAGGAGGATATGCACCACCGATCTCAATGACATCCGATGCACTGGATGCCCTTGTGAGTGCCATTGATGAGGCAGGATATACCGAATCCGAGATCACCATCGGTCTTGATGCTGCTGCATCAGAGTTCTTTGAAGATGGCAAATACTCCATCGATGGAAATATGCTTACACCTGCTGAACTTGTGGATTATTACCTTGAACTTATCGACACCTATCCGATCCTTTCCATAGAGGACCCATTCCATGAAGAGTCATTCGAAGACTTTGCAACGCTTACCAGTGAGGCATGGGACACCATTATCGTAGGTGATGACCTGTTCGTGACGAACGTGAACCGCCTTGCGAAGGGTGTTGAAATGGATGCTGCTAACGCACTCCTGCTCAAGATCAACCAGATAGGTACGATCTCCGAGTCATTTGATGCCGCAAACCTTGCACTTCGCAATGGATACAGCGTTGTGGTAAGCCACCGCTCCGCTGAGACCGAAGATGCAATGATCGCAGACATTTCCGTTGCGATAGGTGCCGACCTGATCAAGACAGGAGCACCTGCAAGAAGTGAGCGCACTGCAAAATACAACCAGTTACTCAGGATAGAAGAAGATCTCGGAGATTCTGCACGTTATGTGCAGCTCTGATCTTTTTTATTTTAATTTAAGTTTAAATTCAGTTCTGAATTTATTTTAAATTGATTTTGAATTTAAGTTTTTAGATTTAAAAATCAAAGAGGGAGCTCTGCGTTTTCTGATCTGCCTGTTGAGCAGATGCTTCGGTTCCTCTGCAGGTCCTTCTTACAGTTTCGACCTTTTCTTCAGGAGATCTATCGAAATCAAAGAGACCTTTTTGTTTTGAATCGTGGTTCAGGGTAGCCACATCAACCCCAAATACGCCAAGGATACGCTCCACAGGGGGCAACATCTGCTTCTGTATGTAGTAGTCCACATCCAGAGTTATATTGTGCTCACGCACATATTCAGGATCCTCTGCCCTATCTACGAAAAGACCTTTCCCTGCAGTAATAACAAATGGTATTCTCTCACCAATGGCCGGGCGAACACCTGTGCGCCTCTGGATATTCTCCACCACGGTAAGATGGGGTTGTTTGTTCTTGTAGCTTGACGGGGACTTGGAGAAACTCTTTGTAAGCACAAGGTCCTCAACAATATCAGCATCCTTCTGTACATCCAGATTGCGCACCCTGTCAACAAGTTCCCTTACATGACGAACAGAGCCATCAATGTCACCTTCTTTTAGTACAAGTTCCAGTACCCTGTTGAGCATCTTGGATGTCAGCTCACACCAGTCACGACGTACCGTTTCAAGTCCCTTTACCTTTATCTGATCTTCCCAGCCGTCGTTCGTTGGCTCAAATATCCACTGAGCATATCGTTTCTTGGCTATCAGAAGAACACGCTTTGCAGCAGCCTCAAATTCGAGTTCCATGGGATCAGGCAACGATGCTGTGACAATGCTTGCGACCTTTCTTCCCACCAATGCGGAATCTTCAAGTGAGAACTCACCTTCTGCGAACTCCTCGTCACAATCGTTCCTGCAATGAACAAAAACACTGTCTGTATCACCGTAAGCTACGGAAAGTTTCACTACCTTATCATCCTCTCTGGAATCACTGACCTCATCTGTGAGATAAGCTACATTATCCCTGAGAATTATCCTGCCGATCTTGTTGCAGACGATATCCTCGGTCCTTGCTATGTTCCCCCTGCCTATACTTGTCACAGAATTGGCCATCTGGAGGCTGTAGAGTCTTGCACGGGCATAACCCGAATAACCATAAAAACTGTTAAGCAGGATCTTCAGGGCAAGCTGTGTTGCATCAAGAACACGATATTCCCCTTCATCGCTAGCCTTTTTCATCAATTGCTTTGTACTGATCCTCTGATCAAGCAAATGTTCCAGAACTGATGGCACAACGCCTTTGAATATGTCGGGCTTAACGAATTCTCCCTTTGAAGGAGACCTGATAATATCTTCTTCAGGATATGTCCCAGGTTTCACAACAGTTGTATAACAAAGGTTGTGAGCCATCATAATGGTAGGATAAAGGGATTTGTAGTCCAGAACGATCACATTCTCATGAAGCCCTTTCTCAGGCTCAAGAACTGCACCGCCTTTAAGGTTCTCATTCTGCTTGCGCCTGAAAGCTGAAGTTTCATCATCCGGCTTTGTGGACATGACCCTGCCCTGTTTACCGAACTCCGTCATCAGGATATGCTCCACCATATTGGTCTGCCCGCCACTGACCGTATCCTGAAGCAGGACACCGCTGACCCTTGATAAAGCAATATATTTGTCAAGAAGCTTGAGCTTAAGCAAAAGCTCAAGGGCAAGCTCGGAGTCACGCCTGGCATAATCTATGAACTTCCTGATCTTCTCACCGGAATCGTTCCAGTGCTCTTCCATATCAGCCGGTGCAACGTCCAGTTTTTCCCTGTCAAGCAGTTCCTTTGAGACGTTACGCAGGGTGTATCTTTTCAGGCTGAACTGTTGCCTGATAAGAGGAAGCGCATCCACGACCACCCTGCCGGGTATCGACACCATTGTGCGGCTTATGATCTTACGATAACTGAGCTGCCTCGAATCCCTTCCGACAACCGATCTTATACCGCCACCGGATTCGTTCAGGGTTTTCACCCTGTCAACAATATATGGAACATCAAAATCATTTATGTTATAACCGGTGATCACATCAGGATCGTATTCCGTGATGATCTCGAAGAACCGGTTAAGAAGATCGGCTTCTTCCGTGAACATCTCCACGTCATCATCAACACCTTCCACCTCTTTCTTGACAAGTACAATGGTACTGTGACCTTTGTAAGCCGGTTCAAAGGAAAAACTTACCATGATAATAGGAGAGACATCCGGTGTAGGCATCCCGCCGTCATGAGGAAGGCATTCGATATCAAAGGCCATATACTTCAGTGGCGCGTTGGCGATCCTGTCAACTTCGGTCAGCTCTGACGATCTCATGACATGGTCACAGAGCAGATCACCTTTTGATACATCGGTATCTGTTTCTGCGGACACCCACCCCATGCCTTTGAAACCCTTGTCTATAAGGAACCTGTTCCTGAACAGGATATCAGTTTCATAAACTTTCCCTCCACCAAGCATTTCTGCCACTTCATCCCTTATCTCAGGAACGTTGCGCGGGTCAAATGTGGTGACCTTTAGCATGGGTTGTTTTGTTTCCTGATAGCCTATTGGCTCGAACCTCTCGACCACTTCAATGTCCTTTACAACATCGAACCTGTCCTTTATTGTCTGGCCCAGCTTCTGGAGATCACCTGATGCACTCAGATAAAAATAAGGCTCAAATCCCGGAACAAGACAGCAGACGCTCTTCCCATCGTCGGACCTGCCAAAAAGGCGTACTACAGGTCGATCTTCTTCACGGAAATAGTCAGCATCCAGGATCTGAAAATTCATGGAACTACTTAATGTGAAGGCATAATATATGCTTTGTTGTCAAAGCAAGACAGAAAATAAAACTGATAGCAAAAAACAAAATTAATGAAAGGCAAAGTGCCCGGAGCGTGACTCGAACACGCGACCTCCAGATTTCTCAGGAGATTTGGACGCTCGGTTAAAAGTCCCTATGAGTCTGGCGCCCCAACCAACTAGGCTATCCGGGCATTGCAGCACCTAAATGGACATAGTGGTATTAAAGCATATCGATTGACTGCTTCATCTTTTAAACTTTTTAAAAAGGGACCGGATCAGAATCCGGTCGCTTCAGCAAGATCCATTACTATCGTGTTGTCATCGGTATTTCCCTTGACGAGGAACACGAAGTTCTCATTGGTCCATACGTAGTGATAACGTGGGACCTGTTCACCATTTGAGGTGATATATTTTGTTACACGTGTTGCATCATGTCCGTTAAAGGATTCTTCCACGAACCTGTCACCATTTGCAAGAGGAACAAAACCAGCTTTGTACTGGGTAACGAGCTCTTCAGCAGCCTCACTGCTTTCAAGCTCGATGGCTATAATGAAATAGTCCACAGAATCACGCTGGTATATACCTTCAGAAGCTTCCACGATACCAGTGACATCCGCATAGCTTGCCTTTACATCTTCGACCTCAAGGGAGTGGGCACCAAGGTAATCAAACCCTTCAGGAACATTTTCCAGCACTACACCATCAACGCTGAGGTTAGCAGCTGTTATGGGATCTTCCGGCTCAGCCGGATCTGTACATCCTGACATTGCAACAAGCAGCAATGCAATGAGAGAAACCATCAATACCTTCATATTCATTCTTAAAGACCTCATTGTTCTAAGTTAGAATGAGATACAATAAGGGCATAAGGTATTTTAATTTATCGAAAAACCGGACAAAAAAAAGAAATGTTAGAAGGGTTTTCACCCTTCTTAGATTTTAGTTATTTAGTTCCTTCTGACGAAGTATGCTACTGCAAGAAGACCTGCAATTGCGAAGACTGCTTCGAAGCCAGGTACTGGCTCTTCTTCTTCTTCGACTGGCTCTTCTTCAGGTGTAACGTTTACATCTTCTTCAGGTGTAACATTTACATCTTCTTCAGGTGTAACATTTACATCTTCTTCAGGTGCAACTACTTCTTCTTCAGGCACTTCTTCGACTTCTGGAGCTTCACCGTCAACAGTCATTTCGACAAATGGGTAGAACCTTACATCATCGTCATCACTGTCAGCAACTCTAAGCTTCATGTCATCTGTAAGTTCAATGACATCGTCTGCATTGAGGTTGACCTGTTCATCGGTGTTCTCGAGTGTGATGAAATCTGCACCAACTGCCTCAACTGTGAGTATACCGAACTCTTCATCGTCAGCGATCTCCATTGCTTCATCTGACATGAGCCAGATACCTTCAATGATTGCAAGGCTGTCGACCTGTCCCTGGAATACCTCGTTAATGTGTACTCTCATGACAACAACATCTTCCTCACCAGCAACATCTGCCTCATAGTCCCATGAGCTGTTGTCAATGTTGTTTTCTGTGTTGTAGACATCATCATCAAGGAATTCGCCGTCCTTTGTGAGCTCGAGCCATACCTTGTTACCATCGACATCGATCTGCTTTGGTGTGAGTGCAAAGCCCTCACCGAGGTCGAGTGTCTGGCCAACACGCATGGTGTACTTCTCATCGTCGTCCATGATAAGTGTGGAAAGGATCTGAAGGTCACCGTTGACTGGAACATATTCCTCTGCAAGGAAACCGAGCTTCTGGAATTCTTCTCCATTGTCAGCCCATCCGCCATAGGTATATGCTACATTGATAACGTCTGCGGTGTATTCAAGGCTTCCTTCATCGAGTGTCCTGTCAGCATCTCCATCATAAGTAATGACAAATGCTTCGGAACCTAATCCTTCATCAATGTCATACCAGAATGCTGCAAAGTCTGTAAAATCAGTTGTATATGTGTTAAGAGCGCTGTCATCTGCACCACTGAATACAGGACTGCGAATCTCAACACTGTCTGCTGCACTTGCTACTGATACAAAGCTCAGTACCATAAGAGCAGCCATTGCGATTGCTAAAAAGCTTTTCATTATTTTCCTCCATTATTTTAAATATATATCAAGAGTGAGAATCAAGATAAACGTATTAACGTGTATCAGTCCTCCAGACAAAGCACGAAGTTTCGTCCATTGCCGAAGGAGACATAATCACCCTCTTAATCCCGTCATATTGGATTACAACTGACTATTAAGTTAATTGGCTTTTAAAGCTTTTGTGGTCTCTTTAAGAGTATTTATCGTAATGCAAAGGTAAATATCGATGCAAATAACGGTGAATGTCGAAGATTATTCAGGGGATTTAATATAAAATGTTCAAAAATCACCTATTATAATTCGTAAATTGTCGATATTGTGCACATCAACGTTCTTGTTGTCATGATCAATGCTGTAACATATAGATATCTTCAATAAATTTATATGTACAGCGTGTTAATTATTATTATAATAACAGTGAAACCTGTTGTATCATATAATTACTAATAATGGTTCAAATGTGTCTCATAGTTGGCAGATAATAGCCTCAAACCGTGTACACAATAATATAATGAGGAGTGAAAATATAATGTTCGAAGGGTCAGCCTCTGAAGAAATATCAATGGAAGATGAAATGAACAGGGTCAAGACCGGTATCCCCGGATTTGATGAACTTTGTGGGGGAGGACTTATCCGCGACCGTTCATACCTTGTATCAGGTACATCCGGTGCAGGTAAGACGAACTTTTCCGTCCAGTACATATATAATGGTATTACAAAATACGGTGAGAACGGTATTATCGTCGCAACAGAAGAAAGACCGGAACAGATCAGGGAGAACGTACTGAAATTCGGATGGGACCTCCAGGCACTGGAAGATGAAGGCAAACTTATCATCATCGACGCATGTTCCACCAAGATCGGCATTCCATCACAGGAGAAATATGTCGATGTCAGGCCTTTTGACACTCGCTCCATGATGGACCAGATAATTGCCAGCCAGGAAGAGATCGATGCAAAGAGGGCTCTTATCGACTCCACGACTTCTATCAGTTTCTACCTGCACGACCCTGCAAAGATCCGTGTGGAACTCCTCAAGCTCAGTACGACCCTGGAAGTTATCGGACTGACCTCACTGCTGACATGTGAGATCATCAATGAAAAGGAGCCGGCAAGGTTCGGTGTGGAGACCTTCGTAACAGACGGCACCTTCGTGCTTCATTACGACATGCGTGAGACGGTCCGCACCCGTACCATTGAGATCTTCAAGATGCGTGGTTCCGACCACAGCAAGAAGCTACACCCATATGATATTACATCAGAAGGTTTTGTGATACACCCACATGAAGAAGTGTATGCCTCATTCTGAAAACTATCCGGGCACTGTAATATATAAAGAATAATTAAAGGAAGAACTCGGGCATCTTGAATATATTTCTAAGATGCCTGAAAATACCTACAAAAAGCAAAAGTATCAGAGATCAGGATAGGTCTCTTCGTTCCCACATTCTATACACTTGTATATCACAAGCGCACGACCAAAATTGTCATGTCTTTTGATAGTAGGATATCTCCAGCGATTCATCCTTCCTTCACACAATGGGCATCTGTAGTTCATTTTACTTCACCGATCCAGATTCTAATTTCTTTATTAAGCCTGTTTTATATTGACCAGAGCCATATATTAGGTTTACTCTGATTCATATTCCACTGCTTGCCAGTATTTTCTTTATCGCTTCAGCAATAAAAAGTGTTGCAAAAGCTGCGGAGATAGGAACTATCCATTCGGCCGGACCCAGAGCTACAAGCTCGAATACATTCCCAAGATATGGAACATACATCACCGTCAGTGTCAGCAGGAATGTGCTGGCGACACCTACAAGCATCAGTTTGTTAGTGAAAAGACCAACACTAAAAGCTGATCTTGTCAGTGACCTGAACACGAATGGAATGAAAAGTATCATACTTACAATGGTTGCAAAGGTCATGGTACGTGCCCTTTCGATGTTACCCACAGGATCTGAGAATATAAACACAAAGAAGCACACCAGACCCATGATTAAAGCAATACTGACCACCAGTAACAGGTTTCTCTTTTTGAGTATCCTCTCCCCCGGTTTGCGGGGTTTTTCATACATCACTTCATCCCGTACCGGATCAAGCCCAAGTGCTATTGCAGGCATGATCTCGTCGAACATATTGATGAACAATATCTGTAACGCCAGAAGTGGTATCAGGTCAAATCCCAGAAGCGTGATTCCCAGCATTATGAGAATTACTTCGGTAAAGTTCCTTGAGACAAGGTAGGTTGTGAACTTTTCGATGTTCTCATAAATACCACGACCGCGTTTTACAGCTTCCACGATGGTCTCGAAATTATCATCCTGCAGGACCATCAGACTGGACTCTTTTGCGACATCAGTACCTTTAATTCCCATGGAGATACCGATATCAGCTTTCTTTAGTGCCGGTGCATCGTTGACACCATCCCCGGTCATTGCAACAACATGACCCCGGTTCTGCAGCGCCTGAACTATCCTGAGCTTTTGTTCAGGCATGACCCTTGCATAGATACTGACACCTTCAACAACAGAATCAAATTCCTCATCATCAAGGGACAGGAGCTCGCTTCCTGTTATAGCAGCATCACCGATGATACATTTGAGCTTATCATCCATCCGGTCCACAGGACCATCATAATCAGCATACAGACCGATCTTCTTTCCGATAGCCTTTGCAGTTTCTTCATTGTCCCCGGTTATCATCACAACCCTGATGCCCGCCTGCCTGCAAAGGGCTATCGCATCCTTTGCTTCCTTCCTTTCAGGATCTATCATGGCCACCAGTCCAAGGAATGTCAACTCGTTCTCGGATCCTTCTACAGGCAAACCTTCAGGAAGGTTCCTGTATGATATTCCAAGTACACGATATGCAGAACGTGCAAGCTCGGTGTTTTGCTGCACTATCCTGCCCACATCATCATCGTTCAGTTCATGGACACCATCGTCCCTTTCAATGGAAACACATTTTTCAAGGACAAATTCCGGTGCACCTTTACAGAAAGCGATCCTGCCTTCATTGGTCTTATGGATCGTCGTCATCAGCTTCCTCTCGGAAGTGAACATGATCTCGTGCAGCTTTTCATACTCAGCATCAAGGTCATCCTTCCAGATATCGGCTTTCGAAGCCGCAACTATCAATGATACTTCCGTAGGGGCACCTACCACATCCCATCTGCCCTGCCGCTGCACCATCGAGGAATTGTTGCATAATGCTGCTGCCTTTAGCAGCATACCAAGAGTGTGGTTCTTTTCCACTTCCACATCTTCGCCATCTTTTAACAGGGAACCCTCCGGGTCGTATCCTACACCGGTAAGATCAAAGAACTCATCACCAGCATATATTTTCTGAACTGTCATCTCGTTCTTTGTCAGAGTTCCGGTCTTATCGGTACATATGACCGTTGTGGAACCCAGCGTCTCAACACCCAGCATCTTCCTGACTATTGCATTATGTTTTGCCATTCGGTGCATACCATATGCCAGCGTGATCGTCATGGTCAGTGGCAGACCTTCAGGAACCGCTGCTACTGCCAGTGCAAGAGCTATTATCAGCATCTCTTCAGTGGGTGCACCAGTAAAGTGACCAAGCACGAAAGTGAGACCTGATGCAATAAGGGCAATAATAGCAAGACTCTTGGCAAGGTCGGCTATTTTTTCCTGAAGAGGCGTCCTGACCTCGTTCTCCTGTATCATGCCTGCGATCATTCCAAGCCTGCTCTGCATGCCCACCGCTGTGACGATTGCCCTGCATTTTCCATGAACTATCTGTGTTCCTGAAAAGATCAGATCGCCTGTTCCTTTTACCACAGACATGCTCTCACCGGTTATCGCGGATTCATCAACTTTAAGACCCTGTATCTCAAAAACAAAGCCATCAGCTGCAATCTTATCACCGGTTTCCAGAACCATTATGTCCCCTACAACAACATTCCTTGTAGGGATCTCGATCACAACTCCTCCCCTTACGACATGGGTTACCGGCTGAACCATTTTCTTGAGAGCTTCCATAGCTTTCTCGGCCTTGAACTCCTGGACAAATCCCAGAATTACAACAAAAGCTATGATGATCACAATTACCCAGAAGTTCACAACCTCATCTATTGTTAATGAGATGATAGCTGCTGCCAGGAGTACCCACACAATGAAATTTGCAAACTGTCTCAACAGGACCTTGAGAGGAGTTACTTTTGTCTTTTCTTCAAGTTCATTAAACCCGGATTCAAGCAGCCTGTTTGCTGCCTCCTCTTCTGAAAGTCCCTCTCTTGAAGTATTCAGGTCCGCAAGAACAGAATCAATATCAATATTTTCATAATCCATCAGGATACCCGCTCAGAATAAAAATATGTTACAATAGTATTTCTTAATTTGCCCAGAGTAATAGCTAACATCTATGACCTCTACTCTCTAAATCTCTTTAGGCAAAGCTAAATAATTTAACATGCCACCTTTTTTTACCATTAATGGAATTGATGGATCATCAAATTATATGAGGAACTAACATGCAATGTGATTCAGGGACCAAAGAGCGCATAGCTGAATACCTGAAAAGTCATCCATACCTGAATCTCGCTACTGTCAGTCCTGAAGGAAAACCAATGGTTCACAGCATGGGTTTTGTCTCCGCAGGACCTGTTGTTTACTTTGGAACAGGCAAGGACACAAGAAATACCAGAATATCGAAAATAATCCTTCAGTTGCATTTACTGTAGACGAAGATAGCCTTGATGTATTCAAGATTACAGGTATACAGATGGAGGGAAAAGCATCTTTTGTTACAGATGAAGCTGAAATACAGACGTTTTTCCAGTTAATGGTAGAAAAATTCCCATTTGCAGCAGATATGCCAAAGAACCCGGATAACAGGATCATAAAGGTCGAACCAACAAAAGCTTTCTTCCTCGATTATAATGTAGAGTTCGGATTCAGGTACGAAGTCGATTACTGACTTCGCCCTTTTCACCTTTTAAATATCTGCTATCTCTTTTTGCCTTTGGATCTTTCAGTTAGCAGCCTTTCTCCTTGCGTTCCGTAATATCCTGGATAACACCCTGATAGTTGGTCACAACACCTTCATCGTTGCGCTGGACGAACGTCTGCTCTTCCACCCATCTCTCTCCCCCCGACTTTGTTCTTATCCTGTATTCCTTGACAAAGACCTTGCCACCTTCCCTGCAGATGTCCGAAAGTTCCATCTGTACCTCAGGCAGGTCCTCAGGATTGATTATGTTACCATAAAGAAGATCCCCGGATAGGAAATCATCAACAGTATATCCGAACTGGGTTATGTTATCTGAAACGAATTCAACAGGCCAGAGCTCCTTTTCATCCTCAAGATCCGTCCTCCAGAGGAAAGCGACCACCGGGCTGTGGTTAATGATCTTCTCAAGTGCCTTTTTCCTGTCCAGCAGTTCAGCCTGCTTTTCCAGTGCAACTTTCAATGCTATCTCGCTTTCTTTCTGCTTTGTGATATCCTGAACAATACCCTGGAAGTGAGTTACATTCCCATCCTTGTCCCTGAGAATAAAGGTCTTCTCATCTACCCACAATAACTTTCCATCTTTTGTTATCACACGATATTCTTGGGTATAGTTATCACTGCCGTCCTCACACTTCTCTGCAAGTGTATCCTTGACCATCCCATAATCATCGGAATGGATCAGGTCACCATAAACAATGCGTCCAAGTACGAAATCCTCAGCAGAATAACCAAGCTTTGAAACATTCTCAGAAGCATAATCGGCAGGCCAGAACTCCTCCACCCTCCACAGGAATACCATCGTAGAGCTATTGTTGATGATATCTTCCAGATACCTCTGTTTCCTCACTGCTTCATCAAAGGCCAGATCATTGTTCTTCTGTTCTGTTATATCAAAAATAGTACCCTGATAATGTGTCACGTTTCCGGCATCATCCCGCTGTATATAGGTTCTCTCATCAACCCAGCGTACATCACCGGACTTTAAAATTATCCTGTATTCCTGGTCAAAGAAATCTCCCCCTTGCCTGCAACGTTGTCTCAGGGCTTCTCCCACCATCTTCAGATCATCAGGATGGACTATATCAGCATAAAGGAGGCGACCGGAAATGAAGTCCTCTACTGTGTAACCAAGAAGACTTACGTTGCCTGAAACATATTCAACTGGCCATTTTTCCTCGGAGGTGTCCTCTGCCTTCCAGAGAAAGGCAATGACAGGACTGTTATCTATTATTTTTTCAAGTACCTCTTTTCTGTCCAGTACTTTACCCAATACACTTTCAGAACCATTGTCATCATTTTTAACTGATATATTAGATCCCATAGATTGCCCCCATTAGATTAACACTTTCAATTTCTTATTTGTCTGATGAGCTTAAGTATTGATCGATTTTGTTCTCTCTTTAGACTGTATCGCCATTTTCAAAAGTACAGGTGATATGAAAATAGACACTGCAACCATCAGAACAATGGCTGAAAATATCTCATCGCCTATGATACCCAGTTCCTTTCCAATAGATATCAGAACCAGCTCCACTCCTGCCCTTGGCATTACACCTACCCCGAATATCAGGCTGTCGTAATTGTCAAACCCGATAAGTCGACCTCCTGCAAACCCTCCGATCAACTTGCCGGCAAGAGCCAGCAGGACTACAGCTACAGAGAACAGACCAACCGTTTGCAAAGTGGCAATATTTACGGACAGCCCTATGAACGCGAAAAATATCGGTACGAAAAGACCGTATGCAACTCCTGTCACCTTACTTTGCACATGCTCGATCTTTGCATGGGAGATATCCGAGATCATTACCCCTCCAATGAATGCTCCTATCACAGCATGCAGGCCAAAGACCTCCGCAAGGTAGGCAGAAAAAAGAGCCACCATTATCACAAATGCAAAAATGGACTCCTTGACATGCATTTTATGAACATAGGCAAAAAGCGTAGGGAAGAACTTTACCCTGAAAATGAGCATTATTGCCACAAAAGCAACTATCTTTGACAAAATGAACAATATTTGCACAGCAGAGGGAAACTGGTCATATGTTGCCATGGTAACTACAATAGAGAGAAGGAAGATACCGATGATATCATCTAATATCGATGAGCTAAGCATCATGGAACCGGGTTTGCTTGACAGGTAGTCCATATCTATCAATGTCCTGACAACCACCCCAATGCTGGTAGGGCTGAATGCCACTCCCATGAAGATACTCTCAAGACTGCTGAACTGGAAATACATGCCCAGCAGGAAGCCAGCAGAAAAGGCCACTAATATCTGAGAAATACTTGCTATTGATGCTTTTTTGGACGATTCCCTAAGGTCGCGAAGATGTACTTCCTTGTAGCCTGCTGTAAACAAAAGGAAAATAGCTCCCATTTCAGCAAGGAATGTGATGATCTCTGATTCCTGATGTATCAAAAATGTTCCAAGCACCACACCGGAAAGCAATTCACCGAGAATGGAAGGAAAGCCAACTCTTTCGAACAGTTCACCAAAGACCTTTGCCAGAAGAAGGATCAGCAGTATATAGAAGAGAACTTCCATTACTCAGACCCTCTTAACTCGTATATCTCGTTAAGGATATCGGGCTTGCACATGATACCTACAAGCTTTCCGTCGTCAACAACACAGACACGATCCATCTTGTGCTTGAGCATCATGTCAGCTGCTTCACAAAGAGACTCGTCTGAAGACATCGATACCGGATGAGGGACCATAATGTTCTTTGCTGTCTCGCCCTGGGATACCACTGCAGCCAGATGTGTGTGTTCCAGTCTTGGGGTCCTTTGCACAAGAAGGATCCGAAGCATTACATCCTGATCGATTATACCCACAAGTTCATAATTGTCATTCACCACAGGATACGTGTGAAAATGATGTTTGCTGAAAATTTCCAGAACTTTGTCTAACGTATCATCCTCATGAATCGTTACAAGATCCTTTATCATAACCTGTTCTATCAACTTCTCGTTACAACTTTCAGAAAAGGATCGACCACATTGTATACAATCTTCATTTCCAGCATCGGTCACAGCTTTCTTCCCCCTTCAAGCTATAATGCGTGGGAAATACCCATATAAAGTATTCCTTTCATCCTACAAATATTATATGTATTCGTAAAGCTACCGCTACAACCGAACCAAAATTATGAAAAAATAGAAGATAAAAGATGAAAGGGACCTTAAAGGTCCAGTTCATCCCTTTCAATATTTGCAAGAGATAGTTGAATGGCTATTCCACTGTTCTCAGCATATCCGTCGATACGTTTTACAGCATGCTCTACCATTCCACCGGATGTCATTATCAGAGATCTCTTACCACAAAGCGCCATCAGTATGGATTTATCGATCACACCGGAAGTTATCTGAAGGTCGATGAGGTTATTTTCAGCAAGTGTCTTGCTCTTTTTCCCCATTGCACCGATATTGTCGATGTCTTCTTCAGCGACAACTTTACGGAAAGATGCCTCGTCATACCTGTCAGTATCATATATCACAATCCCGCCGGACTTGATACCATGCCTTGTCATTTCTGCAATAGCATGTCCATCCGGATGGATATGCAGGACCTTTGCATTGACTGCCTCATAGGGGCTGCTGATAGCATATTCCCCGTGCATGACACCAAGATTGATGATATCACCTTCCTTTACATCGGCTGATACTTCTATCCACATAAGTTCAGGAGGCTTGAATGAATTTACCAGTTCAGGAACACTTGTTGGGAACCTGTTACGGATTGCAAGGTTCCTTCTTTCAAGTTCGCTATATATCTCCAGTGTGCGAGGCTGTCTTAGATATGATTTCCTCAAAAGATCAGCGTCTCTGAAAACATCTTCAGGCAGACCTTCGCCTATCACATTACCCTCTGTCATGAAATATACATAATCTGCCCAGCTATAGGCAAGTTCCACATCATGAGTTGAAATTATAAGGGTGGTACCATTGTGATTTAATTCATTCAGCAGATCAAGGATCTCATCCGCACCTACAGGATCGAGGTTCGCTAATGGTTCGTCAAGGATCATGATCTCGGGTTCCATTGAACAGACACCTGCAATAGCAACCCTTTTTTTCTGTCCTCCACTCAAATGGTGGGGTGGTTTATCCTTGAATTCGGTTATACCGATATATTCGAGAGTCTGCTCTACTTTCTCTTCAACTTCCTCTTTAGAATAACCGAGGTTAGTGGGACCAAAACCTACATCCTGATAGACTGTAGGGGCAAATATCTGGTCATCCGAGTTCTGGAAGACAATACCCACACTTTTTCGTACCTCACGCAGGGACTTTGCATCGTATTCCATGGGTTTGCCATGGAAATATACCGCGCCTTCTTTGGGTTTGAGGGTACCGTTCAACAGCATGAAAAGAGTTGATTTGCCGGAACCGTTCTTTCCGACAAAAGCTATTTTCTTACCTTTTTTGATCTTTACATCAACGCCTTTTATAGCCTGGGTCCCATCCTGGTAGGAATACTTCAAGCCTTTTGTTTCCAATATCATCATTTTTACCTCCGAGACCTTTAAAATATAGAAATATCATTGGTCAGATACCATAACACCAGGATCGCGGAAAAGTAGGTACCTGTGAGTATCAATTCAGTTGCCCGGACGGGCCTTTTTTCCTCAAAGAAAAGTATTCTTCCATCATAACAACGTGCACTCATGGAAATGAAGATCTTCTCTCCCTGCTCCCATGACCTTATGAAAAGAGTTGTTGCAAGCATAGCAAGTGAATTAAGGGAAGTTCTCCAGTCCTTATATCCAAGCCTTACTGTCTGTGCATACCTGATACCCCATGCAACTTCAAGAAAAACAAAGATGTACCGATACATCATCATTGATAGCTCAATTAAGGAATCAGGCAACTTTGTAGCCTTTAGAACTGAAAACAACTCTACCATAGGTGTTGTCAGTGCAAGGAAGAACAGACATGACATACCGCTGAGTGTCCTTGAAAATACCAGCAATGCCATATCAAGTCCACCTGTGTTTATACCAAATCTGTAACTAAAAACATTAAATCCGAAAAGCTCAGTTCCGGAACCAAAGAAAAATGCTATGATGATAACACTTAAGATCACAAAAACAGCTGGAGCAGACAGAAGCTTCAGGTAAAATCCGACAGGGATCTTTCCAAAATGAACTGTTGCAAAGCTCATGCAAAAAGCTACAGTAAAAGGTAGGATGAAGGATTGTGAAGAAACACCCATTAACAGACCAAAAGTAATGATAGTGAGTTTAAGCCAGTTGTTTCGATACCTTAACGGACTCACCAGAGCATAATCATCAAGAATGTTCGTCATATTATGTTCACACCGTTAATTTCATTTTATTTCGTTTTTATTACGTAATTAAACATCATTAGGAAAAAGAATAGAAAAAGGTGATCCTTAACAAGGATCACCATAGAGATAAACAATCTTATTCAGACTGTTGTTTGCCTTTGTAATATCCGAAGAAGTAACCCAGAACGATTGCGCCAATAGCAGCCTGAAGTGCAAAGAGAAGACTCTCGGTTTCCCCTCCAGGAGGTTCGAACTTTACAGAGTTGACCCATGAATCAGCGGTCCATTCTTCGTATTGACCGTCTGTTATCTCAGCGATGACATCTTCTGCCTGACCGTCAGCACCACCAAACTCTGAGTCCGGGTTTGCTGCCATCCCATAGAAGAATGATGCTACGAATAAAATAGCTATCACTGCAAATATTGCTTCACCTTTCATTGGCTAGCCCCCTTTATTTTATCAAGGACTGATTCTGAAATAACATTGAGCTGTAAAAGTGCATCGCTCTTTACCTGTATAACGTACTTGAAGATAAGAGCTGTTAATGCACCTTCCATGATAGCCAGAGGGACCTGTGTTGTTGCGAATACCAGCATGAACGCTTTCAGTGACGCTGCAACTCCACCAACCTCTGCCGGGAAAGCTAAAGCAAGCTCAAGAGATGTTACGACATAAGTGATCCAGTCTGCGAATGTGGCAGCGAGGAATACGACCACATAGAAGTTGATGTTCGCTTTCATACCTACCTTATAGATAATATATGCTGCAACCGGGCCAATGATCCCCATTGATGCAACGTTTGCACCAAGTGTTGTAAGACCGCCGTGTGCAAGGAAGATTGCCTGGTAAAGCAGTACTATTGTACTCAGGACCGCTGCAATTGCAGGACCGAAAAGGATAGCTGCCATTCCTGTTCCTGTTGGGTGTGAAGAACTACCCGTAACAGATGGCATTTTCAAAGATGAAAGTACAAAGATGAATGCTCCCGCTACTGCCAGTAAAGGCAATAGTTCGCGCTTTTCAGATACAAGTTTGTTCAACCTGTATATACCAAAGAATATTATTGGTATAGAGAACACAAACCACAGTTGCCACCATGGTGATGGTAAAAACCCTTCAAATATATGCATTTTATTACTCCATTCCTGATTTATAATGAATTATATATCTAGCTAGATGAATTTACCTAAATCAATATTACTTGATTTGGATATTCCTACAATGGAAACTTTATATAAATACTTTGAGCTAAATAGTATAAGTTTTTTGGATAATACTGTTTAAAATGATTTCTATTACCACGACAAAAATAAGAAAAAATGGAAGAAAAATAAGAATACGTAAGTATTACCTTACAACTACGACACAATGAAGAACTGATTCCGCCTTTGGTGGTTCATCCACCGTCCCGCCTGCAATACGTTCCTCAGGATAACCGAAGTTCTCGCAGACATAGAGCTTAGCATCAACACCCATTTCTTTTAGCACTTCAGCTACCTCTGCAACGCCAAAAGTGTCAGCCGGAAGCATGAAAATGTCTTTCCCCAGTTCGATCTCCTGGATAAACGCCTTTTTTGCAGGTGCAGGGTCACGCCCATGAGCTGTTATTGCGGTTATGTTGGATAAGCTGACACCTAATCGAGAACATGCGACCTGAATGGAAGAAATTCCCGGTATGATCCTGTCGCCTTCCCTGGCAAACTTGCCAAGCCCGGAGAACATGGGATCGCCTGTGGAAAGCACCACCGCATCATCAGGCAGCTCGTGTAAAGCCTTGTAGTTCTTGATGATATTTGCCTCACACTCAATGTAAGGTTCAGCGATCTCAAGGGAGCGCTTCGAACCATAGACCACCGATGCGTTGCGTATGGCTTCGATAGCTTCCAGTGTCAGCATGTTCGGCCCGACGCCGACCCCTGCAATTATCATTTCTTTTCCCCACTATCCATAAGGACGGTGCCGTCCCTGTCCACTACAACAATGCGAGCACCTTTACCTTTCTCCACCGTTTTTGCAAATGCACGTTTAATGTGTTCACCTTCAGGTTCCACCTCGATCATCTCAGAGACCGTTGCAAACCCGCTGTCCTTGAGCATATCGGGATCTCCCCATTTCAGGATCAGACCCGGCAGGCCACAAATAGCTACCTCACCGGTTGTGGACTCCAGGAACTCGGATATCCGGCTTCCGGCAAGAACTACCGTATGATCAGGGAACAGCATTGTAGAATAACGGATACCTATACGACCGGTTGTAAGAACGACCTTTGAAGCTTCACGTACGAGATCACTCTTCATTTCACCAAGGTGATCGTTCCATGGCTCAACAAAACCTGTAGTTCCGAGAATGGAGATGCCACCCTCGACACCTATACGGCTGTTCAGTGTCTTCTTTGCGATCTCAGCACCTTTTGGAAGGGAGATCTCCACTTCAACGCCTTTGATGCCTATCTCTTCCACAGCCTCTGCAATTGCAGCCTTTATCTGTTGCATTGGTTTCGGATTGATAGCAGGATATCCCTTTTTGGACTGCAGCCCACCTCTTGTGACAATACCGATACCCTCGCCGGCAGTTATATTGATCTTGTCGGATTCAACCGCCTTTGACTCGAACTCAAGACCGCGGGTGATATCAGATTCATGGTCGTTTTTCAGTTTAACCGCAACAGCATATCCATCTTTTGCTTTTACATCCATGACAGCGCGAAGTCCTACAGGTGTGGGCACTGACACCCTGTTCACATCCTTCCTGAGTGACAGGACAGCTGCCTTTGCCGCAACGGTAGCAGTGGTCCCTGTGGTATAGCCTCGTCTTAGCACTGAACCATCGCTAAGCACCACCAGCATCCCGCTCTTTATACCCTCTTCAAGCTCATCGCGGGGTATTTTTGATCTATTGATCCACTCATCCGGGATCTTTGATTTGTTAACAGGATCGATAATTGACATTGCCAGTTATTCAATATCTTATGGTTATAAAAGTTACCGACCAACGAGCTAACTTATCCTGTCCTCTTGAACAGTTTATCAAGCTCTGCCCGGGTAAATGATATCATCGTTGGGCGGCCATGCGGGCAGGTGTATGGATTATCTGCCATATCCAGTTGCTTCAGAAGGCTCTCCATTTGTCCCATACTGCAACCAGCACCGGCTTTTATCGCTGCACGGCATGACATGGTCTTGCAAAGATTATCGAACATTCCGGTATCATTTTTCACCCTGCCTGTGGAAAGCAGGTCTATGATGATATCATGGATCAGCTCGGCACTTTCCATCTTTCCAAGAAGAGCCGGAACCGTAGTAACCACATAGCTGTTCGGACCAAATTCCGATATTGCAAAGCCCATTTCTTCAAGATAGGGTATATACTCCTCAAGCAGCACCTTTTCTTTGGATGTGAGGTCAAGCGTAACAGGTGTTATAAGCTCCTGCCAGCCGGAACTGCTGATGTCACAGATCTGCTCGTACATGACCCTCTCATGCGCAGCATGCTGGTCAACTATGACAAGCCCATTCTCCAGCTCCACAATAATATAAAGCTCATTGACCTGACCTACTATTCTTGCTTTATCAAGACCCGTAGGTGCTCTTTCAGGTTTCTTCGGGGTCTTTGACAATACCCTTTCAGAACGCTTTAGGCGCTTTTCCGTATCCCTGGCAGTGAAATGATAGGGTTCTTCCTCTTCCCGTATCAATGGAGAGATTTTGTTCTCAGGAACAGGGACCTCCAGTTCAAGCTTCTCTTCACGATTTGGTTCATTTGTCCCTTCAGGTCTTTCTTCAAGCATCTCTTCGGCCTTTTCCACAAAAACGGCCTGTACCGGCTTTTTTTCCGGTAAACTTATCTCAGGTACCAGCTGCTCAGCCTTCAATGCATTTTCCACAGCAAGAGTAACTGCATCACATACCTCACGCTCATGGCTCATTCTCACATACCTTTTTGCAGGATGTACATTGACATCCACCTCACTCAGATCCAGTTCCAGATCAAGGACCGCAACCGGGAAACGTCCCTTTGGGATCAGGTTGTAATAACCAAGTCTCACCGCATTGCTGATACTCTTTGAGGATATGCCTCTGCCGTTTATGAAAAAGTATTGCAGGTCAGTACCGCTGCGGCTTAGCTCAGGTTTTGAGATATAACCGGATATCTTCACGATATCCGACTTGAACTCCACAGGTATCAGCTTCTTTGCGGATTCACTTCCAAGCAGGTAGACGATGCTGTCAAAAATGTCACCCGATGTCGGAGAGCGTACAAGCACCTTGCCATCACTTATGAGAGTAAATGAGATCTCAGGATGACCAAAAGCATGTCTTGTAACAACATCAGTAATATGTGCAAGCTCGGTCCGCATGCTTTTCAGGTACTTCTTCCTGGCCGGTGTATTATAGAACAATGACTCTACCGAGATAGTGGTCCCCGGCGCAGCACCAACTTCCAGTACATTCTCTATTGAGCCACCGCTGACAACTACTTTTGTTCCGGAGATGCTCCCTTTTTCACGTGTGGTCAGGTACACTTTTGCAACCGCTGCAATGGAAGAAATAGCCTCGCCCCTGAAGCCCAAGGTAAGTACTCTTTCAAGATCCTCGATATGCCCTATCTTGCTGGTAGCGTGTTTTGTGAACGCAAGAGTGGAATCCTCCCGGGACATGCCTCGCCCGTTGTCAGTAACTGTGATCAGTTCCGTTCCGGCCCCCTTCACTTCCACTCGAACTTCGGTAGCTTCCGCGTCAATAGAGTTATCCAGAAGCTCTTTTACCACAGATGCCGGACGCTCTACGACCTCACCTGCAGCTATTTTGTTGATGGTAGCCTCATCCAGCACATGGATCCTGTTACCGCTCGCTTCTGCCATATTATTCCTCCGCGTTCTTTCCCGTTCTCTTCTGAAGTTCACAGAGCTTGTTCAAAGCATCCATAGGTGTCATGTTGTTGACATCAAGCCCTTTAAGTTCCTCAACTACAGGATCCTTCCCGACAGGAACCGAACCTTCCGGATCGAAAAGCATCAGCTGCGTATATTGTGCCGACCTTCTTTTTTTGCCACCCTTTGAACTGCTTTCCTTGCTGATGGAACTCTCATCCTCGATATCCTGCAGTATTTCCCTTGCCCTCTGGGTAACCTTGTGAGGTACACCTGCAAGCCGGGCGACATGTATTCCGTAACTTTTGTCCGTGGCCCCGGGTACTATCTTGCGCAAAAACACAAGGTCATCGCCATCTTCTTTCACTGCAATATGATAGTTCTTCACCCTTTTCAGGTCGGATGAGATATTGGTAAGCTGGTGGTAATGTGTGGCAAAAAGTGAGCGTACGCCGACCCGCCCTTTATTGTGAATATACTCGACCACAGCTTTTGCAATGCTGTAACCATCATAGGTACTGGTACCCCTGCCGATCTCATCAAGGAGAACAAGGCTTTTCGGAGTGGCGTTGTTCAGGATATTGGCAAGCTCCACCATCTCCACCATGAAAGTACTCTGCCCGCTTGCGAGGTCATCAAAGGCTCCCACCCTTGTAAATACCCTGTCCACGATACCAATGGATGCATGGGAAGCGGGAACGAATGAACCTGCCTGTGCCATTATCACTATTAATGAGACCTGACGCATGAAAGTGGATTTTCCTGCCATGTTAGGTCCTGTTATCAGCAGGAACTGGTTGTCAACACAATCCATTTCCGCATCATTGGGAACAAAACCACCGGGTACGGACCTCTCTACAACAGGATGCCTGCCTTCACGTATCAGTAACCTGCAATCAGAAGTGATGTTGGGTCTGACGAAATTATTGTTTACGGAAACCTCTGCAAGGCTTGTAACACAATCCAATTGCCCTATCAGGCCCGCAATGGTCTGCAACTGCGATGAATATGAAGCAACGTTCGAAGTGATATTGGAGAATATCTCATACTCCAGTGCTGTTATCTTCTCATCAGCAGAAAGGATGACATTTTCCCATTCCTTCAGTTCCGGAGTGTAGAACCTTTCCGCGTTCCTCATGGTCTGCTTGCGTATGTAATCATCAGGAACCTGTGATATGTTCGCCTTTGTGACCTCGATGTAATAGCCAAATACCTTATTGTAACCCACTTTAAGTGATTTTATCCCGGTCCTGTCACGCTCTTTCTGCTGGAATGAGGCTATCCATGACTTGCCTCCCTTGGACATTTCCTTGAGTTCGTCCAGAGCCTCGTCATAACCTGCTTTTATCATGCCCCCTTCCCTGACACTTACCGGTGGCTCTTCTACTATGGAACTATCTATTAGCTCCACGATACTGTCAAGCTGGTCAAATCCCAGAAGGCCACCCCTGATGCTTTTAAGCATCTCGCAGAGGTCATCGTCCCCAAGACATTCCACTATCAAAGGCACTGACTCAAGGGAGCGTTTTAGTGCAATAAGGTCACGTGCATTGGAATTACCATACATGACCCTTCCAATGAGGCGCTCAATGTCCTTTACAAAAGAAAGATGGGACCTGACATCGAACCGGATCATGGTACCGTTTGCCAGCGCCTCCACAGCATCGAGACGGTAATTGATTGCATCCACATCAATAAGTGGTTTTAAGAGCCATTTCTGAAGCAACCTGCCGCCCATTGGCGTTTTGGTCTCATCCAGCACTTTCAGTATGGACGTGTCATTTCCTTCCCCGCGCACGTTCTTTACTATCTCAAGATTTCTCAAAGTGATGGAATCCAGCACCATGAACTCAGAATCGGAATACGTCTTCAGCTCACTCACATGCCCGAGTTCCCTCATCTGGGTGCTCAACGCATAATCAAGAGCAGCGCCTGCTGAAGATATTGCATAGGGCAGGCCATCACAACCCATGCCCTCAAGAGTTGAGGCCTTGAAGTGCTCCTTAAGCTTCTTTTCAGAGGTCCCGATATCAAATGCCGCTTCTTCGAACTCATGCACCACTATCTTAAGTTCGTTCAGCCTTTCAACGATATGCCTGTCAGAATACATTTCAGGAGACAGGATACATTCCGATGGCCTCATCCTTGCAGCCTCACTGGCTATCCTGTCATATGGAGGAGCATCAGCGAACTGGGTTGTCAGGAACTCTCCTGTGGATACATCCAGAAATGAGACACCATAGTTTCCCTCCCCGCCTGAGACAGACATGAGATAATTGTTAGATGAATCCGTGAACATTGAGGTATCAATTGCAGTCCCGGGTGTTACAACCCTGACGACCCCACGTTTCACAACGCCCTTTGCCTTCTTCGGATCCTCAAGTTGCTCACAGATGGCTACCTTGTAGCCCTTTTTGATCAGACGCGGGAGATAGTTGTCAATAGCATGATAGGGAATACCTGCAAGAGGCATCCTTTCACCGTCCTTGTCCTTTCCCCGCGTGGTCAGGGTGATCTCAAGTTCCTTTGCAATGGTCTTTGCATCTTCCCCGAAGGACTCATAGAAATCCCCCATCCTGAAGAAGATCAGTGCATCGCTATGTTGCTGCTTGGCATCATAGTACTGTTTCATTGCAGGTGTTAATTTATTCATTCTTGCTCCACGGTGAATTGGTCTGGTGAATTTATCAGTTTGTTGGTATTTTTGTTTTTGCATTGCAGATGTATTCCTGAGGAAGATGGAAAGGCCAAAAAATGAGAGAAAAGAAAGTTGGTGGAGAAATAATTGTATTAACTGTTTTAATTGAAAGGGTGATGTAAAGAAGTTGTTTATATCACCCTTTTAGAAAATATCATTCCGAGAAAGCCAGATATCCCGGAAGTATAAGGTTTGCTACCGGTACAATGGTCAGGACTCCAAACCATTTCGACCTGCCAAGGACGCCGGCTATCTCGCCCCAGATGTACATCAATACAAGGATATTGACGTATGGGATCAACATACCAAGGAAATACCATAGAGACTTCCTTGCAGTCCTGCACATAAGTACAACGTTAAGGATAGGTATCCATGCCATCCAGGCATTCTCTGTGTTAGTTCTGTTTGCGATCCTTTGCAGCGAATAGGAATAGTATGCATATAGTCCAAGCGCCGCCACAATAAAGATTAAGATTAAAGTTTCATCGATCATTTATTATCACTATTTTTTTCTATTGTTTTTTGTTTTTTAAGGAACCACGTATAATGTTGCTTACCATGTCGATATTTAGACAAGTCTTACTATGAATTTGCAATATTTAAATTTTGGCTTTGATATAACGAGCATCAGAGACCAATAACAGCACTCTCTGATCCGATGAAAATAAAAATAAAAAAAGAAAGGTAGCAGAACAATTGCAATATATCCGGCTGCCTTTAGAAAATAAGGGAATGATCACGTCACATTTATGTCCATTCCCTTTGCCTCGGCCCTGACCTCCGGGTTGTAGTAGGAGTAGGCACTACTCTCCTGTACCAATGCCTTGACTGGGAACATAGCTCTCATCTGCAGTGAGAAGTTCATTTCCTCGCCAGCCATCATCTCATCGATATAGAGGACGACCTTGCGGCCTGCGATCTCATAGCGAGTGATGGTACCATCATTCTTGAGCTCCTCAAGGCTTGCAGAGACCGGTGTGAAACCTGTAGGTACCGCAATATCCACTATCATCATGCCACTGGATTCAACAACTCCCCTGATACCTGGCATTCCATTGTACTTCAGGCGCACATCGACGTTCACAATGTCATCCACAGCAACATCGGTGGAGTCGTATTCCACATCCAGCTCGATCTCCTCATGTTCGATGACATCCGGAAGGATCACATTGAAGCGCCTGACAAGCTGGTAGTTGAGTTCACCGCTTCCTTCAAGGGTCATATTGATACTTTCGGTACCTTCCGCAACTTCGATGATGTTAACGACATCGTAATTCTCGGATGTGACCCTGATGCTCTTAAGTTCCTCACCATCACCACTGACGGTTATGGTAGCATCCACGTCCCTTCCTGCAACTGCTGCAGCCGTCATCAATGCCCTGAATGCCATAACAGTATCCTGGGTGCTTGAGAAACCTCCATTGGAATTACGCTGTGCTGCGATCCATTTAAGTGATGAGCTTGCTGCAGGGTCATTAACTTCTATCAGGGCAAGTGTCGCATATGCCGTTGTCTCAACGTTCTTGCTTGAGACAGGATAGATGCCATAGCCTCCGTATTCGTAGGGTTCCGGAACCACGTCATCATAGCCCCAGTACATGCCATTCTCATCTTCCTTTGCCATTGCAAGCAGTTTGGCCCTGGCCTCATCTGCCTTCTCGCTCTCAAGCTTTTCAAGTGCAAGCGTTCCCACCGCAAGAGTGTATGGGTCATCCTGGGCATCGAGGTTATTCTCCAGGTAACCCAGAGCACCTTTCATGACTTCCGGAGTGGCATATCCGTACTCATCAAGTGCAAGAGTGACATATGCTGTCAGGGCATAGGTGCCGCTGACCCCACCCATCATATCCTGATGGATGACAAATCCCACAGACTCCCAGGAACCATCCTCCTTCTGGTGTGAACCGATCCACTCTGCTGCATCCTGCAGGACGTTCTCATCTATGGTCGTGATATCCCTGGCACCGCTGAACTGTGAGAGCACAAATGCTGTAAGCCACAAACTGCCTTCAGGATCGCTTTCACCGAATGCAGAGAAGGCACCGTCCGAATGCCTGAAGGTCAGTTCCCTCTGGTAACCGGTTATTATGTATGTCTGCGCCTTGGCCTCGATCTCCGGGTTCTGCTGTCCGGTAGCCTTGAGATATCTCAGCACTTCCACATCAGTTGAGAAGAACATCATGTTCTGCTCGCCACAACCGTATGGCATGCCCAGAAGGTCGTCAACCCCGCTGATGGTCTGTGCTACAATGCTTGGAGTAAAGCTCACCATCACCTTGCCGGAATCCGGTACAATGTCCACAGGCAGCGTGGTATCCAGTTCAACGGAGCCTTCCTTGAGGATGCCATTGTCCACGATCTCCCTGGTAACACCTTCTGCTTCAACGATCAACGTCTTGCGCACAGCATCGGCCTTCTCTGTGGTCTGTCCCGTCAGCTCGACCTCCTGGACACCTACCTCCGTAGGCCTTATGGTGAAACTTGCATGGGTCACACTGTTGGCATCCACACTGACCTTTACGACATCCTCACCCACCAGATCGAACCAGTCTGCACCGGAAAGTGTCAGCTGTACGTCCTGAGGCCTGTCAAGATAGTTGTAAACCTGCACCTGGACAGGGAACTCTTCCCCGCGAATTACCGCATAAGGAAGGTCAGGATCAATGAAGAAATCCTGGAACACTGTAAGTCCTGCTTCGGATATTCCAATACCTTCCGGACTGGAGGATACTGCATGCAGTCTCCAGGTGGTGATGGAATCCGGTGCGTTCAGGTCAAGGGATGCCAGCCCCATCTCATCCGTCATGAGATCAGGCATCCATATCCATGTTTCAGGGAAGAACTGGCGAACCCTTTCCACTTCCGCAAGGGAGCCATCCGAATCTGCATTAGTTGGTGCCATGGCCGGAGCTTCCATGACCATTTCCTCCTCGACCTCTTCCACCATCGCCATGTCATCCATCGCGAACATACGGTCGACAAAGCCACCCTCGGCCACTTCAGCCTCACCTTTCGGAACATCAAAGCCACCGGATGCCAGAACTATCAGGCCTGCATCATCAATGACATCATAGGCAGTTTCCTGATACCAGCCATATCTCGGATGTGCCTCGACCTGTGGCTCCATGAACCTGAGCTCAAGCTCATCGAATACCTGCTTCAGGTTGAGCCTGCCTTCGCTCAATGCATAGACAGATTCATCAACTATGGAAAGGCCGATCATGGACTGTGTGCCTGCATCCAGTTCCACTGAAACGTTCTCACCTGGTGCCACTGTCTCCTTATCGAATCCTGAGGACAGGTCCACCTGCGTGCTGAACTTCACATCGAAAGGCAGGCTGTCGGCTGATACCTCATTGTTCGGATTGATCATGTATGCAACCACCTTTGCAGAAGGGCTCATCTGCATTGTGACCGGGATGCTTATCTGTGCTTCATCACTTGTAGCAGAATAAACAGTCCTGCCGTTTGCGAACACATCATAGAACACTGTTCCCTTGTTGGTAGAATAGACCTTGAAAGTGATACTTTCCCCCACTTCAGGTGTGCCTTCACTTACCTGGCTCAAATGAAGGAAACTTGCACTTGGGGAATATACCGCATTCAGATGATCGGAGACCTCCACACCTTCCGAGATAGCATATATCTCCAGATCAAGGGCATCTTCAGGTACTTCGAGTGTCACCAGGGCAATACCGTTCTCAGTATTGACGATCTGTTCCTGCTCATCCCTCTCATAGTTGTCATCCCTGAAATCCACAATGAGCTTTACTTCCTTTTCCAGTGGCTCCCCTCCGGGATCCTTTGTCACTATCAGTACCTGAAGCGGCATTCCCGGCTTTATGGAATCGGACTCAGGTATCATCTGGAGGACAAGAGGGTCCTGTGCAATGGCCAACAGTTCGGTGGTTTCCTCACTGTGCCCACCGGTGTCTGTTACGGTAACGTTGAGCATAACACTGCCCTGTCCGCCGGCACCATAGGTACCTGCAACATACTCTGTGGGTGGAAGTTCGAACTCAACTGAACCTTCCTCAAGTGGTCCGCTGAATGTCGCATATTCCTCCCACACTCCCACATATCGCATAGCCTTTATCTCGACGTCACCTTCGACATCCTTTCCAAAGAAATACTGTGCCGAAACCGTTCCTGTGATCGGATCATCCACAAGGAACCAGCTTTTCTCGGTGGAAACTTCCAGATCGAACTTCGGAAGCACATATTTCTCCACCCTGATATCCACCTCTGACATGGATGTTCCGGATGTTGCCTTTATCTTCCATGTACCAAGGTTCAGCTCGGAAGCCAGTGGCAGATCAAAATAGGCAACACCATAATCGTTGGTGGTGAGATCATCCTTGAACACTTTCACGCCTTTAGCATCTGATATTTCCACAGTTGTGTTCTGAACCACAGGGACCAGATTGTTGTTCAGGCAAAGAAGACGCACATGCACTGTCTGCCCTGGCTTGTAGATCGGTTTATCGGTCTCTATGAAGATCGGGTTGTTCTGAACGACCTGTATGGTCGTTGTGAAACCGGCTTCTGCACCCACCGGAGTTGCGGTAAGTGTGTAACTGCCTTCCTCAACTTCCGGGACATCGAACTTCGCAACAGAATTACCCGAATCAGAGGTAGCAGCCTTTACCAGTGGAATTACCTCGCCTGCAGCACTTGTAAGAGTGTATTCAAAACACCGGCTTACAGGAGCATCATCAAGGAAAGCCGACATGGTAACAGAGCTTTCCCCGCCTGAGAACAGCGCCTTTGGAACCAGTATCAGGTACTCATCCTCTGTGGAATAGGTACCTCCCTTCTCACAGGAAAGGGCTTCGTTCGCAGGGGGATAATCCACCCCTTCATCCTGGCCTATACAGCCTGCTATCAGGATACATGACAGCAGGAACAATACGATGAATGACTTTTGCACAATTCCGATGGACCTCATTTTAACACTCCCATAGATCAATATGATTACTATCTAAAAGAAAATTAGTCCCTATCTGGTATAAACTTAGCTTAAACTTCGAAACTGTTCGTAGCTATAAATTTCAATTTCAAGCCGGAAAGGAAAAGATAAGATAAGATAAGAAAAGAGGAAAATAAAGATGGAGAGGATGAAGAAGAAAGGTTGTGTCCTGCCATTTCTGCCCCGGACACACAATAAAATTAAATTAATCCAGCAGATGCAGACCCGCTAACTTTGCTTTTTCCATAAGTTCGGTGTCTTTCTTGACCTCTCTCGGAAGGTCAAATCCTGCAGCAACCAGCCTGTCCTTGACCTCCATTCCAAAGAAGGTTGTCAAGCATTCACTGAACTCATCAAACACGTTCTCATAGGTGGATTTATCAGGCGCCCCCTGTGACCTTACAAGAACAGCTTTCTTCCCCACAGGTATCCTTGGTTTCAGTTCAGCGTCCACAAGTGCATAACAGCGGTCAAGGAAAAGTCTCATCTGGCCTGTGAACTGGAAGAAATAGATAGATGATCCGAAAACGAACCCGTCTGCTTCTTCTATCTTTTTGTAAACCTCTGTCATGTCATCCTTGATCTTGCATTCCGGCATAACATTGCAGAACCCACAGCCCTGACAGCCTTTGAAGTTCAGGTCATTGATATAGATCGTTTCTGTTTCAGCACCGCTCTCTGCAACTCCTTCAAGCACTTTCTGCACTACAACATCCGTGTTCCCGTTCTTTCGGGGACTTCCTACAATACCCAATACTTTCATGTTTCCACATCCTGAGATTATAATACATATGTAGATTTTTTATGCTTAAACTTATCTAAGGGTAGTCAAACTTTATTTCACAAAAACGGATCAAAGTGAAAACAAAATGATAACTGAAAAGGATAAAGGACAAGAGCAGAAGCAAAAACAGGAAATGCTCGACGATGAAGAACTCGATGACCTGATGATCAAGACAGCAAAATCACAGATAAGGTCGGATTACAGGCGCAGTCTTGGATGTGAGAATTCCCGAAGGTGCATGGACCTGAAGATGAACAAAAAAGATGAATGATCTTACTCATTCTCATCTTCAGATAACCAGTCTCTTTTTCATCATATTGACCGAGACCACGAACAATATGAAACATACTACGACTATCCACAGCAGATGCCAGAGCAGGAACAGACCCGGTGTTCCAAAGGTCAGTGACCGTATTATCATGACCACATGCGTCAGCGGCAATACTGCCAGTGCAATATACTGAATGATCTCAGGCAACACGTTCAGCGGGAAGAATGTTCCACTGAAAAGGAACATAGGAGTTATGAAAAGAAGTATCGGATAATTGATCGACATTATGTTAGGGGTCACAGCCGTAATGCACATTGCAAGACCTGCGAACAATAACCCTGCCAGAAAAGCAAATGGTATGATCAACAACGAATAAGGGATATCGATCAGACCGAAAAGTGCGATCACTGGAAGCATCAATGTGGCGCTTATCAGGCTCCTTGTGGCCCCCCACAACAGCTCACCCACGATCACATCCTCAATGCTAAGCGGTGTTGCGATAATGGCATCGAAGGTCTTCTGGTAGTACATTCTCACATAGGAACCGTAGCTGCATTCGAAGAACGCACCATACATCACAGATACCGATATCAATGCCGGAGCAATGAACTTTGCATAGGAGACACCATCGATCTCTTCGATGAACAGTCCCAGCCCGAAACCCATGGCAAAAAGGTAGAGCAGAGGTTCAATGAACGGCGGAAGGAAATTGAGCTTTGCGTTCTTCATGAAAACATCCTTGTTCCGCCGCCAGACCTTGATGGCACCCGATGTTAATTTCGGCATTTTTAAGTACATACCTACGTTCATGATCTCACTCCCTCAGTTTCCTGCCTGTGAGCTTAAGGAACACATCCTCAAGGGTCGACGCCCTTGCAGTGACACTGGTAAGCCTGCACTCCGATAACAGATGGTCTGCTATTTCCTGTGGATCATCGGTATATATCTGTATTTCATCCCCGAGGATCTCGTAGTTTGCCTGATGCTTATCAAGACATGAGATAACATTGGGATCATTATCGGCTTCTACTATAGCGGGACCTATGTATTCATTGATCATGTCTTCAGGAGTACCTTCGACCAGTATTTCACCATGATCCATGATCACCAGCCGATCACACAACTGGGCAGCCTCCTCAAGGTAATGCGTGGTAAGCACAATGGTCACCCCTTCCTTTTTGAGCCCTTTGAGCTTATCCCACATCAAATGCCTGGACTGGGGGTCCAGTCCCACCGTAGGTTCATCCAGTATCAGCAGCCTGGGCCTGTTTATCAATGCCCGTGCAAGTACCAGCCGTCTCTTCATACCGCCCGAGAGGGACTCTGTCATCGTATCTCGCTTTTCTTCCAGATGGACAAACTCAAGAAGCTCGTCTACTCTTCTTTTAGCCTCATCTTCAGGAATATCAAAATATCGTGAAAAAACTAAGAGATTCTCATATACAGTAAAATCAGGATCCAGATTGTTCTCCTGTGGAACAACTCCCATCCAGAACTTGATCTCACGCTGACGCGTATTCACATCCATCCCGAAGACCTCCAACTTACCCGAGGTCATCGGAGAAACACACTGTATCATTCGCATGGCAGTGGTCTTTCCCGCACCGTTGGGACCTAGAAAGCCGAACATCTCCCCTTCTTCCACAGAGAAAGCTACAGAATCCACGGCTAAAAAATCCCCGAAGACCTTTTTTAAATTTTCAGCTACGATAACAGCAGTAATGGTACATCACCAGTTCTTTGTTTATAATAAACAATTGTGATGAGACTTGATATAGATTTCTTATTTTTCTTATTATGTCTGTAAAAAAGCAAGTTGAAATCTCAGATAGAAAACACCAAAATTTCAGTAAGAAATTCAATGTAAAAATAACATCAGAATGAAAATCAATAGGAATGGAGACCCGAGAATAAGTCCGATTGAGCAAAGCGAAACGGACCCGCGCTCAAGAAGCGAGATCTTGTGATGGGGCCGCTGAGATTTGAACTCAAGTCGCAAGACCCCCAGCCTTGCAGGATGGACCAGGCTACCCTACGGCCCCACGGGGTCGAACTATAATAGTAACTTTCAGTATATCATTCTTTCTGATGGGATGCCTGTGAGCTCTCCCACTGCTCATATGCATCCACGATCTCCTGTCCTTCAAGGAAGACAAGATCATGAAGCTGGGCATATTCTATTGCATCTTCTCTGGAAAGGGCCTTGCCGTTGGAATCATCAAGCATCTCACAGACCACCATTGCAGGTGTAACTGCTGCCATCTTTGCAATAGCAATGGAGAGCTCTGTTTGTCCCCTGCGCTCATGTACCAGCCTGTCAGCTGCACGCAAAAGTGCAACATGGCCAGGTGTACGGAACTCAGAGCCGAAATCCACTTCTTTGCCATCAAGGGCCTTTTCAGTGATATTCGACAGCTCGTTTATGGTCAGTGCCCTGTCATTGTCAGGAATGCCTGTGCGTGTTCTCCTGTGGTTCACCCATATGGAGAATGAAGAGCGACTGTCGTAGGCAAGATCGCCACCCCTTTCAACGATAGTGCCAAGAGCAGGATAGTTGTCCACCTCATCACGCAGGATATCGGAAATGAAAGGAAGACCAAGCTTTTCAGAAGATTCCCCATCCAGCGCAACACAGATCAATCCGCCACCGTCCCTGCGCATCCAGCGCACGTCATCGGGAGTAACAGCTCCTGCAGCGATCACAAAATCAGTCTCTCCTTCACGGCTGTCGGAATCGAAGATGAAGAACATCTCACCGTTCTGTGCGGCCTTCAATGCTTTATTGATATTATCACTGTAATTTTCATTGGAACTCATAGGAATCACTCACATGCGCTTCGGTCTTCTATTGTAATCTTTACCTCATCCCCGTCCTTGAGATCCAGTGTCTCCCTGAGGTGGACAGGGGATATGATCTCCAGCAGATCATGGGGATAATGTGAACGTTCAGGTGTCACCACTGCACCGGGAATACCTTCAACCTCCACAAAATAGCAATTGCAGCTTCCAAAGGTACGCTGCCCGTTAGTAAAACCGGAAATTTGTATCATATTCTTCAGACTTCTATTCTTCTGTACGTCTGCACTATGATCGGTAAGTCTCACATTAAGCGTACCCGGATAAGGTACAAAGTCCAGCTTTTCCTCGAACTGGGAACGGTAACCTTCCTGGGCAATATAATACTGTCCTTCTCCAAGACCTGTTATAACATTTCCGTACAGTTCCACCTTCTTTTCATCACCACAAAAGATGTGCCTGTAATCACTGTATTCTCTCTCAAGCCATATACGACCTTCATCTGTTATGGAGATCATCTGACCTTCAGGGATAATGCTGCGCTTTATCAGACCTTCCTCTTCAAGCTGTTTCAATGTTCTTGCAGCTGTCTTGGAACTGGTGAAAGTATATTTGGTAAACTCGCTGGAAGAGATCTTGACAGGTCTCTTGAGTGCGCCCAGAAGGGCCAGATGTTTCAAAGAATTTATGCGATGCATTTGTAGGACCTTTATTGACTCAAATATGAGATGCATCTCAAATATGAGATGAAAGGAAATAAATGTTTTGTTAAATCGTTCTTATAATTCAGAATGCTTTATAATACAATAAAGAGATATTTGATTTCAGGTTCCGGATGCTAGACGCATGAGAATACAAGGTCATCGCCTTGTTCCTAAGGAGAAGGATAATGGTATACAGATTGGGCAAAGAGGGAGAGAACAGACCAGACACTGATGACTGGCGTTTGGACCTATACAAACTGATCTTTGAAGCCAATTCTCCTTATGGAAAATATTTTGATGTTGCCTTGATAATAACGATCGTTCTGAGTGTTGCTGTGGTAATGCTCGACAGTGTCCATTCGATCAACATCGTTCACCATGAGAAGTTCTACCTGGCAGAAATAATATTCACTGCCCTTTTCACCATTGAGTATTTTCTGAGGATCATCTGTGTCAAAAGCAAAGTACGTTATGCGACCAGTTTTTTTGGTGTCATCGATCTTCTTGCCATAATCCCGACATATCTTAGCATGCTCCTTCCAGGAAGCCAGTATCTGCTAATAATAAGAGTGATGCGCTTGCTAAGGATATTCAGGGTACTCAAACTCGTCCAGTACCTCTCAGAGGCCGAGATACTGGTACAGGCCCTTAAAGACAGTAGCAGGAAGATAACCGTTTTCATGTTCACTGTCCTGAACCTTGTGATAATATTAGGCTCCCTGATGTATGTCATCGAAGGGGAGCAAAGCGGATATACAAGCATCCCGCGAAGTATCTACTGGGCCATAATAACACTGACAACTGTGGGATATGGTGACATAGTCCCTATCACACCACTGGGTCAGGCAATGGCATCCGTTGTAATGATACTCGGTTATTCGATCATCGCAGTTCCCACAGGAATAGTTACCCATTCGATCATTAACAGGAGCATGGACGCCATGCCTATAGAAATAGCAGAAGAGACAAAGGATGTCGCAGTGAATATAGCATGTCACAACTGTGGCTTGCAGGGTCACGATACTGATGCTTATTACTGTAAATACTGCGGAGCAAAGCTTTGAAAAATATATCTTAAGATAGTGATAACATGGAGATTCTACTCACCACGATCATCGATACCGCCATGGTAATAGGTCTGACAGCAGCTTTCCTTTTCTTTGATATCATTATCCGTCACAATCTGAAAATGAGCCTTTCAGGTATCGGTTCAGATCTTGCTATAGGAGCTTTTTCAGTTCAGATAGCAGTGATAGCAGCACTGTTGACAGCTGAGGTTACACCAGAGATCGCCACCGATGGTATGCTTCTTGCTCTCTTTGGATGCTTGTGGGCAACTACTCTCTGGCAAAGCTCAAAAAGAAAGACATCCGGCTATACGATCTCATTCATAACAGGCACAACGATCTTTACAATTTCCGTAGCCCACCTGCTGGAACTCCATAACCCCTCCTTACTGGGAGCTGCAGTTGCAGTTGCTGTGATCCTAGGCTTTATTGGTTCTACCCTAACAAAGAATCTCTATAACGAATCCATCGTGAAAAAGTTCGATCATATGCTGGGCAAGGTTACCGCTTACGACCTGATAGAGATTTCGACAAAAAGCACATCAAGAGATGTAGATGATCCATTATCTTCGGCTGTTGATAGTATTCGATGCGCTATCAGGGAAGATGATGAAGATAAATTCAGAACAGGATTGCAAAAGATCACAACGATCGCGCAGAACCTCATGACAGGTTCAAAGGACACCACTGAAATTACCAGGCATATGAATTCACATTTGCTTGAAATGGGGTTCATCGCATTGGAAAAGGATGGTGAGGCAACAAAAACTATTATCAATTCCATAGGAGCTATCGGAACGTCAGCTTCAAACCATGGAAGCCAGGCTGGTGCTGTTGCTTCAATTGCGACTATCGGGTCTCTTTTCGCAGCAGCAAAAAGAAGACACACAATGGATATACAGCGCCAGTTCGTTGGAGCCACAGGAGATATTACACGATCAGCTGCCAGCCTGAAACAGGAAGCTACAGTGGAAAAGGGGCTTGTCCTGTTCAAAGAGATAGGTGACAACGCTGCATTTTCAGGGGACTCATCCACAATGACAGCAGTCAACGAAGAAATGCTGGAACTTGCAAGGATAGCAGCAAACAAGGAACATACGACCTACACCAGGTCGATCGTGCTTACAATGCGTGATATTGGTACCCGGATCCTGAGACTGGAAGGCAACGAAAGGCAGGAAGCCTTCAAACAACTGATGGACTCCTTCAGGAGAATGGGTAAATTCATGTCCCATAGGGATGGGCTAGAGGTAACCTGGGCAATGCGTGACCTTGGAATTGCAGCCTCACGTGAGCATCTTGGAGACGAAACCCTGAGGGTCATAAAAGAGCTCGAAGAAGTTGGAATTACAGCCCTTAAGGACGGATCAGATGAAAGGGCAGATGAAATGGTCCGGCAGGTCATCGTTTCACTTCAGGAGATATGTATCTCTTCAATGCGTTCTGAACTCCCAGCAGCTATCAGTGCAGTTGGAACTGCTTTTTCAAGGATAGAAAAATACGATGAAGCTGCCATCATGATACAGGATGCTGTGATGGATATTGGGGAATACAAGACAGGTGAGGATAAGCTCTACCAGCTTTTTTTAAAGGAATACGGCGGGAAAACTTACTGACTCCTGCCTGACCCTTTTTAAGACTACTGGAATGTCCGGACGTCGAACAGAACATGTATAGCCTTTAAAAATAAAATAGTATAATACTATGAAATCCCCGAACGACCTCTCACTTATCGCTCCGTGTGGGATGAACTGTGGCATTTGCATGGCTTACCTGAGAGATAAAAATAAGTGCCCCGGCTGTAGAGGATTAGATGTTACTCGCTCCAAATGCAAACAGATCAAGCACTGTCCTACTTTTGAAAATGGCAGGGCACAATTCTGTTTTGAGTGTGAAAAGTTCCCCTGCAGCAGATTGAAACACTTAGATGAAAGGTATCGAACCAAATACAATATGAGCATGATCGAAAATCTCGAATATATCAAAAAATTTGGTTTAAAAGAATTTGTGAAAAATGAAAAGACGAGATGGACCTGTCCTGAATGTGGAGGTACTATTTGTGTACATAAGGGATATTGCCATAGTTGTGGTAAAAAGAAAGAGTGAGATCTGTGAATAATTAACATTCATCAACACTTCTGCCAACTTCTAATTTGCAAAATTTACTATTATTGCATATACTTTGTGTAAAGGCACAGTTTTTAATCTTTCAAACCGATATTCATTGCAGTCAAATAAGGCTTTTTTCAAATTCTTCCCTGAAAATATGTTGTCTATCGCTATGGACATAACATATATGTATTGTAATAGTCTTCTAATCCATACTAAATAATCAATTATGTAGGTGTTTTTAATGGAACTTAACGGAGTAGAGATCGAAGATACATTCGCAGAGGCCTTTCCAATCAAAATGGCACGTGTACTGATCACAGCCGCAACAATGCGCTGGGCAACAGTTGCAGCTCAGGAAGCAACCGGGTTCGGAACATCCGTCATTGGATGCCCTGCTGAAGCCGGCATTGAGATGTACGTAGACGGTAGTGAGACACCAGACGGCAGACCAGGTGTTTACATACAGATCTACACCTTCGGATACAAGTCACTTGAAGGACAGCTTCTGGAGCGCATTGGCCAGTGTATCCTGACAGCACCAACAACCGCAGTGTTCAACGGTCTCCCTGATGCAGAGAAGCAGTTCGACACCGGAAACAAGCTCAGATACTTCGCAGATGGAACAGAATCCCAGAAAGAGGTCGGCGACCGCAAGATGCACGTGATCCCAATGATGGAGGGTGACTTCCTTGTAGAGGATTCCATTGGTGGAGTAGAAGCTATTGCAGGTGGAAACTTCTTCATTTTCGCAGACACACAGATGAACGCTCTTACCGCAGCAGAAAATGCAGTTGATTCTATCCAGGCTGTCGAGGGTGTAGTCACACCATTCCCAGGCGGAATCGTTGCAAGTGGTTCCAAGGCAGGAGCAAACAAGTACAAGTTCCTCAAGGCAACAGCTAATGAGAAGTTCTGCCCAAGCATCAAGGATAAGGTCGAAGGTTCAGAGATCCCTGCAGATGTCAACTGTGTTTATGAGATCGTGATTAACGGTGTAGACGCAGATGTTATCAACGAAGCAATGGCAGCAGGTATCGAAGCAGCTGTAGCAGTTCCAGGTGTCAAGAAGATCACCGCAGGTAACTACGGTGGAAACCTCGGACCACACAAGTTCAACCTGCACGACCTTTTATAAGGTCGTCCTTTTTTCTCTTTTCTATTTTAGGTTTCTTTCAGGAATTTTTACTAAATCCATTAACATTTAAGTCTTAGAATTTCACAGGTGAGACCATGCAGGAATACCTACGTTCTACCGAGATGATCGACTGGAATCATCCTGAAGTCAAAAAGCTTGCAAAGGAACTTGCTTTTGGACTGGATGACCCTGTCGAAATAACAAGGAACTGTTTTGAATGGGTAAGGGATGAGATCTACCACAGTCATGATCACTGCATGAACCCTATCACACTGAAAGCTTCGGAGGTACTGGAAGCAGGTACTGGTTATTGTTATGCAAAAAGCCATCTTCTGGCAGCTTTATTGAGAGCAAGCTCAATTCCCACGGGGTTTTGCTACCAACGTTTGAGCAGGGATGAAAATGGTGAACCGTTCTGTCTTCACGGATTAAATGCTGTCTACCTGCCTGAGATCGGCTGGCATCGCATCGATGCAAGAGGAAATAAGAAAAGTATTGATGCACAGTTCAACCCTCCGGAAGAGACACTTGCATACGAAATTAAGGTCGAAGGCGAAGCTGACCTCCCGGAGATATGGGGTGATCCGTTACCTGTTATTGTTGATGTGCTGACAAAATATGATAATTATGAAGATGTCTGGGAAAATCTTCCTGACATCCCACTGATACAAAAACCATCATTCAAAAGATCATGAGCAATAGGTCATTTCAAAGACCTATCGCCATAAGACCTGCACCGATCACTTCCCTTGGATCGATACCTGTCACCTGCACCATAACATAAACACCAAGGAACGTACCTATGGTGCTTCCAATATTGGCAAATGCAGCTACCATGATCACACGGAAGAAATTGTTTTTCTGAAGCTCTTTGAAACTTTCAAGCTTGACAACTTCCTTAAGGTCTGCAGTAGTAGGATTCCTCTGTCTAGCTTCCATCAATCCTGCGAACCATCCTGCCGCCATCATCGGATTCAGGGATGTAAGCCATGCTACAAGGAAAGCGGTGATGATCGAATACGGATGTCCTTTTGCAAGAGCAGCTCCGATGGAACTTAAGATTCCGTTTATGATGAACCACCAGCCAAAAGCCAGAAGCAACAGCTCGATCGGTGTACCTGACATTATCAGCAGCAGGAAGGTTGCAATAGCCAGAGCGACAATACCAATTCCAATGATCTTCATGAAATTGAAGCGCTTCTGTGGAAGCTCGGTAAGTGAGGACATTGGAGGTATGGACTTTGGATCCTTGAGATATTTCTCAACCCCTGTCTTATGTCCGGCACCAAGAACTGCAACTATCTTCTTGTTGCCCCCTCTGGCAACCTTGACGAGATTTCCTGCAATGTAAGCATCTCTCTCATCGATCAGAACAGCGGCAGCATTCGGAGATGCAGCACGCAGCTCATCTGTGAGCATGGTAACCATGTCCTGATTGGTGATGTTATCAATATCAATGTTCTTTGAAGAGCCGATCCCTAAAGCAGAAGCAACAAGAGTTACAACGATATTCAGTTTTTCAAAGAATCCCATCTTGCTCCAGAAACGCTGCAGGGTCAGCTGGATATCACGATCAACAAGGGCTATTTTTGCCCCACTGGCTTCTGCAGCATCGATGGCAGCGATCATCTCAGCGCCAGGCTGGACACCCATCTCATCCCCGATCTTCTTCTGCACATAGGCAAGCAGCAAGTGTACAAGGAAATAGTAGATCTTCCCACCGCTTAGAATATCCTTGATGGGTATCTCTGAATCCTTAACTTCACCTTTCAGTGAATCATATCTGCTTTTGCAAAGCTCTACAGCCACTATATCGGGTTTCTCGCGCTCAATGGTACTTTTTACCTCATTGACACTCTTCTCCGAAACATGTGCCGTTCCCACGATGATTATCTGGGAAGGCTGGGGAGTAGGCTGAAGAGAATCCGGTTGCTTTATCATGGGAATAAGAGAAGGCGTTTGTGAAAAAGTTGCATCGCCCTGGCCTGAATAAGTTGAACCCGATACCGTATCGTAATTATAATTAGAAGCAGCTTTCTGAGAATCCGTTATGACCTGATCATCCGGCCTCTCTTCTGCTTTTTTGTAGGTCATACTGTCCATTTTCTACATCACTCGTTCAATAACATCATTGTATGCATCAGGTCGGTCCTGGAAAGGATACCAGACACAGAACCATTTTCATTGACCACCAATACCCTGCCAATGTTGTTAGAGACCATCAGCTTAAAAGCATCTGCGGCAGTCGCCTCTTTTGGTATCGTTACAATATCTTTTGTCATAACATCGGACACCAGTACACTGTAGCGGTCCAGAGGCATTACCTTGCGTACATCTGTAAATGTAATGATACCTTTTAAAGTGTTGTGTTCTATCACAGGATATCCCATATGCTTCTTTTCGAACATGAACTGGGTCAGATCATCAATCGTCAATGACGGCTCTACCGAGACAATATCCTTTGTCATAACTTCACTGACAGGTACTTTCTCAAGGGTCACTGTAACAGCTGTGGAACGGTCCTCACCTGATGCTCCCATGTAAACAAAGATAGCAATAAGGATAAGCCAGGGATTCCAGGGATTTGATAACAGACCCAGCATTCCCAGCAGGAATGCGAACATCTTACCGACAGCTGCTGCTGCGTGGGTTGCCTGTATGTAAGGCATCTTCCTTGCAAACCATGCACGAAGTATTCGTCCGCCGTCCATAGGAAAAGCAGGGAGCAGGTTGAACATACCAAGGACAATGTTGATGGCACCTAACATCTGTACCAGCCTGAATATGACCGAATCCGCAAACGAAGCAACAGCACCGGCTACTGCAAAATTGAGCAGTAGCAATGAGCCTCCGATAATAAAACTGACCAAAGGCCCTGCAAAGGCCATCTTTGCTTCCTGCTTCGGGTCCCTCGGGATCTCCTCCATGGAGGAGACACCCCCTATCAGGAACAAAGTTATATCTGTGATTTTTACACCATACTTCTTTGCAAGGTAAGAATGCCCCAGCTCATGAAGCAGAACACAACCAAAGAGAAGTATAGTTGTCAAAAAAGATAAGGCGTATCTCAATACTACCGGCACTACATCACTGAAGCCATACGGTGCCGGATTCATGGCAAAAACAAGTGTAAAAAATGGAAGAACTAAAAGAAATGTTATGTGTATCTTAATAGGGATACCGATAATTGTTCCAATTTTGAAAGAATTTGCCATAGATTCAAATTTTAGCTTTATTATATTTAGTATTATCTGGTCAACACTTTTAGTGATCTTATTTTCCGGTCAATAACTTGCTTAGGTTACTTTGATGATACCTTTAATAAATACTTTTAATCAGTATTTTTAGTTAGTACCTTTAATTAGTACTTGTAGTCAGTATTATGTTCCAGCAGTATTTTTAGGATCATGTTAGTCAATTTGCTGATCAATGATCAGTAGCAAGTGAATCAATTCGACAATATTGATTTTATTATTAGTATTGTTGTCAGGATAATCTGATCAACAGGCGCTAGCATGAATGCTAGCATGACTTTTTGTAATAATACTTTCACCCCGCTTGGCTTAAGAGTATATATGCTCACGTCATAGGTAGTATTAGTCACGGATTCGATGGACACACGCCTTTACAAGTTTCAAGGCTAGGTGCCATCGAACCATCCCCTCAATCCGTGCAATTTTAAAACTTAAACTAAAATTAAATAGAATGGAACTGAAAATTGAATCAAAAATAAGCTGATCTGTTCATCAGATCAGTTTTTCAAGATCATTCAGAAAAAGTTCGATCGTACTACTATTAATATGAGGCATGATGACCAAGCGTAGAGCCCGGGGTTTTCGTGTTATGGAAACATGCCAGCCGAATTCATCAAGTAATCTTTTTCTGATATTATCGGCATCCGGAACCTGAAACGCTACAATATTCATGACAGGATCAATGACAGGTTCGATCCCAAGCGCTTTAGCACCTGCAACGATATCTTCTGTTTGTTCCATGCATTGATCGATCACCTGCCTGTAACCTTCTCTTCCAAGATATTTCATAACGGCATATGTTGAAGCTACTGCTGCACCACTTCTGGTACCTGTAAGTGAATATTGTTTATTGATACTGAGATATGGAGTATGTATCTCAAGATCATCCAGATATTCAGTTTCACGGAACATCAATCCACCTGAAGGAATGGTGCTTAATCCCATCTTGTGAGGATCAATTGTCATTGAAGTTACGCCTTCGACCTCAAAATCATAACGATAATCCAAACCCATAAATGGAAGGACAAAGCCACCAAATGCAGCATCCACATGCAAAAAAAGACCTTTTTCAAGAGCGATCTCTGAAAGTTGTTCAATAGGATCTATCTGACCAAATTCTGTTGTTCCTGCTATACCAACAATACCTATTGTATTCTCATCGATCAATGATCTTACTGATCCAAGATCAACTTTCAGAAAATGATCAAGTGAAGCTTTCCTTATTTCTATTCCTGACAGGTCTGCGACCTTGTCAAAAGAAAAATGGGCAGATTCCGGCATTACAACATTTGGTTTTTTGACATCACGACGGGAATTTACCATGGACCTGATAGCCTGTATATTAGATTCGGTTCCACCAGTTGTTAAATAACCGCATTCTTCAGGATCATTGTTATGGTGTAGAAGAGAACCGAACATCTTGAGGACCTTTTTTTCAAGATCATAAGTTCCAGGGAAAAGACCAGGATCTCCCATATTAGCTTCAATGAATTGGGTATGTGCTAAAACTGCAATTTCATGTGGATAAGTACACATAGAACTTAGAACACGATCATAACTGGTATCTGCTGATTTAGCGTTTTTTAAAATAGAGAGTATCTCATCTCTGGATAGTCCGGTTTCTTCCATGAATTCTCGTTTAGTAGAACATATAACCTGCTTAAAACGATTTTGTTCAAAATGAGATAATAGTGATGGTGCTTTCAATTATATCTTTTTGTTAGCATTGTTCACGTGAAGATGTTATAAATTAAAAAAAGAGTATTCCTTTAAATTTTTAATATACCTTTCATTATTAGTTTCCTATTTTGTGATGTTACATATCCTATATTTTTGCTGTTATCTTTTTTTACATTTTTTTTGCAGTAGAGGGTCACCCCATCATTTCGACTGGAATATTAAGCTTAATTTTCGTGTTCTTATCTTTTCCTTGAGAAACCTTTATTACCTATTACTCTTATATTTGGAGCACCCTGTTTTTTTAACATAATAAAAAATATGTTCTCTTATTTTTTTCTGCACTCCAGTCGAAACCATAGGGTCACCCTCCTTTATATAATTTCCATGAGAAACAGAGGGGTCTAGCTCCAAATGAAAGCTTCAAAAACAAAATCTATATAAATAAAAGTTTTAACAACAAAACTAAGATTCTTCATTAGAACCTGTTTCTTTTATTATTAACTTAAATTTATAAAGAGCTGGAATGGAAACAAAGGGGTTATACCCACAAGTATTAATAAGGTACACTTCCATTGCATCGGGTGGAGAATTAAAGAATTCACATTTAGATATAATTCATCAAATATTTTGTTTTTTGATGAATTATTGAGAATATGGTTTCGTAAGATTCTTTTCAATAACATCATTCAATGTAACTAAAAAATCATCATTATTGTCAATACAATAAAATCAATACGGGAGAATAGATCAATTACCATCATATTGATCATTTCGAAATTTGTCTATTATTTAGATCTATTATCCTGTTTGTCATTACACTAAATATATGGAAGGTTTAAAAGTGGAGAACAAATCATTAGATGGATTATTTGAGGACTTATTACAAAATGAATCTCTTTTTAAGAACAAAGAAGTTTTGAGACCTTCATATACTCCTGCATCCCTTCCTCACAGAACTGAACAGGTAAACACTCTTGCTACGATTCTCGTTTCAGCGCTTAGGGGAGACACACCATCCAACATCCTGATCTATGGAAAAACAGGTACTGGTAAAACAGCTGTTGCACGTTATGTTGGTATTGAACTTGAAACAAAAAGTGATAATATCAATATTGATTGTTCAGTGTTATATCTCAACTGTGAAGTTATCGATACCCAGTACAGGCTGCTGGCGAACCTTGCCAAACATTTTGGTGAAGATATCCCTATGACCGGGTGGCCTACTGACCAGGTATTCACAAAGTTCAAAGAAGCTATTGATTCAAAAAAGCAGGTTATCATAATTATTCTTGATGAGATCGATAAACTGGTAAAGAAAGGTGATGACGTTTTGTATAATCTTTCTCGTATCAATACTGATCTTAAAAACGCAAAGGTAAGTATGATCGGTATCTCTAACGACCTGAAATTTACGGAATTCCTTGATCCAAGGGTAAAAAGTTCCCTTGGGGAAGAAGAGATAATCTTTCCTCCTTATGATGCTGAACAGATCAGCGACATCCTGAGACAAAGAGCATCCATTGCATACAAAGAAGAGGTGCTTGACGAAATGGTAATTCCTCTGTGTTCTGCTTTTGCAGCCCAGGAACATGGTGATGCAAGGCGTGCACTGGATCTTTTGAGAGTTGCCGGCGAACTTGCCGAACGTGAGAACGAAACAAATGTTGGTGAAGTGCACGTCAGAATGGCTCAGGAAAAGATCGAGATAGATCGTATCGTTGAAGTTGTCAGGACTTTACCTACACAGTCAAAGTTATCTCTCTATAGTGTCATGCTTTTGAGGAACAACGGACACAGGAATGTCACCACAGGCGAAGTGTACAACGTTTACAGGCAACTGTGTGTGAATGTGGACATGGACATCCTGACGCAAAGAAGGGTCACTGACCTGATCTCGGAACTGGATATGCTGGGTATTCTTAATGCAGTAGTTGTAAGCAAAGGACGTTATGGAAGAACAAAAGAGATCGTCCTGAGCGTGCCTATCGAAAGCACACGCCGTGTCCTCCTTGAGGATTACAGGCTTGGAATGCTTGCGGGATTCAAACCGGTGATCACAGCACAGATGCATCTGTGATGCATCAAACACTTTTTGTTCAAAAAGGAAGAAGAAAGGAAAATAAGATCTCATTTATCAAAAGGCATTAACGACAGGAAACATCATGAAAGCATGAGCCTGAGATGCCCTGCATATGGTATCCTGTATCTTGCCACTCCAATGATCCATTCTTCTTTTACAGGTTGAAGATAACTTATCTGACCCTGCTGGTCATAGTACATGTTTGTCCTTTCGTTATCACCTTTAGTGATGTAACCACTATGTGGTGCGATCGGACCGCCTTCCCACATACTTTCCCCGGCTTCAACAAAGTACATGGCCCTGTGTATGATCGGGGTGACACCTTCCTGTCCGTAAGGGCGGTAAAGTATAACATCACCTTCCTTTTCGAAGGATATGTAATCCGGAGTAGCATCCTGATTGGTCATTATCTGTGTCCTGTCTATGCTTTCGATGAAAATTATATCCCCGATCTTCATATGTGGATCCATACTTCCGGATTCAACAGCAACCATAGGTGTCCACATCCCAAATAACGCCTGGGAAATGACTGCAAATGCCAGAACGGCCAGAATTACAGAAAGAATGTCCCTTGAAAGGGATATCCAGAATTTATCACTTGTTCTGAATGTCTGGAATGAGGCTTTTAGGTCCATATTATCTTTTGAACAATAGCATCTGATTAGTTAAAAAATTTGGTATTGAAGCATCCAGTACGTAGCCTATTTATTTTATAGGAATGCTTTTGTTTGATACAAGAGTTTGATACAAGAATTACATAACTTAGTTACTAAAGCTTAAACTGTCAAAGACAAAAAATAGAATTCAAATTGTTGATCAGTTGTAAAATCGCTTACAATTTGCAAACAAATGACATTTCAGGTCCAATAATGAAAGAGATCAATGTTCAGGAAGCTTTTTTAGAAGCCGGGTATCAGATCAGCCCTGAAGCTGTAAAGCTGATAGTATCTCACAGTTCACCAAAGGACCTGGTTTGTTACATCCTTGAGCATATCGATGAGTCGGTCTTTGTTATTGAAATCGAACATATTGATCTTCCGTCCTTTGAATCTGAATATCCGACCAGCCAGAAAGCTGATTCCGGAACAACTTCAGAGGCTTCTTCACATCCTGGTTCACAGATTTCGCAGAATTCAGAGGTTACTTCGGTAGAAGCACCTGTAAATCCAGTAGTATCAGCGTCACCTTCATTTTCATCTCCATCTGGATATGGAACTGACAGATCATTAAATACCAGCATTCATGCAAATTCTAATTCCAAGGGCAATGTTAATGGAAACAACATCAGCATCATGTCCGATATCACGGACATGTCAACGTGTGTTGGCGAATATATGGAATTTGTTCAGTATTTCAGGAACAGGTATAGCAAGCTTAGTGATATGATCCGTGGAAGGATAACTGCCAGACCAATTGAGAGCCTTAACAGGAACCGCAAGCACGGAGGTGGCTTAAAGCGGAGCGGAGGCGGTGATTACAGTGAAGTTTCTATCATTGGAATGGTATCCGAGGTAAGGAGTACTGCAAATGGCCATAAGATGCTGCAATTGGAAGATCCCACAGGTTCTTTTCTGGTACTTGTGCATCAGGCGGAGAAAGATCTGTTCGAAGAGGCCAGCAAGATAATTCTGGACGAGGTTATCGGTATCACAGGTTCCCTTACCAATGATGGCAGCCTTATTGTGGCAAAGAAGATAATCCTCCCGGACCTTCCGAATATCTCACACAGGAGGGAAGGTACCTGGGGCAAAGCGGTGTTCACATCTGATGTTCATATCGGAAGCTCGACATTCCTTGAAGAAGAATGGTGCAGTTTCCTTGATTTTCTCAATGGAAAGTGTGACAATGATCAAATGAAAGAGCTTTCCAAAGATATCCGGTTCCTTGTGATAGCAGGCGATCTGGTCGATGGGATTGGAATTTTCCCGGGTCAGGAACATGAGCTGGACATTCTTGACATCTATGATCAGTATGCAAAGGCTGCGGAATACTTCAGTCAGGTACCGGAACATATTCAGATAATAATATCACCTGGGAACCACGATGCAGTCCGTCAGGCAGAGCCACAGCCCCGTTTTCCTGAACGTATAACCTCCCTTTTTGAGGACAGGATCACTTTTGTGGGAAATCCCGCATTGGTGGACCTTGACGGTGTTCAGGTACTGATGTATCATGGACGTTCCATTGACGACCTGGTGGCATCGATTCCGGGAGTTTCCTATCAGGAGCCTGAAAAGGCCATGATAGAGATGTTAAAGCGCAGGCATCTTTCCCCTATATATGGAAGCAGGGTTTCCATTGCACCGGAAAAACAGGACCATTTTGTAATTGATCCAATACCCGATATCCTCCATTGTGGTCATGTGCATACCATAGGTATTGGAAGATACAAGAACGTCCTTGCGATAAATTCCGGTACATGGCAGTCACAGACAGAGTTCCAGAAGATGGTAAATGTGATGCCAACACCTGCACAGGTTCCGATTGTGGACCTTTCAACTCTCAGGACAACCCTCCTGCACTTCTGAAATAGTTCTGAAACTTATGGAAAGTTGATCTTATTCCTGTTCCATGGTAAAAGATGATCACTTCTTTTTCAAATCCGATTACTATATATAGTGCAACAGGAAAGTATGCACCAGATGTCACTGAAAGAGAAGGAAGAACTTATGACAATTCCTGAAATACCTGACTTTGAGGCCTTGCTGAAAAAGCAGGGATATAGTCTGGCAGGTACCCATTCTGCTGTAAAGACCTGCCTGTGGCTTGGTCGTTCCATGAAAGGAGAAGGTGACTGTTATAAGTCCAGGTTCTATGGTATCACTTCGCATTGTTGTCTGCAGATGACACCTACTTTGAGGTGCAACCAGCGCTGTCTTTTTTGCTGGAGGCCTACAGAAGCGGAGGTATCTTTCCCGAAAGATTGGGATTCTCCAGTGGAAATAGTGGGGTCATCGATCAATGCACAGCGAAAATTAATATCTGGATTTGGTGGCTCAGCACCAAGGGAGCGCTGGGAGGAAGCAAACCAGCCCAAACACGTTGCTATCTCACTTTCAGGGGAGCCGACCTTGTATCCGTATCTGCCTGAACTTGTGAAAGAGTACGAGAAACAGGGTTTTACCACTTTTGTTGTAAGCAACGGTACTGTTCCTGATATGATGGAAAGGATCGAACCTTCCCAATTATACATGAGCCTTGATGCTCCTGACAGGGAAACATATGAAAAGGTCTGCAAGCCGAAATCCGCTGAACTATGGGACAATATCAACAGGTCGCTGGAAATACTCGGAAAGAAGAATAACCGCAAAGCAATACGCATAACCCTTGTAAAGGGTATGAACATGATCGATCCGGCAGGTTATGCACGTCTTATTGAGATAGCAGATCCGGATTACGTTGAGGTCAAGGCGTATATGCACCTTGGTTTTTCCAGAAGTCGCCTTCCTCGTGAAGCGATGCCTTCACATGAGGAAGTTGTCAGTTTTGCAAAAGAACTTGCTGACCATCTTGGATATAGCATTGCAGATGAAGTGGAAGTAAGCCGCATCGCACTGCTTTCAAAGGACGGTAAAGTTAGCTATCTTGACTGAAGCTGAGTTTCTGGCTTCTGGCCAGTCACAATCTATATTTATATCCTTGTTTACATAGGATACATCCATTTAGCTAATAGCATCCATGTTCTGTATGCAGAACATGATCATCAAGATGCTCAACGCATCTATAATCCCAATTGATCCTTATTATGGAGTATTCCCACAATGGCTGACCAATCTTCACATCAAAAATATGAATTTAAAAAGAAACTGGAATCGTTAAGGAATAAGCGAGGTCGTGGTACTGAACTGATCTCCTTGTATATTCCCCCTGACAAGCAGCTTTCAGATGTGGTTGCACAGCTCAAGACCGAGCACGGTCAGGCTTCCAACATCAAATCCAAGCTGACCAAGACAAATGTGCAGGGTGCCATAGAATCCATTATGTCCAGACTCAGGTATGTGACAGTCCCTGAGAACGGTATCGTCTATTTCACAGGCGCTGTTGATATCGGAGCCAACAAGACAAATATGGAGACAACTATCATTGAGCCTCCACAGCCTATTATTACATACAGGTATCACTGTGATTCTTCATTCTACCTTGACCCGCTGGAGGAGATGTTAAGGGAAGCAAAGACCTATGGTCTGCTCGTCCTTGACAGGCGTGAGGCCTCAGTAGGGCTTCTGGTGGGCAAGCACATAGAACCATATCGTAACCTGACCTCAACCGTTCCTGGTAAACAGAGGAAAGGAGGACAGAGTGCCCACAGGTTCCAGCAGCTTCGACTTATTGCCATACACGATTTCTACAAGCGTATCGGTGATGCAGCAAGTGAGGTCTTCCTCACAGTTGACCAGAAGGACTTTGAAGGCGTGCTTGTTGGTGGTCCTTCACCAACAAAAGAGGAGTTCGAGTCCGGTCATTTCTTCCACCATGAGATAGAGAAGAAGATGCTTGGGCTTTTCGATGTAGCATATACAGATGAGTCCGGTCTTTCAGAACTTGTGAACGCGGCAAGTGAAAGACTTGAGGACCTTGATCTCATGGTAGAGAAGAAACTGATGCAGCAGTTCTTCAAGGAACTGGTATCGGATTCAGGCAAAGCGACCTATGGTGAGGACAACGTACGTGAGAACCTCCTGATAGGTGCTGTCGATATAATGCTCGTATCAGAAGACCTAAGAGCTGAGAGGGAGACCGTCAGGTGTACGTCTTGCGATTATGAGAAAAAGACCACCAGGGATTTCAAGCCTGGTGATTCGAAGACAAGTCTTGGTAACTGCCCGAAATGTGGTTCCTATCTTGAGGTAGTGGAGAAGGTCGATGTTGTGGATGAACTATCCGAAATGTGTGACCAGATGAGTACCACGGTAGAGTTCATTTCCACTGATTTTGAAGAGGGTGCACAGCTTCTGAACGCTTTTGGTGGTATCGTCGCTATCTTGCGTTTCAACACAGGCATCTGAGGTTAATTAACAGGTGATCATTTTGTTCCTAAATTTTATACAGCAGGTTACATCCGTACTGAACGATGCTGTCCGTTCGGCAGGTTTTGAAGTGAACGATCTGGAGCTTGGTCCTTCCCAGCATGCAGACCTTTCGTCAAGGGTCGCATTCAGGCTGGCCTCTGTTGCAAAACAGAGCCCAAAGGACGTTGCTGACAGGATCGCTTCTGAGGTAGTAATACCAGAGGGTTCCTATATCGGGAAGGTAGAGGCATTGGGCCCATATCTGAATATCAGTGCCAGTCGCAGTTTCATTGATGCTATCGTTTCCGGGATCAGGGAGAAAAAGGAGTCTTTCGGAGGCAATTTCTGTGAGGGCAGGATACTGCTTGAACACACTTCTGCTAACCCTAACGGTCCTCTTCATGTCGGACACATAAGAAATTCCATTATCGGAGATACCCTTGGTAGAATCCTCAAACGTGCAGGATACAATGTCGAGCTGCACTACTATGTAAATGACATGGGCCGTCAGATAGCCATAGTTTCCTGGGCTCTTGAGCACTTCGAGTTCGATGAAAGTTCCAAGCCCGACCATGCTATTGCAGATGTTTACATAAAGGCGAACGCAGAGCTTGAGACACACCCCGAAAAGGTTGCCGAGATCGACAGGCTCATGCAGCTTGTTGAGAGCGGTGATGAGGAGACAATTGAGCGTTTCGATAAGGCTGTAGGTCTTGCAGTTGCAGGTATCAAGGAAACCCTCGGAAAGATGAACGTCTCCCACGACGAGTTCCCGAAGGAATCAAGTTTCATCAGGTCCGGTGATGTTTCAAGGATAGTGGATGAGATCAAGGCTACAGGACGTACTGAGATCGATAATGGTGCCCTTGTTGTGGATCTTCTGGATTACGGATTTGAAAAGACGCTAGTTATCCAGCGTTCTGATGGTACTTCACTTTATACAACACGTGACCTTGCATACCATGAATGGAAGGGAGAGCGTGCTGACAGGATCATCGATATCTTTGGAGCAGACCATAAACTTATCTCCGGTCAGCTCAAGGCCACGTTGAATGCCATAGGCAAAAAAGAACCTGAGTTCGTTATCTTTGAGTTCGTTTCATTGCCTGAAGGTTCAATGAGCACAAGGCGCGGCAAGTTCATAAGTGCCGACGAACTGTTCGACCAGGTCAAGGTCCGGGCACTGGAAGAGGTGGACAAGCGCCGCCCTGAGATGCCTGACGATTTCAAGAAACAGGTTGCTGACATGGTCGGTATCGGTGCTGTCAGGTACGATATCGTGAAGGTCTCACCTGAGAAATCCACGGTCTTCGACTGGAAGGAAGCTCTGGATTTCGAGAAGCAGGGCGGTCCTTTCGTACAGTACTCACATGCACGTGCATGCAGTATCCTGCGAAAGGCAAAGGATGAAGGCCTGTGGGACAGTGAGGCAATTATTGCTCCTTCACTTCTTGTGGAAGATACTGAGATAGCTCTTATCAAGAAGATGGGAATGTTCGACAATGTGCTGGACCAGTGTGCAAAGGAACTGAAACCTCATATGCTTGCTATCTACGGAAGGGAACTTGCAGATGCATTCAACCAGTTCTATCGCTTCGTGTCCGTCCTCAATGCTGAAGAAGAGGATGTCCGTGCAAGCCGTCTGGCTCTTGTGGACTGTGCAAGGATAGTGCTTGCTAACACTCTGGATACCCTTGGAATGGGTGCTCCTGAATCAATGTAATTCAGGCATGAAAAACATATCAACACAGATCGGGAGAATGGAATATGAAATTATACATGTACTTTCTCCTGTATCTTTTTTTAGTAAATGCTTATGCTTTCTGGCTGATGTACTCTGACAAAAAGAAAGCTATTAAGAACCAGTACAGGATACCGGAAAAGACCCTTTTCACCTGGGCATTGCTGGGCGGGAGCATAGGTTCCATAATGGGGATGCAGAAGTTCAGGCATAAGACCAGGCATCCGAAATTCAGGATCGGGATGCCTCTGATATTTATAGTGGAAGGCTATCTTTTCCTGGAATATGCTTTACAGGTCCTGTTTTGAGATCATGTGATCATCATATGATCATCGTGTGGCTATTATGTAGCTGCATCATTGATTTCAGATACCTATCTGAAAAACTATTCTGCAAAGCGTTTTATAAAAAAAGAAGTTGATTACTGTATAATGAAGATACGGATCGAAACTCCAAAATTCAGCTTTTTCAAGTATCAGAAAGTTGATGACGGGTACAAAAGAGTCCTTTTTTCCCCGATACCTACGATATTCAACTATGGTTTCATTGAAGATACCTTAGGCGATGATGGGATGGAAGAGGATGCCATCGTACTCGGACCCCGGCTTCCTCAGGGCACCCTGGTAAAACTGACCAATGCCGGTGGTGTGGTCAGATTTGTGGATGATTCTGTTCAGGACGATAAGAAAGTATTCTATCTTGGAGACAGGTATTCTGAAAAACTGTTCGGCTTATATTTCAGGATATATGCACTGTTCAAAAGGTTCCGCTATCTGCTCTTTGAAAGAAGAATTGCAGAATGCAGGTTCGAAGGTATTGAATTGTTCGAGGAAAAGTGAGAACTGGTCAGTGTACCAATCAGTGTGAACTAAACTGATAAATGTAAATCAAAATAGTGTTCTGCAAAAAAGAGATTAGGAAAAGGCACATCCTTCTCCTGAAGAATTGTACTGGAGTGTTTTATTCTTAAAGGATATTGATGGTCTGTATATTCTTGACCTTGTTACTGAAAGGTATTCCTTCCTGCTCCAGATGCTCTTTTATCGTACCCTCGACGATCTTCACAAGCTCTTCCTTTTCCACATTTGTAACTGCTGAAAGGAACTTCACGCTGCAATCCTTTCCTTTTGTTTCAAAGAACTCGATATGAGGTATGCTCTCTGAAGATGTGATACTGGCTTTCATGAGGATTCCCGGGTATTCCATGGCCATTTTTATGTGACCTACGAAATCCGGATTGAGCTTTTTGACCTGCTTGCTTATGGAAGTCAGGACATCTGTTGCATACTTTTCTGCCTTTTGCTCTTCCAGTTCGCAGTCTTTGATGATAAGTTCGCCGGAATAGGAACTGACCTCAGAGGCTTCAATAGAATTGATAGCTTCTCTTGATTCCCTTTCCTTACTCTTGCCTGCCAGCAGGTCTATGAGCCTCTGGAACTTCTCATCGACTTCCTTTGCAGAGAATTCAATAACTTCTGCTTCGGGATTGATCTCCTCCAGGAAATTCCTGACCTCTGCAACCTTTTCTTCCTCTGCGATATCGACCTTGTTGATACAGAGGATCTCAGCATCTTCTATCTGTGTCAGGATGAACTTCGGTGTTTGCTTTATCTCGGTGTTGAACCTTGTCCCGTCAACAATGTTCACGATAGGTGCAAAGCTCAGGTCATCTATCTTCATGAGGCCGATGTCTTCCTTGATCTGCCTTGGGAAGGCGATGCCTGTAGGCTCGATAATAATAACGTCAGGGTGGAAGTCATCTGAAAGTTTGGCAAGGGTGTATTCCATGCTGATCTTGAGAGTACAGCAGATACAGCCGCTTGTAAGTTCTTCGGTGACGATCCCGGTGCTTGAAAGTGTGTCACCGTCAAGTCCGATCTCACCTATCTCGTTCACGATTATCGCGATCTTGTGGCCTGTTTCGCTCAAATGCTTACCGAGCTTTAACAATGTAGTGGTCTTGCCGCTTCCGAGAAAGCCGCCTATGATCATTATCTTCAATTATCTCACCAGTGGTAGAATGATATTATTTAAGAAAATTACTTCCTTTTAAGCTTCTTTTCAACTTGGGAGTCTTTACTTATAATACTTGCAGGTTCGGTGTTTAGTTTCTTTTTCTCATACTCCCAAAGAAAATAATTCGCTAACATTATAAATGATACTCGCACATACGATAGTTATGAGTGACCTGATCTTTGATGACATTGGCAGTTATCCGCTACCTGAAGGCGTAACAAAGGAGTGGATGGAGAGTGCATTTTCGAAAAGGGATAGTGATGAGAAGCTTTTTTCTGTCATACGTTCGGCCTTTAGCCAGAAACTTGATGCTGGTGTGCAGGTAGCAACATATCCCCAGTTCCAGGACATGAACCAGCAGTTCCTGTCAATCATCAATGATCCGGAATGTGTGGAAGAGCCTTTCAAGGTCAAAGAGGACAGCGCACGTATCCTTGAGCTTGCTGTTATAGAAGAAGCTGCTGCAGAGTACAGGGATGAGACCGGTGAAAAACCGGATGTCCGTATCTGTGTGACCGGTCCGCTTGAACTTTATCTTAAGGACTTCGGGGGAACCCAGTACACAGACATCCTGAACCTGCTTGCAATAAGTATCGACCGTTTCATAAGCAATTCGATCAAGTCTGCGAAGAACTTCAATATCAGGACGGTCTCCATCGATGAGCCAAGTATCGGTATCAACCCACAGGTCATGTTCGAGGATGCCGAACTGGTGGAAGCACTGAGCACTGCCACTTCCTATGCAGGTAAGCAGGACGTGGACGTGGAGATCCATCTGCACTCCCCGCTTCATTACAGGATAGCCTGTGATACACCGACCATTAATGTCATAGGTGTGGAGTCTGCAGCAAACCCTTCCTATCTTGATCTTATCGACAGGAAGGTGCTGGAAGATGCCGATTCGTTCCTGCGCGTGGGTATTGCGAGGACCGATATTTTCAACCTTGCGTCTGTACTCAACGAAAAGTACAACACTAATGTCTGGAAGGACACTCAGTATTTGTCGGAGATTGTAACGGAAATGGAAACTCCGGATGTCATCTCAAAGCGCCTTGAAAAAGCAGATTCCATATTCGGGGATCGCATCAAGTATGTTGGTCCCGATTGTGGTCTTGGTTCCTGGCCAACACAGGAAATTGCAGGACAATTGCTCAGGAATGTATCTGAAGGGATTGACAAGTTCTCCAAATAAGATAATTCAGTACTGAAAAGACAACGTGTTCAGATCATATCAGGGTCCTGCTGATCAACAGACCCATCAGATCGATCACATATCCTGCTATTTTTGGTGTCAATCGTATTTCTATATATGCAGCAACATGGAGCATAATTATCGCAATTGAGAATATTTTCAACAGGTATCGGGATCTCAGATATGCTCCTGTGATATCCTCTATCCTTCTAATGTCTTCTTTTAGATCCTCTTCTTTTTCAGCTTCGAATAAACGCCCTTTTATGATCTCTTCTGAGTGAATTCTTGAAAATCTGTATGCAATGGATGTTGCTATGAAAATTGCCGGCAGTTCAATTATTCCATGAGGAAGTATTGAAGCAAAGTAATATATGAAAGCAAAGTCAGCTCCTAGAACAATACCAGCAAATCCTGCTGTTTGAATCCCCCACAGTATACCATTGAACACGAAAAATGCAAGGATAGTTCCTGCTATAAGGCCATTTAGGAACAATGTCATCACAGGAAATATGAGTGGGAGTACTGATGCTATTGCTCTATAGTCCTCGCCGGTGTAACCGCAATGTTTCCAGATAGAATTTGAGCTATCATTTTTCTCATCCACATCATATTTCTTTATATCAGGATAGATGTGCAGGGCGACCTTCTGTACAAATGAAAAAAAGGGTGAAGATAATTTTTCCATATTACAGGAGATCTTAGAATAGAACGGGTGCTGTGAGCGCAATATTAATTCTTTGAATACTATTCTGTGACTGTATGTTATGGCTCCGGCACCGATAGATGTGACAAATATTGCTATTATGTTGAAGAAAAAAACAGAATATAGCGGACCGATATATCTGGCACCGAACTCCACTTTTGAAGTAGCGGCATCTGAGGTTGAAATAATTGCCTCGTTGACGACATCAACTTCTGAAGTAGCAGCCTGTGCTGTTGAGATCAGGACAGCACTTACCGATTCAGGTTGCGAAAAGAAGAAAGCAACTACGTAAACAGATATGCTGAATACAAAGGCCAGTATCGTAAATAGCGTGAACAGTTTCACTGACCATATTACATCTTTCCGTTTTATTTTGAATTGGCTGCTTTCTTCTTTTTCCATGATCGTTCGTTTTAGTGAACTATCTTTGAAATATCAAGTTCAAGGATGTCCTCAGCACCGAGGTCCTTGAGTTTTGGGATCAGGATGTTCACTTCGTTCTTGTTCACAACAGATTCTACGGCATAGTAGTCGGAATTGTAAAGCTGGGAAACAGTTGGCCTTTTAAGTGATGGAAGTGCCTCGATCACAGAGTCCAGCTTATCAGCAGGTACGTTCATGTCGATGAGTACTTTTCCACGTGCTTCGATAACCGCCAGAAGCAAGGTCTTGATCTCTTCTATCTCTTTCCTCTTGACAGGATCGTCCCAGCTTTCCTTGTTAGCTATAAGCTTTGAGGATGATTCCAGCATAACATCCACGATCTTCAGTCCGTTCTTACGGAGAGTGGATCCTGTCTCTGTGAGGTCGACCACGACATCCATAAGGTCAGGGACCTTTGCTTCGGTTGCACCGTATGAAAAGTGCAGATCGACCGGAATTCCAAGGTCATCGAAGAACTTCTTTGTAATATTCGGATACTCGGTTGTAACCCTGCTTCCGGGTTTGATGTCTTTGGCACTCTGGATATCGCTGTCCTGTGGAACAGCAATAACGATCTTTACAATACCGGCACCCTGCTTGCTGTAGGGCATATCGGCAACCTCTACCACATCTGAACTGGATTCCACTACCCAGTCACGTCCGGAGATCCCGAGATCAAAATAGCCTTCCTCGATATATTTTGGGATCTCCTGTGGGCGCAGGATCTTTATCTTTTCGATCCTTGGATCATTGATCTTTGGGTTGTAATCCCTGGATGTCTTTTTTATCTCAAGGTCTGCCTGCTTGAACAATAGTAATGTCTGCTCTTCTAAACTGCCTTTTGGGATTGCTATATTGATCATTTTTATCACTTGTTCGATTTGGACTATGGTTATTCAGAGTTCTAATTTGGAGTAAAATGATATTTGTCTGAATAAACAGTTATTGTATTTTTAGTTCTTACTTATGTTTATCAGGATTTCACTTAACTTTAACTGTTCCACTTTTTATAATCTATAAATGATAAATATAACTTTCATCGATGACTTAAAATATATCTCCATACAAATATATCTAAGAGATTCATGGTTTGGTATTAAAGAGAGGTTTAATATGAGGATACAATCTGGAATTGAAGGTTTCGATGAACTTGTTCAGGGTGGACTGGTTCCGGAACGTGTTTATCTTTTAAGCGGTCCCCCTGGAAGCGGAAAAACCACTTTTGGTATGCAATTCCTTGCACAGGGTGCTACTTTTGGGGATGTCGGTCTCTATGTTAGCCTGCTTGAAAGCCCCCAGAACATCATCAATGATATGTCCAATTACTTGCTGAACGTGGCGACCTTAATAAAGATGAAAAAGCTTCTTTTTGCAGATCTTGGTCCCAGAATGGAATACGGATACATGGATGACCTCCATGAAGTTATAACTTCAGATTATGATGTAAGCCACTCATCTGTGGAAGGTGAAGCTCCTTCCCCGGCAATGGTGTTCAAAGAGATCGCTGCTTATGTTCAGGAATACAATGTAAAAAGGCTTGTTATAGACTCTGTATCTGCTATCCGTTTTACTACAAAGGATCGCATTTCAGAAGAAAAAGAGATGGGCAGGTTCATCAGGAACCTGAAGCAGCTTGGATGCACTACCATCCTTCTCTCTGAGATGACAGACCCAAGTGCATATTCAACAGAACAGTTTGCATCACATGGAGTAATGTTCCTTCACAACTTCCTCTATGGCAAGAAGATGACCCGTGCATTGCAGATCATAAAGATGCGTGGAACAAAGCATGATTGTAATATGATGCAGCTTGAGTTCACTGAGAAAGGACTGAAAGTATCTTCCTACCTTGAATAATGGTAATGTGGAAATGGACCTGTCCAAGAAAAATAAGGATAAGCCTACCCTTGCTGAACTGAAAAGGGCAGAAGTTGAAAAGAAAGCCTTTGAGCTTGGCTTTGAGGTAGGTTACCATAAACACTCGGAGATCGGCTGGGTTAAAGAGAATTTTGTGAAGCTGGAAAGCCTCGCCAACAGTCTGGGCCTTGGCGATATTGTTTCCGACAAGTACATTCAGGGCAAAGGCGAAGGTGGCATTGCGAGGGAGAAAGGACTCAATATCGGTTCTGTAACATCTGCAATGAAAAAGGAAGAAGAGTACTCTTTATCGGAGGAACTGGCTTTCAAGAAGCCGAAGGAAGAGGCTCCAGAGGGATACAAAGATTATGCAGGAAATGATGCTATATTTGCTCCTGTGGACCGTCCGAAGTTTCTTGAAAATCCTTCGTGTACTTCCCTGGCCCAAGCTGTTGAACGTCCTACTAATCTTGATGGTTTCAAACCATTAATGCCAAAGAAATAAAATATAAAATGTGGGATATTGGGCTTTAAGCCTTGTAACCATATCCCGCGAATCTCTGTTTATCATCCAGATTGCAGATGGTAAACCTGTCTGATTCATTGTAAGCCAGTAACTTCGATCCTAATAGTGTTACAATACATTCGGCGTCAGTTGTTGTTCTCTCAACTTCCTCGCCATCCTTGACTATCTTTTCAACTCTCATCGGGGATGATTGAAGTCCGACGAAGATATGTGGAACATCTCCGATTGCAAAGCCTTTTGAGAATGGTGAGAACTTACATTTGAGTGTAAGGTCTTCGGTCACATCTTCCTTTTCCGAGAGTATGAAACCTCTCTCAATATCCTTTGACTGGACGTTCTTGAGTGCAAGTCCCACCCGGGCACCTGCAGGTGCGCTCTTTGCATCCACATCATGCAGCTGTATCGAGCGTACTTCGATGGTTTTGTCTGTTGGGAATGCCACCAGCTTGTCCTTTGCTTTCAGGGTGCCCTGCATCACAATTCCAAGTACCACACAACCGATACCTGTTACATTGAAGGACTGGTCGATAACAACGCGTGTTGGCAGATCGTTCAGTTCCTCTTGCTCCTTTGCAACTATATCTCCTGTCTCGAATATCATTTCCTTCAATTCTTCCATTCCTTCAAATGAAGTTGTGGATACGGAGATATATTCCCAGTTCTCAAGAGCAGTACCCGCTGTTATCTTCTTGAGTTTCTCCTTGAGCTCATCTAAAGCATAAGGGTAGCTTGTATCTGCCTTTGTAAGGACGATGATGCCGTGCTTGTATCCCAGGAGGTCAAGTGCGATGATGCATTCGCCTGTATGTGCATCAAGGCCTTCAGGAGGTACGCACAAGAGGACAATGTCTGAAAGATTGAAGGCGGTAACCATGGGTTTGATAGAAGTTGGATACCCTACCGCATCTATGGTCGTCAGGACCCTGTCGTTCTTGGAAAAATCGTACATCGTAATGTCCGCTGTGTTTCCCTTTTTCCCAAGTTTTGAAGCAAGGGTGGTTTTGCCGCTTTTTTCGCTTCCGATAATAGTTATTTTTGTCATATATGATCACACTTTTAGTGTACAGAAATACCTTTTGTCATATATGCTTTTTTGAGATCACCAGAGTTCTCCTTTGAACATGGACAGGGTCTTATCATTAGTACTCTTGCTCAGCTTTTTTATCTTCACAAGGAATTCATCGCCGATCTTTTCCGGTTCATCGAACATTGTATCTATTCCCTGCCGCCGGAGGTATTCCTTGAACTTTGAAAGAGTATCAAGACTTCTAACCCGTATCTGCACTTCGTCAGATACTCTTTCACCTTTTCCTATCTCAGTAATGGAGTCTGCCATTGGACTAAGTATGCTCTCCCCAAGCTGAAGGCAGCGCTTTTTGAAATCTTCTTCGCTTTCTCCCCATTCAAAGGCCTGGAAACCTTCCCGCACCACCCTTGAAAAAAGATAGTCACGTCCAACATCATTATAAAATCTGAAAGCATGTCGCAGATCTGCACAATTGCTCTGTGAACAGGTGTACTTTATAGGCGGGATGTTCATATCGGGATCTTTGATCACAACACCTTCATGTTCAATTTTCCCGAGTTCTTTGATAATGGTCCGTATCTTCGCAGGAGCCTCTTCTTTTGTAAATTCCCCGAAAAGCCTGACCTGTGTAAAACCATATTCTTCTGCCATCTTCCTTCTTTCATATACAGGCAGAGGCTCACCACTGCCCTTATGCCTGATATCGAAGACAAAGAAGTCAAGGGAATCGATATCGTATATTTTCTTGGGCACATAAGGGTTATCGGGTCCGACCATTTCCCCGTGAAGGACTAGGTCCGGATGGTCATTAAAAAAATCAATATTCAGCAGGTACCTTGCTTTTTCGGTGGAATAGGGGCAGACATATCCACCGCGTGTGATAGCGGTTATCTTTCCGTCCAGAGCTATGGCTCGTACATTAAAGCCATTCATCTTCTCTTCCACACAGACGGTATCAATATCGGAAAACTGGGAATTGATGGCAGGTTCAAGCAACATGGCTCGCTTTATCTTTGGAAAACCCTTGATCAGCTCAAAACAGCCATCCTTCTGCTAGACAACAGTTCCACTTTCGATCTGTGAAAAAGTGGTTTCAAAACGAAAAAGGTGCTGGTATTCTCCCCAGTTCTGCAAAAGCTCACGCTTATCCAGCAGTCTCTGAAGTCTGGAAATGGGTATGCCAAGATATTCTGCCACACCCTCTATGTCCAGTTCGATATCTTTACCAGCATCCCCGGATCGCATAGTTTTCACTTTGCAATGGTGTTCACAAGCATTCTTCTTGTAATGAGCCCGACCATATATCCTTCGAGGTTTACAACAGGCACACCACCAATGTTCTCCTCAAGCATCATCTCTTTTACTTCCGACACCGGGGTGTTGGTCTGTACGGTCTTGACCCCCCTCTTCATGATATCCTCTACAATGAGGTTCTTGATACGGGAATCCTGCTTGTTTCCTGAAACCACATCCCTGAATGCACGCATTGACTTTGCAATATCCTTCTCTGTAACGATTCCCACAAGCTTATCATCCTCAATAACAGGGAACCTTCCAACATCCTCATCAAGCATCTGATGCCTGACATGGCTTACCCTGTCTCCGGGATGTATAGTTATCGGGTTACTGTTCATAACCTCAGCAGCATACCCGTCGAATGTTACATTTTGAAGCAGTTCAGCGGGCGTGACCCACCCAAGAACGTTCTCATTGTCGCTTACAATGATAACACCACTTTTTTTAGCCATCAATACGACCGCATCATTGAGATCCATATCAGGCAGGACCTTCACATAGTTGTCTGATACAGCAGTAGCAACATGAAGTGAAGAAGCTGGTTTTGCACCTTTCTTTCGTGTTCCCAGTTCTTCGGTAAGCCTCCTCATGGTGAGAACACCGACCAGATCATTATCATGTGTCACTAACAGGCGACGTGTACTTTTCTTCTCCATCACATCAAGTGCATGTGAGATCGTGTCTGATTTGTCAATTGATGTTGGTTGTATCATTATGTCCTTTACTTGCATGTCTGTCACCTCTTTAACTCATGTTCTTAGTCTATACTTCCTTGCTATACCTTTATCAGGCTGCCTTCATCACATCTGTTCTGCTGACAATACCAACGATCTCATCGTTCTCAGCAATGGGGATGCCTGTGACGTTCTTATCGATCATCACCTTTGCAGCTTCCGTGATAGGGTCATTTATATCCAATATGCTTGCGATCTCGGCCATCATATCCTCAGCAACAAGCGGAACTGCCTTCACATATCTGTATACCTTTTCACCGCCTGCCTGTGGTTTTCTTGCCATCTTGATGTTCTTGGATGGTAGCTCTCCCTGATTATTTGCCAGTACGTGCAGTGCAAGTTCTCTTGTGGTTATGATTCCCACAGCTTCACCGGAATCATCGGTAACAATAAGTTTGCTGACATTGTTACTTTCCATTTCATCGACCACGTGATTGACGGTGTGATGCCTGTGTACAAATACAGGATCATTTGTCATTATTTCACCAACTTTCTTATCAGTTGGAAGTTCTGACATGCAGCGTACCACGTCAACTCTCGTGATAATTCCCAGAAGGCTGTCTTTGTTGACCACAGGGATATTGTTGATATCGTTATCGACCATCAGTGCCGTCGCCTGGGAAACAGATGCTTCAGGGTAGATCGTGACAGGTTCTTCTGTCATTATCATTTTTACAGGGACCTTGTCTATCGGTCTTCTTCTCCACATAGGTTCTGCCTGTGCAAGGCGTCTTCCCAGATCGGACTTAGTTACTATCCCCACCATCTTGTCGTTCTCTACAACAACAATAGTGCTTATCTTGTGCCTTAGCATAAGGTTCCTTGCATGTGATACAGGCTCATCCGGTCCCATTACATGGACAGGTGATGTCATAATGTCTGATACTTTCATATCTCATCCTCCTTGTTCTTTTGTTATCCTTGTGGATTTTCATTCATTCAGCCATTGCTCTAAGTATATCCCTTTCTGTGATTATACCACAGAGCTTTCCGTTGTCAATTACAGGCAGTGCCCCAACACCATTTTTCACCATAAGCTCGCTTGCTTTCCCAAGATCTGCATCTGATGATACCCAGACAACATCTTTTGAGATCAGTGAGCTGATAGGAGCATCCATTGCTTCATGGATGTTACCGGTGGTTAGCTTTTCAAATGCATCTCCATTTCCCAGGAAGTGCATTATGGACGACGCATTGACAACACCAATGAGAATATCTCCTTTGACCACAGGAAGTCTGCGGAAACGATTCATTACCATTATCTTTGCAGCATCACTAATGGTCATGTCTGCAGACGCTTTCTCAATTCTTTTGCTCATGTACTCAGCGATAGTTTTGTTGGTAACTATTCCAGCTGTAAATGTCAGGAAATCCTTCTCTGTGCAGATGGCATGTACATGATTTGCATTATCTACGATCGGAAGGCTTCCGATATTGTTCTTGAGCATAAGATCAAAAGCTTCCCTGATATTCCCGTCACTGCGTATCGATATCACATTATGCTGCATTATTGTGCTTACATCTGCATTGATGGCTGCAAGCAGGTTGCCCTTATACCTCTTTTCAACAAGTTGGTTCTTATCTCCTCCTCCAAGGAAATCGATTACATCGAAAGAGGTAACGATACCCTCAACCCGATTTGTGCCAGCATCAGTAAGGGGGATATGCCTGAAGTTCTTTCTTGTCATGATCTTTATGGCATCGATGATCCTTGTTGTAGGTGGGGCCGTGATAACTTCTTTGGTGGCCACCGACATAATATCCCCTTCGTGCTCTGAGATCCTTGTATGAAAATCAAAAGCCCCACGATCCATTGTGCCGGAAGTGGTGATCAACACATGATCCTTTTTTTGAACCCTGCCCTTTGTAGGGCTATGTGCTTCAAGTTTCATTTAATCCTCCATATTTTTCGTTCTTTTTATGATGTTCGACTGGCGATACGGGTTCGGGAGTGATCTAAGATTACCCGGAAAGATCTTTGGGATTTAGGATACAGACCCGGATTTAACTGCTTTATAAATTTTAGATGGAATTTCCTCCATTATTGAACAGGATCAGTTCCCATTACAAATGCCCGTAAGATATCAGTGCGATCCACGATACCTACGATCCGATCTTTATCAAGAACCGTCATTCTGCCAACATCGTAATGGAGCATCTTCTCGAGACATTCCTTTACCGATGTATCGGCAGACACGGTATAAACAGGCGTGGACATTATCTTTTCAACTACTGTGGTATCCTTTGGCTGAGTGCCGTGTGTATCGTTCAGGGCTGTCCTGACGAATCCGGAACGTATTATGTCCATTCGTGTTACCATTCCAATGGTCTCACTGTTGTCAGAGACCACAGGCAGACCGGAAAAGTTCGATTCGAGCAAAACAGGCCAGACCTTTGTGAGACTTTCCTTTGGTGTGCATGTGATTACATCTGCGGTCATAATATCAGCCACAGCTGCATCCAGTTTCCTGTCACTGCCAATGTTTGCAAGTATGTCTGAATTGCTTAAGATTCCGGCTACCATCCTGTTTTCAGTGGAAACTATGACAGGACATCGGCTTACCTCCGAATCGAGAAGATGCTTTGCAGCATCAACAATATCTGTTTCCGGAGTTATCAACGGACAATCGTGCATGTATCCTTCAACTGTGACATTGGATCGTGTGGACTTGATATTGAGAACGTCCTGGTCCTTGAGGATACCAACTACTTTTTGTTCCTCATCTATTACAGGGAGACCCCTGAGGAAGTGGTCTCTCATTAGCTGACGTGCATGGGTTATATTATCATGCTTTTTTATGCATACGGCATCCTTTGACATAATTTCATTAACTTTCATACGAACCCCCGTTCATACGATTATTCAAAGAAGCGGATCAGTCGTAGTCGCTTTCGTCTTCCTTACAGTCTTCACATAACATAAGACCGTTAACAGGGCTAAGGCTATCCACATACGAACTACATCTCTGGCAGATCCCCCTTTCAAATTCTAATTCCGTCGTTTCAGGAATATCCTGCTCCCGGTTTATTTCTATCAAGTCTTCAAGAATAGTATTCAGGCCCGGAGCTACTGTAAGGATATCCCGATCCGTGATGATACCAATGATCTTCTCTTCATCGGTGACTGCAAGCCGTCGGATCCCGGATTTGACCATGATCTCAGATGCTTTGATAACATCTGTTGCTGGTTTTACTGTTATAATAGGGGATGACATTATCCCTTCAACAAGCATGGTGCTGGGTTTGACATCCTTTGCCATGATCTTGTGAACAATATCCCTTTCAGTGACAATACCTACAGGGTTGCCATCTTTCGAGACAATGAGGCTACCTACATTGTTCTCCTTCATTGTCTGAGCGGCTTTAAGCGCTGTACTGGTAATGTCAAGGACAAGAACGTCCGGTGTCATGATCTCACGCACGACAATATCGTTCAGGAGCTGATTTGCAGATCCATCAGCCTCGACATCCCATTTGGTCCTAATGACCATACGATATCACCCTCCTATGCTATTATTTGTGTTCCCACACTACACAAATAACATTCTGACTTAATAGCATATATAGGTGATTGTGGTCACAATATGTTGATCCTTGTGCGGTTTCCTGCACTTAGTTCTATTTCGTCGTTAAAGCCTGATTTTGAGTATGCATCAATGATCTTGATAGGGGTATCAATGTCCAGTTCGTCCACAAGAAGTGCATGATCTCCCCACAATGCTATGCGGATACGTCCTGTGTCATCTGATACATAGATATTTGAGACCATGTTAGTTGTTCCGTCATCCCTGTCAAATTCCCTGAGCTCTCCAAGACCTGAAACAGAACCCTCGATGGAATAGGATTCCCCGGGTATTATGTCAGCTATTGGAGTGAAGCTTTCTTTGTATTCGACACTGGCATCTGTTTTCCTGAGAACTCCGTGATTGCCTATCTGGATCTCGACCTGCTGGCTGAAGTTGTTGGTCCTGGCATATCCGTTTATGATCTCAACAGCATCATCCAGGTTCAGGTCACTGGCAGAATCGACCTTTTCATCCCATAATGTCACACGTATCTTTCCGGTCTCATCACCAATGAGTATGTTAGAAACACGGCCCTGACTGCCGTCTTTCTTCTGGAATGTCCTGACATCCGATACGTCCAGCAACTTTCCGGAGATGTTGATGTCGCCCATGCCATCCTTTATCTCAGATATCTTCTGTGAGTCCATCCTAACCTCAACGTTCTGGTCGGTCTTATTGATGACACCATACCTTCCGATGTTGATCTCAGTGCCGGAATATCCATCTTTTGCATAGCCACTGATCTCCATGCAGTCGCCTACCTCTACACTTCCGTTCTTGATAAGCTCAGCACGTTCGTCCCATAGTGTCAGCCTGATAGAACCGGTCTCATCAGCTACCATGATATTACCGACCCTTCCGGTGGTACCGTCATTCCTGTTAAACTCACGTACATCAAATACTGAGACAATCTTTGCAACGAAGTTGACATTACCGATCTCAGGGGTTATATCCTTTATTTTGATAACTTCTTTTGCGGTATCCGTGACACCAAGGTCATGGGCAACGAGCATTGCCGCTGTCTTAGTATCACAAAGGCCGCTCATCTGATCGACCTTTTCATCGACCTTCTTTCGAAAATCATCTTCGCTGATAATGCCTCCAAGCTTATTGTAGATTTCAGTTATATCGTCCATTGATGACACCTGTAAATAGGTTCTGGAACATGGGTTCGCAGAACCGTTTAGAATATATGTGATATGTAAAGCAATTTGTTCGTCCCTCTATTTTGCAATAGCATGAACTCCGATTAACTTTAATCCGATATGATATAATCCTGACGAAAGACACGTTGTAGTTTTCTTATATCATCTTCCGGAATCATTTTTATATCCGGCTTCCTGTGAACGGGATCATGGATAAAGTTATATTAACTATTAAATGCATCTGCAATTAGATAGCATGATTCGAAAATGTAAAGAGCATGGATACTTCAGAGGCGAAGTTTGTCCTGATTGCGGCAAAAGTGGCAGGTATGTACTGGATGACGAACGTGAAGAACGCCTTGGAAGGTTCGTTTCAGGTGCCTTGAGACATTTTCCGGATGATGTAGGTCTTACAATGGATAAGCAGGGTTGGGTCAACATGGACCTGCTTTGTGATCTCATGGAACGCCGCTATAGGTGGGCAAGCAGGGAGCGCCTTATATCACTTGTAGAATCTGACGTTAAGAACAGGTATGAGATAACAGGTTCCGGAATAAGGGCAAGATACGGTCATTCTGTAGATGTGGAACTGGATTATCCTGAGAATGAATTGCCTTACCTGTACTACGGTGTCAGCCAGGAAGAAGTTGACATGCTTCTTGATGCCGGTATTGCACCTCTCAGGCAGACATACGTGCATCTTAGCACAACTCTGGAAAAGGCTACGGAATCAGCATCAGTTCACACAGAGAATCCGGTTGTACTTGAGATCGATGCGGATGAGGCACAAAATGACGGTATTGAGTTCATGGCCGTTAACGATGACATCGTTCTGACCGAATCTGTACCGCCTGAATATCTGACCATTGTGGAAATTGAAGAGTGAACAAATTTGTTCATATCGCTAATATTTCCATCATATTACCCTTTTTTTGTATCTTGAACTTCACATCAAGGAACTGTTCTGTAACCCAGATGTTCGTTGTTGTATGAGATGAGATCTCTCTAACTGTGAATGAACCGCCTTTTGCGAGTCCCATATAGGGTATAAGCTGGTCCGCAAGATGTACGTCGACAGAAGACCGATTCGAAAGCTCATCCAGAAGTTCTGCAGCTGCCCGGCTACCGACCTTTTCGGCAGGTAATCCTCTTTTTCCCGGAACATATGCCCCTTTCATTCCACAGTATAATGTTATCCCACTGCCTGTGGAAGGATATTCGGCACACTCGGTGATTATGTGGCAGTCGTATCCGGCTTTTCCAATGATATCTTTTGCAGAATCTGCTTGACGCTTTGCAACATGTTCAGGAAGGTTCGAGCAGTGAGATATGCCAAGTATGTCCCCGGTTTCTTCTGTAAAGTCATGGGGTTCCGGTTCTGATGGACTGATCGTTGCATGAACAACTCCGCCACCACGGGGGTAGTATCCCCTTTTGCGAGTATCTATCTCACATCTGTACCCCATCTTTGACAGTGCTTTCAGTGTGACATTCTCAAGGTAATCAATGCTTGGAGCCCACGAAACGTCTGTGCCTCCGATAATGTTCAGCTCGATATCAGTATCAGAGTATGCTGCAGCCGGCATGATACATTGGAGCAGAAGGGCTATGCTGCCGGCGGTGCCAATATCAATAGTATAGTAACCCCCCCTCACTTCCTGTGGAGAAAAAGTGATGTTGGTAGAACCAATGCTAACCCCTTCCACAGTGGCACCACAGATAAGGGCAGCTGTTTCTATTGCCTTTACATGCTGGGCCGAAAGGCCTGGCTTTGGGCGGTTGCTGCGTATGTCAGTGATGTGCACCGCTTCCCCGGTGACTGCTGAAAGTGCCACTGATGTCCTTAATATCTGGCCGCCGCCTTCACCATAGGATCCGTCGATATGGATCATTGCCAGTTCCTCATTTAATGTTCCTCATTTAATGTTCCTCATTTAATGTTCCTCATTTAACGTTCCTCATTTTCCTGTAAGCATCCTTTACAGCATAGAAAAGAGGATCTACAACAGTGGCAACCGGTGGTGCATAGCAGGTTTCCATTGTGAGCATTTCATCTACCGTGGTCTTTTTCTTTATCATGAAGGCAAGGCTGTCGATCCGTTCCTTAACTCCGTCTTTGGCTATGACCTGTGCACCCACAAGGTATTGTTCCCTGAAAAGAAGTTTGATATGGATATCACTGCTGCCCGGATAGAAGGTCGCATGCGTTACTCCTTTAGAATAGCCTGTTACTATCCCGATGTTCTCTGTTTCTGCTTTTCTGGAAGTCAGGCCCACAGAACCGATCAGGAGATCTCCTGCAACATAAACACTGGGTCCGAGAACAGATTCCAATACGGTTCCTTTACCACAGATATTGTCTGCTATTACGGTAGCCATCCTTCTTGCCACAGGTGCCAGTTGGATCATGCTTTTCTTTCCTGTAACAAGTTCGGTAACTTCGCAGCAATCTCCACCGGCAAAGACATCAGTTGAGAACTGGTCATCGATCCGGACCTGAAGATTATCATTGACGACCAGACCACCTTTTTCCCCAATGGAAATACCTGCTTTCTTTGCAATTTCTATGTCAGGAACTATCCCGGTACTAATAATAACTACATCTGCGGGGACATTTTCTTTTGAAAGGACCACATATTCAGCCTTACTCTTCCCTTCAATGCTTTCCGGGACCTCTCCTGTGATAAGATCGACCCCTATGGAGGTAAGGTAGCCTTTAACTATCTCCGACATGTCAGTATCGATCAGTCGCGAAAGTATCGAGGAACTGCGATTGATCAGTGTGGTTCTTATGCCGCGTTTTGCAGTTCCTGCAGCTGTTTCCACCCCAATGGCACCGGCACCGATGATAACCACATTCTCAGCAGACAGGAGTGCACTTTCTATTTTCATGCCATCAGAAAGCGTTTGCAAGGTGAATACGCCGTCCATTTCAAGGAAAGCCTGCAGATGAGAAGGGATGTGATGGGTTCCACCGGTAGCAATGACCAGTTTGTCAAAACCGATATCCCTGTCCTCCAGTTTTATCTTCTTTTCGTTAAGATCTATTTCTTTTGCTTCTGTTTCCAGCAGGATATCGATTCTCATTTTATCAAAGAAATCCGGGGTTCTTACTATGAGGGAATCAAAATCATGTACCTTGCCGGAAAGCTTGAAAGGTATTCCACATTCGCTGTAGGATACATGACTGTCCTTTGAAATAACAATAACAGAAAGATCACGGCATCGTCTCACATGTGTGGCGGTTGACATTCCGGTGGCTCCTCCGCCGAGAATAACAACATCATATTTTGTAATATCTTTCATAAGATAAGTTCGACAGCCTGGTTAATAGATTTTTGTACAGAACCTGAAATAACAGATTTAGTAATGTTAAAAATGTATATAAAAAGCAACGTATAGAATAAGCAATGCAAGAATGATGTTAAGAATGTATAGAAAAAGATGAAGTTAATCGACGAGCGAGTTTGGGGAGTGGGGGGTTATTGTAGCAAAAAATAATGTGTCCCGCTCGTCTAGTGCTGCTACAATATTATTCTATATATATATGTTGGTAAGCCCTATTGTGAAGTTCTATGCAATGTATTTCTCTTATTGTAGCTCCCTTATTGTAGGATTCCTTTCTGGGAAAAATACAAGACAAAATACATTGTTTTCAAATATAAACTTTATTTGTCATGAGAACAATTTATACTGTTTTATTATAATCGTGTTGCAGAGATATTCCTTAAAGTTGAAAACCACAAGGTTATTAAACTGTAAGAACTAATTAGCCTATTGTGATCGAAGCAAGATCACGTCATAAGTAAAATTTAATTGGTTTATCAAAAATCCCATTGGGTGCTTTATCCAATGGGGGTAAGCAGATCATCAAAATATAATCTGAATCATATCATGGTCACACTATTGGGAAAATAGCTGTACCACATCACATAATACAAACGTAGGGAGTTATCTAAAGGACCAGGTTCCATTCATATCTTATTGGAATTGAACCAACCGGCATCTTAGATCTAGTATCATATTGTTCCATAACCGTTCAAACGGTTCAAGGTAAATAAATGCCGGAACGTTCACAAATAAGGCCATGGCATAGCTACATGCTGATAATGTAGTTCCTTTGCCAGCCGTTAAGCGGTCAGGTCTGTGGACTATCCGGATAGTTGATGCATTACTTGTTAGTTTGAACAAACAGGATCTCCTTAACGGGATTGCTTAAGAACAAGCATCCTAATGGTCAGGATACCAGTAGCCGATAAGTAGTTCTTCCCTTGATCTTCGAGATCCTATATTTGTGTTATGTCCGAATGATTCTGTTTTGCTGTTCTGTTACGTTCGGATACTGTCTATAAGGCAATATACCACACACAAATGGAGACTTACATATGCAAAATACTGATACAACTAAATATATCATTCATTCAAAGATCAATGCTGATGGGATAATCGAACGTCCGGATATAGTCGGGGCGATCTTTGGTCAGACCGAGGGCCTGCTGGGTTCAGACCTTGACCTGCGCGATCTGCAGAAAACAGGACGAATTGGTAGGATCGAGGTCTCAGTTGCTGCAAAAGGCGGCAAGACCAAAGGTAATATTTTCATACCATCCAGCCTTGACAGAGTTGAAACATCAATACTTGCAGCATCCCTTGAGACCATCGACAGGGTCGGTCCATGTACTGCAAAGATCGAGGTGTCACAGGTTGAAGATGTCCGTGCTACCAAGAGGAAACAGATCATAGACCGTGCAAAATACATACTTACCGACATGTTCGATGAGAACCTTCCTGAGTCACAGGAGATCGCAGATGAAGTTCGCCAGTCAGTTCGTATCGAAGAGATGCAGTACTACGGTAAGAACAAGATCCCATGTGGTCCTAATGTGATTGATTCAGATGCCATTGTGGTCGTCGAGGGCAGGGCAGATGTCCTGAACCTTTTGAGATATGGTATCAAGAATACCATTTGTGTTGGTGGGACCAATGTTCCTCCTGAAGTTGCTGAACTTACAAAGAAGAAGACAGTAACTGCATTCACAGATGGTGACCGTGGAGGAAAGCTCATCATTAAAGAGCTTTTGCAGGTTGCAGACATTGATTATATTGCACGTGCTCCTGATGGAAAGAGCGTGGAAGACCTTGTGCAGAGAGAGATCGTACGTTCCCTGAGGCAGAAGATCCCTGTGGAGCAGGCTCTTGAAAGCTATAGCATAAAGGGAGAGTCCAAGCCAGCCAAAGAAGAAAAGCCAGCTAAGACAGGCAGGATCGCACGTTTGCCAAAGCGCAAGGAAAGAGTTAAAGGTGAGCTTTCAAGGCCATCTGCAGGTGCACAGAAACTGGAGAAGAAGGCAGACCGTTCTGAGGAAGAGCCTAAACAGGTAAAACCGGCAAGACTGGTTAAGCCAGCTAAACCGGCTAAACCAGCTCAGATATCTCCACAGGCTCGCAGGTTCAAGCCTCATTCCGATGCACTTCTCGGTACTCTTGGGGCCAGGCTCCTGGATTCAAAGGATAAGGTCATTGAGGAGACCGCAGTTCGCGATCTTGTCAACACTCTCAAAGAGACCAGTGATAGCATCAAGACAGTTGTTTTTGATGGTGTAGTGACACAGCGCATCCTTGACATAGCATCAGACAAAGGTATCGAGAACCTTATAGGTGTAAAGAAAGGTAACATTGCCAAGAGTCCTGCGACCGTCAATGTTCTAACAGCATCAGATTTCTGATCTTCTAAGGGGGTTTTACCCCCTTTTACTTCTCTTTTTTCTTTTTTCCCCCTATTGTGCATTATTATTCATAAAAATTAAATCGAAAAAGCTTTATGTGATGATAAGGAAGGGCATTGCTGCGAAAAATGGTTTTATTTGAGTTTTTAGTTTATTATATTGCAGCCCGCTCTTACGCAGTGCTGTCGTATAAAAAATGAATATGGATAAAAACCATGCACAAAGATGAATTGATTCAATTGCATACATTGCTGGCTCAAATAAAGAGGCATCTGGAAACCCAGGACACTGATCATGACTTTTCTGAGTACCAGTCGCTTGCCATAAGTCCTGTGCACATCCATCGAAGCAAGGCAGAGCACAAACATGCTATATTCGTACTTGGTAACCATCTTGCATCAATAATGTCAGAAGATGAGCTTTCAGGTATTGGCAGAACCTCCGCCAGAATGCAAGAATTTGCAAAACGTACCAGCAGGAATGTTTCCGGTAGCAACAATTAAATGCTGTCGGTTAACCTGATCTCATTTTCAGGTATAAAACATATCCTTAAAGGCTAGCTTGGATGCTATTAACCCAGCATAGAGGGGAAAGCTGCTTCTTCATTATGATGCCGTTCTCTCCGTCTGAATAGTATCTCTGTTCCACCCAGCATGCTATGAACCCCAGATCCTGATATAGCGTTTTAGCTATATGGTTGCTGGCTCTTACTTCAAGGGTAGCGGACCTTAATCCCTGCTGCTGGAACACGTTCAGTATGGTCTGCATAAGCTGACTCCCGATTCCCATTCCCTGATACTCTTTCTTAACTGCCAGCGAAAAGATACGGCCTTCGTTAACTGCAGATCGATATCCCATGACAAAACCCACGATCCTGTTGTTCATGGAGACGACAAAGAACCCTTCTTTGTTCATTTCATAGAAATTCATATAGACAAAAGGATTGTGTTCTGTGAAAGCCTCCATTTCAATGTTCAGAACATCTTCAAAATCATAAGGTTCAAACTGTCTGATGATCATCATGGAATATAATATCCTTTTTCTTAAAAAGAATGTTGAAAAAAAGAAGAAAAGGACCTTAAAGATCAATCCTTAACTTGATCGGCCTTTTTTATGTGACGCAGATCAACGGCAACACCTCTTGAGGAGGCAACCATTTCTTTCCCGCTCATCATAGCACGCCCTACTCCGATCGCTTTGCTTCCTGTGACAAGGACCTCGTCCCCGGGCCGAATCTTCTCATCAGCATCAATAACACCTGGTGCAAGCAAAGAGCCTCTTGGAAGGAAATCATCGATAGTTACAGTGTAGCCTTCATAATCGTCTGATGCGGCAAGCAGACGGGTGCCATCGATAGTAAGTGCTATTGTTCCATATTGTGGTATGAGGGTAGCTATCTGTTTCTTATCGATGAACACCTGGTGTTTGGGGAATGGTGCCTTTATCTTTGATTTGTCAGGAACAAGCAACTTTCCCGCACCAGGACCGAACTGGTAGTCTGCAATAGCGCGCATCAGGTCGCTTCTTGGTTTGTTCTGTCCAAATTCTCCTTCTGCGACTATGCCGGATATGGTGTTCTTGAGGTTGTCAAGGGACTCGTAGGAGGTCACACTGCCCGAGCTTGTATAGACGATCTCAATACCAAGCTCCTTTGAAACGATCTCACAGATCTCCCTGTATGCTTCTTCCACATGGGCTATTATATGTGAATACTTGTTTTTGGAAAGATATTCAGAGAGACACGATGCTACCCATTTTATCTCTTCAGCATCCCAGTACCCGGTCACAACGGTGTCATAATGGGATGCAGGATAGGTAAGTTCGAGCTCCCTTGGTACGACCCCAAGCGGAGATGTGATTATTACTTCATGGACGTATCTGCGGTTCCTGCCCAGTGATCTTATGAACTTGCTATGTGAGTTCGAGATCGAATATGGCTTTTTGGCAGAGCAGGGCAACAGCACCAGAATATCGGTTTCAGGAGGGGTATATCTTTCCTGTATCCTTCTGGCAAAGCGAACGACCTCAGGTCTGGTCATTGATTCGGAAGTTGTTGCAAGCAACTGGTTGGAACGTGCAAGGGGCGCATGCTCTTCCATGTAACCATACTGGGTATCGAAAAGTCTCAGGAGTCCTGCAAGCCAGGGTTCTACACGGCACTGGCCTTCCACGTATTCACGCAGGTTGCCTGCGCGTACCCTCTCTCTTGCCAGGGCGACCTCTGCTTCAAGCATGTTGCAGTTGTGCTTTGTTAATATCTCAGCACGTTCTGCTTTTGGCATTTCCTTGAGTTCTTCCAGTGTTATGGGAGCACAGGCGTCACATCTGCATGGAAGTTCGGCCATAGAGTCGACAAAGTAACTTCCTGATGTGTTAAGATAAATGTCATTGTACCCGGCCACAATGGCGCGGGTGTTGTCCATGATATCGATACCAAGGTAGATCAGCATGGCAGCATTTGCAGGTGTGCACAGGTTGGGGACATAGAGAGCAGTATCAGGTGCTATTGTTTCCCGGATCTCAATTATCCTTTGCATGAACTTCCTGGCATTGCCCTGGAAGGAACCTGCTCCTTCCATAATGTAAAGGTCCGCTTTCTTTACATCCTGACCATGTCGGTAAATGCGGCCTACAGGACCTGTAGCTTCCATTTCGATCTTCTTTGCAATTGTCTCTGCAACATCATCCGGCACATCGGGTGTGAGGTCCTGGTGCGGCAAAATGAGGATCGCATCATCACCGGAAAGCTCGCGTATCTTACGGATATTTTCCATGGCCTCTTCTGCAGAAAGGTCCCACATGGACCCGGCATCTGCAAAAGGACCTGTTGGATCGTTAAGTGATACCGTGTCAATTATGTGTGGTGTCCTGATAGGTGTTGAAAGGAGAATTTTTCCAATACGGGCAGCACCATCCCGCTGTTCTACCTCAAAATATGATGTCATGTTTCCCTAATATGCTTAAGGTAGATGTAAATCTTTTCTACCGAATTTGTTTGAAATACCCAAACGTTTATTTTCAAAAAGGTTGCAGGGTATGTTAATGCTCAAGAAACAACTGGAAGCCATTGTTGGGGAGAAAAATGTCTCAACAAGGTCCTCAGAGCTTTATTGTTATTCTTTTGATGCTTCCCAGGCAAAAGGAGATCCTGATGCAGTTATCCGACCTCACGATTCCGGGCAGGTTGCAGCGGTTGTCAGGCTGGCGGGTGAGCTTGGGCTGCCTGTGGTCGCAAGGGGTGCAGGTTCCGGTCTTTGTGGAGGCGCTGTTCCCGTAAATGGTGGTATTGTACTTGACATGTCGTCAATGGACCAAATTATTGAAATTGATATTGATGATCTCCAGGTAACTGTGGAGCCGGGAGTTGTACATGAGAAACTGAACCAGGCACTTTCTCCCTATGGTTTTTTCTTTCCGCCGGATCCCGGAAGCACTGCCATGTGTACCATTGGTGGACTGATGGCGAACAACGGAAGCGGGATGCGTTCTGTAAAATATGGTACAACAAGGAACTATGTGCTTGACCTTGAGGTCGTTATGGCAGACGGAAAGATAGTTCGGACAGGTTCAAGGACACTCAAGACCGCATCCGGATACGATCTGACCGACCTTATGATCGGTTCGGAAGGGACACTTGGAATTATCACTCAGGCAGTGCTCAGGATACATCCGCTTCCCAGGGCTCGAAGTGTGATACTGGCTTCTTTTGATAATACCGCCCTTGCTGGCAAAACAGTGGTAAAGATACTGTCAGCAGGAATTATCCCCTCTGCATGTGAGATCCTTGATAGCACTGCGATCGAGACTGTCCGCAGATATGATCCGACTGTGGAGCTTCCTGATGCAGGGGCAATTCTGCTGATAGAAGTGGATGGGATGCAGAATGCTGTGAAGGAAGAGGCAGATGCTGTCGGTAAGGTATGTTCTGAACTGGCTTCTGGAATAAAGGTCGCTTCAACTGCAGATGAAAGTGCACGTCTCTGGAATGCGCGCAGGCTTGTGGGTGCTGCCATATCCCGAATAGATCCAAAACGCACCCGCGTTTATGTTGGAGAGGACATCGGGGTTCCAATAAAGGAGCTTCCCGGAATGCTGGAATATGTCCGTTCATTGTCAGAGGAGTTCAATATCCCGATAATGACCTATGGGCACATTGGTGACGGGAACCTTCACACAGGTATGACCATCGATATGCTGGATGAAAATGGGATGGAGCGGGTCAACACTGTGGCTGACCGGATATACAGGCGTGTTATCGATGTTGGTGGTACTGTGAGTGCTGAACATGGGGTGGGAAAGGCGCGCGAGAGCTATATGGAGCTGGAACACCCCACATCGATGTATGTGATGCGACAGATCAAGAAGGCGCTTGATCCTCATGGGATATTGAATCCGGGAAAGATGGGGTTGTGATGATGGAGGATGAGCAGTTAAGGTCCATATTGAAATGTGTGCGTTGCGGAACGTGTCGCTCGGTATGTCCTATATTTGAAGAGCTCGGATGGGAATCTTTCAGCACCAGGGGCCGCATGATGATCGCAAAAGGGATCTCTGAGGGGATGGACCTTGATGAGAGCATTATTGATAGCATCAATACCTGCACGACATGTGGTATATGTGAGGAGATGTGTCCTGCAGGAGCAATACCTCCTGATGTTTTTGAAAATATACGGCATGAAATTGTAGAAATGGGCAAGGAGACAGAGTCCCAGAAGGACCTACGTGAGAACACGCTTTCCACAGGTAACCCGATGAATGAAACACATCCAAGGCTCGAATGGCTTATGGAACAGCGTGATGTGCCGGATCATGCTGAGAACGTGTATTTTGTTGGTTGCCTTGGATCTTATCGCTATCAGGAAACCGTACTTAGGACATACGACCTGATCAGCGATCTCGATGTGACAGTGCTTCCTGATGAGGTCTGTTGCGGTTCCCCGCTTTTGAGAACAGGGTCTGATGCAGGTGAGTTGATAGCACATAATGTCAGGCAGATGGAAGAGGTGGGTGCCCATACCATGATCGCCAGTTGCGCAGGCTGCTATAATACTCTCAAAAATGACTACCCTGACAGGTTCAGGGTTGTTCATATCACGGAATTCTTGGCAGAGAACCTGGATAAATTAGAACTTGAAAGGCTTGATATCACTGTAACATATCATGACCCATGCCACCTTGGAAGGGCAAACAGGATATTTGATGCACCAAGAAAATTAATAACCGCTGTCTGTGAACTCAGGGAAATGAGAACATCCAAGGAGAATGCGAGGTGCTGTGGTGGAGGTGGAGGTGTTCGCAAAGGTTATCCTGAACTCTCAAAAGCGCTTACAGAAAAGAGAGTTGCAGAAGTTCCTGAAGGCGTGGATTACATTGTGACGTGTTGCCCACTATGCCGTACCAATATGGCACCATTTAGTGAAATTCCGGTGATCGATCTTTTGGATCTTCTGACATGGGCGCAAAAAAAAGAATAGATAATTAAAGAGTAAAAAGTTAGAGTATGAGAAATTGAAGTGATATGCCGGTGTTTGTTATTCGAGTTAAGGTCCTGTGATCAGGGATCTTGCTTTATTCATTGATAGTTTTCTCACTTTCAAAAGCTGGTAACCGGACATGGATCTCAGTTCCATTCCCTATTTCACTATCGATCCCAATATCGCCTTTGTGTGCGCTTATGATCTTTTTACAGATGATCAGGCCGTAATCCCGGTTAGTGCAACAGATGTCACTTTCACTTGCATCTTCCGGAATATCGGTACAAAACTGGGAAAGAATATCGTTTGGAATTCCCGGTCCTGCATCTCGTACAATAATATGCACAATTCCATTCTCTTCTGAAGCTGACAGCGATACAGTTTCCCCTGCAGGAGTGAATTTAATTGCATTGTCAAGCAGGTGTATTAGCACAGATTCGATATATTTGCTGTTGCCTTTTACTATTGGTAATTTTTCAGCTATCTCTTTTTTGAATTCAATACCTTTATGCTCTATGTTGGAGAGCATACCGGCAGTTATGCTTTCCAGCATCTCTTTGAGGTCTATGAGGCTAAATGTATATTTTATAGTCTCATTTTGCATGTCGCTGACATAGAACAGTGATTCTATCAAATGTCGAAGACGTTCTGAGTTATGGACAACGGTTTTCATTGTCTTCTTTTGATGTTCGTTCAACTCACCCAGACGCTCATTGTATAGAAGTTCACTAAATCCTTTTATCGATATCAGAGGAGTTCGAAGTTCATGGTTGATGTTTGCCAGGAACTCATCCTTCATCTTATGTGAAAGCCGAAGTTTCTCATTTGCCTTTGTGAGTTCTTCTTCCATGTTCGTTCTTTCGGTGTTGTCCTCACCTGATCGGATCATGCCAATGATCTTTCCTTCCTCATCTTTTAGGATCACATCGTGCCAGAGTATCAGCTTTTTTTCTGTGGTTCCGTCACTGTTTCTGGTCAATAACGGAAGTTCGTGGAATTCAGGCAGTTCCCTCTTGCCTTCAAGTATACGGAACAGTTCCTTTTCCTGTATCTCCTTTGTATCTTCCGGGAAAAGATCGGTCCAGCTTTTTCCCATAAGGTCCTCTTTCTTCCATCCCAGCACATTACAGGCTTTCTTATTGGCGAAAGTAACGCTTGCATCTTTATCAAGTATTATTATGATGGAACCGATAACATCAAGGTACTGGCAGGCCTGATTACGTTCTTTGACAACTTTATCCTGCAAACGCTTGATCTTTAACAAAGCTTTCACACGTGTGGAGATTTCCAGATAGCTTACCGGTTTGTTAACGAAATCATCAGCTCCTTCTTCAAGGCTTTTTATCTTTTCATCCTTTTCATCGGGAGTTGTGACAATAACTATTGGTATGAGCTTTGTCCTTTCGTCGTTCTTTAGTGTCCTACAGATCTCATGGGCAGCAATGTCTGTTATCATGTTATCAAGCAGGATAAGGTCCGGTTCATCATCAATGGCTTTTTGAAGCCCTTCGGTTCCGGAATATGATCTGATCATGTCGTATTCTGAGACAAGAATGGATTCCAGAACTTCGACATTGCGGTCCTCGTTGTCGATGATGAGTATCTTTGACCTTTCTTTCTGGTTCATTTCCTTCTCCATGAAAATTATAACAGATCCTCGAAACGATAATGAAAATGGAACTTTGTGTGCGCTACACTTTTTTGATATTTTAAACAGCAGTAAAGGCACATTTGCTATTTCCTTACCCTTTCAAGTATTACCGATTATCCTTATGTTATAAAATCTTTCATCTTTTTGTATATGATGATGTTTTCTTTTCTTTCCTTTTCTTGATATGAGACAGTTCCATGTATTTCCGATAAGGTCCTGTCGACCTGCCTGTTTGAGACCTTCGTATACAAGACTCTGGTTGCGCGGGTCACGATAGTGCATCATAGCACGTTGTATGTTCTTTTCCCTTCGTGATGTAGCTACATATACCTTCTTCCCTGTAAAGGGGTCCAGCCCTGTGTGGAACATGCAGGTGGCAGCTGTCATAGGTGTTGGTGTGAAGTCCTGCACCTGCTCAGTATACCTGTTCGTTTCTTTGATATACTCTGCCAGTTCGATCATATCTTCCATGGTGCAGGCAGGGTGCCCTGACATGAGAAATGTTACGAGATACTGGTCTTTGTTAAGCTTCTTGTTCGTCTTCTCAAAGATATCGGCAAATTCCTCGAAAACCTCTCTTCCAGGTTTTTTCATGCAGTCGGTGACCTCTTTTGAATAGTGCTCAGGAGCGATCTTCAGCTGACCACTGATATGATGTTCACATAGCTCTTCGATATATTCGGGATCAAGGAGTGCAAGGTCGTAGCGTACACCGTAACTTACAAAGACGTTCTTTACCTCCGGGATCTCCCGAAGGCGGCGTAACATCTCTATGTTCTCTTTGTGGGATGTGTCCATGGAAGGGCAGGGTTCCGGGTACAGGCAGAGCTTATCCTTGCATGCTCCACTCTTTTCCCATTTCTTGCATTTCATGGCGTACATGTTGGCGCTGGGACCTCCAACTCCGATTATATTGCCTTTGAATCCTTTTAGTTTCGTAAGCAAGTGTGCCTCATGCACTATGGAACCGATGCTTCGGCTTGAGACGGTACGCCCTTGGTGCTGGGTTATGGCGCAGAAAGAGCAGCTTCCAAAGCAACCCCTGTGAGTGGTAATGGAGAATTTAACAGTTTCCAGTGCCGGCACTTTTTCCTTGTAAGAGGGATGTTCTTCCCTTGTGTAAGGCAACTCGTAGACATGGTCAAGTTCTTCCTGGGAAAGCTGCCTCATCGGAGGGTTCTGGATGATGGTCGTTTTTGGATGGGGTTGTATTAGTGCTATGCCTCTGACAGGGTCCTGCTGTTCATACATCAGTTTGAATGCTTTTGCATAGAGCTGCTTGTCAGATGATATTTCTGTGTAGGAGGGAAGCTCCACGTAAGGGAAAGTGCTATCCGCATTTGCTTTCATTTCTTTCCACTTTTTCACTTCCAGCTTCCAGGCGGTTCCCCTGATATCCCTTATGCTACTGATATCTTCGCCTGCATCAAGCCTGCGGGCAATTTCTGCGGTCTGCAATTCTCCCATTCCATAGACCAGCAGGTCTGCAGGGGCATCTGCAAGTATGGATTGCCTTACTTTGTCGGACCAGTAGTCATATTCTGCAAAACGGCGAAGGGATGCCTCAATACCTCCTATCACGATCGGTACGTCAGGGTAGGCTTCCTTTATTCTGTTGGAATATACGACGGTTGTGCGATTCGGACGCAGTCCGGTTTTGCCGCCGGGGGAGTACAGGTCCTTTGGCCGGGGCTTGAGTGCAGGTGTGTAATTGCTGACCATTGAGTCAGTGTTGCCTGCAGCTACTGCGAAAAAGAGGCGTGGTCTGCCAAGTTTCATGAAATCATCAGTATTATCCCATTCTGGCTGGGCGATGATCCCAACTCTAAAACCGGCATCCTCGAGAACACGACCTATTATTGTTGCACCAAAACCGGGATGGTCTACGTATGCATCCCCGGTCACGATGATAATATCAAGCTCATCCCATCCGCGTCTTTTGCACTCTTTGCGGTCCATGGGGAGGAATTTCGACTCATCAGAGCCCCTTTGTTTACGTTTTTTTCCTGACATGATCTTTCTCTTTATCGGAATGTTTTTGACATCTGCAGGGACAGACGTATCTGTTCGTTCACGTCTTCACTGGTTACAGGCCCGTGTCCGGGGTAGAGGGTTATGACATCCAGTTCGGTAAGCTTTTCGATAGATCTTGAAAGGTCTTCTATGTTCCCTCCTGCAAAATCAGTACGACCAATACCTCCGTTAGGGAACACGGTGTCTCCTGAAAAGAGTCCTTTGGAATAAGGTTCGTAGAGGCTGATACCACCTGGAGTATGTCCCGGTGTATGGATCACTTGAAGTGCTTCGGTATCACTTATCCGGACGATGTCACCGTTCTCATATAGTATATCCGGTTCAAAGTTTGGTGCCGGGGATGAGAATAACATGGATGCGCTTGTTTCTTCACTTTTCAAAGATGAGGCATCGTCTTTGTGTATCGCGATGGGTGCATCACAGAGCTCGGCTACAGGTTTTGCAGCTGCACTGTGATCGAAATGACCATGGGTGAGGATGATAAGGTCGATGTTCCTGGGGTCGGTCAGTTCTTCCAGCTTTTCGACAAGCTTCTTCATATCCATTCCCGGGTCGATGAGTATCTTTCCATTGATAAGGTATGAATTGGATGCATATGGCGATGTGTTGATCCTCTGAACTTTCATTATCTGTCTCCTTTTGTGACCTTAAAGACCAAATACACTTCTTGTATTTTTAAGGGTTGCCTTTGCAATTGTTCCTTCCTCAATTCCCTTTGCTTCTGCAATTACTGGAAGTATGTCCAAGACAAATGCAGGTTCATTGCGTCCCTTTCTGGGGGATAGGTATGGGCTGTCGGTTTCGATCAGGATTCTGTCCAGTGGGACATTTTCGGCTATGGACCTGTGATGATCTGAAAAACATACGATCGTGGGGATTGAGATGTAGTATCCGGCATCTGTTATCATATTGGCGGTCTCTACTGAACCTCCGTAGCAATGGAAGATGACCTTATCAAGGTCCCGGACCATCTCGAAAGAATCTTCTTCGGCTTCCCTTCCATGGATCACGAGGGGTTTATCGTAACTGTCTGCTATCTCGATGACCTTTCGGAAGTATTCTTTCTGGTGTTCCCTTTCCTTGCTGTCCTTATAATAGTGGTAATCAAGCCCTGCTTCGCCGATACCAACGCTTTCCGCGGCGTCCTGTTCAAGCTGGAGTAGGATCTCATCGGCGATTTCATTACCGTAATGAGAAACAACAAGTGGGCTCAGGCCTATTGTGGGATGAATAAAATCGTATTCTTTTGCAAGTGCGAGTGTTGAAAGGTTTGTTTTAAGGTCAATACCTGAATTGACCATTTCAACAACACCCGCATTGCGTGCTCGTTCAATTACTTCTTCACGGTCACGATTGAATTTCTGAAAATCCAGGTGACAGTGTGAATCTATGACCTCTTGCATGCTCCTTATGTTTTAAGGAGCATGTTAATAGCTGTTACGAGCGCTTCTACCGAGGCCAGGACAATATCCACATTTGCTGCGCGGGCTGTGACTATTCTGCCTTTTTCGTCCTGTACACCGATAATGACTTCTGCCAGTGCATCTGCACCGCCGGTCACGGCTTCTATTCTGAAGTCATGTATGCTTACGTTTGTTGCATGTTTTCCGATGAGGGTCTCAACGGCTTTCAGGGCTGCATCCACAGGTCCGACACCTACGTCGGATGTGATGCGCTCGGTTCCGTTGACCAGTGCCTTTACAACAGCTGTGGATGTGATGACGTTTCCTGTCATCACGCTCACCTCTTTGAGGTCGATGGTTGGCATTCCTTCCGGTTTACCAAGGATATCGAATGCTATTGCATAAAGGTCGGCATCGGTTATGCGTTTGCCTTTGTCTGCAAGCAGTTTCACCTTATCGATGATGGCATCGAGCTGTTCATCGGAAGGCTGGATGTTCGCAGATTGAAGTGATCTGAGAACTGCATGCTTGCCTGCGTGTTTTCCGAGTACTATCCTGCGTGTGTGACCAACCATTTCCGGTGTCATGATGCCGGGTTCGAATGTATCGGAGTTTTCAAGGACGCCGTGTGTGTGTATGCCTGATTCATGGGCAAATGCGTTCTCTCCGACGACCGGCATGTGCGGTGGGATGGTGACTGCTGTGCAGCGTTCTACCATGCGCGCAGTTTCAACGATGTATTCGGTGTTGATGTTCGTCTTTGCACCATAGATGGAACACAAGCTCATTACTGTCTCCGCAAGATCGGCATTCCCTGCACGCTCTCCAAGTCCGTTGACCGTGACCTGTGCCTGGCTTGCACCGGCTTCTATGGCCATTAGACTGTTTGCTACGGCAAGTCCGAAGTCATTGTGGCAGTGAGTGTCGATAGGGATGTTGATCTCCTTGTCCAGTTCACTTATGAGGCGATACATGCCTGATGGAGCGATCACTCCCACTGTATCAGGAACGTTGATGATGTCACATCCGGCATCTTCTACTGCTTTGTAGACCTCTACCAGATAGTCCATATCTGTTCGGGTAGCGTCCATTGCAGAGAACATGCAGCGCATGCCGTGGTCCTTGATGTACTGTACGGCATTGGTTGCCATTTCAACAACTTCTTCACGGCTTTTCTTGATGGTATGTATCCTCTGGATGTCAGAGGTGGAGACGAATGTGTGTATCATTCCTACGTCTGCTTTGATACAGGCATCAAGGTCCTTTGTGAGGACACGTGCAAGTCCGCATACTTCTGATGTGAGGCCCGCGGTTGCGATATTGTGCACGGATTCCATATCGCCTGCGGAGGCTATTGGGAATCCTGCCTCGATAGTATCCACTCCAAGCTTTGCAAGCTGATGAGCGATCTCTATTTTTTGCTCAGGGGTAAGGGATACACCGGGGGTTTGTTCGCCGTCACGAAGGGTCGTGTCAAAAATGCTTATCTTTCGGTCTCGAATCGGTTTATCGCCGTAAAAAGCGATCCCTCAGTTGTGTAGTTGTATCCATAATAATCATATAAACTACACGATTAATGGTATAAATAGGAACTGGTGGCTGTTAGTCCTTTAAAAGGTCAATGGGCGTCATGTCAAGGTAAACGACCTCTCCGGTATGGGCATTAATCCCTACTTTGGGCTCCATTTCTATCCCGTCATTGATGGTATACCATTGAAGATCCTTCTATAGTATACTTCGTAGGTATCAGGTGGGTTGTATTGTATACTATGGATTATCAGGCTATTTTCCCATTTTTTGCTTGTAATGTATTCATTGGCTATTTCTGTAGCTTCTTTGGGGATGTGTAATGTAATATATATTGCATCCCGGTAAAGGTCACGGCACAGCAGCGTTCCAGAAGGTCTGTCAGGGTAACTATTACGACCAGTTCCGTGTGAAGGAAAACTCTGCTAATTTTCATCATTACTGTCTACTGATGCTCATTTCGCTTCATTTTTACTTATGTTCAGGACATCTGTAAAAAGCCACGTAATGGAAATAATTTTACGATATGTTCTGTCAGGAATGGCTTATATTTGCATCTAATATATACCCGTGTCACACATTGACACACAACGTATAAATACAAGGCTACTGTTGTAGGGGTGCTCTCAGTGAGCTGGTCGCTGTCGATTCTGACACGATCTATTGAGAGTTTGAAAAACGTCATACATTTCATGTATATCGACACATTGTCCAAAAATGTGTCAAAACCTTCCGGCTCGGAAGGTATATATGCGATGGAATGTATCAAGAGAATCCCGCACAACGTGTGTGGAATTTCAATCACCTCCATATCAGAATCATTAGTGGAGACCGGAGCTTTTCCGGTCTGACGTTGAATGTGGCAGTTCGGTTAATTCTGACTGATAGTGACTTTATCTATCAATGAATTAACCAACTATTGTGCATAG
>NZ_FOHQ01000006.1 GCF_900111645.1 Methanococcoides vulcani
CAGCAGATGATATTGATATTATTATACCCCCGGCTGACCGTTCTGTGGATGCAAATCACACATATGCGACCTCTGGTTTGTACAATGTCACATTCACTGTTGAGGACGATGATGGTGGCAGTGATACAGAATTCCAGTATGTACTTGTGTATGATCCAGAAAGTGGATCTGTAGCAGGTAGAGGAAGTTTTGACTCACTTGCAGGTGCATATGTGGATGAGCCGGGTCTTACGGGCGTGGCAACTTTCGTTTTCAATTCAAAGTACAAGAAAGGTGTGCTGACAGGTGAGACGCAGTTCGAGTTTGAGGGTCTGAATTTCCACTCCGTCGATTATGAATGGATGGTTGTTGCGGGTCACAAGGCCACTTACAAAGGAAATGGTACTGTCAACGGTGAGGGCAACTATGAGTTCCTGATATCGGTAATTGATGCAGAACGTACATCAAGCACCGATGTTGACCTGTTCAGGATAAAGATCTGGAATACAACAACTGTCATTTACGACAATAATGTTGGTGTCGGTGTGGATACTGGAGACTATGCAGATTCGATAACACCAATATTGAAAGGTAGAATCCAGATCAAACCATAATCGTCTGGAAACAAGGACAATTCGCACATACTTCTGGTGATTGAGCCGGGAGTCGTGCATTCCTTTTTTTAAGCTAGAAATTGATTCAAAAATTTCTGCAAATGAAATTTCAATGCTATAACTTCTGATGGAATTATGGTAAGCATTGCTGATTTCATTCAAGGTAGAGCTGCAACCACTGTTGGCAGTGCACATTACCTTAACAAAGTTAAACAGGCAAAAACTGAGTATCATAAAATCGTGGGAAATTTGTGTTGTAATAATGTAACAATATTACCGATAAAAAAGTCCATCAGAGGAATTGAGGTTGAATCTGATATTCTTTGACAACGTACTTATAAAATAAAATATAAACTTTAACTAAAGGTTCATATTCGTCTGTGGTGGACGACAAGGTGGCACTGCCTTTTTTGTACCTGATGTTTTTTTTGGCATGTTCTGCCTTAGTGATCGTGATCTCTACAGATGTAGATGATTCTGAAGATTGCAATTAATAAGGTGGTGGAAGTAATGAGAATTAAACAAAGTATACTGATTTGTTTTGGAATGGCTTTAGCTTTAATGAGCATAGGAACTGCAGCAGCAACTGAGTGGAATGTGTATCCTGGAGATTCTATCCAGGATGCTGTATATGGCGCAAACAACGGTGACACGATCATTGTCCATCCTGGGGTATACACAGAGAACGTGGATGTTAACAAGGAGTTAACAATCAAATCTTCGAGTCATGCTGTTGTTGTGGCTGACGCTACGGACGTTGACGTTTTCAAGGTGACTGCAGATAACGTGAACATCAGCGGGTTTTATGTGATCGGTGCTACAACTGCTAATGGAATATTTCTTAATGGAGTTGAAGGATGCATTGTTACTAACAACATCTTATCGAACAACTGGCAAGGAATCTATCTGTATGGTCCCTATCTGGATCGTTCCAGTAACAACAATCTGACCGGCAACATTGTGTCGGACAACCGTTACGGCATCTTTCTGTCGTCTTCCTACAACAACAATCTGACCAGCAACACTGTGTCGAACAATGTCAATGACGGCATCTATGTGGAGGATTCCTACAACAACAATCTGACCAGCAACACTGTGTCGAACAACACTGGTCATGGCATCGTCCTGTATTATGGCGGCTACAACAACCTAACCAGCAACACGGTATCGGGCAACTACTGGGGCATACTTCTGGAGGATTCCTCCAACAACAATCTGACCAGCAACACTGTGTCGAACAATATCTACTACGGCATCCGTCTTCTGGAGGCTTCCACCATCGACAACCTCATCTACAACAACTACTTCAACAACACGAAAAACGTTGAGATTTTTACTTCCGAAATCAACATCTGGAACTCAACCGAGATGCTGGCCTATACCTACAATGGTAGCAACTACGTAAACTACACAGGTAACTACTATTCTGACTACCCAGGCGCGGACAGCGATGGTGACGGCATTGGCGACACGCCCTACGACATACCCGACAGTAGTAATGATGACAACTATCCACTGATGTTCTGGCCGGTTATATCTGCACCCGCAAACCAGCCACCTGTGGCAGATGCCAACGGACCTTATGTAGGGAACGAAAGTACAACTATAACCTTTGATGCATCGGGTTCCTATGATCCTGATGGGTCAATTGTCTCATATAAATGGGATCTGGATGACGATGGGGAATTTGATGATGGTACAGGTGTTAGTGTTCTACACACATGGTATGACGACTATTCAGGAGCAATTTCTGTCAAGGTTACCGATGATGAAGGAGCCTCAGATATTGATACTACGACAGTGACTGTCAATAATGTTGCACCAACTGTAACTGCAGTTGGAGATGTAATAAATGAAAATGATTTTGCAAACGTCTCTGGTACCATAAGTGACCCCGGAATTCTTGATACTTTTGATGTGGTGATCGACTGGGGTGATGGGTACAATGAAACCTTCCCTTATCCGGCAGGATCAACCGTTTTCAATGAAACCCATCAGTACCTTGATGACGACCCAACCGGAACATCATCAGATGACTATACTGTGAGTGTGACTGTGATCGATGATGGCGGAGGTGAGGGTATTGCAACTACAACAGTAACTGTCAACAATGTCGCACCAAACATAACATCCCTTGCTGTGTTGGAAACTGAACCAGTTGAAGTTGGTACTAAAGTGAATTTAACTGCAGAATTCCTCGATCCTGGTATCGAAGATACTCATAATTTTACCATAGACTGGGGAGATAATGCAGCAGATGATATTGATATTATTATACCCCCGGGTGACCGTGCTGTGGATGCAAATCACACATATGCGACCTCTGGTTTGTACAATGTCACATTCACTGTTGAAGATGATGATGGTGGTAGTGATACAGACTTCCGCTATGTGCTTGTGTATGATCCAGCAAGCGGATCTGTAGCCGGTAAAGGAAGTTTTGACTCACTTGCAGGTGCATATGTGGCTGATTCGGGCCTTACGGGCGTGGCAACATTCGATTTCAATTCAGAGTACGAGAAAGGTGCACTGACTGGTGAGACTCAGTTCGAGTTTGATGATTTGAATTTCTATTCCGCCGATTATGAATGGATGGTGGTTGCAGGTCACAAGGCCACTTACAAAGGAAATGGTACGATCAACGGTGAGGGCAACTATGAGTTCCTGATATCAGTAATTGATGCACAACGCACATCAAGCGCTGATACTGACATGTTCAGGATAAAGATCTGGAATACAACAACTATCATCTACGACAATAATGTTGGTGGTGTAGATACTGGAGACTATGCAGATCCGATAACGGAGATAGAGAAAGGTAGAATTCAGATCAAGCCATGATCGTCTGGAAATAAGGGCAATTCGTGCACATTCCTGGTGATTGAGCTGGGAGTTGTGCATTCTTTTTTAGCATCTCTCATAAACCATTAAGTAGTGTCAACTTCCGTCTCATTCAGACGTAGAAACCCGACTATCTGCACTGGAAGAACAAGTCGCAATGCTATCAAAACCGCAATCAAGCGCATCAGAAAAACCAGATGGGCCCGGGGAGATTCGAACACCCGACCTCTGCCGTGTGAAGGCAACGTCATAACCAGCTAGACCACGAGCCCATTTTTGTTTGAATTAGATACCTGATATCTTGTTTTTCGTTCAATTTTCAGGTACCACTGAACCATCACATAGACTTGATGGGCTATAAGCTTAACGGCAATTTATTTTTGTTGCAATTATAAAACAAAATATATTTCAAAAAACTCGTCCATTTATGGAAAGGCTTATGTATAATTCGGGTATTTATTGTTTTGTACATTGGCAGAGAACTTTGAGTAGTTACTTGACAACTGATGAGTCACTACCCTAACACACAGACAAACACCACACACTCCTTTCCAACTCGAAGTTCTCTTCTGATGCCATATTTTTTGTTCATCTTTAGAATGAGATACTTGTATGGCTGCATAACTGCATACATGCATGCCTGTCTGGGGCTTTATAGCTGGGACTGAAATTTGATCAGAAAAAAAGAAGAGCAAAAGTAGGAAGGTCTGGAGATCTTATCTTATCGTTCCAGAGCCATACGTTTTCTTAATTGTGAAGATTCAAGCCAAAATCCTCGGAGTTGCACCTGCCCGTCAGAATTTACGAATATCAGCCGTAATATCACATCATCAGTCTCTTTCTCGAAGTTGGCCCGATATATAACAACAGTATGCCTTTCAGCAGCATTGATCTCCAGCAGTTCTTTTGAAGTATAGTTGCCCAGTTCATCCTGGATTATGTATGCAGACTTCAGAAAGATCTCTTCTGTGAATGCTTTTTTCATCGTCAGGTCCAGATCAGCGGAGAATTTGGTGTAATTCTGCTCATTGATGGCCTGGAGTGCATTTTCTGCAATAGGATCCGCATATCCTTCAATATCGGCATTGAAGCTTTCTTCATCTATGGAGGTGCATCCGCTCTGGAATATCGTCGCTACAATGATGAGAACCAATAATGCTTTTATCTTTAATTTCATGTTTCTCCCTTAATACTGCTCTATCTCTGTGAAGTCTTCTTCCTTAAGCTCTTTTGGTAATCTGAATGTGAAAGTACTGCCCTTGTCGGTCTCGCTTTCCACGAATATGCTGCCGCCCTGTCTATCTATAATTCCTTTGATGATCGCCAGCCCAAGACCTGTGCCGCCTGCTTTTCTTGTAGCGGTACTGTCAACCTGATAGAACTTATCGAATATTTTTTCTCGCTTCTCAGCGGATATGCCGATACCATTGTCCCTGATACTTGCCTGGATGTGATCTCCGAAATCCGTTACGCTGATCTCCACCTCTCCATTATGTGGTGTGAACTTGATGGCGTTCGTCAGGAGGTTCACAAATACCCGGATAAGCTTGTCCTTATCTGTCTTGATGGTAAGGCTCTCTTCCGGATATCCAACCTTGATATCAATTCCTTTATCCTTCGCTTGCTTTTCAACTGTCTGCAGGGAAGTCTCAACGATATCCCTTACATTCACGTCTTCCGGATTGAACTTCATCCTGCCGGATTCAATGCGTGAGATGTCCAGAAGGTCATCCACCATTCTTGCCTGACGATCAATGTTCCGTATAATAAGATCAAGCATCTCTTCCTTGACCTCAGGGTCGCATTCGGTTTCCTTCATGAACTCACTGGAGGTTTTCATTGCTGTCAATGGCGTTTTCAGCTCATGTGATACCATTGACACGAAATCGTTCTTGAGCCTGTCAAGCTCTTTCAGTTTCCGGTTGGCATTTTGCAGGTAGTCGTTCGACCTTTCCAGCTCCGATGTCTTACTTTTTACTTCATCCTCAAGTGTCTTGTTCCAAGAGAACAGGATCAGTGCTATAAATGAGCCGATGAAGAGAATGAATGCAACAGAGATCATTGCAAAGAGTCCCTGCTTAATGTATATTGACTGGACAAGTGATTCCACATACCACAGCGGTGTAACAACACCTACGGACCACTGCTGGTTCTTCCATATCACAGGTTCGTAGGATATGATCTTCTGCTCCAGGAAACCGTTCTCGTTCCTTTCCGAGAAACTGCCACTTCCTGAGAGTCCTTCTGTCTGCATTCCGATTATTTCAAGGCGGCTGACATCAGGTTCGTTCACAATGTCAAAGTAGTTCTTTCCAATAAGTTCTGTCTCAGCACTATCGTAGAGAAGTCTTGCATGGTCGTTGATCAGGTAGATATATCCTGCAGGATTTTCCGTTTTTATCGTCTCTTCAGCGATCTCATCGATCTCGATAACTGCAACAAAGGCGCCTTTAAAATCATCTTCACCGACGTATACAGGCACCCAAACATATATTGCCAGTTCTTTCTCAAATGTGGTGAGCGGGTCAGTGATATAAGTTTCACCGGTTTGCTGTATTATGTCAAAAGGAATGCTCTTTTCATTCTCGTACAGGTTGTATCCAAGCGGTGTGTTCTCTTCGGGATACCCTGATATTATAGTTCCGTTCTCGTCCGCATATTCAATAACGTAAAAACCCTTTGATTTTTCATATATGTTGGCAAAGATGAGTTCGAAATTATCATCTGGTATCTGGTTGGGTTGTATGGAAAGAACCTCCAGCATGGTAACCTTCTCATTAAGGAAAGTCGTTATGCCGGTAGAGATCTGCTGTGCTTGTGATGTTTGCCCCTGCTTGAACTGTTCAATGAACTGCTCTTCAACCTCAGTGTTGGCCCTGATCCCTAAAAATAGGATCGAGCTGATAAAGAGCATCGTTATAATAAGAACGATGATCGCATTCCATCTGCTTTTTCTGGCAAACATGTGAGGTCAGCACAAAGAGTGCGTTATGAGTATCAGTCCTGTGCTCTTCTTAGCACCGTTTTGATCCTCGCTTTCAGTTCCTTCAGGTTGAAAGGTTTTGTTACGTAGTCATCTGCTCCGATATCAAGACCACCTACCTTATCCTCGATCTCTCCTTTTGCAGTAAGCATTATGACAGGTATGTTCCTGTACACAGGATCTTCTTTTAGTCTCTTACATACCTCGAAGCCGTCCATATCCGGCATCATTACATCGAGAAGGATCACGTCAGGGATGTCGGATCTCAGGAGGTCGAATGCCATAGCACCATTTCCTGCATCAATGACATTGTATCCATCTGCTTCAAGTGCTCTTTTGGTAGCGATGACGGCATCAGGTTCATCATCCACGATAAGGATCTTCTCTCTGGTATCTGAAAGGACCTCTACTCTTTTTGCCACCACGTCTTCAGAAACAGATAGCTTCTCTGCAATTTCTTTGGTGCTGATGTCCGGCTGTTCCTCGAGAAGTCTCATGATGTCTTTGTCAAGCGTTTCCTTTTCCATATATACCACAACTTTGAAATATATCTAAACATAAATGAATGATATTATTAAAGCCTTTCTAAATATAATGAGGCCTCTTCATATTTTGAATCTACCAGCCAATTATTAGAAAGTCTTATAAGTTATTATTGTATATTTAATGATGATATTAATGGATGCTCTTGAAAAAATATTCGGAAAGACGGCACAGATAACTGTTCTGAAGAACCTTATTCACCACAAAGGTGAGTCCACCTACTTATCAGGCATTGCAGAGGAGACCGGTCTTTCCCATTCAAGTGTCGCAAGGGTGATCGAACCGCTGCTTGAAGCGAACATTGTTACCGAGAAGCGCCTTGGTAAACAGATACGCACCTTTAGCCTGAACCTTGATAATAAGCTAACATTATTGATACTTGATTTCTACAACAATTTGGGTAAAATGAAGGTTTGATCTTAGATCGGTTTCTACTGGCCTTATACTATTCATTTTGATGCCATCTTCATTGGTGGCATGAGCTTCATTGGTAGGAACACAATTTGTTCCTTGTCAACATCTCAATCCTTTGGATTCTTTTCAGTTCCAACATTATCCACATCTTCGATTTCTGCCGTTGTTTCCAGGGTTGCTTCCGTTTTTGTGCCTAGGCTTTCCTCTTCTGCATCGTCATCGATCTCGATGTATGTGTAATCATTCTCATCGATGCCTGCAGACCCTGTGCTTCCAAGCAGGTGGTAGGCCACTATTCCGGAAAGCTTTGCAAGAGCATTCATGATATGCAATGAGATGATTCCTAAAAGCAGGCCCCCAAACATTATCGCAATGGCTATTCCCGGTGAATCCACCTGGTATGATCCGAGATCCATGTAAGCGGTCTTATAGATAAAGGGTACCGCAATTAGGGTTATTGTGAGTGCTATTAGCGTGAATGAAACTATTAGCGTGAATATTCCCAGTGGGAATTTGATGAACAGGAAAACCAGTCCTTTCCATGTGACCGGGTTCATGATATATCCTTTCAGTTTCTCTGTCATCTTCTGGTTTGTGATCTTCCGGGATTCCATTGGCGGGATGTTAATTCCCAGAAGCCAGATAGCAAGTTGCCTCTCAAAGGATGCCAGCTCCCACCAGGCAACAAGCATCAACAGGAGTATAGGAATGCCGATAAGGGTGATAGAAAGGCTTAGGCCCATTGAAAGACCGGTCACAAGGAAAATGAAATATGCTGTTCCAAGCGGGAAAGAGAACAACAGGTATGTGAGGTTCAGATAGGTCTGTTTACGTGTGACCACGCCAAAAAAATCCCGTATCATACTTTTCATGCCTCTTTCTACCATATGTTCCCCCTCCTATGTACTTTTTAATTTTCTGAACTCATTGATATTTCCGGTGCGATCCTTTTTGGCCTTCTGAAGAAGAAATAGATCAATGCTCCCAATAACTGAGTAAATACTATTATAATTACCCATATAAGCTTATCATTTCCCTGTGACGGTTCGTTCATTACACAGTCGATAAGCATCCAGAGCCAGAATAGTGTACTTGCTACTGCAAGCCCTGCAAACATCAGGAACATTATTGCATTTATCGGGAAAAATATCCAGCTATCAAGCATCTAAGTTCACCTGTTTCTTTTTTTTATTCTGATCAGTCGGAATACCCATTGTTTCATCTCCTATGATCTGCAAGTTCGTCGACTTATCGACAAGTTTCTATATGGAGTTTAGTCAATTTAAACATTTCGATATTTCGTCAGGTTTGGCTATGATGGCAAGTGAATCGTAATGCCTTGATCAAAAAAGAAGCTAAAGGTTAAAAGATGGAAACGGAAGCTAAATATCAGTTAAAAAGAAAGCAAAGAAGAAACTGATCAATAGAAGAAATAGTAGAAAAAAAGAAGAAAGAATTAAGGGAAAATGAGAATATATCAGGAAGAAGAATTATTCTTCTGCCTGCTCTCTTCAAGTGCACTCTTGACGATCTTCATTGCACAAAGCTCACCGCACATGGAACATGCATCGCTTCCGGTGTACCTGTTCTCCCTGATAGTGCGAGCCCTTTCGGTATCAATAGCGATCTCGTACTGGGTATCCCAGTCAAGCTCTGCACGGGCTGTTGCCATCCTGTTGTCCAGTGCGCGTGCACGCTCTTTCTGACCATCGCGTGTCAGGTCGGCAGCATGGGCTGCTATTTTAGTGACAGTGGCACCCTCACGGATATCCTCGACTGTTGGAAGTGCAAGGTGCTCTGCAGGTGTGGTCATGCAGAGGAAGTCCGCGCCACACATGCCGGCAAGTGTACCTCCGATCGCACCTGTGATGTGATCAAAACCAGGTGCAATGTCAGTAACAAGTGGCCCCAGCAGGTAAAGTGGTGCCTGATGGCATAATTCCTTCATTGCTCTTACGCTGAGCTCAACTTCGTTCAACGGGACATGTCCGGGACCTTCAACAAAGGTCTGTACGTTAGACTGTCTTGCTTTGCTCACAAGTTCACCGAGTGTGATAAATTCCATGAACTTCGGTCCGTCAGATGCATCATGTATGCATCCCGGTCTCATGCCATCCCCAAGGCTTAAGGTAAGGTCATATTCCTTTGCTATCTCAACAAGATAGTCATACTCTGCATAAAAAGGATTTTCCTGTTCGTTGTGTGTCATCCACGCAAAGGTAAATGAACCGCCACGGCTGACCATATTTGTGATCCTGTCGCTGTTCTTGAGTCTCTCGATTGCATTGTAGTTGACACCTGCATGGACGGTGACAAAGTCCACTCCGTCCTCAGCATGCTTACGCACGGCATTGAACATGTCATCGGATGTCATATCAACAACGGTCTTGTGGGAAGCTGCAGCTTGGTATATTGGTACGGTACCTATTGGTACATCCACCGCATCCATGATCCTCTGACGTATCAGGTCAAGGTCTCCGCCTGTGGAAAGGTCCATGATCGTGTCAGCGCCATAGGCAACGGCGACCTTAGCTTTCTCAACTTCATCTTCAATGTCTACAAAGTCCCTTGAGGTCCCGATATTAGCGTTGATCTTTACGCTCATATATTTCCCGATACCGAATGCCCGGGATTTTCCCTTGATGTTATTTGGGATCGTTACAAGCCCTTTTGCAACGCAGGATCTAACTGTATCTGCATCGATACCTTCTACCTCTGCCACACGTTCTATCTCTGGAGTGATAAGGCCCTTATTTGCATCTTCCATTAACGTCATTGTAACTCCGAAAAAATGATTTTTAGCATGATTATAGCCGGTTCTTAGGATTCAATACAGCAATGATACATATATATCTTTCATACTCTCAGGAATATCAGTCTCTTATTATGTTTTGGGAAAGTTGATATATTATTGAAGTTTATATTTATTTGGCAAAGTGCAACAAGCACTGCTTACAGATCAACAAGGGGATAATTGTGTGACTGCTAATGAATATAAGAAGATCCTGATAGCTACTGACGGATCAGAGAATGCGGATAGGGCGATCTTATCCGGGATCGATATTGCAAAAAAACTTGATGCAAAGGTATATGCGATTTGTGTAGTGCCTACACATCCATCTTCTTCAATGCCTATAGGCTCCAGGATGATGCAGTGGGAAGTACCATTCAAGGTCATGATGGAGGAGGCTAAAAAGGCTGTTGAACAAGTTGCAGATGCCTGCTCATCAAGTGGTGTTGAAGTTGAAACTGTGGTCCTTGAGGGTCATCCGGCAGAAGAGATCGTCAAGTATGCAGAAGATGGTAAAATGGATCTTATTGTAATGGGAAGTCTTGGAAAGACAGGACTTACAAGATTACTTCTTGGAAGTGTTGCAGAGGAAGTTCTGCGTCATTCCAAAGTAGACGTCATGGTTTCAAGGTGAGCTTCTTGGCTCACCATCTTTTGATCTCTTAAATCTCCTGAATTTCTCAAATCCAGCTTTTTTATTTCCTTGATGGCTTAACTATTAAAGAATAAATTGCAGAATAGTTGATCTCTACCGGATTACCAGTAGCTATTGTTCTTAAAAAATAAGCAGTGAGGATAGTATGAGGGGTTAAGGAAATATTTGATTCCATATCCCCTGAAAGTTTATTTATTTTTAATCTTCAACTTCCATTGCGTTGATTATGTCATTAACGCTAAGTTCTCCTTTGGTTGCCCTTTTTATCATAGGATAGATATATGAGCAATCGTCAATTGCACTCCAGCGCTTTTCCCCTACTTTCTGGATAATTTCTTCCAGTATCTTTTCACAATCGTTACAATATTTGTTTTCAGTTTCGACTCCGCAAACAGTACATTGCATAGTTACCCTCCGATAATATATTGGTTTGAACAATTATGAAGTTTTTGATGAGGTTGAATTGTTTTTCTCCATCTCTTAGCTCGTTGGAAAAATGATCTTTTTTGCTCTTTATGAATCTGATCGATATGGTAAGTAAATACGATAATTAATGTACTGTTAGTACCATTTTATGTCACTCCTTTTTTAGGAACAGTACCGCGATTTGAAAACGTTATTTACCTGAATTTCCATGACCACAGTCGTATTCACAGAGAAGAACAAAGCTGCAGCCCAGATATCGAACATATTAGCCGGCGGCTCGGCCAGACGAACAATTGTAGCCGGGGTTCCTGTTTATGAGTTCCAGAGGAACGGTGTCCTATGGAGAGTAATGGGACTTGCAGGACATATCATGGGCTATGATTACCCGGAGGAGTTCAATAACTGGAGGGATGTTGATCCTGCTATGCTTCTGGACACCGAACCGGTAAAACAGATCACAAAAGCCCCGTTTGGCAATGCGATACTGAAGCTTTCACAGGATGCTGACCTTCTCGTACTTGCCTGCGATTTTGACAGGGAAGGGGAAAATATCGGTTTTGAGGCGAAATCCATCGCTGAAAAGGTATCCAGATCAACAGTCAAGCGTGCCAGATTCTCTTCTCTTTCAAAAAGTGAGATAGAGAAGGCCTTTACCAATCTTGTGGAGCCGGATGAGAACATGGCAATGTCCGCGGAGGCAAGACAGATACTTGACCTGAAGATGGGTGCAGCATTTACTCGCTTTGTAACCCTTTCCGTGAGGGAGCGTGCAAGGACCAAAGGCGTGTTGTCTGTCGGCCCCTGTCAGACGCCGACGTGTGGTTTCGTCTATGAGCGTGAGCTTGCCATACGCAATTTCAATTCAAAGGACTTCTGGAAGATAGAAGGGCTTTTTATCGGGAAAGGAACCGATTTTGCAGGGGCCCACCGCGGAGGTCATATCTATGAAAAGGAAAAAGCGGATGCTATATTCAGCAAGATCAAAGGCTGTAAGACCGCGGTGGTATCAAAGAAGACCGTAAAGGAGATGAAAACCAATGCTCCGTTCCCTCTTAACACCACTGAGTTCCTGAAACGTTCATCCAAATACCTTGGGGTAAGTCCTGAAAAGGCTTTGGAGATCGCAGAACAGCTTTACCTTTCCGGTTTTACAAGTTATCCCAGGACAGAGACCAACAAGTATGCCGATGATATGGATTTCAAGAAGATCCTCAAAGGATTTACCAGAGGCGATTACCAGGACTTTGCCTTGCTTCTTCTCTCTCAGAACACAATAACTCCCCGTAACGGGAAGAAAGATGGTCATGACCACCCTCCTATCCATCCGATCAAGGCTGGTTCCCGTGCAGAAGTGGAAAAAGCTGTCAAGATGCCTCATGTATGGGATATCTATGACCTTATCGTAAGGCACTTTATTGCAAACCTGCTACCTGAAGCTGTCTTTGAGAAGACACGCTTTGAGCTCACAATAGAGGGTGAGCTATTCGATTCCACAGGTTCTATTCAGAAGAGTGCCGGCTGGCTTGCAGTGTATCCTTTTGAGAAACCAAAGGATAAGCTCTTGCCTGATCTCGAAGAGCGTGATGTTGTAGATGTGAAGAAGATCAACAACGTAAAGTCGCAGACAATGCCTCCAAAAAAGCTTACGGAAGCAGAGTTGCTGACCCTTATGGATAAACATGGTATAGGTACCAAGGCAACCGCACCTTCTCATATCGAAACGAACAAGAAACGTGGCTATTTTGAAATAAAGGGCAAGACCATTGCAATAATGGATACAGGTTTCACCTTGATGGATGCACTGAACAGCTCTGTGCCCATACTTGTCAAACCGGATATCCGTGCCCGGATCGAATCTCTTATTCAGGATGTGGAGGATGGAACTAAGAAGTTCCCACAGGCCCTTGAGGAAGGCACTGCCCTTATCAAGGAGATGTATTCCCATCTGCTGAAGAACCGTGATCTTATGGTCTCCCAGATAGCAGGTACAATTACTGATGAAGCAGTTGCAGCGGACAAGAAGAGCCATATTGGCACATGTTCCGAATGCAATCGTATGCTTCGCATAGTTAGTACGGATAAGGGTCGTTTTGTGGGATGTACAGGCTATCCGCAGTGTAAGAACACATTCCCGCTTCCTAAAGCTGGTGCACTGGCGGTGCAGCGCTCCCGTAAGTGTAAAAAAGGTGGTGCTGCGGTAATAAAGGTGGGGAACAAATACTACTGGTCTGTTGGTATTGGTCCATGCTTCTCATGTGACCTGGAAAAAGAATGCTTCCCTCCTGAAGTGGTAGGTCCGTGTCCGTCCTGCGATGGTCAGATGTTCCTGATCACTACCAAGGATTCCCGTTTTCTGGGATGTACTAAACGCTGTGGACATACGCAATCTGTCCCGAAGACAGGAAGACTGACCGTTACAGATAAGGTATGTAATGGCTGTGGCTGGCATTTCATACGTGTGAAAGAGCAGGGGAAAGATGCCAAAGAATACTGTGCTAACCGCAAGTGTGAAGCAGCAGCTGCAGCTCGCAGGAATGCGATGAAAAAGGCGAAATAAAATATGTGGAAATAAAATAAGTGTATGGAAGGCTTTAATTTTCACCTGCCCACTTTGCACCATACTTTTCTTGGAATGTGATCTCTTCGAGATATTTCCTTGTCGATGACCGCTCCTTTTCTACCGGGTGGCCAATAGCAAGGACTGCCATAAGCTCGAAACTTTCCGGTACTTCCAGAATAACATCTACCTGCTCGCTCTTCTTTAGGATCTCTCCAAGCCAGACCGCACCAAGTTCCAGATCAGTACAGGCAAGAAGCATGTTCTGTATGGAAGCTCCGATGGCAAGTACGTCCTTATCGTGATGGTACATGGTGTCCTGATCGAGATATACTGCTATCAATACCTTTGCCTGAAGCACTACCTTTGAGTAATGTGTACATTCCGCTATCTTCCGGATGGCGTCTTCGTTCTGTATGACAATGAATTTCCAGGGCTGGTTGTTAAGTCCTGAAGGTGCCCATCTTCCACATTCCAGAATGGTGTTGATATCATCTTTGCTCACAGGAGCTTCCGTATATTCCCTAATGCTTCTGCGTGCAAGTATGGTCTCTATAGTAGTTGACATGTTTATAACAAAAAAAGAATGGTTTTCAGGACGATTGTCCTGAAAAATGTATAATTTAATTTACTCTTCGTTGAGCTCGCTGTTGAGCCATGGCATCATTGCCCTGAGCTTCTTACCAACGACCTCTACAGGGTGCTCGTTCTCCAGGCGCTCCATGGAGGTAAGTACCGCATGGTTTGTCTGTCCTTCAAGGACGAACTCGCGTGCAAACTCTCCGTTCTGGATCCTCTCGAGTGCAATGTACATTGCTTCACGGGACTCTTCGTTGATGACCTGTGGCCCTACTGTAAGACCGCCATATTCTGCGGTGTTGGAGACTGAATACCACATCTTCTCAAGACCGCCCTCGTGGATGAGGTCAACGATGAGCTTGAGCTCGTGGAGTGTTTCGAAGTATGCCATCTCTGGCTGGTAACCTGCTTCCACAAGTACTTCAAATGATGTCTTGATGAGGCTTGCAACACCACCACAGAGGTCGACCTGCTCACCGAACAGATCGGTTTCGGTCTCCTCGCGGAAGGTTGTCTCGATGACACCGGCTCTTGTACAGCCGACACCCTTTGCGTGTGCGAGTGCCATTTCATGTGCATTGCCAGTTGCATCCTGGTAGATAGCAATAAGTCCTGGTACACCAGCGCCTTCATTGTATGTCCTTCTTACAAGGTGTCCCGGGCTTTTTGGTGCGACCATGTAGACATCCAGATATTTTGATGGTACGATCTGGTTGTAGTGGATGTTGAACCCGTGGGAAAATACAAGCGCATTGCCTGCTTCAAGTCCTGGCTCGATCTCAGAGTAGTATACCTGTGACTGGATCTCGTCAGGGAGGAGGATCTGGATTACATCTGCAGCTTTTGCAGCGTCTGCAACGGTCATGACCTTAAGACCATCGTTCTCTGCCTGTTCCCAGCGGCGGCTGCCTTCCCTGAGACCGATGACAACATCAAGGCCTGAGTCGTGAAGGTTCTGAGCCTGTGCGTGTCCCTGGCTTCCGTAACCCATTACAGCTACTTTCTTGCCTTTTAGTGCGCCAAGATCGGCGTCTTTGTCATAGAACATTTCTACCATATTTATTTCTCCGTATTTAATAGATCAAAATAATTCGATTATGAACTTTTAGAACCCCTTGTAAGTGCTACCTTACCGGTTCTTGCCATTTCCTTGATCCCGAAAGGTTTCAGCAATGACTGGATCGCCTTGATCTTGTTGGAATCTCCTGTGACCTCAACGGTAACTGATTTTGAAGCAACGTCAATGATCCTTGCCCTGAAGATGTCCACGATCTGGATGATCTCAGCACGGTTGTTGGCATCGGCATTCACCTTTATGAGTGCCAGTTCCCTTTCAACGGATTCATCAGAGCCAAGATCTGTCACACGAATGACGTCGATAAGCTTGTTAAGCTGCTTTGTGACCTGCTCAAGCACGTGGTCATCACCACGGACGACAATTGTCATTCTTGAGATCGTGGGGTCTTCAGTGATTCCCACTGCAAGGCTGTCAATATTGAAACCACGTCGTGAAAAGAGTCCTGCAACCCTTGCCAGTACTCCATATTTATTATCTACCAGAACAGCAAGTGTATGTTTCATTGTGTCCTCTCCAGATCAAGTATTTCGTTGATTGCTGCACCTGCTGGTACCATTGGTGATACATTCTCCTCTCGTTCGACTATGAAGTCGATGATCACAGGTCGGTTTGCTTCAATTGCCTTTTCAATTGCAGGTCTGACCTCTGAAGGCTTATTCACACGAATTCCAAGTGCGCCGTAGGCTTCTGCCAGTTTGACAAAGTCCACGCTGTTCTCTATGGTCGTGTGTGAATACCGGTGCTCAAAGAACAGCGCCTGCCACTGCCTTACCATTCCAAGATATCCGTTATTGAACAGTGCGATGATGATCGGAATATCGTTCTGTACGATAGTTGCCATCTCCTGAGAGTTCATCTGGAACGATCCGTCACCGGAAACATCGAATACGACCTTGTCAGGTCTTCCGAGCTTTGCACCGATGGCAGCCGGGAATCCGTATCCCATGGTCCCCAGTCCACCTGAGGTTATGAATGTACGTGGCTCTTTGTATTTGAAGTACTGGGCAGCCCACATCTGGTGCTGTCCGACCTCTGTTACGATGATAGCATCAGGGCATGCTTCATTGATCTGCTCGATAATGTACTGTGGTTTGATGGCATCATCCCTGTTGACATAGAAAAGAGGGAAGTCTCGTTTCCATATGGCGATCTTGGCAAGCCATTCTTTTGTATCACACTCGGTGACATATGTCAGAAGTGACTTGAGGATGTCTTTTGCATCTCCAACGATAGGTATGTCTACAGTGATATTCTTTGAGATCTCTGCCGGATCGATATCTATGTGGATGATCTTCGCATTTGGTGCAAATGACTGGAGTTTTCCAGTGACCCTGTCATCAAAACGTGCTCCGACAGCGATCAAAAGGTCTGATTCCTGTACCGCATAATTGGCGTATTTGGTACCATGCATTCCCAGCATCCCCAGGTAAAGATCATTATCATTTGGAAATCCGCCTATGCCGGTCAATGTACTTGTGACAGGTGCCTTGATCTTCTCGGCAAAAGCTACCAGTTCCTTGCTTGCATCTGCTCCGATAACTCCGCCACCTGCATAGATGACAGGGCTTTTTGATTTTGCTATAGCTGCTGCAGCTCTTTTGATCTGCTGGGCGTTGCCTTTGTATGTTGGCTTGTAGCCGCGAAGCTCTACTTTATCAGGATATACGAAATCGATCTCAGTGGTTGTAATATCCTTTGGCATATCAATAAGTACAGGGCCCGGCCTGCCTGTGGAAGCGATATGGAATGCTTCTTTGATGATCCTTGGCAGATCATTTGCATCCTGTACAAGATAATTGTGTTTTGTGATAGGCATCGTAATGCCTGTGATGTTAGCTTCCTGGAAGGCATCGTTGCCTATCATTGAGCTTGGTACCTGTCCGGTGAAAGCTACCATTGGAATTGAATCCATGTATGCGTTTGCTATGCCTGTGACAAGGTTTGTTGCTCCCGGGCCTGATGTTGCCAGGCAGACACCTACTTTACCTGTAGCTCTTGCATATCCTTCGGCTGCATGGACTGCTGCCTGCTCGTGCCTGACGAGTAGATGGTGCAGGTGTGCATCATAGAGTTCATCATAGATAGGGAGCAGCACGCCACCTGGATATCCAAATATGACTTCGACATTTTCCCTGTACAGGCACTCGACGAATGCTCTTGCGCCTGTCATTCTTTCTGGTTTTCCGGTCATGCTATCTTTTCCTTTTAGTTGATCGGTAAGATATTATCAATATATGTTCAAATGTTTGTTTTTCAGTTTGTTATTATAGCTGTTCAGTCCTGTATGTGAATGTTCAGTCCTGTATAAGCTGGTTGATTCCGTTAATGACGGCTTCCACAGAAGCCATGATTATGTCGGTACGTGCACCTCTTGAAGTGACCATTTTTCCATCCTTGGAAAGTTTAACCAGTACTTCTACAAGTGCATCAGTTCCTCCGGTGATCGAATCCACATGATATTCTTCAAGATGGATGTCTGCAACACCTGAGATAGCCTTACGTATTCCTTCAAAGGCTGCATCCACAGGTCCGTCTCCGATACCGGCTTCAACTACCTCTTTTCCGTCAACTATCAGTCGCACGGAGGCTGTTGGTATTGCCTTATTGCCTGAAACAACAGTGAATTCCTCGAGCTTGACCTTTGCTTCACGATAGATATCAAGCACAGTCTCAGCGATCGTCTGGAGGTCTGCATCTGTGACACGCTTTCCATGGTCACCCAATTGCTTGACACGGCCCACGATCTCGTTCAATTGTGAGTCATCAACATCAAGTCCCAGCTCTTTTAATGCAAGTGTTACGGAACTCTTTCCTGCATGCTTTCCAAGCACGATCTGTCTTTCACGTCCAATGCTCTCAGGAGTTATTGGTTCATATGTGGAAGTATCTGCCAGCAATCCATGTACATGGATGCCTGCTTCATGGGTGAATGCATTTCCACCAACAAGGGATTTGTTAGGTGCTACAGCGAGTCCGGTCAGGCGGCTGACAAGTCTTGAAATCTTGTAAAGCTCATTGGTCTTTATCCCGGTGTCGTATTTATAGAGCCACTCAAGGACCATTACGACCTCTTCAAGCGCTGTATTTCCTGCCCTTTCACCGATACCATTGATCGTCATATGTGCTTCTCTTGCACCGCTATTCAATGCTGCGATGGTGTTCGAGACAGCGAGGCCGAAGTCATTATGACAGTGAATGGCTACCGGTACATCGATGGCTGATGAAAGTTCTTTGAATATCTCGGTCGTTCTTTCTGGCACAAGCAATCCTACAGTGTCACAGAAGCATACCCTGTCAGCACCTACTTCCACGCCTGCTTTGTACAGGTCCTTTAAGAATTCCAGATCTGCCCTGGATGCATCCTCTCCGCTAAGCTCTACTATAAGACCGTGGTCCTTTGCATACTCCGTGGCGCTTAATGCCATTTCCTTTAATGCTTCCCTGTCCTTCTTGAGCTTTACATTAATGTGAAGGTCTGATACAGGTGCTACGAGGTGAATTGAATCCACATCGCATTCTAAGGCATAGTCCACATCCTGCTGCATGATACGGCAGTAGCTGCATATCTCTGCGTCCAACCCTTCAGCTGCCACAGCACGAATGGCTTCGCGCTCGCCTTCGGAAGTGATGGCTGAGCCTGCTTCGATGATGTCCACTCCCAGATCGTCAAGCTTGCGTGCGATCCATACTTTCTCTTCTGTTTTCAGTGCGACACCAGGTGTCTGTTCACCGTCTCGTAAAGTTGTGTCCAAAAACCGGATATTTTCGAATAATGTAATCCCTCAGTTCTATTTTTTTATTTCAGCGAATTCTGTCTTTCTTTTCTATCGTGATCTTCAGATTTATCACTAATAATCAAGATGTTATTTATAGATACATGTCGCTGACTATAACAGCCAAAATAATACTCCTATTGGTTTTAGTACTTTTGGTGTGGAGCTTGCCTGATCGGATATGTTGATCAAATCCATTTATGCTCTTGTATCTATCACTTTCAAACCTGATAGATTTGATCAAAATAAAAAAGAGATGCCAGAAAGGCATCAGAAATACCTGTCAACAGTGAGTACTGCCTTTGCGATAAGGTTTGCACAGGCTTTAAGGTCCTCAAGGGACAATACCTCAACAGGGGAATGAATGTACCTTGTAGGTACACTGATAGTGCTTGAAGGAATGCCTTCACGCGTCAGGTGTATTGCAGTAGCATCTGTTGTACCGCCACCGCCTACGTTTAGCTGGTATGGTATGTTATTTTCCTCGGCGGTCTCTTTCAGCCATTTCACGACGGTTTTGTCTGCAATGAGTCCTCTTCCGGATGCATCAACAACGGTGATGACAGCACCTTTTCCCATCTCGAGTGCTGAATCCTTCTTTTCGATGCCGGGGTGGTCTCCGGGGAATGTAACATCCACTGCTATTGCAACATCAGGGTTCAGCCCGAAAGCAGATGTGCGTGCTCCTTTAAGCCCGACCTCTTCCTGCACGGTGCCCACGGCATGGACAGTTGCCTTAACATCACTTTCTGATAGCTGTCTCATTGCATCGATAAGCATTGTAACGCCTGCGCGGTTGTCAAAGGCTTTACATGTGACAATTCCGTTGGCAAGATTTGTATAATCTCTGTCAATGGATATAGCAGTTCCGACGTCTACTCCCATGTTGATGGCATCCTCTTTGTCCTTTGCACCAATATCGATGAACATGTCCTCTGCCTTTACCGGTCGTTTCTTGTCTTCCTCTTTCATGACATGCGGCGGCTTTGATCCGATGACTCCCGGAAGGGGTCCGTTACTTCCGTGAACTACCACTCTCTGGCTGTGAAGCGTCTGGTCGAACCATCCTCCTATCTTCACGAAGCGCAGGAATCCGTTGTCGTCGATGTACTGTACCATCAGCCCGATCTCATCCATATGTGCTGCCAGCATGATGGTAGGACCTTCCCCTTTCTTTGTGGCGATGAGGTTTCCCATCTTATCGGTCTTTATCTCATCCACATATGGTTTGATCTCATCTTCCATTATCTGTTTAATGTCATTCTCATATCCGGATATGCCGTGTGCATTGGATAACTTTTCAAGTAGCTTCTCTAGTTCCATAGCTGATCGGTGATAGATTGGTCTTTGAGGATATAAATGTTTGAGTAAGGTGGTTTTGATTTTAGAGTTTTTCTTATTTTGGTTTACATTTTGGCAGATTCAAACAAAACTAAGAAAACATATATTAGTTTTGAGTGTCAAACTATAGATTATGGGGTACTGATAATTTGATATATCTAATCACTTGGGGGTTGTTACGAAATGAAGAAAATTGCAGTCATAGGATCAGGTAACGTTGGTTCTACCACGGTTCAGCGTCTTGCAGAACTTGAACTTGGGAATATTGTTATGACCGATGTTGTTGATGGTCTGCCTGAAGGGAAGGCACTTGATATTATTGAGGCTGCTCCTGTTCTTGGATACGATGTGGACATTCTAGGCACAACAGATTACGCTGACATTGCAGGTTCTGATATTGTGATCATTACTGCAGGAATTGCCCGTAAAAAAGGAATGGTACGGGACGACCTGATGAAGATCAATGCAAATATCATAAAAGAGGTCTGTGAAAATGTAGCAATATATGCACCTGAAGCCATAGTTATCACGGTATCCAATCCACTGGACATAATGACCTATGCCACACAGAAATATACTGGATTGGAAACGAATCGGGTATTTGGAATGAGCGGAGTACTAGATTCAAGCCGGTTTGCAGCATTCATTGCAATGGAACTTGGAATTTCAGTAAAGGACGTTTCTGCACTGGTACTTGGAGGACATGGCGATTCCATGGTTGCATTGCCACAATACACCACAGTATCAGGAGTTCCGCTACCAGAATTACTTCCTGAAGAAACGATCGATAGGCTGGTACAGCGCACTGTCAACGCCGGAACTGAAATTGTTGAATATCTTAAGACTGGCAGTTCTTTTTATGCCCCGGCAGCAGCCATTGCAGCTATGGTCGAATCCGTAATTAATGACCAAAAGCGAGTTCTTCCTGCAGCCGCTTACTTGCAGGGAGAATATGGTGAGAACGGCTTGTATTTAGGAGTGCCTGTAATATTAGGTAAGAATGGCGTAGAAAAAGTCCTCGAACTTGAATTGAGCGAAAGCCAGCAACAGGCATTTTCAAGGTCTGCTAAGTCTGTACACGAAGGGATAGCAAAGTTGCAACTGTAATATCTAAGGGTATCTGATCAATTACATCTTCTGTTGTATCTTTCTACTTTGTGTCAGTTTCATCTGATAGTGTAGAAATGATGCAACTTAGTTTTTAATTTCTGTGTTTTATATATCCTTAGAAACCTTTTATAACATAGAATACAATTCTAATAATTGTATATTATAAGCTGCTGGTGAGGGGTATTCATAAGAAACACTACTAAGATCATTCTCTTTTTTGTTTTGTTATCAATACTTGTCTCAGCATTAGCTTTTTTCATTTCAGGTCTTTTTGCTGCTGAAATAGTCTTGGTAATGTCCATATGGATAAGCTACGGCCTCTATCGGTATAGTGGCAAACTTCTCCTTAAATGGTATCGTGCAGAGAAGGTGGGCGTGCTGAAAAAACTCTCTGAGAAGGCAGGAATATCTACAGTTGGAATGTACAATTTTAATTCACCCATACCCCTTATCTTCACGGTAGGGACCGGCCCCGAATATAATGTAGCTTTATCCACTGGTGCAATGGGGATTTTTGGTGTAGCTGAGATTGAAGCATTGCTTGCTCGTGAGATTGGCCATATTAGGAATGGGGATGTTCCAATAAATACTATCACAGCTCTTTTTGCTGGTACTTTGGTAGGAGCTTCATCTGTTGCTTTCCATTTATCGTTGATGGCAGTGTTTGGCAAAGAAAATAACCCAATACCTAAATTAATTTATTTCTTTATAATGGGTCTTATAGCGCTCCCAGCAGCATTGCTGGTACAGCTTATGATCTCTTCTTCTCGGGAGTATGCTGCTGATGAAGTTGTGGAAGAGATAACTGGCAGACCGAACCTACTGCCAGAAATGCTGAAACGTCTTGAAAGTCAGATCGAGTCATTCCACAGACAAATAAATCCTGGTCATGCTCACTTGTTTCCTGTAAACTTCCTGTATATTAAAGATGCTTATGATGTGTATCTATCAATGTTTAATACGCATCCAAATATAGACAAAAGGATTGATAATCTCATAAAAAAGGGTGAGTGATAGAATGAAAAAATGGAAACTATCTATGGCTTACAGTTTATTATCCTATTTTCTTTTACTTCTAATGATAATCTTTATTGATATCTTTTGGAAACAGGCTTTCATATTCAAAGAAATTGCGATGATAGCTGGTGGATTTATTAGTGTAGTCTTACTTCTCACTATACTTGGATTTGTAGTATTTGGATATCGATTAAGTAAGGATCAATAACTTTCGATTGTCTGTCATTTCAATTTGAATTTATCAATTGTTCAGATTATTTGACATCCATCAACAGATATTACCTGACCACTTACATAATTCCCAAGCTCTGAGCTTAAAAATAAAACCACTTTTGCAACATCTTCCGGGTTACCACTTCGACCAAGAGCTATGTTTGATATAATTTTTTCGCGAACTTCTTCTTTAATATCTCTGGTCAGATCAGTTTCAATGAAACCTGGTGCAATAGCATTTACAGTAATTCCATATCTGCCAAGTTCTTTTGCTGCAGACTTCGTAAATCCGATTACCCCTGCTTTGCTCGCTGAATATACTGTTTGGCCAGCATTTCCATTTAACCCTATCACTGATGAGAGATTAATTATCTTTCCTGATCCTTGTTTTCTCATCATGTTTGAGGCGTATCGACTACATAGAAATGTTCCTTTTAAATTAACATCAATGGTATGATCAAATAACTCAGTACTTGTCATCGCCAACAGATTACTTTTCAATATTCCGGCATTGTTAACAAGTATATCAAGTTTAGAGTAGTGTTTTTTAATAAAATCGAACATGTCCTTGACTTCATTCTCAACAGAAACATCTGCTTTTATCATGGTGGCTTGAAGCCCTTTCTCAGTAATGTTTTCTACAAGTTCAGCTGCTTTTTCTTCACTTTCTTTGTAGTTAATAATGACATGTGCATGGTTCTCTGCTGCCAATAGAGCTGTAGCTCTTCCAATCCCACGGCTTGCTCCTGTGATCAGTACTACTTTATCTTTGAGCATTTTTGCTTCCTTTTTTTGAATAGTTCAAGTTTGAGCATGATAAATTGATGTCGTTATCTCTGATACGAAATCATTTGTCAAGATAACATATGGGAGGCCCGGATGTGATGTATTTGGATGCACTTTTTATTTTGTCAATGCCTCTTTTTGCCTTGTTTATTGTTTCCTCTGACAGTTCTGTATTCTCTTCAATTATTTCCATTGGCAGGTCGTGTTCCTGTGAATATAGCAGCTGGTCCATGATATGTATCGGCATACGCCAGAAAAAGTCCTCATCAGATGTGTAGCTACTCCATGTATCGGCGCTTGGTGGCCTTTCTATTATTTCCTTATCGATGCCAAGCACATCTGCTAATGCATAGACCTGGGTCTTGTAGCAGTCTGACAGAGGTTCGATATCCACTCCTCCATCCCCATATTTCACGAACTGCCCCAGAAGATATTCGGTCTTATTAGTGGTACCACATACAAGATAATTATTCTTTTCCGCGTATAGATACTGGATCAACATTCTTGATCTTTGTTTCACATTCTGGATACCGATCAGTTCGAGATAGTCCTTTGCTTTCAACCTGTTCTTTGCAACCATCTCATCATCTTTTACAAGGCTTATGGATGGAATGGTCAACATATCATTTTCTAAGAGGCTGGGCAGGACCAGTGAGGTCTTATGGATATTTGGATCATATTCCAGGCAGGTTCTCTTTATTATCTGATCCTTTTTACCGTATATGTCAAGTGCTTGCAATATTGGGGTGATCGGGACTTCTTCATAGGAAACATCCAGTGACTCACAAAGTCTTGCTCCAAGTTCTTTGCTGCTGCTGGCTGATTCAGTTTCAGGAAGTATTAATCCGTAAACATTCTCCTTACCTACAGCCTGAACTGCCAGCGCAAGTATAACTGCAGAATCAATTCCACCTGAAACTCCTACAACAATTCCTTTTTTCTTAAAATCCTTTACTTTCTCTTCAATGAATGTCCTAATCTGAGATGCGTTCTTTTCTGCATCTTTGTTAAGTTCATCAATTATTTTCATAATATACCCCACTGGAATAATTTGTATTGTGTGATGTTTTCTGGTTTAGAATATTGATACGTCCCCATTTGTATGGAAGTTTATTCCAGGTCCATTTCAAGTTTCTTTGCAGCCATTTCTATCAATGGCTCTGACAATTCTTTATGCAATTTCTCCAATCCTTCTTCCCGGGTCATATCCCCGCTTCTCACAAGGCCTGCTATGTCGAAAGCGTATGGATGGATGTCATATTTATTGATATGATTCTGACAGGCAAATGCATTTAAAAGGCAGTTTGTTGAATTACTGTCATTGATCTTTGGAGGCATCCATCCGAGGTCTATCAGTGTCTCCACTATCTTATCTTCATTGTAATCCCAGAGGCACATTGGGTGTAACATAATTGGAGTGGTGTCTTTGTTTATGCTTTTTATGATCTCATTTTTTAAAAGGAAACTCTCATCCTTGTCATCTACACCGATATTTTGAAGCTGCTTCTCAAAAATATCTCGGGACCATTTTATGAAATTGACTTGGAGGTCAATTATAGGATTAGGGGCTTGTCCGGATGTAAATGCAAAAACAATGAATGGTGCTTTATGAATAATTGCCTGTTCTACCAATTTCTGCTTGATGATGCTAATGCATGTGTTGCAGATGTCACTGGCTCGATATCTGGCAAATTTTGAGTATGCGTTGGTAGATTCAGCTGCTTTTCGAAATGTATCACAAAGTAGTTTTTCTTCCATGGTCAGCTTAAAATAATCGCAGCCCACGATCTCACACATCTTTTTTGCATTAGCAACAGCAGTGTCTGAAATGAAGGCATTATCAAATTGAACTGCAAGGATATTCAGGAATGGGTACTCTTTTTTAAGTTTATAGAGTCCATATGAAGAGTCTTTTCCGCCGGAAAGTGCAAAAATAACATCATATTCTCCTTTTCCGCTGCGTTCTTTAAGCAGGTCTTCTATAATTCCCAAATATTTCTTCTTTTCTTCTGAAGACATGGGTGTGTAGTTCTCACAGAACTGGCAAAGGCCACTTTCCTCGTTTATTGTTATACCAGGAATGTCTGAATCTAAAATACATTTCTTACATGTTAGCTTTGACATTTTGATACTCCTCTATTATAGACCTGTTAGATATTTTTCCACTTTTACTTAGTGGCAAGTTCTCGATAAGAATTATTTCCAGTGGACACAGGAAGCCAGGCAAATTCTTCCTACAAAATGTATATAATGTTTCAACTTCTGTATCCTGAGTTGGAATTACCATCAGGCTGATGGCATTTCCCAGGTACTCATGATCAACTGGGACGACGAATACATCTGAAACTTCATTATTTTTGCCAATATATTTTTCCACTTCTCTTGGATTTACACGATGATCAGCAACTTTGATCAGGTCATCCTTGCGACCTAACAACTTAAAGTAACCATTTGGTAACTTTTGTGCCAGATCGCCGGTATACATCCAATCATTTACTATTTTTTTGCGGGTAGCTTCCTCATCGTTAAGGTAGCCTATCAGTATGTTTTTCCCTCTGGCAATTAATTCTCCTGTAATACCGGATGCAACTGGTTTTTTACTATCATCAACTACATCAAGTTCAACTCCTGGAATCGGTTTACCTATTGTATCAGGGTATTTTTCCAGGTCTGCTGATGGAAGATAGGAAAGTCTTGCTGTTGCTTCTGTTTGTCCATACATTGGGATTATCTCTATCCTGTCATTCAACTGCTTGATCTTTTCTACAATTTCTACTTCCATAGCACCGCCTGCAGATGCAGCAAGTCTGACGTTCCTGAATGATCTCTGGAAGCTAGAAGGATATTTGAGAAGAATACGATAAGTGCTTGGAACTCCATAAAATATAGTTACTCCCGATTCTACAAGTTTAAAGGTTGATTCGAGGAAAGTAAGACCGCCGATTTTGATAGATCCTCCTGCAACCAACTGGGAATTAATGATCGAATTTCCAAAAGCATGGTGTGGAGATATTACTTGTGCAGCTTTGTCTTTTGGTGTTATGCTCAATACCTCTATTATGGAATTTGCATTTGTTATTAGATTTTCATCACTCAGCATGACACCTTTTGGAGCTCCTGTAGTCCCGGATGTGTACATTACGAGCCTTAATAAATCATTATTATTCTCACGAATGATCTCTTTACGTAAAGTCTTCACAGAGGAATCCTTTGAAATATAGATCACAGTAGTGAATCCTTCAAAGAAAGCATTTCCAAATCTCGAATATTGCTGATCTGTGACAATAATACTATTTATCTGGTTGCTATCTAGTATCTGTCTTATATTGGATTCTGTCAGTTCCACCGGGAGAGGTACGGCGATATTATCCGATCGGTAGACTGCCATTAGGGCCTGAATATATTCTATACCTGATTCGGCAAAGATCGCAAATTTGCAATGATTGAAATCATCTATTTCTGCTGTTATAGCGTTTATAGCTTCATCAAGAAGACTATAAGAAATTGATTTGTCTTTCTCTTCCAGTGCAGTTTTTTGAGGAGTTTCTTTAGCATGTTTTGCAATATATTCATCAATTCTCATGGCATCACTTTGTTAATTTTTGGATAACATTTACAATTCCACTGATGGAATCAAAATTTTCAGGAGTTAATAGTTCTTCAGGAATCTCTATGGAATATTTTTCACAAATAAAATCTATAAATTCGATCAATCCAATTGAATCGATGATTCCTTTCATTGTTAAAGAATCATCATCATTTAATTGTGTACCACTGTCCATAAACGATTTATTTTGCAAATATGCCATTATATCTTCTTTAATTTCTTCCATGTTTGTCAACCCACTCAAATTATTTATTATTTAAATTGCATAATAATGCAACATTGATTCAACAAAGCCATGTAGTATAAGCATAAGGAATACTCTATGCTTCATAGCTGTTTGAACTACTTCCCCATAAACAAAATAACTTCAATCGTATATAAGATGTTCTTATGGCAAACAATTTCTTCTATCTGCCAATGATTTATCTCTAATATTTCAATTAGGTAGTTATTTATCCAAATTTATCTATTTGATATCTAAAAATTATATATACTTTAGGAGTAGTTTCGCCATTTAAAGGGGAATACTCTTTTGGAGATAGCATATATTGATCTTGTTATTTTTTGAAGCAAAAGCGACAGATAGTACATATCTGTTATTTATAACAAGCTCTTGATGATCGATATCATTGAGGTCAATTTCTTTATTCAAACATGCTAGCATACTCTGATCTGTCAGTTTACAATATGCTTCTCTCAATGTCCAATTTTTTAGCGTATCAACATTATCTTTTTGAAGCATATCTCTTTTAGATTTTGTATTCCGCAAAAATTTCGAAACATTCTCTAAAACTATTGGTCTGATGTACTCAATATCAATTCCTGTTTTCGTTTTTGATATTGAAATAGCAGCAAGACTGTCGGTGTATGAGATGCAGATATAAATATCGTCATGTTTGTGTACGCACACACGCCCCGTATTATTTCGATAGAGGGATACGTCTAATGATGATCTTTTTTTAAGGATATGCTAAAGAATAAATTTCAGGAACGACCGAGATGCAATGAACCTTTTTCTAAAATAATTTGTTTTTAGTGTGTTTAGATATTCTTTTTCATCGCTGCTTAGATCTGATAACTCTAATTGTTCATCCATTTCCAGATCAATCAAAAAAATAAGAGCATCGTTCTTATTCCATAATTTATAGATTGATAAAGAGGATGGAGGAGTTAACGATTCTAATACTTTAATAACCATGAAATAACCTTTCAGTTTATGATAATAGCAAAGATCATAGTAGGCAATGATCAGGTTTGTAAATCTCGATTATGTTCAAGTTAGTTCAGCGGAGATTTATTCATTTCTGTTTAATATTGTTCTAATTGAATATGCCGTGTGCGTCAAATTACTTTTAACTTACTTCTCCAATTCTATAGTTGATTGGTGTTATATTAGTTTTTGGGAATATAAGTATTTTAATAAGGGGACGATTCTGAAGTCAAAATATATGAATTCGATAATATTGGTTTAATTAAAATAGACTTAGAGTTTTTAAGCTTACTGTTCATCACGATCAATAATGTAATCGTCGGATAGGGTTAACCTTTCTGATTCTACTGTATAAACAGTAACATACACAAAAGCTGTTCCATTTGTTATACTATTATTAATCTCTGTTTGGTATGTGTATACATTATCTTCGATCTCTGGACCGGATAGCATTATGTATGTATCATCTCTTCTAACCCTGATTTGTGTTTCATATCTTAATGCAACAGAAGCTATCACTCTTATTTCTATGTCGCCATTTGTTTCTTTTTCAGAAAGTTCCACTCTTAGATCATCTAATGATGTATCTACATAGAATTGACCTATTATAGTCTTGTAGTTGTAGGCAAGGTCGGTAGTTGTGACTTCTACTTTGTGGCTTTTGTCAGTTTCAGGTGTGAGATACCAAACCAGTCAATTCCATCATCAGAGGACATATCAATACCGACTTTCTGGTATTGGAAATTCTGGTCATTTGGTGCTATTAAGCAGTTAATATCTCTCAATGCTTCTTCTGCTTTGAAGGTTACTAATATTGATCCACTTGAAGGAGTTGGGAATATATCAATGGTGAACTACGGATCTGTTATGTCTACAGTTGTTTTGGTATCAGGAGCATCATGGAAAGATTCCCAGTTTCCAGTTGCATCTCTTTATATTTTTTATAATTTTTATTCATTGTTATTATATAGGTCAGGTATAAATGTCTCATAATAATGATTGTAATGACTTTTTTGTTTTTTTCACAATGTATTTATAGCACCAGTACCATTTGGAATATGGGGATTTTGAATTTTGGTGATTAGAATCAAGTCAGCGCAACTCATCAAATGCATTTCAAAATAAAGGAAAAAACATGTCTAGCATAAAAAAGATCTTGATAGTAGCAACTATAATCACATTGCTGGTAGGTCTAACTAACGTTTCTGCAGCTGCTTCAGATGTAACTTTAAAGCCATCATCACAGACCATTGCACCGGGTGAAACTTTCACAGTCGAAATCTTTGTTTCTCCTGATGTTGATATTGCAGGAATCCAGTTCGATCTGCTTTTTGATAGTTCTCAGTTCCAGGTATCAGATGTGAGTGAAGGAAGCTTGTTCAAGCAAAGTGGTATGGATACATTTTTTGTTTCAGGTTCTGTAAATTCAGGTTTACTAAATGACGCATATGGTTGCATTCTCGGTGCTTCAGATGTCGCAACACCAGCAACTTTTGCTATCATCACGTTAACAGCAACTGAACAGGCAAATGGAAGATCAGAGTTAGTCCTGAAAGATGTTATAATCAGTGATCCAGAAGGTAATTCTGTAGATCTCGAATTAACAAATACAGTGATCTCAGTCCTGATCTTTGATATAAACCAGGATAATGTGGTTGACTTTGGTGATTATGGTCTAGTTGAACAGCATTTCGATGAAACCACCTCATATCCTTATCCTCTATGGGATGTAAATCAGGATAATATTGTAAATGTCCTTGATATGATGTTGGTACTGTCGCATATGGACTGATAATGGTAAGGTGTCCCGATGGAAAAGTATATTTTCATCTCTGGAAAAAGTAAATTTTATTCCTTACTATTTTTTTCTTTGTTTACTATTACTTGCCTTAGTGGAATTGCCAGTGCCAGTACGACCATCAGCATCATACCCACCTCTCAATCAGTAGAGGAAGGGCAGAACTTTGCTGTGAGTTTCTATTTGGATCCGGACCGTCCGGTTGCTGGTATCCAGTTCGACTTGTCTTATGACAGTGAACTTGTCAAGGTTGTTCAGGTCTCAGAAGGTGAATTCTTAAGGCAGGATGGTGCTCTTGTCTGGTTCAATCCAGGTCAGATCGAAAGCTCAAATGGGAGAATTGATTCTGTGTATGGCCTGATATTGGACAAGACAAGCGTTACAGAACCGGAAGATTTTGTTGTCATCCATATGAAGGCTGGCAATGTATCAGGTATAAGTTCTCTGGAACTCTCTAATGTTGTAGTTAGTGATACTCAAGGGCAGATCATACCGATAGATGTTGTTAATGGATCAGTTACTATCGTATCTGATACAGCTTCATCTACTAAATCTAAGACCAGTGACAAGGATGATTATGGAGCTGGCGGAATTAGCACCACAAGCGGATCCTATGAGGAATTTGAGATCATAGAGAAATCCAGCCGGTCTGTGTATCTTGGTTCTCAGGTTTCCTATCAGTTCGATAAGCCTGAAAATCCCATTATGTACATCAACTACGAATCTCTCACAAATGCCGGCAATGTTGTAGCAACAATTGAAGTCCTTAAGCAGACATCTCTTCTCGTTTCATCACCTCCTCCCGGTATTGTCTACAAAGATGTGAATATCTGGTTGGGTAAACCCGGTTATAGCACTGAGAGCAATATGAAGGATGCAGTTATTGGATTCCGGGTAGACCGATCCTGGCTTGAAGAGAACCAGATATCTGATAGCTCTGTAATGATGTATCGCTATGATCAGGACCTGTGGGTACCCCTTTCAACAAAGAAGATCAATGAGAGCAGCAGCGATGTGAGCTTTGAAGCAGAAACTTCTGGTTTTTCACCTTTTGCGATAGTGGGTGAAAGCTCCGATGATATAACCGGAAAAACAGAGGTTGATGATACTCCTGCAGAGGATGAAAGTCTTGATCAGAATGCAGCTTTTATTTTGTGTCTATCGATGTTACTACTCCTATTTGCCAGAAGGCATTAATCTATAATTCGCTATCAATACTACACAGGTTTGGTAGCTTTAAAATTTTTCTATCATGAATTATCCATTACAATGAGCTCAAAGAAGAACAGAATTATCAATGGGCTCACGCTGGCTGTCGGCGATGTCCATGTAGATCTATGAACCTCCTATTCGGGAAATTACCTTGAAATTGGTATAGGAAATGACTTTTATACAATATTCAATTCAGTAACTATAAGTGTAATTGCTTGAAACCTGAGGCCAACTATCTGATAAATTCTTAAATGAGACGACGATATGCTTGAACGACTAATTCCTAAACAGAGGACAACATCAACCCGCCTTGGAGGCATCCTGATCCTGGTAGGTGAGACCATGTTCCTGTTCTCCATCCTGAACTTTGTGATGATCACCCGTCTTCAGTATTACAGTTCAGGTGATTCGTTTGCAAGAACCATATTCCCTGAATATTATTTCTTCCTGTCAGCAATGTTCATAGTAGCTTTCATAGGAATGTGGCTTGCATATGTCTATATTTTCCCTAGCAAGCAGAAGTTCTCACAGGAACAGGCTGTAAAGGATGACAGAAGCCCTATGTATAACCGCCTTGTGCAGATGCACGATGAAATGCGTGAGATGCAGTCCATGGTGAAGGAGTTACAGGAAAAGGTAGATACCTTAAGCAAGGATGGACAGAAATAAAAATGACGATAACTGTCGAACCTGTGATCAATGAGCCTGCACTCTTAGTTTCAGGTGATACAAAGGCCCTTGTACTGGCAGATATCCATCTTGGGATAGAATGGGACCTTTACCGGAGCGGTTTTTCCATACCCAGCCAGATGGAGCAGCGCCTTGAGCGTATCATGGGGCTTGTGGAGCAGGAGGAACCTGACAGGATCGTGCTGCTTGGGGATATCAAACACAACGTACCACAGGTTTCCTGGCAGGAACGTGATGAGATCCCTTATTTTATTGGCAGCCTTGCAGAGAAGGCCATTGTTGATATCTTCCCCGGGAATCATGACGGTGGGATCGAGTTCCTGCTTCCGCCGGACAATGATGTAAATGTTTATTCAGCACGTGGCGACGTTATTGACGGAGTAGGCTATTTCCATGGCCACACGTGGCCATCGGTGGACCTGCTGTCTGCTGATCATGTTATTGTTGCTCACAATCATCCGACAGTGCGATTCACGGATGCTATGGGATACTCGGTGGTGGAGCAGGTCTGGATAAGGGCACGGTTTGAAAGAGAAGTGCTTGCAGGGCACTTTAAGAGTGCAGACCTCTCTCCGGAAAGTGATGGCTGGTCTGACCCTGATGTGGTAGTAGTCCCGGCTTTCAACGAACTCTGTGGCGGGGTTGCTTTCAATGAGTCCGTGCGTGATGACCTTCTGGGACCGGTATTCTCATCCGGTGCACTTGACCTGGAAAACTCTGACATCTATCTGCTGGATGGTACTTATCTTGGAATATTGAAGAATATAAGGAAGCTGGAGGAAACCCGGTCCGATCGAAGCAGAAGCAACAGGAATAACAGAAGTAGCAGATCAAAGCGAAAGAAGTCAAAGGAGGCGGGAAAATGAGCTTTGGCAACCAGTTCGATGATTTTCATCCTGCCATTCAGTCGACCCTTGAAAAAATGGGGTTCACTGCTCCCACTAAACCTCAGGAGATGTGCTTCCCACACATCCTTGCAGGAGAGCATACATTCCTGATAGCACCCACAGGTTCTGGAAAGACCGAGTCTGCAGTACTGCCTATGTTCGATCATATCCTTCGCAAAAGTGAAGAAGGGCGCACAGGCATTTCTGGTCTTTACATAACACCATTGCGTGCCCTCAACCGTGATATGCTAACACGTATCCAGACATGGGGAAAAGAGTTGGGCATAACCGTACAGGTTCGCCATGGGGATACCTCACCATACGAAAGGCAGAAACAATCCAAGAACCCTCCTGATCTGCTGATAACAACTCCTGAAACACTCCAGGCGATGTTCACAGGTTCAAGGCTTCGAAAGAACCTTGAATGTGTCAGTTACGTTGTCGTGGATGAGATACATGAACTTGCATCATCCAAAAGAGGCGCACAGCTTTCTGTGGGGCTTGAGAGGCTTGTGGAGATCTCCGGTGAGTTCCTGAGGGTCGGACTTTCGGCCACCGTGGGCAACCCTGATGTAGTCTCGCAATTCCTTGTAGGCTCAGGCAGGGAAGTATCCGTTGTACAGGTTTCCATGATAAGCCTGCTGGAATTCAATGTGGTCAGTCCGCAGGTTACTGATGAGGACGTTGAACTTGGAAGGAAGATCGGCTGTGAGCCGGAGTTTGCATCCCATCTGCGTTGTATCCGTGAGATCGTGGAAAGCCATCTGTCAACTCTGATCTTCGTTAATACAAGACAAAGCGCAGAAGCCCTTGCCTCGGGTTTCAAGATACTGGAGGCTTCAATAGGGGTACATCACGGATCGCTTTCAGTGGATGCACGTATCGAAGCTGAGGAATCGTTCAAGGCAGGCGATATAAAGGGCCTGATATGTACCTCATCCATGGAGCTTGGTATTGATATCGGTAAAGTTGACCACGTTGTCCAGTATGGTTCCCCGAGACAGGTTTCCCGCCTGCTCCAGCGCGTGGGGCGTGCCGGGCACAGGATACACGAGGTCTCCAGGGGTACGATCCTTGCAATGGGTTCCGATGACATTGTGGAAAGCATGGCCATCGCAAAGGCTGCAATACAGGGTAAAGTTGAAAATATCATTCCCCACAGTGGTTCCCTCGACGTTGTGGCAAACCAGATCTCCGGAATGGTGATCGATTTTGGCGATGTTGAGATAAAGAAGATCCATTCCATACTAAGACGGACCTATCCTTTCAGGGACCTTTCCATGGAACAGCTTGAACGTGTCATCGAACAGGTCACTGATTACCGGATGGTCTGGCGTGATGAGGGTTCAGACACCATAAGCAGGCGAAAGAAGAGCTGGCAATATTACTACGAAAATCTTTCAATGATCCCTGATGAAAGGAAGTTCGAGATCTACGATATTGTTTCCGGCAGGTCTGTTGGAATGCTGGATGAGGCTTTTGTTGTTAATTTTGCATCACCCGGTGCGGTTTTCATTACCAAGGGTGACATGTGGCGTGTCATTGAGATGAATACCGATCGTGACCGGATAAAAGTTGAACCTGTCAAGACCATGGGTGAGATACCAAGCTGGGTGGGCGAGGAGATCCCTGTCCCGTTCGCAGTGGCACAGGAAGTCGGGCGCATTCGGTTCAGGATATCGTTTCTGCTACACGATGGAAAAAATGATGAGAGAATAGCTGAAGCACTGATGGAAGAATATCCTGTTGATATTCACAGTGCCCTTACTGTCATAGATCTCATAAAAGAGCACATTTCAAAAGGCTGTCCACTTCCTGATAATGATACGATCGTAATTGAGGATGAAGGAGAAGCCATCATAATCAATTCATGTTTCGGACACACTACCAATGAGACCATCGGTAAGGTAATTACTTCCCTTCTTGCTGCACGCTTTGGCAGCAGCGTGAGTCAGGAGATCGATCCTTACAGGATAAGGATGCAGTTCCCAAGGCGTATGAAGGCCCTGCATATTCAGGAAATGATATATGAGATCCAGCCTGAGCACATTGAGCCGATCATTGAGATGACCCTGAAGAACACTTCAGTGATGAAATGGAAGATGGTCCATGTGGCACGCAAGTTCGGTGCATTGAGCAAGGACATTGATTACGATCGCATCAGCATGAAAAAGCTGCTCGAGATCTACAAGGACACTTCCATGTATGATGAGGTCATGCGTGAGATCTTCCACAACATGCTGGATGTGGACCAGGCAAGGGATGTGCTTTCGCGCATAGCTTCAGAGGAGATGGTCATACTGGTGAGTCCTATGCCAACACCCATTGGTTCGGCAGGATTTGCAATGAGGCGTGACCTTGTAGCTCCGGAGAAAGCTGACAGGTCGATTGTCCTTGCCCTGAAGGACAGGATCATGCACGACCGGATCATATTGTTCTGTGTACACTGCAAGAAATGGGTGTCACGCAGGAAGGTCATGAACGTTCCCGATGAGATCCAGTGTCCGGTATGTGATTCCAGAATGGTGGCCGCCCTTAAACCGTGGGAAGAGGAAGAGATCAAGCTTGTCCGGAAACAGGACAAGGTAACTGCAAAGGAAGATGTGAAGCGCATTCAGCGGGTATATCGAAATGCCGGCATTGTGATGGGCAACGGGAAGCTTGCCGTTATAGCTCTTGCAAGCCGTGGCATTGGTCCTGATACCGCTTCACGTGTCATCGAAAAGATGCGTGTGGACGAGGAAGCGTTCTACAGGGATATTATGGCTGCAGAAAGGAACTATGCCAAGAACAAACAGTTCTGGAAATGAGAAGTGGACATATGTCATCTTCAAAACAGGTCTGCCATTTGCTGCTTCATATGGCGCAATATCCTTATACTTTGTAAATACAAGAAATCTGTCATGGACATAAGGGACAGGATATTTGCAGCTACAGGTAAAGTTAAAGCAGACACAATCTTTACCGGCGGTCATATTGTCAATGTCAATACAAAAGAGGTATTGGACAGGGATATTGCAGTAAAGGACGGCTATATTGTAGGTATCGGCGATGTTTCCTGCCTTAAAGGTGATGATACTCAGCTCATCGATGTAAGTGGTCGTTACATCTGTCCCGGACTGATCGATGGTCATGTTCATTTTGAATCCAGCATGGTTACCTTGAGCCAGTTCTCTGTCTCGGCTCTGGAACATGGAACAACATCTGTGCTGATCGATCCTCATGAGATAGCCAATGTCCTTGGTAGGAAAGGCATTGAACTTGTGCTTGAAGAAGCGAAGTCACTACCTTTGAATGTTTTTGTAGCGATCTCATCATGTGTTCCTGCAACCACTTTTGAAACGTCTGGTGCATCCATCAGTTCGGATGATATTGATTCCCTGATCGATAACGAGAATGTCGTAGGTCTTGGTGAGCTGATGGACTATCCCGGTGTGTTGTCAGGAGATGAGAACAAGTTATCCATGATTAGGGCTGCACTAAAAGACAAGCTCGTGGTCGATGGCCACTGTCCTGCACTTGCCGGTGAGCAATTGTGGGGCTATATGGCAGCCGGTATATCAACAGACCACGAATCCATTGAATATGAAGAGGCGCTTGAAAAACTTCGTCTTGGAATGAAGCTTATGATCAGGGAAGGTTCGGCTGCGAAATCTCTCGATCGTTTTCTTCCACGACTTATAAGGGACGGTGTGTCCCTTGAGAACGTTTTCTTTGTCACTGATGACAAACATCCGTCTGATCTGATGGAAGGCTACATGGATGTGATAGTCAGAAGGGCTATCGTAATGGGACTTTCTCCTATTGATGCGATCTGCATGGCAAGCATCAATACTGCAAAGCATTACCATCTTGATGATATTGTTGGTTCCATTTCAATTGGCAGGAAAGCAGATCTTATTGTGCTTGATGACCTTGATGCCTTCAGCATAGATTCGGTCTATGCAGCAGGGAAGCCTGTCGATGGCTTCACTCCATCTTATGAATATCCTGATCTCGTTTTTAATACGGTCAGGTTCTCAGAGGTCGATGCATCTGACATGCAACTAAAAGCAACTCCTGATAAGGATTACAGAGTCTCAGTGATAAAGATCCTGCCGGATCAGATCCTTACGGAAAAAGAGAATGCAATACTTCATTCAGACCTTGATGGTGTGTTGCTTCCGGATGGTGATAATGATGTCCTGAGTGTTGCTGTGATCGAAAGACATGGAAAGACAGGTAACATAGGGCTTGGTTTTATCAAAGGAATAGGCATCAGAAATGGTGCTATCGGTCAGAGCATAGGGCACGACAGCCACAACGTTGTGGTAACAGGGGACAACCATTCAGACATGGCATTGTGTGCCAACACCATTCGGGAGATGAATGGTGGTATTTGTGTTGTCAATGATGGTAAGGTAGTTGACAGGCTTGAACTTCCGTTTGCCGGTCTGTTAAGCACTCTTCCTGTCGAAGAGGTTGAAAAAAGATTGAACGATCTTCATATGGCAGTAAAGAGTATCGGCTGTACCCTTCCTGCACCATTCATAACCCATTCATTCATAGCTCTCCCGGTGATCCCCTCGTTGAGACTTACTGATATGGGGCTTTTCGATGTGGATAATTTCAGTCTTGTATCTCCTATATGGGAAGAGATGGGATCTTCAGAAAAATAACAGTTGACAATTGGATAATTTGAAAAAAGAGGGCTGATATTAAAATATGATAAAATAAAATAAAATAAAATAATAAATTAGAAAGTAGTGCAGGACATTTTTCCGAGAGATGTCGGTAAGATGCCAGCACAACTTTTACTCTTACAAAGAACTATCTGCAAATAAATTCTCTTATCCAAACTTCTCAATATAGCTCTTGTAAGTCCTGATATACTCTGCATGAGGCCATATAAGGGGTATCGTTACGTATGCCATTCCATCCTTCCATTTTGGATGGTTGCGTATATTCTCGATCATGGTAAGTTTACTATCCCTGAGGATCTTTGCGTTGGTATAGTCTTCATACCATATCTCGAACCTTTCAATTGTCGAGATGTGTTCCGGCAGGAGATAGTTGTGTGACATATCCAGTACCCAGCCCATGTACATCTCTGCCATATCCTCGTCATCAATGGCAATATAGTGGTTTGCAAGCTGGCAGGTAAAGTGGCACCATGGTCCGTATCCTCCGTTATTCCTGTCCCATATTTCCGGATAGCGGTTCAAACCTCCTATTTCCTTGTCCCAGAGGTTATCGTGTATCCTCCTGACCGTATAACGGTTCTTGATATCATGCTGGTCGATGAGCTCAAAGTATGCAGGTGCGTATTCCACAACATCCACATCGATGACGCTTGATGCAAAAGCATCATATCCGATAGGGTTGCTGCTTTTCTCTTTCACACGGATACATTTGATAAATGAACGCCTACGTGGGCTATACATCCGCGTAAGGATGGCTTCCCTGACCTTTTCAGCCTCAGCTTTCCAGTTGGCGACATCTTCACCAAGAGCCTCTCCCATTTTTACTGCCGCAAGGATCCCTGCACAACAGGCAGAGTTGGCATAGATCTCAAAGCCATGCTCGTAGGCCGGATATTCATGGATGCTGTTCACGGTATGGATCAGGTCTACCTCTTCGTTCTTGTTCATTAATATGAACTCAACGGCTTTCTTAACTGTTTCCCAGTGCTTTTCCACAAAAGTCCTGTCTGCCATTGATTCAAAGAAGAGTCCACCTGTTGCTTCAAAATATTTTCCCATTGCAAAAAGGACCAGACCGTTTCCATCGATCTGGAGGTCCTTGTAGCTGGCATCATTTCCGTCAACATCATATCTCTGGGAAAATTCTCCCAGAGGTTTCTGGGAGTTCAGGACGAATTCAAGACCTCTTCGGGCCTCATCCATCATCTCGGCTTCAATGCAGCCAAGTATTGCCACAGAGTGGTCCCTCGGGTAGATAAAAGGATAACGTGTTCCTGGCGGACTTGCATAAAATCCTCCTTTTTCATGCTGGTTGTTCTTCAGGATCTTCACGCTGTTCTCGTAGAGTTTTTCAGCTTCGATCAGGTTCAAGAATTTCACTCCTTTTTAAGGTAATTGATCTTGCAAACGTAATATGCTTTCTCTAGATACTTATCAACGTCTTCTTTTGTCATATTTGCCTTTTCAAGGGCTTTCTCGTTGTAGACGAAATTGTTGGTTCGGGGACATCTTGATCCCACGTTAAGAAGTTCAACACCTGCCATCATCCCTCGTCTCTTAAGGTAGCTGTGATGAAGTATGCCTGTGACTGTTGTAAGTGCCGGATAGTCCCATCCGTCTTCCGCTTCCATCATTTGCTTGTTAGAAAGGTTTATGAGCTCTACGAATTGTGAAGGTCTCTCCCCGTAGATCTTTATAAAATCAAGAAGTGTGTTTGAGAACGGACACACCGGCAAATAGTTGATCTCATCTTCGCGAGCACCTTCAAATCCCGGTCCTTCGATCTCAGCCATTTCTTCTCCGATCTCACGTAACCATTCCAGTGCGTTCTGAATCCCGTTTTTGTCTACCATCTTGATAATACCTATCAAAAAGGCTCTTGATATCATATTCTCAATTCGTGTCATTCCCTGTACCCCTTTAGACTCTTATTATTAAATTTCTGATCCCTTCTCGATTATCTCGCTGATCGCATTGTTCCACCCTATAGGTCCGATACCCTTTACATGCTTTATCTTCGGATCAGTTATGGAAGGATCGTGTAAACTACCCGGCTTTTGTACAAGAACAGGTATATCCACAGATCCCAGCATTGGCAGGTCATTCATGCTATCGCCCAGACCTATTGTAGTAACATCAGTGAACTGCTGTTTGTAGATATCACTTAGTATCCTGACAGCTTTGCCTTTATCATTATTTCCGATTATATGCCAGTATCTGCCACCTCTTGTGTGGTTGTATCCTGCAGATCCTATGAGTTCCATTATCCGGGAGGCTTTATCTTCAGTCTCATCGATTATCCGGAAAACCTCATCATATTCGCGTATCTTTGCAAGTCCCGCAGAGTGAAGATCAAGTCCTGTATCCTCACTTACTTCTTCAGTGGTCATATTTCCGAAATTGATTATCTCAATACCGGAGCTCTTACTGATCTCAATTAGTGTATCTTTTAATTTGGAATAGCTGGTCCCAAGTTCTATGACATTATAGTTCCCAAGCTTGTGGTCGAACTTCAGATCAATATCAAAATATTCTTCCGGTATGAATATGCCTCCACCATTCTCCGATATGAATGGATGGCGGCAGTCCAGTTCTTTAACATAGACCTCGATCTCTGCACGTGTTTTGCTGGTACAGAATATTAACGGTATATCTTTTTGTTTGAGCAGGCTAAGCGCAGGCCTTGCTGCCTCGTATGAATAGGTATCATGGTCTATTAAAGTGCCATCAAGGTCTGTAAATATGATATATCTCAAGATCGTTCCCCCTGCCCGCAGTTAAAAAAATATACGGCCATATGTTAATATTTCGACCGACCGTTGCCAGTTTTATATTTCCCGTTCGTATAAAAGCTTATATTGAATGTCCTATATATAGATATTCAACCTATCATACAAACGGGAATATTGGGATGCATCTACAGTTGGGGGAATGCATTTCGAGCAGTCCTTTTCCCGGGTTATGAATGCTTTGTAGGCTATCAGATCTACTGGGGAGTTAGATGGATTTCTATCAAGAATATATTACGACAATTCATGATTTTAGTATTGATAAAGAAAGGCTTATCAAGAGAATAAATGAACTTAAGAGTCGCAGACCTGCATCACTCGTTATTCCTATTTTGTATGAGGAGGTTAACAATCCACCTCTTAAGAATATAATTTCCAACCTCAATGAGGGTACGTGCGTTAATCAGGTTGTTATTGCTCTTGCAGCTGAAAATGCGGAACAGTATATTCACGTGGTGGAATTTTTCAAGGAATTGAATGTACCTCACATCGTGGTCTGGTGTGACGGTCCAAGGATCCAGCATACCTTATTCACAATGAAAAAGATGGGAATTGACCTTACATCCTATAAAGGTAAAGGAAAAGATGTCTGGATAGCTACGGGAATAGCCACTCTTGATTCCTATGCTATTGCTTATCATGATGCTGATATTGTCACTTATTCAAAGGATTTCCCTGCAAAACTGCTATATCCTGTTGTGGAACCTGAACTTAACTTCTTTTTCAATAAAGGATATTATGCCAGGATCAACATGGAAAAGAAGACCATGCATGGTCGTGTTTTCAGGCTTTTCATCCGTCCTCTGCTCGATACTTTGCAAATGGATTCCAAGGCGGACATACTTCGGTATCTTCTTGCTTTCAGGTATACTCTTGCAGGTGAATTTGCAATGACCAGTGATCTTGCGATGAATATACGCATCCCTGCAGATTGGGGACTTGAAGTAGGTCTTCTCGCAGAGGTCTATAGAAACACAACAACTAAAAAAGTGTGTCAGACAGATCTTGGTTACTATGATCACAAGCATCAGGACATAGGTTCCAATAGATCCGAAGGTCTATGCAAAATGGTCGGTGATATTTTCACGACCTTTATGAGGATCACAACGGAATCCACGGATAATATAATTTCACCTTCTTACCTGCATGGTATCCATGTAAAATACAAGCGCCTTGGACAGGACCTTATACGCAGGTATCATGCTGATGCCCTTTGCAATGGTCTATGTTATAACAGACACGAGGAAGAACTATATGTTGATATGTTTGCAAATGTGATCAGGAGGGCAGGTGAGGATTACCTTGAGCATCCTTCAGATGTGCTCATGCCTGACTGGGCCCGTGCACTTTCAGCTATGCCGGACCTTCGTGAACAGTTATATGAAGCCTGTCTTGCTGATGAAAAGGAATATTGCAAAGAATAATGAGATATTCTTTGGCTTGTGGCGGGGAGGATCTTCAAGGTTCAAAATTTATGCTGATACTTCCGGAGTTCTCTGCCAGGTTCTTTGACATGAAGCCTGCCTCCAGGCTGCACATGTGAAGTACTGCACATGGGATCAGGCAGGTAGAACTGCATTTTGCATCTTTTGCTTTCCTGATGACATAGTTATCATCGATCCCGAATATCTCCATCATCGGGACCTCCATGTGGGAAAATCCCTTTATCTTTTCACATGGGCTTTCGATATCGATTATTATCTTATCATCGTTCAGCTTCCCGTTTATTGTATGGGTAAATCCACATATTACTGAATCGACGGTGATCTTTGTCATCTTGTTATCTTCCCTTATTTTTTGTTCAAAAACATTTTCTTCTCTCATATGTATTATAAGCTATCCTTAAATAAACCTCAAGAGCATACATATTAAGAACTTAGGATCAGGAGCTACCAAGAATGTCACATCCACCTGCCTCTTTATTGCTATCTGAAAGATCCATGAACATACCTCCTTTCTATGTCATGGAAGTGCTGGAAAGTGCCCAGAAACTGGAACGATCCGGCAGGGACATTGTTCATCTTGAGATCGGAGAACCTGATTTTCCAACAGCACCACACATCTGTGATGCAGCAAACCAATCACTTGCAGCCTGTAACACCCGCTACACTCATAGTCAGGGCCTGTATGAGCTGAGAAGTGCCATAGTGGATGATTATAACAACCGGTTCGGGCTTGAACTTGTTCCCGAGCAGGTCCTTGTGACATCCGGGACAAGTCCTGCGTTGATGTTGACCTTCATGGCATTGCTTGATCAGGGGGATACGGTTCTCCTGCCAAATCCACATTATGCCTGCTACCCGAATTTCGTCAGTGCTCTTGGTTGCACATCGAATTTTGCATACACATCCGAAGAGAATGGTTTTGGTCTGACGCCAGAGCTTGTGTCTGAGAATCTTGATGCTGATAGCAGTTCAATTCTGATCAATAGTCCCTCCAATCCAACGGGTTATGTAATGCCATCAAAGGACATGCAGGGAATTGCAGAAATAGCAGGGGACATTCCAATCATCTCGGACGAGATCTATCAGGGGCTTGTTTATGGCGGAAAGGATCACAGCATACTTGAGTATACTGACAATGCCTTTGTTCTCAATGGATTTTCCAAGAAATACTGTATGACAGGATGGCGGCTTGGATATCTCATTGCACCTCTTGATTGCATGAGGGTCCTGCAAAAGCTCCAGCAGAACTTCTTCATATGTGCCAACAGCTTTGTCCAGGAGGCAGGTATCGCTGCACTTCGTGGCCCGCAGGAGCATGTTGATGAAATGGTGGCCACATATGACAAACGCAGGAAATACATGCTTAAGAGGCTGCAAGATATCGGGTTTAACGTGGGATACGAACCAATGGGAGCTTTCTATGTACTTGCTGATGCCCATGAGTTTGGAAATGACTCTCTTGAACTGAGCCGCACAATACTGGATGAAGCAGGGGTGGCTGTCACTCCGGGAATTGATTTTGGCGATGGTGCGGAAGGATATATCAGGTTCTCATATGCCAACAGCCTGGAGAACATTGAAGAAGGAATGAAAAGGCTTGATGCTTTCCTGAATGGATAATTTCAGGTTTAAATGCAGAATGAATGAATGAATGAATGAATGAATGAATGAATGAAAATGTTAGTATGCGATAAACGCATACTTACAAACTATTTTTAGTTCTTGTCAACGAATTTCCTGAACAGGCGTGCCTGGAATCCGTGATATTTTGCAAATCCTTCGGCATCCTTCTGGTCGATGCTTGTTCCATCAAAGGACACAAGTTCCTCTGAATAAAGTGCAGCCGGTGAGGTTCTTGCAAGGATGGTGAGGCTTCCTTTGTAAAGCTTCATTGTAACATTACCGCTGACACGTCCCTGTGTCTTGTCAATGAACGCATTCAGGTCATCGTAGAGTGGTTCGTCCACAAGACCGTAGTATGCAAGCTCAGACCACTGTTCATCGACCATTGCCTTGAACTTGAGTTCAGAGCGTGTGAGCACTAATTTCTCAAGGTCCCTGTGTGCTGCAAGGAGTACGGTTGCTGCAGGGTGCTCATAGTTCTCACGTGCTTTAAGTCCGAGGACACGGTCTTCGATCATGTCAGTACGTCCGACACCGTGTGTGCCTGCAATGACGTTCAGCTTCTCAATGAGCTCCACACCGTCCATCTTCTCATTATCAAGTGATACCGGCACACCGTTCTCGAAACCGATCACGATGGTCTGTGCCTCTGGTGCGTCTTCAGGTGAAGCTGTCCACTTGTAGATCTCCTCAGGTGGGATGTATCCCGGGTCTTCGAGCTTTCCGCCTTCAATGCTTCTGCTCCAGATGTTCTCGTCAACGCTCCATGGTTTTGCAGTGGTCACACCTACTGGTATGCCATGTTCTTTTGCGTATTCGATCTCCCATTCACGGGTCAGGTTCATCTCCCTCATAGGTGCGATGACATCCATATCAGTGAGCCTGAACACAGCCTCGAAACGAAGCTGGTCGTTGCCTTTTCCGGTACAGCCGTGTGCCAGTGCAACAGCACCTTCCTGTTCTGCTATCTCGACGACCTTTTTGGCGATGAGTGGGCGTGCGATGGATGTTCCCATAACATAGCCCTCGTAGTCACCATTGGCTCTTATCAAAGGGAAGATGTAATCGTTCACGAACTCCTCGCGAACATCAAGTGTGAAATGCAGGTCACTGATCTTCTGTGCCTTCTCTTCTGCCTGTGCGACATCTTCCTTTGGCTGTCCCACATCGACTGCTACTGTTATGACCTCGTCATATCCGTATTCCTCTTTGAGGAGCGGGATGCAGATGGATGTGTCCAGCCCTCCGGAATAAGCAAGTACTACTTTCTTTGACATGATATTTAGCTTCCTTTAAATGATAATTAGTTCCTGATGATATCTTTGTGATATTCATTGATGGACTTGATGGTAATGTCTCCCTTCTTCATTGAGACAATAGCATCAGCCGCAGCTTTTGCAGCCTGGATCGTAGTAATATACGGTACCTTGAAGTCGACTGCTGCACGGCGGATGTTGTATCCGTCATTTCGTGACTGCCTTCCTGTTGGTGTGTTCACAATGAGTGCCACCTCATCCCTGCGCATCATATCGATGACGTTAGGACTGCCCTCATGCACTTTCATCACTGCTTCCATATTGATGCCTTTCTCAGCAAGGAAGTTCACAGTACCTTTAGTACCGATCAGCTTAAGCCCTGCATCCTGCATCTTACGGGCAGTTTCAACAAAGGCGTCCTTGTCGTTCTGCCTGATGGACATGAAAACGTAACCGCTAAGTGGCAGGATATTGTCTGCACTGAGCTGTGCCTTAAAGAAAGCACGTCCGAAATCATAGTCAACTCCCATGACCTCTCCGGTACTCTTCATCTCAGGGCTGAGCACAGGATCTGCGCCTGGCAATTTGTCGAATGGAAGTAATACTTCCTTGACGGAGTAATGTTTCACAGGTATCTCATCATGGTTTGCATAGCCAAGGTCTTCAAGTGTATGTCCGATAATGACCTGTGCAGCTATCTTGGCAAGTGGAAGTCCGACAGCCTTTGATACGAATGGTATCGTTCGGCTGGAACGTGGGTTTGCTTCAAGCACATAGACCTTTCCGTTCTGCTCTGCCATCTGGATATTGATAAGTCCCTTTACATTGAGCGCAAGTGCGATCTTACGGGTATAATCACGTACTGTAGCGAGTGTTTCTTCGGAGAGTGAATATGGTGGGATCACACATGCGGAGTCACCGGAGTGTACACCTGCTTCTTCAATGTGTTCCATGATAGCACCGATAAGTACCTCCTTTCCATCACCGACAGCATCTACATCGATCTCGACCGCGCCTTCAAGGAAGTCATCGATAAGTATTGGATGCTCAGGAGAAACACGAACTGCTTCTCTCATATAACGTTCAAGGTCTGACTGCTCATAGACTATCTCCATTGCACGTCCACCGAGAACATATGATGGTCTGACCAGTACAGGGTATTCGATGCGTGATGCGATCTCAATTGCATCTTCCTGGGATGTTGCATAACCTGCTTCAGGCTGTGCGACATCAAGCTTGTTCATCATCAGGTTGAACTTCTCCCTGTCCTCTGCCATGTCGATATCTTCCGGAGAGGTTCCGAGGATTATCGTATCGATATCGTCACGACGATCAAGCTCTTTCTGGAGTGGCATTGCAAGGTTGACAGATGTCTGACCACCGAACTGGACAAGCACTCCGTATGGTTTCTCGCGTTCGATCACGTTCATGACATCTTCAAGTGTCAGAGGTTCAAAGAACAGCTTGTCGGATGTATCGTAATCAGTTGATACTGTCTCCGGATTGTTGTTAATGATATGTGCCTCAATACCTTCCTCACGGATGGCTGTGACAGCGTGGACGGTGCAGTAGTCGAACTCGATACCCTGACCGATGCGTATCGGACCTGCGCCGAGGATCAGGACCTTCTTCCTGTCGGTTGGCTGGTCTTCGCACATAGTCTCATAACATGAATAATAATAAGGGGTCTCTGCAGCGAATTCCGCAGCACATGTATCTACCATCTTGTAGGTGGTGGTGATCTCATTATTGCGACGCAGGTCAGTGATCTCCTCTCGAGCCTTACCTGTCAGCTCTGCGATTCGATCGTCGGTGAATCCCATTCTCTTGGCAGACCTGAGCATATCATTATCCAGCTCGCCTGCGAAAAGCTTGTTCTCAAGATCCGATTCCATTTCGATGATATTGTTGATCTTCGTTATGAAGAATACATCAATACCTGTAAGCTCGGAGACTTCCTCAATGCTCATTCCGGTCTTCAATGCATGGAATACTACAAAGAGTCGTTCGCTTGTAGGTGTTTTCAGCAGGGTGATCACCTCTGCCTGATCCCACTTCTTGCTTCCTAACTTCATGTCGATGTCAAGAGAGCGGACGGCTTTTTGAAGTGATTCTTCAATGGTACGTCCGATGGACATTACTTCACCGGTACTTTTCATAGCAGTAGTAAGTGTCTTGTCCGCTGTTACGAACTTGTCGAATGGCCATCTTGGTATTTTTGTAACAATGTAGTCGATGGTAGGTTCAAAGGATGCCGGCGTCTTCTTGGTGACATCATTGAGTATCTCGTCAAGTGTCATGCCAATCGCGATCTTAGCTGTGACCCTGGCAATAGGGTAACCTGTTGCTTTTGATGCAAGAGCTGATGATCTTGAGATACGTGGATTCACTTCAACGATCCTATATTCGCCATCTTTGGCAGCGAACTGGATGTTACATCCACCTTCAATACCAAAAGCACGTATGATCTTGATAGCTGCTGTTCGCAGCATCTGGTGTTCTATATCGTTCAGTGTCTGGGAAGGTGTCACTACAATGGATTCACCTGTGTGAACGCCCATTGGGTCAAGGTTCTCCATGTTACAGATAACGATACAGGTATCGTTGGAGTCACGCATTACTTCATATTCGAATTCCTTCCATCCAAGAACGCTCTCTTCGATGAGGACCTGATTGATCCTGCTGCGTCGCAGGCCTCTTTCTGTTATCTCGAGAAGCTGTTCCTTTGTGTATGCGATACCGCCACCGGCACCTCCAAGGGTGTATGCGGGGCGGATGATAAGGGGTAATCCAAGTTCATCGATAATTTTCTCAGCTTCTTGAAGTGTGGAAACTGCCACGCTTTTAGGTACTTTCTCACCGATAGTTTCCATCTTTTTCTTAAAGAGTTCACGGTCCTCAGTGTTCTTGATGGCTTCAAGAGATGTTCCAAGTAATTCGACATTGAACTTTTCGAAAACTCCCATCTCAGCGAGTTCGCTTGTAAGGTTGAGTCCGGTCTGGCCGCCGATACCTGCAATGATACCGTCAGGTCTTTCTTTTTCGATTATCTTAGCGATTATCTTTGCTTCAAGCGGTTCGATGTAAACGGCATCTGCCATCTCCGGATCGGTCATGATAGTTGCCGGATTGGAGTTTACAAGGACCACTTTGTATCCTTCTTCTCTTAATGATCTGCAAGCCTGGCTTCCTGAGAAATCGAATTCTGCTGCCTGTCCGATCATGATCGGTCCGGAACCTATCAGCAGGATCTTCTTAATATCTGTCCGTTTTGTCATTATACCCTGCCTCCCATAGCTTTCATGACCTTTCCAAAGAATATCTTTTCCGTGTCCCTTGGTCCGGCATGTGCTTCCGGATGATACTGGACACTGAAGATGTCAAGATCGTTGTGTTCGATTCCCTCGACTGTATTATCATTAGTGTTGATCTGTGTTACAGTCACATCAGTATCGTCAAATGAGTCACCTTCAACAGCAAAACCGTGATTCTGTGATGTTATGTGGACAATTCCAGATTCCAGGTCCTTGACCGGCTGGTTTGCTCCGCGGTGTCCGAATTTGAGCTTATATGTATCTGCTCCAAGTGCTCTTGAGATCACCTGGTGTCCAAGGCAGATGCCTGATATTGGCATTGTTCCTGCCAGGTCCTTAACAACATCAATGGCATTTTGTGCGTTCTGTGGGTCTCCCGGGCCATTGGAAAGGAAGAGCAGATCCGGGTTGTAATCCTCGATCACAGAAGTGGGTGTGTTGGCAGGCACTACTGTAACATCAACGCCTCTTTTCAACAGGCTCATGGAGATGTTCTTCTTCATACCAAGATCAAAGAGCACAACGTGTTTTTTGTCAGCGGTCTTTACCTGACTTTCGATTGTGTAAGGCTCTTTGCAGGTGACCCTTGAGATAAGATCAAGGCTTGAAATATCGGGCTGTTCTCTTGCCAGCCTGACTGCTTCTTCACCATCGTCGCTGCCGTTTATCAGTGCAGCACGCATGGTACCATGCTCTCTGGTACCGATGGTAAGCATACGTGTGTCAATACCGGATATCCCCGGCTTACCTTCATCCTCCATCAATTTGTAAATATTACGCGTGGAAAGGTGGTGACTTGGAGAAAGGCAGGCTTCCCTTACCACAAGACCTTCGGCCTTTACGCCGTCGGACTGGAATGTTTCATCATTGACACCATAGTTCCCTATCAAAGGGTACGTGAACATTAATATCTGACCAGTATAGGACGGGTCTGTAAGAGACTCCTCATATCCTGTGTACTGGGTAGTAAAAACAAGTTCTCCGCAAACGATACCTTCGGCACCGAAACCAGTACCTTTTAAAATTGTTCCATCTTCTAATCCTATTACTGCAGACATCATCCGAACCTGCGAATACATGTCATGAATAGGCTATAAGCGTTACGATGGAATCTAGAACTTTCAGAACAGATATGATTGGTAGAACTCTTGCTTCTAATATAATAGGATAATAAAAGGTAATATACGTAAAAGGAAAATTAAAGGACTGTTCTTACAGTCCTTTCAGGAAGTTTCTGAGGAACATTACTATAATGACCATTGACACTGCAAACAGTATCATGAGTGTTCTCAGTGGTGATAATAGTACGAACTCTTCGATTTCTTTTACGAGATCGAACTCTTCTTCTTCCATTATCAGTTCCTTGTCCAGTCCCAACTCAATTGGCTTCTCGGTGTCTGAAAGTGTAACTGTCCAGATGTTGTAGTCACCACCTTCGTTCGATGCAAATGCTATTTTGTCGCCTTCAGGATTCCAGGCAGGGTATATTTGAGTCGAATTCTCAAATGTGATCTGTTCTATGCCTAGACTATTTGAGTTCATGACCCATATGTCGGAATTTCCAGACCTGTCAGATGCAAATACTATCTTTGATCCGTCAGGGTTGAACACTGGATGTGTGTTCTCAAAAGTGTCATTCCTGAGGATTACCGGAACCCTGTTACTAAGTTCGACGGTCCAGAGGTTACCTTCCAGTGAATATGCCAGCATTTCACCTTCAGGTGACCAGGAGGGTGCCCCTTCATCACTGGCTGAATCGGTAATCTGCTTGCTCTCACTACCATCAGGGTTCATTACCCAGATGTCATAGTTGCCTGAGACCTTGGACAGATATGCTATCTTTGTTCCGTCAGGACTCATGACGGGTTCCCTTTTATCAGCATTTTCCGTTATCTGTGAGGTATTGCTTTTGTCAGCAAGTTCTACCACACGTATACTGATGAACTTGGAAGAGAATGGCTGAACATGTTCTGTAGCATAATAGATGAATTTTCCATCTGAACTGAAAGAAGGCTCTCCTTCCCATGCAATGGTATCATATACCCTTGTTTGGTCAGATCCATCTGCATTCATGACCCAGATGGCCTGCTCTGAAGAATAAGTTATCAATTGCCCATCCGGACTCCACGCAGGTGATCTCTGGTTGACTTCAAAGGTCAGTTGTTCTGTCTCTTCTACTGTTACAGCACCTGCCAAAGCCGTTGATATCAATAGAATTGACGCGATCAATGCAATCTTTAAGACTAATGTACCAGTGTTATTTCTACCAAGTGTCATAATATCTAATGAATATTATGTATTAATACACTCATTAATCTTTTGTTTCAAGAGTTCACTGAGAACTTTTCCGTCAATCTTCCCACGGAACTCTCCCATTACAATTCCCATGAGAGGTCCTACGGCTGCTGGTCCCTTTTCTTTCACAAAGTCCTGTCTTTCTTCCACGATCTTTGTGATAAACTCTTCGATCTGTGATGTGTCAATGCCTGTAAGTCCAAGATCTTCCAGACTATCTCTGATATTGACCTTTGGTTTCTTTGCAACATAGCGAAGTATCTGTTCGATACCTTCTTTGGCGACGTCACCTGAAGATATGATCTCGAACATCTGTTTGAAATGCTCATCATTAATGTTAGTAACGTTCACACCATCACGTTTTAGTTCAGGTACAAGTCCTGTGAGTGTGGTTACGATAAGAGTTGCAGTGACATTTTTGTCATTGTTGAACCTGCTCATCAATTCCTCGAAAAGTGTCAGGTCCTGTGAATATGCGATCTTCTCTGCAAGTTCCTCGTTGAGTCCGTAATCTTTGCTGAACCTCTTTGCTCTTTCAGTTAGAAGCTCAGGGATCTCGATAGTGTCAAAGTAATCCTTCCTGATCTCCACCTGTGGTACATCTGTCTCGGGGTACATCCTTGATGCACCTGGAAGTGGTCTCATGTATGCGCTGTTACCATCAGGAAGTGCACGTCTGGTCTCTTCCGGAACGAACTCCAGTGCTTCCTTTGCACGGATCAGCACACTCTCCATCGCACCCCAGGCACGTTTCTCTTTGTCTGCTACCATGACGACAGCATCTCCTTCTTTTGCACCGACGAAATCACGCAATGAGGCGACCTCATCTTCGGTTATACCATAATTGGGCAGTTCATCAGTGTGGAATATGCCACCTACGCCTGAGGTCTTTGCGCGGTCGGAAAACTCGGTACCCAGACGTCTTCCGGGCTGTACTTCCATTCCCACATGTCCTGCGAATCCGGGCAAAAGAACTGCAAGTACCTTTCCTTTCTTGAGTGATTTCTTTATGACCTTTGATTCTGTTTCCCTGAACAGGTCGGTCACATCAAATATCTCCTCATGGACACTTGCATCTCTCTCCAGAAGGGACCTGCGTATCTCAAGCAAGTTGACCTGCCTCTCGGCTTCCCTTTCAACAATAGTTTCGATAAGATCAAGAGCCTGGACACCTTTGACCTCCACACGGGCTCCTTCTGCAATGGATATGTTAACATCCTGCCTGATGGTCCCAAGACCTCTTTTTACCTTACCGGTAGAACGGAGCAGCATGCCGATATTGGCAGCTGTCTCTTTTGCATGGGCCGGTGAGATTATGTCAGGTGCTGTACCGATCTCCACGAGCGGGATGCCAAGTCTGTCAAGTGAGTATATGATAGAATCGCCTGCATCCTCTATTTTCTGTGCAGCCTCTTCTTCCACACAAAGGACATCGACACCTACATCTCCTTCAGATGTGTCGAGGTGTCCGCCTCCTGCGAGGAAAGCAGTTCTCTGGAATCCGCTTGTATTTGATCCGTCCACAACTATCTTTCGCATAACGTGGAGCTGCTCCACTGGTACCATGTGCAATAGCTTTGCAATTGATAATGCAATGTCAAGCGATTCTTTGTTAAGTTCACGAGGTGGTTCCTCATCATTTTCCACAAGGCAGGTGCTGTCGTATGCTTTGTAGATATATTTCCTGTTGACCTTTGTCTGCTCAAGTGCTGCCCTGTCGGTCTCCCCCATCTCACTTGCAGTAGGGCGCAGGTAACGGAAGAATTCAAAGTTCGACTCATCCGTGTCACGTATCTTAGTAGGGCATCTACAGAAGAGTTTCTCCTTTGAGTTCAGCTGCTGATGAATCTCAAGTCCGCATTTTAGTCCAAGTTCACGGTAGTCGATCATTTTGCTCATAAAAGTATCACCAAAAATTACTCTGTCACAATCTAGACAACAAAATGTGTTAGGCGTTATAAAAGTATTGTTTGCTATCTGTTCACTGGTATAAGGGTATCGTCCTTAATAATGGTTTCAGGAATATCTTAAGACGATAGATGTGCCTGATGGCACAGGCAGTTCTTATGCCTGTATATCAGCAGACCCCGTGAAACAGGATGGCATCTGTTTCCTGAAAAAGTGATCATTCCATAATTTAACTTTTCTGATTTTAGATCTTACTTTTCCATGGACCTGTGGATATCCTCTGCATCACCTTTGTTCAGGATCCTCCTGAACTTTGGTTTGGTAAGGACATCCCTTGCCTTTTCCATCCTGTCGAAAACTTTACCCATCATCTCTTCATCGACATACGGGAACGCGATATCCACATGCTCTTTCAGTGGCTCGCTTTCAATCTCAAGTGCCCTTGAAATATCTGGTCGCTTTCTTTCTTTTGTGAGGAGTGAATCAATGGCGTCCTTCCACTCAGATGCCCAGGGTGTATCGGGTATATCAGTATGATTTACCTTGCTGCGTGCAACTTTCATCACATCCACGGGACATGCATTGACGCAGGCTCCGCAGTAAGTGCAAAGATCGTGTACTGCTGCGATCTTCTTTCCATCTTCCGGGACGTACCAGAGGTGGGATGGGCAGATATTAAAACAGGCATGACAGCCCTGTGTGTCGCATTTTTCGATATGTTCTTCGACAAGGACCAGCTCACCTTCGAAAGGTTTGAGCAGATCAACCGCATCATATGGGCAGACTGCGTCACACCAGCCACATCGTGTGCATTTATCATCATCTACCGTCACATGTCCTGAGACCACAGGAGGTTCGCAGGGACGCTCTCCTTTTACACGAATTGCATCCTCGGGACAGATGTCCTGGCAGAGCATGCAGTAGTCACACATGTCCTCGTCCACAATGAGTTGTTCAAAGGGCATGGGGTCGGCTGCTGTAGGTTCCTTTTCCAGCATGAGGAAGGCGTCACAGAAAGCTGCACATATGCCGCAGAGATTGCATTTCTCGGTATCTATCTCGATCTCGCCTTCAGCGTTCTCTTTTAAAGGTGCTATCTCTTCTTTTTTCGGGAATGTGTATTCAAGCTCAATGGCATCCTCGGGGCATGATGCTTCACAAAGGGAACAAGGTACGCATTTCTCGTTCATCTCAACCTTGTATTCCAGCACAGGATAGAGTTCCTCTTCAGGGAAATCTCCTTCCGTTCTCATTTCCAGTGCTGTTACAGGGCAGAAGTTTACACACATTGAACAAAAGGTGCATTTATCAAGGTCCATCATCACAGGTGGTGCATCCATACCGGTGGCTATTTCCTTGATAGGTCCAAGCTCGAGTGCTTTTGTGGGACATATCCTTACACAGATGCCACATCCCACGCATCTCTTGTAATCGTAATCAAGTGTTTTTTCAGACCTGTCGGAGACCAGTTTGTAAAGTATGTGGTTGCCCTGTATGTCCATCTCTCTTGAGACGGTCATGGACTTTTCTTCGTCGCTCACTCCTGCACCTCCGGCAACTCGGAACCCACCGGACCGAGTTCTGTAAGTTCGTCAACGAAATCCTCGATGGTCTTTGCAAATTTCTCTCCTTCTGCTGCGGATATCCATTGCAAACGCAGTCTTTTAGGGTCCAGCCCGATCTCATCGAGTACTTCTTTGAGATTCTCCATCCTGTGTTTTGCATCAAGGTTGCCGAGGATGTAGTGACATTCATCGAGACGGCAACCTGTAACGAGCACTCCGTCAGCGCCTCCCTGCAATGCTTCCAGTGCGAAATCCGGGTCGACACGTCCGGCGCACATAACTTTGATGATCCTGACGTTAGTCGGATATTGTATCCTTGATGTTCCTGCAAGGTCAGCGGAACCATAGCTGCACCAATTGCAGAGGAACGCAATGATAAGCGGGAACTCATCCTTTACCTCAAGGGCTGCCCTTATCTGTGCTATGATCTGTTCGTCAGTGCTATGGGGCATGGTAATGGCATCTGTGGGACAGGATGCACTGCATGAACCACATGTCTGGCAGGAGATCTCGTCAACCACTGCTTTCCCGTCTATGACCTTGATCGTATTGAAATTACATGTGTTCTCACATATGCGGCAGCCGATACATTTTTCCGGATCGACATGTGCACTGAAAGGATCGTTCTCAAGCTCGCCCTTTGCCAGCAGGCGGGTGGACCTTGCAGCAGATGCACTTCCCTGTGCGATCGATGTCTGTATCTCCTTTGGTCCTGAAGCACAGCCTGCGATAAAGACACCGTTTATGTGAGCATCCACTGGTCTCATCTTTGGGTGTGCGATGGATAAGAACCTGTCAGGCCTTTTTGAGAGATTCAGCATCTTTGCGATCGGATCTGAAGTGGTGCTGGCTTCCATTCCGGTTCCCAGAATTACAAGGTCGTAAGGCTCCTCACGGATTGCACAGTCGAGCGTGTCTTCGTACCTGAGCTTCATCTGTCCTTGCGTGTCAAGCTGCACTTCAGCGACTTTCCCGCGAATGAAATTTACACCCATTAACTGCGTGCGTACATAGTATTCCTCGTACATCTCGCCGGCAGCACGTATGTCAATGTAATGAATGGTAACATCGGTATCAGGATAGCGCTCCTTTATCATCTGTGCATTCTTCATGGATGACATGCAGCAGACCCGGGAGCAGTAGGGATTATCAACGGTCTCATCCCTGGAACCGACGCACTGGATAAAAGCAACTTTCTTCGGAATCTCTCGTGTGGATGGTACGACTACTTTGCCGCGTGTTGGTCCTGATGCATTGAGCAGCCTCTCCAGTTCCATATTGGTCAGGACATCCGGATAGACACTGTAACCATACTCTTCCTTGCGCTTTGCATCGAACCCTTGGTAACCGGTTGCGACTATCACAGCCCCGACTGTGAACGAGAACTCCTCTTCCTTCAGGCTGAAATCGATTGCATCTGCCGGGCAGGCCTGTTTGCAAAGTCCGCAGCCAACACAGTATTCATTGTTGATGTAAGCCGACTGCGGGACAGCCTGCGGGATAGGCATGTTGATGGCCTTTGTCTTGCCAAGGCCGCTGTCAAATGGGTTAGGTATCTCTACCGGGCAGACATGTGAACATTCATCGATACACCCTTTGCAGCGATCGACCATGACATACCTGGGGTGCTGGATGCCTTTTACATTGAAATTACCTACTGAGCCGGAGATGTCAGTGATCTCGGAATATGTCCGCATTTCAATGTTCGGATGGTTCTGCACATCTGTCATCTTCGGTGCCAGCACACATATAGAACAGTCATTGGTGGGGAATACTTCATTGAGCAATGCCATCTTACCGCCGATGGTAGGTTCCTTCTCCACCATGTAGACGTGCGTACCGGCATCTGCAAGTGTCAGGGCTGCCTCGATACCGGCAACACCGCCACCGATAACAAGGACGTCCTTGTTAGCCTTGAACTTGCGGATCTGCAATGGTGCCAGCAGCTTGACCTTTGCCACGCCCATTTTGATGAGGTCAAAGGCTTTCTGGGTGGCCATGCTATGGTTGTGCATGTGTACCCATGAGCACTGCTCGCGGATGTTAGCTATCTCCAGAAGATATGGATTGATCCCTGCTTTTTCGAGGACGCGCTTGAATGTGGTCTCATGGAGCTTCGGAGTGCAGGCTGCTACCAGTATCCTGTCGATGTTGTTCTCTTTGATGTCCTCGATCAGTTGCTCCTGCCCGAAGTCAGAGCACATGAACTGGATGTCCTTTACAAGCGTGACATCCTCCATCTCCTCGACTTTCCTGTGCAGTGCATCCATGTTGATGACACTGGCAATGTTCAATCCACAGTGGCAGATATATACTCCGATTCGCATTTGACAGGCTTCCTCTTAAAGGTTGGTTAATTTATGAGGTACTAGGTAATGGGTAATTCAAATTCAAATTTTAGTTTGTTCTAATATTATTTACATTTCTTTCCAATGCCGCTGATGCAGAACATATTCCTGATGTCATGTGCAGTACCAAATTTCTCATAGGCTTCCTGTGCTTTTTCAGGACTCGGATGCATGTGGACAAAAACACAATCCCGTATTCCATCCTCGCTACTGGTAATGATACGCATGTCATGCCCCCCGACCGGAAGCCAGATAATGATCTGCCCCATCTCCTCATTGTAGTTGAGGTCAACCTTGAACTCTTCAAGCTGCTTGCTTTGCTGGACTATTTCAGAATTCTCATTACTATCGGTCATGCTACCCAATTATGCATTACTGATTATTAATGGTTGTGATTCATTCCTGCACAGCCCATCCCCTACACAAAAAAGCTATATACCACTAATGACATTAAGGGGATGCACGTCCCTTATCACTTACATGATGACGGTTATAGATGTGCATTATTCGCAAAGATGGGCCCGTGGTCTAGCCGGTTATGACATCGCCTTTACACGGCGGGGGTCAGGAGTTCGAATCTCCTCGGGCCCACCATGTTCATTTTCTTTTGAATTTCGCGATGAAGAGCTTTGGTTTTGCAGGTTCGGATTTACAATTGAGCCTTTCGTTGGGCTTTTGATGGATATAAGTGTTATATCACCTTTTAATTACTCTTGCAAGGGATTAGTATGAATTTTATCTTATCTTTCATTTTGAAGCACAGTAACACTCTCACCACGGACAAATTCTGAATGGAAGAAGATGGAGTTCTCCAAGGGTACTTTGCATTACATGAAGCAGACGCCAAGAGTGATAAGCCGTTCACTCTCAATGTTCGTGTGAAAGAGAGGTATTCATGTCCTTGTTTTATTTAATCCTCCAAGTAGAACCCTGATCCCACAATGTAGGTCTGGTTATCAAAGGATGCCCCCTTGATGAATGTGTATTTCTTTGAGGGTTCTGTCTCACCGGGTCTTGGCCAGTAGTAATCAATCCATCCCTCACCTTCTTCGCCCTGGGTCATGTTTATGAACATCTGGCCTATTGGTTTGCCGTTGAAGTCTTCAAGATTGCTCACGTCTTGCCCCTCACCGCTGATATCGGGTGGATATACCACACGTATTCCATCGTTTCTCCAGACGAAGATGTAGAAATCATCATGGAACCACTGACCGTTCTTCTCCCTGAACTGTGGAAAGGCCTGCTCTCCCTCCTCCTCAATCAGCTCGATGGCTGAATAGACCTGTGCAGAGGTAAATTCTCTTTGGGAAGCCAGTTGATCCTGTTCCTCAACTAGTCCCTTTTCGTCTTCGGCAATATCTTCTGGTTGAACACACCCTGCAACTACAAAGAACAGGACGAAGATCAATAGAACACAAATTACTTTCTTCAGCTCGATCATGTCACAACACTCCCATATCATATATTATTTTTAGAATAAATACGACTATTGGTTCAAGAATATAGATTATAGAGAATATCAAATTAGAATTGGGGGATTTATGAGCTAATTTGATATTCTCTAAAGTTAAGCGCCAATAACTGATACTGTTTATATCCACACCATCCCTAAACTATACTATAATTTTATTAATAATAAATTCTAAGAAGTGTGAGTATGGATGAAAGTGTAATCAAGGACACAACGGCAAATCCGGCACCATTGGGATTGATGGGGTTTGGGATGACTACGGTGCTGCTTAATTTGCATAATGCAGGATTGTTTGGACTGGGATCAATGATCTTAGCTATGGGCCTATTTTATGGAGGTATTGCTCAAATGATAGCAGGGGTCATGGAATGGAAAAAAGGTAATACTTTTGGGACAACAGCATTCACTTCATATGGAGCATTCTGGCTCACTTTAGTATTCATAATGATTGCACCAAAATTAGGCTTGGGAGACGCTCCAAGCGCAATCGAAATGTCAGCATATCTATTCATGTGGGGATTGTTTACCTTTGGAATGTTTATAGGAACTTTCAAAGCTAACAGGGCCTTGCAAATCGTTTTCGGAACATTGGCATTGTTATTCATATTGCTGGCCATATCCGATCTTACAGGAAGTGCAGCAATAAAGCAGTTCGCTGGTTATGAAGGGATTGTTTGTGGTCTTAGTGCGATCTATTTGGCACTGGCTGAAATAATAAATGAAAAATTCGGTAAAACGATTTTGCCACTCGGTGAATAACAAGTTGTTTGCATTTGCTTTACCTGCTGGTAGTTGCTGGAACTGAATAGTGGTATTAAAAGAGAACGTACATTATCAAAGGAATATGCAAAAAGAAAATGACTTTGATACAAGGTGGAGTATAATATCTGGAAATCCGATACATCACGTATCTTGGAAAACCAAACATCCTGAGGTTCGTGAGTTGCTTATTGCTGCTCTTAAGGACTAAGCTCATTGATCTTGTTCTCTTTATTTTCTTTTATGATTTTCCAATTTCTTTTTTGTTACCATGTTGTATATCAAAATCAATTAATAGATTTAAAACATATACTCTATTACCGTACTATAAATGGTACGGTGTGGCAGTGAGTCAGAAGGTAGAACGCCATTGGGTATAAAAGCCCATGATCTTTCAAGGTTTGTATGGCATTTGTAAATCCTTTAGATCGACCTCAGACATCGGGACAGGGTCGCCCAATGAAGTCGGCAAATCGATCCCTGATCACTGTCATTAAATTACTATTCTACGATTTATTTTTCGATAAGCTTTGGCTTTATTTTTACTTCATTCCTTTTCTTATCGCACAACAAGTCAGGGATGTAAGTAACACCAATAACCCTACGTTTTTGTCAATTTGATATGCAATAATATCACTCTCCCCGCGTTTTTTCAAAGGGATGATTGCAATAAACAGTGGAGTGTAATTTTTTATACCTTCCAAATATTTTTCATCAAGAGAAATATATGTACTAATTTTTCACCTTAATCAAAATCTCTTATTATTTCTACTCCTTAGTGTCGAACGGAGTTCGACTCGGACGGTACGGGGGAGGAACAGCATGGGGTGAAAAAGGCGGAGCAACCTTACCAGAGTTCAATGTCTTTCTCCGACCACATTGCCCCATTAAATTTACTGTCCCGGAAAATCCACCGGTCTGCCATCAAGCCAATCAAATCCCCAAATCAGCTGAAATATAACATTTGGGCGGATGGATTTTCGCAATGAATATGCAGGGATATAGGTTACACGAAAAGGTCGTAATCGATCGAGTGAGTCAGATCAGGAAGATAATTCAAATGGAAAAGGATGGCACCCTACGTGAAGTTGAGAAGATGATCACGAGACCATACATCACAACTGTAGACAACTACGCTGACATGCTTGGTCGAACTGCAACATTTCCCTACAATAATTTAAGCTTAAATAAAGAGATTGAAACCTAAATTCTATAATGACAAGCCTTATAATCTCACATAGAATTGATGCTGGTTAAATTCTAATTATTATTCATCCTCATCTTTTTTGAAGAAAAGTTCACAATGGCACATCCCATCATTTTCGATCTCTTCTTTGAGGTAGATACATGGACATATTATCTTCTTATCCTCTTCCTCATCGCCTGTTACAATCCGACATGGGCAGTATCTCTTACCGTATTTCTCTTTATTTTCAGCAAGCCCATCGATTACAGTGTCGAGTATTTCCTTATCAGGATTCAGTCTGTATCCTTTCTTTTCGGCGTACTTTATACCCAATTCATATAGCTGTTCTTTTAGTCCTTCATGCTCATTCATGTCTGCCTCCGGAATACTTCTACATTCCTCTTAATCTTGTTAATAAATATCCATTCCCAATCCTATATTGCCGATTAGAGGCTTTACCAGATAGCGTCACTAAATTGCTGTAAATTATAATTAGTCCTGTACCTTTGTTAGAGCGCTAACAACCAATAAAGGATACAGGACAATGGAACTCTACGACTTAATATCAGATTATCTTAACGATAGCAATGGTTCACTAAAACTTCTCATAACTTGGTTCTTAAACAAGTCATGGAACAAGAAGCAATTGAACAATCGGGTGCAGGAAAACACGAAAGAAGTATGACACGAACAACTCATAGGAATGGTTATCGTGATAGGTCACTCACAACAAGACATGGAGAACTGACAATTTTAAACTGGAAGGCGCTCTAAGGTATTGTTAATAGAACCTGGAAAGTTGTTAAGCTTTGGTTAGCAGTTGTTCATTCCAGTTCAATATCATAGATATTTAAAAGGGAGATAACTTCAGGGATAGAAAATTTTGTCTTTTTCAGGAAATTGTTATTTGGGTCGATATCATAGTTCTTTGCATTCCTGAAAGATGTAAAGCTCAGGTTTGTATTTCTAAAGAGACTGTTCTTAAGGTCGGAGTTCTCAAAATTTGCTCTTGTAAGGTTAGTATTTACAAAATCACAGTCATATATCTGGCAATTGGTAAAATTCGTATTTTCTAATTTCAGATCGGAAAACACAGACAGGGAAAGAAAAGAGTCTTCAAATCCAAAAGTGAGTATGAAGTCATTGCATTTTGAAAAGTCCAATCCCAGAATTTTGCAGTTCTTAAATCTAATATCCTGGAATTTGGTGTTATCCAGATCTACGTTTGATAAGTTGCAGTTTTCAAAATCACAATCAATAAACCTTGAATTTTTGAAAGATACGTATGTAAGATCAATATCCTTAAAGGTTTCTGCTTCAAACTCTTCGTTCTGGTATTTCATGATTTAGAGATATTGTTGCTGTTTTATATGATTTCTTCTCACACGGAATAAATTCGATTGTGGCTCTGGAAACCATTGAATATAGTTATGCTATTGCGACAACTGTTGAAAACTTAAACAGTTTCCATGAAATTGTTCCTCATGAATGAAAAATGAGATGATCATTTAAGTATCATCTCGGAGTAGCTTGCCGTTTTCCGCTACTGATAGGATATGTGAATTCCAAACCCTTTTCACCACCAACGGTGTTGATGGCTCTCAGGCATTCAGATTCAAGCAGAGTATATGATCAAGGGGTAAAAACTAGTAGAAAATCAAAGCACAAAGTTTAAACTGACATACACATATATTTTTGAATGGTAAATATCAATAATCAATTACAGAGATATTTTGCCTATAATTAAATTGTTGAGTAACTAAACACCGGTGTAAATTCAGGTGTAAGTGCCAACAAAGTGGGGAGAAAAAGATAATGGTATCAAGAAATGCAAGTAAAGCAATCATAGTGATACTGGCTGTGATCATAATACTAACATCCGGCTGTGTTGAGGACGAGGGGGAGGTAGGACCAGAACAGCTGTACGATCAAAGCAAACTGAATGTGATCAAGGTCACGAATGTGCCAGTAGTAGATGGTGACGTGGATCAACTATGGGCTGATGCCCCGGAACTGACCGTGCCACTTGGTGAGACATATGACACCCAGGACCCAGCAAGCATTAGTGACTGTGCTGGATGCCATGCCTATGACAGCGATACAATAGTTACACTAAAAGCTGTTTATAATGCCACTCACCTGACCGTCCTGGCGACCTGGCCGGATCCAACAGCGAGTTTCACCCGTGGTGGTTCATGGTCATTCATTGATGGAACATGGGTGAAACAAGATCCGGAACAGTCCGAAGATCGTATCTCTTTCTTCTGGCCTATCGGGGAGATCCAGGGTGACCCCTATGATACGGGGGGCTGTATGGCTAAATGCCATATCTATTATCCAACAGACACTGATCCTCATGTCAGTACCCATGGCATCATTGATGATTCCTGGTTGAAGAGCGGACGAGCGGATATGTGGCATAGCAAAGCAGGAAGAGGTGCAGGACTGACTTCAGCTACAAGTTTAGGCCTTACGGTAGATCCGGACACTCATGAGGTTGTTGCTGGAACTATCTCTACGATCGGGTACGCTGATGACAAGTATGTTGATGTCTGGGCAAACGATACTATCAATGGAGAAGACGGTGGGCGTTATGGTGATGAAGGAACCAGTGCATATTCACATAACCGTATTGCAGACAAGTCACGTCCAAAATATATGGAAAAGGACCCGACCGATTTTACTGATGCCATGATTCTAACTCAATCTGAGATCGATGCAGGCGAAACTATCGGAGATGAAAACACAGGTGTGAGCGACGAAGATGCTGTCACTTACTGGTCTAAATATGAAGCTGTGGATGCTGTAGTCCCGGAGCGGATTCTCAGGACACCAGATGGTAGCCGGGCTGACATCCAATTTGGAGCTGTCTGGAAGGACGGTACCTGGACAGCTGAGCTGTCAAGAGATCTCACCACCGGCAACGAGGATGATGTTCAGTTCAATACAAGTGAAGAGCATTACTTCGGGGTTGCCATATTTGATAACTCACGACATGGTTATCAACATATGACCTCCCGGATGTATTACATGAAGTTCATCTGAGCTCGTCACCAGAAACTGAACGTTGAGAGGATGTGGTTGTGAAAAGGCAACCACCTCCTATTTTACTCTTTAGTAAAGAACAGGTCTTAACCTTAATGAAAAGCTCTCAGTCCTGACAAAATCCTTGTTATTCAGAGCTTCCCTTTCAATCAACTTCATGACAGCAAGGTTAGAATATTTTTTCTTCAATTGGTTTTGTTTTCATCGGCATTAGCACGATCAGCATCACTGCAGACACAACAGCAGCCATCGCACCATAGATAAATGGTGCCGGAGCACCTATCAGGTCCCAGAGAATTCCAGCAATGAGATTTGCGAAGAGCATCATTATACCAATTACAGTATGGTATATACCAAGGGCAGTTGCCCTCTTATCAGAAGGAACAAGGTCTACTACGTACGCTCTTCCAATTCCATCGGTAAGTGCCGCATACAGCCCATACACCACAAAAAGCAGCCAGACATAGCTATTTTCAGCAGTCAGCGCAAAACCTACATATACGCATGCAAAGATCAGGAACCCGCATGTCATGAGATTGCGCCTTCCCAGTTTATCCGATAATATGCCTGCAGGGAACGCACCGATCGCAAAGATCACGTTGTACAAAATGTAGCACAAAAGTACGGCATAAACGGAAAATCCCAGATCCTGAGCTCTCAATATCAAAAACACATCACTTGAGTTCCCAACAGCGAATATAGATGTTATTAATAAAAATACCTTAAAATCCCTTCCAAATTGGGACACTTTAAATGAGATCTTTGTATCGACTATGTTCTTTCGTTCAGATACAAAGAACATCACAAACAAAACACCAATCAAACCTGGAATAAATGCTATCAGAAAAAGTAGGCGATAGTCATTATTTGTAAGATATAATATCATGATCGCAATAGCAGGGCCAAGCACCGCCCCGATGGTATCCAGTGTCCTATGAAGTCCATAGGACTTACCCCTCTGGCATGGGTCACAGGAATCTGCGATCAAAGCATCACGGGCAGATGTACGCACACCTTTTCCAAATCTATCCATAACCCGCGCAACAAGAACGAGCGGCCAAGTATAAGCAAAAGCGATCAAAGGCTTTGAGATGGCGGAAATGCTATATCCGGAAAGCACAAAGGGCTTACGTTTTCCAATTTTATCTGAATACCATCCTGTAATTACTTTCAGGAAACTTGCCGTACCTTCAGCAATTCCCTCAATAAGGCCAACCACTGTCATTGGAGCCCCCAGTACAGCGGTGAGAAATATTGGGACCACTGGATATAGCATCTCGCTTGCTATATCAGTAAATAAGCTCACAAGACCCAGAATAAAAACATTCTTTTTGATACCAGTGATAAGAAAATCAGGTTCCTTTGATCTTCTTATCTGATTTTCTTCAGGAATCGGCCGAGTTTCGACAATATCTGTTACCCCCTCTTCAGTACGAAACATCATTGAACTTCATGACATTAACGATTTGTGTTATCTGTGAATTAATAACTGTCTTGTAGAAGCTCTACCGGTGATTCAACTTATTACTTACTAACTTTACCAAATTTATCTATCAAGCAACCTAATAGAGAACCGAGAATTAAAGTCATGACTAAAATAGGAAATAATGTGAATGGATCATTCCAACCTATAAGAATAGCTGATGGCAATAAAATAAGAAATGAAATTATTATTCCTTTTAAAGCACCGTTGATTTTGATGTCAGAGGTTGCAATTAGGAACCCGGAGACAACCCATAGGAAAAAGGCTGATAAATTAGCATCCCATGTGAGATTTTGAATAAGCATTGGAATGACATCAATAATTCCAGCAACGACTCCTAGTGTTAGGCCTAATCTAATTTTCTTCATTAGTTTTTGTAAGATATACCTACATTTAAACATTTTCCATATTTGTATTATTAATTCAATTGCAAATAATATAAATTGTTAAGTCTTTGTATTGTTCAATCATCTTCGAAATCGCCATCAACAATACCGGTTCCACGTCTCCGACCTTTCCCTGACATGAGCATTGAGAGTAAACGGTTTATCACTTTTCGCATTCTGCTTCATCCAGCATTCCGTAATGTCAACCACTTTTTCCACAGCATCCACTATAATGCTGTCAGCAGTTGCTATTACTGCATGCGATCCCGCTTCCTTGAGATCGAAATCCACATGTTTTGATGTCCTTGCATCGGTTTTGAAAGTATGATCTTTGGATCTTTTAAGGATGAACTGTGCAAGTTTACCACTGTTGCTCATCTGGGAGTCAAGAAGGATGGTGGCTGTTCTCACTTTCAAAGTTGAAAGTGTTGAGAGCATTTCGTCAACTGCCATGCAAGTTGTATCCGTGATCTTGTGGTTCCTGAATATTCCACTTGTGTCACGCAGGAATCCATCATCTGCAAACCATATGGGTTCATTTTTGAGTTCAGTTTCGATAGTTATCAGGACATTATAGCCATCAACAAAAACATCGCATCCTTTTAATTGGGAGCAGCCGAGTTTCTTTTTGCTGCGATTGTCTGCGATCTCGGGTGAGACAACAAGTCTTGTGAGTATGTGCCTTTCCTGCTCAGTCAATCTGTAATGATCGCTTACAAAAGTAACTGCACTCTTTCTCGTATATCCTCTGGACAGAAGATACCTTATGTCCATTGCAGGTTCTGAAAGCTTTTCTTTCAGCTGATCGGCTGGAAGCAGATATCCGTCAGACATTGTAAATACTTTGCTATGAGTAAGATTTATAGATGTCGCACACCAATCTATTATTTTGATGAGTAGGTATATCGAAAGAAATGAGAATGATCGGTTTAATGCAGCGAGAGATCCTGCGGATCCATCGCCTGAGGTCGAACTTCCAAAACCGGTCCTTGCCGGCAACATTTCCATCGAACAGGCCCTTGCAGAAAGGCGGTCCATTCGTTCCTATTCCAATAATGAGCTGTCTCTTTCTAATGTGGCTCAACTTCTCTGGGCTGCGCAAGGGATGACCTCGGATCTGTTTTTCAGGGCAGCACCATCAGCAGGTGCCCTTTATCCGCTTGAGGTGTATCTGGTTGCTGGAAATGTAAGTGGGCTGGATGTTGGTGTATACAGGTATGTACCCTCCAGGCATTCAATGATACGGATTTTTAAGGGTGACAGGAGGGATGAGCTATGTCGGGCTTCATTGTCACAGTCACAGATAAGGGATGCTGCTGCGGTTGTTGTGATCGCGGCGGATTACTCACGCACAACGGTAAAGTATGGGACTCGTGGGATCAGGTATGTACATATCGAAGTGGGATGCGCTGCTGAGAACATCTATCTGCAGGGAGTGTCACTTGGCATTGGGACGTGTGCGGTGGGTGCGTTTGATGACGAGGAAGTTGCTTCCATCCTTAACCTGCCATCCAATGAAGACCCATTGCTGATACTGCCGATAGGGTATGTGTAACATCAGTCTCAGCATGACACCGTAATGTTTTCAATAGAAGCGATCGAATCTATCTATATGGGGGATCCAAAGTTTCTAAACCGCTATCTCAAAGTAGAGCGGGATGAGCTACCAGCCCGTTTCAGGATCACAAAAAGCATTCCTGTGGACTTCGATTCTTCGGCTTCAGTTGAAGATCTCTGGGAGGTCCATGATCGTGAGATGGGGAAATGTCGAGAGTTACTGGAAAGTATCGATTCGAAAGGAAAGAACATTGGACTGCCTGAAGCGACCCCTTCCCTTCTTGATCTAAAAATAGCGATCGTTGAAAGGATACTTGAAAACTGTCATATCTGTGAGCGAAGGTGTGGTGTGAATCGCAGGGCGGGTGAAAAAGGATTCTGCAGACTGCTTGAAACCTCCAGATATGCTTCTGAATTCTTACATATGGGGGAAGAACCGGAACTTGTACCTTCACATACGATCTTCTTCACAGGATGTGTCTTTGCCTGTGTTTATTGTCAGAACTGGGACATATCCACCCGTCCTGAAAGTGGGGTCGATATCAATCCTGAAGATCTGGCCGGGACCATAAAGAGGAGACGACACGAAGGTTCAAGGAATGTAAATTTTGTAACCCCTACGCCACATGCACACTCCGTTTTGAAGATCATTAACAGGGTTCCTGTGAACATCCCTATGGTTTGGAACTCGAACATGTATCATTCAAGGGAGGTGGCAAAACTGCTGGAAGGTGTGATCGATGTATATCTTGCCGACTTCAAATATGGTAATGATGAATGCGCAAGAAAGTATTCCAAAGTAAAAGATTATCTTAGTGTGGTCAAAAGAGATCATGAGGTCGCCTATCAGAACGCAGAGATCATAGTCCGGCACCTGGTATTGCCAGATCATCTGGAATGCTGCACAAAACCGATTGCAAAATGGATAGCAGATCATATTCCAGAGGTAAGATTTAATCTGATGTTCCAGTACACGCCTTATTATAGAGCTTCAAAATACCCGGAAATAGACCGTCGGCTTACATCTGATGAGAAGAGACGTGCAATAGAGATAGTAGAGGAAGCAGGTCTTGAAGATGTCTTGATCTGATATAACTCGATTTATATTATGACCTGGTTCTTTTCCTGATAACTCTGGCTTCTTAAAAGTGAGAATGGGTAGTTCCAATTTAAAAAGACTTATATGGCAATTGACCTCAACAGAATAAAACATATCAAATATCTGCCTCCTATCATCAGTATAATTTAGAAAACAGTAACATGAAGCACAGTTGTGGATATAATAAGCATATATTTATAATATAATGCCTTATTTTCTTGAAAATAGTCCACTGACTGAAGGTGTTGCCACGATCCATCCTAGCTTATATTCGGATTTCTTAATAATTTCCGGGCTTTTGCTTATAATAATGGCACTCTATATCCGGCAGTTCAAGGACTCAGAATATATCACTTATTTTGCAATGTTATTATTTTCTCTTGCGATATATTCGATATTCTATGCTTTGGAAATATCTTCGACAACACTGGAAACTTCGTTGATCTTCTATAAGCTTCAGTATGTTGGTATCGTTATGATCCCTGCTTTCTTACTTCTATTCTCCATGAGCTATACAAGAGAAAAACAATGGATAACTCCTGCAAGGATTGCTGCCATCTTTATTGTTCCAACTATCACGCTGATCCTTGTGTTCACCAGCGAAATGCATCAGCTGTTCCACGAAGTTACTTACATCAATACTGTGGGTCCGCTTTTTGGTCTGTACTTTGAACCGGGCATATATTATTGGTTCAGTCAGCTCTATTCGATCATATTGATACTGTTTAGTATCGCTCTTTTCTTTAAGATGTGGTTATACAACAGGTCCTTTTTTGGCATGCATCTGATAATTCTAATTACCTGTTCGTTGATCCCTTTTTCAGTGTATCTGCTTTATCTTACAGGATTTTTTCCTGACGGTTTCGATCCTATACCCGTTGCTTTTATTCTAAGTGCAATTCTGGCATACATCGGGATATTTCGTTATAAATTACTCGATATAGCACCTCTTGCCCGCTGTTTCCTTTTTGAGAATATACCTTCCGGGGTCATAGTTCTTGATGGAAAGGAACGGGTTGTCGATATTAACAAATTTGCAGAAAAATATCTGGATCTGTCTGCAAAAGATATAGGCAAACCTGTTTCAGAAGTACTTGGATACTGGCCTGAAGTTCTGGACCTTGAATGTAACGATAAAGAGATAAACAGGACAGAACTGAAGAAAAGCCTTGCAGATGGAACTTTCTGGTTTGCTGTTAATGTCTCACCTCTTTATGATGAACATGGTGACATTCATGGAAGAATGATCGTTCTGGACAATATTACAGATCGGAAGCTTACAGAAGAGATCCTGTCCATTCAACATGACCTTTCAATTGATATGGGAACACGTTCTGACTTTATAAGCACACTAAATTCTTTGATGGAACATCTGGTAAAGATCGAAGCTATTGATTCAGGTGGAATTTATCTGGTAGATGATAATGGGAACCTGGACCTGATTGTGCATAATGGACTTTCACAACAGTTCATAGAACAATGCAGCCATTACGATCATAATTCATCCAACGCAAAAATTGTAAGAGATGGCAGACCGGTATACAAAAAGTATTCTTACATATCACCAGATGTCTCTAATAATAGCATGTATAAAGAATTTTTGTCTGAAGGATTGAAGGCAATGACTGCAATTCCAATCCATTTCGAAGGTGATCCCATTGCATGTATGAGTCTTTCATCTCACACTTACAACGAAATTCCTGAACAAACAAGGAATGGTCTTGAAAGTATAGCATCTTTTGCAGGCGAGTATATCGCAAGAGCAAAAATGCAGGATATTCTGAACAGGCAGAAGGCCGATCTGGAAAACCTGTTTAATTCAATGGATGATCTTTTTTTTGTGCTGGATGGATCCGGGAACATCATATCGACAAATGAATCAGCCAGGTTAAAGCTGGGATACAATGAAGAGGAATTTACATCAATGAAGGCTATTGATGTTCATCCTGAAGAAAGCAAAGACAAGGTCATATCAATTGTCAACGAATTGCTTGGCGGTAAAATTGATTCATGTTCAGGTCCTCTTCTTTCCAAAGATGGTGCATACATCCCTGTTGAGACCAGGGTCACCGCCGGTAAGTGGAATGGCAAAAAAGTATTGTTTGGAATTTCAAGGGATGTAAGTGAACGCCAAAAATTTGAAAAAGAGATCATTGAGGCTAAAAATAAAGCCGAAGAAGCTAACCGCATTAAATCTGAATTCCTCGCAAACATGAGTCATGAGCTACGCACACCTCTTAATTCAATCATCGGTTTCTCACAGTTGCTAAATACCAATCCCTTTGGCAACCTGACTGAAAAAGAAATTAAATATTCAGACAATATAATGACCAGTGGGAAACACTTACTGGACCTGATTAACGACATTCTTGATATTTCAAAGATCGAAAGCGGGGAAATGGAACTTGAAATAGAAATGTTCAGTTCCTCTTCCTTCTTTTCTGAAGTGGAAGATATAATAAAACATCTGGCAGATAAAAAGAACATTGAAATTTGTAATCTGGCTCGTTCTGAAAGTATCGAAATGTATGCTGACAGATTAAGGATGACACAAATATTGTATAATCTGTTAAGCAATTCCCTGAAGTTCACACCTGAAAATGGATGTATATAGATCAATGCGGCTGATCGTGATAATATGCTGGAGATCTCTGTGTCGGATAACGGTATTGGTATTCCCAAAAATAAGCATGATGAAATATTTGAGACCTTCAAACAGGCGGATTCTTCAACTTCAAAACAATATGGAGGTACCGGCTTAGGGTTGGCTCTGGTTAAACAATATGTTGAGATGCATGGTGGAAATATTTGGCTTGAAAGTGAGGAAGGCGTGGGCAGTACCTTTACTTTTACTATCCCTTCAAATCCTGACTCTCAGTGATGACCATACGAAGTTTTAGATTCATTAAAAATTAAGGAAAACAGATCATGGTTCCGTAGAGATCCACTAGCTTAACAGTTCTCAGTCCTACAAAAAATATATATGTTGTCATTTCAATTTTTTATTTAGGGGTTTCGACATTATGACAACAAGACCGATCGAAGTTGCAAATGTGGAAGAGATTCCTGAAGGAAGCAGGATGAATTCCATTACAGGGGTTGGGATAGCATGGAATTAATTCCATATTTTCATGTACTTGTTGGTATCCTGATCTTTATTGTTGGATTTATTTTTCATTGGGTAGGTCAACTTATTTCGGTATTGAATTGGGATTATGCCACAAAAATAGGACTTCAGGAAAAAAGAATGTTGCCTGAGTTCAAAGTATATGAACATGCAATAGCTGTTGCTGATGTATCGATTGGATGGATCTATGGAATTGTGGCCATCGGTCTGATCATGAACCTTCCATGGGCATTTAAGTTGGCATGGATTCCGGGTGTGATACTGGTATATCATAGCTTAAGTTATTGGTTCTGGATCGGAAACCAGAACAAGTTAGGTCATAATACCAACACGGAAAGGTTCAGGATCATCTGGTTCTTTTCAAATTTTATAACCGGTATTCTGGCAATTGCAATTGCATGGTAATGACTGTATTTTAATTAAATGCGATCACAAAATGCGAGACACAAACTACAAAATGAACTTAAACTAAAATTTAAACTGAGGTTTAGAATATGCAGGAACTGGAACTTCTGTCACGAGTGACCTTATATGTTCTTCTGTTATTGTTCGGATTAATCACACTTATTCTCTGTTGGTTCCAGATCAATGTCTATAAAGGTAAAGCTATGGATAATCCGGATGGTTCAACCGATGACTGGCATGAGCAAAAGATACTGTTTGGAATGTCATTTGCAGACATAGTCATCATTTGTCCAGCTACTTTTGTTGCTATTGCCTTAATACTGATCGATTCCCAGTGGGGATTTTACATTCTTGGACTGCTGAGTTTCTGGCATGTGTGGGTGAACACTGCTTTTACAGTTACCAGCTTACGGTTTGAAAAACCGGAAATTACTTTCATGTGGTTTATGGCTTATCCATTTGGGATATTGCTCGGTTTACTTTACCTTGTTTGGCTGTTTGTTCACTTCGAGATGGTGTTTTTCCCATAATGAAGTTAGAGCAACGGAATTAAACGATAGTCGTTAACCATCGGTTTATTATGTGTTGACAGAGACTTTTAACATAGTGGCCTGATGCACGGTTGGGGAACTATGAATTCAGAAAGGGGTACTTTCTTTGCTCATGTAAGTACTCGTAAGAATTCCATCTATATGATGGTATATGGTTTTTAGTCCACAAAACTATCATCTATGGGTCCTTACATGAGCAATCCCTTTTCCTTATTTGAGAAATGCTGGTAAACAGGAAGTCATTGAAGTATAATCTTAAGTAGAAAGAATCTCAAATTAATTAATTGACCAAAGGGGGTATATTATTTGCAAAAAGAAAAGAATAGTTCATCACTTCAGCCAGAGCCAATACCTTGTCCGGAACCTGAACCAGCACCTTCGCCTGAACCAGTTCCATATCCCGAACCAACCAAAAGACCACGGGATAAGAAAGATTGACTGAAAGATCAGATATGGTGCAAAGACCTTTGCTTCAAAAGCCGGAGATCATTGCTTATATGCAATATCGTTGGAAAAAAGCAGGGATTATTTGAAGGTGGATTACCATGATAACCAGAGTCTATATTTCCCACTCTGAGCAGGACAGTAGTTTGGCTCAGGAACTGGAACATGTATTGTGGGTTGTGAACCTGGAGAGTTTTTCCTCTCTGTTCAAAAAGACCGATTCACTCTCCGATGCGGAACTGATCAGCTTTGGGATCCGCCATTCAGACTGTGTGATCGTCATCCTCACCATGGATGGCATATTGTCACCAAGAGTAAACCAGGAGATCGGTCTGGCTGTGGGCACAGATCAGCTGATAATCCCGTTGTTGGAATACGGAGAGAAATTACCGGCTTTGATAAGCCATCTTCCATCCATCGGTTTTTCCAGGGATACCTATGAAGATGCACTGGGGGTGGTCATAAAAGACATCCGGCAACTTACCAAACTGGACTGGCTTAAGATAAAATGTCCTCACTGTGGGGAGGAAATGACACAGTACATAACACCTCAGGAAGAGGTCGAGAAGGTTCTTCTGGAAGGGACAGACCTCAAGACCATGTGCAGTTACTGTGGAAATACTGTATTTCTGGATCCCAGGACATTCAGACCACGTTCTGCGGAATCTTCCTCGCATGAGCATTCAGACTGAACATCTGTCAGTACTTTCAACAACTTCAGATCAAACTATATCCCAGTTTTGAAAGCTCCACAAGCATAAAGATAAGTGTAAAATTACCTACAAACAACGGAATGATCATTTTTCGGAATGGGAATCCCACTATTGCAAGTGATATTGCGATTATATCACTTGGAAGAGGAGTCAATGAGTAAAAGAAGATCATCAGCATAGTTATCCTGTCATCGATCTTTTCCATCCATTTTGTCAGGCGGAAAACATTGCCTGCATATTTTCCCTTAATGCATTGCCTGCCTTTTGTACCCAGGTAATAGAATGCCAGATCTCCAAAAGTGAGGCCTATGCTTGCAAGTAATGCGATCCATATTGGATTTACTCCTCCCAGGGATATTGTGATCAGGGCCGTGTAGAATGTGGTGGAGGTAAATGTGGAAACACCACCTATCATAGCCAGCAGGAAGACAAAAATGTAAATGTTGCGTACTCCCAGTCTTTCGACTATTTCTCCCGGGGGATGATAAAAAAGGAGAATTGACCATGAAGCTATGAAGAGTACAATTAATCCGAGGATCTGGATGTTCCTTTTACCATCATAGTGAGGACAAATTTCCATTTCATTATTATCTGTTTTTGATGGGATCAGCTTTTCATTTTTTATCTTCATTGAACCTCTTAACAATTTGAGAAGTTATAGGTTAAAATTCTTTCCTTGTTTCCATAGCTAATAGCATTCGGTTTTAGATAGTTGCTTAAATTGGTATACATGTTGGTCAATTTTTCTGTTCTCTATATGACGTCTTCCGATCCCTTATTTCCCATCAGTTTCATTTCACTCCAAAAATTCAAATAGATTGCAAACTGTTATTCTTATTATGAGCTCGATTCATGAAGATCTGGTCCGATCGCTCGATTCCAAACAGGCAGCTTATGTGAATCTGGAACTACCGGACCCTACTAATGGGGAATATCTTCTTGGGGCCTTTCATTTAGTTCCTGGGGGAGATCTGAATATATTGCAGGCAGCTGCAGAGATCGCAGCGGAATCATCTACTGGTACGAACTTTAAAGTTAATACTGAGACCAAATTTTCTAAGACAATGAATGCTCTGGTCTATCAGCTTGACCTGGAAAGGAACCTTGTTTGGGTTGCTTATCCGTGGAGGCTTTTTGACAGGGGAGGTAATGTCCAGAACATCCTGACATACATTGTCGGAAATATCCTGGGAATGAAAGAGATATCAGCACTAAAGCTGCTGGATGTCTGGTTCCCACCGGCCATGCTTGAGCAGTATGATGGTCCTGGCTTTACTGTTGATGATATGCGAAAATACCTGGATGTATATGACAGGCCGATCCTTGGTACTATTGTAAAACCAAAGATGGGGCTCACTTCTGCAGAGTATGCAGAGGTATGCTATGACTTCTGGGTAGGCGGAGGAGACTTCGTTAAGAACGATGAACCCCAGGCGAATCAGGATTTCTGTCCATATGACAAAATGGTGATGCATGTAAAAGAAGCCATGGACAAGGCAGTCAAAGAGACCGGGAAGAAAAAGGTCCATTCCTTCAATGTTTCCGCTGCCGATTTTGACACCATGATCGAAAGGTGTGAAATGATCGTCAATGCCGGGTTTGAGCCTGGAAGCTATGCATTCCTGATCGATGGCATAACCGCTGGCTGGATGGCAGTCCAGACCATCAGGCGTCGATATCCTAATGTATTCCTGCACTTCCACAGGGCAGCCCACGGAGCTTTCACAAGACCAGAGAACCCCATCGGATTTTCAGTACTGGTCCTGTCCAAGTTCGCACGCCTTGCTGGTGCTTCAGGTATCCACACAGGTACAGCAGGTGTTGGTAAAATGAAAGGAACACCTGAAGAAGATGTAGTTGCTGCACATGGTATTCAGTATCTGAGCTCCAGTGGTCACTTCTTCGAACAAACATGGACAAAGATCATGGAAACCGATAAAGATGCTATAGATCTTGTACACGAGGATTCAGCTCATCATGTTATCCTCGAGGACGACAGCTGGAGAGGCATGAAAAAATGCTGTCCGATTGTTTCCGGTGGTCTGAATCCGGTAAGACTGAAGCCTTTCATTGATGTAATGGGCAATGTGGACTTCATCACAACAATGGGTTCAGGTGTGCATGCACACCCTGAAGGAACTAATGCAGGAGCAAAAGCACTTGTTCAGGCATGTGACGCTTATCTTAAGGACGTAGATATTGCAGAATATGCCAAAGATCATAAGGAATTGGCACAAGCCATTGAGTTTTTCCAAAAGACCTGAACGCGTTACATAATTCCATTGAGATAACTGATAAATATGTTGCAGACCTGACTGATATCTGGGATTATTTCAGATCAGGTCCTGTAATCACTTTTTAATTTAGTTTCAAAATCTTGCAGATTGCTTTTTCATTTGTGAATTTGATAAAACTAATTAGTGAGATCTTAATTTTGATATGTGGCAATCTCATTCTATTCCCGGAAATGTTTCAAACCATGCAATATTATTGTGTATTGTTGTGTGTAATGTTGCAGCATTTGCCGCAATACCAACTACAATATATCACTCCTACAATTGTGGGGTATACCAAACAATAATATGGGGGATTAATATGTTCTCAAGCTTTATAATCACATTCAGGGAAGGGCTTGAAGCCTTTCTGATCGTGGGGGGTCATCCTCGCGTATCTTGTGCAGACAAGACGAACGGAACTGAACAGGTACGTCTATAGTGGGACAGGACTTGCTATCGTTGGAAGCCTGGTCGCTGCAGTTGTCTTCAATCTCCTTGCAATACAATTTGAAGGCCGCAATGAGGAACTTTTTGAAGGAATTGTAATGCTGGTAGCAGCAGTCATCCTGACATCCATGATCATCTGGATGGCACGTGAGAGCAACAACATCTCAACAACGATACAGGAGCAGGTCGAAGGGAAGAAAGCCTACGGACTCTTTGCATTGGCGTTCCTCTCTGTGCGGAGGGAAGGTATTGAGACCGTACTCTTCCTGGGTGCAGCAGCAATGAACACGGAAACCAATGTTGTGCTCTACGGAGGGCTTGCAGGTCTTTCTGTATCCATTGTGGTTGCATACATGGTGTTCAGATACTTGTCACACACGAACCTGAACAACTTCTTCAAGATCACCAGCATCTTCCTGATCCTCTTTGCAGCAGGACTTGCAGCACATGGTGTGCATGAGCTTCAGGAAGCAGCTGTAGTTCCGATCGTTGTTGAGCATGTATGGGATATCAATCACGTCATAGATGAGAAAGGAACCTTTGGTTCTATCATAATATCCCTGTTCGGATACAACGGGAATCCATCACTGATCGAAGTGCTGACCTATGTTGGATACTACGTCGCAGTTGGCATAGGGTTGAGAGTACCCGGAAGACGCGAAAAGATCGGGATAAAAGACTAATCGTATCGGAGTTAAAAATCCATAACTGCTACCATCGATAAGAATGGTGGCAGATTTTTTATGTTCATCAGCTATCTCTTTAGAGTAAATTATGCTGCTGGCTCTTGATTTGTTTATTTGGAGCAGCCACTTTAAAGCGGTTGTGGTGCTTTTAGGCACAATCTTTAAATATCAACGAGTACATGTGTAACATATAGGCTACATATACAAACTATGGTTACACAGTTTGAAGCAAACAAAGGATGTGAACAAAATGAGAAAAATAACAAACATGCTTTTGGTCGGTGCTATATTTCTTGCTGGTGCAGGAATGATCGCACTGACGATGCAAACTGATACTGTCCAGGCTGCTTATGGTTCAGGTCCGGGGTCTGGATGGGGTGGATGTCCTGCTTATGGTTCAGGATATTCAGGATATAATCAGGCAGCAGCCTATTCCGGTTATTATGACCTGACTGTTGAAAGCATTGAGGATGCATTGGAAATAGCCGAGGAAGAGATCGATGCTGATGTGAATGAGGAGAATATCTACCAGATGGGCAGATGGTGGGTTGTGTATTATACGAACGATGATGGTGTTGTGATGCGCAGCTACATCGATGCATTCACTGGAGATGTTCTGGACACTACGGGTCAGTCATACGACTATGCGAATACGGGCCGTGGATACGGCATGATGTACGGTGCCGGGTACGGCTATGGAATGGGTCATGGTTCAGGAATGGGCTATGGCAGAACGTATCGTTACTGATGAATGAATTATGTGGATTCCCTGCCATTAACTTTTGAATCCCAACCCCACACGCCTTTGGCAGGGACTCTCCACTTACCTACATGAAGAGTTTGATCCTGGTAGGAAGGTGATAGCATGATGGGATATGGAATGTATGGTGACTATGGGATCTTCGGAAGTTCAGGAGGGTTTACCATGATATTCAACTTGCTTATATTGATAGCTCTTATCTGGTTAGTTTCTTCATTTTTCAGCAACAGGTCATGCATTCTCAATAATGGAGCGTGCAATAACAAAGACGATCGTGACACGCGTTTATCTCGTATTGAAGAACAGGTGGGGAGCAATCGCGAATCACTGGAAAAAATATTAAAGAAACTGGATTAAGTCCCGTTTTTTTGCTTACAGATATGGGAAATTAGTAAAGATTAATATGAAAACAAAAACATCTTATGAACAACCATGATGCACTATTACAATACATTTGGTCTATTGGATTTCTTTTTGGAAATCCTCCTTATACTATTGGTCGTAGGTTTAGTCATTTTCTTCATTAACAAATCCGGGTTTGCAGGTTCAGCTAGCAACGAGAAGCTTGTGAGCATGGAGAAAGATGTTGCTGAGATCAAAAAGACTGTAGAGGAGATCAAAGAGAAACTGGAAGAGATCTAAGGTCAATTTAAACCCTCAGCCGGTCTTATTATGGCTAAAACAATGCAGCAGATAGTTTCTATAGGCGAGGCTATTTCACATCCTCTGAGGCTTAAGCTTCTCTATATGCTTTCAGAAAGGGAATGGTATGTGTATGAGCTTGCCAAAGAACTCAGTGTTTCCCGGCAGGTCCTGTATCTTCATTTAAAACGTCTTGAAAAGGCCGGATTTGTAGAAAGTGATCTTCGTCTTGAAGATGACGACATGAGGGCAAAGAAATTTTTCAAGCTCAAGGAGTTCAATGTTTCATTGGATATCGATGATCTGAGGAATTTCTTTGAGTAACCTTTGTTCGTAAGGCTATCAATAGTTACAAACGTTTTTTGAAGTTAAAAAAACGATGGGCTTAGCCATCATTACCAATTGCATCGACAGGGCATGAATCCATCGCATTTTCGCAATCTTTTGTCTCGGAATCATTTTCAGGTTGCTTAAAGACAAATGCAGTCGATTCATCATCGGTCATTTTGAAGTTCTCAGGAGCATCATTTGTGCATAGACGACATCCGATACATCCTTCATCTACATAGAACTGACCAGGTATATTTTCAGCTATTTTATTTTCGTTATCAGCCATTAGTAATTCCCCCACTTTTGGATACTATTAAGCTACTTTTGAATTTACTTTCTATTTATAGGTTGTTCTGAAGTCATTAACCTTCAGGCAACAACCCAATCGCTGTAAACATATGCTTGCTCAGCGTTCGAACCCCAGGACATAACACCCACGCGATATTCCTGACCAACCGGAACTTTCAGATTGGTTACGGTGTATGACATTCCACCTTCTGCTTCAATTTCCGGGATCACATCACTCTGGATCTGGTCCCAGCCCATACCTTCATCGGTTGATTCAAGGTAAGTGTATATTGTTACATCTTCTGCAGTTGCCGAACCAACATTTGTGATCTCAATATCCAGATCCACATATGTGTACGCTGCCCCCCTCTTGCTGGTTCCTGTAAATTCAATTTGCAGCTGAGGATATCCGTAACCGATCGGAGTTATTGTTGCCTCTGAATTTTGATACTCATCCGGTATCACACCTACGTCCCAGCCGGAATTGGTCGTTTCAAGGTAAAAATACTTGATACCGTTATAATCATAATAGCTTCCGGATACGCTCTCATCGCCCTGTACACCCACTGCCATGTGATCAGGCAATGTGATCAATGCTACCCCATATCCCATCTCGTGCAGCAGTGATGCCAGAAGGATCGATGAATCTTCACAGTCCCCGCCACCGTGGTACAGTGTCTCGAATGGGAATCTGGGATACTCATCATAACCTGCAGAAGCACTGTCACTGACATAAGGAAGTGACTGGACGAAAGCGGTTGCGATGTATGGAATCTCATCGCTGCCATAGCCACCTTCATCAGCGAGGTATTCCAGTTGGGAGGTTATCTGTGATATCAGTTCGTCGTCGTAAGGATCGTTAGCAAACTGATCGTAGTCCCTGCTTCTGCTTCTCTCGGAATACAAGTCGTAATCTTCTTTGTAGTATTCATTCTTGATCCAGAACTCTGTGTTATCGTATTCCCACTCATAAGTACGTGTAATGGAATCTTCATCCAGTGAAACTGCTATCTTAATTTCAGTTTCAGATTCGATGGGTTCTGTTTCCTGAAAAATCTCCGGCTTTAGTTCATAGGTCAGATCAATAGTAAAACTGCTGTCATAGATCTTATCCACTCTGATAGAATAGACGTTATTCCTGTCCTCCGGATCTTTCACATTGTATGTTTGACCTGTTAACAGTGTTCTTACGGAATACTCCTGCTCGTCCTTCCTGAAAGAAATAACCGTAAACTCTTCTTTCCTGTTAATATCCAGGATCTTCAGGGAGTATCCATTTTCAAGGTCAAGTATAGCAGTCTTTTTGAGGGTTATGTTATACTCTTCATTGTATTCCTCACCTGCTGTATCCGGTTCATCAATATCAGGCAATCCGTTCTCTTCCGGGTATCCATCATCTGCTATGCAACCCATGCCTGAGCAAATGATCATAAAAAACAAAAACCAGGAGATCGATCTTTTGATACCCATATGAAATGGAATTTACTGCTTAAATATAATAGCATTGTGGTTGCTACCAAATGATCATAGGTTGTTGGTTTGATCATGAGTACTTTCTATCAAACATCGGAAGAAACAGTTGAGCCTGTTTCAAAAAGTCTAACGTCTACCTCCTACAATCAATGCATGTTCTATACTGTACTGGAAAATAGCAAATCAGGAGCTTTGAAATAGGTTCGCTAATAAAGAATGAATTAGAAAGCAAGATGTAAGTCTTGAATCCTGAAGTTTAAAATGTATCATGATGTTGTGGGAGTGCAGTAAATGACCTACCAGATATTGGATCAGCCATCTTGTTGTGATTGTGGACCTGCAGAGGATAGTTGCTGTGGTCCGACGAACAGTAACTGTTGCGGACCTGAAACCATTGACCTGAACAAAAAAGAACATGCTTATCCCGTATGTGGTACTATTGGGGAGTCCGTTGAGAGCATCACAGTCAGGCATCTGGTCAAAGAAGAATTGATGTCATATGTTGTTGATGTTGATCACTGGCTTTGTCTTGACGAGGATTGTGATGTTGCATACTATACAGAAACGGAAGCAATGTTCAGAAAAGAGGACCTGAAAGTCCCTATATGGTTCAAAAGGGATGCCGATCCAAAGTATGCATGCTATTGTAATGAGATAACAGAAGAGCAGGTTATCGAAACGGTTGTTAATACTGGTGTCAATAGCATGAAGGATGTTATTGCTGTGATCAAGGGTGAAGGAAGATCCCGGTGCCGGGTCAGGAATCCTGCAGGCAAATGCTGTACAAAGGTATTAACTTTGAAAGCACATGCGCACACTACCACTTCGCTACATTCGTGTAAATGTTAAGTTCTCTGTTCTACAAAATAAATGTGTTGCCTGTTCGGACGCTTCATTACATGAAGCAGAACGCTAAGAGTGATATGCCGTTTACTCTCAATGCTCATGTAAAGGAGAGGTTGGAGATGTGAGAAGGATGTTGATCCGTTCGTTTCTTACTATGAGTTTTTATAGTACGTATTACAGAAAATAGTTTGAAATTAAAGGTGGGTGATAAGTTTGGAAATTATAAACGAACCAGAGATTACAGAAATAGAAGAAAGAAATGTGGCATATGTTTCTTTTGTCGGCAATTATCTGGGAAACACCAAGGTCTTTGAAGATTTATGTGGTAAACTTTTAAGCTGGGCAGGTCCGAAACAATTGATGGGACCAGATACTCTTTTGATGTCTGCCTATTATGATGATCCAGGTGTTACCCCTCCGGAAGAACTTAAGCTGGATATGTGCATGACCATTGAAGATGATATTGAAGTTGAAGGAGAAATTAAAAAGAAAAAGCTTCCTGGAGGAAAGTATGTAGTAATGCGTGCAGAACTGACAGGAGCAGAAGAATATGGTCCTGCATGGGAAAAGGTCGTTGAGTGGCTGATACAAAATAACCTTGAAATTGATATGTCCCGAGCAAGTTATGAGATATATTTAAACTCCCCCGAAGAACATCCAGAAAAGCATCATATTCTTGATATACGTATGCCCGTCAAGTGAATAAGATCCAAGGGGGCATTTCTGAAGTATAAATACCTCTCTTTACAAAAGTAATCTGGGATTTGAAGGGGGAGGTTGGGATTCTCTAAGGGTACTTTACACTACATGAAACAGAATGCCAAGAGTGATAAGCCGTTTACTCTCAATGCTCATGTTAGGGAGAGGTTGGAAACTTGGGGAGAGTGAAATAAGGCATGTATCAACGCGACAAAAAAAGATGATTGATAACATTAAATATCAATCAGTTTGAAAGTTTCGATACCAAATATTCATGCTTTCAATGTTGCCAGATATATTGGTATTATTTACAAGTCTGCCACAATATTCATACCCGCATTTTGCAAAAACAATATTCATTCCATAAGAGCTGGCTCTTGCAATGGTATATGCAGTTTTAATCCCCTTTGCTTTTATGTCTTTTTCCATTTTTCGAAGCAACTGTGACGATAAACCTTTTCCACGGAATTCAGGCAGTGTTGCAAAATCTGTCATTTCCACACCCGAGTAATCATAGTCTATTTCAGCAGAAGAAAGTGCAACAACTTTTCCTTCTTTGAAAACACCGAAATATACCACATTATCTTCCATTGTCTTTAACAGATAATCAGGATCATGTATGGGGAAAGGATAGGTATCGAACGTCTTTTGGTAAACGTCAGCCATCTGCCCAATATCCTGCTTCTCACATTTCCTTATGGAATATTCAGATGGAAGAATGGAATGCATTCCTTTTTCTTTTGACAGGGCTGTCTTTATGACATCCTCATGCATTTCATTCAGGCAATTAATGCTTCTCTTGTCATCAAGGAATTTGCTCATGATAACTGCATCTTCTTTCCCATAATAATATCGTGGGATCGATGCTTCACAAAGATAGCTCCGATCACAAAGAAGTTCTTTGAAAGATCCAGGAACCTTTGTGAAGATCTTGGAATAACTTTCCTTTTCTGCAAGAGCATCAATTTCATCCAGAAGTGAAGGCATATCTGCCGGATCCAGTTTCATAAGATAGATCCGGTCGTTATAACTTCCGTGCTGGATAACAGAATTACCTATTTTCTCAATGGAATCCATTAAGCCCTTCTCTCCATCCTCGCATTATCTTCAGGAACAAGACTGGTGGTATCATCATGATCCGAGAGAAGTTTGGCAATACCAATTCCCTTGTACTCTGTAGCATCGTCAAGTTTAAGCTGAAGGTCACACTTTTCGCAGTTCCGATCACAATATATTTGTTTGTATGATTCCGGTTCCTTGTAGGTGGTAATAACACCTTCATAATTACGGAGGATCACACGATTAGTTGACCATGAGATAATATAGTTGGGCATGACCGGTATTTTTCCTCCCCCATGAGGAGCATCAATGACATAGGTAGGAACTGCAAAGCCACTCGTATGACCGATCAGGTTTTCCATGATCTCTATTCCCTTGCCTATAGGAGTCCTGAAATGTGAAAGTCCTTCTGAAAGATCACATTGGTACAGGTAATACGGACGAACACGGTTCTGGACCAGTTTATGGACCAGTTTCTTTATGATCCTCTGGCAGTCATTCACACCTGCAAGCAGTACCGTCTGGTTCCCAAGAGGGATACCACCATCTGCAAGCTTTTGAAGCGCTTGCCGGGATGAGAATGTTACTTCCCTGGGATGATTGAAATGTGTGTTTAACCAGACCGGATGATGCTTTTTCAAAACCTCAACAAGTTCATCTGTTATACGATATGGAAGTACGACAGGCATTCTGCTGCCGATACGGATCACTTCTACATGAGGAATGCTACTTATTTCAGAAAGGATCCAATCAAGGTAATCATCAGATAGCATCAAAGGATCGCCACCCGAAAGCAACACGTCCCTTATTTGTGGTGTGTTCCTTATGTATTCAATACCTTTGAGGATCTTCTCTTTTCCAGGTATGCAATCAATGTCCCCAACTTTTCTTTTACGTGTGCAATGGCGGCAATACATAGAACAAACATTGCTTATGTGGAAAAGGACCCTGTCAGGATACCTGTGAGTTATGCCCTCAACAGGGCTATCTGTATCTTCCGAAAGAGGATCTTCAAGTTCCTCATCTGATACAGTTAATTCTTCGGGTGAAGGAAACGCCTGGAGAAAAATAGGATCGTTCCTGAAATCATCAGAATCTATCAGCGATAGGTAGTAAGGTGTGATAGACAATGGGAATTTTTCCAGCGTTTCTTCGAGCTTCTCTTTTTCAGATGGCTCAAAACTTATTCCGAGTAGTTTCTCGAAAGTATCAATATCACGAATTGAATGTTTTAACTGCCAATTCCAATCTTTCCACTTATCCAGAAAGTCTTCAGAATCGATCATTGTTGCTATTTCTTTTTGTTGCTTACTGTATTTTTCCATCAAAATACCACTGCTAAGGTTTCGGCTTCAAAAAACGGCATCTGTAATTTGACATCCAAAATTGGCATAAAAAAGCATATTGGACCCTAAATAACAGATACTTTTAGTCCCTTTTCGTTGACTGTCGCCTATAAAATAAAATACACCTACACTATATGGTTGTACAGGGCATAACTTAAAGTTAGTATCTAATATACTTTCCCCTCCATATATGAGAACTCGAAATTAGATTAGGCATAAACTAGTGGTAAAATATCTAAAACATCAATCAATTTATTGTAAGAGTTCCGTTTTTTCACGTTACCTATATCCCGACTTGCTATGCAGGGGGATAAGATTCGAACCTCAAGCGTTCACGAAATACAAATGCTGATGATCGGGACAGTACATATCACTCGGTGCTGCCGTTGTTGATGGTTATGGCATTGATTGAATCAATGTCGATGTAGCATACGCCCAGGAAGTCATTTTCTAAAATGACGAAATATTCTTCTACCTCGACAATGTCACCCATTATCTGCATGTTGTAGCTGAATATTTTCACATTGTTTCCTTTATTGTCCTCTAAGATCTCTTTCATCCGACCATGCCATTCGTTGTAAATGGTATAGTCCCGTGCTACTTCGATGGGCTGATTCTGGACTAGTTGGAATTGTACCACGTCGTCAGATGATTCTACATCTGAAACTGTTCCGGAGTCTGAAGTAGACACCTCGTTTACTGGCTCATCAGCTGCAACGTCTGTGCAACCAATTGCAGTCATTACTATCAAAATTAACAGAAGTGTAATTATTTTAGTATATGCTTTCATGTTCTATCGCCTTTTAATTCACAAATCATCAACATAAGGTACGTATGTGCATCTACACCAACCTTCTCCGTTTTCATTGGGACTATGTTTACAATCCTTGCGAGGAATTGGCATATTTTTTAATGCTGTTGTAATTGTCAAGACGTTGTCATTCATTTTTTGACATACGTTACATGATTGAGATTCTGCAGCAAGTATTTCCACTCTATCGAAACCATTTTTTTGATGATTTAGTAATTGAAATCGTGCAGATTCCTGAAGTGTCGGGAAAAACACTTCATTCCTTTCATAGAGCTCTCTTGCTTTTTGGTAGTACATCATCGATTCGATATGCAACGTTTTTATGTTTGAATATTGATCAATTGTATTCGAACTTTTTTGCTTTGTTTTTCCTTTCAAAGATTTTCCTTTCAAAAAATCAAATAACCCCATACGAGCTCCCCCTTTATGGTCTACCATGTTATGCAGTTGTTTTTTGTTCTACAAAGTAGAGATGCTGCCTATCCGGACAGTACATGTCCATCTCAATCTTCATACGTTGGAGATGATCACAACAGTATTTCGCAGCGACCCCGAAATACTTCTTCAGTAGCTTGCAGAATTCATCGGTGGTCATACCATTGTACATGAAGCCGCGGAGTTCGTGAACCACATCATCTGCAAATTGTTCTTCGGAAACAGTGTCATCTACTACCATTTCATCAACTTTGGCAGTTGCTTGGCCGTTCTTTACTTCACTTACTATCCACCAATAGACGTCGTGGAAGTCATTATTTCCACATTTTGAGCATTTCGTTTTAACGTACATATTACCACCACGATAATTTATTACGATTCACTTACCCTGATTGTTATTTTCATGTTTCCATTTTCTTTTTTGACCTCAGGAGATGTATCCGAAGGATATCAGGTACACACTAACCCCCATAACCAATGTTGCCAGCCAGCATCCGGTTGCAATGTCCATATGCACCTTCTTTTTGAATCTCCATCTGTTGGTCACGAAAAGTATTATGAAAATGATGACGATCGATCCGAGAAGCCTGTGCAGGGCAAGCACAATGCCATAGGAAGCGAGCTGGAAGTCCTGACTGATCGAATAGAACATGAACAGAACAGAAGGCACTATTGTGTAAACTGCAAGTGATGCACCTCTTGCATGTTGGTCTATACCCTCTGTTTTCATCTTGATCGCATATACAAGCATTAGAAATGCTATTACCTGCAAGAAAAGCGAAAGGTTGGATAAAGTTGTAATTACATCTGGTTCCACCAAATTCCCCCATTGACTTATACAAATAAATTGAAGTGGATACTATTTAGATTTATTGAGAAGCTCTTATTTTGATCATAACTTGATCTTCATGACCAAATTTAACAAAACATAAATACAATTAATTCTTTTCTTGCACTTTATTTCCCACTTCGGAAAGTAAATATATAAATCATCCTTAAATTTAAAAGGTGTGCAAGAATTATGAGCCAGCAGAGCGAAAGCCTTTTCAAAAGCGCCCTCAAGACAACGCTACCGGTCTTCCTGGGGTATATTCCCCTAGGCATGGCTTTCGGATTCCTTCTCGAAGGAGCCGGCTATCACTGGATATATGCACCCTTAATGAGCATCTTCATCTATGCCGGTGCAGGCCAGTTCATTGCAGTTGCATTACTGGCCGCCGGTGCAGGACTTACTGAATTTGCTATCACCACACTGCTGATAAATCTCAGGCATTCTTTCTACGGTCTGTCTTTGCTGGATAAGTTCTCCGGTGTGGGAAAGGTCAAACCTTACCTTATCTTCGCACTTACCGATGAGACCTATGCACTCCTAACAACCACCAAAGCTCCGGAAGAGGATTCAAAGGGCAGGTTCTACTTCTACATAGCTGTGCTTGACCACTCGTACTGGATACTGGGATCGGTTCTTGGTGCTGTACTGGGTTCAGTACTTGACCTCAGGCTGGAAGGAATGACCTTTGTGCTTGCTACCCTGTTCGTGGTGCTGACCATTGAGCAGTACCACGCTTCAAGGTCCCGTTTCCCCTTCATGGCAGCCATGGGTGCAGGTGTCATTTCGCTGATGCTCTTCAGTCCTGACAACATGCTATTGTTCTCGATATTTATCGGCACCCTCATCCTGATGGCACATGAGAGGTTCGTTCAGGACGACCTTGAGATCAGAAGCATTGCAGATCAGGACCCTGATCAGGAGGACATCTCATGATGGAAGATCCGGTGCACTTGTTGGTCATTACAGCAGTAGTAGCAATGGCCACCTTCGCCACAAGGGCTCTTCCTTTCGTATTCTTTAATACGAGAGCTCCGCCTGAGATCCTCTCCACCATTGAGAAGAATCTCCCTCCGATGATCCTCTTGCTACTTGTGATCTACTGCCTGAAGGACGTACAGTGGCTTCAGGTTCCCTATGGGATCCCGGAGATCTTCACTATAGCAGCGGTCATGGGCTTGCACTTGTGGAAACGCAATGCAATGCTCAGCATCTTTGCAGGGACGGGTTTGTATATGCTGCTGGTGCAGTTGGATGTGTTTTCGGTTCTATTTGGATGATGGTGGAACTGATATGACATCAGAATGAAGCCCAGACTCCGGAAAGTTTCTATCATGGATCCATGAGGGTCCGACAGCAAGACAAAATTAGTTTTGAACAAGAAGTGTGGGAGTCATTGAACTGAGAATACCACCTTTTAGCGGCATCTCATCCCCACATAATTTCCCAAACTCGCTTCATAACGTACAACTCCCACACCCATATAGTATATTGATTTCTGAGTTAAAACAGGTTTTGGTGGGGTAAATGTATGAGGTGATGCCCTTGGTTACAAAAATTTAATGCCACTTTAAAAAGAATTAAATAGTATGCTGTGCATTCCAACATAATAAAAATTAGTGTTTATTCATAATAAATTTATCAATTGAGGTGTAGTATGGATTTTGGTTTGTATATATTAGCTTTCATATCATTGATCATATTTGCCCTTTCGTTTAAAGCTATTAGGAAAGCATCTGGCTTGGTGCTAATCGTTCTTGGAATTATGTTTTCATTAACTGGTCTTGGAATGATATTTGGAATTCCCATGATCTTTGTAGGAGCACTGTTTTTGTTTTTATGATTTATTTGCAAGCTCGATTAAAACAAAAGCTTTCAATTATTCTTTGATTTTTTCAATGAGCTTATAGATCAAAACCAGTAAAAAATAAATCAAGAATAATAAAAATTTACAATTCTTCAAACAAATAGTCCAGATATAGCTTCCTGATACAAGTAGAACCGTATGGACCAAGCAACCCGGATTTTAATTCGATGTAGTGACTTTCCTTCATGCTCCTACCACAACATCTACAGTTGTTGATCTCTTTTGAGTGTATAATTTTGGGTTTATAAAAATCCAGATCGTGTGCCTCATAAGTGAAGTGGCACATACCATCTTTATCAGTTATGATACCTTCCTTTCTGGCAGCTAGCATAATCTGATCAATGACATCAAAGCGTTTGGTCACCGTTTTACGCAGCAGTTCTCTGATCTCAAATGGAGATAACTCCGTTGCATCCATTGCTACGATATAGTCCAGTCCTTTTTGGATAGTCTTTGGATGTTTCATTTTATCCCTTTATTATCACGAGCTTTAGATCCATATGTACATTATTTGATGAGATCTGATTGTTCAAGCCTTGCTCTGATTCCACTTTTTTTCTTCAGTCGCCAATTCGGATCGATTATCCTGAATTACGTTTAAAACCAGTGTATTTAACTGTTTTAATGTATAAAATCTCTAAAATAATTCAGATGCATTTAATAAGAGTGTGTGGAATATAAGATTATCTACTTAGTTCTTCCAGATACGAAAAATGTTATCAGGAGCTTTTTTAATTTCCGATATTATACTCACAAACTATAGATCTTCACGCCAATATAAACCACATAAAGCAATATCAACACAAACGCTTCATTCTTCTTTAATTGCATATGCCTTCTGAAGAACAATAAGACCAGAAGTGAGAAGAAGAACAGGGCCGGAATATCAAATCTTACCAAATCTTCACTTACGATAAAGCTGCTTATCAGACTGCCTACTCCAAGGGTAAAAAGTATGTCAAATATGTTGCTTCCGATCAGGTTGAAAACGGAGAGGTTAACAGCCCTTTTCCTGATACTGCTCCATGAGAGTGCAAGCTCCGGCAATGAGGTTCCCAGTCCGATAAGGACGATCCCGATGAAGGATTGTGATATCCCCCACATATCTGCCAGGTATAGTGCATTGTTCAGAACTGCATAGGATGATATTATGAGGATCGCAAAGCCGACACTAATAGAAAGGATGGTTCGCATGAAATGTAGAGGTGGAGCACTCTTGAACTTTTCGTGGACTTCTTCTTCCCTGTATAACAAGAAAAAATAGATCGCATAAGCCGCGATGAAGATCAGGCCGTCTGTCCGGCTAAGTGTGCCATCAAGGCCAGCCAGGAACAGAAGGGCAACAGAGGCAAGCATCATCACTCCATCCCTGGAAAGTTCTCGTTTTGTTAAGGTCAGGACCCCGAACATACCGACAATGCCCATTGTTATGCCTATCTGGCCAAAGCAGGAGCCGATGGAATCGCCAATAATGAGTCCGGATGTTTCAATTCCTCTTAGTCGCTGAACAGAGCCGGTCACACTAATGACAAGTTCCGGCAGGTTGGTTCCCAGAGTGAGCAGTGTAAGGCCGATAAATGCATGTGATATCTTGTAGTGTTCTGCAATGGTCAGAGCTGCTTTGATGATAAGTTCAGCACCTATCATTAATCCTGCCAGTGCGATCAATAGAATTAACAGTTCATACATTTTAGTGAGTTTTCCACAACATCCTCAAATGTGTTTTTTTTGGTCTTCAATTTGTTTTTTTCTATATTGTTATTGTAGTTCAATGCATAAAAGCTTCCTTTCCTGACGATGAAGGGGTTTATATTGCCGATTTTCTGATCAAAATATGCCGGATCAGGTCATTGGAAGAAAAATAAAAAAAGAAAATGGTGTTCTCATATCGAGACCAGAGTTTTTGGTTTACTCTTGTTGTGGATGGGTCACTGATCCTGTTAAGGTTGAGCCATCCCATTCATACACAGCGTGAGTAACGTCGTTCACAGTAAATATGAATGTTAGTGGCTTACCCTTATATTTCGCAGCATCTGATGTCAGTGTTATTTCTCCCGAAGTATCGGTTATACCAGTATCTGTGTCAGTAGCACTATCGCTCCATTGTCCGGAGACCGTAGCACCTTCTACAGGATATTGATTTTCATCTACAATGGTCACGACTGCTTCAGCATAGACAAATGTATTTTTACCTGCTTGTCTTGTGAAATCGGTGACTGCAACGCTTTTCATGGACATTTGCTCTACTGGTGTATTTGGATCAGTGATACTTACCACAGTAGTAGATTCATTTGTTGCACCTTCACTATCTGTTACATTGAGTATGACTGTATAGCTTCCAATTGAATTGTATGCGTGTGTTGGAGTAATACCGCTACCTGTGCTACCATCTCCAAAGTACCAGTCATAGGAAAGGCTTGTTGCATCTTCATCAAGATCACTTGATCCAGACCCATCAAATGTTATTGCTGTTCCTACAACTCCATCATATGGGCCACCTGTATCAGCGACTGGGGGATTATTGATTGGAGTGGGTGGAGTGATTGAATCGTAGTATTCCAGTGCAGCTTTTGCATCAATGAGCCCATAGCCGTATCTGCTGTCCCATCCTGTAGTTCCCAGATCTTTTGCAGTTGATTCAAGTGCAGTCCTAACTTCATCGTTGGAGGCACCCTGAGATATCAATAAAGCTGCAACACCCGAAACATGGGGAGTAGCCATGGAAGTACCCTGGAAGAAGTAGTAACCAAAGTCTTTAGGGTCTTTTGTGGTAGGATTGAATGTATTTTGAAGTATACCATCTCCATATCCATCGCTGTTCAGATCCTGTCCAGTATTTCCACCAGGTGCTACCACATCGATCGCATCTCCATAATTTGAGTATGGAGCTAACTGACCATTATATCCTGTTGCTCCGACTGCAATACACTTCTCATAAGCAGCAGGATAACTGACTACACCTGTTGCATCATTGCCTGCAGCAGCTACGATAGTAACTCCATTAATGTCTGCATGGTCAAGTGCATCATCCAATGCTTTACCGGGGTAATACTCAGGAGGATAACCAAGGCTCATGCTTATGACATCTGCACCATTATCGGTTGCAAAGTATATCCCATCCACTAATTCTGAAAGGGTTCCGCTTCCACTCTTGTCAAGCACTTTTACAGGCATAATGGAACAATCATATGCCACTCCGGCAACACCGATTCCATTATTGGTGCTCTGTGCAATTGTTCCTGCAACATGAGTACCATGGGAATGGTCATCATTTGGATGTTTATCATTATTGGCAAAATCATATCCCGCTATAAATTGAGTACTAGCAAGATCCGGAGCAACTTTATATTGCCTGTAATCCTCGTAGGCAACGCCCGTATCAAGCACAGCTACGACAACATCATTTCCAGTGGTTTCTGCCCATGCAGGTTCAACATTGATACTATAATTACTGTATAAATTCCACTGGAAGTTGTAATATTCATCATTCACAGCAAAGGCCGTCATAATAGCATTTGGAACAGCATATTCCACATTCGGGTTCTTACTGTAGATCTCCGTCATCTTTTCGACGTTCCTGTTCTCCGGGATCTTCAGGACCTTGAAACCTGCATGTTGGCTTGTGTATTTTACTTTAGCCCCGTTCCTGACATTTATATTTGCGATCTTTTCTTCTGAAAGGCCGGGAGCGAACTTGACGATTATTTCGCCAGGTACGTATAGGTCATTCTCTGGGATTTCTATAGTCAATTCTTCATAAATGTTATATTGAGCATCAACCGAAGGTGCGAACGCAGAGGCTGGAATTACCATCCCTGTGATCAATAAACAAACGGTCAATACAGTAAGTTTCCAATTGTGTAGATCCATTGTACTACCTCTGATGAGTTATACCACAAATTATTCCTGAATATTAATTATTGATCTCTAAAATTTAAATAAGCTTTGCCCTTATAAAAAAACGATTTAGATTTTATAATGATAATAATGGTCTGTCGACTCATTGTTCGATTTTATCGATCTATTTTTGTGCGGCGATAAAGTAAAGTAATTCGAATTTTTTCAAAAAGTATCTGTTTATAGCTTTAAGAACTTTCATCCACCATGAGTGAAGGTAATACCAGAGCAAATATCAAAATTGGAGCAAAAGTAGGGATCGTCTTAAAGAAAGATCAACGATCCGGTAAAATAACTCACGGCATCGTAAAGAGAATTCTAACTAAATCTTCTTCCCATCCCCACGGAATAAAAGTTCAGCTGGAAGATGGTCAGGTTGGAAGGGTAAAAGAGATACTTTCGTAAGATCCGGGATGGATGTTATCCACAAGCTTTCCGGATACTAACATCTTTTGAGGAACTTCGTAACTAATACAGTGTATAGTGGTCGATCAAAGCAAATTGGCCAGTATTCTAATTTTAGATAAGTAGCTTTCCTTTTTGCCAGTCGTTGATTATCTTAATAGCAACTCTTGTTTCATCCACTTCCCCTTTCTTCTTAAGGAAGTTCGCCTTCAGGCCTATGAGTTCAAGAATCTCGTAAGAATTCTCATTTCCAATCTCGACCTTATAGAACTCTTCAAGTACAGGCTTGTTCTCAGCACAGATGGTCTCAATTATCTTCATGGATACTCCTATGGGATCACTCAGGTGTGTAGCATCCTTTACTCCAAGAAGACCCTGTCTGTACTCATCATTCTCATCAAAGGGTATGACTCCGGGAGTATCAATGAATACAATACGGGACCCGGCCTTTACAAGCTGGACTCCTTTGGTGTGTCCGGATATTGAAGACGTACTGGCCTTGTTCTTTCCTGCTACCCCGTTGATGACCGAGGATTTACCCGTGTTGGGATAACCAAGGCTGCCGACGAGAATATCACGTCCTTTTATGTCGGCAACTTCAAGGATCTTATGTCTCAACATGGTTGTACCGAACCTTTCCTTACTGGAAACAAAGACTGTTGGTGCGATCTTTGACAGGCGGGATTTGGACTTCTCAAGAGTTTCCTTTGATACGAGATCGCATTTACTGAGGACTATGATCAATGGCTTTCGTGAACGTTCAACGTTACGTTCGACCTCACTGTTTCTGGTCTCATCCGGAAAACGAGCGTCTACGACCTCAAGAAGTACGTCGGCTTTTTTTATGACATCCTTTATCATCAACTTGTAACTTGCCATTACTTGCCTTACAACATAAGCCTATAAGGATTTGTTGAGAGGTTTGGTATATTTTCATGATTCACAGGCTAGCAAAAGGCAGGCCTGATCGAACTTCATTTCAGAAAGAACCGAACTCATTCCTTTCCTGTCAGCTGTGTATAGCATTAATTCATTCCATCTCTTTTGCAGCTTGCATAGATGTTCGAAGGGTTCAAAATCTGGAATTGCATCGCTAAGTGAAAGTTCTATATTTCTGAGAGCTTCCTCACTTCCCAATGGATCCCCGGTATCCAGGTATTCTTCAGAAAGAAGCCTGCAGGCATTTGTGATCTTTTCTTCAAGATCGTCCCTGAGATAATTTCCGGGATAACAACCCATATCGTCTGCAGATAATAATTTCATCCCATCGGTCTCTTTCTGGCTCATGAGCTTTGCCCGCTCATAGACAAACCTGTAAATATCTTCTCTCACTCGTTTCCATGTCGGATGGGATTTAGCAGGTGGAAGATGCTTGATAGCAAGTTCGTTGTCGAGTAAGAAGGAATGACCGAACATCATGGCATTCATCAGGTAATCAATGTCCTCCCCTCGCGGGACCATGGGGTCGAACGGGACTTTCATGAAGAGATCCCTATGAATGGCCATATTTCCTCCAAATACGAAAGGCGTCTCCTTAAGCCTTGGGGGTGTGCCAATCACCTGTTTGAAACCCTCGTTCATACAGACATTCTTGTCCCAGTATCTGGTCCATGGGCTGTCAGGAACTCCAACAAGATAGTCCCCATTCGGCTGTAGATAGTATCCGGCAACGGCATCGATGAATCTCCCCTCATGGTGGTTCCCTATGAACTCCTTTGCTTTGGAAATGAATTTAGGGTCTTCGAAAACCTCATCATCATCGATCAGAAGTGCAACATCCGAGTCCATGATATGCGGGATGAAAAGGCACATGTTCCTTATGTTGGAGTAACCTGTTAGTGAAAGCAGATCACAGTATTCATCCATATTATTGTTCTTCAGATGCTCGTGAAGCTTTTCCAGATGAGATGGACCGAACATATGAACGTTGATCCCATCGTTTGCAGAGGTCCTGATGATCTCACTTACTTTCTGCTCGACCTGTTCTGTGATCTCATCATTATTTGGAGCGACCAGTATCACCAGTTCAAAATCAGTGTCCTCAAGTATTGCTGTGCTTTCTATAGCTCTTCCAAGCGTCCCCTCAGAATCCAGTGGTGTGGCATGATCGTAAACTGTATCACCTTCAAGCCATCCTATGCTACTTTCTCTTCCCCAGTAACTGGGAATAACCATTGTCATTTTCAAGTAAATCCATCTCCCCGATATTCACTTTGCGTGCGAATATTTCTCCAGTTCTGATAATTTATAGGTTGATCTGATATAATTAGTTTCTTTTTTGACACGGTGTAGGTTCCTATCACCTGCATGTGCTCAGTATGTTCTTTATTCTAATAACAAGCACCAGAAATTAATCTGAAGAATATCATATAGATAAATGATATTAGTGTCGGATATCAACAGATAATATTCATTCCCAATAACAATTTCAAGTGAGCTATATGTCAGGGAGACTACCGGATTCGGATGACTCAGGACTGATGAGCTGGATGAGAGTTGAGATCGGCAAGATCAATAAGGAGATCGTGGCTGAGAGGAAACCCCTTTCTCAATTGCTTGGGGAGGAGATACCATCCTCAAAGACAAAGGGTGGTAAGGAGCATTTATTCGATAAAGAGATACTAGGTCTGCTTGAAGAGGGACTTCCGGAAGAACTCCATGGACGGCTCAGGCTTCCAATTCTGTTCTTCCTTGACAACCGTGTGGAAGATAGTTGTTTTCTCAATGATGAGAACGCTGTTAAAGCTCTCCAGATCATGGGGGAGATAAGCAAATCCCGGAGCCTTAACAAAGGAAGGCTCTGGGTAGGAAAAAGTATTGGTTATTCTATCATGAGAAAATATCCAACTGCAGTACAGATCGTGATGGGATGAAAAATTCCGTCTTATCGTCCTGACAAAAGAAAGCAAGAGAAAATTCTATCATTTTTGTCTGGCATCGGACTGCAATAACAAATAAGAGAGAAAAGCTCATAAATATACCCGGCATGTAATACTTAAGTAGAATACACCGAATTAACGTTCAGAAATTAATCTTTTCATGATTATCTATCCTTAAATAACACAATAATGGATCAATATAAGAGTCCTGATTAATATGAAACTCTATAGCACTAATCTCCAAGCAGAAGAAGTAAATTTTGAAACTGCACTTATCACTGGCCTGGCTCCTGACAAAGGCCTTTACATGCCAAAGACACTTCCACACTTCTCAGAAGAAGAGCTCGTAGCCTTAAAGGATGAAGAGTATCCTGAGGTCGCTTTCCAGTTGCTTAAGAAGATACTTGAAGGTGAGATCGATGAGGAATCCCTGAAAGCAATAACCTATGATGCCTACGACTATGAAGTACCACTGGAAGAAGTAGATGAGAACACATACATAATGAGACTTGACCGTGGTCCAACTGCATCTTTCAAAGACTTTGCCGCCCGTATGATGGCAAGGCTCATGCAGTTCTATCTCAAGAAGGAGAACAAGGAACTGACCATACTTACAGCAACTTCCGGAGATACAGGAAGTGCAGTTGCTCATGCATTCTATGGTCTTGGCAAAATTAAGGTTATCGTATTGTTCCCTGAATATGAAGTTTCAGACCGCCAGAGGAAGCAGATGACAACCCTTAACAAGAACATCTCTGCACTGGCAATAGACGGCAAGTTCGATGACTGTCAGGCAATGGTTAAGCAGGCATTTGCAGACAGTGAGCTCAAACACCTGAACCTTTCATCCGCAAATTCCATTAACATAGGCCGCCTGATCCCGCAGACGCTCTACTACTTCTATTCCTACCTGAAACTAAGGAATTACCCTGAGGAGATCATTTTCTCAATACCATCAGGTAACTTCGGTAATATGATGGGCTGTGTGCTGGCAAAGAACATGGGCGTGCCTATCAAAAAGATAATTGCTTCTGTTAACGAGAACGATGAGGTCCCGGGGTTCCTTAATACCGGCGAATATGAAAAGATCGTTCCTTCAAAGAACTGCATCTCAAATGCAATGAACGTCGGTCACCCAAGCAACCTTGCCAGGCTCATCGCGATCTATGGTGGGGAAATGGATGAACAGGGCAATATCAACAAGCTTCCTGACATGGACAGATTGAACGGTGATATCTATTCAACATCTGTCACGGACGAGGAAACCAAAGCAGTGGTCAAGGAGTTCTTCGAGGGGCACAACATTTTCATCGAGCCTCACGGTGCTGTTGGCATTAAGGGCCTGATGGATTACAGGGCAAGCACTAACGATAACACGCTCGCAGTGACACTGGAAACTGCCCATCCGGCAAAATTCCCTGAAGAAGTAGTGTCTGCTATCGGAATTGAACCTGAACCTCCGCAAAGCCTGAAAGAGATCGAGGGAAGGGAGGAGCACATGGAATTCCTGGGTACGGATTACGAGGAATTTAAGAGCTATCTGAAGGAAAGGCTTGAATAAAGCCTTTCTTTAAACTTATTCTTATTTTTCAAACCCATCTGGGTTTTTTCACTTACGTCTCATTACGAAATAGCCAGCCAGCACTCCTGCGATCGCCATATAAACCATGAATCCCGGCGTGTCCTCGCTATCAGTCTCAACACCAAGTGGAGCTTCGGCTATCCTGTCAATCGTTTCCTGTGAAAGGAACGAACCACCGGCACCAAGTATCACTGCTTCACGATCTCCACAGAATATTTCGGTGTTCTCGTGGCAGAATACACAATCCTTTGCTTCCCTGGTGGTTGTATGAGGTGTCCATTCAGCAAAAGCTGTGTGTGTTGAGTTGTTATAAGAGGTGGTCATATTGATGAAAGGTTTGATCGTACCATCTACCGATCTTGCAAGGTAGAACCTGTCCACATCGATTTTATCCAATTGACCTGTTTCCAGATGGCAGTTCACACAGGTGATAAGCCAGCCGGAATGACAGGCTGAACAATCGAGTTTCCCGTCATGTATGCTATGTGCGGGGGTATCCAGTGAATATTGCGTAACAGACATGCCGTTTACGGTCTTTTCTGGATCAGTATGACAATCAGAACATGTTACTTTCACAGCTTCCATCTGGGACTCGTAAGCAACTCCGTCACCATGGATCTCTTCTGCGGTATGGCAGTCTGTGCAGTCAAGTCCCTTTTCATAGTGGACATCTGCATTTGGAGCTACACCCTTATGTGCAGGAAGCTCTCCCTGGAAATATGATGTCTGCTTTTTAAAGTGACATTGGTCACATGTTTCCAGAGTTATATCGCCTCCATGTCCTCCCTCACCTGTATGACATGATGTACAGGAGGTAGCATGACATGATGAGCAACCCCTTTCCTCATAGAAAACGTGCATATCCATTCCAAATTCACCTGCTGCTCCTTTCTCATATTCTCCTTTCATGCTGCTACCGGTGTAATGAAGGGATGATGAAAAATTAGCAGTAATATCGGAATGACAAGGTTCACAGCTTTCAAATTCAGATGCCGGTTCTTCGATAGCAAAAGCAACATTTGTCGTCAGGATGAAAAAAGCTGAGACCATTACAAGAACGATACTTATGATACAATTTGTGTATAGTTTCTTTCCAGATATATTGCGGAAATTTCTGATCAATTGGAACCTCTGGTTCATTAGCACTCCCCCTGCCAATATAAAATATGTATTGATATTTATTTAAGAGTGTTGCAATTTTTCGGCCAGCATTTGTTGTTACATATCTCATTTTGTTTCCTGTTCATTTGCTTTTTTTAGGAAGAACACGTAAGACTCTTATCTGATATGGAGAATATGACCGCAAATGTGGATCGATGGATTATACTCAGCATTTGACTATCTCATCAAGGTCATCCCGCCGATCGTTATCGGAACTCTGATAATGGACATTATGGTGGAGATGGGCTGGGTGAACAAGCTGGGCTTTCTGGCATCTCCCCTGATGCGCTTTGGTCACTTACGGGAAGAGATCGGTCTTAGTTTTCTAACATCTTTTGGTTCATCAGCTGCAGGTAACTCCATGATCGCAAAGCTGCACGATGACAGCCACATCGATAGAAGGGAAACCATCGTTGCGACAATGGTCAATTCCTTCCCGTCAGGCATCGTACTTTCAAGGGATCTCCTACCCGTGATGGTCATATTGCTTGGAACTACCGGGCTTATCTATCTGGGGATTATTGTACTCATAGGTTTCCTGAAAACGATGATCGCATTGATAGTGGCACGTCTTATCCTTACACCCCGGCCTTCGGGGAATATCCACAGTAATGCAGAAACGATCAGCTTCCGGGAAGCCTCTGTGAAGTCCTTGAAGAGGTCCCGTTCATCTCTTACAAGGATCGTCCTGACTATGACAATTGTATCGATCATAGTTTTCCAGCTGATGGATACAGGTCTTTTTGATTGGGCAGCATCCATAATGAAAGATTCATTCATGATCCAATATGTGCCTGCCGAGGGCCTTCCCATAATCGCCGGCTGGTTTGCCAGCAATATAGCTGCATTTACCATAGCAGGTAATCTTTTGGAGACAGATATGCTCTCTTCGAAGGATATAATTCTTGCACTTCTCATCGGAAGGATACTGGCAAGTGTTGCAAGGATCAGAACCATGCTACCTTATTATGTGGGGATCTTCAGTCCGAATCTGGGTGTGAGGATAATGGTTGTATCGCTGGTCATGCAGAATGGTATCATGCTGGGGATAGTAGGTTTCATCTTCGTGTTATTGTGACAGAAGCAAAGATCCTCTAATATAAAAATAGAAAAAAAATGAACCTTGATCAAACAACAAGTTTGTTAAGGTTCACATAACCATTTGTGGTCCTTATATCGATATTATTACCGCCTTCACCAAGGATCCCTTCTACCTGAGTTGTTTCCATCTTCGTTACAACTAATTCTACTTCGTTCACTGAAATGTAACCATTAGTTGTTTCCATCTTGATCTCAGCGTTCAATGACGGATCTATATAGATGGTAATTGCTCCATTAGTGCATCTGATCTCCACATCGTCCTTAATGTCAAAGATCTGGGCTTCTATTTTTCCATTTGTGGTCTTCAGATCGTCGATCCCTGTTGTTCCCCGGATATCCAGTGCACCATTGCTGGATCTTGCTTTTATGTATCCGTCGACGTTAGTTATCGTTATAGCTCCATTGGTGGTTATAGCAGTAGTATTTCCCTTTGTATCCGAGATCACTATATTTCCATTGGTTGTTTCTATAATGTCAACTGTAACATTTTCCGGAACCTTGATCTTCATGTCAACTGAAACCCTGACATTTTCATAAGCAGGATGCTTAGTTTCCACTTTCAGCTCGTCATCGATCTTATTGACAATAATGTGAACCTTTTGCAGTTCATCTTCCCCATAAAAGGTTCTTTTGATAGCTTCCAATACGACCTTATCGCCATCCCAGCTGTTGATCTCTATCTGTCCGTTCACATTGATAACGTTCAAAGTGGTATTGTTATCTGCTTCATATTCGCCACTGAAATATTCTATGTCTTCGGCTCCAAAGTCAGGTCCGTATGTACTGCATCCTGAAACAGCAGCAACAAGTAATGTTGAAAACAATAGGAATGAGATCTGGTATTTGTTCATATAGAAACCCCCAATAAGAATTGGGGAGATTCACATAATAAATCTATCTATTAAAACAAGTTGAAGTATCATAATTGTTTGAGATTTCGTTTATCCAGCAAAATATTAATTCTGAAGAGTTTAATATAAACGCTGTTCTAATTTTTCTGTTTTCGATATTGATTGAAATTACTGCAAGTGTTAACGTCGTTAATTATGTTAAATAGTTATATATAGTAATATCTGAAATTTTAATATATTCTTTAAAAGTGAGATATGGGGAGAACGATATATGAGTGAATCCGAGAATACAGAACGTGTTACTATGCCTCTGATCGGTGACGATGCACCGAAATTCAAAGCAGATACAACTATGGGAGAGATAAATTTCCCGGAGGATTACAAGGGTAAGTGGGTAATATTATTCAGTCATCCTGCAGATTTCACACCTGTATGCACTACAGAATTCATGACATTTGCCAGTATGCAGGAAGAATTCCGTGAACTTAATACTGAACTGATAGGTCTGTCTATTGATAGCAAGTATGCACATATAGCCTGGTTAAGGACGATCAAAGAGAAGATCGAGTACAAGGGGATGAAGAATGTTGAGGTAATGTTCCCTGTAATTGCAGATCTCAAAATGGAAGTTGCTAAAATGTTTGGAATGGTGCAGCCAAATGCTTCCGATAATCAGGCAGTAAGGGCAGTATTCATAATTGATCCTAAAGCAAAGGTAAGGGCAATCCTCTACTATCCATTATCAAACGGAAGGAATATGGATGAGATCAAAAGAATGATAATTGCAATGCAGAAATCTGATAAAGAGAACATTGCAACTCCGGCAAATTGGATGCCTGGCGACGATGTAATCATTCCACCACCCGGATCCTGTGGAGCTGCTAAAGAAAGAGTTGAAACAGAAGAAGAAGGCAAATACTGTCTGGACTGGTTCATCTGTTTCAGAAAAGAAGCCTGAATGGAGGTTATATATCTATTATCTGTAGCCACTATTTTCAGTGGCTTCAGTAATTTCTATATGTGGGCATACAAAATAGCTTCTAATACTATCTTTTAAGGTAATATAATGACCCGATATGTTTTTGATAACCTTCCCCAAAGATATGACCTTCTGCAAAAACAGGCTCTTCCAAATTGGGAGGTTTTTTTCTCCACAGTCATCGAATACATCCCTGAAGGAAAACAGGAAATACTTGAACTGGGCAGTGGAACCGGGTTTCTTACCAGTATGATCCGGAAAGCCAGACCTGAAGTCTCAATTACCTGCATCGATAAGGATCCTGATATGCTGGCGATAGCTAAGGAAAAGCCTGAACTCAAAGATATTACCTTTGTCGAAGGCGATATCCTGAAAATGTGGCCTGAGACCAGTTTTGATCTTGTGATCTCTACACAATGTCTCTTTGCGTTACCAGTAGATGAAAAAGCACGAATTTTCAAACAGATCCATGATTGTCTCAGACCAGGCGGCATGCTCCTCGAAGGTGATATTTTCAGGCCTGAAAGCAAATGGGAAGAGATGATCTATAGGTCGCAATGGAAAAGTATATGCTGGAACAGGGTATGTCGCCTGAAGAGGTTGAAGAGATGTTGCTTTCTCTGGATAGGGTCTATGAAAAGATCGATACACTTGCGGAATTTCGGGAAAGGTTAAAAGAAGTCGGGTTCGAACGAATATTTTATCCTTACTGGTATGAAATGTATGCTGTTCTTGTAGCTTCCCGGTAAACTCTAAATTAAAGACACTTAACCTACACTTTCAGGCCGAGATAAATACGATCGCAACCAGAGCAGCAGCTACACCTATCCATTGTTTTGAAGAAAGTTTTTCTTTCAGTATCAGCCATGCAAGTAATACTGTGCCTGCAGGATACAGGGAAGATGTGATGGAAGCTATGTCCAGCCGGCCTGCCTGGGAAGCCAGGGCAAAAAAGGTGTTTCCTCCTGTGTCAAAGATTCCTGCAATGATAACTACAGGAAGGATATTTTTGGGTGGTATGTACACCTGTCTGCTCAGTGCGATAAATATGAGCAATGTTATCACAGCTGCGATCCTTGCAGCAGTAAGGGGCCAGAGTACAGCCGTATCACTAACCCTGTCAATGGATATGAAGAACAGTCCGAATCCCGTTCCGGCGATCAATGGGAGTATAAGGTCTGTGCGTTCTATTTTACTGGTCTCGTCTCCTCCACCGGCAATGAGCCAGACTGCTACAAATGCAAAAACAAAACCGACCATTTGGTGAACAGCAGGCAACCCTTCATAGAATGCACCATAGATGACCGGTACGGAAGCAGCTACCACTGCGGAAATAGGTGCTACAAATCCCATCCTTCCCTGTGAAAGACCACGATATAGGGCAAGAAGCCCGATGCTGATGAAGACGCCGGCAACAGCTCCCCAGAGCATACCACCAAGAGGTGGCATTTCTTCTGCCATCAGATGAGCTGAAGCTGCAAGAAGGAATACTCCGACTGCCTGGGTTATCAGAACGACACTATAGACATTTGCACGTTTTGATGCAAATCCACCGCTGAAATCTCCGGCACCCCACGATATGGCTGCCATAAGTCCAAAGAAAACCACAAGAAATTCAGCAGGTATCATGTTATCGTATGCTCCGGGAATAATGATATTATGTTGAATGTATTTGGTTTTATGCCCCTTATTTTCGATATAGGATAAAATAATTTTAAAACCAAATTAAGTTAATAGATCGGGAAAAAGTAGAATCCCACATGACATTTCTGGATTATTGCAGACGCAAAAAAGATGCCATTCTTTTTTTGTATTCCCTATCAATACTGTCTTGCTTCCATAGATGTCATAGCGTTTTTTTCGTCTATCCTGACAAACAAGAGGGATACATAAGAAGATAAGATAGATTGGAGCTCAAGGAATATCTTCTGCTTTTCATCTTCCATAATGAACAATTGAATTACTTTGCAAATAAAGTTAATTCCTTGTTCTCCGATCAAATATCATTATCATCCTACCCTATCTTCTTCAAATAACTGAAGTTCACTGGTATTTTACAAAACATCTTATCCCAGTATGTCAGATGGAACTTTGTAATGCGGATCTTCCCAGTGATTGACGTCAATGATGGCAGATGCGTTGTCCAAAAGTACCAGGCAATCTTCGCTTAAGTGTCGCAGATGAACCTTTTTGCCAACTTTTGCATAGCGTTCGGTTATCTTATTCAATGCTTCGATTGCAGAATGGTCAGCAACTCTTGATTCTTTGAGATCGATGATTATCTCATCAGGGTCATTCAACACATCAAATTTATTTTGAAATTCCGTAACTGAACCAAAGAACAACGGGCCGAAAAATTCGTAATGCTTAATTCCGTTCTCATCAATTATTTCTCTTGAACGCACCAGTTTGGCATTTTCCCATGCAAAAGCCAATGCAGAAATTATGACACCTGCAATTACAGCTACTGCAAGGTTATGGTAGATAACGGTTATTCCTGCAACGACCACCATGACAATTACATCCGTCATGGGCACTTTTCTGAATATCCTTAATGATGCCCATTCAAAGGTTCCGATGGCAACCACGAACATCACACCAACCAATGCTGCCATTGGTATCTTTTCGATAAGAGAGGAACCTACTAAAACAAAAAGTAATAGACCCGTGGCTGCAACGATCCCTGAGATTCTGTTTCTGGCACCTGAATTGATGTTAATGAGACTCTGCCCTATCATTGCACAGCCGCCCATTCCTCCAAAGAGCCCGCAAACAAAATTTGCAATACCCTGTGCAACACTTTCTTTATTTGCCCTGCTTCTTGTTTCTGTCATTTCATCGATTACGGTCAGCGTCAATAGACTTTCGATCAATCCAACCAATGCCATGACTAGCGAATAAGGGAATACAATTTTTAATGTTTCCAGATTTAGTGGAACCTGTGGCAGATGAAATTCGGGAAAACCGCCTGCAATAGATGCAATATCTCCAACTGTTCTTGTTTGGACCTGGAAATAGATGACAATGGCTGAAACAACTATAATTGCAGTTAGTGAAGCAGGAACAGCTTTTGTTAATTTTGGCATCACATAGATAATAGCCATGGTCAATCCTACAAAACCTAACATGACCAGAAGGGATTGTCCGCCCAACCAATGTTCTATTCCATTGATGTCAGTAAATTTAAACTGGGAAAGCTGGGCCATGAAGATCACGATAGCCAGTCCGTTTACAAAGCCGAACATTACTGCATGTGGTACAAGCCGAATAAATTTACCCAATTTCAAAAAGCCAATGGTCATTTGGATAATACCCATTAGAACTACGGCCGCAAAAAGATACTCAACTCCGTGTCGGAGCACCAGAGCCACAACTACAACTGCTATTGCACCGGTAGCGCCTGATATCATTCCCGGTCTGCCACCGATAATTGCGGTTATTAATCCAATGATGAATGCAGAGTAGAGTCCAACTAATGGACTAACATTTGCTATTATTGAGAAGGCTACAGCTTCCGGCACAAGGGCCAATGAAACCGTCAGCCCGGATAAGACCTCATTTTTAAAATTCAATTGATCGTTCTTTAGTTGTTCTATAAACGCCATATTTATACCATTTCTTAAAATTACTATACACCCGCAAGTTCTCTCAAAGCTCGAAGTTGAAGGGCCAATTAAATAAATTGGGGAAAGCTTTACGAAAAACGTAACTCAGGGTGGGGAAACTTGTGAATATTTATCTGAATATGAAATTATTTGAAGTATCAATGGAAAAAACAAGCAAACATTCAATGGTAGTTTTATAAAGACTTTTCAGACACGATCTAAAATGCTCTATGACCTTGTTCTCGAATTCCATTAGTTCTATCCTTTTAGACATATCTTGTCAATGTTGATAGAGATTCGTAGAACAGACTGTCAGTATATAAATGTAATCATGTTCTCAAATAAAAATAATATGGGATCAATCCGGACTTTTGGATTTAATAAAAGTCCCATTCCTATATTCCTCAAAAGCCACCTTCAATTCTTCCTGCGTGTTCATCACAATTGGACCATACCAGGCAACTGGCTCATTGATGGGCTTACCCGAAACGAGCAGGAATCTCAATTCTTTATTCCCTGCTGTTGCGACTATTTCATCACCAATTTTCCATCACAGATGAAAAGTATATATCCTCCAGCATCCAACATTAACTGAACTGAATTTTTTGGAGTAGAGGTGAACTGATGACAGTAATATCCATTGACCCAGAGCTGTGTACGAATTGTGAGATCTGCGTAGAGATCTGTCCTATGTCTATAATCCTTCCTTCAGGGGAAGGCGAAACTCCTTATTCGCCTGAGGATGCTGCTACATATTGTGCGAAATGCGGGCACTGCGAGGTATTCTGTCCAGAAGGCGCAATCTCAACTTTGTTCGACTCAACCTATTATCAGCTTCAGGATGATGAATTCCCTTCCATACCTACATCAGAGATAGGCAAATATATGGTAATGCGTCGCTCGATCAGGAGCTATAAAGATGAATCCGTCGATAAGGGTACAATAGAAGCAATACTTGATATTTCTCGCTATGCTCCGTCTGGAATGAACAAACAACCTGTACAATGGACCATTGTTCACGATCCTGAGGAAGTGAAAAAGATCGCCGGCTTGAGCATTGACTGGATGCGCGATGTCGTGGCAAGTGAAGAAGAACATCCTCTCAAACCACTAATGCCGGGTCTGATCTCTGCTTATGAAATGGGCGTGGACCCTATCTGCAGGGCAGCTCCTCATCTGGTAATAGCACACACGCCAGCTGAGAACCCAACCGGTTATACTGACAGTATTATAGCACTTTCATGGTTCGAACTTGCAGCACAGGCTTTTGAAGTCGGAACATGCTGGGCAGGGTTCTTTTCCATTGCAGCTGCATCTTACAAGCCACTAATGGATGAACTGGAGCTTCCACAGGGTCATGTGGTGCAATATTGTATGATGTTCGGGTATCCTGAACACAAAGTAAAAGGAATTCCGGGAAGGGAGCCTGCCAGAGTTACGTGGAAGTAAAAAGAAGATCGTTCCCCAAAGGGTTCCATCTCTGGAGAAAGCAGCTCTTAAGTTTTAGAGCTTGCCTTTCTCCAGAGCATATAATACAACATTTTTAATAATTTGTGTATGTTTAACCAAGGTGTTTAAACAGAATGGAAATGGTGGAAATTAAAATCACCATACCATTAAAAGATCATTGACATGCCTTATACTGAATGGGAGAAAATGGGGTTTTCCAAAGGTACGTTGCATTACATGAAGCAAAATGCCAGAAGTGAGAAGCCGTTTACCCTCAATGCTCATGTCAGGGAAAGATTGGAGATGTGGGAACAAATAGCTTTTGTTAGTGAATGATGGAAACAGCATTTTCAATTAAAAACAGATAAAGGATTAAACATCCGTTTTATCAGATGTTCAAATCCTCATTTTGATTTATTCTTTCTTACGTAGAAACAGGAATGCCAGACCAAGTATTGCAATCGTTCCAAGAGTCGAAATTTCAGGAATCGTCTCCTCATCTAAATCATCTTCAAGTACTCCGTCCTGATCCAAGTCCACAAAGAGATCATACATGTAGATATCTCGGTTTCCATTACGCATATCCTCCCAGACGATCCTATTTCCTGAGATGTCGGGATACTCTTGACCATATACGTTGGTACAGATTGGAATTTCCGTGCCAGTTGAGAGATCATACATGTAGATATCCGGGTTTCCATTGCGCCAATCCTCCCAGACAATTCGATCTCCTGAGATGGCAGGATTCTCTTGGACAGATTTGTTAGTACAGATTGGTGTTTCCGTGCCAGTTGAGAGATCATACATGTAGATATCATTGTTCCCATTGCGCTTATCTTCCCAGACGATCCTGTCACCGGAGATGGCAGGATACCCTTGAATAGATTTGTTAGTACAGATTGGTATTACCGTGCCAGTTGAAAGATCATACATGTAGATATCATTGTTAGCATTGCGCCAATCCTCCCAGACAATCCGGTCTCCGGAGATTGTAGGACCGAATTGGCCAGAGGGATTGGTGGTGATCTGCATTTCCATGCCAGCTGATAGATTATACATGTAGATCTCCCAGCTTTCATAGCGGTCATCCGTCCAAACAATCCTGTCTCCGGAGATTGTAGCCAACCATTGATAAAATTCGTTGGTGGTAATCTGCATTTCAGTGTCAGTTGAGAGATCAAACATGTAGATATCAGAATTCCCATTGCGCCCATCTTCCCAGACGATCCTGTCACCGGAGATTGCAGGAGCGTATTGGCTCGCGGGATTGGTTGTGATTCGTGTTTCCGTGCCAGTTGAGAGATCATACATGTAGATATCGTTATTTAACCATCCATTACGCTCATCCTCCCAGACGATTCTGTCTCCGGAGATGGCAGGATCGTCTTGATCAGCGGGATTGGTACAGATTGGTATTTCCATACCCTGTGACACTGCTGCTGTAGCCGTGCCTGCTGTTGTTGCCAAAAGAACAAGAGCTATTCCAAAACAAATTGGTTTACTTAGTCCAATTTTTATTTACATACCCCCTTGATAGTAATCTATGTGTTTATCTGCTATTTAACAGCATTACACTTTGTTCAAAAATGATTAGTCTTGCAAAAATATAAGACATCTGGGAAATGATCATATCAAAAATGCAACAGATATTTGGAAAACATTGCGTATAGCTTTTTCACGTTATACATTACCACACCCTCTTTATGGGGTATAAGAGGCTCGGAAAAAGTGAACTTTTATTTTCGATTGCATAAACTTTTTGTACTGTCTGGAAAGAACATTTTCAGATGTATTCTATAAACGTATAGTACGGCTATCAAAAAATAAATAAATAAATAAATAAATAATGTTCAACAATATTTGTTTGATACATTTTAATGGGGGAATTAAATGAAGAAATTTTTATTGATATGTTTTTTAGTTTTTTGTATCGCCCTTATATCAGGGTGTGTTGGGGAAGAAACAGTATCTACTACAGAAGTGCCGCTGAAAGAAGGGTATATCCGCTATTCTGATGATGTTCTCGGATTTACGATCGACTATCCTGAATACTGTGAATTAGAGGAAGCATTTGGAGGAGAGTTTTTAGCTGGCAAAACATTTGACCAGATGACAACTGACGATTGGACACGTTTAGCGGTACTTGTCTATACAAATGAAAGCGATGCAAAATGGTGGCTGAACAAGGATATTGTGGACAAGGATATCGAAGAGCTAAAAGAAGTAGGGGCGATATCAAAATTTGAAACTGTTACTATAAATGGTAGAGAAGGAGTTGAAGTAATTTTTGACCCCTCGAAAATAGAAGGTATGGGTCTTCCGTTTATGACAAATGCATTCGTCGTTGTATTCGATGTCGGTGATTATTACTATGTAGTAGTTGGCATGTCTAGCGATTATGACAACTTTAATGAACTATACGAAAATTCTCTGAATTCATTTGTAATTGATGAGGAGGAAATAGCACTACCTGCGAGGACTGAAAGCATAGATACTCCTGAAATTGAACCAGTGCCAGAAGAAACATTAGAGAATGTCAGTCTTGCAGACAGGTACGACGCTGATGAATGGAAAGGCGTTGCTGTAGCAGGGAACTATGCATACGTGGCTGATGAGGAAAATGGTCTTGTAATTCTTGATATCAGTGATCCCACTTCACCAACGCTTGCAGGCAGTTATGACACTGCTGGTCTTGCCGGTCATGTTGATGTAGCAGGGAACTATGCATATGTGGCTGATTTTGAAAATGGTCTTGTAATTCTTGATATCAGTGATCCCACTTCACCAACGCTTGCAAGCAGTTATGACACTGACACTGACGGTATGAAATTTAATATTGCTGTAGCAGGGAACTATGTCTACGTGGCTAGCAATGATCTTGTGATTGTCGATGTCAGTGACCCCACTTCACCAACGCTTGAAGGCAGTTATGATGGTTGTGCTGCTGTGGATGTTGCTGTAGCAGGAAACTATGCCTACGTAGCTAATGCTGCCGATCGTGTTGTAATTCTTGATATCAGTGATCCGACTTCACCAGCACTTACAGGTAGTTATGTTATTGATCGTAGCCCATACGGTGTTACTGTAGCAGGGAACTATGTCTACGTGGCTACTAACAATGGTTTTGTGATTGTCGATGTCAGTGACCCCACTTCACCAACGCTTGCAGGTAGTTATGATACTGATGATATGGCAGTAGATGTTACTGTGGCAGGGAACTATGCATACGTGGCTAATCGGAGCAATGGTCTTGTAATCCTGAATATCAGTGACCCCACTTCACCAACGCTTGCAGGCAGTTATGACACTGCTGGTCTTGCCGGTCATGTTGATGTAGCAGGGAACTATGCATACGTGATTGATTTTGAGAATGGTCTTTTCATTCTTGATATCAGCACATTTAGGTAAACATCATTGTCCTCACTTTTTGGGTGAGGGCAATGTTTTTTCATTTTTGAGATTAGCTTTAGTTTCCTCATAATTATCCTTTTTAAAATTTTTAATCTAAACATTTATAAAAATGCAGATATTTTTTTACTACATCAACAATGAATAAATCATTCGAAGAATAATATTCAAATTCAAAAATATAAACTTATTAGGAGAGTGGCATTTTTCTTAGTTACCTATATCCCCAACTTACCATGCGAGGAGTAAGATTCGAACTCATAAAAAATCAAAAAATTTAGCGTTGCGTTTTTGAATGATTACTATTACCCCGAAAGATTATGCGAGGGGTAAGATTCGAACTCACGAATTCCTTCGAAATCTGATCTTAAATCCGACGCAGTTATCCTTCCATAGTATGTGGATGGTCAAAATGTGGGGGTAATATAAACCTATTAACCCTCTTTCTCCAGATAATACTCATCCCTTGCAGCAACGAACGCCTTCAAATTCTTAAGAGATGTATGCGGAGCTAATCCACATCCTGGTGCAAGGATATCGATTCCATCGTCAATACATGCTTTTGCTTCTTCTTTGACCTGTTCCGGAGGCATTCCAAGAAGCGTTTCTACCGGGGAGATATTTCCTATCAGGCAGGCTTTATTCCCGATGATGCTCTTTGCATATCCGACGTCGACCTTTTCCTCGATACTTATGCCATCAAAGCCGGAAGTTGATAGTGGTTCAAGGATCTCGGATGCATCTCCACAAATATGTGCTATTGTCTTCCCGTGCACCTTCTGATTGAGCCTCTTGTAGTCGGATAATATCATCGTTTCAAAGAACTCAGGTGGTATCAGCTCGGGTCCGGCTTCGGAATCAGGTAGGCAGACCACATCAGCCCCATGTTCAAAAAGAGCATTGGAATATTCTATACAGATATCGGTGCCTATTGTGATCAATTCCTTTATGGTATCAGGCTCCGAAATGAACCACATGAGATAATTTCTTACACCAACCAATGACATTGCAAGTGCTGCCGGTCCGAGCATCCCTGCAACTACCGGTATGTCGTCATCAACACGTTCTTTTACTATATCTGTTGTTTTCAGGAGAGTCGCTACCCTGTCACACTCAAGGAGATTCTCAGGAATTTCCAGATCGTTCACATCTTTCGGTTCTTTGCAGGGGAAATCAACGATCGATGGCTGCGTATCGTAGGTCCCTTCAATTATTTTGCATCCCAGTGCATGTGGAATATCAGTTCCATCAAAAGGATAACGTACAGCTTCAAGCCCTGCGATCTCATGTCCTGCAATTGCAAGAGTTGCCATTTTCTCTGCATCAAAATGTGCTTCAGGCCACTTTGCACCTGCAATATCCATAAGTTCGATAGTGCCTGTTTGAGTAACTGAACAGACCGGAACCTTGTCTACATCTTTGCCTTGTAAAGCTCGCATGAATCTTTCTTTTGGTGTTAGATCTGTCAATTTCAACCCTCTGATAATTTGTAATGAAAAATGGAACGGATTTTTTCTTGAACGAATATATGTTTTGAACAAGGATCATTTTAACCCAAGTTTGGCAGTTAAAATTAATATAAATGTTCTTAGTTTTGTTTGAGTCGATCAAAACATGCAAACCAAACTAAGAACATACGAAATAGTTCCTAATACCAATATATCCTTTCCGATTGGAACTATCCTGACTGTTGAAAATCTCTACGATGTCCTGAACTTTTCTAGTATATTCAGCAAACACAAAAAACATGGTATTGACATCAACAGACTATTGAAAGCTCTTGTGAGCTATAAGCTCAGAGATAATTTTAGCATCAAAAAAGCACATGAATGGATAACCCGTGATGAGGTGCTTGAACTATTTGATCTCGCTACATTCAACATAACGGACTGATACTATCATACTATTTTGATATTGCATCCGGCACCACCATAATCATTGTATTGCTACTGAATACCTTTTCACACAGTATTGCATAAATAGAAAAGCGTTTCAGTAAGCAGATCTGATGGCCGAAATTAATATCAAAAGGTATAATAACCAGTAATATCGAACATATAAATAGAAAAGAACGTATCATTTTTGGATCGGATGGTGCGTTCCTAAAAATAAAAGAGGAGCTACTAAAATGCTAACACTTGTAGTTGGCGGTTTTCTCGGAAGCGGAAAAACCACCACGATAATCAATACTGGGAAGTATCTCGTGGACAAGGGGCACAAAGTTGCCATTATTGTCAACGAGATCGGAGAGATCGGGATCGACGGTGATATCATCAACAAGTTCGGTTTCGATACAAAAGAGATAACGAACGGTTGTATTTGTTGTTCGCTCAAGATGGGACTTCGCTCAACTGTGATAACGCTTTTTAATTCTTACAATCCGGATGTCCTTATAATAGAACCTACCGGAATTGCGTTCCCAAATTTGATCAAAAGAGAGATCGAGCTGATGGACCTGGGAGAAGGTGCGGAAATAGCACCCCTTGTGACCCTTATCGACGGCAGCAGGTTCAAACACCTGCTAAAAGAGATGAAACATTTCTCCACCCGCCAGATAGAAGATGCAGAGATCCTTGCCATCAATAAGATCGACCTTATGGACAACATCCAAATACCTATCGTAGAAGAATCTGTACAGCAGCTCAACAAAAAAGCAAAAGTGATACGCATCTCTGCAAATAATAGCGATGAGAAGTTCTATAGTTTCATGGACATGATACTTCCTGAAGAAATGCTTAACAGATCTCCAGATACCAAAGTTCAGGAAATGAAGCCGAAAGAGATGGGAAGAACATCCCTTACCCCTGCAAATGGTATATCCCTTGTCAGCAAGAAAGATATGGAACTTATCAGGGATGAGCAGGAAATAGAAAACTCCATCGACGCATCAGGTGTTGCGACCTATGCTACAGAATATAAGATCAAGGACAGAGTGGACATCGATAAAGCAAAGCTGATCTCCAGGGAGATCATGACGAACATAAAAACAGAAGTTATGGAGCATAGCCCTGAATTCATAGGTCATATCAAGATGTTCCTTGATTCTGATGCAGATACAGTAAAAATGAACGTCACAGCATACTTCGAAGATCCGCAATTAGAGCTGATAGAAACAGGAAAGAATGAAACTCCTAAATTAAAGATACTTTCAGCAATATCGAACATGAAGAAAGATGAGCTCGTGAAGATCGTAGATACCTTCGCAACAGATGTGTTCAAGCGCTATGGAATTGAGATCGAAAAGCTTGATGCACATCATGAACACGGGCATTCACACCATCATTGAGACGGTTACTTACAATTTCAATATGCCCCTAACAAATTTTTAGTTAGGAGCAACTCTTTTGTTGTATAATATGTATAGAATTTAATAAACTCATGTAACTTAAAATACAAATAAATGTGACAATATTAAATACGATAACACTAAAGCCCAACATAGAATTGGTTTTTAATTATCGTTTTTCTTTTTCAAGGATAATTAATGATAGTTACAGTACAGGGGGAATAGGAATTTCCGAAGATATTATCAAAAATGAAGGGGCAGAAGAGCTATTTAATGATTCAGAAAAGAACTACCGTCTGATTTTTGAGAATTCTCCTCTGGGAATTTTCCATTTTGACCATATTGGGATGATAACACATTGTAATGATAAATTCCTTGAAATTATATCTGCCTCAAGAAAAGATATCATTGGCTTCAATATGGTGACCTCCATCCGGGATGAAAGAATGAGGTATGCTGTCAAAGCGGTTCTTTCAAGAAAACCTGGTCACTATGAAGGAAAATATTGTACTGTAATTAGTGGTAAACTTATTTTTATAAAAGCTGATTACAACCCAAATATATCTGAAGAAGGCACTCTTCTGGGTGGTATCGGTATCTTTGAAGATATCAGTGAACGTAAGATGGCGGAAGAAGCACTAAAGGAATCTGAAAAGAAGTACCGAATGATCTTTGAGAATTCTCCTTTAGGAATATTTCACTTTGATCAAAATGGGATGATCACACATTGTAATGAAAAGTTCCTTGAGATCATTGCTGCATCCAGAAAAGATATTATCGGCTTTAATATGGTAACTTCGATTAGGGATAAAGAAATGAAGAATGCTGTAAAAACAGTACTCTCAGGAAAGCCGGGTCATTATGAAAACGTGTACCAATCTATTATTAGTGGTAGAGTCACACCAATTAAAGCTGAGTATAGCCCGAACATATCAGAAGATGGGACTCTTCTGGGTGGTATCGGTATCTTTGAAGATATAACACGACGCAAAGAAGCTGAAGATGCCTGGAAGCTCGATGAGTACCGTCTCGAAACACTTTTGCAACTTAACCAGATGACCGACAGGTCAATGCAGGAGATCGTAGACTTTGCTCGGGAAGAATCTGTCAGGCTTACTCAGAGCAAAGTAGGCTATATCGCATTCGTAAACGAAGATGAAGCCATTCTCACAATGCATTCATGGTCCAAAACCGCAATGCTGGAATGCAAAATAAGGGATAAACCTATAGTTTATACCCTGAAGAGCACCGGACTTTGGGGAGAAGCGCTGAGACAGCGAAACCCCATTGTTACAAATGACTACAATGCTCCAAATCCATTAAAGAAAGGATATCCAAAAGACCATGTGAAACTGACGCGTCATATGAACATTCCGGTGTTTGATGGTGAAAAGATAGTTGCAGTAGCAGGGGTAGGGAACAAAGATGAAGACTATGATGAATCCGACGTTCGCCAACTGACATTACTTATGGAAGGTATGTGGAGAATAATCCAAAGAAAGCAATCAGAAGAAGCACTTCAAAAATATGCAAATGAACTTTCAAAGGTGAACAAAGAACTGGAAAAGGCAAACGAAGAACTCAAATCCCTTGATGTGATGAAAAATGAGTTCCTGTCCAACATAAGTCATGAACTTAAAACACCGCTAGTTTCTATCAAGGGATATGGTGAACTCGTTTTTGATGGAACCCTGGGATCACTCAATGAACAGCAAAGAAAGGCAGTCAATGTGGTTCTGAGAAATTCCGAACGGCTCAGACGCCTGATAGAATCGTTATTGTTCATCAGCGGACTGGAATCCATAACTATTCAGTATCAGATCGAGAAGGTCCGGATTGCAGAGATCATAGACGATGTAGTAAATGACGTAAATTTGCAAATTAAAGAGAAATATTTGAAAATTGAAAAATGTGTACCTGACAATCTAACCTTGATAGATGGGGATAAAACAAGGCTTTCCGATATGCTGACCAACCTTATTGATAATGCAATAAAGTTCACCCCTTCAGGAGGCATAATTGTCCTGAAGGCATATGAAGAAGAAAAGTATCTACACATCGAGTTAAAAGATACCGGAATTGGGATACCTAAAGAGCTCATACCGAACCTTTTCCAAAGGTTTTACCAGATCGATGCTTCAATCAAGCGCAGATATGGCGGAACCGGAGTGGGGCTGTATATTTGCAAGAGTATCGTTGAAGCCCATAAAGGAGATATATGGATCGAAAGTGAAGAAGGCAAAGGTACCACAGTTCACATCAGATTACCCCGGTAAAAATAAGTTTTACTTTTTTCCACCTCTCTAGAACAAATTACTTTCATCGATCAGCTATAAGGTCGATGAACAATACAAGATACCGGATCGGGGATACTGGTGGTAGAATCCCGGATACATGGATACGTAACAATATGAGCCACTAATGGATTCAGACATTATTACAGATTTTTCATCAATGGAGAAATGATCGATTGCATCGGTTTTAATGAAGATGGCGAGCAAATCCCGGTTAGTGTGGTCCTCATTAGTTATATGTTCATGGTAGAAGTTCTGTAAGTTGAGATTATCAAATTAACTCATAATTCCGCCAATTCTAATTTGACAACACCTTCATTATGAAAATCTGCCAGATGATCTGCTTTCTTCAACTTTGTTTTGTAATTCAGCAAGCAACAATAATTGATACGCCACGAAACTCAATTTTGAATAGAGTTTTAAAGCAAAGTTCATTAAGGATATGATATAAATTTTTTATAACCTTTTATAAATATTGCTTCTGTTGGGGAAAGTTATCGGAATTCTCTTCATTCAAATTCAAATAATACCGACACCAACAAAAGTTATTTTCGACTCCATCGGAGGATGGCGCCATCCTTCCGGTGAAACATGCTTTTCTGTTACCGTTACATTAACGTTGTTTTCCCGAATACCACATTCACTCATATAGCTATAGGTCATCGACCTGCCATGATCGTTAGCAAAAGCCAATGCCTGCACGTATGTGTCGAACTTCAGTCTTCCATCGGGAGAAAACACAAAGAAATCCCTGTCAGGATCATTCACTGATACCGGCTTTATTAGTATCTCTATCCTTTTGATGCCTTTGCCAAAAAGTGCCCCTGCAGCATTACCTACTTCAGCATGATCCGGAACGAGTATGTCAGCATTTATAAAGGATTTTATCTCATCCTTATAAGCTGTTACAGGACCTCCCAGAAGTACCACCGGAACTTCCACATCGAACTTTGCCTTGAACTTTCCATCAACTATCTTTTCAATACCTGAACGGTCCACTCCCGGAAGGATGTAAGACATCAGTTCAAGTGACATGTTCCTTGCAAATCTTTTTTTCAGGGAAGCAGAAAGCTCATACTTACCTGTGTTGTTCAGCTTTGCAATTACATCTGCACCCAATTTGGATGCCTCGGAGTTCCACTCATCATACTCGCCCAGCACATGAAGCACATCAGTTGGTGTAAAACCGATAGCCTGAACAAGTCTTTTCTTTATAAGAGAGCTCAGTACAAAGGAAGATGGCGGTTTTTTAAGCCTGCTGGACATGTCATCGAACGAAACAGGATCAGCTCCGATCACAGACAGGACCATCTCCTCGTTCTCTGTCAGTTCAACGATCTCATGACTGGTCCTCACAAAGAACTTGGTTGGCTGGATGTTCTCATCAAAAAGCCTGCGAGAAGGAACTACAATTCTCTTTAATTTTTCGAGAAATCCCTTATATTTAACAGCAGCAAGACATAACGGTTCCACCCTTCTGGGACCTATGTAAACGTTCTTGTCCTTTGTCCATATATGGCTGTCACCACCCATTGCAGATGTTTCCATGTGAATTGCCTTGACCTTTGTCTGCCAGCCACCGACAATTGCACCGGCTTCACTAAGATCCGGTACATTATCACAAAGCATGGAAACGTCAGTACTTGTACCACCAACATCTATGACAGCACATGTAGCTATATCAGTAAGATAGGAAGCACCTATCAGACTTGCAGCAGGACCTGAGAATATCGTTTCGATGGGTCTTTCCAGTGCATCCCTGATACCAACCACAGAACCATCGCATTTGAGCATGATAAGTCTTGAATCCATCTGCCTTCTTTTCATCTCGGAGATGATCGCATTTATGAAATGTTTTCCAACAGGAAGCAACTGTGCATTTAGATAAGCTGTCACTGACCTCTCATAAGCACCAATATCCTGGGAAAGTTCATGGCCGCATACGACTGGTTTGCCAGTAAGTTTTGTGATCAGCTCCTTTACCCGGAGTTCATGCTCAGGATTACGTATACTGAAATGTCCAGATACAGCAAACGCCGATACATTATCCTGGACCCTCAGGACGAAGTTCTTCACCGCTTCTATATCCAGAGGTGCCATCTCTTCTCCCATGTGATCATGGCCACCTGTAACAAAAATGATGTCATTCGTCGGGAAATCCTTTTCGATATTATGATCACCTGCAAGAATAAGAGCAACAGGATAACCAGTATCTTCCAGAACGGTATTTGTGGCAAGTGTTGTGGAAAGCGATACAAGTTTTACTTTTTTTAGGTATCCCTCATCGATACCATCGATTGCATTTTTTATTCCCTCTATAAGATCAGGATACGTTGTCAGTGCCTTGTTGGAAGTTACAACTGACCTGTCAGAATCCCTCACAAGGATCGCATCCGTATATGTTCCACCTGCATCAATACCCAAACTATATTGCATTAGTAATCACCGTTTATTCCTACCGTTACAACCGGACATATTCGGACTCAATTGAAAGCGGTAATTCACATCACTTATAGAGGTTCGATATGAACAAATACGTCCGAAACCCCTCTAAACGTTCTCTTTAATTCATTTTCAATACGTCTTACAACTCTCTGGGAATCCCTGATATGCATATCAGACATTACTTTTACATGAAGATCAACAAAGATACTCTGTGAAGCTCCATGTGCACGCACCATGTAGCAATTCTCCACACCATCGATCGAATTTACGATCCTGCGTACAGCGGTTTCGTCAAGCCTGCATGCATCACATAATGTATTACTGGATTCTACAATGATAAATGTGCATTCTTTAAAAAGAAATGCTACTATTAAAAATACAACCAGAAGTTCTGCCAGCGGATAGATCGTTCCCGAGATCAGAATTCCTGCAACGACAACTGACAACAACAGGTCAGTTTCGATCAGAGATATATTGAATATCTCATTTTTCTCTGAAGAATCATTTTCGTTTTTGATCTTCAGTATCAAAATATCCAGCATAATTGCAATAAGTACTGTTGCAAGCACAAATGAATAAAATCCGTAATAGCTATCGACTGATACAGCCGTAATTAGTGTTTTTAGAATGTCAAGACCAAATAGAATGAACATTAAGGCAACAAAAAGAGAGATCAATGAACCATATTTTTTATAGCCATATGGATGGTCCTTCTCAGCAAAATGTGAAACAATCTGTGGACCGAATATTCTGGCAGATCCTATTATACAGACAAAAAGTGAATAATATCCTATTAATTCAATTGCAGAGAGATCGACATATATTCCCATAGCTATCTTTAGTATTGCCATTGCCAGATAAACTGAAAAGACTGCAAATGATGTTCCTTTTACTGTAGATATTTCCCACATTCCGATCCCTTCATTTTTCAGATCAAGTCCAGCCGGTCAACCGACCAGCTGGAAACTTGAATGTACCTATTTTGCACCGTAGATTTACAGCGGTGCAACTGTCTTACCGAATACGGAATTCGTTACGAGTGCAAGTGAAGTGTACATTGCAGAAAGACCAAGTAATAAGGTCACGAAACCTGCAAGTGAACCAACTCCAATTCCAAAGTTCACAGCTGCATTCAGGAAGAATGTCAGTGTAAGTGTAAAGAATACCACAATTATTGCCTTAACTCCGATCTTAAATGTAACAAGCAATAACACCAGAGAAACTATACCCCATATCAGAAGGTAGAAACCAACTGAGGCTGCACTGGCTGCACCGAGCACTCCGCCTGCGAGACCTGCAGACATCAGTATGAATGCCAAGGAGAACCAGAACAAGCCAAAGGCTGAGAATGCAGTTGCTCCGAAAACATCTCCTTTTTTCCAGCCCTGAATACCTGCAAATACCTGTGCAAATCCACCAAGGAAGATGGACATTGATACTACCATTGTAGCGTCTGCAAAGAATCCTAAACCCATAAGACCTAACATTGTAGCAGCAAGACCAAGTCCCATGAACCCAAGAGGTGCCGGATCTGCTGTATTGTCAACTATACTTAAATTCTCGTCTGTCAAAGATGATCACTTCCTGTTTTATTGTAATAATGGATGTTGTAAACTACTAACCAATAATATATATTTAAACAATTATAAATTATAATGTATAATAAAGCGAAACCTCGCTCACTAAAAATAAAAAATACAATTTAAAGGAGATAAAGGAGTTTGTAAATTCCTGGGTATCGCCTCCTATTTGTTTGTTTGCTTTACGGAAAGGGTGTTACCGTAGTTAGTAAAGGGGTTTTTAAACGTCTGTAATACAAGGTGATGAAAGTAGCCCCGAAAAATCCGGGGCTACAGTCCACGTCTGGAAAAACTTTCCGGCACGTTGCTTAGAGACCGTAGTTCTCAGGCAAGAATACCTTGACTTCTTCCTTGTACTTGCTCATGCAGTCGCTCATGAAGGTGTCCTGGTCGTCTGTAAGTGCTCCCAGTGCAGCCTTTGCGTCTGCGAGTGCGCCCTTCTCGAACCTTGTGAGTTCGAGCTTGCCTGCAACTCCTTCTTCCATGATCTCTATGGATTTGAGTGCAGCGTTCTTTGCACGGAGGTAGATGTCATTTCCGTCTTTGACAATTGCTTCACCAACGCGGTATGCATTGTCATATGCAAGCACATAGCCCTGTGGATCCCTGTACTTGTCGGAAAGTGTGAACAGGTCTCTGAGATCCTTTGCTTTGCCTGTTGCAGTTGCTGTGTTCATCAAAGCACAGTCATATGCAAGGGATTCTGACCAGCACTGGACAGATGTACCACCAAACTCAGCATGATATTCGACAGACTCGTTGGACCAGAGGTCACAGCATTGCATGACAAGATTACCCATGACATCGGAGTGTGCGCAGGTTGAACTCTTACCTTCCTGTGCTATTGGGACACCGGCAATTGACTTTACGATGGTGTTCTCATATCCACAGTCCTTACCTGGACCTACAGCTCCTGCCTCGTATGCTGCGAGAGACCTTGGTGCTGAGATTGCCCTTGCAATGATTGCAAGTGTGTGAGCAAGGTTCTTGTCGAGCAGACCACCTGCAATGAACATTGCAGTATTTGCTTCGGAACAGTCAGTGTCACCAGCTGCAACAACGTTGTTCTTCTTTGCGACACTGGCGATCTCCTGCCAGATGAAATCCATATCCATGGTACCCAGGCAGCCAATTGCATAGAGCATACCAGGAACATCGTTCCTCAGGATAGAATAGTCGAATACTTCCTTACCACCCATTGTCTCAATGGAGAGCAGGTCTGCACCGTTTGATGCTACTTCTTCGAATGATTCCATCAGGGTGTTGAACTTGTCACCTCTGAGTTCAAGGAAGTCACGGTCTTCACGGATGTCACCAGGTGTGTGTCTTAATGCACATTTGATTCCGTATTCATCGTGGAACTCTTCCATGATAGTCTTCTGTGCGTGTGCGACCTCTCCTCCCCATGTTGGGTTGTTGGTCATCTGTTCAACGTGTTCTGTCTCAAGTACTACAGCTGGGAAACCTACCTGAACCATACGGTTCATGATATCTGTGGTGATCCTCTGGTATTCTTTGACGAGTTTCTCCTTTGATGCACCTGCTTCAGGTCTTGGAGCATAGTTCACTTCAGGAGTTGTGTATCCGCCACCGATCTCAAGGCCAAGTCCTGCCTTTACAGGGAACTTTGACTTACCGAAGATCATTTCATCTGCACTGCCATATGCCATTTTTGTGTATCTGTTTATTGCCATTTTCTTCACCTCTTTAGTGTTTATGGAATTCCTCTTTAAGTGCGCTAATACCTGCTCCGGCAACGATCTTATCTGCCATCTTTGGTGCGTCAGCAGCTTCTTCACCGTAAACACCTAATTCGTAGGTAGTGACGAAGTCCTGGTTAACTGCTCCACCGCCACAGGCGAATGGGACCTTAAGGCCTGCTTCAAGCAGCCTGTCGTTGACAGCCTTGAAAGCATACATTGTTGTTGTCATCAGTGCAGTACCTGTAAGCATGATTGGTTTCTCAGCTTTGACAGCCTCGATAACTTCATCCACAGGAACGTCACGTCCAAGGTCAACTACTTCGTATCCGTTTGCCCTGAGAAGAGCAGCAACGATGGTCTTTCCAATATCGTGTACATCTCCTTCTGCTACATGGCATACGACTTTGCCCTTTGAAACAGGTGCTTCGTCAGACTGCTCCTTACAGAAGTCGATACCATCGAGCATTGCATCTGCGGACATCATGACGTTTGGAAGGAAGATTACACCCTGGTCGTACAGATCTGTGACAACCTTCATACCTACCATGAGAGCATCGTCGATCAATGCAATTGGGTTTTTGCCTGCGTCGATTGCCTTCTCGAGACCTTCGATAACGTCGTCTTCCTCGCCTTCAAAGATTGCTTCTGCAATTGGTCTGTATAACTCATCCTTTGGATAGAGTTCAGCTGCAGCATCTTCAGGCGTCATTGCCTTTTCCATTTTCACATTATACCTTACCAGAATTTCACTGGGATCTATATCGAGACTGGTCATGTTTTACTTCCTTTGTTCTTTTTTATGTATTGAGACGATCATTAAACAGTTAGAAGATCGTCTTCGATCCAATCCATCAGATTTCGTCCTGAAATCCTAATAATACGTCTGGTATTTCTGTATATAAACATTTCTATTTAAAGGGTTTACTATATAAATATAACGAGTGATACCAATTAATTTTAATAGTAAATTTTAAAAGACAAAACCGCTTACTGATATTGGAAATCTAATGCAAAAAAGCATTGGTAAAAAATAGAAGATTATATGGCATAGAAATACTTATATATAATAAATATTTTTCATCGAAATTAAACATATATAAAAATATATCCCTGGATGCAAGATAGAATTAAACACATTAAATGTAAAGAAAAAAGTCTATTGATTCCGATACTGGACTTTAATTAGATTAAATTTGAAAAAAGTACATACAAAGTTATAGAAAGTTATATATAGTGCTATACATCCAGATTTATTATTAATAGAGAGGAAAAACAATAACAACCGGCAGAATAAACGAAAAAACAAAGAAATAATGTAACTTTCATTTGTGAAAAAATTCTAAAGATTAGTACGGCAATAGATATATTGAGGAGATAATATAATAACATAAAATAATTAACACCACTGCTAGCTATCAAAATACTTAAATAATACTTCAGTGCGCAACACCTGCATTGCCAAACAGATGATCCTGAATATCAGGACAATAACATTGTACCGCAATTAGCAGAAGAAAAATAGTATCTAAATTAAAGAGAAAAAAGTAAATAATGAGAAGATATCTTCTCAATAACCATAATTCTCAGGCCTGAATTCATCCATTTCAGTCTTGAACTTGTCCATTTGCTCTTCAATGAAAACATCCTTCTCATCGGTAAGGGAATGAAGTATCTTGGTAGCGTTTGCCAGAGATGCTTTCTCGAACTTGGAAAGTTCTAATTGCCCTTTTGAACCCCTCTCAACAATATCACAGGCTTCAATTGCAGCGTTTTTTGAACGCAAATATATATCATTTCCATCCTTTACGATAGCTTCCCCGATCCTGTACGCATTGTCAAATGCAAGTATGAAGGACTGAGGATCACGATATCGGTCCGAAACCATCAGGACATCCCTGAAAACCTTTGCATAACCAGCCTCAATAGCCGTATTCAGCATTGAGCAATCATAGGATAATGTTTCGCCCCAGCACTGGACACTTGTACCGCCAAATTCACCATGATATTCTACGGACTCATTGGACCAGAGATCACAGCACTGCATAACAAGATTACCCATAAGATCCGAATGAGCACAGGTGGAAGCTTTTCCTTCCTGTGAAATGGGAACACCAGTGATAGCCTTGATAATCGTGTTCTCATAACCACAATCCTTTCCCGGCCCAACAGCTCCTGCCTCGTATGCTGCAAGCGACCTCGGTGCAGAAATAGCCCTTGCCACTATAGCCATTGTATGGGCAAGTTTCCTGTCAAGGAGACCTCCTGCAATGAACATAGCAGTGTTGGCCTGGGAACAATCGGTATCTCCTGCAGCAATTACATTGTTTTTCTTTGCGATCCTGCTTATCTCGGACCAGATGAATTCAACATCAAGAGTTCCGAGAATTCCTATTGAGAACAAAATTCCCGGTATGTCGTTATGCAGGATAGCAGTGTCAAAAACGCTCTTGCCTCCAAGGGATTCAATAGAAAGCATATCAGCACCGCTGGATGCCACCTGCTCAAAAGATTCCATAAGAACATCATAAGGGTCTCCACGCAGGTCAAGACTCTCACGACCTCCGCGAATATCGGCAAGAGTATTGCGCAATGCACATTTGATACCATATTCATCGTAATATTCTTCCATGATGGTCTTCTGCGCATGTGCGATCTCTGCTCCCCATTCAGGATTCGTGGTCATCTGAAGCACATGTTCGGTCTCAAGAACTACGGAGGGAAAACCCACCTGGACCATCCTTTGAAGGATATCAGTTGTGATCTTCTCATATTCTGCAACAAGTTTCTCTTTAGACTCTCCTGATGAAGGCCGAGGTGCATAATTTACTTCTGCAGAAGTGTAACCTGCTCCGATCTCCAGATCAAAGCCTGTACTTACAGGATAAAGGGAGTGTCCGAAGACCATATCCTCAAAATCATCATATGCCATTTTTGTATAGCGTTTTACATCCATAAAGTAACCACCATCAATGTTTGTGGAATTCCTTCCTGAGGCGTTCAACATCAAATCCTTTCAGTATAGCATCTGCGATCTTCGGAACGTCTGCTGCTTCCTCACAATAGAGACCAAGATCGTACTGGGAAACAAAATCCTGTGTAACTGCACCCCCGCCACATACAACAGGAACGTTAATATCACTATCAAGAAGACGGGAATTCACATCTTTGAATGCAGACATTGTAGTTGTCATAAGGGCAGTCCCGGTAAGCATGATCGGATTTTCCCTTTTCACAGCAGCAATGACCTCCTCAACGGGAACATCTTTTCCAAGATCAATGACCTCATAGCCTTTTGCCTTGAGAAGCACTGTTACGATCTTCTTGCCGATATCATGTATGTCACCTTCTACAACATAGGAAACGATCTTGCCCTTATATTCGTGCTCCTGACCGGAGCGTTCCTTACAGAACTCAATTCCTTCGATCATTGCCTGAGCTGAGATGATGACATCAGGAAGATAGAGCATATTACCATCATAAAGTGTTGAAACGATCTCCATTCCCACCATGAGTGCATCATTTATCAGGGATAAAGGATCCTTACCCTTATCTATCGCATTCTGAAGACTTTCCACAACTTCATCTTCATCTCCTTCAAAAACAGCTCTTGCAACTTCACGTATAGCTTCATCTACCGGAAATAGCTTCTCTGCAACTTCTTCAGGAGTCATTTCCTGTTCTACCTTTACATTATATCGTACCAATGTACGTTGAGGATTTATGTCGATCATAAATTATTCCTCCATAAATATCAATGGTCTATGGTCCACCCTATAATAATTAACAAATCCCGATCAATAAATCATAATCGTTAAGTCATAATATAAATTTAATTGATGATAATTTAATATTATAAATGACAACGCTTTAACACACTAAATATCAGGTCCGGTTTACCTCACGACAGGTAGCTATTAATGCTTCCTGTTTGTTCCAGCTACCTTTTGTCAACCTCGTCTCAACGGAAATTGCCATTCCAGTACTGGTTAGCAGAGGAAGTGTGAACACAGTCCCTTTACCTGAAACAGCATCGCCAAAGTAGTTTGCTACATCCAGCACTTTATTGTGAGGATGCATTTTTATGAAATTCATGCCGGTTATTTCCTCTTTTGAATAACCAAGCCTGTTTGTCACACTTTCATTTGTATAGAGAACGCAGCCCTCCTGATCAAGGACAAATATGAGGTCCTCAATGCTGTCCAGAAGTAATTTCAGATCGTTCTGGTTCTTCTGGAGATCGACCTCGGTTTCGATACGACCTATTATAGAACCTATCTGTGCAGCAATGGTCTCCACTGATGTATGAACATCATAAGGCATATCATACTCAACATGAGATGCAAGGAAAAGAACTGCTACGATCTCTTCCCTGTACTTTACGGGCACAACTGCAGTAGCAAGAAGTCCCTCATCCACACGGTTATCATGACGTGTCAGGGGAAATATATCAGAATAAAGCTTATAGAGCGGATAGCCCATAAGGAAGAACCTGCTTTGTATAGAATCAGGACCATAGTGAGAATTATTCTTCACAAAATCTTCTGAAAGTCCATTATGAGATATAAGGTTCAGATCACCACTGTTCTTATCTACAATATAAAGAGCACCAGAATCAAGACCCTCTATATGTAAAGAGAACTCCAAAAGCTGGTCAAAGGTTTCCTGAAGGTCCCCTGAGGGAGTGAACAGATTCCCTACCTCGGATTCAATATTAAGGAACTGGTTGATCCTTTTACGCTCGGTGATGTCCAGAATGATACCCTGAATGTGGGCAAGGTTGCCTTCCTCATCATATTGCGGGGTTGATCTTTCCATCACCCAGCGCACATCCCCGGATTTTGTTATTATACGATACTCGATGCGATATTCTGATGCACCTTCAGAATTCTTCCTGGCAAAATATGCATGCACCCTCTCAGAATCAGATGGATGGATAATGTCACTATAATTCAGCTTTCCGGAAAGGAATTCTTCCGGCGAATAACCAAACTTTTCGATATTTTCAGAAACGAACTCCACAGGCCAATCAGATTGGGAACCCCAGAAGAAAACAACGGCCGGACTGGTCTTTATTACAGCCTGCAGAACCTTCTGAACCTCCAGGGATTCCAGTAATTCCTGCTCTTTTTCTTTCTGTTCGGTAATATCATGGATGATGGCCATGACCGAAGGTTTTCCATTGTGTTCAATGCGCGAGGTGGTTATTTCAACCGGAACGGATCTTCCACTCTTGTCCAGGAGAAGAACTTCAGATTTACGACTGACACTCTTTTTCTTTTCAAGTATCTTTGAAAATAACTTCTCCATCATTCTTCTGTATTCGGGTGCAAGATATCTGAAAAATTTTGTGCCCTGCACTTTATCAGGAGAGATCCCCACGATCTCACAAAACATTGAATTTGCGAACTGGAGCATGTCATCCAGAATGATGACGATACCATCATTTCCTTTTTCAACGAGAGTTGAATACTTTTCCTTAGAGGCCTTTAGTGCTTCATTCGCTTCCCTGTAAATGATCAGTTTCCACATAGACTGCAGAAGTAGCTTAAGATTATGCGTGTCAAGGTAATTGTATGCCGTATCCTTGTTACCGACACCTAGCACAAATTTAATGGAACCACCATCATACAGTGGGATCTCTATGCGCCTGACCGCTTTTTTTGATACATCAGGGTTATGGTTGTGATCTTCCAGAATGTTAGAAAATATAGGCTTACCTGTTGAAATGCGTTCTTTAACAGTCCTTTTCACATCAAAAGAACAATCATTAATATCTTCAGTAAATATATACTGACCTTTTTCATCTTTGAAAAGGCACAAACACAGATCAGGCAGTCCATCATCTCCTACCCTGACAAGATAGCCGTTAGTGCTCTGTGTAAGATTCAGAGCCGATCGAAGAGCAAATCTGGTAATACTGGATACATCATCATCCGCCATCTGGCTAAGTTTAAGAAGTGTTTTCAAACGGGTCTCATTCTGCTGAAGGGACTCTTCGCCCATCTTATGCAGTGTTATATCGTCAAAGATGGCCATGCCGCCCTGAGGGAAACCATCTACGATCAATGAACTTAGATTCAAACGGAGCACCAGCAAACCGTTGTCCCTTGTAAGTTGGGTCTCAGCTTCAAAATTATTGGATTTTCCTTTAAGGATATCATTGAGACCTTCCCTTATCTCACCGTCCTGCAGGAAATCAAATAGACTATGCCCGATCACATTCTCATGAAGATGCTCGAACAATTCATCGAATACTTCGTTGGAGTTAGTGATGATACCTTCCTGATCAAAGCGGACAATTCCCATAGGGGATTTCTCAAAGATGAGTCGGAAGTTTTTCTCAGTATCGACAAGGGCTTCTTTTACCTTCCTTTTCTCACGGATATCATTAATAATTATGATAACTCCGGGTTCCCCACCATAGTCACCACGGGACGCAGTTATTTCCACAGGTATGTTTTCCTTATCCTTTGAAAAGATGTTGACCTCATAACTTTTTGGATCATTCTTCTTGCTGGAGATCCATTTTTTGATCTTTATCGAGATCATACGATGATATTCAGTAGGAAGATGGGAAAAGAGATCTGAACCTATGATATCTTCTTTTGGCAGTCCCCTCAGTTCACAGAACTTCGTGTTAGCATACTTAACAACATCATCCTGAACAACAATGATGCCCTCTGTCCCTTTTTCAATGAGGGAAGAATATTTATCTTCAGATGATATCAACTCTTCTGCTTTTTTCAGTTCAGTAATGTCTTCAAATGCTACAAGCACCAGACAGCCACCATCCGGGAACGAAGAGATACGACTTGCATTCAATGAGATAGAACGTGTACCAACGTTGCTAAAAGCATACGTGAACTCCAGGTCCTTAAGAGCAATGCCTTCTGAACAGACATCTTTTAACTTGCTAAAGAGTTCAGGAGACTTCAGCTTAAACTGAACAAACTTATCTGCATTCTCACCAATTATGTCCTCAGGTTCAATTTTAAACAGATCATAGAAAGAATCGTTCGCATAGATCACATTAAGATCGTGATCCAGTATCCAGAGAGCCTCTTTTAGTGAAGCGACAATAGATTCGATATAATAATTTGCGTGACTTGAATGATCAGGACAGGATAAGTCAACCATCCCTATCATGAAACCATAGGCCGATTCAACGGATCCATCGGCACTAACAGTGAGATTATTAAGGACCCTCACATTAACTACAGAACCATCCTTTGCCAATATCCTGTAATTCTGGACAAAAAATGAACTCCCACCCATTTTTCGATGGCTTTCTATCTCAGAAATTATGCGATCCAGGTCATGAGGGTGGACAAGATCAGAATATGAGAAATTTTCGTCTATACATTCTTCAACAGCATATCCAAAAAGTGATACATTGTCAGAAACATCCAGGATCTTCCAGTCATTTTCAAGATCCCATGAGAAAAAGACAGAGCCTTCGCTATCGAATTCGGGCATGTTGCCCAACATTGATCCAATTGACTCCTTTTCAGCAGGTTTTAAGCCTGTGTGTACTCTGGAACTGTATATAATATACATCTCCCGTTTTGCACGTTTTTTTAGTTGCTAATGTGAAGACAAACTTATTTATTGGTTTTGATTTTACCAAATATCCGGCATAACAATAGCAAAGATCCCTCCAATATGCATGTCTACCATATTTTTATAAAGATATTCCGCTTAAACGAAAGGATTATCTTAAATTAACGAATAATTGAAATTGCTCACATCTAATGATCTATAGTAGCTTCCTTCGATCCAATCCTTTACTTTTAGATCAAAATCCAGTACAGAGTACCTTTTAGGTGTGAGCTAATATCCAGATCAATTAGTTTTACCAGGGCTTATCACACTACTTTGAGATTATTCCAGTCAAGCACATCCTCAGGACATGCATGAATGCACTTCTGGCAATGTGCCCCATCACAGAGATCCGTACGTATGCTGATATTACGGTTTTCCTCTATTAGAGCATCATTTGGGCATACATCCATACATTGATGGCAATCGATGCAACCTTCAACTTCCATTGTAAGGTAGGTACCAACCTGTTCAAGAACACGCAAGCCCTCATCCCCAAGGTCAGGAATATCCTTCACCACACGTTTTTCGACCTCAGGGATCTCTTTTACCACATCAAGTGTGGGAAGACCCTTTTTCTTGAGGAACTTCTTCAGGGCTTTAAATGGCATTCCTTCGTTCCAGTAGGAAAGTTCCAGGATATAAGTTTCTTTAAAAGCTTCATCTGTTGCGAACATTACATGAGTGCCAACGATCTCCCTGGCTATTTTTTGGAGTTCCCATAACCTGTCTTCTGAAAGCAGGATCTCCTTTGCAACTATCAGGGAAGTATTTCCTATCTGGCAGACATTTGAGACATTATAGGGGATCATACCGATACGGTGTGCTTTCAATGCATCCATATATGTGCCCGCTGCGCCGGCCATATAAGCGATCTGCACATCTTCCATAGATATGCCTGCAGCATTACAGAGCGTCACATGGCCTGCACGTATGGCACCAATAGCTCTTCCTGCCTCTGCAAGGTCCTTCTCCGTGAATTTCACATTATCCTGAAGGTAAAGCATTTTATCGCTTGTGTTGATATTTGGTAGCTGGATGATCCCGTTGTCCATAGCTTCATCTATGAGTGCTATGACTCCGGTTCCTGTTATTCCGGATGCCTGTATGGACCCTCCTTCAACCACATCACCGTTCTTGTAGTTTACAAGAGAACCCGGTACAGTGTTCATCTCCTCGTCAAGGACAAAGTTTCGGAAGTTCCCATTATTGAACTCAATATCAGAGATAACGAACGGACGTGCAATACTGCCATCCCCGATCTCCTGTCCCTCAAGTGCAGGACCAGCAGCTGCCGAGCCTGTATAGATAACATTCCCTACCTTAAGGGCCATTTCTGCATTGGTCCCATAATCTGTTGCTATCGAGATATCATCGGAATCCAGCATGCCCGATTTTACGATCAGTGCAAGGGCATCGGCACCTACCTCATGTTTGATCGCAGGGGGAATAACGATCTTACAATCAAGGTCTTCGAGTCCTTTAACCTGTGTACTGTCAACGATAGCAGCATCACGCTCTTGCTCCTGGATGTTCATTAATTGTTTTTTTCTTTCGCCTGCATATGCAAGATCATCGATAGGAATACCCTGGAAAAGTGACAGTTGAATGGGGTTTCCACAAATAGCTATCCTTTCTAATTTACCGTTCTCAGGTTCAAGTTCATCAACAATATGCCTGAAAGCATTGATAACAAGTCCATGTGCTTTGTCCTGACCATAGGTCATCGCAAAATCCAGATGGTCCATAACATTTGCACCTGGAAGAGGATTTCTCATCGTGATAACAGTCCTCTTTATCTCACCACTATCCAGATCTACTTTCTGAGCCCTGAAACCACTTGTTCCAAGGTCTATTGCAATTCCCGTTCGCATGATCCTGACTCCCTAATCGATCAACCTTGATCGTATGATGTGAAATTGAAGTTGAAACTTACAAATATTAAAAATAAGTTAAAAGTCCTGAAAATCAGGACCTTTAGCTTATGCAATTTGTTCAAGCAAAGAACTCATCTCTTGCTTCAACAAGAGCTTTGACGTTCTCTGTAGGTGTCTTTGGTGCAATACCACAGCCAGGGGCTAATACTGCAACACCGTCTTCCAGAGCCTTCTTAGAGTCTTCCTTAACCTTTGCCACATCACCTGCAAGCAATGTGAAAGGACTGGAGACGTTACCTACGATAACTGCCCTGTCACCTGCTGTTGCGATAGCACCTTTAAGGTCCTCTACCTTCTCTTCAATGCTGAGTCCTTCGAACTTGCAGTCTGCCATCATGTCGAGGATAGGGGTGACATTACCACAGACGTGTAATACCATTGGGCATTTGACCGCTTCTGCAAATCTTGCAAGCCTTGGCTTGAGCATTGCATCAAATGTGGAAGGGTTCATCAGGTCCGGGGATGCTACAGGGTCAGGTACACAGATAACGTCTGCACCTGCATCTGCTAATGCATTTGCGTATTCGATGCACGCATCTGTTGCAAAGTCAAGGATGGTCTCAAAGTCATCTGGTTTTTTAATTGACCATTTCATGAACTTCTTAACACTTACAAGATCGGATGCAAGGGTTATAGGACCTTCCATGCCTGCTATCAGTGGGATATCATCTCCTACCTTTTCCCTTATGATCTTTGATGCCTCGAGGACAGCAGGAATTCTTCCATTATTCAACAGATCTGCAGGCATCTCAAGGTTGTCAACACCTTTTGGATATGGGTGGTCAGTGACAGATGGCTGCCTGTCCTTTGTACCCATGTTGACTTCACAGCCCATTGCTTCTGCAAGGACGGTAAGGCAGTATGGGTACCTCACACCTTCCAGACCACAGATCTCATGTGATGCGATCGCAAGCGCTGCCATTTTTTCAGGATCAGAGTGGGCTTCCGGCCATGCAGCACCGGTCTGATCCATGAGATCTTCAATACCTGTCTGTGTAACGGACAGTACAGGAGTTTTGTCAACTGGTTCATTGTTTAATGCTTTCAATAATCTTTCTTTTGGGTTTAAATCGGTCATTTATATCACTCCATTATAGCTTAAGATCTGGTCAGGCCAAATACAATACATATTAATTTTCAAGCTCACGAATTGGGTTGATTTACCCAAATCCAAATCAGAAATAATTATATATAAACTTTTGTTTTTACAAATTTTAATATATAAAAGTTTCTACCAAATGCAACATTAATATTAATTTTATATTCAAAAATATAAAGTCTATTGATATTGATTATTTTTTAGATATGAAAAATATAAAGAAAACTATCATTTTTCGAACAGATATTCTTATATATTATTGTTAGAAATCAGAGTTAATAAAATAATATATAAATAAATCGCTATATTAAAGTATACTTTTTATTTATTTTATTGTACTAGACAAAAAAAGCAATTCAATAGGTACTATTAATAATTTTTTTACGATTTGTAACTAAAAAGTATATAATTAATAATAAATGAATATATATACTATTTATTAGAAAAGCAAGTATTATTAGCAGATAGAAGTAGCAAATAACAAGAAAAATAAAAAAATCAAATGAGAAATAAAAAAACAGTACTTATTTTATTCTGAACAAATATTGTCCACAGGATGAAAAACGGACCTGAATCAAATAATATTTGCATAGTCAAACGGGTTTTTTTAGTTATTTGCTTTATAGTTTCCTTTACTGCGCCCCCTGCAGGGGCACTTACCCAGATAGATGTCAATCCCATCAGTACACCAGACGGAGCAGTTATTTTAATTATCGATGGACTTGGTTCATCCTATATCTATCCTGAAATCACCCCTTATGCACTCGACGGAGCGATCATTGAAAAGCCAGTTGTCAGAAATATATCCATGTTATCAGACCAAGGCCTGCGAGTGCTTAATGTACTAACCCCTTCAACAGAAGGTGAGAACGGACATTCGGTGATCGTAACAGGTAATTCCGGAGCAACTCCTGCAATGGTTGCTTACACCGATGCAACGATCTATGACATTGCACACAAGAACGGCTACTTCACCCTTGCAATCCTTGAAAAAGGAGATATACCGGAAATACTTGCAGAACAGGACGTGGTCGTACACGACCTCACGACATCCATCAATGACCCACAGATGGAAGTCATTGTAAATTCCCAATATGAGAGTCAGTATGAATCTCTGCAAACATCCATAACGGAGATCTTGGAAATAAATGCAGAATCAGCACCTGTTTATGTTGAACAGCATCCCGAAGGTAGCATTGAACGCTATTACGCTTATAACTGCTGGGCCATGGACACCACAATTGAGGTTCTCGACCTTATGCACGAAAGTTATCCTGAACAGAAGTTCATCCTCACTGTCAACGTCGGTGCAGTGGATACAGCAGGACTCTATCGCAGGAGTGAAGGTTATGCGGATACCATCGAAGACCTTGACATAATGATAGGTGACCTGTACGAACGAACAAAAGAGAATGACCTTGCATTGATACTTACATCGGACCACGGAATGACATTCCAGTCTGCAGACGGAAGAGGGGGGAGTAAATCGGATCAGTATGCCAGCCAACCTGAAGTCCTCAGGATACCTTTTATTGTCACATCAAAGAACCTGAACAATGAGCTCCTTGAAGGAGAGTTCGGGCAGCAGGACATTGCACCTACCATACTTAGCGTGCTCGACCTGCCCGATGAGATGCGTTTTACAAACGGCAGGTCTCTTGCTTCAAAGGGTTATGTCAATTTTAAGGTGATACTGCCTGAAACCGGTACTGTCACAATATACAAGGGCAATGAAATGATCGCAGATGCAATGGGAGATGATTCATATGTTTTCTATGGACTTGAACAGAACAGCCAGTATAATATCAGGGTGAAAACAGCAGAAGAACCAGACAGGATCCTGGAAAGAACAGTGTTTTCAGATGCTGACCATGTGATAAGGTTTGATTCAACACCGGATGTTTCGAAAGGATCCGGAGATGCAGATCAAAAAGGTACACGCCGTACGATCGGATCTGTTCTTATAGTACTGATAAACCTGGCTGGACTGGGGATTATCTTCAGGCTAATTAAAAAATGACATGTTGGTAACACAAACTATTTTTATAAAGCAGCCCCATTCTAACCGATGATCGTTGGCGTACTTGGACCTGCAGGGTCCTACTCAGATAAAGCTGCAAAAGGCTGGATGGAAAAACAGGGAATCACCGGAAAAGCATCCCTGTTATATTATGATGATATTACCGACACGTTTTCCGCGGTCATCGAAGGAAGAACTGACATCGGGATCGTCCCCATTGAAAATTCCATTGAAGGATCAGTGGGCATAACGCTTGACCTTTTGCTTGAAACTGATGTTACTATCATAGGAGAGGTCGTTGTACCGATCAAGCACTGCCTGCTATCCAAAGGCAAGATCTCCGATATCCGGATCATACTTTCACATCCACAGGCACTTGCACAGTGCAGGCAGTTCATAAGAACACATTTTAAGGATGTAGAGATACGCACAACGGGAAGCACATCACATGCTGCCAAACTTGCCAACGAGTTCGAGGAAATGGCAGCCATTGCATCAAAGGAATCAGCAGAAGCCTACGGTCTTAATGTACTGATGCCAAATATCCAGGATCGGGAACAGAACCATACCCGCTTTATTGCTATCCAGAGAACTGACAGGGAAGTAGATGAAAGCAACACCAATGATGCTTATGTCCGCAAGACATCCATAATAGCCTATATCGGGAATGACAGGGCTGGCTCCCTTTATGAGATCCTCGGCGAATTTGCAAAGAGAAACATAAATCTTACAAGGATTGAGTCAAGACCATCCAAGCGTTCGCTCGGTGACTATCTGTTCTATATCGATCTGGAAGGCAGCACATCCGATGCAGATATAAGAGATGCTCTATATCATATTGAATCTAAAGTGTCCATGCTGAAGGTTCTTGGCTCTTACAGTGGCTACCGGCTGGAGAGCTAAAAATACATTTTTATATAAAGGGATGAATAGTGGTCGTAGTAATCTTAGAAATTTATCATTAAGGGATCTGTACTTATGGATATTGATGCATTTATTAAAAAACAGGAGTCTGCTGCTAATAAATACAAGCGTATCTATAAGATACTGGACTTTTCTATTATCACATTAATATTATTCACTCTGCTGAAGATACTAAAGATCGACCAGCTGCTTTTCAATTTCAGGACCTTTGAGCTCTATGCAGATTCAACATATGGTTCCGCAGATGCCATCTCAGCCGGAAGCTTGTTCCTTGCATTAATATCCATCTTCATTGCAGTCCTGCTTACCTTTGCCATACACTTCCGGGACAGGAAGATACAGATAGTACCACTTATCGAAGAAAAGTTCCCTCCACTGAACGAGAGGTTACGAACCGCGAACGATAACAAGAATATCCATAACATCATTGTTGACGAGCTCATGGGCAATGTCCTCGAGATCGCTTCAAAGGTCAACTCTTCCGAACTTCTCGAAAAGAAGAGGTTCAAGGCAAGCATGGTACTTCTTGTTGTCTCCCTTACTATCTTCAGTTTTGTTATAGTGACTGACTACCAGTCAGACGTTGACCCCGATGACCTTGCTGATCTGATCGGAGAGATCGTACCTGATAAAGAGAATGCAACGTCCCCTGATGAGATATTTGTACTGGAAGATGATGGAGACGGGAACGGCGGTGATGAAGATCTTATGGGTGAGCCGGCTGTAATAGTGGTTGAAGGAGAAGAGGTCGACCTGTCACTCCCGCCGGGAGCAGGAACCGGTTTTACAGCAGGTGAAGAAGGTGAGGAGCTACCACCTGAATTTGTGAGCTCGTCCGCCTATGAGGTTGGACTTATGTCATCCCCGGCCTATTATGAGCAACTCCCCGAAGGGTATGAGAGCATCATAAAGGAATACTTCGAGGAGATGGCTAAGAACTAAAAATATCACATTAACATATTCGATCAATTGCAATACAAGGAGAACATTAAATGAATTCCAATGACGCCGGATCCGGTGAACTTGAACGGGTCTACAGAGGTGCTGGAGATGCCTTTGCAGCACTTTTCAATGAGATATCAAAGGTCATAGTCGGACAGAATGAGACAGTTGAACATATCGTCATTGCGATTCTGTGCAACGGCCATGCACTTATGGAGAGTAATCCCGGACTTGGAAAAACACTGACAGTATCTACTACAGCCAAGACAATGGACCTTGATTTCAGCAGGATACAATGTACTCCGGACCTTATGCCTGCAGATATAACAGGTACACATATTATAGAGGAGAAAGGCGGAAGCAAGGAATTCAAGTTCGAGCCCGGACCGGTCTTCGCGAACATTGTCCTTGCAGATGAGATAAACCGTGCTTCCCCAAAGACCCAGTCAGCATTGCTTGAGGCTATGCAGGAAAAGCAGGTCACCGTTGGAAATGATACGTTCCTGCTTGACAAGCCCTTCTTCTTGCTTGCAACCCAGAACCCTATTGAGATGGAAGGTACTTTCCCGCTTCCTGAAGCACAGCTTGACAGGTTCCTTCTGAAGATCCTGCTGGACTATCCGTCCTTCGATGAAGAAAAAGAGATCGTTAGACGCTACACGCAGTATGATGAACCACAGGTCAAAAAGGTGCTTGACAAGAGAATGGTGCTACAGTTACAGCGTCTTACAAGGGATATGCCAATTGCTGACGACATAAAGGACAGAGCTATCAAAATAGTAATGGCAACCCGTAAATGGACCGATTTCATCGAATATGGTGCATCTCCGAGAGCATCCATCGGCCTGATACTTGCAGCAAAAGCACGTGCATTGGTAAACAGCAGGAACTTCGTCAGCAACGAGGATATCGAGGCCATGGCATATCCGATCTTAAGGCACAGGATCATCCTGACGTTCGAGTCTGAAAGGCGTGGTATCACACCGGACCAGGTCATCAAGGAAATACTTGGAAAGGTCAAATGAGTTCCTGATCAGTGCAGCAAGTGCAGCCTATAAATAACGAAAACTGATATTGAACCATGAGTGACAGGAAACACAGGATCGATGTGGATTTCTTCCGCCAGCTGGACCGCTTTACTTTCATGGTAAGGAAGCGGGTCTCCAGTGCTTATGCCGGAAGCAGGCGTTCAACCCATAGCGGCCGCGGTCTTGATACCCTCGGATATGTTGAATACCACCCGGGAGATGACCTGAAATCCATCGACTGGAACGTATATGCAAGGTCTGAGAAGCTCTATGTGAGAGAGTTCGAAGAGGACAAATCGGTAACTACCCACATATTGCTCGATTCCAGCAACAGTATGGACTATTCGACGGGCGATGTTACAAAATACGAGTATGGAGCCATGCTTGCCGCCGGTTTTGCATACCTTGTCACCAAGGACAACGACAAGTTCGGCATCTCCACATATTCGGAGGATATAGCGATCTCCCAGACACACAGAGGCAGACGCTACCTTCTCAGGGACATCGACCGGCTGGCAGAAGTAGATCTTGAAGGTAAGACCGCATTGAACAACTGTGTTGAGCAGTACGAGCGTGTTATACATTCACGGTCACTTGTCGTCATTATTTCAGATTTCATGGAAGACTTAAGTTCCATTGAATCAGCCATTTACCGGTTATCTCATCATGACCTTATGCTTATACAGGTGCTGGACACTTCAGAGAGCGATCTGTCCATGCACGGACATGTAAAGCTCCTGGACCTTGAGACAGATGATGAATTGAAGACATACCTCAGCAACAATTTCAAGGACAAATACCAGGAAGAACTACAGGCACACATCGATGGAATCAAAAATATCTGCGACCATGTTGGTGCCGATTTCTTTACGTTCACAACTGATACACCCATCTTTGATGCGTTCTTCCATACAATTAGCGGGAGGCGCCTTTAATGCCTTTTGAGAACACGCTCGGACTTGCAGCCCTTGCAAGTGTGATCCCGCTTATCATATTGTACCTGTTACGACCCAAGCCACTTCAGCTGAAGATTCCGTCCCTGATGTTCCTGATGCGGGCAGAACAGAAGAAAAAACGATTCGCTTCCCTGAGAAGACTGATAAGGGATCCTATCTTCCTTGCACAATTACTGGTGCTGATACTACTATCAGTTGCAGTGGCAGCCCCATTTTACACATCCGAGGAAAGCCTGAGCGGAGAGCATACTATCTTTGTCATCGATGCTTCTGCAAGCATGAACACTGACGGAAGGTTTGACAGTGCTACTGAGATTGCAAAGACCTATGTCAGCAAAAAGAACAGCATCATCCTTGCACAGAACATCCCTGTCACAGTTCTTGAAGCCGGAGGTTCTTCGGCTACAAAGGACACGCTGGACGGATTATCGGGAAAGGGCACTGTGGCAGACCTGTCCAGTTCCATAACGAATGCCATGAGAATGCTTTCTAACGAAGGCGGCAGGATAATCGTAATATCAGATTTCACCAACTGGGAAGGCGAGGATCCGGTCTCTGCAAAGAGGCTTGCGGAATCCTATGGCATGAAGGTCAGTTTCGTCAGGGTAGGAGCCCCTGCGGACAATGTTGGCATAATACAGGGCTGGCTCGTGGCTGAAGAGAACGGCTACACATACAACTGTGTCGTCAAGAACTACAAGGAAACCACACAGAACGTCAACCTTGAGATCGATACATCCGGAAGCGAGACAAAGAAGAGCGTTATACTTGAGGTAAAGCCATTCTCGACCAACCAGTTCAAGCTGACCAACGTTGGACCCGGTGTCACAACACTCTGGATAACAAAAGATGACAGCCTCATAACTGATAATACAGCTTACATATCGATCCCTTCGGACGTTCATAACGAACTGCTCCTTGTGACCGATGTCAAGAACTCACCGGCATCAGTTGCACTTTCATTGCTACCGAACATAAAGGCAACCCAGTCGAACAATGTCCCGGCAGACCTTAGTGACTACAAGGTTGTCGTGATAGACACACAACAAAGAGCACTGACCACCGAAGAGGTCACACTTCTTGATACTTTCATAAACAACGGCGGAGAAGCACTGTTCATTGCATCTTCCACACTTGACCCGGCAGTTGCGAACTTTGACCTGCTAAAAATACTCCCGGTGAAACCAATTGCTACAATGCAAAGCAACAATGGGGAAACGCTTAAGGTTGTACAGGAAACCAGGCTGACAGAAGATGTGAGATTCGAGGATATCGCAGTTTACACTTACCTGAATGCTACCATTCGGTCAGATGCGGTCTCACTTGTGAATACCGATTCAGGAATACCAATGCTTGCATACTGGAGTGTCGGTGACGGAACAGTGATGTACCTGGGCCTGAGCGATGAACTCGGGGAAGATGCATGGAACAATTTCCATAACCTGCCGGAGTATCCTGTCCTCTGGGCAAAGCTTATCGCATGGCTTGGTGGTGCAGGCGATATCGGTGACTACAACATCCAGACAGGTGCCATATCCGCACTTTCAAAAGAGCAGGATGTTTCCACACCGACCGGAACCGTTACAACAAGCAGGTTGCTCTATGATGAGGTAGGGATCTACGAGGTTGCGGGAAAGGACATCGCTGTCAACCTCTATGACGACATGGAATCCGACACCACCATCGATTCATCCGGTGTTATGGACCGTGCCACATCACAGGAAGGTTCCCAGATCGTTAGGGAAAATACCTACACATCCAAGAATTACATTGACATCTATCTCATCATTATTGCCATGCTGCTGGTAATAATTGAGATACTTATTATCAGAAGCCGGGGTGAGCTATAATGTTTACTTTTGAAGAACCACTGGTACTGCTACTTATCCTGCCGATAATTGCCGGTGGTTTGTATCTCATCAAAAAGGGTGCAAAAAGGACATTGATACTTTCACGCATCATAGTGCTTTCATTGCTTGTAGTGGCGCTGGCATCCCCATTTTCAATTGTCAGCGAGGTCACAAGTGACGATACACCCCAGATAGTGATCATCTCGGATGAGACCAACAGTATGGAACTGTTCAAGGAAGGTGTAGGCGACAAGGTCTATGAATCCCTGACCGCAAACACGCCGACGACCCTCGTCAGGCTTTCAGGAGATAGCAGTTCTCTTGGGGATGCAGTGGAGCAGTATTCCAGCGGAGATAACCAGATCGTACTGGTAACTGATGGTAACAACAACTTTGGAAAGGACCTTGAAGAAGCTCTCCAGTTTGCCGAGGAAGTCGGGACCACTGTTTATTCAGTGGAACCGGAACTTGAGAATAACGACATAAGCGTGCAGATACTGGGCGATAAGACAGTGGTGATCGGAAACGAGAACCAGTTCGATGTGCTTGTCTCTCAGGCAGGGAATGAAGAGATAAGATATAGCTTCGAGGTCTACGCCGGGGACATACTTGTCAGGAGTGGTACTTTCACACAACAGACACGCACAAGGACCATACGTGTACCTTACACGTTCAAGAAACTTGGTGCACAGGAGTTGAGCGTTACTCTTACACCCCTAACATCCGACAAGGATGGCATTAATAACGAGTTCTACAAAGCTATCTATGTTGTTCCTAAACCGAAGATCAAACTAATGACCAGCGATACTTCCGCACCTCTTGGTAATGTACTGTACAACCTGTATGATGTGTCCAACACGAACGAGCTCACAAACATTGATGATAAGAAGACAATAGTCCTCGATAACCGCAACATAAGGACACTTTCAGAAAGTGATATTGAGGTCCTCAAGGAGTTTGTAGCTGACGGAAATGGTCTTGTTGTTGTGGGAGGAGAGACCTCATTTGACCAGGGAAATTACCTGAACTCATCATTTGAAGATCTGCTGCCGGTCCTGTCAAAGCCAACAGACTGGAAAGGTGGCAGAAGCATCGTTCTTGTCCTTGATGTCTCACAGAGTACCTTCCATCATGAGTCACTTTCCGACATCCTCGGAAATGCTATATTCATACTTGAGGATGAGAATCTGAGAGATGCCTATGCAGGTATCATCGCCTTTGGAAGTGAAGGTATCGATGTTTCAGGAGGACTGGTCTACCTTGGAAACCAGGCCAATGTTCTTAAACTCGAAGAGGACATCTCAGCATTGACACCGGGATCTACCAGTGAAACATCCCTGGACCAAGGACTTCTCATTGCACAAGAGTGGCTTGAGAACGAGGCAGGAGAACTGGATATCATCATCATCTCTGATGGTGGTATAGAGCAGTCCTATGAAGACAGTCTTGTGGTGGCAGACGAGATCCACAATGGTGAGATCCAATTTTATTATGTCCACGTAAGGTCAAGTGCACCATCCCAGAGGGACCAATTCGGCAATATCTATGCAGAGAACCTCATGGAAAGCGTGGGTGGAATATATTTCCCTGTCGAGAAAGGCGAACGTGCAAACCTTGAGTTCGAAGACCTTGACATCCCTGACGAGACCGAGGACGATGAACCAGTGATGACATCATTCCCGCTTATTGAATACAACCCGAACCACTTCATCACCCGAAATCTGGAAGTTGAAGGCAATGTCACCGGCTACAATGACGTCACACCAAAAGCAGGTGCCGACAGGATCGTTGTGACAGCCACAGGCAAGCCGCTCATCACCACATGGAGATACGGACTTGGAAGGGTGGCAGCCATTACCACGGATAACGGTAAAGGCGGACAGGCAACCTGGAGTTCACAGATGTACTCCGGCAACAATTCAAGGTTGATATCCTCAACCATGAACTGGGCGATAGGCAATCCACAGGTCGAAGAAGGAACCGTGGTCGAAGGAGATGACACATGGTACGGAAGCCCTTCAACACTCTACATCACACGCTACGATGAAGGTGTCCCGAAACTGAAGTACAAGGGAGAGACACTTGAGCTTGCGGTCACAGGGAAGAATACCTATGAGACCACGATAGAGCCAAAGAACATAGGAATGCACGATGTTTCAGGTTATCCGATAGCGGTGAACTACGCCATCGAATATCGTGATGTCGGCCTGAACGAGGACCTGCCTGTGCTCATCAAGGCAAACGGTGGTAAGACCTACAGTGAGAACGAAGCGCTGGCACTTCTGCTTACAGATGCCAAGGCTAACTCGCTCAAAAGTGTTCAGCAGCCGGTCAGCAGGAAATTATACTTCCTTATCGCAGCATTACTGCTCTTCCTTACAGAGATAGCAGTAAGAAGAATAAGGGAGATCAGGGCAGCGAACAGGGAAAGGACAGAGTGAACTAATTCTGCCTTCCTTTTTTTTCAAAAACGCATGCAGAAGACTACGAATTTGTTCGTAGTTAAAGTAATGAATATATAAGATTCGTTCGTTGTATCACTTGATGACAATCATCAGGTGATATTATATGATATTAGTTATAACATACACCTAACTATTCAGAGGTTTTCATATGCTTGTTAAAGAACTGGAAGATGATGTCCTAATTTGTGATTGGGTTGATGCACTGGAAAAAAAGAACACGATTGCCAACTACCTGAGGGGGATGTACCAATACACCGAATATACCGAAAAGACACCGTTGCAGCTCATAGAAGAAGCTGAGCAGGAAATCAAACAAGGTAAATTAATGCGTGAAAGGGTAGTTAAAAGGCAACTAATAGGATTCAAGAAAACCCTTAAAGATAAAGGATTAGCACCATTGACAATTAAGGGGTATCTTACAGGGGTAAAATCCTTCTATCGTTTCTATGATATTGATTTACCTCATCTTCCCAGGAATGCCAGCAAACCAAGACCATTAAAGAAGCACATGGATATACCTACAAAGGATGAAATAAGGGAAGTACTGAAAGTATGCGAGTTAAGAGAAAGGGCTATCATTTTAGTAGGTGCTGCTTCTGGTCTGAGTGCCAACGAAATCATAAACCTAAAACTCGAAGCATTCCTTAAAGGCTATGATCCAGAAACAGAAATCACAACCCTTGATTTAAGAAGGGAGAAAGTCGGATTTGATTTTATCACATTCCTTACTCCAGAAGCAAGCAAAGCAGTTTTGGATTATATCAATTTCCGTAACAGACCAGTTGAATCCAAATATGAGTATAGAATCAATCAGTTTAAAAAACAACAAACTATTGATGATAACGGATACTTGTTTATCAAGAAGGCCATCCCTGACGATTTTTTAAACACGCATGATGAAGATTTAAGAAAATTGGATAGCACCACTTTTGCGCACCTATACCGCAGGGTATCAGACCGAGCAGGGAAAGCGTCAAAAGCTGGCGATTGGAATAAAATACGGTCACATAATATCAGGAAGATGTTTAATTCTCACCTTTTAAATGCTGGTTGCGATTCGTTCAAAGTTGAATTTTGGATGGGGCATACCTTAAATGAGACACAAGCAGCTTACTTCCGCAGTGATGCAGTACAGATGAGAGATCTCTATCAAAAGTATATCCCCTACCTAACAATTCAGAAGGAAATGGATATCTCCGAAAGTACCGAGTACAAGCAGATACTAAAAGAAAACGATGTGCTGAGAGCCGAAACCGCACGACATATTGTTGAAAGATCGGAAGTCAAAGAGTTACAAGAAGAGATCAACAGAATGAAGGAAGCACAAGAATTGGATATTTCGATAAGGAAAACAATTTCCGATATGCTGGAGAATCCTGAAATAATGGCTTCGTTGCAAGCAAAAATAACAGAGCTAAAAAATAAATCATAATCTCCTTTTAAGGCCTAAGTCAACCTACTGCTTTTTTATTTTACTTTTCATTTGTTGAGTTAGCACTCTTTTCGATGTTTTATTTTGAGGAAAAACATACCACGTCGGTAAAGCTTGACAAACAAAAATACAGTCGGCAATAGTATCGACCACAAAAAATCCTGTTTCTATGGGATCTTTTAGAAACAGAGTAAGTGTCAATTTTATCCAAATCATTAAATAATTTTTGCACCCGAACCCTTAAAAACCCCAGGCCCAATCCGCCTGCGCGGACAAATCTACGATTTGACACGCGGTAAATAATAAGAAAAATAAATTTAAAAGGATAATCACAGGCTGAAGAGGCTCTCCAACGGTCTCTTCAGCGGTGTTAAGATTGAATGCCTACAATTCATCCAAACCATATCATTTTGATGATTGGATACTTAATTGTATATAGTTCTTTCTTAAAGGTACCACGTTTCTGTGTATTTCCAGAGGTATATATGAACACGAAAGAATTTGAAAAATATTGTTCCAACCTTGTGACAGAGCATCCTGAGCACATAGAGATGTTGATGCGTAGCTCTGATCGCATGCAACAGGCATATGCACTACTTATCTAGGACTATGCTGGAACTGAGAAGCATGCAAAGACAATCCATCCTTTTAGTGGAGGATCATCATGAACATCAAAAGTCACCTCGGTTAATGGAAGCAGAATAAGTGATGGAAGCATCTGTCACATTGTCATAAACCAAAAAGTAGTGGTGAGCATTCATTTAACCTCACCACAACTTTATGATTTCATAAGAATGAATCTTATTCTTGCTGACCTTAATGTACAAGAAATGACACATCAAAAAATGGCTAAAATCATAGAATCAGGAAAATATATCCTTGAAATTTTTCCTGTATTATTTTTGCAAATACTTCGATTTGCTATTTTAAGAGGTTTTTACATATAAATGGTAAAGTAGGCGGTCGAATCATGAAATCTTCACAGAGAGGCTCTACGGCGATCCTCATGGGTAATATCGAAGAAGGACAGCTTTCCAAAAAGGGGAATTTGTTACTATTCTCGTAAGAGAAAGGAACAACATGGATCGTGAAAGGTGGAGCTCCCTTATTGGAATCTATTGTTTTGTCCCGACCACATTGCCTTGAACTTCGATAAGATAGAATCTATTGAATTCCTCTAACCAAACCACATTTACCTCAGAAAGATCCCAAACTTCGAGTCACATCTCAGATCAGTCTTAATCATATCAAAATTGGGTAGTTTTTTTACTACTAACTGTCGTTCAATGATTGTTGAACAGCGTTCAACTGGACGGGACGGAAAGGTACAGACAAGGGACGCGAAAGGTGGAGCTTCCTTACTGGAACCTATTGCTTTCTCCCAACCGCATTGGCCCTAACTTCGATAGATCGAATCTGTTAGATACCTTCCCCCAACCATTTTCCTCCAAATTCCTCCCAAATCCTCCGAACTTTGTGTACCTTGAATTGGTTTAATTGCTTAACCCAACCATTTTCCTCCAAATTCCCCCAAATCCTCCGAACTTTGTGTAACTTGAATTGGTTTAATTGCTTAACCCAACCAGTTTCCTCCAAAAAGATGTCAAATTCAAAGCCACAGCTCGGATTGGTCTTAATCATGTTAAAATGAGATAGTTTTTCTGATGCTAAATGTTGTTCATTACTGTTGAACAGCGTTCAACTGGACGGGATGGAGAGGTACAGCATGGAGCGTGAAAGGTTGAGCTCCCTTACTGAAATCTATTGCTTTTCCCCAACCACATTACCCAAAACGTCGATAAAACCAAACCAATTGAATTCTTCTCACCAAACCACATTTCCTCCAGAAATCTCCAAAAAATGAACAAAAATCAATGAAGGAAAAAAAGGTGAATTCCTCTTTCCCAACCACACTTCCTCTAGAAAGATCCAAAACTTCGAGGTCACAGCTCAGATCAGCCTTAATCATATCAAAATAGGATAGTTTTTTTACTACTAACTGTCGTTCAATGACTGTTGAACAGTGTTCAACTAGGACGGGACGGAAGAGGTACAGCATGGAGCGTGAAAGGTGGAGCTACCTTACTGGAATCTATTGCCTTATCCCAACCACATTGCCCAAAACGTCGATGAAATTTAACCAATTGAATTCCTTTTTCCCAACCACACTTCCTCTAGATATCTCCGAAAACGAACGAAAATCAATGAAAGAGAAAAATTGAATACCTCTTTCCCAACCATATTTCTACGACGCTCTCAAAAATCACTATAATTCGACAGATTTTCAATAAACAGATTGTTTCAGCAACAATATGGGATTAGTAATATTCTGACTCCTTACTGTCGTTCAATGACTGTTGAACAGTGTTCAACTCTGACGTTACGGAAGAGGGACAGCATAGAGCGTGAAAGGTGGAGCTCCCTCACTGGGATCTATTGCTTTTTCCCGACCGCATTGTCCCGAACTTCGATAAGATCGAATCGATTGAATGCCGATCCCCAACCATATCCTCACGAATCTCCCCAAAATAACTGTATTAGACAGATTCCCAATAAACAGATTATTTCACCAACTCTATGGAATCATTATTTTTCTGACTGCTTAGTGTCGTTCATTGACTGTTGAACAGTGTTCAACTGGACGGGACGGGAAGGTGCAGACAAGGGGCGTGAAAGGTGGAGTTCCCTTACTGGAATCTATTGCCTTGCCCCGACCATATAGTTCCCCAAATTTTGTAAAAACTCTATACTTAGACTAAATTGAAAATGTTGAATGGCTTAGGAGGAAGTTGGGGATTCAGTTTGTAGTGGAATGCTTGAGGTGAGGGATAGTGGAGCTAAAACAAAAAGAAAGTAAAAATTAGGGAACTACTGAATTTGGAAATTTCACAACGATATATAGAAATTATTATATACAACAATGAATTATTTATACACAGATGCTACCCAAAAAAGAAATTGGACAAGATTTCTTGAACCTTTTTTATCATGAGTTAGTTGATTTCGACTTGGAACATCAAAACAAATTGAATCTCTTTATTTTAAAAATAGCTAACAACAGATTTGCTTACGATGAACTAATAAATGAACTTTATGACAACATAATTACATTTTCTCTTTCGAGACATGAATTAGACAGTTTTAAAAATAGTCATGGTGGTAAAAAGTTTATTGCTGCTCGTGATAAATTTAGGGATTATACTAGTAATGAAGGAGAATTAGGTGAAGTTTTACTCTACTGCTTTCTTGAATCCCATCTTGAAGCTCCAAAAATATTAACCAAACTTGAAATAAAAACGGCTAATAACGATTACGTTAAAGGAGCGGATGGAGTTCATTTGTTAAAGTTAAACTCTAGTGATTTTCAGTTAATTTTTGGAGAATCAAAACTAGATTCTGACTTAAAAAATGGAATCTATGATGCATTTAAGTCAATAATGAAATTTTTAGATTATAAAAAGAATAAAGTTAGATTTGAAACAAATTTGATAAATAGTCAACTAATTAAAGAGTCAGTAGATGATTCAACATATGACTTTTTGAAAAAGATAATAATCCCCTCTGCAAATGAAGATGAGTACAACATAGACAAATCTTTTGGAATCTTTTTAGGTTTTGATATTAAAGTTGATGATGATAAAAAAAATCTTAGTAATGCAGAATTCCGCCGATACTTAAGAGAAACTACTAAAAATTCGGTTCTTAGTTCTGTTAAAACCATAAAAAAGCAAATAGAGAAAAAAGAACTATGGGGTTACACTTTTTATCTATATATAGTCCCATTTACTGAATTGAAAGAAATAAGAAAAGACATAATTGAAAAATTAACCACTTAACATGAATGCTACTCTAATAAATAAATTAACCGAAGATGTTCTTGGAGATCAATATTTTAAAGAATTATTCTTAAAAGCTTCAAATTTGATATCAGCTGAGCTATTCAATTTGCCAATAAAAGATGTAGAACTCACAGAAAAAGAGTATATTCATTTATTGAGGTTTGCTGATATTCTTTCAAATTCTTCTGATTCTAAAGCTCGCAACAAATCATATCAGATTATTAGCATATTGAATCATACCTACAAAGAGGATCCAACTTATCGAACTTATTCAAAGGCTGTTTTTGCTAAGCTAGGAAATTTTCCAGCAATTGAATATCTTGAAAAAAAAGATAAAAACCCTGCAAAATTACCTTTTGATAGAAATCTGGAGAAGACAGCTAAAGAGATCATACAATCTGTTCCAGACACAGAAGGATTAGTATTTACAGATGTACAATACGATTTATTCACAAAACTCAAGAATTCAAAATTGTTCAGTTTCTCCGGTCCCACTTCTATGGGAAAATCATTCATTATAAAATCATTTATTAGAGAAGTACTTAGAAATACGCCTAAGGAAAATTTGGTGATAATGGTACCCACGAGAGCATTAATAAATCAATTTACTCTCGATTTAAAAAGTGAGATTGGAAACTATATTGAAGAATATAGGTACAAGATTGTAACAAATTCTAATGTAAGTGATTTATTAGAAGATAATTCCAATTATATCTTTATTCTAACCCCTGAAAGACTATTAAGCTATTTGTCTAAAAAAGACAATCCCCCATTAGGTTTTATTTTTGTTGATGAAGCACATAAGATAGCATCACAGAAAGATTTGAGAAGTGTAACTGCCTATAAAGCCATTGAAAAAACATTGCAAACATACACGAATATCAATTTGTACTTTGCATCTCCAAATGTATCTAACCCAGAAATTTTTCTAAAAGCATTTAACAAAAATCCCAGCAAAAATTTCCACACAATAGAGTCACCAGTGTCTCAAAATTTGTTTTTCATAGATATGTTAGAATTTTCAGTCTCTCATTATATTGATGATTCTATCAAGACTTTTCATCCTAAATTACTTACTGATCTTCATGAGACAAATAATCTCATCAAACACTTGGGTAAAAATGATTACAACATTGTTTACTGTAATTCAAAAAATACAACTATAGAAAAATCATTCAAATTTGCAAATATTATAGGCAAAGAAGATTTTGTAATTTCTCAAGAGACAAAGAAAGCAATTAAACAGATTCAGGATTACATTCATGAAGATTTCTACTTAGCCTCTTTTTTGGAAGTAGGAATTGCATACCATTTTGGAAGCCTCCCTCAATTAGTCCGAAATATTGTAGAGAATCTTTATCGAGATGGTCATATAAAATACCTTTTTTGCACATCTACTTTATTAGAGGGTGTAAACCTTCCGACTAAAAATGTGTTCATACTTGTCAATAAGAATGGTAGGTCACAATTTACAGACATTGATTTTTGGAATCTTGCAGGTAGAGCTGGAAGGTTGAAAAAAGAATTATCTGGGAATATATATTGTATTAGAGATGATATTAAAAATTGGAAAAATACAGAAGTATTAGAACAAAAAAATGACATTAAACTTAAACCTACTATCGAGAAAAAAACTGATACTGAAAAAGAGTTAATAAAAATAGAAAAAATACTTCTAAATGAAGATATTAAAGGAACTCTAACAGAAATAGAAATATTAGAGTACATTGCAAATATTATTTGTATCGATACTCTAAAAATAGATAGTGGATATCAAAGCCCTGTTATTCAAAAATTAATTGAAAAAAATAAATCTGAAATAATTTCAATTGCTCATAAAAAAGCAGGGAAATTAAAAGTTCCGCTGGAAGTTTTGAATTCTAATCAATCAATTGATATCGAGATACAAAACAAAGTATACAACTTTATTCTTAATAGGAAAAATACTTCTTCAGTACTATTGCCTCAAAAAGTGGACTATTCTAATTGCTTGAAGGTATTATCAAAATTTTATGACTATTATGAATGGGATAAGAAGGAGAAAAATCTAAAAAACAAAAACTCTTTGAGTTATTTTGCTTTGCTTATGAACCAATGGATTAATGGGACTTCCCTTAATCAAATAATAAATGATTCAATAGACTATTATGTAGACAATAAAAAACACATATACATTGCGCATAAAGATGCTGGAGAATTTAATAAAAATAATAAAGAACACATTAATGCGCTTATAGGTAGTATTATTGAGGACATTGAGGGAACATTAAGATATTCATTTGAAAAATATTTCACTCATTATTATATGAGTCTAGTTGAAGTTTTCGGAGAAGAAAACGCTGGGGTAAATTGGTCACAATTTTTAGAGTATGGTACACAAAATCGTTTATCTATCGCCCTTCAAAATTTAGGAGTTTCTAGGCACACTGCAAATTATATACTGCAAAAACATAAAAATGTGCTCATTATTGAGGATAATAAATTAAAGGGGATCAATCATAATAAATTATTTACAGATATGAAGAAGACAAATATTGAATATGAAGAGATAAAATCTATTTTTGGTTAAATATAATTCTTAAAAGAACGTATTTATTAGTTACTTAGTTCTTTTATGGAACTCCAAAACCATACATCTCCCAAAATATCGCAGTTTCCTTATCCACTCTAAAAGACGTTCTTAAATCCAAACAACCTCTCTTTGAATTGTGGGTAATAGATATTTATTTTTGTGAATATTCTCCATTGCTTCCTTTATGTAATGGGGGCTTCAAATGACATTTGAGCATCTCAATTTATATGAAATATTCATTATGTGTGATCGTAATAGTAATCCATGGGATTAAAATTCAAATTACTATCATTATCAACTTATTTATACAAATAAATATAATATGTGGTAAAGTTTAGCTAGAATTTGATTCATTTTGAGGATAAATTCATGACAATAGGAAGAACAATTTCAATTTACCTGCCAGATGCCAACCCCCAGGGTATCAAGATATGTGATTTTTTTGATTCTATTGTCAAAGCTGTTTCCATCCCTAGAGCAAAATTAGATGATGCATCACAAAATCCAGAACTTACTCAACCAGGTGTTTACTTTCTAATAGGTGAAAAAGATGAAGTTGGTAAACCAAGTGTTTATGTTGGAGAATCTGAGGTACTGTTAACTCGGCTTAACAAACACAACAAAGAAAAAGATTTCTGGAATCAAGCTATATGTTTTGTCTCGGAGAAGAATAACCTAAACAAAGCTCATATCAAGTACCTTGAAAATCATGCCTGTAATGAAGCAAAAAAGGTCAACAAATGTACTCTTGAAAACAGTAATAATCCTACCCAATCTTCTTTAACAAACCAAGATCGAGACTTTGTTTTGCGAATTTTTGAGGATTTAAAAATTATTATAGCTACTCTTGGTTATCCTATTTTCGAGCAGACAAAGAGAAACAAGAAAAATATTTACTATTACAAAGGTAAAGATGCTGAGGGTGAGGGTGAATACACTGAAGAAGGGTTTATCGTTAATAAGGGCTCGAAATCAAACGTAGATGAGGCACCATCTATTCATTCAAGCATTAAATCACTTCGGGAAAATCTAGTAGAAAAAGGTATACTAAGAGAAGAAAATGGCCTTTATATTTTTCAGGAAGACTTTACTTTTTCATCACCATCAACGGCTGCTTGTGTTTTACTAGGCGGAAGTACCAATGGGTGGAGAGTTTGGAAGGATAAACACGGTAAGACTCTTGATAAAATCATAAGAAAAAGAAATTAAGAAGAGGAATAAACTCTCAACCGAGTTTATCTGCCAGTTTCCGCATCATTAAGGTATAAGGTTGATATTCTTTGTGTCTCTTATCCATCCTGAATTTTCATGATGAGATCAGTAATGATAGAAAAAGTTATAAATCATAAAATTTCACTTGCCAAAAAAGATACACTTGTAGGGGTAAGTGGAATTAAAGGAATTTCCATTTGTTCCAAAACAATGATTGGTAATAGTGGACTGACGAATTAGCACATAACCCATAATAATAAATCAAAGTAAACATATTAATTTTATAAGATCAATCTTTAAAAATTTACAATTCAAATTAATGGAGAGCTCAGATGCAATCAATTGAAGACTTATGTAAAGTGCGTGATTCTATATTTGATAGAAATCGAAGGGATGTGGTTCTTGATATCTCTGATGTGGCGGAGAACAAGATTGATCCATATGATTTCTTTGAAGAGAACTATCTCACTGAAGGAATGATATCACTTTTTAAGCAAGTTTTCAGGAGATTTGCAAATGAATCTGATGCTTCTGTTTTCAAGCTAACCCAGGCAATGGGTGGCGGTAAAACCCACTGCATGATAGGGCTTTCCCTTCTTGCAAAGTATCCGGAAATAAGAGAAAAAGTAATGGGTGAAGGTTTTGCAAAGAATGTCCTTGGTCCTATCAATATTGTTGTTTTCAACGGAAGGGAAAGCGATGCACCATATGGGATATGGGGATCTATTGCAGAACAATTAGGGAATAGGGAATTTTTTAAAGATTACTACTCACCATTACAAGCTCCAGGTAAAAGTGCATGGGTTAATCTGTTGAAAAATCAAAAGTTATTGATCCTCTTTGATGAACTACCACCTTACTTTGAAAATGCGAAATCCAAAACAGTCGGAAACACTGACCTTTCCGTAGTAACAAAGACTGCGCTTTCAAATCTACTGGTTGCACTTGGAACAGAAGAACTCTCGCAAGTGACTATTGTTCTTTCAGATCTAAAAGCTACTTATGAAGGTGGAAGCCAGCAGATAACCCAGTCACTTCATGATTTCGAAAATGAAGTTGGAAGGAGTTCTGTAAACATTGAGCCTGTGGGACTTAATACTGACGAGGTATATCAGATCCTCAAAAAGCGTATCTTCTCAGAACTTCCGGATGATGATACGATCCTGTCAATTGCACAGGCATATGGAGATGTTACTAAAGAAGCGGGGCAAATGGACCTGGCACACGTTTCACCTGAAATGATCGTGCAGCAAGTGAGAGATTCTTACCCTTTCCATCCTGCAATTAAGGACCTTTATGCACGTTTTAGGGAGAATCCCGGATTCCAACAGACAAGGGGTCTTATACGCTTCATGCGTGTTATGGTGTCACATCTTTATGAATCAGATGATGCGAAGAATGCGATGCTTATCCATCCCCACATGATTGACCTCAATCATCCTGAGATGAGTGCTGAGATAAATCTTATCAATTCTACTCTTGGTAACGCTATCAGCCACGATGTTGCATCAGAAGGAGATTCAGTTGCAGAGATGGAGGATATGAAACGTAGTGGTTCTGATGCACAGGATATCTGTAAATTGATCTTGATGGCTTCTCTTGCGAATGTTGAGCATTCCGTGGTTGGGCTGACAACATCTGAGATAATTACTGACATTGCAGCTCCTGGACGAGATCTTACTACACTTCCAGATATGGTCAGTACTCTTGAGAGTCAACTCTGCTGGTATCTGCATCGAGCAAACAACGGGAAAGTTTATTTTAAGAACACAGAAAACCTTGTAGCCCGTTTGAGGTCACTTGCGGAATCATATGGAAGAGAAGCAGCTCTAAAGGATGTCAAAGAATTCCTGCAGACTATTTTTGTACCTGAGAGGAAGGATTGTTATCAGGAACTTCAAGTACTCCCTGCTGTTGATGATATTACAATAACTCAGGATAAAGTTAAATTGGTTTTATATGAACCACATGGTGGATCTTTGCATCCGCATCTTATAGATTTCTATGATGCACTTGACTATAAGAATCGTGTTTGCTTTATATCCGGTCAGAAAGACACTATGAACAATTTGATCTCGGTTGGAAAGGAGTATAAGGCTATCAAATCCATTCTGGGAGAGATGGATAGCAGTGGTGTTAGGTCTGATGATACCCAAAGGATCATTGCCCAGGACCTTAAGGATAATATAATCCATCGATTGTTAAGCGCTGCCAGAGAAACATTTACTCGCCTGCATTATCCTCAGAGCGATGAACTTCGTGTTACTGACTTGACCATGAACTTTGAAGGGAACAAGTGTCGTGGTGAGGAATTGATACGAAACACGCTGACTGAGAAACAGAAGTTCACTCTGGATGTGGATGGAGAGACATTCAGGAAGAAATGCGAACAGCGACTTTTTACACAGCGGACTATGCAATGGTCTGAGATCAAGAAACGTGCGGCTATCCTTACCAAATGGCAGTGGCATCACCCCAGTGCCCTTGATAATTTAAAAGATGAGATGTTGCGGAAAGAACAGTGGAGAATGGATGGTGGGTATGCTGACAAAGGTCCTTTCGCGGCACCTTCAACATCAATTAAGGTAATGGAATGGAACAGGGATGAAGAATCCGGAGAAGTTACATTAAAAGTAGTGCCAGTCAATGGGGATACTGTCTATTATGATGTAGGAGGAGAGGCAACCACTGCTTCCGCCAAAGTTGATGATTTCCAGAATTTTGTCATAAGGGATATGCACGCTTCTTTCCTTTGCGTCGACTCTAATGATACACATGAACCAGGACCAACCTTAAAATGGAGCAATTCAGTCACTTTGAAGAAAAGGGTGTTTGGTGATGGAGATAAGAAGACTGTCGAATTGAAGGCAGCTCCTGTAGATGCTAATATAAGGTACACAACAGATGGTTCAAATCCCAAGAATGCTGGTGGGATATATACCAATCCTTTCGAGATCGATAGATCTGTAAGAGTGGTACTTGCTATTGCTGAAAAAAAGGGTGTTGAGTCTGAGCAGATCAGAATAGATATTGACTGGAAGGCGGATAAACCGGGGCTGAGACTTGATAAACCTGCGACTTGGAAACATAATCATAATATAAAAACTACAAAAGAAAGCTTTGATTTCACTGGCCTTCTTAAGAAGTACAAAGCTCGTGTTCCTGAGGTTAGGTTATCGGTCATGGGAGATAAAAGCTGGATAGAGCTTAATACTGACTCAGCCATTGAGCTTTCAGGTGAGCAGATCGAAAAACTTATTGAATCCTTAAGAGAGGTATATTCTGACGGTCAGGTAGGTATCGATGCACGAAGCATTAAGTTTACAACCGGTCAGGACATGAAAGAGTTTGCAGATTCTGAGAAAAAGAACATCAATATGGATGAGGTAAATCAGTGAGTCGTGAAAGTTCTGTTGTAGAAGGTTTTGGATTCAAACCAGCAGAGTCAGAGCATTATTTCCTTGTGTCTATTCCTTCACCTACCGGAGATGTGCAGATATCCGAGCATATGTCGTGGGATAGTGAGATGTGGAAGGGTAAGATACGTGCAGTGAAGGATGAAAGTGATGAACGCCTGCGCGTATCCCTCTCGAGGGTCAAATGGGATGGAATCGCAGATGCCATATCTTCTGAATTCAATCGCCGCCTGAAGGAAATGGGTTATAAGAAAGGTAAATTGAAGAAAAGGGGGCTCACACCGGTATCTCGTCTTTTCGGAAAAGAACTTGTCCTTCTTGGCTGGGCTATTGAAGATGCAGATCCAGGACGTGTACCCGTTGCAGTAGCTAACTGGCTAGGCCTTCTCCCTGAAGAGCGCTGGTGGCTGTATACAATGGCAAACGCTGCAACTGGCCAGGCACTTCGTGGAAGGAACACTGGCTGGAGAGCAGCGATCAGATTTGCCCTCTGTGACAATCCCATAACTGCTGCCAAAGCAGAACAGCGTGTAGGTCTTATCGCAAGCCTAGATGGTGAAGACAAGAGCACAGATCAGGAAAAGAAAAGACAGGGCAATTTACTTGATTTCTAATATAACTTTTTGATATCTGGAGATAACATGTCAGTTGATAGCATTCCTTTTAAAAAGTCGTTCATTGAATCACAATTTCCTGTTTCCAAGGTTTCAAAAGAGAGTTACAAGGAGAGGAAAGCAGGAGGGGGGCAAACTCTAACGTCTCTTGGTAAATGGTGGGGACGGAAACCGCTGATTCTTATAAGAGCAGCGTTATTTGGTTTACTTCTGCCAGCAACGGATAATCCTGCAAGGGATCGTGAGATTTTCCTCAAACTTCTGACTATGGACGATGAAGGTATGTGGCAGAGAAAAAAATCGTCTATACCTGCCAATGAATTGCAAAAATATCTTTCATCCCGCGAAAAAGCAAAATATTTCGACAATGGGAAACTACGCAGTGGATTTTCACGTGAGGAAAAGGAAGAACTACAACGTTTTGTTTTCATGCGCATGGGATACGATGTGCGACTCAAGTACTGTTTCCGTCCGGAAGAGATTGATGGTCCTTCGCCAAAATCTTGGAAGAAAATAAATGAACATCTAGGAACAAATTCCTCTACGATCCCCGAACTTATTGAGGAGCTTGGAATAAGACAGTTTGGAGCACCCCCATCTGTAGGAGATTGTTTTTGTGGGGGGGGCAGTGTCCCATTTGAGGCTGCTAGGATTGGTTGTAATGTTTTTGGATCAGATTTAAATCCAATTTCAGTACTTCTTACATGGTCCTCATTAAACATAATAGGTGGCGGAGATGAAATTACTTCAAAAGTAATAAAATCTCAGAAAGAAATATATGATGCAGTAGATTCTCAGCTAAAAGAATGGGGTATTGAGTATAATGAAAAAGGATGGCGTGCAGATGCTTATTTGTACTGTAATGAAGTTGTCTGTCCAGAATGCGGATGGAAAATTCCACTTCTTTCTTCGCGTTTAATTGGTGGAAAAACACATACAATTATTGAGCTTGAACCCAATACTCAACATAAAAACTTTCACATTAAAGTAAGGGAAGGAGTTACACTAAAAGAAGTTACTGAGGCAAAATCATCAGGAACAGTAAAAAATAGTAAAGTTGTTTGTCCTAATATAGACTGTATTGGACACCAATCTCCTATTAAGATGAGTAGGATTCGACGTGATCATGAAGGTGGTTTGCGCTTATGGAACAAAGAAGACATAATCCCACTCCCCGATGATATATTTCAGGAGCGCCTTTATTGTATTCGATGGATAGAGGAATATGAGACGCATGGGATTATACATGCAAAAAAGCATTATATGATACCAGATGAATACGACTTGGAAAGAGAAAAACAAGTAGTTGCGTTATTAAAAGAAAGATTAGTAAAATGGCAGCAAAAAGGATATTTGCCAAGTAGGATTATTCAAGAGGGAGATAAAACTAATGAACCTATTAGAACGAGGGGTTGGACCTATTGGCATCACTTGTTTAATCCAAGACAACTTTTAATTTTAGGCTGCTTTAACCAATTAATACAAACTAAATTCGTAAGTGAGCCAAAGGAAGTAGTTGTATACAATTTATTGGAAATCGGAAAACTGGCTGATATAAAAGGAATTGGTTGTCGTTCTTTAGTTTGGAATCCACATAAATCAAAAGAAGGGCATGGTACTGTTTTTTCAAATCAATCCTTTAAGACTATGTACGACTATTGTACACGTACATTAGATGTTGTAGGACCTTCAAAAAAGAAAAATATACACATTTTTGGAGACCAAACAATAATTCCAAATGAGGCAAATTCTGTTAATATAAACTGTGATTTTTGGATTACAGATCCACCTTATGCAGATGCAATAATATATCATGAATTATCAGAATTTTTCCTTGCCTGGTATGAAAAACCACTGAAAGAATTATTCCCAGAATGGTATACTGATTCAAAGCGAGCACTGGCTATTAAAGGTTCCGACGAAGAATTCAGAAAGAGCATGGTTGATGTTTATAGAAACCTTACCAATCACATGCCCGAAATGGGTGCACAGATCGTGATGTTCACCCATCAGGACGCAAATGTATGGGCTGATCTCGCAATGATTCTATGGGCAGCAGGTTTGCAGGTCACAGCTGCATGGTGTATTTCCACAGAAACTGACACTGCATTAAAAGCTGGTAACTACGTCCAAGGAACTGTTCTACTTGTCCTCCGCAAGCAGACCTCAGATGACGTTGCTTTCCTTGATGAAATTTTTCCCGAAGTTGAAGAGGAAGTTAAAAAGCAACTTAATTCCATGTTAGAGATCGATGACAAGGAAGACCCAAACTTTGGTGATACTGACTACCAGCTTGCAGCTTATGCAGCGGCTCTACGCGTACTTACTCGTTATAAACAGATAGAGGACATTGACATTGAACGCGAATTAAGCCGTTCCAGGGGGAAGAATGAGAAGAATCCACTGGAAGGGGTCATTGAGAATGCAGTGAAGATTGCCTGTGATTATCTTGTGCCTGCAGGTATCGACTCATGGGTGTGGAAGCAACTCATGCCTGAGGAAAGGTTCTACCTTAAGGGGCTTGAGCTTGAAAGCCATGGGGAATACAGAACTGGCGCATATCAGGAACTTGCACGCGGTTTTGGTATCCGTGAGTATAAGAACCTGCAGCAGAGCAAGAAAGCGAACATGACAAGGCTCAAGACAGCTTCGGAGTTCAAGGATCGTGATGTTGGGGGGGAGGGTTTCTCAGCATCCCTTGTAAGGAACATACTATTTGCCATCCGCCAGACGAAGCAGGAAGATGATACTGCTGCAGGCAAAGCATGGATTCGTGAGTATCCGGGCTACTGGGAGAAGAGGAAGGAAATCGTGGAATTGCTCAGGTACTTCGCTTCGCTTGGAATGAACTATTCCATGGAGCAGTGGCAGGAAGACTCAAAGGCTGCAAAGCTGCTGTCAGTTGTTGTGGAGCAGGATCATGTCTGATTTTGAACTTCCAAAAAGACCTGACCGTTCTTTGAAGTTATATGAACCAGACGGTAAATGGGAAGATAAGTGGAGACAAGCTGGTTATGTGTATAATGGTGGCAAAGGTGGAACAGTAAATCTTTGGAATGCATACTCAATTGGTTATTTGGAAGCATCTAAAAAGCTAATTGAAGTTGCTAAAAGAGACGATTTCACATATGACACCTTTGGATATCCAATATTTTATCTTTTTTATCATTACCTAGAACTAAGAATGAAAGACATCATAATCAATGGTAGGGCATTAATTAATGAAAATACAGGTTATCCAAATATTCATGACTTAAATCAATTGTGGAATGAATGCAAAAGCATTTTGAAGAAAATGGAAGGTTGGGAAAAGTATTCTGAGTTACCAGATGATATAAAAAAAGACTACCAGACTATGGACCACTTTATAAAAGAAATAGCTAAAGATGGTAAAGCGCAGTCTTTCCGTTATCCTGTAGATAAAAAAGGTAACGAATTTCTGTCTGATAATTCGATTCGCGTTTTTAATATCTCTAGCTTTTCATCTGTTGTTGATTGGCTCTCATTGATGCTTGAAGGAATTAGCACTGGAATTGATGAAAGTTTGTCAGCAAAGTATGAATATGAAGCAGAATATGCAGGAGAAGATTACTATTGATCAAACGCTTCTCATCCCGCCGGGAACCACTGGATGCAACATTCCTGAACAAGCGCCTTGAAGGTGCTAAGAAGTACGACAGGATTGCAGGCTATTTCAGCTCTTCCATACTTGAAGTTGCAGGTGAGGCACTGGATTCGGTTGAAGGGCCTGTCCGTGTCGTATGCAATTCACAACTTGAACCTGAGGATGTAAAGACTGCTCGTGCAGCTCTTGCAGCTATACGAAAAGAGTGGTGTGCAGAAGAACCAGAAAAGGTTGCTGAAGAAGCGCGTGGCAGATTTGCAAAACTTTATCAGTATCTGAAGTCAGGAAAACTTCAGGTGCGGGTACTTCCTGACAAAACATTCGGACTCATCCATGGCAAAGCCGGAGTCATAACAAAAGCAGACGGAACAAAAACTGCGTTTATGGGAAGTACGAACGAGACGTTATCTGCCTGGAAACGCAATTATGAACTTGTCTGGGAAGATGATTCGGATGATGCTGTAGACTGGGTTCAGGAAGAGTTCGATGCTTTATGGAACCATCCGGACTATAAAGTGCTTGCAGATTTCATCATTGAAGATATCGGAAGGATAGCAAGACGTGAAGTAATACCATCAATTGTCGAATGGCAAAAACAACCAGATCCTGCTTCAGCAATTGTGGAAAGTCCGGTATACAGGAAAGAGTTTGGTCTCTGGGAACATCAAAAGTATTTCATTGACCTTGCTTTCAAGGCACATCAAACAAACCACGGAGCACGTTTTGTTCTTGCAGATATGGTGGGACTTGGTAAGACACTACAACTAGCAATGACAGCAGAGTTGATCGCTCTTACCGGAGACAAGCCCATATTGATACTTACACCTGCAACTCTAAGATGGCAGTGGCAGGATGAGATGAAAGAGCATCTGGATCTTCCTTCTGCAGTATGGGATAATGGGAGGTGGGTGGATGAAGAAGGCGTTGAATACCCCAAATATGGTGAGGAAGGTATACTGAAATGCCCTCGTAGGATTGGCATACTCTCTTATGGCCTGATAATTCATGCTTATGGAAACGAAAGGTCGAACATACCTGATTTGCTAAAATCAAAGCGATACGACTGCATCATAGTTGATGAATCTCACAAGGCCAGAAGGAAGAATCTCGGTCATACACATGAGAATGAGAAAGCAGAACCGAACAACCTTCTTGCTTTTCTCCTGGAAATAGCAGGGAACACAAAAAGCATGCTTCTGGCAACTGCAACACCTGTACAGCTCTACCCCATCGAAGCATATGACCTTTTATCCATACTTGCAGGTGGGAGAAATGAATCTGTTCTGGGAAACAAATTCAGCAAATGGAGAGCTGAAGCATTTGAATCATTGGACATAATCCAGGGGAACAGAACAATTCAGGATACAGAAAACGAACTCTTCAAATGGATCGCAAACCCATTACCACCAGCTTCGGAAGATATGGATTATGCTATCCTCAGACGTTCTCTCTCAGTTGGAGATTCTGTAGCAGTAATTCAACCATCAATGTGGCTGGATCTCAGCCATCCAGACAGGTCCAGACTGGAAAGGATGAAACAAGACTTTTTCCAGAATCATAATCCTTACATCAGACACATAATAAGAAGAACAAGGGATTTCCTTGAAAACACTAAGAACCCTGAAACAGGGGAACCATACTTGCAGAAGATAGAAGTTAAACTTTTTGGAGAGGGTGACAAGGATGCAATTCCTCTCCCGACATATCTTCAGGATGCGTATAAGGCTGCAGAAGAGTTCTGTCAGTTGCTTGGTGAAAGGGCAAAAGGTACCGGATTCTTAAAAACCCTTCTTCTAAAGCGCGTTGGAAGTACATTATATTCAGGTAAAGTAACCGCAAACAAAATGCTTGGAGTTCGTAAGGATTCAGAATTTGATTCTGAAGAAGAGGAAGAAGATGTCCAGAGAAGCGAACTCTTTGAAAGCATGTCTGATGCGGAAAGAAGTCTATTAACCAGATTCTCTCAAATCATTGAAGAACATATGGATAATGATCCAAAATACGAAAAAATATTGGAAATTCTAAAGAATGACGGATGGCTTGACCGTGGATGCATTATCTTTTCACAGTACTATGATTCGATAAAGTGGCTTGCCGACAAACTAAAGGAAGAACTGACCGATGAGACTATAGGGATATATGCAGGAAGCAATCGCTCAGGAATTATAGAAAACGGAGCCTTCATGCGAGCATCCCGTGAAGAGATTAAGGAACTTGTGCGTAAAGGTACAATTAAATTGTTACTTGGAACAGATGCAGCAAGTGAGGGTCTGAACCTTCAAACACTTGGTTCACTCATTAACCTTGACTTGCCATGGAACCCTACAAGACTTGAACAGAGAAAGGGAAGGATTCAGCGTATTGGTCAGGTCTATGATGATGTGTGGATCTACAATATGCGTTATAAAGGTTCAGTAGAAGACAGAGTGCACGAACTTCTCTCAGATAGGCTTGAAAAGATCAACTCACTCTTTGGACAGATTCCTGATGTGCTTGAAGATGTCTGGGTCGATGTTGCATTGAATAAGATCGATGATGCAACGAAAACCATTGATGCTATACCTCCGAAGCATCCATTTGAAATGAGATATGATGTTATCGAACCTGTAAATTGGGAGTCCTGTACAAAAGTGCTTGATAATCATGAGAAGAAACAGCACCTTTTGAAGGGATGGTAACAATGAGGTTATTTAAGTACTCCTTTAGAATCCTTGATTACGATTTCACAGAATTTGCGAAAAAAGAGCGAAATAAAACTCAAAGAGCTATGATTGATGCTGTCAAAAACGTTAACATATGAATCAATCGTAAGACCTTTGGTATTACTATAGAAACAACATTCCGATTGGATAGAAGGCCAGCTCTCTGATTATTTATTTTAAGATTATCGCTGGTTTTATTTGTCAAATCGGTATGGGGTAATTCGATGGTATTATTTTTAGATTTAGATTCTTCATCAGCAAGAAAAGTTCAAAAAATAATATTCAATATTGATTTCTATTCAGGCGTTCTATTTTTTGATTTCTTGTGTCATAAAAGAAAAAGTCAATTCCATTTACAAGGTTTCCATATCTTTTGAACCTTTTCTGGAACACGTTTATCATTTCCAAATATCACGAATTTATGTTTAGCTTTAGTTTTCTCTAAAAGCCATACATGTTCTGCGATGGTAGAAAATTTTGCGGGAGGAAGAGCATTTCCACGAACCATTGTATAAAATTTAGCATCACCAACAACTTCATTATCAGAGGATAGCATGTCAAATATCTTGGGAACACCTGGATATTTCCCAGATGTCAATTGTTTTGAATAGTATTTTGACATAAATATGCGAGCTTTTTCTTCAAATTCTGAGGGAGAGATTGAAGGCGATTTCTGTGTGTGTGCATTCGTTTAATTTTGTTGAATTGCTGTTGATTTTTCTTTTTTGGTGAAAATAACAGTCTGTTTTATTAAGTCTACTCTTGCTTTCCAGCCCATAGCCAACCATCCATCGAGAGCATGTGTATGTGAATCGGCATTATTGGCCCACCAAGCTTGGTAAGTTCTTGCGGACTTAGGTAAAGGAAATCCTAAAATGCTTTCTACTTCATCAAAAGTGAGCTTCAAGATTGTTTTTTCACTATTTTTCAAATGAATACCAAGTTTTGAGTATTTACCCATTTAATCTCCCCCATTAGATTGAATATATTGAGAATAATAACTTCACGCCTTATCTTACTCTTCATTTTCATTCGATGACTCAAAATCAAACATTACTTTCATCGAAAAAGCGACTTACATCTTTTCCAATTTCAATCTGATATCTTTTTTTGGTCCATGCAGTTTATGCCACATTCACGATACATTTTGATTTCTCTCTTTAGTTTATATAGTCAATTTATTTTCAGGTTCATATAACGCCATGTCCAATATTTCCATGTTTGAGAAATTTATATTCATGTGTCTTTTTTCCAATTCTTGAGCAATAGTATCTGATTCATAAAATTTATCAAAATAATCTCTATGCTTTTTAACAAAAGAATTAGCTGCTTCTCTAAATTCTATACAAAGAGATTTATTCATCTCTACTTTTATACCCAAATTCTTTCTAACTTCAGAATCAAGAATAGGATTGTGTTTTGGATCATAAAAGTGGAGTACTTTTGTCCCAAAACTAAATGCATTTTTAGATTTTAGATTACCATTAGCATATTTTGTTGGATTACAAGCTTCAAAAATACTTATTGCATTATAGTAGTCATCAAAATGTTCAACTTCTTGTAAACGTTCACTGATGATCTTGATCCCTTTTTTTGATAAACGTGTTCTATAAATTTCGTTAATGAGATCTAAAAAATTGGTATTAATTACAAATTTTTGAAATTCATTAGATGTGAATCTTTTTTTCTCATTATTGTCGTACCCAATTTGATTGTAAAAAGACTGGTAAACAAAAGAAAAGTAATTTACACGAAGGTGCAATTGTATCATTTGTTCAAATTTTTTGTAATTAGATAACCGTTCTTCCATTTTTTCAATTATACGCTCTTGATCCACAATAACACCCCACTATTAAATCATTATTAACTTGTTTATTCAAATAAATAGTGCCTGTTACGAAGTCAATTTTATTGAAAATTGGCGCTAAAATAGGGAACTTCCAATGGTAATTTTGAGTTATCTGTCTTTTTCACTTCTCCGGAAGGACCACTTGTATTTACAACATAAAATTTCCAAATATTCTAGTTCACTATCTCACAGCAATTGCTTAAAGGATGAGGTTTTGATTAATAGAAGGGTTCATAGTTGTCAGATGAAAAAAAATACTGTTCAAAAAACTATAAATATAACTTCATCAGATTTTTAGAAGGGCAACTATATGGGTACTGTTAATAAAGAGCTGGAAGTAGCAAGAAACAGTTTATTCGATCTCACAATGGGATACCAATTTTTGAATATTCGTCCATCGAAAGCAAGGGCGATAAGAGTAATAGATAATATCCCAACAGAAATCGATGATCGTTTGGTTCTTCAAGAAATGAAAATGGAGTGCCGACCTAGGTCAAAGGATCAAAAACATGAGTCCCTACCTGAAGGTATCGGTGATACTGATAAGTTTCTTCAGCAATATCAAGAGATATAAATGGGATTTGGGTCTGAAAAAGCGAAAAGAAATGAATTGCTGATAAACGGAAGGAACAATTAAAAATCATGCTTGCTAAACGAGACGATCGGACAATAGAAGACGTCAGAGAAGTTATTTTCAAGGAATTTGATGTCAAGGAGCTTTCATCTGTGAAAGCTCGAACCTTGAAGTGGGTGCCATGCTGCTCAAGGAAAGTTATTGATAAATGAAGGAATAGCTATGAATTCGAATGCTAATCTCAATGAATTGGAAGAGTTTAATCTAATAAAAAAGGAAGCTTTAAGGTTATCTAAAAGTTTTGAAGATGTTAAAAAAATCAATCCAAAAGACGCAGAATTTATTGAAAACCTTGAAAAATACCATAAGAAAATCCCTAAAGGAGAAGATGTTAAGAGATCCGTTGAAGAAATAGGCAGACGGATGGAACAATTTATTGAAAAATCAAAACAACAGAGATCAATTTCATTTCCGAGAACATTCAATAAGTATCTACAATCCCTTAATGAAACCCCGAAAAGATACCAGATCATTGACACTACAATTGTGCGTGTTGGTTGTCTTCAAATTGAAACAAAACCAGAAATAGCAAAAATTCGCTTTTTGTTCAATAAAATAGTTTTAATTCCATGGAAACCTGTAGTTACGGTTGAAGATGTCAATAAATATGAAATAGAGGCGCTTGATAAGCTAAAATCTGCTGAAATTCCAGAAGATATTCTTGCAGATATATTCCTTAGAGCATACAAAAATATCCGCTATACTCGTGAAAAAACAAATAAAGCAAATCCGTCTCTCGTTCCTATTAATGACTTGTATTCCGAAACACTTGTTGAACTCTTCCGTCAGCAGATTATAGGTAGAAAAAAATTCAATACAAAGTTAAAGGAGATATATCTGCCAGACTGGGCATTTGTTTATAATCTTGATCGATACCGACATATGTATCATTCACTCCCTGATGAAAAAAGATTATCCTTTGAAATAGGAAGTCAGTCTGAGACCGAAAAGATTGGTGTAGTGCTAAACGGCCTTGACCCCAAATCAGTGTACAAAAAGATTTGTTATGTTAGTGGAAGAGGAGATATTTAATGGGGAACAGACCATTACCCGATCCAGATGCTGTTTATGATATACTGTTCTCTCTGTCTGAAACGGGAGATCCAAAACCTGGGGCAGCAAGCGTTATTGATGTTGGAAGTGAACAATTTATAGATTATATCGAAAATGAGATCTTAGATAATTTTGTCTCCAGCGGAGGATCTACTTGCCGTTTTTTTGAAGGATCTTATGGATCTGGAAAGACACACATTCTTCAGTTGATAGAAGATCGTGCACTGGAAAATGGGTTTGTAGTATGTCATATTGATCTTAAACATGATTTGAGTTTTGGGGAATGGGACCAAATTACTAAACACATTCTTGAAAATTGCTATATAAAATACGATAATAGGATTATTCGCCGCTTCCCTGAAATTCTGGAGGCACTTGAGCACAATGAGTTCCTCCATAGAGATGATTATAAAGAAATCCAGTTGCAACACGCCTGCTTTCAAAATGCTATCCAGTATGCTATTAGCCGATCTTTGCTTGATGATAATGCATGGTATACATTACGCCGCTATCTATTAGGTGAAAAAGTTAGAGTGTATGAACTGAAAGAAGCTGGATTAAAAAGAGTAAAAAAATCGTTATCAAAAAATAATGCTGAACAAGTTCTCAACACCGTGCTGAACTCATTCTATTATCTTGGGCTAAAAGGAACAATCCTTCTTTTTGATGAAACGGATAGATCCTGGACATCATCAAGAAAACCTATCCCTAAGAGAGTTACCGTTGCAGCGAATCTTATTCGCCGCTTCATTGATTCCTGTTCCTCTGGTGAAATTGCTGGAACAGTTGCCACATTCGCAGTTTTACCGAATTTTATAAGGGACTGTATTGATTGTTATCCTGCGCTTGGGCAGCGGTTGGAAGTTCAGTGGAATGATGCTACAAAAATGTCGTGGAGATCTCCGATTTTACCAGTGAATGCAGTTAATTCTTACTTTTTAAATGTGGAAAATCCGCTTAATCAGAGGGAGTTGTTTCTTGAACATGCCATAAATAAATTCAAAAGTCTGGTTGAATATTGTGGTGGTAATACGGATGATATTGAAAATGATTTTCAAACAATAGGGAGGCAGGAACTTCAAAACTGGGCCGGTGATGAATATAAAAGAGCGATTATCAGAGCGTTGACAACTTGTGCGGTCGATAGAATTGACGAGTACAGAGTTTGAATGTCGATTCAATTGTAGTCACCTCTTTAAAATAAATTATCATTAGAAATCATTACTAAAAATTAGCAAAATAATTGCTAAATAGGAGGATTAGAATGAGTGTGAAATTGTTCTATGGCAAAAAAACTGATTTCGAACACGAATATAAACAATTGAAGGAAATTATTAATATTATTCAAAAAGAGTATGAAGAGGATATGTATATACTCACAAATGTACTCGTCTCAAATGGGGAAATCGACTGTATTCTTTTGACCAAAAAGGGACCAGTAATCCTTGAAACAAAGAATTATGAAGGTGAGATCATTGGATCTGAAAATGGAGATTGGATCGTCAAAACCCCAGATGAAGTAAATCTGAACAAAAACTTATTTCAGCAATTGAAAAGTCATCGAACAGATCTGTTCAGCAAATTAGAAAAAATAAGGGAAGAACACTTTCCACGTATTGAGGAAAAAGATCTTTGGAAAATTAATTCATGGGGTTATTTCAAGAAAGGGAGCTGCTATCCTGATGGTCAGATTAACAAAGATGCTGTAAAATGGTTCGATATCGTTACTGCAGAGAATCTAATGAAAAAACTGGGATCAATATATTCTGGATATACATTATTTACAACAGATATGGATGAAATCGTAGCTGGATTAAATCTCTCGGAGTGGACTGAAGATATTAGTGACAAATCCGAAGAATTAAATAAAGAACCTGTTAGGCAGGAAGCTTTATTAGACGCAAGCCGAGACGTAAAAACTGTAGAAATTATTGACCTAATTGATCAAATGTCTGAAAATGGGACTGCACCAGAAGATGGATGCACTCTTTTTGGGATTGGGAACGATGAGTATATACAGAGAATTAAAGAAGTATATCTGGAAAAAAGATTCAGAAGAAAAGGTTCATCTGAAAAATTTGTGGTTGGCCCATTTGGTTCAGGAAAGTCTCATTTTATAAATCAGCTTACTGAAGTTGCTAGGGGCATTGGTTGTGTCACGTCAACTGTTGCACTAACTAAAGATGTCGATGTAACCAGTAATTTTTCAATATACAGAGAGGTTGCAAGACAAATTCGTCCTCCTGACAAAAATGCAGGAAAAGGTATTAAGAACCTTATGATTTCATGTTGGAAGCGTATTGAGGAAGCAACTCTTGATCAATGTCATCAATCAGAAGAACAAGCTTCCAACCTCTTAAGATATTGGGTTGATGGTTTAGAGCAATCTGATTTTGAGCTAGATATGTTCGGAAGAGTTGCGTTCCAAGCATTTGATGCTTATCTCAAACAAGATAACGATAAGTTTGATAACGCGTGCAGGTGGATGGGTGGTGAAATAGATAATAAGGCCATTGCAAAACAACTCAATGTTCCTCCAATGACAAAGAAAGATCTAAATCTAACTGCAAGTCAGATTAATCTCTCCCTTTACAAACTCATAACAAAAGCAGGATTCTCAGGAACTGTAGTTGCTTTTGATGAAGCAGAACAGGGATTTGATATAGGTAAAACAAAAAAAAGCCAGCTTTTCTCACTCTTACAGTCTGACATTAATTCGGTAAACAAACTAAAGGGGGGGTCTGTTTTGGTTCTTTATGCCATTACACCCAACATTTTAGAGGAGATGATGAATTTCCCCGCACTCCAGCAGAGAGTTCAAGATCCTGGGAAAAACATGAGTTTTGAAAATGGTTACACACGTGTGACTACTATCAATATCAGAAGACCAGAAAACATGTCAAAAGATGAAATAATAAATGAATTGAAAGCAATGGGGAATAAATTAGTGGATCTTTTTTATTCTTCAGTTGGATCGGAAATTAATGTGCCAAAAGATGACGTTTTCAAAAACATTGGGACATTAGCTGTTAGGTGTGTGGAGGATGATATTAGCATAAGTGATAGAAGACAAATGATTAAAGCAACATGCAATCTGCTGATGAACCTTTATGATACGGGTATTTTGAAAATCCCCGAAATCACTGATATTCCCATAAGTTCTGGTTTTGATGATGAGGTATAATCATGGGAGAGTATCCAAAGGAAGGAGAACATGTAAAGACCGAATATGGTCCAGCAACTATTTCTCATATAAGAAAAAAGGAAGTTTACGTTATTCTTGAATCTGGACCTCTACAAGGCCAAAAAATTCCATTACCAATATCATCAATATCAACCTTAATTACTCCTGAGGATGTATCTAAAAAAGTCATTCGTTTCGATAAACCACAAAAAATTCCAATGAGAACAAAAGACTTAATGAATACAAAAATTCATAAGCAAAAGTGTATCGATTCTCTAAGGTTTGGGCTTGTGCCAAATGAATATATTGAGCAATTGACATTTGGATTTGAAGATCTTGAAAAATGGATGCTTTCTACATTTCCTGATTCAAATCAATCCAGAAATCAAGTGGTACATCAAATAGTTGGTCGATTTGGAGAGGGAAAAAGCCATACAATGTCTGTTATCAGGCATCTTGCTATGAGAGAAGGGTATCTAGTTGCAAGAGTTGAAGTGGATGGAAATAGAGTCAGTCTCTCAAATCCACAGTCCTTTCTCTACAGTCTACTGAACGCACTTTCTGGAAAGAACTTAAAACCAGTGATGCCTCTTTTGAATCTGTATCTCAAAGCCATCTATAAAGGTTCTTCAGCTCCAACTGTTGTGCCACATGGTGTTAACAAAAACGACAGAATCGAAATTATGTATAACTTGATACAGCGTCTCGAGAGTTATGGGTATATTGAACATCTTGATTATCTACTGGATTTGGTATTAACATGTAGTGATGAAATGACTGCCACTGAAGTCAAAGCGGATATCGTAGAAGCAACTAAAGATAGAATTCATCCTTGGAGCATACGTCTTTATCCCATGATTGGAAAAACAGTGGTTGATAGGCCACGTGATTTTGTTGAGTGCATAGTAGGTACTGCTATTGTTGCAACACTTGCAGGATATAAAGGACTAATTGTCACCATTGATGAATTCGAAGTGGAATCTGCTTTATTAGCACCTAAAGACAAAATAAGGGCGAAAGACACCTTGAATCTTTTGTCAAAGTATCTAGTAGGCTCTACAGAATATCCAAACTCATCATTAGGAATCTATTTTGCCACAGTTCCCGAAGAAGTATCTGAGTTGAAAGAATTAATTGATATTTTGGTTGATGGTTCAGATGGGAAAACATATACTATACAAGCATTTGAAGAATGGAATTCAAATAGTTCTGAGCAAGTTTCAGTTGCAAAGAGAATTCATGAAATTTATAAAGAAAGCTATTCTTGTAACCATTATTCCGATTTGGATATTGTTTCTCGTCTCGACTCAGAAATTGACAAAATGGATTTGTATGATAGTGGAGGTATACGAAGTTTTATGAAACAATATATTGGCTTGTTGGATTCATTATATGGACCACCATTTGGAACTGATATTTAATTCATATATAAGTTCTATGAGATTGATATGGAGCAAAAAGAACAAACTTTCGATATTAGTAAGGATTACGAACTTGATTGTCAACTTGTAAAGTTCCTTCCACAAACACATTATGCGTTTTTCCAATCATTTGGACGCTTTACTCCCGTGCAAAGGCATGCGATAATTGAAATTATTAATGGAAATAGTGCTCTCATTGTTTCCGGAACGGCATCTGGAAAGACTGAAGCAGCTTGTGCACCTCTTATCGAAAGAAATTTGAAGAAAAAGACACCGTGGACCATATTGTATATATCGCCCACGAAGGCATTGGTTAATGATCTTTATTACCGTTTACTTGGACCAACACAGAGACTAAATCTTCGTCTAAAAAGAAGAACCGGTGACCATCGTGACAATTTGAAGCAATTACCACATGTTCTGATCACTACTCCGGAATCCTTTGACAGTCTCTTGTGTAGAAATAAGCGTGAAGACGCTTTAGGGCATGACTTAGCTAACGTTGTTGCTGTAGTGCTAGACGAAATACATTTGTTGCATGGTACTCCAAGAGGAGAACAAATTAAATGGCTTCTTGCACGTCTTAAGAAATTACGTATATTTGCAAAAGAAAAAAGATGGAGTCGCGATTCAAATCTTCAAATCATTGGATTAAGCGCTACAGTTTCAAATCCAGAAAGTGTTCTTCATGAATACTTTCCTGACGATGTGAAATATATCGAATGTTCCAAAAGAAGAACAATTGAAACTATTAATCCCCCATCTTCAAATACTGGAGTAAAATCTGCTCTCACAACTTATCTAAAAAACCGATATGAAAACGAGAAGTTGATTGTATTTTCAAACTCCAGAAAAAGAGTCGATGAGCTGGCAGCATATTTTAAGACAGAACTCCATGATGTTGGATATGAAGTATATGCCCATCATGGGAGTCTCAGTAAAGGTGAACGTGAATCTGCAGAAGAGCGTGTAAAAAATAAAGGAAAAATTGTATTGTGTGCTACATCAACTTTGGAAATAGGAGTTGACATCGGGGATATAGACCTAATTGTTTTAGATGGGCCTGCCCCTGATATTTCTTCATTGTTGCAACGAATAGGACGAGGAAATCGTCGTACAAATATTACACGTGTGTTGGTATGCGCAGAATCGGTTGCAGATTTTATTATTCAAAACGCTATGATTGATGCTGCTCGTGATGGATGGTTAGGTAATGGAGTTACTGGTCCTAATTATACTGTTGTTAAACAGCAAATAGCATCATATCTGTTTCAGGCTCCTTCAAATAGTAGAAGTGAAGAATCTCTTAAAAGTCTTTTTAATGCTTCATTGATAGACAAAGATATATTCAATTCAATTTTGAATGAAATGATTCAAGATGAGGAACTATATATCTCAAATAATATCGTTAAACTCGGAGAATATTGGTGGAAGCAGGCACGTCGGATGGGGAATATTCATTCCACAATTGAAAAAAGTAGTGGTATGAAGGTCGTAGATATTGATAGTGGTCAAACAATAGCCAGTGACGTAGTCTTTCGTGGAGGTAATGGGGTCAATATAGGAGGAAAATCCCTTAAGGTTTGTAAATGGAAAGAAAAGGCAATTGAAGTTAGAGATATTTTGAAAGATCAGGACTTCAGTGGAAACTGGAGTTATAACGCTTTCTCGCATCATATACATTCTAGTCAACCTGCGGCATTAAAACGATATTTAGGGGTTGCAGAGAACGTATGGCCAATTGTAAGAATCGAGGGACATCAATATGTTTTTCATTTTGGTGGTGCAGTTAGATACTCAATTATTTCCCTTCTTAATCAACAGTATGCAGAGAATCCCAAAAAAATTAAGATCAATGAATGGTACATTCGCCTTCCAGACAATGTAGACAACAAACCCCTATGGTTAATCAACTTCAATAAAAGCATGCTGAAAATATTATTAAATACTGATCTTAACATTCTAGGTAAAATTGAAAAAATATTAAATCGCCCCCTCTCAAATAAACAATTGCCGCATAATGTCAGAGTTGAAGAAGTTTGGGAATGGTTAAATATTGATTACGAATCTGAAGTTATAATGAATTCTGACTGGCGAGTAATTTCATATATCGAAATTAATGATGTATTGAAACATTTCATTTAATAATATCTTCAGAATTTCCATGCAGATCCCCTGTTCTCGATTAATAGTTCCTGAAGATCAAGATATTTTGTTTGAATAGAAATGAGGCTATTCATACAACCATTTATTTCCATTTTGTAACTATTCAGCCTACCTATCGTCAATTCTGTATGACCGACTATAATACACAAAATTAATTTGCAATCCTAAAATCAAACAATTGTTGGAACAAATGGCTTTCCAGCAATTGCATCTTGAATTGCATCCATTACAGAAAGATGATTCTTCTTAACAGTAGAAATGTAGCTTCTTAGCCGACAGAAAATTAGAGCTCCTTGCACACTTCGGAACGTGCCTGATATCTTCTGTTGTACTTTCACCATCCTCACATCTCTTTCTGCAAGATTGTTCTCAAATGGAACTTTCAAATCGTGCATAAACCTGAGAATGTCATTTTTGTAACCAATAAACCTATCCAGCAGATTTTTTGCCGTGGTTTGTTTATTTCTTCCACGTTTCTTTGATTGTATTTGGAGAGGAGGATTCTCTTCCAACCCCGTATGAACTATACGATTATAACAATCTTCGAACTCTTTTATCATCTCTGGTTTCAGGTTCCTAGATATTTCTCGGACTTTATCTACAGAGGATTTGATATTGATGAGCAGATCACCCATATCTTTCGACCACAGTTGTTCATCATTCTCACTTATACCGGTTAGTTCTCGCAATAAATGAGCATTACAGATCGAATGATTGCAGTCATACTTGTAATATGGTTTCCAGAAATCATGAACTACTATGCCATTAAAATCAGGTAAAATACCCATGGTATTCATTGCTTCAGAGCCTCTTTTTTGATGAGGGTAATAACAGGTCATTTTATCCGTGCAAGCAACATGAAGCCACTGCCTTTTTCCTTCTACCCTCATACCAGTTTCATCACAGTTGATAACGTAGGATTGTTTCAGGAGGTCCTTGATATGTTGTTCAAAATCTTCCAGTTGTTCAAAACATGTTTTTTCTGCTCTGATCAAAGTAGCAGGACTTATCTCACACCCACAAACATCGGATAACAATTCACAACTGCGTTCATAGGGAATCAACTGATAGTCATGTAGATAGACTGACAAAGATGTCAGACGTGAACCATATTGTACAGATTGTTTGATCCCTTCTGGAAAAATAGCTTTATTCTTACAACCACAATGAGGACATGTCTTAATTTCAGCACGATGTTCGGTCACTCTAAGTTTAATGGGTGGTATGTCAAACACCTGTCTTTTTTCATGATCCTTGGTCTTCAGATCTTCAAGTGAACTCTCGCAATTGCTACATTTGTGTACTTCATGAAGTACAATTTCATCAGGATCATCTACCATTCTGAGCGTGGTTCCAGGATGGCCTTTCTGACCACCTTGTTTCTTTCCACTCTTTTTTCGTCTGCTTTTTGGGTTTGACTTCTCATGAACAAAAACGTCAGTCGAAGGTGGTTTACTACTATTACGACTGTTTTTCTTGAGTTGGTCTTCCAATTTTTTAACTCGTTCTTCGAGTTCTGTTATTCTAGCAGCCTGTAACTCGATGATCTTTTGTTGTTCAGCAATTATGTCGTATAACGTGGTGACAAGAGTAACAACTGCTTCTGGACCTTGTTCATAAACTGCTAGGATTTCTTTGCGTTTCGTAATCAATCACCTCGTGCCTGGTAAAAACCAGGTTGAATTTCAGGGAGTGACTAAAATAGAGGCATAGTATATTGTTTTTTGGTAAAATCAATATCAAGCACTGATGGAATGGTGTTGAGTATTCTAAGTTTATATCAAAAACGCGAGGATGGCTGAATAGTTACCTTTCAACATAAGAAGCAATGTCATCGATATCTAAGAAATACAAAAATTGGCATATTGATACGTTGTCTGTGTTCAGATAGTTAGCAATTGAATCTCTGGTACAGATTCCGTCCGAAACATCGTAATAATATTTCATGGACTGGCACATTTTCTACCATATAAATGTAATGCATAAGCGATGCTCAAAGTGATGCCAGTCGTCTTGAAAAAAGAGTTACGCTTTTAAAGCGAAAAGCTAATTTGATAATCTCTTGAAAACGACAGATAGTTTTAATAGTTCGGCAATCAAATAATTAATAGCTATTGATTATTATTCTCATGTGATTAAAAGATAGTTCGGTGATTGGATGAACCTAACGGCAGACAGAATTAACAATCAGGACCTGATGAACCCTTTTGCCTATGACTGGAAAGATATAGAAATAGCTTATTTCTCGATGGAAGCAGCAATCGATCCTGACGGCCTATTGCCCCTATATAGCGGCGGGCTGGGCATCCTTTCAGGCGACACGATAATGAGCGCTGCAGACCTCGGGATCCCCATGGTCGCAGTAATCCCATGCTATTCAGGCGGATTCTTCAACCAGTCATTCAACGAGGAAGGATTTCAGTGCGAGAGCATCGTGGATTGGAACCCGAAGGATTACTTCAAAAGACTCAACAAGAAAGTAAATGTAAGAGTCGGAGACAGTGATGTCACAGTATCTGCCTGGCAATACGATGTCAAGAGCGTCGATGGCAGAAATGCAGTCCCTGTCATACTGCTAGACACGAATCTAGATGAAAATGACTTATACGGGAGCATTACCAGTCGTCTTTATGGCTGCAAGCCTGACGGCTATGGAAGCGAACGGGAATACAGGCTGGCTCAGGAGATCGTACTCGGCATAGGCGGTATCCGTATGCTTGAAGCATTAGGCTTCACCAATATAAAGAAATATCACATGAATGAAGGTCATTCAGCCCTTATGGTTCTTGAACTTCTGAACAATAACAAAAACAAAGAAGAAGAACTGAGAGAAAGAGGATTGACACTCCAGGACTACCTCAAGTCAAAATGCATCTTTACGACACACACACCCGTACCTGCAGGTCATGACCAGTTCGACCGCGAACTTGTAGAAAGGCTAATCTACGGCGATGAGACACTTCCAAGAGATGCAATAAATTATAATTATGATAAGTTGAACACGACCCGTCTTGGTATGGACTACAGCGGATTCATAAATGCTGTCTCAAAGATACATAAGTACGTAAGCCGTGAAATGTTCCCTGAATACAACATACATTCGATAACAAACGGCGTCCACAGCTATAGATGGACATCCGATTCATTCCGAAAACTTTACGATAAGTATTTTGAGACATTGCCAGGTGATTGGAAAACAGGAACTCTACGTATGAAAGATCCATGCTCTAGAATACCAGATGAAGAGATCTGGGCAGCCCACAATACTGAAAAGAAAAATCTTATCGATTACGCAAACGATACAATTCCTGAAGCAGAACTGAATTATAATACTTTCACGATAGGTTTTGCGAGACGTGCAGCACAATACAAGCGTTCAAACCTATTGTTCTATGATATCAACAAGCTATGCGACATAGCAAAAGATGTAGGCCCTATACAGCTGGTGTTTGCCGGCAAGGCACACCCTAAAGATGACGGCGGTAAATGCATAATCCAGAACATAAAGGACAACTTATCAGTCATAAGCGATGACATCCAGGGAGTATATATCCCTAATTATAACATACAGATCGCAAAAAAGATGACATCAGGTAGCGATCTTTGGCTCAACACACCATTCATCTATAAGGAAGCCTGTGGGACATCATACATGAAAACAGACGGGGTACCATGCGCAACCACCGCCGATGGTGGTGCTCGTGAAGCAATCATAAATGGTGTGAATGGTTTTATCATAGGTCCATACAATCCAGAAAGTCTTGATTGGGACGTACGTTGGGATGAAGATGCAAATGCCTTATTTTCTCTTCTGAAAAATCTGATCATGCCTAAATATTATAACAAAGACAGAAGCCCAATGGAACTTCCAAAAGAATATATCCATATCATGAAAAACACAGCAAACCTGAATTTAACTGACTTCAGCTCAGGGAAGATGATGGATGAATATGACATCAGGGCATATCGTGATCCTCTACGTGCAAGTGATTACATAAAGAAGGAATTTGCTTGGCAATTTTGAATTTCTAATAGGTCAAAAAAGGGAAAGAATCTCGAGTATTAAATCCAATCTCTTTGCTGGTGCTCCCATATCAGGAACCTTGACAACTTCATAACCGAATAGCCCATAAGTCTCAAAGATTATCTTTGAGAGAGCCTTTGCTTCCATGTCATCCTCTTTTCTTACATTATTATTCTCGAAAGACCTGACCTGCTCGAGGAAGAACCCCTTAGTATAGCAAGCATTCCTGCATGCATTATCAAGATCCGAAGGAATATCTAAGCCATAATGTCGTGTATAGGCCGCATTGTCTATAAGCGACCTGTCGAGAAACGCTAGCTTGCAGCCATTGAGCGAAGCTTCATCGACTTGCTATGCGGGGATATAGGTAACGTTAAAAAACGGAACTGTTCAAAAATATATAATGTATGCGAGTTTTAAATGTTTTTAAAAAAAATTGTTATGTGAATATGGTAATTGGAATTACTTGAATCGCAGGGTTTTTTATCTCTGTAATTATTTCGGAAATTTCAAATCCATATTCTTCCACGTCCTTAAATATACCACAGAATGTTTCAATAAACTCTTTATTTAGCAATCCTAAAGTTGTTTTTCGAAGGAGATTTATAGAATCCTTTGATTCTAACGGTATGTAGGGCAGGGACTGTCCGATTTAAAGCCTGTGTAGAACTCAGCGGGTGTTCTTTGAAGCAGGAAGCCATCCGATTTTGATCGGTGGTAGTTCACTGCGAGATGGCTAAAACTGTGCATCGTAAGAATTCCTTAAAAAACAGAGAGCCATTTATTTAATATGAAAACATACAAATTTTTGATAAATTTTACGTTAATTCGGACATTAATTAACTTCAAATCCATCGATTGATTCGACTTAAAATTGATAGAAAAACAGAACCCTTTGGCAGTATTTGTCGGTGTAAAGACAAAGTTTGCTCAGTACCATGCTTATGAGGATCAGCATGGTAAAACCCATCCAAATATACCTGTTTCCTCAATACTCTTTTTTATCACTCCCAAAATCATATCTGCTGAAGAGGTTGCTTTTCGATTAACCTTTTGCAACCCCCATTGGCAAGACCCTTGCAACTTTTTTGGCGATTTCCAGATTGTGCACCACATCCACCACTTCACTGCTTGATTTATATGCACCAGGTGCCTCTTCAGCGATAACCGACGGACGCGTAGCTTTAACTGTAATTCCTCTTGCTTCAAGGTTTTCCTTCACTCTTTTTCCGAAAAATTCATGCTTTGCATGACCCCGACTCATCACACGTCCTGCTCCGTGACATGCACTTCCAAAAGCGACACCCATCCCCGCTTCTGTTCCGTGTAGAACATAAGAAGGGGTACCCATGCTGCCAGGGATAAGAACAGGCTGCCCAACAGCTTTGTAGGCATCTGGCAAATCATGGTGACCAGGTGGGAAAGCCCGGGTTGCACCTTTTCTGTGCACATAAACTTCTTTTTTCATTCCATCGATTATGTGTTCCTCCAATTTTGCAACGTTGTGGGCAACATCATACACCAAATCCATACCAAGATCGTCCATATCCCTGCCAAAGAAACGTTCGAATACCTCCCGCGTCCAGTGAGTTATGACCTGTCTGTTTACCCATGCATAATTGGCAGCACAAGCCATTGCTTTGAAGTAGTCCTGGGCCTCAGGGGATTGTGCAGGCGCACAGGCAAGCTGTTTGCTAGGCAGATCTATACCATACTTTTTCACTGCCTGCAAAAGTACGCGCAGGTAGTCAGAGCATATCTGATGTCCTGCTCCGCGAGAACCACAGTGGATCATAACCGTCACCTGCCCTTCTTCAAGGCCAAAGGATGATGCAACTTTGCTATCGTATATTTCATCCACATACTGCACTTCAAGGAAATGATTGCCGCTTCCAAGTGTACCAATCTGCGGTTTTCCGCGACTGCGTGCTTTCTCGCTCACCTTTGAGGGGTCTGCGCCCTCGATGCAACCTCTGCCTTCACAGTGTTCGACATCGGCTTTGACCCCATATCCTGACTCAACTGCCCATCTGGAACCGTGCGTGAAAGCATCATCCAGTTCGCTGTCCGATACACGGATGCGACTCTTTGAACCAACACCCGATGGAACTGCACGGAAAAGTTCACCCACCAGTTCTTTCATATGTGGGCGCACATCTTCTTTGTGCAGATTTGTGCGAATAAGACGAACACCACAGTTGATGTCAAACCCAACCCCACCCGGACTGATTACACCTTCTTCCTTATCAAACGCTGCAACACCACCAATTGGAAAACCGTATCCAAGATGCACATCAGGCATTGCCATCGAGTATTTCTGGATTCCGGGTAGTGACGCAACATTTGCAATCTGGTTGATAGTTCCTTTATCAAGATCGTGAAGCAGGGTTTCTGATACAAAAATGCGACCAGGGACTCTCATAAATGGTTTGTAACTCTTCGGTACTTCCCAGGTATTGTCATTTATTTTTGTGAGTATATCTAAAATTTCAATCTCGGTTCCTTCTTGCATGTTAATTTTCCCTTCGCCGCATTTTTTTATTAAATACTACCTGAACCTAAATTTAATGAATGCAAGTATAGCCGAATATGCACAAGTTTGTTGGAGTTTAATATTTGGAATATCTAAATATCCACAACGACTTGCATAACCCAGCCGTTCGAATCTTCTTCTATTTTCAATTCATTGTAGGTAACAGCCTTTATCTCGGTATCAAATCTATGGTTGCTCGCTTTCGGGATATTCTCCTACTATCGGGATATTCTCGCCACAGATTGGACATTTCTTTAATGGCGTTATCCTGTAGTCCACGATGGAAAAACCATCTCTTTTTATGAGCAGCTCCCCGCAATTTGGACAATACGTATTCTCATACTTATGACCGTATACATTTCCAATGTATACAAACCTCATACCCTCATCCGTTGCGATCTCATGTGCCATCTCAAGAGTCTTGACAGGTGTGGGTGGAAGCTCCAGTGTCTTATACTGGGGATGGAAACGTGTGAAATGGATAGGTGTATCCGGCCCCAGGTTATCATGCACCCACTTTGAAAGCTCGCGGATCTCATCCGGCGAATCGTTCTTTGTTGGGATAATAAGGTTGATCACTTCTATGTGCATTCCCAGTTCCTTTGCAACCTTTGAGGACTCAAGTACAGGTGCGAGTTTTGCCCTTGTAACCTCCCTGTAGAACTCCTCTGTGAATGCCTTTATGTCCACTCTAAAGGCATCCAGATAGGGTGAGATATGCTTCAGCGCTTCCGGAGTTATATAACCATTTGTAACATACACAGTTGCAAGCCCTGCTTCCTTTGCAAGTTTTGCACTATCATAGGTATATTCATGCCAGATTGTGGGTTCGTTGTATGTCCATGCAATGGTCCTTGAGCCGGTTGCCAGAGCCCTGTCCACTGCTGTCTCTGGTGGTATCTCGAAAGTAACTGCTCCCTCAAGGTCTGCCTGGGATATCATCCAGTTCTGGCAGTGCTTGCATCTGAAATTGCACCCTATCGTCCCCAGTGAGTATGAACGTGAGCCTGGATAGAAATGGAAAAGGGGTTTCTTCTCTATAGGATCTACAGCTTCGCTGGATACTGTGTTGTATATCAGAGTGTAGAGCGTACCATTGCGGTTCTCCCTTACCCTGCAAAACCCTCTCTTACCGGATGCTATGGTGCATCTGTGATTGCATACTTTGCACTTGACCTTATTATTGTCAAGCTTGTCATAGAGCATTGCTTCTCTAATCACTATTATCCCCCATTATAGGTTGGGTTCATAGTAAAAGAACTTAAGCATCTTGGGTTCGCAGATAAACGTACTTTATCTGGAACAGGGTGGACAGGCAATTCAAGAGCATGCACATGCATGATCTTAACCAGCTGTTTTTCCATTTTCAAAAAATTAATTTACTCAATATATTCCACGCTCATCTTTGCAGACCTGAAAAACTTCATGAAATCATGGACTTCTGAAGGCAATTTAGTGCTGACCGGCAGACCCAGTTCAATAGCCTCTTTTGCAGAGATCGGAGTGACATGTATCATCTCTCCACTTAATAGTTTTTGAGCAACGGACTTCCTTTTTTCTTCATCTTGAATTTTGTTCTCAAGCAATTCCATGATAACATCTTTTGTAAGCTCCATTGCTTTTTTTGATATATCGCTCATGATGATGGTCGTGTCATCAGCATCCATTCCTTTCTTTTCGGCTG
>NZ_FOHQ01000007.1 GCF_900111645.1 Methanococcoides vulcani
CGCAATGTAAAGGCTTATATGGTTGTGTTGCCTAGTAAAGTCCGCTTAAAAAGTGCCAAGGTGGCGGAGCGGCTACGCAATCGCCTGCAGAGCGATTCCATTCCGGTTCGAATCCGGACCTTGGCTTTCATCCATTAATATGAGTTAGAGTACGGCGGCCATAGCGGCAGGGCAACTCCTGTTCCCATTCCGAACACAGAAGATAAGCCTGCCCACGTTGCTTACTGTACTGAGGTACGAGAGTCCTCGGGAAATCTGCGTCGCTGCTGTGCTCACTCTATTACCCTTTTTCTTTAACTGATCTTAACTCACTAGCTTTGACTTTGCTGTTCTGATATGTTTTTATTCATGATCACAATATTGATATGACTTACTATAGAGATCTTCGTAACGTCTGTTTGCTCTTACTATTCTTTGAAAACTGTGCTCAGATCATATTTACAGTATTTAAATGATGGTATATGTTCTAATTAATTATTTATTCTCAATGCTCACCTGCGCGCCAATATACTGTCCCCTTGAGCGAAGCGAAAGGGACGCGCGCTCCAGAAGCGCTGATCAGGGCAGTTGGTCTGGCTTGGCTTCCGCAGGATATATCTACTTTACTGGATATATTTACGAGTTGTAATGTCCTGTGAACAGATACTTTCTGGTACGATCATTCTTGGGGATGAACTGGAATCGATTGAAGGTTATATCTGCGTGGAGGATGGATTCATAACTGAAATTGGTGAAGAGTCCACAACAAGCAAGAATATCATTGCTCCATGCTTTGTTAATTCACACACGCATATCGGAGATTCCATTTGTAAAGACCCTATACTTGGTACATGTGAGAACTTCAGGGTGAAAAAGGACCTTGATTCGTTGGTACGTCCTCCTGATGGCCTAAAACACAGGATGCTCGAAAAAACGTCCTATTCCGATCTGGTTAATTCCATGAGGTCAAGTATGGAGGATATGTTAGCAACCGGCACCTGTGCTTTTGCAGATTTCAGGGAGGGCGGGGTTCTCGGTATCCTCGCACTAGAGGAGGCGGTTGATGGTATCATTATTGACAGCATAATTCTCGGTAGGCCGAAAGATACAGATTCTTCGATGGATTCAGTATTATCAGATATCAACAGGGTCCTTCGGCATGCAGATGGGCTTGGAATGAGCGGGACAAATGATGTCGATATGGAACTTCTGCGTAGATCTCGGAAGGCATCAAAAAATAAGAGCAAGATGTTTGCAATCCATGCAGGAGAAAAATCAGACAACGATATCGATAAAGCCCTTTCTCTTGATCCGGATATCCTGATCCACATGACACAGGCAAAAACATCAGATCTGATGGCAGTTGCAGATGCCAATATCCCGGTAGTAGTATGTCCTCGTTCCAACTTCATAACCGATGTAGGGATGGCTCCTATATCCGAAATGTTGGAATCGGGAGTTACTGTAGCAGTTGGTACTGACAATGTGATGTTGAATTCAGTTAATATGTTCTCTGAAATGGAGATACTATCCAAGGTTTTTGGTCTTGAGGATAGACAAGTATTTAAGATGTGCACGCTAAATGGGGCATCTATCCTGGGATTTAATAATACGGGTTCCATTAAGGAAGGCAACAAAGCCAATCTTATGATCCTGAATGGCACTTCCAATAACTTGATTGGTGTGAAAGACCCGGTAAGCGGAATAGTCAGAAGGGGCCGACCAGATGATATTTTATCCATAATCCATGCAAACGAATGATGGCGAGGGTAATATGACAAGCGAATTATACAAGAAAATATTGATAGCAACCGATGGTTCTGAAAAGAACAAAAAGGCAATATCTTATGGTATTGAATTTGCAAAATTGAGTGGGGCAAAGTTGTATGTTGTTTATGTAGTGGATACCGCTGCGTTTGCTTCGATTCCAATGGATGCAGGATGGGAAATGATGTATGAACTTCTGGAAACAGAAGGTAAAGATGCAGCAAAAGGTGTTGAAGAACTCGCAGCAAATGCTGGTCTTGATTCTGAATCTACTGTTCTTGAAGGTCATCCCAGCCACGAGATTATTGAATTTGCAAAGAACAATGACATTGATCTGATAGTAATGGGTACACTCGGGAAGACTGGAATTGACAGGTTCCTCCTTGGAAGTGTGGCTGAAAAGATCACTCGCAACTCAGAAGTTCCCGTACTTATTGTACGCAGTGACAAAAACGAATGAAATCAATATTGAGGTTTAAAAAACATGCCTAAGGACACACTCGTTAAAGACGTAATGGTAAAGGATGTCGCATCTGTCGCTCTTCCCGGTTCAAGGGATGAGGTCCTTTCCATTCTGAAAGATAAGCGGGTTTCAGGACTGCCTGTTATCAAAGACAATAAAGTGGTCGGTATTGTAAGTCGATCCAACTTACTGAAGAATCCCACTGAGGAACAACTGGCACTGTTGATGGCACGTGACCCTGTAACAATAGGTCCTGATGAGGATCTCACAATTGCAGCACGTCTTCTGCTTAAACATGGTATAAGAAGACTTCCTGTAGTTGAAGACGATAAACTTGTGGGTCTCATCTCGGTTGCCGATGTTGTAGGCGGCATAGTGGATCTGGATGTCACCGATCCAATTAGTGAATACCTTAACCATGGTGTTGGTCCTGTCTGGTATCAGACTCCTCTCCCTGTAGTTGCCCGACACATGGAGCTTGCTCACGTAAAGGCGGTTCCTGTGATCGATTCATCTCTTGATCTCGTAGGTATTATCTCAGACAGAGATATCATAAGTTCAAGTGTTATCGAGGATTCTGTTGAAATGTCTGACATGTCTGCAGGTTCTGATGACGACGAGTGGACCTGGGAAAGCATGAGGGATACAATGAGCATCTATTATAGTGTCTCAAGGATCAAGGTGCCGGAAGTTCCTGTAGAAGAAATCATGGTTAAAGATCCTATCACAGCATCAAACAACATGGGTGTAAGTGAATGCGCACTTAAAATGAAGAGGCACAGGATTGACCAGATGCCTGTTGTGGATGCAAACCAGAAATTTATCGGACTTTTGAGGGATCGCTACCTGTTAAAAGCACTTCTTAAGTACTGATTCTGAAAAACCGGCAGTTATATTGATTTTCTGTCGGTTCATTTTATTTTTCCATAGGTGTTGTTTGTTATGGATATGCCATTTACTTTTATCAATTCCGCAATGTCTGCTGATGGTAAGATCTCCACAAAGGAACGAAAGCAGGTCCGTATCTCTGGTGATGTGGACTTTGACCGAATGGATGATCTTCGTGCAACTTCTGATGCAGTCATGGTTGGTATCGGTACGATTCTTGCAGATGATTCAAGTCTTACAGTTAAGTCTGAAGCACGACGTTCTTCTCGTAAGAGTAAAGGTTATGATGAAAATCCAATCCGCATTGTAATTGATAGTAAAGCCAGAACTCCTCTGGATGCTGATATTTTCATAAAAGGTGAGGGTAAGCGTATCATTGCAGTTTCAGGTTCAGCTCCTGCAGATAAGGTTGAGATGCTTCAGCAGAAAGCATTGGTCATAAAAACAGGATATGAACAGGTAGATCTATGTGCATTGATGAAAGAACTGAGCTCCATGGGTATACGGCGTTTAATGGTGGAGGGCGGTGCAACTCTTAATTGGGCTATGCTTTCAAGTGGTCTTGTGGATGAAGTGTATTCATTTGTAGGCAACCTGTTGATAGGTGGCACCAGTGCTCCGACTCTTGTAGGTGGTGTGGGGTTTGTTGAAAATGATATCTTACCATTGAAGCTCATGAGTTTGGAAAAGATGGATGAAGGTGTCCTGTTGAAATGGGCCGTTATTAATGATGTTTGATTATTAATTAGCTCAGTTTAATTTTGATCAGTTTTGTTATATTCTCTTCAATTTATTATTGCCAAAACAGGTTTTGCTATTCTATGTCAAAATCGTGCATAACCTTTAAATTGAAATAATACCACTTTCATTCACTTACTGAATAATCTTTGCTTAAATAGGATTATATCATAATTAGAGTGGTGATGACATGAGATCAAAAATCTACCTTCTCGGATTGATCACTGTTGCAGTCTTAATTGCAGGATGTGTTACAGAGGTAACTCCTGTGGATAATGCTGGATCGGAGGAACGGGTGGCTATCCTTGTTACTGAGCAACAGCAAATAGATGATGCACTTGAAAAAGGTCCTGTTCTTCTCAAAGCAGGTGCAGACTGGTGTTCTCCGTGCAGGCAACTGGACCCGGTCATCGATGAACTTGCAAAGGATTATGAAGGCAGGGCAACAGCTATGTATATTGACATCACACTCTCTCCCGAACTTGCCAGCAAGTTCAATGTGTATTCTATACCTGATACAACTGTGATCGTTGACATTGAAGACGGAAATTACATGTTCATGAGATATGATGGTGTCAAAGAACAGGATCGTAATAAAGCCAGAGTGCTCGGGTATGTAGACAAAGGGATTTTCGAGACAATTCTTGATCATGCTATTGAATATAGGGGGACTGTTTCTGAGGATTAACGGCCTTTGAATATGCCCTATATTTTAACATCAGGTGGTAATAGTGGAATTCGGGGTGGTGACACCGGTAGCAGCCTTTGTAGCAGGGATGATCAGTATATTCTCTCCCTGTGTCCTTCCACTACTGCCTGCAATATTTGTTTATTCAACGTCTAAAGGACCTTTGAGGCCACTTGCAATAGTCCTTGGCCTTACAATATCCTTCACAATTATGGGCGTTATAACGTCTGCATTTGGTTCGCTTTTCCAGCAATATCTTCTGTATCTTAGCTTCTTTGCAGGTCTTATCATCATACTTTTTGGAGTCACATTACTTTTCGATCTCGGGACCTTCAATATATTTGGTGGTTTTTCCGGAATGGATGTGAAAGAAAAAGGTCTGCTTGGTGGCTTACTTTTTGGTATGTCCCTCGGGATCATATGGATTCCCTGTGTGGGTCCGATATTAGCATCCATTCTTACACTGGTGGCTATTGAAGGTGACATTACCTATGGTGCTTTTTTGCTTTTCATATATTCCATGGGGCTTGGAATTCCAATACTTGTGATCGCATATTCTGCTAATGTTTCTTCTTCAGTTCTTAGCAGTATAGCGAAATATGATATGTATCTAAAAAAAGGTGCAGGTGTGGTATTGATCCTTGTAGGATTGTGGATGCTTTACAGTAATGTCCTGGTAAGGCTATAATGTATCATATATGTTTGTTAATGATACGATCTCAATAAAAGCAGTTTCTAAGTTAGTAAAGGATAAAAAAAGATTGAAGAAAAGATCGATGTGTATATCTATTAACACTCGTCCTTTTCTTTTGCAATGGCAACAAGTTCATTAACACAGGCAACTGCCATTGGTGTCCCACCGCGTGTTCCGACGCAGGTGATAGATGGTACATCCATATTTCTTACCTCTTCCTTAGATTCAGCAGAGTTGACGAATCCAACAGGAGTTCCTACTATAAGTGCCGGTTTGATGCCGTGCTCGATCATTCTGCATACTGCAAGTGCTGCAGATGGTGCATTACCAATAGCTACAATAGAACCTTCAAGCCTGTCCCTTGCCATAAGGAAACCAGCAGCTGTCCTTGTGATGCCGTATTTTTGAGCAACTTCTGCATCTTTGTCCTCATCGAGTACACAGATAACTTCGCAGTTGTGTCCTTTCTTTGTTATTCCTGCTTTGACCATGTTGATGTCCACAAAGATCGGAGCACCGTTCTTGATAGCATTGACACCTGCTTCAACAGGATTGTTCACATAGCGCATAATATCTGCGATGGTTGGATCTCCTGTGGAGATAACGCAACGCTGTGTGATACGATCTTCTTTCGTTTCATCGCCCACAAGTTTACGTGCAATGTTGCGGCTTGTCATGTATATCGCCTTTGCTTCGTCGGTCTGGGCGCCTGAGTCTGAGCAGAGCTTGACAAGTTCCGGATCGATATCTGTTGTCATCTCTACCAGTTCTTCCAGTTCAGGAAGGTTCTCTTTTTGATTGGTGGATTCAGTAGTCATATTTTCTCTGATACCCCCTGGGTGTAATGATTCTTTCTCCTGTCTTACTATTCCAAACACGTGATTCGCTGTTAGTGATCAATATCATAGTGCTCATGTCGACCCAATCATTATGATCAAGTACTTCTCCAAGAGTGGTCACTATGTAATCCTGACTGTCTCCGCGAAGTGCATTCTTGACAAGTCCAACAGGAACTGACGCGTCCTTGTGTCTCCTGATGATCTCAATAGCTCTTGAGAAGTTGGAGTGGCGCTGTCTGCTCTTTGGATTGTATAGGGAGATCACGAAGTCGCCCGCTGCTGCAGCATCAAGGCGTTTCTCGATAACTTCCCATGGTGTTAACAGGTCACTGAGACTTATAACTGCAAAATCATTGACTATTGGTGCTCCAAGTACGCTGGCTCCTGCTGTGATGGCAGTTACTCCGGGAAGCACTTCAATATCGACATCAAGATCTTCATGTTCAGCAACTTCCAGGACAAGGCCGGCCATTCCATAAACATTTGCATCTCCTCCGCTGATCATGGACACAACGTTCTCTTTTGCAAGATGCACTGCCTTTTTGGCACGGTCTACTTCTTTGCCCATGGCGCTGCGCACGATCTCCTGCTTGTCCAGCAGACTATCCATCTGATCGAGATAGGTGCCGTTTCCTACAATATAATCTGAATTAAGTATAACATCTCTGGCACGGACAGTAAGCTGCTCAACAGAGCCGGGTCCGATGCCGATGATGAATAATTTCCCATTTTGGTTTTCATTCTGCGATTGCAATTGTGATCCTTCCATAGACTTTCTTTTTCAGTATCAATTTCTTATTATCAGATAAGGCTAATGCTGCCGGTTCGGCAACACCTTTAAGGCCGAAACGGCTGGCCTGTGAATCCGAAGGCACTTCAAATCCGTTGAGAACATCATCCGGTAGGAACTTAATCTCAAATCCAAGTTCCCGGGAAGCTTCAATAAGGCCAGTTTCATTCTCTTTAAGGGTGGATGATGCAAGCATTCGAATGTCTTTTTTATCCCTTCCGACCTCTTCCAATGCAGCTTCAATAGCATTGAGGACTTCCTGGGCTGACACTCCTCTGCGGGCACCGATTCCAAAGTACATTATTCGTCCGCCCTTTCTTTTTTCAGGACTGATACATCGTTCTCAACGATGATTATTTTTGGTCCCTTTATTTCCAGCACTTCCACGTCCTGGTCAAGCAGAGCACAGTTCACATCCCTTGTGGATTCCTTGTTAACGATGTCGTATCCCAACTTTGCTGCAATACCTTCTACAGAGTTGCGATTGTGTACTTCAGTAGCTGTAGTTATAACAGGAACTACGCCCATCTCAGATATCCTGCGCACAAGTTCATTTGCACCATGATGTCCTCCGAGCAGTGATATAGCGAAGTTCAGGTTGGAATCGACTACCACTACAGCAGGGTCGTCCCATTTATCGACTACCAGAGGTGCGATCTCACGCACGACTATCCCTGTTGCAAAGACTGCAACTAATGCCTGGTAGTCTTTGAAGATTTCCTCAAATATTCCTTTTTTGTAAATAATAACATCTGCATCGATGTGATCTGCGAGTTTGTTAGCCACATCGAGATTACGTTCAAATGTTATTACAGCGGTTTTTGTGCTACTCCGTATAAGTGTGACCTCCTGTAATCGACAGGGTCTACTACACCGCCGATAAGGATCATTGCGGAACGTATGATGCCTTCATCCTTTACCTTCTGTGCAATGTCCGCGACTGTGCCATAAACGATCTTCTGGTCGGGCCAGGATGCGTGGAATACAACAGCCACTGGAGTATCATCTGAATACTCGACCTTTTCCATTATCTCTTCTATTTTCTGGGTACCAAGGAACACTGCCATGGTGGCATTGTGCTTTGAAAGACCTTTCAGATCATCCTCTTCCAGTGTCTTTCCTGCAGGACGTGTGATGATGAGTGTGTCGGAAACACCATTGAGTGTAAGCTGGGTGTCAAGTGCTGCAGCGGTTGCAAATACTGATGATACTCCAGGCACACGTTCTACTGTAATATCGTACTTCTTCAGCTCTTCCATTTGCTCAACGACGTTACCGTAGAGGGATGGATCCCCACTGTGCAGGCGTACGACCTTCTTTCCTTCCTTAATGGCATCTGCCATCTTCTTCGTGATCTCGTCAAGGGTCAGGCCATAACTGTCGACCTTTTCTCCACTGCAGTAGTTGACGACTTCAGGGTTTACAAGTGAACCTGCGTAGACAACAAGATCTGCTTCTTCCAGTTTCTCGCGTCCAAGAAGTGTGATAAGTTTTGGGTTTCCCGGTCCGGCACCCACAAAAGTAATTACATTATCTGTCATTTAAGATGACCTCTTTAGTCCTTTTTCGCATACACGATGCTGAAGTAGTTTCCTTTCTCAGGGATCTCTTCTGAATTCTTGATAATAACTTCCCTGTCAGAGAAGAGTCTCTCTGCAAAGACAAATTCGTTATAGCCTTCCTTTCTAAAGTCATCCATGATCTCTTTTGGATGGACTGCCTTGAGCCTGATCTTGTGCTTCTTTTCAGATCCATCACTGACTTCGAAGGAGCTGTCAACTTCTGCATCAGCTCTTGCAGCAAAAGATGTTATTGAACTTATCCCTGGTACCGTTGAAGTTTCAACATCAGGGTAATGCTTTTTCATAACACGCTTCAGGTGTGTGAAAGTGGAAAAGAAATTAGGATCTCCGATAAGACCGAAAGCAACAGTTCCGTTCCTTGATTCTTCCGCAATGATGTCAGCATTCTTCTTCCATACCTCGTTGAGAACATCATAATCCCTCAACATGGGGAAATCCAGTATCTCTGGTGTTACATATGGTTCTACTAGTTTTGCTGCCATATCTCCAGGTACATACACTTTATCACTGTTCTTGAGAATTTCCACAGCTTTAAGTGTAAGAAGTTTCGGGTCACCTGGGCCAAGTCCTACTCCTATCAACATATTTCTATCTCCATAATTAAATATAAATGTCACTTATAATGTCAGTTCAGTTTTCATTCATTCTGCAGTTTACCTACTACAATATAGACCGGGTTCTCTGGTTTGAACATGGTTTCGCCTGTAAGCTCATAACCTCTGGTAATAGTGACGTGGATAACCTCTGAGAATATTCCCAGTTCTTTCATCTTATTCATCACACTGACCACGGTTTCGATCCTTACCGCGTTAACAACAATTTTTCTTGCCTTTTTCTTATAGAGCACATCCAGTACCTTGGATATGTTCTTTGTCCCGCCTACAAATGCACAGTCAATGGTTCCTATCTCAGCGTTCTGATCAATAGATTCGGAAGATTCACCACTAATTAGTGTAACGTCCTCAACGCCGAAGTTCCTGAAGTTCTGTCTTGCAACATCGATAGCTTTTTCTCTCGCATCGATGGCAACTACCTTAAGGCCACGTGCTATCTTTGATGCTTCAATAGAAACAGCACCTGTTCCACATCCTACATCATAGAATGTGATCCCATCTTTCAGGTCCATTTTTGATAGTGATATCGCAATGACCTCTGGCTTTGTTGGCCCTCCGCTTATGTGCAATAGATCTGACATTTTTCACCTAACTAAAGTAAATTGGAGTTAATTAGATATAGCATAATAAACCTTGTCACATAAAAGGTTGTTGTGAATGAATACTAAAAAACATTTGTTAATACTGGGTACTGCATCTCATGTTGGCAAGAGTGCAATTGTGACTGGTCTTTGTCGCATACTTTCAGCTAACCATAAGGTTGCTCCCTTCAAAGCACAGAACATGAGTCTTAACTCCTGGATCACACAGGACGGGAAAGAGATCGGCATCGCTCAGGCAATACAGGCGATGGCAGCAGGTATTGAGCCGACTGCAGACATGAATCCTGTACTGCTTAAGCCCAAAGGGGATCGTGTCTCACAGGTAATACTCCTGGGAGAACCTTATGCTGACAAAAGTGCAGGCTCATATTATGATTCTATAGAGGACACTCATGAGGTTCTAAGGGGTGCACTTCAACGGCTTGCAGACGAGTATGATCTCATTGTTATGGAAGGTGCCGGCGGCGCTGCTGAGATCAACCTCTATGAGCGCGATATTGTTAATATCGGAACTGCAAGGCTGACCAATGCGCCTATCATTCTCGTAGGGGATATCGAAAGAGGCGGTGTTTTTGCAAGTCTTTATGGTACTATTGAACTCCTGCCTGAGGATGTGCGTAAGAATGTCCGTGGTTTTATCATAAACAAGTTCAGAGGTGATCCTACTATACTCGAGTCAGGTCTTACTGAAATCGAAGAGCGCACGGGTATTCCTGTTCTTGGTGTTCTTCCACATTTCAAGCTGCGTATTCCATCGGAGGACTCTGTATCGATCGGGGACAAGTCTTCGGATGATGCTGGAGTTCATGATATTGATATTGCGGTTATTCACCTTCCCAGAATCTCTAACTTCACGGATTTCGAACCTTTGGAGCGTATGGCAAAGGTCCGTTATGTGGACCTGTCCGATGATCTTGGAACACCGGATGCTATCATAATTCCTGGTACAAAGAATACGACCAGTGATCTGCATGATCTCATGGAAAGTGGGATGGGCGAAAAAATAAGGTCCTTTAATGGTAAGATCCCGATACTTGGTATCTGTGGTGGTTACCAGATGCTTGGAAATTCAATTGTCGATTCCGGAATTGAAGGCGGCGAAACTGCTCGCTATGAGGGTCTTGGGTTGCTGGACATTGAGACCGTGTTCGATGCATATGAGAAACGTACCGTTCAGGTAACGAAAACCATTAACGAGTGTGGTCCTATTCTCGGAAGCATAAATGGTGAGGATGTAAAGGGATATGAGATCCATATGGGCATGTCAACATCAAATAGACCTGTTTTCGGAGATGATGGTTGCGCTGATGAAAGTGGTCTTGTGATCGGCACATATCTTCATGGATTATTTGAGAACCAGAATATCAGGCATGCTCTTATAAGATATCTGGCTGAAAAGAAAGGTCTGGCCTTTGAAGATGAGGATATTCCTGAGAAGGATCCGTATGACGAACTTGCTGATGTTATGCGCGAGCGTCTGGACATGCCTCGTATCTATGAAATGCTTGGATTGGATTCTGAAGGTTTCTGATCAGTATTTTTTACTTTCTTTTTTCGTTTTCTTTCGATTCAGGGTTTAAGTTATAATTCTTCTCCTTTTGTTTTCTGCTGATGTATCCATATTATCAGGTTCAGCAGCGGCTGTGCTATATGTGTGGGGCCTGATGCGCGATTTGTCTTCTTCATTTAGTTTTGTCTGTATGTAAATTGAATAAAGTTTATATACAAAGACATTTGTTATACATTATTGTACACAATTATACATTAATGCAAGAAGGTGTCAATATGAAATATTATCTCCAAAAATTAGTTGATGGTTATGATCTGACAATGGCCGAGGCAGAAGCAGCCATGGAGCAGATATTTGAGAGTGCAACAGACACACAGATCGGTGCATTTGTAATGGCCATGAAGATGAAGGGTGAAACCCCGGATGAGATCGCAGGGTTTGCAAAGGCTATGCTAAAAGTGGCCAACATGATATCTCCTGAAGTGCAGGGCACTCTTGTGGATACCTGTGGTACCGGCGGTGATCGTCATAATACTATTAATATTTCAACAACTGCTGCCATCGTTGCAGCCGCTGCAGGGGTCACTGTAGCAAAACACGGAAATTATTCATTCACATCTCTTTCAGGAAGTGCTGATGTGCTCAAAGAGCTCGGTATAAAGATCGACCTTGAGCCGGAATATGTGAAAAGGTCAATTGAGGACATTGGCATTGGTTTCATGCTGGCCCCGAAGTTCCATCCTGCAATGAAAAGGATGGTAGGTCCCAGAAAAGAGCTTGGGATAAGGACAATGTTCAATATCCTCGGTCCACTGACAAATCCTACTGGTGCAAAGTCACAGGTCATTGGTGTTTTTGACAGGAAACTTTGCAAGCTTATGGCGGAAGTTCTCTGTAAACTTGGTAAAGAACATGTATTGGTACTCCATGGTGATGGGATGGATGAGATCAGCACTCTTTCTGAAACATATGTTGCTGAACTCAAAGATGGTGCTGTGACCACATATACAATAAGTCCTGAGGACCTGGGCATCCCAAGAGCTAAAGCCACAGATATCGTAGGTGGTACTCCGGAAGAGAATGCCGGTGATATCCTTTATATCTTCAATGGCGAAAAAGGTCCTAAAAGGGATATTGTTGTTGTCAATGCAGCAGCAGCGATCTATGTTTCAGGCATGGCAAATTCCATAAAGGAAGCTATTCCAATTGCAGAAGAGGCAATTGATAGCAAGAAAGCATTATACAAACTTAAGGAATTCATAGAATTCACATCAGGTAAAAAGGTGGAAAATGCATCACTCAACGCGTGTCAAGGTATGCGGCATGAAGTCTGTTGAAGACATAGATCTTGCAGTAAGCTCAGGTGCAGATGCTGTTGGTTTCATAACCGATGTTCCTGTGGAGACTCCAAGGAAGATCGATCTCAAGAAGGCAGAAGAACTTGTTTCTCATGTGCCTTTTTTTGTGGATTCTGTATTGGTTATCATGCCGGAATCTGCCAGTGATGCAATTGACATGATTAATTGCATAGGGCCTGATGTGGTACAGATACACAGCACTCTTGATATTGATAACATGAGGTCTGTTCGTGATAATACAGATGTTAAGTTAATTCGTACATTTCATGTTCCTTCCGGGGGCAATGTACTGGTTAATGAACTTGTTGATGAGGTCAATTCACTTTCATCTGAAGATATTGTCGATGGGATACTGCTGGATTCTTATGTTTCCGGTAAGGTCGGTGGTACAGGGCAACTCCATGATCTTTCCATAAGCAGGGAGGTTGTAAAACTCGTGGATGTGCCTGTGATCCTTGCAGGTGGTTTGAATGCTGATAATGTTGCAGATTGCGTAAAGCAGGTCTCTCCTTTTGCTGTGGATACAGCTTCAGGTGTTGAAACTGATGGGAAGAAGGATGCTGAAAAGATAAGGCGTTTTGTAAAAGAAGTTAGGTGTGCCAGATGATATCGTTCGATCTTACAAAAGATGAATTCACAGAACTCGTGAATACTTCGGAAAAACCTGCACTTGTGCAGCTTATGGCGAAAGTTAGGTCGGATTGCACTCCATTGCAGCTATATACTACGTTCCAGAATGAAAATTACTCTTACATGCTGGAATCTGTGGAAAAGGAAAAAAGGCATGCACGGTTTTCGTTCGTTGGTGCTTATCCTGATATTGTGGTTAAGATCAGTGGACGTAGGCTTACTCTTGAGTATAATATGAACTCTGTACTTATTGACAACATCCGTTCAAAGCTGGCTTTTGAATGTGAGAACATTGTGGATGATGGTTCTATTCTGATGGCTGACATAAAGGATGGGTATGATGTGGTGGATGCAATGCGTGCAGTGTTCCCTACAGCCGATGGAACGATTCTTCTGAATGAAAAAAGGTTTGACAGGCAGACCTTCCTTGGAGGTGCCATCGGGTACAATGGTTATGATATGGTGTATGACTGCTGGTTAGACATTGAAAGGGCACACCAGTCAGATGTACCTGATATGCAGTTCATTCTCACAACAAAGACATTCGTTTTTGATCACCTGACAGATGAAACCTACATGGTGCTTACTCCGTTTGCAGGTGTGGGTAGTGATCCCGGAAATTTGTATGATAATGCGTTGAATGAAGCGGAAAAAATGTGCAGATGTCTCCGTGTTGCAGCTGATGTCAGGCTGGGGGAACTTCCTCAGTTGTCTGGCTCATCAGAAGCGGTTTGCAATATGGAAAAGGATGCTTTTGAAGACGCGGTCAGAGCAGCCAAGCAGCATATCCTGGATGGTGATATCTTTCAGGTGGTACTTTCCAGACGTTATTCAATGGAAATTGAACAAACTCCTCTGGAACTTTATCGTACTCTCAGGGAGATCAACCCCAGTCCATATATGTATCTGTTCAGTTTCCGCGATCTGAACATTGTGGGTGCAAGCCCGGAGACTCTTATGACCGTCCATAAGCGCAAGGTCATAACAAACCCAATTGCAGGCACATGTCCCCGAGGGAAAGATGAAGCCGAGGATGATGAATATGCTGCCAGAATGATGTCTGATAAGAAAGAGCGTGCTGAGCATGTTATGCTTGTTGATCTTGGAAGGAACGATGTCCGCATGGTTTCAATGTCTGGTTCGGTCAAGGTCAGGGATTTCATGAATGTTGTGAAATATTCTCACGTACAACACATAGAGAGTACTGTTTGTGGGGAGCTTCGACCTGAATGTGACCAGTTCGATGCCACACGTGCCATCTTCCCGGCAGGAACTCTCTCAGGTGCTCCAAAAATAAGGGCTATGGAAATAATTGATGAGTTCGAGCCATCGGCAAGAGGGATCTATGGTGGAGGAGTTGGATATTATTCCTGGAACGGCGATGTGGATACTGCCATTGTCATAAGAACTGTGATCATAAAAGACGGGGTTGCGAATGTGCAGGCAGGGGCTGGTATCGTTGCAGATTCCGATCCGACGTATGAATATGAGGAAACAGAACGCAAGATGGCTGCTATGATAGCTGCTATGGGAGGGAAACGATGAAGGTACTTTTCGTTAACAACAGAGATTCCTTTGTCTGGAATCTTGTGGACTATGTTTCCATGTTCGAATCTGATACTCTGGTCGTTCCGAACACTATTTCTGTAGATGAGGTCCGGGAAATATCTCCTGATGCAATAGTCATATCCCCAGGTCCGGGAAACCCTGGAAACAGTCGTGATGTCGGAAGTTGCATTGAGATCATCCATGAATTTGGTGATTCTATTCCGATACTTGGAGTTTGTTTCGGACATCAGGCTATAAATGCTGCTTTTGGTGGAACCATTAATCATTCAAAGGGTGGTCCGGTTCATGGCAAGGCTTCAATGGTAATACATAATACCTCATCAATGTTCGATGGGATCTCGACCTCATTCTATGCAGGCAGGTATCATTCACTTTCAGTTGACAGGATGGCAGATGATCTGGAAATAACCGCACAGGATGAGAATGGTCTTATCATGGGAATAAAGCATAAGGAATATCCGATCTATGGTGTCCAGTTCCATCCGGAGTCAGTACTGACACCTGAAGGTTTGAAGCTCATTGAAAATTTTCTGAAAATTGCAGGCATGGGGACGAAGGATTAATGTCCATTGGCAGCATGTGAATATGCATGATCATCGGACTTACTGGAACTCCTGGCACAGGAAAAACCTCTGTTTGCAGGATACTTGAGGGTCGTGGGTATCGTGTTATACACATGAACGACCTTATCAAGAATGAACATCTTTACAGTGAGGTCGACGAGGAACGGGATACCGTTGTAGCTGATATGGACAGGGTGCTCTCTCGTGTCTGTGAACTTGTGGGTGATGATGAATCTGTGACCATACTTGACAGCCACATGTCCCACTACATCGCTGACATCGTGATCGTGTTGCGTACTGCTCCTTCTGAGCTTAAGAAACGTCTGGAAGCTCGTAATTATTCTGATCCCAAGGTGCAGGAGAATGTTGAAGCCGAGTGTCTGGATGTGATCCTTGTGGAATCTGTTGAATGGTGTCAGCTAGTCTATGAAGTGGATACTACTGGCAGAGGTGCTGATGATGTAGCGGAGGATGTTGAACGGATCATCTCCGGTGTTCTTTCAGGAGATGATACTCTTGTTTATTCCCAATACAAGCCTGGTTCGTTTGACTGGAGTGAAGAGATCTTTTAAAAACGGTATGCTTTATTTTGGATTGGCTTGTCAGGTGTAACTCCATAATATTCGGTTCTGGCTTTTCCCCATATACATCCATTTTTACCAACGATCTTTAATTCAAGGTTTTGGAGTGCTTTTCCTATGCCATTTCCTGCTCTTGCAGCTCTGCAAACAGGGCAGTATTTTTCACAGAATATTGGAGCTTTTCCTTTTGATGCTGTCATTTTGCTTCCTCTTTTAGTCCGTTTGATGAAAATTGTGATTTTTTCATCATCAAAAATTATATGTTACTGTCAGCTAATATATTTGACTGTCATGAATATATACAAAACCGAATGTGATGCATTAATATAACTCTCTTTTTGAAGACAAAATTTGATATACTTTTCAATCATTTTAGTTGTAATTATCATAAGGGAGTATTTTTATGAAATTTGCAAAGATAGGAATGGTTTTACTTTTAATTGCCGTATTGGTGGTGTCGGGTTGTTCTGATTCAGAAGAAAGTCCGGAAGAAGTTTCAGAGATAGCTGAAGACCTGGGTGTGGATGTTATGAGCACATCATTTGATGATTTTGGTGTGGTTTTCTGTGATCCTGAAACTTCGCAGGATGAAATTGCAGCTCTTGTCGATGAAGAATATAAAGGCAACTTTGTCCAGTGGACAGGTACTATATCTGCAATTACTGACAATGGTAATTCATATACTGCACAGATCAAACATTGTCCTGATTCGATTTCTGATGCAGGTGTTACGTTCAAGCCAGACCAAAATGAAGCTGCATCCCAGCTTATAAAAGGTCAGGAGATCACCTATCTCGGAAGGGTAACACGTTATCAGAAAGGTGTTGGTTTCTGGGTAGAAGAAGCTTCTATTGTATCCTGAGTAACTTAAAAAGTGTTAAACTTATCATGATGGTGGCATTGTGTCACCATCTGTCTGTTTTTTAATCAAACAACAACAAGTCTCTTTTTTATCAATAATCGAACCCATCGGTTCTGGATACTCGTTTTAGACGCCTTACGCCATCGATCTCATCGATGACATCTGCAACAGCATCAGGGACAAGATGTCTCCATTCCTCATTTGCAAGCATACGTCTTCGTATCTCTGTGCCGGAATGCTGTTCCCTGAGGTACATTGGTGGTTGCTTTACAGTTATTCCTGCTTCTTCAAAAAGTTCGATAACAAGGGGATTGTTGGTATAAGCTGTGTCAAATGGAGGGGTTCTTGATGTTACGTATGATACCCATACTGGATTTTGCTGTATGTCATCAATGGGTAAAGCATAGAAATGAACATCAATGTCTTCGAGGGCATGTCGTATCATCATAACTCGTTCACCTGCAGTGAACGGATTATTCGCTTCGTGGGTCCTTTGGGCACTTCCTATCCCTATAATAAGTTCATCAACCTCTTCTGCGATGCTTGTTATCACAGAGTAGTGACCAAGATGAAATGGCTGGAAGCGCCCTATGTAAAATGCCCTTTTCATATTCATGGTACAACAATTTCAGCGGAATCCGCCATCCTCAAAGGAGAATTTCTCACAGACCTCGAGATAGTGAGCAGAGTTGTTGTCATGTTTCATCTTTGCAAGTTTCTCGATAAGTCCCATTCCTGGCTTTGGATCTTCCATGAACTCAAGTTCACTTTCGACCATCTTGAAGTACTTCTCACCGGCATCGGTGCGTATCAATACACAGTTCCAGCCATCGGGGGTACCTACTGAACCTACTGAGATGTCAGCAAAGACTGATGTGTAGTCATTGCAGTGGTGGCATGGGTTCCTTGCGTGTGGAGCGATCTTTGAGATCGGTACGTTGTGTTCCTCACCGTCTTTGGTGTATGCCCAGAACTTACCCTTTCCGAAGTCCATCTTTTTGACATCTTCGATGTTGACTCCCATAATCTCCGGGATGATCTTCTCGGTCATGACATCGTGGTGGAAGCTCTCCATACAGAGCAGACCTACGATAAGGACGATCTTGTCGTTGACATTCTCAGAGATGAGCCTTGCAGCGTGTGCCTGGCATGGTACGCCGATCACAGCGATCTTTTCGTACTGGTTGAATGGATCTCTCAGTATGGAAAGAACGGAATCGTATGTGTATTTTGTACCTTTTGCCTTCTCTACATCTTCGGGGTCAGTAAAGACTACAAGCTCTGTTTCCCATTTTTCGTTCATAGTGATACCGACAACACAGTCGATCTCACCCTGTCTAAGGAGTGACCGTGCAATAGCTGAGGTAACACCGCCGTCCTGACCGGCAATGTTGCTCTTTGCAGCAAGGAAGCTTCTGACATTTGCGAACTCATCCTCAAGGTAACCATCCACTACAGGACAGATCCTGCTGCATGTAAGACATCCCTCACATACATTAGGGGCAGCACCGTGTGAGTAAAGTTCAAGGTTGTCAGGGTCGCGGATCTCCGCAGCCTTGCCCATTGTTATTGCACCGGCAGGACATGCTGATACGCATGCCCCACAAGCAGTACAGACGTCAAACTCGATGACGTCCATAATTTTTGGATGAACCATCAGTTTCCTCCGATGATCTCCTTTCCGATGAGTTTTATTGCTTTCTCCTTGTTTGGTCCGATTGGTGAACCTGCAACGATCTGGGTCACACCGATGTCAAGCAATTCATTGATCCTTGCCTTACAGTCATCCGGTGTACCAGAAATGGAGAATGCATCCATCATGTCACTTGTGACCATATCGCCCATGAGAGCTCCGAAGTCGCCCTTTGCGATTGCTCCGCCGATGTCTCCCTTTGCAGCGACATCAATGCCGTGGCGCTCGAGAACCATGTCAGGTGAACCTGCAACGATGAAAGCTACAACGACCTTTGCTGCGCTCTTTGCCTTCGCAGCATCCTTGTCAATAGAGAAGCATGCATATGCTGCAACATCTACGTCCTTTGGATCCCTGCCTGCTTTCTTTGCACCGGATGCGATCTGCTTGACTGCTACTTCAAAGTCCTTTGGGTGTGATGCATTGATTAGTACACCGTCTGCGACCTCTCCTGCGAGCTCGAGCATCTTTGGACCCTGTGCACCCATGTATATAGGTACGTCTCCGGTCTTGAATGCCAACTTTGCGCCGCCGAACTGGACCATGTCGCCGTCCATTGTGACCTTTTCGCCTGCGAAGAAGGAACGAAGTGCGGAAATGTTCTCCTTTGTGGTTGTTAATGGCTTGTCCCAGGAGATTCCCATTGCGTCGAAGGTTGCCTTGTCACCAGGGCCGAGACCTAAGATCGCACGTCCGCCGGATATCTCGTTAATAGCACCGATACTGGAAGCTGTGATTGCTGCATTCCTTGTGTAGGGGTTTGTAACGCCGGTACCGAGCTTAATACTGTTTGTGTTCATGGCAAGAACTGCCAGTGTTGAGTAAACATCACGGTTGTTGTAGTGGTCTGTGATCCACACATTGTCAAATCCCTGCTGTTCTGCGAGCTTTGCGTAGTGTGCGATCTTAAGCACTGGATCATTTGGCACGAATTCTATTCCGAATGTCATTTAAATCCTCCAATTTAATAATGCTATTCAGGATTACATGCATATATTAAAACCTTATTGGTTTATCTCGGACGTCTGGTTATTATTATGCTATGCTTATATCTGTTTGTACGATCTTATCTCAAAATTGTAGGAAAATTATAGAAATAGTTTTATATTTTTGCGAAAGATTATCTTTACATGGCCTTTTCTTTTGCCTGTAGCTTTCTGGCAGTCCTTTGTGCAAATACCGATATGCATAAATATTGATCTAACCTATTTTTAAGAGTAAGGACGAATCCATAATATATGTGATTCCAGGGACTTTCCGGGGTTATCTTTCAATACATTTGGGAATTGTGTTGATGGGATGTATTTTCAGGCAACTGTCAAAATATTTCCTTTTATTGTGCTCATAAATCATTATCAGGGCATGTATTGCTGATGCCTTTCGGGAAAATATCCTGTGCAGTATAGATGTTGAGTAATATTGGAAAAGCACTTTTTCGAAAAAGAATCAGGTGATCGAATGAAATGCTATGAATGTGCAAAGAACGGAAAAGACTCAGATGCCGTAGGTATCTGCATCGTATGTGGCAGAGGGGTTTGTAAAGACCATCTTGTGCGTGAGAAGATTCCTGAATGGGATGGTGAATTTGACATCAGGCTCAGGTGCATGGGTGATTCCTGTAAACTAAAGGACATGCAGCCACTGCTTAAGATATTGTGCACTCCATGCCACGATGCCTTAGTGGAAAACCCTAGTGGAAAACAAGTGAGGTGAGTATCATGATGAAATGTTATGACTGTATGGAAGAGGGCAAAGACACTGAAGCTGTAGCTGTTTGTATCGTATGTGGAAAAGGTCTTTGCATGGATCATTCGAAAGAACTTATACTTCCTGTTTCTGTTGGAAAACCACCTGAGGTCACACGCTTGCACAATGCTCTTCCGAGGATCATGTGCAACTACTGTCTGAGCAATACAATAGTTGATGCATTCGATTGATATTCATTATGGGGTACTTATCATTTTAAAGGGAGTGATCAGACATGAGTGAAAGCAGGGAAGTAATAGAAAGTATCGGGGAAAAGATGGGCTTTACGCCACAAATCCTTGAAACACTGGAGGCCATAGATCCTCATTTTGTCAGGAAATATAGCAGATGTGACCACAATATACTATCCGACGGTGCCCTTCCGGCAAAAGTAAAGATCTTGATGGCTCTTGCTGTTGTGGCATCCAAGCAATGTGAATCATGTACTGTGGCACAGATGAAGAGCGCATTAAAGCACGGTGCAACAAAAGAAGAGATAATGGAAACAATGGAAGTGATCTCCATCACATCAGGGGCACCTGCTATTGCAGCATGCCGCGATGCACTGAAGTTGTTAAAATAACCTATCCTTCCACTTTTCTAGTGGAACAAAAGGTACAATCCATAAAGGATCGCATTTTTTCCTGCGTTCCTCTTTTTTTAAGGATTGTCCCTCTTTCAATTATTTCTTTCAATTATATATCGCTACAATCTATCGAGGGGGATTTCGCATAAGGTCTATTCACTATTGTTTTATCCTGTTACTTTTCGCATCGTTCGTCCTGCTGGTCACAGGTACTGCTACTGCAGCAGAACCTACCTCTGTTGGTGAACTTGATTCGGATGACTTCGTAAGCCAGTCAAAGTGTGCCAACTGTCATGCTATAATACGTAGTCAATGGCAGGGGAGTATGCATGCTTACGCCTACACTGATCCACTTTATCAGGCAGAATTGCTAATGGCAAGTGAAGAGACCGGTGGCCAGACGGATGAATTCTGTTCACGCTGCCACACACCTATAGGTGTATTGGCTGGTGAAGTTCCTCCAATCGATGGTTCTATGGCAAGTGATGTGGCGTTAGAAGGTGTTCAATGTGATCTCTGTCATACTGTCCCTGAAGGTGCAGGTATCGGTGACGGTGCATTTGTTTCAAGTCCCGGTGATGTAAAGTGGGGACCACTTGATGATGCACCTTCGGCCTTCCACGAGTCGGAGTTCAATGAGTTCTACACAGAAGCTGAATATTGTGGAATGTGTCACAATGTGAACAGTCCTTTCAATGGTCTGCCTCTTGATGACACCTACACATCCTGGGCAGACAGCCAGTATGCTGAGGAGGAAGTTACCTGTCAGGATTGCCACATGACTCCTGGAATAACACAATTTGAGGCAAACCCCGGAAGATCTGCATCCAGTGCTCCGAAGAGGGAGCATATCTCCATACATGAAATAGTTGGGGGAAATGTCTTCATGCTGGAGGTCCTTAGCGATGGTCTATATGGTGAAAAGGCCGAGGAGAGGCTCCAGAAGGCTGCAATAATTGAAGTATCTGTGCCGGAAGATGCAAGTTCGGGTGAAGATATCACCATTGATGTCTCAATAACCAATTCCGGAGCCGGACATAAGCTTCCAACAGGTATTGCTGAGGTTAGGCAGATGTGGCTGGAGGTTTCTGTTACCGATGCTGAAGGAAAACAGTTGTATGGTTCAGGACGGCTCGATGCGGAAGGCAACATCGAAGATGCGGTCATATATCATACTGTCCTTGCTGATCCTGACGGGCAGATTACTACAAAATTGTGGGAAGCTGAATCCATTGTTTCTGATAACAGGATCCTTCCGAAAGAAACTGAAGTTGAATCCCATTCTTTCGTCATGCCCGAAGATGCGGTGGATCCGATACTTGTTGAAGCAAAGTTATTATATCGTTCTGCACCGCAGGATATGGTAGACGAACTATTTGGTGAAGGTACTTACGATGTTCCTGTGATCGATATGGCTAATGCCTATGGCTCTATCAATGGTGAGGCTGATATTCCATCTGAACCGACGCCTGGTTTTGGTGCACTCTTGCTTGTAATGTCCCTGATCGCAGTGGTTTGTATCTGCAGGACCAAAAAATAACGTTGGAGGAATTAACATACCTGGTAATGTAATAAAACTGCTTGGAATATCCGGGAGCCCTCGAAAGAAGGCAACAGATCACATGGTCAGGGCGGCTTTGGAATTTGCTGAGGAGAAATATGATGTGGAAACTGAATATTTCTCTGCAAAAGGAAAGGACCTGAAGTTCTGTATCCATTGTGATCATTGCATCCGGACCAAACAGGGTTGCATACATAAGGATGACATGCTGGAACTCTATGATAAGATGCAATGGGCAGATGCCTGGATAATCGGCACTCCCGTCTACCAGGGAACGCTTAGCGGGCAGACGAAAGTTATGATGGACAGGTGCCGCGCTGTGGTTGCCCGTGATCCGAAAGTTTTTATGAACAAAGTTGGAGCAGGTATGGCTGATGGTGGTGATCGCATAGGTGGGCAGGAGCCGGCTTTGCAGACCATTCACAATTTTTATATCATAAATGAGATGCTCCCCGTGTCCGGCGGTTCCTTTGGTTCAAATCTTGGAGGTACTTTCTGGTCACAGGACAAAGGTGCTGAGGGTGTGGATGCAGATGAGGAAGGTTTGAGGAGTATGCGAAAGACCGTCCGCAAGCTGATTCAGACTGCTCAGATGGTAAAAAACGCATCTATGGGGGGCAAGTAAATGGAATTTAAAGCACCTCTGTCTGAGATAATACGACAAACTCACGATGTTAAAAGCTTCAGGTTCGAAAGGCCTGAAGACTTCGGGTATAAAGCGGGACAGTATTTCTTTGTCAGTATTCCTGTAAACGGAGAGGTCCAGCGCAAGCCTTTCACAATATCGAGCAGTCCGACTGAAAAGGGCTTTCTGGAATTTACCAAGAAGCTCACAGGGCATGAGTTCTCTAATGAGTTTGATGCTATGGATGTAGGTGATGTTGTAGTCATAAACGGTCCATATGGAAGGTTCACGTTCGAAGGTGAGTTCGATAAGATCGCTCTTATCAGTGGTGGTATCGGTATCACTCCTATGGTCAGCATCTGCAGGTATTGCAGTGACACAAGGTCAGGCACGAATATCATTATTCTGAGCAGTAATAAAACAGCTGAAGATATTGCATTCAGGGATGAACTGGGGGAAATGGAAAATAAAAATGCCAACCTCAAGATTGTGCATACCCTGACGCGGGCGGGAGACGACTGGTTGGGTTGTACGGGACGTATATGTGATACTATTATTATGGATTATATCCCTGATCTCATGGAACGTGTTATCTACGTATGTGGTCCTTCGGCGATGATGAAAGCAACGGAAGAATTGCTACTTAACATGGGTGTGCCTAAAAAACAGATCAAGAAGGAAGCATTTGTGGGATTCTGAGAAGTATTTATTAACAATTGTTCGATTTATAATAAAATGAGGTGGATTATATGGAACTAAAAGGAACTGAAACCGAAAAGAACCTGTTGAAGGCCTTTGCAGGTGAATCACAGGCAAGGAACCGGTATACCTACTTTGCATCAGTTGCAAGAAAGGCAGGATACCAGCAGATATCTGCCATCTTTGCTGAAACTGCTGACAATGAGAAAGAGCATGCAAAAAGACTCTTCAAGTTCCTCGAAGGCGGTATGGTGGAAATAACAGCTTCCTATCCAGCAGGCATCATCTCCGATACAAGAACCAACCTTGAATCTGCTGCTGAAGGCGAGAACTACGAACACACAACAATGTATCCGGAGTTTGCAGAAGTGGCTGAAAAGGAAGGCTTCCTCGAGATCGCAGATGTGTTCCGTCACATAGCTATCGCAGAGAAAGGCCATGAAGAGCGCTACCGCAAACTTGCTGCTAACATAGACCATGAAATGGTCTTCAGGAAAGATGGTACTGTTGCATGGAGATGCCGCAATTGCGGATACATTCATGAAGGTCCGCAACCTCCTGAAGAATGTCCTGCATGTGCACATCCACAGGGCTATTTCGAGGTAATGGCTGAGAACTATTGATCGTGAGGTTGTAACATGAAACGTATAGCATGGGGTATTACAGGTTCAGGCGACCAGATCGCTGAAACTTATGAAGTAATGCGTGATATTAAAGAACGCACCGATGTCGAGTTCATGGTTTTCCTTTCAAAGGAAGGGGAGACCATAATGAAATGGTATCGGATGTGGGATGCCATTCAAAGGGATTTCCCTAACTTTAAGACTGATGCCGGTCCGAACTCCCCGTTTATTGCCGGTCCTCTTCAGGTAGGTCATTATGATGCTCTTATCATTGCACCGGCTACAGCGAACAGTGTTGCCAAGATCGTCTATGGTATTGCCGACTCGCTGGTAACAAATGTAGTTGCCCAGACTGCCAAGGGCGATACTCCAATTTATATTCTGGCAGTTGACCAGAAAAGAGGAACTGTGGATACGTCTGCACCAAACGGCAGGAAGATGACACTTAAGATGCGTGAGGTGGATGTGTCCAATTCGGAAAAACTTGCACAGATGGAGAATATCACATTGCTTGAGAAACCCGAAGACCTCTATGCTCTTGTGGGTCTGGATCAAGAATAAGTTATCTGTCGGGTTCATGTCGGAGGATCTAGTCCTCCTCTTGTTCTTTTTGCTAATTATTTTGTTAATCGGATTTGATATTGTCTTTCTTTAATCAGATATTTCTTTAGCTTATCCTTAGTCGCAGATCATTCCTTCTGAAATGTATTCTTCTGCTAAGTGTATATCAGTTGCCATCTCCTGCAATGCACGATAGGATGCATATGCTGCAATTATGCTATCAAGGGCATCACCTTCTGTATCCTCAAGAGCCGCTTTCATGACTTCCTCTTCAAGTTCTATTTTCCATTTCTTTATAGCGGATAGTATCATGCGGCGGTTTTCCAGTTCCCTGTTGTTCTTTCCTTTGTAGGGTACATAAATACCATTTCTCTTGAGTGTACAGGCAGGGCAGATCTCTGCTACGGAAGCCTTATGCTGCAGTGGTGTCTGCATTGGTATTATACGGGCACCTTTTTTCTTTAGCAATGGTTCCAGTATGTATCTGATGCCATAGTATGTCTGTCTGTAAAGCCTCAGGTTGTAAACACAAAAAGGAGCTTTTTTCTGACGGTCAGTTGTACGCTTTATCTCCTTGTTGCCCGTTCTATTACGGCATTTGGCACGAAAGTCATCAGGAGATTCATATTTGGTCGAAAAATTCAGTATTGAACTTTCCCAATCCTGGCCGTTGAGTATTGCTTCAGGCAGTCCGAATGGGAAATCAAGGCCGAAGATAGCCTCTGTTTCAGTTGAAATAAGGTCCTGGAGAAAAGCAAGGCAGTTATCCCTGTCCTTCCTGATGCTTTCGGGCATCAGGTCGGATATTGGGCAACAACTGCTGATATGAAGTGTTCTTTTATGTATCGTGCCCCTGCTGACCCATATTTTCTTACATGCAGTCTTTGAACCGCTGAAGTCTACCCCATAAACAAGGGTTTTCGGGTTGGCAGGGGATGAGAGCATCGGGAGCTTTAATTTTCTCTTTTACCTTCGATAAATTCGTTTGTCATGCGATATGCATCATCGTCAGGGAACTGTTTTGGTGGGTGCTTCATGAAATATGATGCTGGGGAGTAAAGTATTCCACCTGTTCCTCTGTCCAATGCTATCTTGCAGCAGCGGATTGCATCGATGACCACGCCTGCGGAATTTGGTGAATCTTCCACTGAAAGGCGGAGTTCGAGGTTCATTGGCACATCGCCGAAAAGCTTACCTTCCATCCTCAGGAAGCATAGCTTGTTGTCCTGCTGCCATGGGACGTAATCACTTGGTCCGACGTGGATGTTGTGGTCATCAAGTCTTTCGGCAAGTACTGACTGCACCGCTTCTGTCTTTGATGTCTTCTTGGAAGAAAGCCTGCTTCTGTTGAGCATGTTGAGGAAGTCTGTGTTACCGCCTGTGTTAAGCTGGTATGTCCTTTCAACTTTAACTCCTCTCTTCCTGAAAAGATCTGCAAGGGTGCGGTGTGTGATGGTAGCTCCAAGTTGTGCTTTAATATCATCCCCTATGATCGGGATTCCTTTTTCTTCGAACTTTTGTGCCCATTCAGGATTACTGGCAATGAATATTGGCATGTTATTGATAAAAGCAACACCTGCATCCAGTGAACACTGTGCATAGAAACGTGTTGCAATTTCAGAACCCACCGGAAGGAAGTTCAAAAGGATCTCTGCGCCGGAATCCTTTAATACGGATACGATCTCCTCATCTGTGGCTTCCTTCTCGGTGGAAGGGACGAACCTGTATTCATCTTCATAGTCCGCCATATGTTCGGAGACGCCGTCCTTGATGTTTCCCATCGTGACCTTTACGCCGGTCTTTGGTACGTCGGGACAAAAGACTGTTGTGCAGTTAGGGGGTGCGAAAATAGCATCTGCAACATCTTTTCCGACCTTTCTCTCATCGATGTCGAATGCTGCTACTACTTCAATATCAAAAGGTCTGTACCCGCCGACATCCCAATGCATCAGTCCTATCGCATCTTTTTCCGCTTTGTCTTTGTAGTACTCAAGGCCCTGGATCAGTGAACTGGCGCAGTTACCGAGTCCTGCGATTGCGATTTTTATTTTGTCCATAACACTTCCTCTTAATTAAAGTGAACAATATTGACGATATAAAATATATAATCGTTATGCAATGTCCTAATGTTTACAGTCAAATAAAAAGGTTTCTAACAAAGACGGCTTCCTGGAAGTACATGTGGCTTTATGTTTCCTGCTTTCAGAAAGGTTTTTAAGTCGTGAAAGCCGTTTCTTTTTTGGGGAAGTTCATTTCTGTACTGATGGGGAAACAAACGCAGGTATCAAGTTATGCCTGTTATTTCTTTGGCAATATACAATAAAAGGAGATGGTATTATTCAGGATGTATCAAACGAATTATCTGATGTGGGAAATATCGGTTCCGTTGAAGATGCTGTGAAGCTGGGAATCTCTTTTGAGGACCAGGGCAGGGATTTCTATCTGGAGTTTGCAGAATCTGCCACAGATCCTGCTGCCAAAGACATGTTCCTGTACCTTGCAGAAGAAGAAAAGAAACATGCTAAATATCTGCAAAGTTATCTGGAAGGTGAAGATCTTTCCATTGAGGAGGACACAGATATGCCTGATTTCAGGGAAGCATTCGCTTCAGAGTTCACTGGTGAGGATCTTGGTGAGGTTGGTGTGATGCTGGCTGCCATGCGGCTTGAGCGAAAGACCGAAGACCTTTACCTGATGCTTTCAAGTGTATCTTCTGATTCCGGACAACGCGAATTCTTTGAAAAGCTTGCTGCAGTTGAAAGGGATCACTACGACCTGATCGACGGATTGCTTGCATCAGTTACAGGTTTTAGGATGCAGACCTGATCCTTTGAGGTATATTTTATGGGTCCAAAAGATGAAAATCTTGAGATTGCAAAAGGCATTTACTGGGTAGGGGTTGTTGACTGGAACCTGCGCGACTTCCATGGCTATGCAACTCCTAAAGGTGGTACATATAACGCTTATCTTATCGTCGACGAAAAGATAACACTTATAGATACTGTGAAAGCGGAATTTGCTCCTGAGATGATCGAGAGGATACGCAGGATCGTTAATCCGTCTAAGATCGATTATGTGATCTCAAACCATGTGGAGATGGACCATTCAAGTGGTCTGCCTGCGATCATGGAACTGGCAAAGGATGCTAAGGTTTTCTGCACAAAGCATGGTAAGACCGGTTTGAATGAACATTATGGGGCAGGTGGCTGCAGGAACTGGGATTTTGAGGTTGTGGATACTGGATATGAACTTGATATTGGTTCCCGTACCTTGATGTTCATTGAAACTCCAATGCTGCATTGGCCGGATAGTATGCAGACCTACCTGAAAGGAGATAAGATACTGTTCTCCAACGATGCCTTCGGACAGCATCTTGCTACCTCCGTAAGGTTCGAGGATGAAGTGGAGGGCGGTGCTATTGAGGATGCTGCTATTTACTATGCTAATATCCTGATGCCATTTGGGTCAAAGGTCCTAAAGTATGCTGAGAAGATCGCAGATCTTGGTCTTGAATTTGATATGATCGCACCAGCGCATGGTGTAATCTGGAGGGAGGACCCTTCCTGTATCGTAGAAGCTTATCTGAGGTGGGCAAAAAGGGAAGTAATTCCAAAAGTACTGGTCATTTATGATACTATGTGGAATAGTACTGAGATCATGGCAAAGGAAATTCTCGAGGGCGTCCGTGAGGGCGGCGTCGAAGCTAAGCTTTTCCATTTGCGTAAGAATGACTGGAGCATGATGTTAAAGGAGCTGATGTTCTCTCCTGTAATTGCTCTTGGATCTCCTACTATGCATGGTACTATGTTCTTTACAGTATCGGGTTTCCTGACATATCTAAAGGGGCTTCGTCCTAAAGATAAAAGTGCTGTTGCATTTGGTTCATATGGCTGGGGCGGCGGTGCGGTAAAGGGCGTGGAGGAAATGCTAAAGTCATCTGGTTTTGACATCACGGAACCCGGCCTGCAGGTTAAGTACAGGCCTTATGAAGATGATCTTAAGGCTTGCAGGGATCTTGGTATAAGACTTGCAGAACTTGCATTGAATAAAGCTAATTGAATATAAGGAAGTGATTGAAAATGAAATTTGAAGGCGAACTTGAGGAAGAATTCTATCAAAGCTCAAAGAAAAATGCAGAAGCAACCGGATATAAACTGAATCCGGATTATGATATCATCACCACTGCTGTAAAGGGTATTTGTAACAACAAGCGTGAATTTGGTGAATGGTATTGTTTCTGTCAGAAGAGGACCGGGGATGCGGAAAAGGACAAGAAGATCATCTGTCCATGTGCTGCTCGCAGCCGTGATGTGGAGACACGCGGTTCATGCCGCTGTGGTCTGTACATCAAATAAAGGGCCTTATGGTCCTTTCAAACTTTATTTAGTCTCATCTTTTTTGAATGGGGATCATGTTATCGCAATGATCCCTGTTCAATTGTTCTATAGAATAGTTAGCTATATTTAGAAGGATGTGTTTTATGATAGATGAAGGGCACAGTTTATCATTATTGGACAGACATAAACAGTCGTTAGTGTCCATATTAATATCACAGATCATTGATCATATCCGGAGATACAAAAAATGAAAGTATTGGTAAGTGATTCATTATCAGAGGAAGGAGTTTCAAAACTTCAGGAGCATTTTGACGTCGATGTTTCAACAGGTCTTTCAGAGGATGAGCTTGTAGAGAAGATCGTTGATTTCGATGCTCTTGTGATCCGCAGCGGTACCCAGGTAACAAGCAGGGTCATCGAAGCTGCAGACAATCTTAAGATCGTCGGAAGGGCCGGCGTTGGTGTGGATAATATTGATATTGATGCTGCAACTGAAAAAGGGATCATTGTTGTTAATGCACCTGAAGGTAACATGCTTTCAGCAGCAGAGCACACTATTGCTATGATGATGTCCATGGCAAGGAACATTCCTCAGGCAAATGCTTCTCTTAAAGCAAAGAAATGGGAGCGTAAGAACTTCATGGGTGTCGAGGTAAATGGCAAGACACTTGGAGTTATTGGTCTTGGACGCATTGGTGCTGAAGTTGCAAAACGTGCACAGGGTCTTGAGATGGATATTCTTGCGTATGATCCTTTCATTACAGAAGAACGTGCAAAGGCTATGGGTGTCGAGCTTACCACTGTTGATGATATTGCAAAGAGGGCGGACTTCATTACTGTTCACACACCGCTCACAAAAGAGACGCGTAATATCCTTGATGCAGCTCAGTTCGACCTGATGAAGAGCTCTGCAAGGGTGATCAATTGTGCCCGTGGCGGTATCATAAACGAAGAGGCTCTTGCCGATGCACTTAAAGCAGGTAAGATCACAGGCGCTGCTATTGATGTTTTCACCAGCGAACCACCATTTGACTGTCCTTTCATTGGCCTTGACAATGTGGTCGTGACACCTCATCTGGGTGCTTCTACTGAGGAAGCTCAGGTAAATGTTGCAGTTTCTGTTGCTGAAGAGGTTATATCTGTCCTCAACGGCGGTTCTGCTCGTAATACTATTAATATTCCTGCTGTCAAACCTGAGGTCATGGCTGTACTGGCTCCATACATAGGCCTTGCTGAAACTCTGGGAAGTGCAGCAGCACAGCTTCTGGATGCGAATTATGACAAGATCGGGATCTCCTACAAAGGTGAGATCTCAGAAAAGGACACAAGAGCTGTGACAGTTGCAGCTATTAAGGGTGTTCTTGAGGTTGCATTAGGCTCTGCTGTGAACTATGTTAATGCACCGGCTCTCGCAAAGTCAAGGGATATTGAAGTTGTGGAAAGCAAGTCTGAGACATCGGATGAGTATGCTTCTACTATTAGTATCGAGCTTTTCCAGGATTCTAATTCCAGGTCTGTTACAGGTGCTGTGGTGGGAAGTGAACCAAAGATCATAACGATCAACGGTCAGCATGTAGATCTGGTTCCGAAAGGTTACATGATCGTTTCGAACCACATTAACCGCCCGAATGTTATCGGACCATGCTGCATGACACTTGGTGCTAACAACATTAACATTTCCGGTATGCAGGTCGGACGTGTAGAGGTTGGTGGACAGACTATAATGGCACTTAATGTGGATGTTGAGGTTTCGGAGAAGATCCTTGATGAGATCCGTGGAATTGACGGCATACTTGATGCAACACTTGTGACACTTTAATTTATATGTCACCAATGCATGGGTTAATACGCCCATGTTATTATTTTCGGATCAAATGGGAGTATTGATCACATATGATGAGAAAGCGCGTATACCACCGATTCCCTCACAGGGAGGTCCAGTTCGAGCAGAAGCACCGTTACTATTCCGACCTGCCTTTTTTTGTAAAGGTCATGGCAGGCATGGATGGTAAATTCGGAATGTTCGTGACAGAATCCACGACCAAGAAAGGGCATCGTATTCAGGCAAAAAGGGAGATCGGTGTTGAGGTCGCGATGAACAGTATGGATTTTGCTCCTCTTAACTACGAGACCGTAGATTCTGTGATCGATACGATCGAACCTGAAGGTATCATTGATTTCAGGATGACTCTCACCTATAGTTATCTTGATGGGAAGTATAATCGGGTACCTATAAGGGGCGATGTGTATCTTGTGCGTGCTATCCTTGAGTCTGAGGTACTTACCTTGAGGGTCAACCACATAGATGGTCAGGAGCGCACTGAATGTGGCCGGGTGGCAGACACGATCATAGATGAACTTCGACGTGGTGCATGATGGATGAACTTAGCCTGGTAGTGGCTTCACCTTTCAAGAAGAATGCCACATCTTCTCTTTCTATAAAGGATTTTGAATTTGCTTTGTCCTTTGACCTTAAATGGATGTCTCCGGCACAGGCATCAAAGGTCAGGGACCAGGCTATCATGTCTTCTATCCTGAAATTTGAAAATGGTGAACTTGTCCTGAATATGGATGCTGATGCAGTGGATATTCCTGCAGGGTTCAAACCATCTGAAGATCTCTTTCGGGAAAAAGGCAATATTGAGAAGATAATGGACCTTCTCATCACAAATAGCGGTATGAGCAAAAAAGAGGTTGCTTCACGCATAAATATTAAACAGGATTCTCTGGCAGGTCTTATTGATGCGGAAGTGGCAGCTTTGCTGGTGGCTCATGACATAGGATGTGATGCCGGGGACCTTTTCGATGAGGTCTATCAAAGGGTATCAGGTATTTCTGATCAACACTAACATTCGTATTTCGCATAATCTTTATGTACTATTAATATAATTATGTGCAACTCCAGTTAATTATTAACTGATACATCTTCAAAGATGTTCGAACGCAGAAATGCGTGAGTAAGAAAATCTTGCGGAGGGACATTATGGGAAAAAAAACACAAGCTAAAATCTCAAGGAAAACCAATCCAAGGATTCCATCGTTAATCGCAGTGCTGAAAGACTCAGCACGTGACAACGACGCACCTATCTGGAAAGATATGGCAAAGAGGCTCGAGAAACCTAACAGGAACTATGCTGAGGTAAATCTGAGCAAGATCAACAGGTATGCAGCAGAAAATGAACTGGTAATGATTCCTGGTAAAGTACTGGGTGCCGGTGTACTGGGACACGCTGTAACTGTTGCAGCATTGGGTTTCAGCACAACTGCTGTTGATAAGATCACAAGTGCAGGCGGAAAGTGCATTACCATTGAACAGGTTCTGGAAGAAAATCCAGCAGGTTCTGGTATCAAGATCTTGAAGTGAGGTGTTTCAAATGACGGTAATCGATGCAAATGGTTTAATTATGGGCAGACTTGCAAGTAACGTTGCAAAGAGACTGCTTGCAGGTGAGAAGATCGCAATTGTAAATGCTGAGAATGCTGTGATCTCCGGTTCAAAGGTAACAACCTTTGAAGAGTATGAAGAGATCAGGAACATGGGCACACGTGAATTCGGTCCTTACTTCCCAAAAAGACCAGACAGGATCCTCAAGAGGACTGTCAGGGGAATGCTTCCATACAAGCGCGCAAGGGGCAAGGAAGCAATGGCTAACCTTAAGATCTATGTAGGAATTCCTACTGAGTTCGAGGAAGCAGAACTTACAACTGTTGATGGAGCAAACATGACACGTTTAAGTTCTAACAAGTATTTGACCATTGGTGATGTAAGCCGCAAATTAGGTGCTAAATTCTAAGGGAGATTTATTCATGTCTACTAAAGTTGTCAATTCATCAGGTAAAAACAAGACTGCAATTGCACGTGCAACAGTTTCTGCAGGTACAGGTAAGGCAAGGGTCAACAAGAAACCTGTTGAGATCTATGAACCTGAATTTGCAAAACTTAAGATAATCGAACCTCTTATGCTGGCAGGGGATGCAGTTTCCGGCCTTGACATTGATGTTAAGGTAAGTGGCGGCGGCATCATTGGCCAGGCAAATGCGATCAGAACTGCTATCGCAAGAGGTATTGTTGAGTGGACCAACGACACCGACCTAAGGGATGCTTTTATGGCATACGACAGGAACCTTCTGGTCAACGACTCCAGACAGAAGGAGACCAAGAAGTTCGGTGGACCTGGCGCTCGCGCTAAATATCAGAAATCTTACAGGTAAGGTAGGTAGTTACAATGATTCCAGTTCGCTGTTTCACATGTGGAAAAGTAATTGCAGGAAGCTGGGAAGAGTATACCAGGCGTGTAAAGGATGGAGAAGATCCTGCTGCGGTACTTGATGATCTTAACTTCACAAGATACTGCTGCAGGCGTATGTTCCTTGCACACGTCAACCTTGTGGATATAATGGCTCCGTATCAGTGAAAGGGACCGTAGGGTAGCCTGGACCATCCTTCGGCGTTCGGGACATGGTTCTTCTTTCAAGTCTGTGCGAACCACGCCGGTACCTGAGTTCAAATCTCAGCGGTCCCATGATTCCCTTTACAGGGATGACCGATAGGCAGCAGAGATTGTATATGACCATATTCGGAGGGATTCCGAATACCATTTCATATTTAACAGACCAAACTAACAAATGAATAAAACTACTTTTGGTTCATGGTTATTTGTTAATATATAATATCACTTATCGATATATCCAAATCGTTCTTTCTAATGACGGACTTTTTATAAGGTGATCAGTTGAGCAAAGAGAAGTTTACTAGATATGAGCGTGCAAGGATCATCGGTGCAAGATCACTTCAGATAGCAATGGAAGCTCCAATACTGATCGAAGATGATAGCACTGATTCGCTGCACATAGCCACATTGGAATTTGAGAAAGGTGTTATACCAGTTACAGTGAAGAGAAATTAAGAATAATTGAGGTGAATTTATGGAATCTACAGAAAATATTGAAGTTAATGCTGAAGAAAGCGCAGCAGCACAGGAAGCAAACGAATCAACATCATTAGTGCCTATCGATGAGTATCTGGCAGCAGGTGTACACATTGGTACACAGCAGAAGACCCAGAACATGATGAAGTTCGTCTACCGTGTAAGGACAGATGGCCTTTACGTGCTTGACATCCAGTCAACCGATGAGAGGATCAGATCAATTGCACATTTCCTTTCAAAATATGACCCCTCCAGAATACTTGTTGTATCCGCACGTCAGTACGGTCAGTATCCTGCAACCATGTTCTCCAAGGCAATAGGCGCAGTTTCAAGAGTTGGAAGGTTCATCCCCGGTACTCTTACAAACCCTGTTCAGGAAGGCTTCTATGAGCCAGATGCAATTATTGTGACAGACCCTGCAGGAGATGCACAGGTAATTAAGGAAGCTGTCAGCGTAGGTATTCCTGTAGTTGCATTCTGTGATACCAATAACATGACATCCAATGTCGATCTTGTTATCCCAACCAACAACAAGGGTAGGAAAGCACTTTCTCTTGTGTACTGGCTTCTTGCAAGGGAAGTTGCAAACGAAAGGGGCATTCCTTTCAACTACGAGTCAACCGATTTTGAAACAGGTCTTTAAACGACCTGTTCTCATTTTTCGTTGCACCATTACTCATACAGTAGATGTTCCATTGGGGGGCGTAAGAGGTGACAATAGTATGAGACAACCAACTGTTGCAGGTCAGTTCTATCCGTTAAGTCCGAAGACCCTTAAAAAAGAGGTTTCCAGGTGTTTTAATGACATTGAGATCACTTCTCGTGATGTGATCGGAGCAGTGGTCCCTCATGCAGGATATGTGTATTCGGGGTCAGTTGCAGCAAATGTTTATGCAAGCTTACCTAAAGCTGATACGTACATCTTTTTTGGACCGAACCATACAGGTTATGGGTCCCCTGTGGCAATGTCACAGGATACGTGGAAGACCCCACTTGGGGAGATCGAGACCGACAAAGATATTGGCACACTTCTTGCAGGTACCATTATCGATATGGATGAGATCGCCCACAGGTACGAGCATTCCATAGAGGTACAGATACCTTTCCTTCAGCACAGGTTCGGGAATGATTTCAAGATCCTGCCTATATGCATGGGTTTGCAGGATGAGGAAACTGCTGTGGAAGTAGGTCAGGAAGTTGCACGTGCAGCCAAAGAGTCCGGAATGAAGGTAGTTTTCATTGCATCAAGTGATATGTCACATTATGTTTCGGCAGAGCATGCTGAGCGTGTAGACCATTACCTGATAGAAGCTATTCTGGATATGGATGTGCCTGAAGTTTATCGCAGAAGATCAGAGGAGAACATCACAGCCTGTGGATATGGTCCGATCTCAGCAATGTTGAGCGCTGCAAAGGAATATGGTGCAAAGAGCACCAAATTGGTCAAATACGCCACAAGCGGAGAGGTTTCAGGCGATCCTATGGTTGTAGGATATGCTGGCATCATTGTGGAATGATATTCTGTACAAAGGGGCTTTGAAGATGATCATATGTTCCGCACCGGGGAAAGTCTATCTTTTCGGTGAACATGCCGTAGTTTACGGTGAACCCGCTATCTGTTGTGCAGTGGATATACGCACACGTGTAAGTGTTGCCCCTGCAGATTCCATTACTATTAGTTCCAGCCTCGGGACTACAGGCATTGACTTTGAAACCCACCCTTATGTTTCAGCGGTTGTAGAGCGTTTCCAGGATATATCATCTCTTGAAGGTGTAAGCATCAGCATCGAGTCCGAGATACCCGTTGGTTCCGGACTTGGATCGTCTGCTGCTGTTACTATAGCAACAATAAAGGCATTGGATGCTTTGCTTGGCACTGATCTTGAGCTTGATGATGTCGCACGAACGGGACATGAGGTCGAGCAGAGGATACAGGGTGCTGCAAGTCAGACAGATACATATGTCTGCACCATGGGTGGTGTTGTCATGATACCCCAACGCAAGGGACTTGATCTTATTGACTGTGGCATCGTTATCGGTAACACCAATATTTTCTCTTCCACAAAGGAGCTTGTGGCAAATGTTGCAGAACTTAACGAGAGCTTCCCTGACGTTATCGGTCCTGTTCTGTCATCCATTGGGAAGATGTCAGTTACAGGCGAGGAGCTTGTGAACGCAAAGGATTATGTTTCCGTAGGCAAGCTCATGAATATAAATCAGGGCCTTCTGGATGCTATTGGTGTGGGTTGTTCTGAATTAAGCTCATTTACATATGCTGCCCGTAACAGTGGTGCATATGGTGCAAAGATAACCGGTGCCGGAGGCGGTGGTTGTATGGTGGCGATCGCTCCGCATGAACGTGTGGATGGTGTAGCTGCTGCCATTGCTATTGCAGGCGGGGAAGTTGTTGTGACAAAAGCAACGGATATTGGTGTAAGGGTGGAATCCCTGTGAGTTCAACAAACGATATCACAATATTGAAAATTGGCGGGAGCGTCATCACCGACAAGAATTCGAAGGATGGTCTTGCCTGGGAAGAGGAGATAGTCCGCATTGCGCGCGAGATCTCAGGATTTGAAGGGAAACTTATCATTGTGCATGGGGCTGGTTCATTTGGTCATCCTCAGGCGAAGAGGTATGCACTTACCGAAAGGTTCCATGCAGAGGGTGCTGTTGTCACCCACAAGGCTGTAAAATCTTTGAACAGGATCGTCGTGGACATCCTGGATGAAGAAGGTGTCAATGCGATCGCAGTGCATCCAATGGGTTGCACTGTCGCAAAGGATGGGAGGATCTCAGAGATGTATCTGGGAAGTATTCGTTTGATGCTTGAAAAGGGTCTTGTGCCGGTATTACATGGTGATGTAGTAATGGATACTGAAAAAGGCGTATCTATCGTATCAGGTGATCAGGTAATACCTTATCTTGCAACGGCACTTGGTGCTTCCCGCATCGGTGTTGGCAGTGCTGCAAATGGTGTCCTTGACGATAAAGGCAACACTATTCCTGTGATTACTTCGGGAAATTTCGAAGATGTGAAAAGGTATATCGGCGGCTCTGCAGGTACGGATGTGACCGGTGGCATGCTTGGGAAAGTGCTTGAGATGCTGGAGCTTGGAAAAGCATCAAGTATAACTTCATATATATTCAATGCAACAGTTGCAGGGAATGTTTCGAGTTTTCTGAATGGTGAAAATATCGGGACTGCAATTAAAGATTCATAATATACATTTACAGGTTTGATAAATTTGAGTACATCCAAGAGAAAGATAGAACATCTCGAGCTTTGTGCGCAGCGTCCGGTAGAATCAAGGGATGTCACATCAGGATTCGATGATGTGATGCTTGTACACAAAGCACTGCCTCAGATCAATATGGACGAGATCGATCTATCCACCAAATTCCTTGGACGGGAACTGAAGGCACCTTTTTTGATAGCATCCATAACCGGTGGCCACCCGGATACCAAGCCGGTAAATGCAGCACTTGCAGAAGCTGCTGAAGAAATGGGTGTTGGTATTGGCGTGGGTAGCCAGAGGGCTGCCATAGAGGACCCTGAGCAGGAAGATTCATTCAGTGTCGTCCGCGATGTGGCACCAGATGCATTTATCTATGGAAATATCGGGGCAGCCCAGCTCAGGGAATATGATCTGGAAGCCATTGAAAGGCTTGTGGAAATGCTGGATGCGGACGCAATGGCAGTTCATCTTAATTTCCTACAGGAGGCTATACAGCCTGAAGGTGACAGGGATGCTACCGGTGTGCTTGAAGCTATAGAAGAAGTATGCTCATTGAAGGTCCCGATTATTGCAAAGGAAACAGGTGCAGGTGTCTCCAAAGAAGATGCACAAATGCTTAAAAGAGCAGGTGTCAGTGCAATAGACGTTGGAGGAGTTGGCGGAACCAGCTGGTCCGGCGTGGAAGTCTATCGGGCAAATGAAAGCGGTGATACCGTATCCGAACATCTGGGAAACCTATACTGGGATTTTGGTATTCCTACGGTTTCCAGTGTGCTTGAATGCAGAAGTTCACTTCCTGTGATAGCCACAGGTGGTGTCAGGACAGGTCTTGATATTGCAAAATCCCTCTCTCTGGGAGCATATGCTGCAAGTGCAGCGCTTCCTTTTGTTGGGCCTGCACTAATTGGGAAAGATGCGGTGGTAGAAAGTTTGTCAGGCATGCTCAATGAACTGAGAGTTGCAATGTTCCTTTGCGGATGTGGAACTGTCAGTGAACTTCGCACTGATTCGAAGACCGTGGTCACAGGCTGGACAAAGGAATACATAACACAGCGTGGTTTTGACATAAATGAACTTTAAGTAAGGTCGTATCTGTAAAAGAGCGATCCGGATCAAAACGACAACAACAATTCACATTCATTTTTTGGTCAAGGGACCAAAGGAATAATTTGTATTGAAAGTAACCAAAATTTATTGGAGGAAAATATGACAGATATTGGAATAATAGCAGTTGGCGGATATAATGAAATGGGCCGCAACATGACTGCTATAAGGGTTGACGAAGACATCATTATCGTAGATATGGGTCTTAGATTGGATAGGGTCCAGATCCATGAGGATGTGGAAATTGATAAGATGCATTCTCTTGAACTGATCGAAATGGGTGCTATACCTGATGATACTATCATGAAGCAGGTCAACGGCAACGTTGCTGCTATCGTTTGTACACACGGGCACCTTGATCACATTGGTGCTATCTCAAAGCTTGCACACAGGTACACTGCACCGATCATTGGTACTCCGTACACCGTTGCTCTTGTTAAGCAGCAGATAGACTCTGAGCGCAAGTTCGGTGTAAAGAACAGGATCATCCCTGTTGAAGCAGGTGGTATCTACCAGGTCAATGATGATGTATCTATTGAGCTGATACGTGTCCAGCACAGTATAATCGACGCTGTGTTCGTAGCAGTCCACACACCAGCTGGTGCTATACTTTATGCTTGTGATTTCAAGCTTGACCGTACACCTACGCTGGGTGAGCAGCCGGACTTTGACAGGCTCAGGGAACTCGGACAGGAAGGCGTTATCTGTATGATGGTAGAGAGTACCAACGCAAACCGTGCAGGAAAAACACCTTCTGAGAGAATTGCTCATGACATGGTTCGTGATGTACTTCTTGGTACGGAGGAATCCGATGTTGGGATGATCGTAACGACATTTGCTTCCCATATAGCCCGTATTAACTCGATCATCCAGTTCGCTGAAGAGATGGGTCGTATTCCTGTATTGATGGGTCGTTCCATGGACAAGTATGTAGTAACTGCAAAGAATATGGGATACATTGATTTCCCTGATAATGTAGAGATCTACGGTAAGAGGAAGGATATCGATAAGGCGTTCAAGAAGATCATGAAAGAAGGGAAGGAAAAATACCTGCCTATTGTAACTGGTCATCAGGGTGAACCTGGTGCTATTCTTTCACGAGTTGCAAATGGTAACACTCCTTATGAGGTTGAGTCCGGAGATCGTATAATCTTCTCTGCAAATGTGATCCCAAGTCCAATGACCCAGGCAAACCGTTATGCACTGGAGACCAAGCTTCGAATGAGGGGTGGCCGTATCTATGATAACGTGCACGTTTCAGGACATGCCTATCGTGAAGATCACTGGGAGCTTCTGAGGTTGATCAATCCGGAACACGTCATTCCTGCACATGGCACTATCGAGATGCACAGTGCTTATATTGAGATGGCAGAAGATGCCGGATACGTTCTGGGCGATACCGTACACCTGTTGAGAAATGGTGAAGAACTATATATTGAAGAATGATCATTTGAATTGTAACATGGTCGTGGTTAGTATGGATCTTATGGATGAAATTAAAAAACGAAGTGTGCATGTCGATATGGGTATAGAGGAACTGCTCCCGATCGAGCATCCTGAAGAGCTTTACAGAGCATCAAGATACTTGCCGGACGCAGGTGGAAAACGCCTCCGTCCTGCAGTCCTTATGCTTGCAACTGAGGCTGTGGGTGGCGACCCCATGTCAGTTGTTCCGGCAGCAGTGGCTCTGGAACTGGTTCACAATTTCACCCTTGTACATGATGACATAATGGACAATGATGATGTCAGGCGCGGAATGCCTGCTGTTCATGTAAAATGGGGTAGTGCAGGTGCTATCCTCGCAGGAGATACTCTCTATTCCAAGGCTTTTGAGATAATCTCATCTATGGAGAAGGATCCTGAACGCATACTGAAGTGTGTCGCTCTTCTCTCAAAGACATGTACTGAAATATGCGAAGGCCAGTGGATGGATGTTGATTTCGAGACCCGCGATACTGTTTCAGAAGAAGAATATCTTGAGATGGTGGAGAAGAAAACATCTGTTCTCTATGGCGCAGCAGCAAAGGTCGGTGCCCTGCTCGGCGGAGCTTCCGATGAGGTTGCAGATGCACTTTATGAGTTTGGTCGTCTTGTAGGTATCAGTTTCCAGATACAGGATGATGTCATCGACATGGTGACCCCTGAAGAGATCCTCGGCAAGGTCCGTGGAAGTGACCTTATAGAAGGCAAGAGGACACTGATAGCTATTCATGCTCTCAACAATGGCGTTGAGCTTGATATATTCGGAAAAGGTGGAACTGCTACCCCAGAGCAGATCGATGAGGCAGTTGCCATACTTGAGAGATCCGGTTCTATTGGGTATGCACAGGAACTTTCTGCATCTTACCTTGAAAATGGTAAAAAGATGCTCGATATTCTTGAGAACTCTGAAGCAAAGGACCTTCTGCTTGCTATCGCAGACTACATGGTGACCAGAAACTATTGATCTTTTTCTTTCCCCTCACTGGGGGGACATTTCTTCTTTTTTATCTTTTTTGCTTCAATTTTCTATTTTATGCAAAAGAAGGTTTTTTAAGCATCTATGATAATGTTGTTCTGGGGAATTCTAATGCTTAAAGAGGCAATGTTCTATGAAAAGTTGGATAAGGGGAAAGTACGATGCAACCTTTGCAATCACAGGTGCAAGATATCTTCCGGTAAAAGAGGCATCTGCGGGGTAAGGGAGAACCGCGATGGTACGCTTTATTCCCTGATCTACAACACAGTTTCCAGTGAGGCAGTTGATCCGATAGAGAAGAAACCATTGTTCCACTTTAAACCGGGTTCAAAGGCTTATTCCCTGGGTACCATCGGATGCAATTTTAGGTGCAAGCACTGCCAGAACTGGACCATTTCCCAGGTCAAGCTGGATGAGGCTGTATCCGTGGAGATCACTCCTGAGGAAGCAGTGGACAGGGCCATTGCGACAGGTTCCGGCTCCATTGCCTGGACCTACAACGAGCCAACCATCTGGTATGAGTACACTTATGATTCTGCAAAGCTGGCAAAAGAAGCTGGACTGGGAACGGTATATGTGACCAATGGTTACATCACTCCGGAAGCGCTGCGGCACATCGCACCTTATCTTGATGCTTTCAGGGTGGACATCAAGGCATTCACGGAAGAGTTCTACAAGGAGACCGTCGGTGCAAAGCTTGCACCTGTGCTGGAATCTGCAAAACTGGCAAAGGAACTTGGAATGCATGTGGAGGTCATAAATCTCATCATCCCGACACTGAACGATTCCGAGGATGAGTTACGGCAACTCTCCACCTGGGTATATGAAAATCTGGGTGCCGATACTCCTATACACTTTACTCGCTTCCAGCCACATTATAAAATGAAGCACCTGCCTCCGACACCGGTGGAAACGCTTGAGGTGGCTCATGGTATTGCATTGGATGAAGGCCTGAAGTACGTTTACATTGGAAACGTATTCGGTCACCAGTATGAGAGCACATATTGCCCTTCCTGTGGTGAACTGCTGATAAAGCGTGGGCTCTTCGATGTGAGCGAGTATAATATGACTCCGGAGCACAAGTGCCGCAATTGTGGGGAACCTATCAACATCTATGGCGAATACGGCGGTCTTTGAAGGGTATTTTGAGGTGGTACCATGGCTCAAAATTGCTAAATTTCCTGCTTGTTGCGGGCTTTTTGCGTTTTCGAACAAAAGGTTTAAGTTCCATAACTGCATTAGGAGGACTCGTGCGTTGAAGCGCAATCAAGTGCCGCTATAACTCAGCTGGTAGAGTGTCTGGCTGTTAACCAGAATGTCGCAGGTTCGAGCCCTGTTGGCGGCGTTTTCTACTTATTCTTTTTTGAGGGCCTATAGCTTAGTCAGGTTAGAGCGCCCGGCTCATAACCGGGCGATCACCGGTTCAAATCCGGTTAGGCCCATCTCAAGTTTTTTTAGTAGTTCTATATCAATGGGTCATATTTGTTTTTTGTAGATTTACTCAACATTGAGTGTTATTTTTAATATCTTTCTTTCCATTCAATTGATGGAAGACTAAGGAAAGATAGGTATAGGATTCATTTACAGCAGATTGGTGACGCTAGCTAAGGAGACATTGTCTTGATAACTGATATTATTGGGGAACACACAACAATATCAAAGAAATTGTCACGTTAGCAAAGATGATCAAGAAATATTCACATGGAATTTTTGAATCGATTACAGCAAACATCAGTAATGGTGCGGAAGGGGGATTGGAAAATAAGACCAAAGCAGCTTTTAAAAGATCATATGGTTTGAAGACCGGGAAATGTGGGAATACAATGATTTTCTTAATGGCAGGAAAACTGGGTTTGGCCACCTGATGTTAAAGAGTACTTAACTATTCACATTTAGTATGAAGAACAGTAATATTAATATAACTGGTGGATAATAGGAAATGTGATGAATACAAAGGAGATCATTGCTGACTACTGGGACCACAGGAGCAGTTCGTACAAGAACGGGGTGAATGGGTTTGATGAAGAGGAACGCTCCCTCTGGAGAACGATCCTCCGCAACCATACAGGTGATAGGACAGGATTGAAGATTCTGGACATCGGGACAGGGGCTGGGTTTCTCGCATTGCTGCTTGCAGAGATGGGGCATGAGGTGACAGCCATAGATATCTCAAGATCCATGCTGGAGAAGGCAGGTCAGAATGCAAAGTCACTGGGGCTGGATATCAATTTTTGCCATGGGGATGCAGAGGATCTGCCGTTTGAGGATGATCATTTCGACATCGTTGTGAGCAAATACCTTCTCTGGACACTCCCACATCCCGACAGGACCGTGCAGGAATGGAAACGGGTATTAAAGATAAATGGCAGGATACTTGCCATCGATGGGAACTGGTTTGACTCCCGATTGGATAAACGTATCAAACGCGGTTTTTCCAAGATTATGACCCTGCTCGTTGAAAAAGGATATTATTGTCATCTATTCCAACGATGTTACGGACCTATCCGCAGGTATCTCCCACTGTACGAGGACATAAATCCCCACAACGTCTCTGCTCTCTTTGACAGAGCAGGGTTCACGAGCACGACCATAGACCCTCTGAGGGAGGTCCACAAGTATCAAAAGAGTCAGTTACCACTTTCAAGAAAGTTCATCTATACCAGTTCCATATTCCTTATTATGGGAGAAAAAGAAGGTAGATGATCTCTGCATAATTTACGAAGTTACGGTCTCTCAGGTGCAGCCGCTGATGATCTGACTGCGAACACAACGGTATTGTAAACCGGGGGTAGAGGGTGGATCCTGCGGCATTCCTTAAACTCATGGGCTAATTTCGCAGGAAGGCCAACAAGGATGCTCCTGTCCAGTAATCTCCTGAGTCCCTTTTCATAGATCCTGCAGGATATCTTAGTCCCTGCTGGCAGTGCCTTTGCCAGCTGCTCGACGATCTCTTTTTTAGGTTGGGCCTGAGCAGCTATCATGATAAGGTCTGCCCCCTCACTTAAAGGCAATTGGAAATGGTTGCCATGGATTATCTCGATGGCATTGGAAAGTCCCAGTTTATCCACCACCTTTCTTGAAAGTTCAGCCCTCTGCTCATCCTGTTCGATACCAATCCCCTTCAATCCGTGCTGATGGCACATGAGTATCAGGGTCACAGGCAAGGGTCCACTTCCAAGGAACACGACCGTATCATTGGCTTTAAGTCCGGCTCCTTGATATTCAGTTCGTACCAGCTGACAATAATTCGGATAAAATGAATAATTTTTCAGCATTTCCCATGGTTCATTACTTGTGAGTATGGAATTTGCATATTCGGTCTCAAGTCTTATGGTATAAAGATATATGAACCTGATAATGGTATCAAGTGCCTGATCGAACCCATGACCATTGAGGATGGCTTCTGCAGCTTCATAATCAATGGGTAGTGTGATCAGGTCATCCAATCTCTGATAAACGTTTTTAAGATGATCCGAAGTATCCTGAAGTATCTCTTCATCTTCAAGATCCTTGATGGATGAATAGATCTTTAATATCTCTTCGATTATTGATTCTGATGAATGGTCCGTGATGCTACACACCTCCACATGCTAATATGTTATTGGGCAGGATATAAAGTTTTAATGGTGATCGTGGCTGTGCAGGAACTTCCGGACCTCCTCATGCGTATGCTCGTGGATATGGAGGTGGATGTGTCCACTGCCGCTTTCTATCGTCCTGGTGAGAAACTCTACAGCCTCATCGATCGACATGGGCAGGCTATCGCAGTCGTACCCGAAATATGTCAGTACCTTGAACATCTTGAACACGTCTGGTGCTTCTAGATGATTCATTTCCAGAAGTTCTGAATTGGAGAATATCTCCCGCGGCGTTCCCTCAGCGACGATCTTTCTGTTCAGCACATAGACGCGGTCTGATAGGGTCGGGAGGGCGTTCACATCGTGCATGGCGATCACCGTGGTAATCCCGTCCTTATTCAAGCCACTGATCACCTGTATCAGGTCTGCCCTGCTCTTTGGATCAAGGTTGGCTGTTGGTTCGTCCAGGATCAGTATCCGTGGTTCCATGGACAATACAGCCGCGAGTGCTGCTCTTTTCTTCTGCCCATAGCTCAGGTTGTGCGGAACCCTGTCCTCAAATCCCTCAAGTCCGACACGGGACAGAGCTTTTTTCACCCGTTTCTTCACTTCCGCTTCATCCAGTCCCATGTTGATGGGACCAAATGCCACATCATCGAAGATTGTGGGCATGAACAGCTGGTCGTCAGGGTCCTGGAACACGATTCCCACCTCTTTGATCCTCTCTTCGACTTTCATATCGCCTAGATTCTTTCCAAAGATCATGACCGTGTTATCTTTGCTCTTGAGAGTACCATTGAGGTGAAGGAAAAGGGTGGTTTTTCCGGCACCATTGGGTCCGACGATCACGATCTTCTCACCTTCATGGATGACGATATCGATATCCTTTAGGGCTTTTGTCCCATCCGGATATGAATAGCTCAAACTGTTGACTGATATCGCTTCTTTCATAGGGACACCCGTTGATCAATGTACAATAGGATTGCAACCAGTATCAAAGCTAGGCTTAATAGATATTCCTTTGCCTGGAGGTTGAACCTCGTCAATGTTTTTGGATTGCCGGTATATCCTTTTACCACCATTGCCTGATACGCCCTCTGCGCCCGATCATCGCTTTTGATGAGCAACATCCTTATGATGTTTCCTGGTATGGAAAGGCCGTAAGACTTGTCTTCAGTTCAAAGCCCTTAGAGCCCATTGCCCGCCACATACGCTGGAACTCGTCTATATAAAGATACAGTGGAATAAATACTTAAATTTTATCGATACAGCCATGCAAGTAGCGGGAAGTTCTCAGTTTTCACTTTACAGTTGTAAATACTCAAAATGAACATGCACACAACATCAATTGCTGACCTTGATCTTGTTAAAATTTTGATCTATTCTATTTGTTGATCTAAAAAATAAGAGGAGCACTCAAAGGTTCATGGTTCCACTTTGTACTTCCTGCCCTCTTCTGTTGGATGATAGATTATCCAGTTGCCACTTTTCTCTCGATGAATAAGTCCATTGTCCACAAGGATCGAAAGGTGGTAGGAAAGTTTTGAATCGGGCATATTTGTGATCTCCTTGATCAGGCAGACACACAGGGGCTGTACCAGTACAAGGTTGAGTATCTTCAGGCGGATAGAGGATGATAGTGCATGATGTATGCCACTTTGCCTGGCAAGCTTCTCATCATCTGCGATCCTCAGTGCAATGCCTTCAGTTCCCCCAAGCATCTTCACTTCATTTTCGATCGGTTCAGGAATTATCATTTAATGCACCCATTGGAAATAGTATTGAGTAAACGTTGTTATCCTTATGGTATCAGGAGTGAAATAGCTTTTGTAGCGTAAGATCATTGCATGTATCTGGATTCCATCATCCTTGTAATGGCAGATGGTCCGTTAAGCTCGTTGGAGAGGTTGTGTAGTTCCTTACTTTTTTCAAGCAACTTCCCGTCATTTGTGATCTCATATATGTATTCAAGGAGTTGTTCGGGGGATAAGGAATAGTTCAGCCTCCTTCCACATCCGTCTTCTTCCAGTGCAGTAGCGTTGTTCTCCTGTTCGTTGTGTCCAATATCCGGGAAAGATAGCATCGGGATACCAAATGAAAGTGCTTCCATCATCGTACTGTGACCGCCAGGCGCAATGACAAGGTCGGAACTTTTTATGTATGGGAACTGGTCCTCAATGAATCTGAGTATGGTCACGTTCTCCGGCAGGTCAATGAAGTCATCGGGATCAACGCTTGGCCCGGACAGGAGCGTATAACTGATCGTAGGATCAAGTCTTGCTGTTTCTATAACCTTTTGAAATATGGGTTTACGATATCCGAAACCACCAACTGTGGAAAGCACATGTGGTCTGCTAAGGTCAGCTTCGATCACTTCTTCATACTTTTTTCCGACAAGAGGTCCGCTGTAGAACACAGCGTCTTCCGTTTCATCCTCAAGATCTAGGTTCAGGCGACAGATGGTATCCGGCATGGGATAATCCGGTATGATGATCCCGTCAACTTTCCTGAATATCGCATTATAGAATCTCTTTGTGATCCTTCCAATGAGCTTCATGAAAAATCCTTTATTGTAGAAGAATTCCTCCATGTTGGACTGGTTTATCATAAGGTGCACAGGGATCTTCTTGAACATCGCAGCAAGGGTTGCAGTGTAATAACTGTCTGATACAACTACCTGAGGGTTGAATTCGTTCAGTTGCCTGCTGACCTTTTTGATCCCGAGCAATTGACCACTTTTGATGGTAGCAATGACTGATCGCTTAAGATCAAGGCTTCCGGCATCACCCACAAGCTGGATCTCCGGTGGGATCTCTATGGTTTGCAGTCCCTTCTTTTCAATAAGTTCCCTGGAATATCCATAGGCACCGATCATCACATCATGGCCTGCTGCTTGCATTTGTTGTGCAAGTGGGATGCAGCGGCTGGTATGTCCAAGGCCTTCCCCGCAAACAAAGAGCATTATTTTCATTGTGATATCCTTCCCTTACTCTCTCACTCTTTTTTTCTGATTTCCTGTTCATCTTTCCATACGATCCTTTCGGAAAATCCTACTATATTTTCACGATATCTTGTTGCAATATAGTAACTTGTAAATGCCAGCATTATACCTCCGATCATATCAGTGATCCAGTGTATTCCCAGGTACAATATCGTGAACTGGATGGCAATGGTAATTGTAACTGCAATTGTCTTAAACCCTATGTGTTCTGCTCTGGATATAATGAGTAACATTGCCATAAGGGAAAGTGCTGCATGAAGGCTTGGGAAGCAATTGTCAAGTGTCGGGTCACAGATGCGTACAAAATGTATTATGGATGGATCAAGTGTGTAAAGCAGTGGTGCCATATTGGGTAACGTCTTACTGGTTACATCCACAGGGAACAATATGTAGAACGGGTATGCTATCAGGTAGATGAGTGTAAATGCTATAGAGAACTCCTGCAGGCTTTTTTCATCCTTTTTATATGCGAATACGAGGAATGTACCAATCAGGAGGCCGGAGAATCCGATAAGGTATACAAAGGCTGAAATGTATGTAAGCCACGGTGTGGCAAAATCCTGTAGGTGAGTTACGGCACCGCCTTCTATCATGACCATGAACCTTGCATAATTCAATGTCGGGTTAAGCTTTAGCAGATGTTCAATGTCTAGCTGCAGCAGCATCAGACCAAATACAAGGGTTGCAGCAAATGCATAAGGAAGGAAATTGGACATAAGATTCGGTTTGTTGTTTGATCCTGTTCCTTTTCCTCTAATTTCCGCATCTTTCTGCATTTTTTACTTCCATCATCTTTTTTACTTAGGATGAATTAGAATGCATCATATTTATGCATTATGTATATAGTCAGACGAGTCGATATATCGAAACAAATCTGTTATATGGGACTACAGATATATTCAGTAATATTGTTTCAACTGAAAAACCCCGTTAGCTATAGGAATGATCTATGTGAACAAGTTAAGAAAATGGCTGTCAGTTTCGCTTCTCATAAGTGCCATTTCCATTGTTCTTGTTATGTTCTATACAATAGATCCACAAACACTGGAGCTTATCCATGATATCAGGCCGGAGTTCCTTCTGGCTGCCGTATTTCTTCACTTGAGTTCCTACGTGGTCTGGGGCTTGCGGACAAAGACAATGTGCAACTCACTTGGTTTCAGGGTGGGCTTATCCAGATCGATCGAGATCGTTACTTCAAGCACTTTCCTTGCATCCGTCACTCCATCATCAATTGGTGGAGAGCCTTTGAGAGTACATCTGCTCAATCAGGACAATGTACCTGTGGGAAAGGCTACTGCAGTAGTTCTTGGAGAGCGATTACTTGACGGCATCCTGATCATGATGTCAGCCCCGCTTGCCCTTCACCTGTTCCGCAGGATCATATCTTCATCCGGACTGGACATTGTAATAATGGCTGGCGAGTTGTTTCTGGTACTTGTGTTTGTAATGGTGATCTATGCAGTCTGGCATCCTCGCCATACAAAGAAAGCGCTTTACTTCATACTTCATCGGGTCGCAGGATCTATGGGTAAAGGAAATGATCCCCGCCTTGACAGGGTTCTGGAAAAGATCGATCTGATCATTGAGGATTTCCATGACAGCATGGCCTTCTTTGTGACAAAAGGTCGTAAAGGACTGCTATTTGGTAGTGTTTACACTATCCTTTTCTGGTTGGTTGAATTTGCCATGGTCCCGGTGATCCTCATGGGATTGAACCAGCCACCGTCTGTCATTATCTCATTTGCTGCACAGGTCCTGCTAATGATCCTTTTGGTCATCCCGGTCACTCCTGGTTCAAGTGGTGTGGCCGAGCTTGGTGCAACTTCCCTGTTCTCGGTGTTCGTTCCGGCTTACATGGTTGGTATAGTTGTTATTGCATGGCGTGTTTTCACACTTTATATGAACCTCATTGTAGGTGGCTTTGTAAGCTTCAAAATACTCAAGGATGCAGATTATATCCGGAACCTTATGAAATGATGTTCTCGATACCTGAACGAATGACTTTACAAATAGCTGAACTGGAATCTCTGTATGAACAATGACCGGGACCGATACTTGAATTAATGAACAATGCCTATGCGAGTAATAGAATGTTTCCAATAATAGCCGTTGACATCTCAGGTCGTCACAGGATAAATAAGGAGTACTACATGGTCTGTGCTGCTGTTGCAGTTGATGTCTCTGCAAGTCATATCGAATCAATTTCCCAGATCGCTATCAAACCGTTCCTGACAACTTCAGCACCAGATATTACAGATGTTGTTAGCATTATCGAAACAACTGTTGCTGGGATAAATTATCCCGGTACCATTGTAGTGGAGCACGGTGATCTATACAATCAGCCGGAATGGCTTTCAAAGAGAATGTTCTCACGGGAGTTCAAGTATCAGGAATCTCTAAGCGAAAGACTGGCAATAGAATTTGCACACCATGTGTCCCTAAGTTCCAGAAATCTCCTTATGAAGGAATTAAGTATTGATTGATTGATTGATTGATTGATTGATTGATTGATTGATCCACCGATCCATTCATCAATTGGTCTATCTCTTTATCGATAAACATCGGACAGCGTATCCGCATAATCCAATTCAAGGGTGTACTATGAAAAAAACCATTGTTGTCCAACGAAATGATCCGAATGCTGATGATGCCTCAAATGAGCGGAAGCTGGCAGAGCTCAAGGAGCTGGCGCATGCCGCTGATTATGTGGTTGTTGGCGTATTGGTGCAATCAAGGTATCCTGACAGGAAGTACCAGATAGGTCGTGGCAAGGTAGATGAACTCGCAGAACTTGTAGAGGCTCTGGACGCTGAGAAAGTAATTTTCAACAACCAGCTTTCAACGACGCAGATCTATAATATCTCCGAGACCTGCAAATGTGAAGTAATGGACAGGTTTCAGCTTATCCTTGAGATATTTGCTGCAAGAGCTACCACAAGGCGTGCAAAGCTGCAGGTGGAGCTTGCAAAATTACATTATGAGCTTCCTAAAGCAAGGTCCATCGTTTCCTTGCTGAAGAAAGAGGAACGACCGGGGTTTATGGGTCTGGGAGGCTATGAAGATTCTTATGAACAGGATATTAAGAAAAGGATCGTGAGGATCAGGGCCGAACTTCTGCATTCATGCAAGGGAAGTGAGTCACTTCGCAGTTTCAGGCATGAGAGGGGGTTTTCTCTTGTAGCTCTGGCAGGTTATACGAATGCAGGAAAAAGCACCCTTTTCCAGTCACTTGTGAAGGAAGGAACAATAGTTGAGGACATGCTCTTTACCACACTATCTCCTACAACACGTTCTCTCACGATCAATAAAAGAAGAATGCTTCTGACAGATACTGTGGGATTTATCGAAGACCTCCCATACTGGATGGTGGATGCTTTCAGGTCAACGCTTGATGAGATCTTCCTGGCTGATATCATTCTTCTTGTGGTGGATATGAGTGATCCTGTGGATGTTATCAGACAAAAGCTGGCAGTAAGCCATGATATATTCTGGAAGAGAACAGAGGGTGCTGTGATAGTTACTGCTCTTAACAAGACAGACCTGCTTCCGGAAGAAGATCTGCAGGAGAAACTAGATGTTATTAGCTATCTTGCTCCACATCCGGTTATGATATCTGCAATATCGGACAAAGGTACTGATGAACTTAAGCAGCTTCTATATGAGAACCTGCCAAAATGGGAACATTCCAGGATCTCCATTCCGATGTCCGAGGAGGGGATGTCCACGGTCTCATGGCTTTATGATGAAGGTATTGTGCACACTATCGAGTACGGGGATTCCATTCTCATGGAAATCGAAGCGAGGGACGAGATCATTCAAAAGGTGAAACCTTTCGTCATCTCTTCTTAATAATATTAAAAGAAGCTTAATAATCGTTCGTATTTATACGAAAGGTTTATATATGTTCGGGTCGTTTGTACAATTGCGAACGGGTTTCTTCATACATCCCCTAAGTACTACACCACAAATCCCCTATGTAATCGACTTGATTCACCCCGTTCGCTTTTTATCCTCCATTTTTATTTTTTGACCAATTATGCAAGGCATTCTTCAAAAACTTTATAACCGGAAAGCACAGCATTGTCTATATGCGTATTGATCTTCATGTCCACTCCTGTTTTTCAAAGGATAGCAACGCTGAAATAGATTCTATTCTTAAATTTGCAAAAAAAAATGGTCTTGACGGTGTTGCAATATGTGATCATGATACCCGAGAGGGCGGCCTTGCCTGTGCCAGAAGAGCAAAGGAGTTAGGTTCTGATATGATTGTGATCCCTGGCATTGAGGTCACCTCTTCTAAAGGACATATCCTGGTGCTTGCTCCTGATGGGGACATCGAATCAGGAATGACCCCTGAGAAGACCATAGAACGTGCAAGGGAGCTTGAAGGTGTTGTGATAATCCCTCATCCTTTCAAGATGACATCTCATGGTATCGGGTACGTTGAAGGGCTTGATATTGATGCTGTGGAGGTCCTGAATTCCAGGTGTGTGACCGGTGGTTCCAATAACAAGGCAAAAAAGGTGGCTAAAGAGCTTAGTCTCGCACAGGTAGGTGGAAGTGATTCACACGAAGCGAAGATGGTTGGTTGTTCCTACACTGAGGTAGATGCCTCGGAAAGGACATTGGAATCCGTACTTCAGGCTATACGTGATGGGAAAGTAACTTCCGGAGGACGAAGAACTCCTGTTTCCTATGTTGTGAAACAAATGATCGTGGGAACCGGAAAAAAGATAAAGCGTGCTTTCGGTATGCGCACATGATGTGGTTTTTGTATTGATATATCTATCTTTCAAAGATATCATCTATTAGATATCATTCCTGAAGATATTCTTCATTGAACATCTTCAATACCAAAAGGAATGTTGAGATCAATAATGGTCCTACTACGATACCTATGATCCCGAAGAGATAGATACCCACAAATATTCCGAGCAGGGATACGAAGGGGTGCATTGCTCCTACTTTTTTCTGAATTAAAGGTCTTAGGACATTATCGATATTGCTGATAATAATGCCCATTACAAGTATTGCAATACCTGCAACATAGTTCTTCAATGCAAATTGTATGATGGCTGCAGGGATCCATACAAGGGGGGCACCGACCACAGGCAAAAAAGACAGGATAGCAGTGACAGCTCCCCAGAGTGTTGCTCCTTGTATTCCTACCGCATAGAAGGTCAGGCCAATGAGAGCTCCCTGAAGGAGTGCTATCAACAGTGTGGCAATGAGGGTGGATTGTATGACGTTCTTGAGCTCTCTTAGAAGTATTTCAGTGTTCCTGTTGTTGAACGGGACAAATTCCCTGAGCTTATTATCAAACCCTGTGTTAGTGGATGTGAACAGGTAGTATAGCAAAAAGAACATGATGGTGAGGGAGATGATCTGTCCGCTGATGTTCTGCAGTGCTGATAAGAGGTACCTGCTCGTGTATGAACCTACAGTGGATGCGATGTTGACCACTTTTTCCTGGATGTTCAGGTCAGGTGCAATTTCATTCAGGTAGTTTATGTTCTCTGTGATGTCAACATAGCTAATGTTGGTGGCAATGCTGCTGATAACAATTTCGAGCTCTCCTACGATAGAAACGAACAGGAAGTAAAGTGGTATGAGCACCAGTATTATTGACATCATCATCACGGAAAGTGCAGATGCATCCTTCCGCAGTTTAAATCGTTCTGTAAGCAGGCAATATACCGGTTTGAATATTACATAAAGGATGAAAGCTCCCAGAAAAGCATTAATGTAGGGTAGCAGTGCGTAGCTTAGCACGATCGCAAGTATGATTATACATAGGAGTGCTAAAACCATCTTTACAGATCGTTCTTTTCTCATCACAATTCATCCAGTCTGATTATATTTATAGTGTTCGAACAGAAAAAAAGAGCATTAAGGGATAAAAAGATACGGGATCAAACAGGCAGCATAATTGTGAATGTTGTGCCAACTCCGACCTCACTTTCCACAAAGATCTCTCCCATGTGTGCTTCAATGATCTTCTTACAAATATGCAATCCGACACCAGTGCCTCCATATTTTCTTCGGGTCGATCCGTCTACCTGATAGAAACTGCTGAAGATGTTAGGTAAAAGCTCCTCAGGGATGCCGATGCCTGTATCTTTTATCTTTATTTCTAAAGTATCGTCGTAGGTGGAGGCAGAAACTGTGATCTTCCCTTTGGAAGGTGTAAACTTTATTGCATTATCCAGAAGGTGGGTAAACATCCTTTCCAGATGTTCGATGTCTCCAAGGATAGCAGGAAGGTTTTTCGGCACATGACTTTCAACTGTCAGTTCCTTCTTTTCTACATATAGGGCTCGATCCTCGAGGATATCCTCAATAAGTCTTGCCGGATAAAGTGGTATTATATTGTACTTGATGTTCTGGTTGCGTTCTCCGCTTACGTAAAGAAGTGAATCGATAAGATGTCGAAGCCTTTCAGAATTCCTGAGGACCGCATCCAGTGCATTTTTTTGTGAATCGTTTACTGTCCCCAGCTTCTCTTCCATTAATAGTTCACAAAAACCTTTTATGGATATCAGTGGTGTCCTGAGTTCATAATTAAGATTTGTCAGGAACTGGTCCTTTATATTATCGAGTAACTTAAGTTCCGTGTTCGCCTCTTCCATTGCGTTCTCTGCAAGTTTTCTCTCCGTGATATCATCACCGGAACTAATAGTTCCCACAATGTTCATTTCATCGTCCCGGAGTATGACGTCGTGCCAGAGTACCCATCTTTCGTCTTTATTTTTGGTAATGATAGGCTTCTCTGAGAACTCCGGAGGTTCAATAGTACCATTAATGACCCCTAAATACCCTTTCTTTATATCATCTCTGATGTATTCCGGTACAAAAACATCGAACCAGTTCTTTCCCATAACCTCTTCTTTTGAGTAACCAAGAACATCACAGGCTTTCTGGTTCACGAGGGTAACTCTGAAGTCCCTATCAACAACTCCGATAATCGAACCTGCGACATCAATATATCTTTGTACCTGATCCCTTTCTTTGACAAGCTCCTCGTGCAGATGACGCATACGAAGAAGTGAACGTACTCTTGTGGTAAGTTCCAGTTCATCGACAGGTTCTATGAGGATCTCATCTGCATTTGCCTTAATAGCATCTGTCTTTTCTTCACTTTCGAGGAGGGAAGTAACCACTATTACAGGCAATAGCTTGTTCCGGAGTTTTTTCTTTATTGTCTTGCAGACATCGTACCTTTCCATATCAGACAGGTCGCTGCCAAGAAGAATAAGTTCGGGATTTTCTTTTTCGACTAGTTCAAGGGCTTCATTGCCTTTAGTAGCCCTTATTATATCGTAGTCGGCTGAAAGAACAAGGCTCAAGCTTTCAACATCAGGATCATTTGCTTCTACAACAAGGATCTTTGATCTCTTGTTTCCGTTATGTTCCCTGGTACTCGTCTTCATTAATGCTCCTGTAGTATTCCATCAATAGGATGGTATTACAGTAAATAAAAATGTATAATAAGGTTATGGTCGTTCTTTTGTTTTGAAAGAACTATTATCTGGAAAATCTGATAAATACGACACTTATTACTTGAGAAGTCCTATATTCTCTTTCTTGATCACGTGGTCATAGTTCTTATATCCGAGGATATCTGCTATCACATTCGTCTGTTTACCTTTGATGGCTTCAAGTTCTTCGGATGTGTAGTCTGTGATACCTTTTCCAAATACTTCTCCATCACATTCCAGTTTTACTATGTCGCCTCTGTCAAAGCTGCCGATGACCTCGACAACACCGGATGGGAGCAGACTCATACTGTTGGAGATGGCCTCTTTTGCTCCAGGATCGACTATGACGGTTCCGGATGCTTTCCCAAGTATTATCCAGCGTATCCTGTTCTTGTGAACGTACTGGTTTGCAAGGAAGAGTGTTCCGATGGTTTCTCCGGCAAGTATCCTGGTGATGCTATTATCCACATTGCTATTGGCAATGACCATGTAGCAGCCGGCCATATTGCATATCTTTGCAGCTGCTATTTTAGTGCGCATGCCTCCAACACCTTTCATGCTGGTAGGGCTTCCGCCATAGCTTTCGATGGTAGGTGTGATCTCTTCCACGGTATTCAATAGTACAGCGTCATCATGCCTTTTTGGGTTCTTATTGAACAGGCCGTCTATATCGGTCAGCAGTATCAATAGGTCTGCTTCAGTCTTACTTGCAACCATTGCTGAAAGCTTGTCATTATCACCAAGTGTTGCCTCGATCTCATGAACACAGGTTGGGTCATTCTCATTGATGATCGGGATAACGCCGTAGCTTAAAAGTGTGGAGATACTGTTCCTGAGGTTCAGGTATGTTAACCTGTTAGTGAAAGAATCGTATGTCAGGAGTATCTGTGCCACGTTAAGGTCATGTTTGCTGAAAGCTTCCATCCAGTGCTGCATCAATACACCCTGTCCGACAGCGGCAGCTGCCTGGCGTACGGGTATCTCTTTTGGGCGGCAGTTCAGTTTCAGGATCTCTATACCAATTCCAATTGAACCGGAACTGACCAGTATTACCTTCTTCCCGGCATTGTGCAGCTCAGAGACCTGTGCTGCAACCTTTTCCATAAATTCAGTATTAAGGCTTCCATCTTCCCTGCTGATCGAAGTTGTACCTAACTTGATGACAATTTTCTTAGCATCACTCAGTATCTGTTGCCTGTTGATCAAAGTGGACACCTTTTTGTTATTATCAGTTGTTCAAAGCATCGGATAGTTTTCTATCGATTACCCTGTGAGTAAATGGCTTTGGCTCATCTCCGGCATAATCGGAGACCTTGTCCCCATTACCCAACAATACATATTTGTAAATGACAAGTCCTTCCATTCCTACCGGGCCACGTGAATGTATCTTGTTAGTGCTAATGCCAACTTCTGCACCTTTGCCATAGCGGAACCCATCTGCAAATCTGGTGGAAGCGTTTACCATGACACTTGACGAGTCCACAAGATCGATGAACTGCTTTCGTTTTGCTGCATCTTCTGTGATGATCGCATCTGTATGGTGGGATCCATAGCTGTTGATATGGTCGATCGCCTGCTTAATGGAGTCAACGAGCTTTACTGAAAGGATCAGTTCATTGTATTCTGTTTTCCAATCTTCATCGGTTGCCTTTTTGATGTTCTTCAGGCCAAGATTTTCTGCAATAACGTATGAATCCTCATCAAAACGAAGCTCAACTCCTGCTTCATCATACCTTTTCATCATTTCGGGCATGAAGTCCTCAGCTATTTCCTTGTTTATGAGCAGGGTTTCCATGGCGTTGCATACTGCAGGGTACTGTACTTTAGAGTCGAAGCATACATCATACGCTTTGTTCATATCAGCACTGTTGTCCACATAAACGTGACATATCCCATCTGCGTGGCCGAGTACCGATATCTTTGTATTGTCCTGTATATACTTCACGAATTCGTTAGATCCGCGTGGGATCAGGAGGTCAATATAATCATCAAGTGCGAGGAGGTCCATGACCTCTTCCCTTGTTTCCATGAGCTGGAACGCACCTTTTGGTATCCCTTCTGTATTTTCCATTGCCTTGACAAGTATATCGAATATTGTACGGTTGGAGTTCAATGCTTCGCTACCACCTTTGAATATGGTGGCGTTTCCACTCTTGAGGCAAAGTGACATGATCTGTGGGACAACATCCGGACGGGATTCGAAAATAACTCCTATAAGTCCGATAGGGCAGCTTACCTGATAAAGGTCCAGACCAGTGTCAAGTTCAAGCGTTTTCATTGTTCTACCGGAAGGGTCCTCAAGTTTGATAACATCACGAATGCCGCTGATCATTCCGTCGATCTTCGAATTGCTGACCTTAAGGCGGTCCACAAGTGCCTGTGAGAGTTTACCTTCAGCCTTCATTCTCCCGGCTTCTTCGAGGTCAGCGTTATTTGCTTCTATTATTCTGTTGCGGTTTTCGTCAAGTGCTCTGGCCATGGCTTCAAGAGCCTTGTCCTTTGTCTGAGTGTCTACACTTGCAAGTGTAATGGATGCCATTTTTGCTTCCATTACTTTCTTTTCTATCTCTGTAGCCATGAAGTGATCCCCTTGTAAAAAGATAATATAGTAATTTGTTCGAAGTTTTGTTTTTCAGGTCCGGCTTGAATGCTTTTGATGATGATTACTTCCCTGATATAATTATCGATTTACCTGCTTTCTTTTCATATTTGTAATATCCTGAAGGTGTCTCTGGTAAAACGGTTTCCATCAAACAAAGCTTTCGCTCATGAAAAAAATGTTATATCAAAATAAAAAAAGCGGACGATTATGTCCAGGTCAAAAAAAGATAGAAAAAAGCAGGCAAAGCCTGCCTTTTCAAATTTATGTTTATTTTGCTGGGATGATGAGTGATCTCTCACCAGCTGGCTCGAACTCTCTGATTGCGCCTCTTCCAAACTCTTTCCTTGGTGCGGTAAAGTCGAATGGGAGAAGTTCATCTGCGAAGCAGACCTTGATCAGTGGGTTGACTGCCCATGCATCTCCACGTCCTGCGTGTGCTGCTGAAGTGATTGCGGCGTAACCACCCTGGTGACCTACATTCATTGCGTAGTTAGGGTAGTTTGGACCACGGAGCTCAAGAGGCAGACCTTCGTCGGACTGGAAGGAGAATACGTTTGTAGCACCACACTGGTCCTGCAGGTCGAAACCGAAGAAACCAAGACGTCCGAGTGCTTCCTTGTGCAGGTACATTGAAAGGTACCATGCGGAAAGACCAGCGTTTCCGTTTCCGGTTGCGAGTGCTGTTGCACTACCTGCTGCTGCGGAAAGTACTGTTGCTCTCTGGGAACCACCGAAGTGGTCTTCGAGTGCGGTTGGGTACTTCTCGTAGTTCTCGATACCATATATCGTGGACTCTGTTGCGATGTCCTTGACAACATCCATTGTTGCCTTTACCTTGTTGTCGGTACCCTTGTTTGCTGCACCATCGTACTTGTCGTTGATGTAGTCAACGTTGTAGTAGATGTTGTCATCAAGGATGTTGTTGGTGTATGCAGCGGTTGCATACTGTGTGAATCCGACACCACCAGACATGTAGGAACCAAGCCAGATCTGATCGTAGAGCATACATCCTGCACCGACTACCTCAAGGGCTACGTGTGCTGGGTCTTCTGCGTCAACACGGCTTGTCTGTATGATATCTGCCATGTGACCGAAGGAAATTCCACCAGGCTCGTTTGGACCACGTGCACGTCTTGCTGGAAGCATATCTCCCATTGAGATAACACCAGCGTGCTTTGCTGCGTATGAAAGATCAGCTACTGCTGCTTCACCAGCACACATGTTGTATGCTGCGATGAAGGACATACCGACCTGCATTGCCATCCACCTTGAGGTCTGTGCACCATCTGTTGTTCTGCTTACAACGGTTGGGATGTGTGCTGCCTGCCAGGTTGTCTTTCCGATAGCTGCTTTGAGTGCTTCTGCCTGCTCTTCTGGGAACTGCTTGTTGATGTCAATGAGGAACTGGTCATCGATCTCATCTGCAAGCTCGTCGTCACCGGTGAAGATCTTACAGTAACAGTCATCTACAAGAGCTGGGTGTGTTTCGACCATGTGCTCCTGAACAACTGCTCCGCCAGGGAGTGCGTGGTTGAGCACTTCAAGGTAGTGGTTGATCGTTTCTGGTGTGACTTCTATACCGAGACGCTTCTCGAGTGTCTCGTGAGCCATGTCCATGCCGACGATGGTGGTTCTTCTGATGTCATCCCACATCTGCTGCATTGCAGCGTTGTTGACGTAGTGGAGGTCATCGGACTCGACCATGATGTCAGTGCCGGAAATGAATGATGGGGTAAGTGCTCTCTGACCGAGTGGGATACCACCGCAGTGCATCATTGGGTTGTAACCAACGAGTCCCCTCGCAGCTGCCATTTCCTGACCTGCTTTCTTCATCTCGACTTTTCTTGGGTTCTGGTCAACACCAAGACGGTAGTATGTCACTTTCTTGTCAGTGATCTCTCCGCCTTCCATCTTGTTGTCGCCGTGTTCTTTTGTGAATTTGACTTCCAATTCTTTCTGGAATAATCTCTTTCTATCATCTGCCATTTATCTCACCTCGATTACTCTGGCTTGAATCCATATGCGGTTCTCTTCTCAAATACTGTGTGGACCCATTCGATGACCTCTGCGTCATCTCTGAATGCAACATTGTCCACACGGTAGATTGTGGTTCTCTTGGCAGCCTCGTCCTCGGACATTGCTTTTCCAAAGTCGACCTTCTTGTCGATTGCCCTTCCTACCTGGTCCTTGTGCATGATAACTACGCCGTTCTCGAGGCGGCATCTGTCAAGCATGTCAAACATGATTCCATCTTCTGGGAGACGGAGTGAGTGACCGTGGACAGTTGCGCCACGAAGGCTTGCAAGTGCTGGACAGGTCATTTCTGTCTCGAGCTGGAACTTTGCAATCTCTTCCATGTCTCTCTCACGAGCTTCAACGACCTGACGACCGGAAAGTGTACCTGGATCGACACCTCTGTAGTTGATCGCTGCTGCGTAGGACCTGAAGTATGGTGTTGATGGTGCGTTGTACATTGAGTCGACGAACTGAACGTACCTTACCCTGTCACCAGCTTTTGCGCCTGGTGTTGGTTCGACCATTTCTCTGACTGAGCATTCTGGTTCACCCATCTCAGCGAGTGGTGGGTGTGTGCTTGGGTAGTCACTACCTGGTGCACGGTGTCCGAGTACTAATGTAAGGTCGTCGTCAGAGACTTCCCTGAGCTTTTCGACGTTTCCGGACATGTGCTTTCTTCTGTTTTCTGCAACGGATGTTGCACCTGGATAATATTGTGCTTCGTATGCCATATTATACACTCCTTAGTTATCAATAGATCTCATTGTGTTCTTTACGGATTTCACGAGTTCGTTCAACTTGTCTCTTGGACATGATTCCCCTCTTGTGACTCCTGACACAATATCCATAACTTTTCCTTTTGTTAGGGTCTCGTTATTTTTAGGCTTCACAAATTTGGTCTTAATTCCTCCCTTGGCAAAATCTTCAAAGTCGACATTTGTCTGACAGACGATTATTGCCGGGACCTCTGCATCCTTTAGAATTTCCCTTACTTTTTTTACCACATGGTCTCGTATGTTCCCTGTATGGATAACTGCCAGTTTATGCCTTGATATCTGCGCAACTTCTTCAGGTGTTATCCCGAATGCGCCTGATCTCATTGGTGTATCAGGTATACCTGATCCTGAGTTCAATACCAGAACACTGACCTGTATATCCTCCCTGCGCATGCCGTATGTGAGTTCACATATCGGTTTTGTGATGTGACGTCTGCCGGGACTCATTGCGACTGTGATGACATCAGGGCGTCCGGTTTCGGAAAGAGTGCCGCGTTGTGCAAGCCCTCCACCGCGTCCCAGGCCCATTCCATGCCTGCAGTCCACAACTTGTGTTTCCCGGTCAAACATTTAACATCATTCCGCTGGATTTAAGGTACAAATACGATTACCCACTTTGCCTTTTGGATCTGCCAGTCCGAGGACTGTTGGATCTGCTCCAGGACCACGTTTTGCATAGTCGGAGACGGTCTGCTTGTTTTGTAAGAAAAGTCCTTCTCTGAACTCGAGTCCCATCGGGAGTATCCGCTCACAAATTTCCCTGATGTTGTCTCTTATTTCTGAGTTGAGGACTTCCAGCCTTATGCGGCCAACGATCACAGCCAAGTTAATGTCCGTTTCACCGATACTGATCGTGTCACTGAACTTATGGTTGACATCCTGTCCTGTCGCAGGACCATATGGTACGGTCACTGGAAGTCTTGGGCCCTGTACGAATGCCCTTGTGATGCCTTCTATTTTGCTCAGTTCGACGAGTAGTTCCTGTGCGGTTTCCGGGCTGAGTAACCTTCGTGGAAATATCTCGATCTGTATGAGGTTCTCTGTGTTTGATGCAGAATCGACCATTATTGATTACCTTCAAGATCTGTTAGAGCTCTTGTATTAGAGTGCCCCTGCAACTGCTTTGATTGGCTCTCTGAATTCTTCGATTGAACCGAACACATTTCCAACAAGTCCTGATGTCTTCTCGATGGTAATCATCTGAGTACCTGCATCGAGTGAACATGCAGCGGATACACAAGGAATTGCGAATCCTCTGGAGTGTCTTGTTACAACGTGGTTACCATTGAAGATACCTGGTCCACCGCCACCATAGATTGAGTGGCTGAAGAAAGAGAATCCGACTCCAGTACCCTGTGCTCTACCCATGTCACAGCCTGGAAGACCTGTTTCCTTCTCGAGTATATCGTTGAAGTACAGGATGGTTGATGATACGTTCTGAGCTGCTCTGCCTGCTCCACAGTTTACGAGTGTAGCTGCGAGCTGACCTGCTGCTGCGTATGCGTTCCACATGGAAACGTCATTTGCCTTGTAGAAGTTGTATCCGGATGGTGCCTTGTGGTCGACCTCGATGATACCTGCTTCGATTGCCTTGTCGACAACTGTATTGATGACTGTACCGACTGTACCGGTCTTGCCGTTCTCTTTGACCATTTCGTAGACAAGGTTGTTAGCGTTAAGACCCTGGTATGCGAATCCGAGTAACTGGTGTCTCTCGAATGAACCTACTGCATTACCCATCTCGTACATACCTGCCTGCTCGTATATTGAGGAGAGTGCAGCAGCGTTGAGTGCCTTTCTGCCTGTGATAGCAGCGACGTGGTTGGTCATGATGTTCCTCAAGGAGAAACCGAGACCTTCATTCTGCTGTGGTATGCTGAGAATTGATGCAACGTTACCGCCGCTCATGTCCATGGTTTGTGGATAGCTACCCCAGACAGCACCCTTTACGAGTGGTGCATCGAACATGTCGGTGTTGTATGTGTCAATGATGGTCTGTACAACAGCTGCTGCACTTACTGTACTTCCTGAAACGAAGTCAGCACCAGCGTCTGTTCTTGAGCTTGGGACCTGCACAAGAAGCTGTTTTCCGCCACCGATCACTTTTACGTTTGTGTCGTCATCATCGCTTACCTTTACAAAGTTTGCAACAGACTCTGCGATAGCATCTGCGTTCCCTACGATATCATATTCAAGACCACGTCCGAGAATCTGACGTCCTTTACCACCATACTTACCGGTTGCGAGACCTTTCTCGATACCTGCAAGATTGATAGCAACAGTTCTCTTTGTGTCTTTGATGATCTTTCCGATTGCTGCATTTGTTGTTGGGGCGAGTGCCATTATGTCGACGCCGCTTTCCAACAGTGTACCTCTGTCGTCATATATGTCTATTTTGTCAGACACGATATTTCCTCCTAATTTTATTCCAGAAATCCCTATGGAAACCACAAATTTGAGCGTTGGCACAGAAGTTTCCTACTGGTGCCGGGTATGTGTTTAATGATGTTCCCATTTGGTCTTTCTTCTAATTGATTCAAATTTGGAACGTTGTTTTCAGGTTTAAAGCTTTTGGATTTGGCGTGAGGTCGCTATAGTTAATCATTATTAATCATTAAGATATATGCCTCTGATGCGGTTTAGTTTGAATTATTCAAATAAATTAACATACGATATGCATACGTATGTATAGGTTTGTGTGAAACAACCGTTCATCCTTATCTTCCTAAATTAATTCTGTATGGAATAATAATCAATGTCTGTCCTCTCCCGTTTTTTGCACCACAAAGGTTTAGTACTACATACATTAAGGTACCCACGATCGATATGGAAATAGTCGCAGATGTCGGTGGAAATCCCGGCGTAGATTGTCGCGGGTTTTGCAAGTACTGTTACTTTAAGAAAGTAAAAGACGTACCTGCTTTTGGGTGTAAGCATTGTTTCCCTTTTTCAAAGGGATGTGACTATTGCACACGCGGTGTTAAAGAACTCTACTCCGGCTTCAAACCTGCTCAATATGTAATGGGTGAAGTTTCACAAGCCCTGCATTTTGGTTCAGGGGAAGCTGATAAGTTTACCATAAGTGGTGGCGGTGACATCAGTTGTTATCCAGAACTAAAGGAGCTGGTCTCTTTCTTATCACAGTTCAAAAAACCGATACATCTGGGGTATACCAGTGGCAAAGGATTTACTTCTGAAGATGATGCTGCCTTCTTCATTGAGAACGGTGTTACCGAGGTATCATTTACCGTATTTGCAACAGATCCGGAAATTCGTGGAAAATATATGAACGATCCCGAGCCGGAAGCATCCCTTGCTGTACTTCGTGATTTCTGTGCACATTGTGAGGTCTATGCTGCAATTGTTATCATTCCAGGTGCCAATGACGGTGAAGTTCTTGAGAACACACTTACAGATCTGGAAGCGATGGGTGCCTCAGGTGCGATACTCATGCGCTTTGCTAACTCAAGGGAAGAAGGCCTGATACTTGAGAATGCCCCTATTATGGACGGTATAGAGTCTCATACTGTTGAAGAGTTCACTCAGATAGTACGTGATGCTGCTAAAAATCACAGTTTCAGGGTTACCGGCACACCTCTGGAAGATCCTCTCTTTGGATCCCCGTTCGCGATCAGGTTGCATGAGGATCTGCTCGAAAAGTTGCCTGAGGTTACAAAGGAAGCTACAATAATCACAAGTAAGGTTGCAGAAGACAGGCTCTCCGGGATATTTGGCAAGCTGGGAGGCACTGTGAATGTAATTGGGTTGAACAAGGACATCGGTTGCCTTATCACTATCGATGATTTCCGTGATCTTGACCTTTCCAATGTCAAGGAGACTGTTATTATTCCTGGTCGTGCTTTTGTCCATGATCCCGAAGTAAAGGGACTGCTTTGCAGCGATGGTGTGGACCGGCTCGTAAGGCGTGGGCCTGATACATTGACAGTTGACGGCGAGATGTCAATAGGTATGAGCGAAGAAGATGTTCTTGAGCTCGAAATTAAAATGTTCACAGAGCTCATTCAGCAGATCAATGCCATAGGCATGCCTGTGCAGTGATAGCTGTCGGTAATAGACTTGTCCGATCAGTTGCTTAATATATCGATCTGCTAACGAATATATTATACACTGATCGATTGTATTTGTACACTAATATATTGCAGCGTTTGCTGCAATATTTTCACATAAAGTCTGAAAGTCCCATCTGTTTGGACCTGTCATTTTCAAAAAGTGACTTCATGTCATAGCCTATCAGTTCAATGCGCTGTTTTGTGTAACTTGAAACATTGTACTCTTCTGCCACTTTCATTGAAACCTCAAAGTACTTTTTGACAGCTCCCTCGTGAACCGTAAGGATAACCCTGCCACCACATTTTTGACAACTACCTGTAAGTGGTGGTCTGCGGTACTTAGCACCACATTTGACACATCTTGTCCCCTGTCTTGAGAAAGCTCTCAGGTTTCCGAACATATCCGGCAGGAAGTGGGATATAAGTACCCTCTCTGCGACGTCCGATGCATCAACAGCACGTATCTTCTTCCCCAGTTCAAGCTGTGCATCCATCTTCTCAACCATGCTTCCAAGTGTCTTGTATGCACTTTTAAGCGGGCCTGCCGCAATGTTGGATGTATCATGGGTGAACATGAACTTTTCATACTGTAATGGGGTGCCAAGTCTGCTGCTGATCAGGTCAAAAGTGTCTTCAAACTCCTTCGGGTTTGCGATCCTCTGTGTGGCTTCGTAGAACTCAAGCGGATATGATTCACATACATCTATATTATGTGCTTCCTTGTCAACCTCGCTGGGGTCAAGGCGTGTGGTCAGAACAAGGGGTGCATCCATCTTTCCTCCCCTTTTGTCCGGCAGGTACTCACGGGAGAAGTTGAGCAGACCATCCATAAGCAGCATGACGCAATCTTCATCCCCGTCACAATTACGCCTTTTTGCAGCATGGAAGAACGGATGGGCATATCCAACCGCAGCTGTGGTAAATCCTACAAGCCTTCCAAGCACTCCTGCTGATGTATGTGGTGCCAGTCCCATCAGGAGGATGCCAACTGTATCATCCCTGGTCTTTGCATTATAATATGGGTCAACTTTGTAATATTTGACAAAAAGATCGTCAATGTATTGCATTGTCCTTAGAAGATAATCAGCGCAATCGTATGATATTACAAGGTCCTGAACTTTAAGGCAGAGTACCTGCTCGGGGTCTGTAAGCGGTTTTCCATAGATGTCTTCTTCATAGCCAAGTTCCTTAAGTTTCTCGCAAGTGACGCCTATTTCGGAAGGTCTGATGTGTGTGAGTGGTATGTCCGACATGTCATAACGCACTGTTCCATCCTTGAAAGTGAACAGGTCATGTTTTGCCCGGAGGATACCTTTTTCGAGAGGTTCAGGTGTCATGTCTTTTGACATCATTCTCTTTACACCTTTGAAGGAATCGAGTTTGTCTCTTTCACCTACCTTCTCGAATGCTTTCTGGTAAATGCTTTTGAAATCGATCTTTCTCATACTTGTGCAGGTTGTCTTTGTACCGCACTTGGGACATTCCTTTTTGTTCACAGAGATCCCGCATCTTGGGCAGAATAGTTTTGGTATGGTATATTCGCCACAGTCACATCTGTATTCGATGGTTTCCACGCCACATGCCGGACATATCCTGTTCCCGATCTCTACGGTTATCTCGCCGACCTTTGCATTTGTTGATGCTTTGAAGCTGGCAGCATTCTCAAGTTTTCGTGTATTGCCTCCTGATTCCGCAATGGGGAACAATACATGAGGTGCCGGTGACATCTTTCTTTTATCAGATTTCTCCGGTCTTCCCATCCTTGCACCAATGCGTGTGGGAGCTCTGGGACGTACTTCAAATTCCGTTATCTGATTGATATTGTCAAGTACTTCTTCATGTTCAAGAGAGTCCCACTTCTTTCTGAGTTCGTCATCAAGTCCAAGAGTATATATGAATGGCAGCGGTTCCTCGATCAGTATCATTCCACCGCTGATCTTGTGAAGGACAAGTAGTAGCTCAAGTGTTCTTTTCACCCCGCTTGACAGGGCGGCATCGTATGGCAATCTGAGTACTGTTCTCTCGCTCTCAAGGATGCCATTCTCAGATATAAAATCAGCAAGTTGTTCGAATTTATCATTTTCAATATCATGCCACAAGTATGTGAACTTAGGATGCAGGGCTACTCCATACTTTTTGCTGATGTCCAATGCAACATCCTGGGATGGATCTTTAAGATCTTCTTCATCAACTGACTGATCTCCTCCGGCTTTCCTGTATTCCTGTATCCACCACTCGAAACAGTAAGGTGATGGCGCAAGAGGGTGGTTGTTCTCAAGGAAATCGCCATAATTTATCAGTATCTCGCCGATGTCAATGATCTCTTCTACTTCCTGTCGTAAGTTGTATGCCTCATCTATGCGGTCGATCCTGACAACATCTCCGGATCTGAGCTTTACAGTGGGACCTTCGATGGAATCAACAGGAGCCATTCCTGCTGCTTTTCCAGGTCTTTCAACTTTAAGCTGTGTTCCCGGTGCGATGAAATCGTCCATCACGATCATTCCGGAAGGATTTATTCCTGCGGCTGCAAAGGACGTATTGCGCGACCTTCCATAGCGCAACCGGAATCCTCCCGGTCGGGATGGGTGGGAAAAAACAGGTCTTCCGGCGATCAGGTCTCGCATATACTTATCCTTCGGCTTGATCCTCGGTTTCTCTTCCTTCTTCTCTTCGCCACTGTCGTCAGCTGCGCTCTTTGTGCCGGTAATAAGCTGATCGAGCCATTCCCAGCCATCGATCTTAAGCTTTTTTACATGCTTCTGTATCTTCGGGGCTTTTAGTGCCAGGCCTTCAGCAAGTACCAGGGCCATTCCACCACGTACTCTGTTAGTTCCGATCCTGTCCAGATTACGGTGTCCTTCAACCTCTTCTGCTTCTGTTGGCTCCCCGTCGATGCATATTGGGCAGTTCTCCACGATCAGCCGGATCTCCTCTTCGGATGGGGTGTACTGGAGACTTGCAACCCTTTTGTAGAGCATGATCTCCTCGATATAGCGTTCAACCTCTTCTTTTCGGGGTTTATATCTGTCAATACCAACGCCTCTGCGTACATAATCACCAACAAGGACAGATAGTGCCTGTGCAGTACCTCCTGCACTGCGTATCGGGCCGGCATAGAAAATGCTGACGTATTCTGATCCGTCATCGTTCTTTCCGATCCCTGCACGGTCAATTCCTTCAATTGGGGCAGCAACAACTCCTTCTGTCAGCATGGCAACAGACACACGGATCGCAGCTTCGATAGCATCGGATTTTGAATCAAAGGTACCAACTTTTCCCTGAGCTACTTCTCTTCCAAGGGCCAGTGCAGCTTCTTCCCTTGACCTGGTTTCTTCCAGTTTCCGGATTAGCTCTGCTACACCTTTAACTCCGATCAGGTTCTCCACTCTGTCGGCAAGGTCCTTTGCAAGTGGTATTTCAACATGGGGTTTTGGATCTTTACCCTTTGAGCGTGCATTGTTGACTATTTCTATTTCCTTTTTCAACGTGCTCTCAAGCGTATTGAAGTACTCCTGCATTTCCTTGCTTGCTACAATTTCTGCCATATTGGGTTATCTCCCTGATTTCATTGACTATGGCCTTTGAAATTAAAAAGATGTTGATATTCTTTTAAATTGATTCCATCGAATTTTTATATTTTGAATATTATATGAATTTACATATTAATACGGAGGAGTTGTATTGAACAGGATTATTCTAACATTATTGGTTATCGCGACTTTATTTTCAGTACCTGCATCAGCTGATCTTTTCAGTGAAATGGATTTTATGGTGAATGAATATAACCTGAACGCAGATAGTGTTCCTGGACCCCTTAAGAGCCTGCTTGGCAATGAAGATATTCTTGCAGCAATTGATATGAACAACGGAAGTACTCTTGCTTTGAAAATAGTGACCGAAGATATGTTCGTGACCGAATTTGTTGCTGTTGATCAGGATGAGTCGGATTTTACCCCTTCTATTATCATTAACACTAATGAGAAAAGTGTAAGAGAACTTCTTGGATCTGATGATCCGGTGAGCGATTTCCTTGAGGCTTATGATAGTGGTAATATTGAAATTGAAGCAGTAAGTATTGTTAATAAAGTTACTCTTTCTGTTGGCAATGTTATATTGAAATTGTCACAGTTATTGGGATTTGTATGAGCGACTTTATGATCTTGTAATATTCTCAAACACTTGTAATATTGTTTGATCTTCAGGCCGAAATGCCTGGTAATTCTTATTTTTAATTGATCATTCATCCTTTTCTTGCTGTTCTTGTATATCGGGATTCGTTATGGATGCATCACTTATGTTTTATTTCAAGACAGATATGTACAATTTATCCAGTTACTTATATATGCTTACCAGAAAGTACATAAAAGGAGATGTTTAATTATGTACAATTTAAGCTTATCATGAATGCAAACCCCGGATCGGGTCTAAATAGATCTAATTATGAGGTAAAATTATGTCAGTAAAAATCACGGAAACAATTCTTCGAGATGCACACCAGTCTCTTCTTGCGACACGTATGCGAACCCGTAACATGTTGCCGATCGTTGAAAAGTTGGACGAGGTCGGGTATTACTCTCTTGAGATGTGGGGAGGTGCTACATTTGATACATGTATCAGGTACTTGAATGAGGATCCGTGGGAGCGCCTGAGGGAACTTAAAAAGCAAATGGTTAACACTCCGGCACAGATGTTACTTCGTGGTCAGAATCTTGTGGGATACCGTCACTATTCAGATGATGTTGTGGAGAAGTTCGTAACCAAGGCCCATGAGAATGGTATCGACATATTCAGGATATTCGATGCTGTCAATGACATCAGGAACATGGAAAAGGCAATAAGCGTTGCAAAGAACGTTGGTGCTCATGTGCAGGGTACCCTTAGCTATACCATTAGTCCGGTACACACCGTGGAAAAGTATGTTGAGTTCGCAAAAGAACTTGCAGATCTTGACTGTGATTCTATCTGCATCAAGGATATGGCAGGTCTGCTTGCACCCCATGAGGCATACGAACTTATAACCTCGCTCAAAAAAGAGGTCGGTCTTCCTGTTGCACTTCACTGCCACTGCACATCAGGCATGGCTTCGATGAGCTATATGGCAGCATGTGATGCTGGTGTTGATGTTCTTGACACTGCATTATCTCCTCTGGCAGGTGGGACTTCCCAGCCTCCAACGGAGTCAGTTGTTGCAGCGCTTGCAAGGACAAAATATGATACTGGTCTGGACCTGGAACTTCTGGCCGAGCCATCACGATACTTCAAGGAAATCAAAGAAGAATACAGGGGTATACTTGATCCGATATCCGAACAGATAGATACGAACGTCCTGCTTTATCAGATCCCGGGTGGTATGCTTTCCAATCTTGTTTCACAGCTCAAGGAGCAGAATGCTCTTGACAAATATGATGCTGTACTGGAAGAGATGCCACGGGTACGTGAAGAACTTGGGTATCCGCCACTTGTCACTCCAACCAGCCAGATAGTGGGAACCCAGGCTGTATTGAATGTTCTTATGGGCGAGCGCTACAAGGTCATACCTAAAGAAGTAAAGGACTATGTGCGTGGTCTCTATGGAAGGTCACCTGCACCTATCAGTTCAGAAATGATCGCAAAGATAATTGGTGACGAAGAACCTATAACATGCCGCCCGGCAGATCTTCTGGAACCTGAATATGAGACTCTTAAGAAAGAAGCAGAAGAACAGGGTCTTGTAAAGAAGGAAGAGGACGTTCTGACCTATATACTGTATCCTGCAATCGCACCAAAATTCCTGCTCGGTGAGGCTGAAGAAGAGGAACTGGTTCCTGCAACTACTTTACAGGCTGCTCCACAGGTCGACATGGCTATCCCAACCGATTACCGTGTTGAGGTCGATGGTGAGATCTTTGATGTCAAAGTAGAACCTACTGGAGGTTCTGTCCAGGTTGTCGAGAGTTCGAAACAGATGGTGGAATGTGAAGGCGCCGTTACAAGCCATATGCAGGGAATGATCCTTTCGATCAATGTCAATGTTGGTGACACCGTTGAGGAAGGGGACAAGATCTGTGTTATCGAAGCCATGAAGATGGAGAATGCGATCCACGCTCCAGGTAGTGGTGTGGTAAAAGAGATATTTGTATCTGAAGGCGATCCCGTTGGTACGGGAGAAGTACTGATGGCAATCAACTAATCGGGGTATAATCATGTTCAACAAAGTTCTTATAGCCAACAGGGGTGAGATCGCCATACGCATAATGCGTGCTTGTAGGGAGCTTGGCATCTCCACTGTAGCTGTTTATTCCGAAGCCGACCAAAATGCCCTTTTTGCAAAATATGCGGATGAGGCATATCTGATCGGTCCCGCTCCTTCAAGCCAGAGCTATCTGAAAATGGATACTATTCTGGAAGTTGCGAAAGAGTCCGGTGCAGAAGCGATTCACCCGGGATATGGTTTTCTTTCTGAGAACCCGGTATTCGCAAAGAAATGTGAGGAGGCCGGCATAACTTTCATCGGTCCTTCAAGCGAGGTCATCGAAAAGATGGGTAGCAAGATCGCTGCCCGGGCACTTATGATAGAAGCCGGTGTTCCTGTCGTTCCCGGGTATGACAAGGCGATCGATGATGTTGATGAAGCACTCGATATCGCAGATTCTATTGGATATCCTGTAATGATCAAGGCATCTGCAGGTGGTGGCGGCATCGGTATGAAGATCGTCCGCTCAAGGGATGAGTTCGCTTCATCACTGGAATCCATCCAGTCAGTTGCACAATCTGCTTTTGGGGATCCGACAGTATTCGTCGAGAAATATGTTGAAGAGCCACGCCATATCGAATTCCAGATACTTGCTGATAGTTACGGTAATACTGTCTATGTATCGGACAGGGAATGTTCCATACAGCGCAGGCATCAGAAGCTCATGGAGGAGGCACCTTCTCCGATCATGACCCCTGAACTTCGTAAAGAGATGGGCGATGCTGCAGTAAAGGCAGCAGAATCAATAGGTTATGAAAATGCAGGTACAGTAGAGTTCCTTTATTCAAAGGGCGATTTCTACTTCCTTGAGGTCAATACTCGTCTTCAGGTAGAACATGGTATTACTGAGCTTGTCACAGGTATCGACCTTGCAAAACAGCAGATCCTCATCGCATGGGGCGAAAAGCTACCTTTCAAGCAGGAAGATATCAAGATACAGGGTCATGCGATCGAATGCCGTATCAATGCAGAAGATCCTCTGAACGACTTTGCACCATCTCCGGGCAAGATCAGGGGTTATCGTTCTCCGGGAGGTCCGGGTGTACGTATGGACAGTGGCGTCTACATGGGTTACAGTATTCCGCCTTACTACGATTCCATGGTTGCAAAATTAAGTACGTGGGGTAGTGACCGTGAAGAGGCTATTAACAGGATGAAAAGGGCACTTTATGAGTTTGTGATATAGGGAGTTACTACCAACATACCGTTCCACAAATCAGTCCTGGACAATGATGCATTCGTACGTGGTGACCTTACAACCCACTTCATTGATGACAACAATATCCTTGAGGATGTTGTAAGGGTTGTCGAAGAGGATAAGGAAACTGGCGTTACTCTGGGATCAGTACTTTGTTCCAATTCAAAGAATGTTGCAGCCGCAGGGGTGGCGGTTAGTGCCTATGTGAATGCTGCAAAACAGAAGATGAACAATCAACAGACTAAATAAGGTCTGTTGATATATTGTTTTATAATAATTATTTGATCATATTGGGGGTTACTATCTTGGTCGACAGGAAAATGGATATTCTCAGGGCTCTGAAAGGAGCAGGCAAAGAACCTATCTCTGGAGAAGAACTGGGTGAAAAGCTGGGTATTTCCCGGACAATGGTATGGAAATATATTAAGACCCTTGAAGAGGATGGTTATGTTATTGGATCATCTCCGGGTTCAGGCTATGTTCTTGTTTCCGTTCCTGACAAACTCTATCCTTCTGAGATCAGCATTGGTCTTGATACCGACATCATCGGGAAAGAACTTCATTATTTCGAAACAGTGGATTCTACCAATGATATGGCAAAGAAAATGGGCTTTAAGGCAGAAGAAGGTACGGTTGTAATTGCTGAGATGCAGGAAAGTGGACGTGGTCGCAAAGGCGATCGTTGGGCATCGCCTAAAGGTGGTATCTGGCTTTCGGTCATCCTCAAACCGGGGATCTTGCCTGTTCATGCACCAAGGTTGACCCTTATGGCAGGAGTTGCTGTTGCCAGGACCATAAGGCAGTTTGGTGCCGATGCATCTATCAAATGGCCAAACGATGTTGTCATTGATGGCAAAAAGGTTTGTGGCATTCTGACTGAAATGGATGCAGAGGTTGATCATATCGGTTTTGTTGTGATCGGTATTGGTATCAATGCTAACGTATCCGTCGATGAGCTTCCGGAAGAGTTAAGGGAGGGTTCCACGAGTCTGAGTTCTATTAATGGGGAAAATATAAACCGGGCTGCATTCGTGCAGGCTTTGCTTAGATCTCTTGAGGCGGAATATCTGCGTTTCAAAGTGGAGGGTTTCTCGAAGATCCTGGAAGATTGGATCTCTTTATCTGATACAATTGGAAGGCAGGTAGAAGTTATAACTCCTCAGAAGATCATTGCGGGTAAAGCAACTGGAATTACTGCCGAAGGTGCTCTAATTGTAGAGACTGCTGAAGGTATGCAAGAGGTCATGGCAGGTCGGTGCATCTATAAATAAATGGTGTGGGACGTGAGATACAGTAGAAATAACAGGATACGTTTCCTTGTATCCTTCCTTTTTATTTTATTACTTCTTGTACTGCCAGTGTTCGGAGCTCAGGTAAAGGATGAGGTGCTAATAGATGGTGCCAACATATTCATTGAGACCGAAAGTTTCTGGGAGTTCAATCAGGGTTATGTCTTTATTGTCAAAGATGTAAGCGAAGATGGGGGTGTATGGGTGGAACTTTCACTTGAGGATGTTAGTCTGAAGGATGAGGTCCTGTATGAGGGGGATATTTTTGTTTATTCTCGTGATTCAATAGAATTATTCAATATGACAGTTGATACTATCTATTATGGTCCCGGTGGTGATCTTGTAACCTTTAAACCCGTTTTCCAATATCTTGACCCCTCACTTCCAGCTCCTGTCCGGGTCAATCCTGAAATATCTCAAAATGGGTCGGATATATCTCCGGAACCGGATGTAACTCCTGATAATAGCATTCCGGGGTTTTGTCTTATAACGGCGATGTCCTGTATGGTCATTCTTTTTATTTGCAGTCGCTTTTTTGAAGCGAAGTGATCAGGTATATCGACCGAAGCTTCACTAATGTTTGGTTTTGACCCGTGTATAATAGCAGTCAGGGACGTAAAATAAAAATTAAAAATAAGAAAAGGTTAAGGGAAATTAAGTTTAGAACTTAATATCTCCCTTTTCCATTAGCAATTTAAGGTCCTGCAGGCTCATCTTCCCTGTCTTTTCGAACTTCTCTTTTGCTACGTTATGCTTTTCATCTATCTTCTTCTCATCTTTTTCAAGCTGGATATCGTTGAGCTTGTCAAGATATACACTGAGTTCATCCCTGAGTTGTGATATCTTGGTTTTAAGCGGGTCGATCTTTTCCCTTATCGGAGATACTACATCATATGTCTCCTTGATCTGTGAGTGATACATATCCGCTTCTTTGCGAAGCTCATCGACCTTCTTGTAGCTATCAAGCATTGCAAGATGATGTTTCTGTGATTCTTCTGCTAGATCCTTAATGCTCCCGCTTACAGTTCCATCGGATTTGTAGATAGATTCGGATTGCTTGTATGTTTCTACTATCTTCTTGTGGATATCGTCTGCATTGCTTGCGGAGTCGATCCTCTGTTGAAGTTCTGTCAGTCTTCCAAAGATATCTATCTCGTGTTTTAGTGGAATGTCAGCATTCAGGAACTTGTCAAGCTCTGCAGCATATGCTTTTGTGAGAGATTCCACACTTCCGCGGGAAAGCTTATTGTACTCGTCACGTTTTGCTTTAAGATCCGAAATGCTGCCTGTGATCTTGTCCTTTTCGCCACGTATCTTCTCATTTGAAGCTTTGATCTCAGCGATCTTCTCGTTCACTGCATCACGTAGTGTTTTTTCTTCACGTGCCTTTGTTGCCAGCTCTTTTACCTGTGCATTGAGCTTGTCCCTTTTTTCTTTCAGCTCATCGATGTTCGTTCGGTGTAGCTTTAGATCTCTGAAAACAGCTTTTAGGGTACGCTCGTTCTGTGAGATATTTGTCCTGTAGTCATTGACTACATTTTTAAGATCCCTTTCGGTCATGGTTGTTGCATCCGGTAAGTCGCTCATGCGTTTGCCTCCTGGGTATTTTCTTCGCTGGATGGAAGCTTTTCCCAGTATTCAAGAGCTTCATTGTGACTCTTTATTCTGTTGTCAAGCCAGCCGTGGCGAGGTGAGACTTCCTTGAGTTCATCTCTTGCTTTTTGGAAGGCATTTTCAAAGTTCTTCTCAGTGCCGAATATACTTGCAAGTTCGGTACTTGATATTATTGCTTCATTTACCCTTGTCCGGATCTGCTGAACTGCTTTCTGGACGTCTTCATGGGTTCCCATGCCATTCAGTTTATTGAGAAGCTCATCTACGATCTTCTTCTCTTCATCGATGTTAATGGCACGCTTTACCTTCGTGATGTCATCGTTGATGCCATGCATCAGCTTATTGTCCAACAGTTTTTCATCGATAATGTCAAACATTTCTTCGAGTATATTCTCTGCCTGGTGGTATAACTGTTGACGCTTTTCTTTTAGCAGTTCAGTTCGGCTCAACACATCTTCCTTGTCTTTCTTAGAAGATTCTATCTTTTCGTTCAATGCCTTTACTTTTTCTTCGAGTCCACTGAACTCTTTGTTGTATTCTTCTAAAAGGCGTTTGTGCTTTGTGATCACATTCTTGATCAATTCATTTTTGTCAAGAATGGAAAGTTCATTATTTTGTGTACTCTCACTCATAGTTCCACCAAATTTATGTCAGGATTGTAATATTTTATAATTTATATAATTGTGCATGTGGTATTCCTTCAATATATATAACGCATCCGGAGTCGATCACGCCTGCATCGATGGCGCATTGGACTGCACGACTGCCAAATATGTTTGCCGTTGTGGCATTTGATATGGCTTCGATGATCTTCTCTTCAGATGTGATCTCACCTTTGTAGAATGTCTCAGTGATCTCGAGAACCAGTTCGCCCTTCTTGAGCTTTTTACCTATCAGTTCCTCATCACAGACCGCAACGAGCATCTGATTCCCGGATTTGTGTATTTTCAGGTACATGTGTTCACTTTATCATACTAATTTTATGTGTTTATTATCAGGTGCCAGGAGATCTCCCTGTCTTTTCATTTTTGTGACAAGCTCTTCTGCTCTTTCCCTGTTTATATCTTCATTCTCAGCTTCTGCATAGACCTCTTCAAGAGGTGCCTTGGAACCGGCATGCCTTTCACTGACTCGTGTAATAATGTCTTTTATCAGGTGTATCTTATCCCTCTGGCTCTTGCTTGTTCCGGATGCGATCACATCCACATCGAATGCTCCGGTGTCCGGGTCGACTCCTACCTGTCGCATACATGCCATGGTAATTCGGGTAGTCCTTTTCGCATCATCCATTGTAACTACATTACTTAAACGCATGCGTGCACTTGCTTCAGCAATTCTTACAAGGGCTTCGAGCTGTCTTGCAGTGACAGGTACGGGTGAATCTTTGCCTTCTCCCTGTCTTCGAAGGTCAAGATAGAAATTAATGAGATGTTCACGAGCATCGTCTTCCATGATGGGGAATACTTTCCTTCGTGCATAGGCTACATATTTTCTCATCAGGTCATTTTCGATCGTAGGAAGTATGACCTCGATATGTGATTCTATATCTTCTTTTGTCACAGTGGATGATGGGAGTCTATTCTTCTGTTCTAAAAGTTCTCCTGCATATTGGGATTTTAATATGTGGTTTGCGATATTGCTGTCCTTTGTGCGGTCAGGAACATCGAGAAGTATGAAAAGAAGGTCGAATCTGGATATGAGTGCAGGTGGCATATTGATCTGTTCGGCAAGTCCTTCATACTTATCGAACCTTCCGTATTTAGGGTTGGCAGCACCAAGGAGTGCACATCTTGATTTAAGTGTTGCAAGGATGCCTGCTTTTGCGACACTGATCGTCTGCTGTTCCATGGCTTCGTGCAAGGCACTCTTGTCTTCCCTGCTCATCTTGTCCATTTCATCCACTGCTGCAAGACCCATGTCTGCCATTACCAGTGCACCGGCTTCCAGTGTCCAGCGTCCGTCTCCAAGGTCGTCTTTAACTGCTGCAGCTGTCAGACCGCTGGATGATGCGCTTTTACCTGATGCGAATACTCCGCGGGGTGATATTTTCACCATATAGCGAAGTAACTGACTTTTTGCGATACCCGGATCTCCCACCAACAGTATATGTATGTCACCCCTGACACGTGAACCGTCGGGTAGCATCTTTGGGACTGCCGAGAATAGTTGCAGGCTGAGTGCTTCCTTTATATCCTCATAACCGTAGATGGATGGGGCGATCGATCCGGTTATATTTTTATAAATGTTCGGATCTTTGCTCATTTCGACGATTGTCTCCTCATCCTCTGGGGTGATGTCAAGCTCATCGAATTCCTGATCTACATATTCGATGGAATTTGCATGAAGAACGAGGTCGTAAAAAGTGGATTTGCCCTCTCTGAGGGTTCGCTGGTGTGAGCGCAGTATTCCGTTTATTACAAGACGGTCACCGGGTTTGACAAGTCCTGCAAGATCATCCTCTGCATCAACATCAAGGCTCTGTGGTTGTGCGCCGCCTTTGAGACTTTCGGGTGATTCCTGTACCTGAAGTTTTTGTGCATCCACAAAACTGGATTGGTCGATAAGTAATTTGAACGGTCCCTTTTTGCCGCATGATTCGTTCTCACAGTCGTTCGGTTCTACGAACTTCGGTCCATCCTGTGGCTCATAGCTTGTGTTCTCACACCGCATGCACATGAATGCTGCATTTGTTATCTTCGGCCTGACTTCCGTGGCCTTGCGTATCATTCCTTCAATGGATATGAACTTCAGCAAGTGCTTGCTACGCAGATCTCGTATGGCAACAAGGTTTGGGATGTTAATGAACTGTACATGTGCATCATCGAGTTCCTTCTCGATAGGGATATCAATTTCACGAAGCGCTTGCTCAGCATATGGTATTACATCATCGGGGTGTTCGAGCAGCTCATATGCAAGGTCTGCATCGAATTGCTCAAGGTCCGGAAAATCGACTGTAATGCTACGCAGTTCAGGGTATTCATTAGCCAGCAGGAGTATATCGTCCCAGCAGTATCTTTTTAGGAAATCCCTGAATTTTTCATCCCATTTAACTTCGCTCATTTGATTCACATTTTTCCTGTTTTGGAATGGTACTTAATGTATCGAAGGTTAAAGAACCTCATAATACATATCAATATTTCGAGTCGGAACTATGGTCCGGGAGTATCTGCAACGATATGATCATTTAACAAGTTGTTGTATCCTTCCAAAAAAGCCCCTCAATGTCTGCACTTCTCTTGGCATGAGCTGTGCCCTACCGAATATCCTTTTGAACATAAGGTGTGTTTTTTCCTTTTTGTGTTCCGGGTATTGGATATCGTCCAGAAGTTCTCCAATATGCTCGTGCAGAAGCTTAAGATCAAAACCCTCAGCAAGCTGCTGTTCTCCTGCATCGATCTGACTCAATTCATATAGTATGATAGTTGTGGCGTGTGACAGGTTCATTATTGGATAAATATCTGAAGTTGGGATACTTACTATCATATCGCTTAGTTTAAGCTCTTCATTGGTGAATCCATTATCTTCCCTGCCAAAGAGGACCGCAATAGTTCCGTTAGTACCATTGAACTTTTCCTTCAGTTCCTGAGGTGTATATGGGGGCATGCGTATATGTTCATCGATTTTGAGTCCGGTGATGCCTGTTGTTGCAACCACGACATCGGCGCCTTCTATGGCTTCTTCGATGCTGGGGACTATCTTTGCGCCGTCAAGTACATCCCATGCATGTGATGCCAGTGCGCGTGCCTCGTTTTGCAGTTTGCAAGGGTTTACCAATACAAGGTCACTAAAGCTGAAATTTTTCATAGCTCTTGCTACTGATCCGACGTTACCCTGGTACAAAGGCTCCACCAGAACTATCCTCAAATTAAAACTCATCTCATCCTTCAATATCATCAATACATGTATATTTTACGCAATCAGGTATATCGTTCATCTACTGCAAAGCCAAAACAGGACTGCAATTATTTGGCAGTATTCCATAAACGTTATCAAGAATCCTACTAATATAAAATATGCAATTTGTGTCGAGGAGGTAAACAAATGAGTTTAGAAAAAATTCTGAAAGCTACTTTTAAAGGAGAGACTACTGAAGTTGGATGGTACCTTGCGATGTCAAAACTGGCTGAGCGTGAAGGCCATTTTGATGCTGCTCTCTATTTCCGCCAGATCGCTATGGATGAAGCATGGCATGCTACAGAAGTTGCTGAGATCCTTGGTGTTATAAAAGGCACTACAATTGAGAACATCGAGATGATGCTCGAGGGTGAGGCAATGGCTGAAGCTGAGAAAGCAGATGCTGCCCGTATTGCTCGCGAGGAAGGTAACGAAGCTGCAGCATTGTTCTTTGCAAGGGCATCACTTGATGAGGCAAGGCATAAAGCAGGTCTTGCAGGTCTTCTCAAGAAGCTTAAACAGACTGAATAATTAAGATATTAAAGACTTAAGTCGGATGTGGAACCATTGGCAAAGGATCTGTTAGATAAAAATGCTATACTTCAGCGTGACAAATGTTCTTATGCCATAGTTCCACAAACTCCGGCAGGCATCGTAACTCCTGATGAATTGCAAAGGATAGTGGACGTTGCAAGAAAATACGATGCTGCTACTCTTAAATTTACGTCGGCACAGCGTATTGCTATTGTCGGTTTAAAAGAAGAGGATCTTGATGGTGCATGGCTGGAACTTGGAATGGAACCTGCATCTGCGATCGGCAAATGCGTTCGCAGCATTAAGGTCTGTCCGGGCACAACATTTTGTAAAAGGGCACAACAGGATGCTGTTTCTCTTGGTTTGATCATTGATGAAAAATACCATGGAATGCAGCTTCCCTCAAAGTTCAAAATGGCTGTAAGTGGCTGTATGAACTCCTGCTCCGAACCAGCTGTAAAGGATATTGGCATAATGGGAACTCCCAGGGGCTATACTGTGATGGCAGGTGGAAATGCTGGTATCAGGCCAAGGCTTGGTGATGTGATCGGTGAAGGTCTCAACGAAACTGAGGTTCTTGAACTCGTGGAAAATGTCATCGGTATGTACAAAGGCTATGCTAAAAGATATCGTATTGGCAGGCTCATTGATGATATGGGTCTTGATAATTTCAAGAAGGAACTTGGCTTACTATAAGTTCTATGTTCTTTTATCATCTGGTAGCTTTTACTATTGTGCAGATTTCTCTTCTCTATATCTGTTTGAGTTTCGGAAGTGTTCTTAAACTTTTAGCTATTATACAAATCCTTTTAGATTTTAGAATAAGCCTCTATCTGAACGATTTTGAATTGTTTTTGACTCTTCTGATGCACACTCTGCTAATGAAAATATTTAAATACAATAGGTTCCACCAATACACAAACCGTATTCGGTATCATAATAATTTTTAGAAAGATGTAATATTACTGTTTCGTAGCAATATCAGGAGAATAATTTATGAGTATGGAATATTTCAGTGGACTTACTGAGTCTGCGGAGATCGTAAACAGTTTAGGAATGCTGACTGAGTCTATGAGAATCACATTTGCAGCGGTCATGATCATGGCCATGATATCATTTGCGATCTTCATGATCGGTATGTATATCAATCTCAAAAAATGGGGATTAGGTTCCGAAGGATATGGCCTTAAACCATCAAACGGAAGCATACTTACATTCCCTAAAACGTTAGCATATCAGATGAGTGCAAAAGGACATGGACATGGCCAGAATATATTTGTTACACTTATTCTTGATGCTCTCCTTCAGAGACGTGCTTTAAAGCGCAGTCCTGGAAGATGGCTTATGCATATCGCCATCTTTGGAGGCTGGATCGCACTTTGTATCATGTCAGTAGCTATGTTTGTTGTAGAGATCATCCATATGGTGGGTATTCACATAATTTCACCTGAAGTTTTCAGAGAGATGCTCAGTTTCCCTAATGATGTATTCAGCTACATACTGTTGTTCGGTATCATAGTTGCAATTTTCAGAAGACTTTTCGTCACAAAGGCCCGTGAAAGTACCATTGCTTTTGATTCTGTCCTTCTTATTGGGCTTACAATTATTGTCGTCACAGGTTTCATTGCTGACGGTATAAGGAACGGTACTTTCTGGGGTATGGGAATGCAATCCGATCTTGCACCACCTGCATCATTGTTCCACGTTGTGATCTCATTGTTCTTCTGTATCGCATATATCCCATTCAGTAAATATATGCATATGATCGCAGGACCACTGACCCTTATGGCTAACAAGGGAGGCGAATGATCATGAAAGGTGAACCTTCAATTAATACAAATAACTTAACTGCTGTCCAGCTCATGGAGCTTGATGCTTGTGTACGCTGTGGTGAATGTGTCAACTGGTGTCCAACCTACGATGCTGCAAACAAAGATCCGGGACTTGCACCAAGGGATAAGATCCTCAGGTGGAGGCAGTTCATGAACAAGTCCTATGGACTGCGTGCCAGACTGTTCGGTCCAAAGGCAATTCCTGAGGAAGATATCGAGCAGTTCAAGGATGATGTTTACAAGTGTACCACCTGTGGAATGTGTGCTACAGTCTGTGAAGTTGGTATCAACACCATCGAGTTGTGGGAATCTATGCGTGCAAACCTTGTCAAACGTGGCAATGGTCCATATGGTAAGCAGGGAATGTTCGTAAAGCTCATTGGCGAGTACATGAACCCGTACATGGCTGACAACAAGGACAGGCTCAGCTGGATCCCTGATGATGTAAAGATCGCTGACAAAGCAGAAATCCTTTACTTTGGTGGCTGTACTGCAGAACTGAGGCAGCAGAAGCTGGCGTTTGCTACTGCACGTGTCCTCAACCATCTTGGAATCGAGTTCACAATGCTCGGTGAGGATGAGGTATGTTGCTGTTCCGCACTTGTCAGGACCGGTCAGTACGAGATCGAGGATATTGCACGTAAAGCTGCAAGGAAGAATGTTGACGGTATCGTTGCAAAGGGTGCAAAGAAAGTTTTGTATGCATGTGCTGGTTGCTACCGTACTTCTCTTGTGGACTGGCCAAGGTTGCTTAATGAGGAAATGCCATTCGAGATCATCCATATCACAGAGTTCCTTGAGGATCTTATCAAGGAAGGCAAGCTTGAATGGAAAAAGCCATTTGATAACCTTACAGTAACATACCACGACCCATGTCACCTTGGACGTCACGTTGGTGTATATAATCCACCAAGGAGTGTTCTTAACGCGATTCCTGGTATAAACCTTAAAGAGATGGACCGTATCAAGGAAAACCAGCGCTGCTGTGGAGCTGGCGGTGGTGTAAAAGCTGGTGTTCCTGATCTTGCTCTCGGTGTTGCTGAAACTCGTGTTCAGGATGCCCTTGCAAAGAATCCGGATATCCTTTCGAGTGCATGCCCATTCTGTAAGAGGAACCTTTCTGATGGAAGGGACTCCCTTGGTGCAGATGAGCTTGTTGTTGAGGATGTTATTGTTCTGACGGCTGAAGCACTTGGAATTTCACTTGATGATTGTGTGGAGAGTTGATCTCTCTACCTTTCATTAATTTTTTTATGTTCTTTTTTTATTTTCACTAAGTTCTCTTTCACAGTTACTTTTAAATATTGCTACTTCCTCTCTTTGGCTCATGGAAATTCCCTATGAACTTCTGGGTAAGCTATTCGTATATATGCTTCTCTTTGCTCTATTGGGAATTGTTGTGGCATTACTTGTTGGATTTTACAGTTTTAAGAAGAAAAAGGTCGTCTTCCCTAATTTTGTTCTGTTCATGCTTTATCTGTTCTACTCACCTGCCAAATGGATATGTGGCGTCTTCTCGATAAGGGATACTCTTATAGATGAGATCCTTATTGAGATCAGAAATGCTGTAATGCTTGATGATTTTATCAGAGCAAGAGGCACAAGAGCTATCTTTTTACCTCAGTGCATGCGTCATGCTAATTGCAGGGCCAGATGTGATCCGATAATTGGCTATGAGTGTAAAAAGTGTGGTCTATGTGACATTGGTAGCATCTGTGAAGCTGCCGATGAACGTGGTTTCAGGGTTTATGTGATCCCTGGCGGTAGTTTTGTAAAGAAGATCATGAAAGCACACAAGCCGGTTTCATGTATAGGCGTGGCTTGTTACAATGAGCTATCAGAGTCTATGGAAGAAATATCTTTTATACCGGTTCAGGGTGTTTGCCTTTTGAAAGATGGGTGCTTCAACACAAAAGTGGATGTTCTTGAAGTGATCGAAAAAATGGAGCTCTGCAATGTATAATTTAATAGGCAAATTGTTATTGGTCTTTCTAATGCTTTCAGTGCTTGTTTCAGCGCTATCCCTTTATGTTAGTCGTGTAAGCCTTACTCGAAACGTCTGGCTATCCGGCTTTTTTGCTAATGTGCTGGATTTCTTCTTCCTGCCGCTTAAATATTTCTTTTGCAAGTTCTCGGATCCACGAAAGCTTGACAAGTGGATGGTATCTTTGAAAAACTCCGCGCACATGTCTGATTTTGGAAATACAAAAAAACGGCTTATGTTCGTGCCGCATTGTATGCGTTCACTTGATTGTCCTGCATATGCAACGAAATATGGCATACAGTGCAAGTCCTGTGGGAAATGTGTTATGGATAAGTTGAAAGAAGATGCAAACAAATATGGCTATGATTTCTATATTGTAACAGGTTCTTCTTTTGTCAAAAACATCTTGAGTGACCATTATGCAGATGGTGTGCTGGTAATTGCATGTGATTATGAGATAAATAAAGGCATGAGGTCTCTTGCAGGGGCTGGTGTCGTGACATATGGGATTCCTATGCTCAATGATGGTTGTTACAACACAAAGGTAGATGATAAACTGGTCACTGATACTCTGGAAATGTTTGCATGATCCAATTTCGATCGAAGCACCAGTGTCCTTTTATTTCCGGATTAAAAATAAGATTGATGAGTGAGGAGAGTAAGCTCCCTTCTGTTGGTGCAAAATTCCTTATCCGCAGGGCGGAAAGGGAAGGTCCTTGCGGACTCTTGCACTGACGACATTCGGCTAAGCGTTAATAACTTCGGGACGGTCCAGAAACCCGTTTGATCCCTACTTCCAACTTGCACCCACGAGGTTTCGCCGTTCCATCCACTTCCCATGCGACCTCAACCTTCCGGTATCATTGCATTAACATGGGGTGGTATCGTTTCTGTGCCAGCGCCCTGGCTCTCACCAGACACCCTTCACAGGTGTTCGTGTATCTGGATGATGGGGAGACTTTCCTCAGGCCCAGAGGCCCGGCGGTCGTCCTTCCTCTCTCGGTTGTATGGTTGTTTATGTTAGATATATATCTGACGATAACGCTTGACCTAATAATGATGAATATCACATTTAGATTTTTTGTGATATGTTTGTTATTTAATAAATCAATAATTTATATAATGACATGTGGTGTGGTGCAAATGGTTCACTGATTTCTGAATTCCCTACAGTTGCACTTCCGATCGCAGCAGTGATTGGACTGGCATTCCTGCTTCAGCGTCGCAGGCGTTGAATTAGATCGATCTTTGAACATCTGAAGCTTCAGATGTTCTGATTTTATTTTATTCCTCTTTTGTTTTTTGATTTATTTTCGGTCTTGGATCTCATTTTCATTTAATTTGACAAAGGTTATAAATGGTATTACTTATATATTTTCTATTGTTATTAGGTAATCTGAAATGACTTTTCCGGTGGTGGAAATATGTCTGAAAAAACGGTGTTTGATCAATACAAGGAAATGGTCGAGAAGACCAAACAACTTCATTCGGAATTAGTAGAGTTGTCTTCAAAAGTAGGTGGTATGGTGGACACTATCGATTCAGGTCTGCCTGGATCAGTTACACCCGCACAAAGGGTTAATGTGCGTGGTTCTGATATTAATGCTGTCAATGGTTTTGGGATCTACTCTTCGAAGGATGCTTCTTTGAAGAGACATGAATCGGATATTAAGGACTGAGTTTATAGTATCTGTTGATTGTTTATTCAACTACTCCCTCTCATAAGTTGTTTTTATTGTTTCCATCGGACAAGTTCTTATTTTTTAAGAAACAATTAAAAATACATAATATTTATGTACTGTTTAACATTAATGGTCTATGTAGATCTATGTCGTGTGAATTCATTGTGTATGGGAACAATCGAGGGGTTCTGTTGCATTGAACAAGAAAATAATGATCGTCGATGATGAGGCTGACACCATTTATCTTGTCAGGTCCATCCTTGAAGCAGAAGGTTTCGAGGTGGTGGGTGCAGGCAGTGGTGCGGAATGCCTGGAAAGGCTTGATATTGAAAAACCGGATGCTATACTGCTGGATCGAATGATGCCTGGTATGGATGGCTGGGAAACCTTCCATAAGATCGAAAAAGAATTGCCTGATGTTCCTGTTTCGATCCTCTCTGCAAAAGGGCAGAAGTTCGACCAGATGCTTGGACTTAATGTCTTGAATGCAAATGATTACATTACAAAGCCATTTAATAATACTGAGTTTATGGAACGTATCAAGTCCCTTGTTGGGGAAGCTTGATACGAAACTGATTCTTATATACACGTTTTTTATTTCTTGGGATTCAATTTCTCAACATTGCAAGTTCAATCCATTATCTTGCATATGATGGCCTTCCCATTCTTTGCAAAAAGATGTACTGTACCTGAACCTGTTAGCCCTTCCTCTATTTCATTTCGCATTTTCCAGTATCTTGCAGGATCAATTCCGGCTCTTAATATTACTGTGCCAACATCTTCTTTCCGGAGTTCCTTATTAATTAGTGCAGTGTCCAGTTCTACTACATGAAGCACTTCATAACTGTTCTTTGCAATGATGTGGTCTATCGGAGATTCGGACGTAAGCAGGATCCTCTTTGAATCAATGTTGAAAAGGCTTACTTGTGAACTTGAGTTTTCCATGATCGCAGCTGCAAACTCTGGAAGTAGTTCGGCTTTGATTACTGACGGTTCCGGTTCACAAGCAAATAGTCCAATATCTTCTGTTGTTACTATATCTGCTTTTACGTTGTTCGAATCGATCCTTGCTTCGGATGGAAGTGATACTGCTGAACGATCGCATGATCTGATATCTCCAAAGTACAGGTTCAGGCGGTTCAACTGTCCATTTAATGATAGGTACTCTTTCTCGCAATCGAAAGGAATTCTGTCCGGAGTCATCTGTGGTGGTGCTTCGAATGCGAAATTTTTTGTTTTATTCGCATAGGCTGAAAGTACATTTGGAATTCCGGGCTCAAGGCTTGATACGTGACGCTTATCTTCAGATGGTGGTCTTGCAGGATCCGAGAACAGGATGTCTATTTTTGGAACCTGGTCGATAACTTCCTTTGAGAGTGCATCTCCGCAGATGAATTCCACGTTGTCCAATCCATAACGTTTGCAGTTTTTCTCTGCAAATTCTATCTTTTGAGGGTCGATCTCTATGGCGTAGACCTTTTCACATTCTTTTGCAAAGAAAATGGTCTGCCCACCAATCCCGCAACTGATGTCTGCGATAGTTTGACATTTGAGGCGTTTGGCCCGGTAGCTTGCTACTACTTCAGGTGTTGCAAAACGCAGGCCATCATTGTCGGCTTTAATTCTGTTATCAAATTTCTTTTTTCGTGACACTTATGATCAGTATGAAAGAAAGGTTCAATCGATTTAAATCCATCCAATGCTTTGAGCTATATTCTCCGGTACATTTAATTATGTCCGGGCACATTCAGGTAATATCCTTTGTTATCCTTGAATTAGTTCAATGATAATCTCTATTTTTCATCGGTTGTATGAAAACCCTTGATCGTATGCATTTTCGTATAATCTTTTCATGGGGTTATTGTGCAAAACATTTATATATGGAATCTGACATTTAGACACCCTAAGTTAGGATTAAGTGTGTAATTTGGCTTTGCCACTTTACAAGACTAAAGATCATAACGTAGGAATAAGCAAGTGTGAAAAGTCGGATTTAACAGGAAGTGTTCATGGGCCTCTTCACGGAATGCCCGCTCTTGTGTGCAAATGTGTACAAGGGGACACCGAATGGCTAGATCTTTTAGAGATGATTGAGTACGAACGTACGGAAGGATTCATCCTATCCGTTATGACAAGTATGTTAGTTATCTTGCTTTCCGCGTAATGTGGGCAGTCGGTCTGCATAGCTCTGTTTTGAGCTATGGGATGCACTGCATACATTTTGGAACCTAAACTCTTTTCACGGTCTTGGCCTACATCATGAAAAAACGAAACGTTGTTTCAAAAAGAATCGTAAAAGAAGGAGAATACAAATGGCAAAAGGACACAGACCAAGACGGGGTTCACTTGCATTCAGTCCACGCAAGCGAGCACAAAGTCACATTCCAAGGTTTAGATCATGGCCAGAGTCAAACGCCGAACCTAAGCTGCAGGGTTTTGCAGGTTACAAGGTCGGTATGACTCATGTTATCATGATCGATGACGCAAAGAACAGTCTTACAGAGGGTACTGAAATATCCGTTCCTGTAACTGTCATTGAGACCCCAGCAATCCGTGTTGCAGCAATTCGTGCATACGGTGAGAACACTCATGGTGAGAAAGCTCTTGCAGAAGCATGGACAAATGTTCTGGACAGCGATCTTGACCGCAGGATCAAGGCTCCAAAGAACCATGACGTCAATGCAGCACTCGAAAAGATCGGGTCACTTGTCGAAAACGGCAAGGCAACAGATATCAGGGTCATCACATACACATTACCTTCAACACTTACTGGTGTTCCAAAGAAGGTACCGGATGTAATGGAGACTGGTGTAAGTGGAACTGATGTGGGCGCAAAGTTCGAGTTCGCAAAAACCATTCTGGGAACCATGGTAGATGTTTCAGATGTGTTTGATAACGGTGGAATCATCGATGTTGCAGCTATCACAACCGGTCACGGTACACAGGGCCCGGTAAAGAGATGGGGAATCAACCTCATGAAGAACAAACACTCCCGTCAGGGAAGTTTGAGACAGGTCGGTACCCTTGGTCCATGGACTCCTGCACACGTTAGCTGGAGAGTACCACAGATGGGTCAGATGGGTTACCATCAGAGAACTGAGTACAACAAGAGGATCTTAAAGATGTCTTCCGACGCTGAAGAGATCAATCCTGCAGGCGGATTTACCAATTATGGTGTTGTTCGTGGCAACTATATCCTGATCAAAGGCAGTGTTCCAGGTCCATCAAAGAGACTGATCAGACTCAGGGAACCAACCAGATCAAAGGTATCCAGCATGGGAGAACCTCAGATCGTTCACATTAGTACACAGTCCAGGCAGGGGTGAAGTGAATGACCACAGCAAATATTATTGATTTATCAGGAAATGCTAAAGGCGAGATCGCATTGCCGGAAGTCTTTAATGAGATTTTCAGGCCGGATCTTATCAAGAAGGCAGTTCTTTCTGCACAGGCTAACAGACTTCAGCCATATGGTCCTAAGAAGTATTCCGGTATGGAAACATCAGCACACTCCTGGGGATCAGGCAGAGGTGTTGCACAGGTTCCAAGGATATCCAATGGAAGCCGTGTCGCAAGAATCCCACAGGCAGTGGGCGGAAGGCGTGCACATCCTCCAAAGCCGGAGACCGACCGTACAGAGAAGATCAACAAGAAAGAGAAGCGTCTGGCTATCAGATCCGCAATTGCAGCAACTATCAATGCTGACCTTGTAAAGGCACGCGGACACAGATTCGACGCAGAAGTTCCTCTTGTTGCAGAGAACACCATTGAAGATATTTTGAAGACAAAGGACGTCATAAGCTTCCTTCAGGCAGCTGGTGTCTACGATGATGTTATCCGCGCAAAGGAAGGTAAACACATAAGGGCCGGTAAAGGTAAGCGCAGGGGCCGTAAGTACAAGACAAGGAAGAGCGTTTTGATAGTGACTGGAGAGGAAAGTCCTATTGTTAAAGCAGCTAACAATCTTTCAGGTGTCGATGTTGCTACAGTAGATTCCCTGAACGCAGAACTTCTGGCACCAGGTACCCATGCAGGCAGACTTACAATATGGACTGAATCTGCAATAACCAATATGGAGGGTATGTTCATATGAGTGCTATTAGGTATCCATTCATTACTGAAAAAGCAATGATGCTTATGGATGATAATAAGCTTCAGTTCGTTGTCGACACACGTGCTAACAAGAAGCAGGTGGAAGATGACGTGGTCAAGATGTATGGCTTTTCTGTAAAGTCAGTACGTACAATGACCACAATGAAAGGCTTAAAGAAAGCATTGGTAACATTCGAGGAACCGGATGCTGCACATGAGATCGCAACAAGGATCGGTTTGGTGTGAGGTGAAGGTATATGGGTAAAAGACTTATATCACAGAACAGAGGTCGAGGAAGTCCAACATACAGGGCTCCATCACACAAGTACAAAGCCGCACTCAAACACCCACGTGTGGATGAAGAGAGCGTTCTCAATGGTACAGTTATTGATATTACACATGATCCTGCAAGGTCAGCTCCTATTGTCAAAGTAGCCTTTGAGAATGGTGAGGAACAGTTGATCCTTGCTCCAGAAGGAATTGCTGTTGGTGAGAAGATTGCCTGTGGTGTTTCCGCAGAGGTCAAACCAGGTAACATTCTCCCTCTTGCAGAAATCCCTGAGGGTATTCCTGTATGTAACATTGAGTCAAAACCAAATGATGGCGGTCAGTTTGCACGATCTTCAGGTGTATTTGCAACACTTGTTTCCCGTGAGGCTAGCAAGGTCGTTGTCAGGATGCCATCAGGTGTCTTGAAATGGTTCAATCCTAAATGCAGGGCAACAGTCGGTATCGTTGCTGGTGGCGGAAGGATTGACAGGCCATTCCTCAAGGCAGGTAAGAAGTACCACAAGATGAAAGCAAGGGCTGCAAAGTACCCACGCGTATCAGGAGTTGCCATGAACGCTATTGACCACCCGTTCGGTGGAGGTAACAGAAAGCATCCAGGAAGGCCAACTACTGTGAGCAGGAATGCACCACCAGGACGTAAGGTTGGTCAGATCGCAGCACGTAGGACCGGAAAACGTTAAACAAAGAGGTAATATACATGGCAAAGAAATCAACATCAAGATTACCAAAACGAAAGGGAGAGTTCACATTCCGTGGTCTTACGGTTGAGCAGCTCCAGCAATTGAGTTTTGATGAATTTGCAGAACTCCTGCCTGCTAAGGAACGCAGGTCTATACGCCGGGGTCTTTCTGATAACCAGAAGGACATTCTGCAACAGTTCAAGGACGGTAAGGAAAGCGTACGAACTCACTACAGAAATATGATCATCTATCCAGAGATGGTCGGTAAGACCATCGAGGTCTACAATGGTAAGACGTTCGTAGCAACAGAGATAATGCCTGAAATGATCGGGCACAGATTCGGCGAGTTCTCTCCAACACGTAACAGGGTTTCACACGGAAGCGCTGGTGTCGGTGCAACACGTTCGAGTAAGTTCGTACCATTGAAGTAAGGTGATGTGAATGGCAAGAATCAACTATACAACGGATCTCGATCCAGAGACCAGTTCAAAAGCAATGGGTTCAGAGCTTCATATCTCACCTAAGAAATCACGTGAACTCTGCAAAGCAGTAAAAGGCATGAAAACAAAGGCTGCAAAACGCTATCTTGAAGAGGTAGTCTCTTTGAAGCAGGCAGTGCCTTTTGGCAGGCACAATGACAGTCTTGGTCACAGAAAGGGTCCAATGGCAGCAGGTCGCTATCCTGTGAAAGTTGCATCTGAAATGCTTAAATTGCTCAAGAACGCAGAGAGCAATGCAGAATACAAGGGTCTGAATGCAGATCACATGTACATTGCACATGTAGCAGCAAAGCGTGGTCGTGTGATTCATGGTATGAGACCAAGGGCTCGTGGAAGGGCAAGTCCGAAGAATACGGAAACTGTCAATATTGAGATGATCATAAGCGAGGTGCGCTAATGGCTGTAGAGAGAAAGTTCGTCCAGGATGGGTATGTAAAGGCATCCATGGATGAATATTTTGCAAAACAATTAAGCAGGGCTGGTTATGGTGGTATGGAGATCAACCGTACTCCAATGGGAACCCAGATAACGGTCTATGCTGAGAAACCAGGTATGGTTATCGGAAAGGCTGGAAAGGTTATCCGTAAACTGACCCGTGATGTAGACAGGTTATATGATCTGGACAACCCTCAGATCGATGCACAGGAAGTTAAGAGGCCTGAGCTGAATGCACAGATGATGGCATCAAGACTTGCTTCTTCCATCGAAAGAGGATGGTATTTCAGGAAAGCCGGTCACAATACCATGCGTGCTATAATGAACGCTGGTGCACTTGGTTGTGAGATCGTCATCTCCGGAAAATTGACCGGTTCAAGGTCAAGGGTGGAGAAAATGGTCAACGGTTATATCAAACACGCAGGTAAACCTGCTGAAGATATTGTTGACGACGGTTTCGCTGTTGCTGTCAAGAAACTTGGTACCCTTGGGTGCAGAATACGTATAATTCATCCTGATGCAGTCCTTCCGGACGCATACAGGATGAAGACTGCCGAGGAACTTGCAGCATCCGGTGTCGTTGCTCCTGCTGAAGAAGCAAAGAGTGCAGGCATTGAAGAGCTTGTAGAAGCTGAAGGTGCAGTTGTAGAGGCTGAAGAAACAGTTGTTGAAGCAGCAACAGAAGTAGAAGCTGTAGAAGTAGCAGTCGAAGAAGCTTCAGAAGCAGAAGTTGTAGCAGAAGAACCTGTGGCTGAATCAGCAGAAGAATCCGAAGCTACAATTGAGATCGTTGATGGAGAAGAGCGCCGTGAGGTCAACAGTGTATGGCAGCACAAGCATGAAGGTCACGATTACTGGCACCCAATGGGCCGTGTCCACAGGGAGGGCTAATCATGGCAATTCTTCGTACAAAAGAGATCAGGGATATGACCCCACACGAACGTGTGGACGAACTTGAGAAGATCCGAAGTGAGCTTATCCGTGAGCGCGCACTTGCATCAGCAGGTGGTGCTCCTGATAACCCTGGTAGGGTCGGTGAGCTTAGAAGGACAGTTGCAAGGATCAAAACGATCCAGAACGAACTGAAGGAGATCTGATTTGGAAGCATCGGCTTCTAATCTGATTTTCCACGAGCTTATCGGGCTTGTTACAGAAATAATCGAGTCAACAAATCCCACATTAAATAACATAAAAGGCAGAGTGGTCGACGAAACACGCAATATGCTTGTAATCGAGACGGAAGACATGGGCGAGAAAATGGTTCCAAAGAAGGGAACTGTTTTTATATTCCATGTTCCATCCCATTCTGCTGATCAAGATCAACGTGTTATAACAGACGGGAAATTATTGCTCTCACAACCCGAGAATAGAGTCAAGAATCTTAAGAAAATACGCATGAGGTAATAATCATGGCAAAAGATATTGGATTGGATGTACCTGAGCCGTCCAAGGAATGTGATGACGTTAATTGTCCATTCCACGGCAACCTCTCCGTAAGGGGACAGATCCTCGTCGGTACTGTTGTAAGCGACAAGATGGACAGGACAGTGGTCATTCAACAAAGGCGTGAAAAGCTGATAAACAAATACCAGAGATATGAGAAGAGGCAATCAAAGATCCACGCTCACAATCCACCATGCATCGATGCAAAGGTTGGAGATATTGTGACGTTCGCGGAATGTCGCCCTCTCAGCAAAACCAAATCATATGTAGTCGTTAAGTCGGAGGTGCAGGCGTGAGGGGTATTCGCTCAAAGATCCCACGTGCACTGAATGCCGGCGCTAAGATCGAATGTGTTGATAACACTGGTGCACGTACTGTAGAGATCATTTCAGTCAAGAAGTACCGAGGTGTAAAGAACAGGATGCCAAAGGCAGGTATTGGCGACATGTGCGTTGTATCTGTAAAGAAGGGTACTCCTGAGATGCGCAAGCAGATCATTTACGCAGTCGTTGTACGCCAAAAGAAGGAATTCCGCCGCCCGGATGGTCTGAGAGTCAGTTTCGAAGACAACGCGGTAGTGATCGTAGATGATAAGGGTATCCCAAAGGGAACCGACATCAAAGGTCCTGTTGCAAGAGAAGCAGCAGAAAGATTCCCAAAGATCGGCACAACAGCATCCATGATCGTGTGAGGTGTTAAATTATGGTATCAAAACAGCCAAGAAAACAGAGGAAAGCACGTTACGATGCACCCCTCCACATCAGGCAGAAATATATGGCTGCACCTCTTTCAAAGGAGCTTCGCGGCAAGTTTGGTCGCAGTGCAAGCGTTATTATCGGTGACACTGTTGTGGTAATGCGTGGTGACCATGCAGGTACTAAAGGAAAGGTCGAAGCATTGTCCTTGAAGAGCGGAACCATCGTAGTTGAAGGTGTTTCTGTTAGCAAGGTAGATGGAACAGAGGTTCCAAGACCGATCTATCCTTCAAACGTGATGATAACATCACTGGAATTGAACGATAAACGCAGAGAATCAATATTATCTAGAGGTAGGTGATTCTAGTGGGCAAACATCAAAAGAGGATATCTGTCCCAAATAGCTGGCAGATCTCAAAGAAGTCCAACAAATGGATAACATCCACAAGACCAGGTCCTCATAACAGATTACAGAGTCTTCCTCTTGCTGTTGTACTTAGGGACATGCTTGGTGTCGTTGACAACCGGGCAGAAGCAAAGAGAGTACTTTCAGAAGGCAAGGTCCTTGTTGACGGAGTCGCAAGGAAGGATCTAAGGTTCCCTGTAGGGTTGATGGATGTAATTAGCATCCCATTAAACAATGCAGAATACCTTATATTGCTTAATGGTAAGGGAAGGCTTGTTCTGAACAAGCTCGAGGATATGGGCGCAAACAAACTGTGCCGCATTGAAAACAAGACTGTCATCAAGGGCGGAAACGTACAGATGAACCTGAACGATGGTACAAACCTTAATGGTTCCAACGATTACAATACAAAGGATTCAATCATACTTTCCCTTCCTGACAAGGAGATCGTAAAACACATCAAGTACGAAGTGGGCAATCTTGCAATGATCATTGGTGGAAGCCACTCTGGAGAGATCGGTACCATCAAGGAGATCAACAAGGTAAGGAGCTCTAAGTACAACACAGTGACCATCTCCGGTGAAACCGAGTTCGAGACGATCGAGAACTATGTTTTCGTAGTAGGCGAGAAGGAGCCAGAGATCAGCTTAGGTGGTGAGTCAATTGAGTAACTCAATGAGAAATCCTAAGGTCGATAAAGTGGTCGTCCACATGGGTGTTGGAGAAAGTGGTCAGCACCTTGTCGATGCAGAAGGGATCCTTGGAGCTGTTACCGGTCAGACCGTTATCAGAAGCTATGCAAAGAGAACTTTGCCTGCTTTCAGTATCAAAAAGAACGAGCCTATCGGATGCAAGGTAACTCTCCGTGGAGATACTGCAGAAGGTTTCCTGAGAACATCTCTGGAAATTATCGAGAACAGCCTCCGTGCATCCCAGTTCGATGACTATGGAAACGTTTCATTTGGCGTTGAAGAACACACTGACTATCCTGGCATGAAGTACGATCCTAACATCGGTATCTTTGGAATGGATATCAATGTGGTTGTAAACCGTCCTGGTTACAGGGTAAACAAAAGAAGGGTCTTAAAGCGAAAGATACCAACTTCCCACAAAATCTCAAAAGAGGATACGATATCTTTCTTTAAAGAAAATTATGGTGTGGTGGTAGAATAATGACTCAGACAGAGAAGAACTTTGGAAGAGGCGCAAACGAGTGTAAAAGATGCGGTAGAAAGCAGGGTCTGGTACGCAAGTATGGTATCTACCTTTGCAGGCATTGTTTCAGGGAAATGGCCCGCGATATGGGATTTGAAAAATATACATGAGGTGAACAGGTATGGTATTATTAGATCCTCTTGCTGATGCGTTATCTATGATCAAGAACGCTGAAGCTGTTGGTAAAGATTCCTGCACTATCAAGCCCGCATCAAAGCTCATAGGAAATGTCCTTAAGGTCATGAAGGACCGTGGATATATCGGTGAGTTCGAGTTTGTGGAAGATGGTAAGGCTGGAGTATATACAGTAGAACTTATTGGACGTATTAACAAGTGTGGAGCTATCAAGCCACGTTATTCAGTCGGAGCAACCGAGTTCGAGAAATGGGAGAAACAGTTCCTTCCTGCAAAGAACTTTGGTGTTCTGATCCTTACAACTCCTCAGGGAGTAATTTCCCAGTATGAGGCTCGTGAGAATAACGTTGGTGGCCAGTTATTATCATTTGTGTACTAATTTAAGGGTGAGATGATATGGCAAAAGAAATCAAAAAAATAATCTCGATTCCTGAAGGTGTGACAGTAACGTTAGAAAATAACGTTCTGTCCGCTTCAGGGCCCAAAGGTACCAACACAAGATTCGTGTGGTATCCAGGTGTAAACATTGAAGTGAACGGTTCAGAAGTGGTCGTTGACTCTCCATCATCGAGGAAAAAACAAAAAGCAATGGTCGGAACGCTTTCTTCCCACATCAATAATATGATGAAGGGAGCTGTAGATGGATTTGAGTACCACATGAAAGTGGTCTACTCTCACTTTCCAATGCAGCTTAAGGTCGAAGGAAAGCAGTTTGTCATCAGTAACTTCCTTGGTGAGAAGAAGCCAAGGGTTTCCAAGATCCTTGGTGAGACAACTGTAAAAACAAGTGGTGACGAAGTTATTATCTCCGGTATCAACAAGGAAGATGTCGGTCAGACCGCTGCTAACATCGAGCAGAAGACAAAGATCAAGCGCTTTGACCCACGTGTGTTCCAGGATGGTATATACATCGTTGAGAAGAGGGTATGAGAGAGAAGTGTAGGTGATCTGAATGGAAGATACAGTTAATGAAACTAACATGAAAGAAGCAGTGACCACCGAACTTGCACTTGATGATGAGTCCAAGAGACTTTTTAAAGTCAGGAAAGTCCAGAAAGGTAAGAAACCTGCATTCAAGAGGACTGATTCACACAAGTACAAGCGTCTGGATTCCAACTGGAGAAGACCAAGGGGTCTTCAGGGCAAGCAGCGCAGGCACATTGCCGCAAAAGGTGCTCTTGCACAGGTCGGATATGGTAGTCCTGCAGCAGTAAAAGGTCTTCACCCGTCCGGGTATGCAGAAGTCCTTGTGAACACTGTTAAAGACGTTGATGACGTTGATGCTTCCCTCGAAGCTATAAGGATCGCAAGAACCGTTGGTGCAAGGAAGAAAGCAATCATCGAAGCAAAAGCAACTGAAATGGGTATTAAGATATTGAACCCTACCAGGAGTGAGTAAGATGACTGATCTCACAAACCAGAAAAGACTTGCAGCAAAGGTCCTGGGATGCGGAGTCCACAAGGTCTGGTTAGATCCTGAAGCTTCTGCTGAAATAGCAGTTGCTATTACAAGGGAAGATATCCGTGGTCTGATCGCAGGCGGAAGCATAAAAGCAGAGCTTGTAAAGGGTGTTAGCCGCGGACGCGCAAGAGAAAGGGATGCAAAGCGTAAATACGGCCACCGCAAGGGTCATGGTTCCCGTAAAGGTAGAAAGGGTGCACGTAACCCGAGGAAAGAGCAGTGGATGAAAAAGATCCGTGCTCTCAGAAGGAGGCTTAAGGAGCTTCGTGCAGATGGTACACTTGATAAGTCCACATACTGCAAGGTCTACCGTAAGGCAAAGGGTGGCGAGTATAGGAACTTGGCTCATATGGAAGCGCATCTTAATATTAAGAAGACAGAATGAGCCTGAGGAATAGACAATGAAGACAAATTTACATGTTAAGTTGATGTGGAGGATCTAATATGGCTACAGGAGCCCGTTATAAAGTCCCATTCAGGCGACGAAGGGAAGGGCGTACAGATTATCACCAGAGACTCAGGTTACTTCTGTCAAAAGAGGATCGTGTGGTTGTGCGTAAGAGCACAAGGCACATACAGTTGCAACTTGTGGCACCAGATGCAAAAGGAGATATGACATTATCGTCAGCTATCTCTACTGAGCTTGGGAAATATGGATACGAGGGAGCAACCGGTAACACAACCGCAGCATACCTGACAGGTCTCTTGTTCGGATACAGGGCACTTAAGGAAGGCTATGAGAGCGGTGTACTGGATATCGGAATTCAGGCATCATCACCAGGATGTCGCGTATATGCAGCACTCAAAGGTGTTGTTGACGCAGGACTGGATGTGCCTCACAATTCTTCAGTATTCCCATCTGATGAGCGTATAAGAGGAGAACACGTTGCAGAATATATGGAAGGATCCAATCTGCCGGAAGTGTTCGAAGCAGTGAAGGAAAAGATCCTTGCAGAGTTCAGTTAAGGTGTGGTTATATGGCATATGAATATAATGAGGAATGGGTACCCAAGACAAGGCTTGGAACGCTTGTTTCAGAAGGACAGGTTACTTCCATGGATGAAGCCATGGATTCCGGTCTCCCTATAAGGGAACCAAAAATAGTTGATATATTGCTACCTGATCTGGAGGACGAAGTTCTCGATATCAACATGGTCCAGAGGATGACCGACTCCGGAAGACGTGTCAAGTTCAGGGCAACCGTTATCGTTGGAAACGGCGATGGTTTTGTTGGACTTGGTCAGGCAAAGGATGTACAGGTAGGACCTGCTATCAGAAAGGCTATTGACAATGCAAAGATCAACATCACACGTATCAAACGTGGATGCGGTTCATGGGAATGCGGTTGTGGACTTCCACATACCGTTCCTTCCGAGGTCAATGGAAAGGCAGGTAGTGTCACTGTAGTATTGAAGCCTGCACCACGTGGACTTGGACTTGCTGCTGGAGGCACTGCAAAGAAAGTGCTTGATAAAGCAGGTGTCAAGGACGTATGGACCCGTACAGAAGGTCAGACCAGGACTACTCTCAACTTCGCAAAGGCAACATACAATGCTCTGATGAACACAGGCACTGTAAGAAGACCAATTGTATTTGATGAGACGGAGGACTGAATATGTTCGCAGTAGTCAGAATGAGGGGCCAGGTGCATGTTAGCGGTGAGATCGAGGATACCCTCGGTATGCTTCGCCTGCACAAGGTCAACCACTGCGTATTCCTTGCTGACAACCCTAACAACAAGGGTATGATCCAGAAAGCAAAGGATTACATTGCATACGGTACTGTTGATGCTGATACTCTGGTAGAGGTAATCGGCAAGCGCGGAAGGCTGGAGGGCGATGCACGCCTGACAGATGCTTATGTGAAGGAGAACACAGATTTCGACTCCATTAAAGCATTCGCAGAAGCTCTTGTCAGCGGAAATGCAAAGATCAATGACGTTCCTGGTCTGAAGCCGGTTTTCAGGCTTCACCCACCAAGGAAAGGTCACGCTGGTATCAAGAGGACCGCTCAGCAGGGCGGTGTCCTTGGAAACCATGGTGAAGACATAAAGACACTTTTGAACAAGATGAGGTGATGTTACTATGAGCAACAAAACCAATACAAAGAAGTTCAGGGGTTCACGCACCTGCGGTGGCGGTACTACCAAGAATCGCCGTGGTGCTGGTAACCGTGGTGGACGTGGTAGGTCCGGTGAGAACAAGCATCATTTCACAAGGGCTTTACAACTCGGATACACACGTGGAAGCAACCGTGGATTCTCTCGTCCATTGAAGATGATCCGCGACGTTTCAGTAGTGAACGTCGGTGAACTTGACGAACTTGCAGATCAGCTTGTAGAAGATGGCTTTGCACAACTTGAAGAAGGTGCATATGTCATCGATCTTGCAGATCTTGAGATTGAAAAGGTTCTTGGTACCGGAAAAGTAACAAAGAACATGGTTGTTACAGCAAGCAGCTTCTCAGGAGTTGCGCGGGACAAGATCGAGAATGCAGGTGGATCCTGCGTAGAAATTGAAGAGTAATGTCTTTTACAGACATTACTTTTATATTTATTGCGTTTTTATTTAGTGCAGATTAATTTATATTATAACAAAGTCCAATGGACTTTCAATCCCGTATAAAGGTGTAGTTAATGAGTCTCAGGGAGAGTTTGGAACCGTTTTTTAACAGATTGCCCGCCGTTGCAAGTCCGGAGGGGCATGTGCATTTTAAGAACAAGCTAATGTGGACTCTTGGAATATTGGTACTTTACTTTGCACTCGCAAATGTACCTCTTTTTGGTCTTTCCAAGGATTCCATTGATTTGTTCGAACAATATAGAGCGTTCTTTGCAGGAGCATCAGGATCACTAATGCTTCTTGGTATAGGTCCTATTGTGACCGCATCTATTGTCCTCCAACTTCTGGTTGGAGCTGACGTTATCAAGCTCAACATGTCCGATCCTGCAGACCAGGCGTTCTTCCAGGGTGCACAGAAATTCATGGTCTTTGTAATGATCGTTCTTGAAGCTCTGCCACAGATAGTAGGAGGCTATATCCTGCCGGATGCCGGAGTAGCATCAGCGCTTGGAGTGGGTCTTGGAGTTGTTACATCCATTATATTCATTCAGATATGTATCGGCGGTATGCTAATCCTGTTCATGGATGAGATCGTGTCAAAATGGGGAATTGGTTCCGGTGTGGGACTGTTCATCGTTGCTGGCGTTTCGCAGCAGATCGTAACTGGATTGTTCAACTGGGGACTCGACACCGGAGGTCTTCCTATCGGAATACTTCCAAAGTGGATATATATAGCTCAGAATATAGGGTTAGATTACATTCTCACAGGCGATGGAGCCATGTTCCTGCTTATCAGAGGTGGAGTTCTGGCACTTGTGAGTACTGTTGCAATCTTCCTGCTGGTCGTATATGTAGAGAGTACCCGCATTGAGATCCCATTGGCACACAGCGCTGTAAGAGGTGCAAGGGGAAGGTTCCCTGTAAAGCTTATCTATGCATCCGTTCTTCCAATGATCCTTGTCAGGGCTCTCCAGGCGAACATACAGATGGTAGGTCTGCTACTTTCAGGACGTGGTATAACTCTATTTGGTGAGTATTATGGTTCTACTCCTATCAACGGCGTGATGTACTATCTTTCGCCTATAAACAGTCCATATGACTGGATACCTTCACTTGTAAGGGAGTCATTTACAGGATACGGTGTTTCGGTGCCTTCAATGTGGCAGGTAGGATTACATGTTCTCGTTGATGCAACGTTCCTTATCGTTGGTGGTATCATATTCGCTTTGTTCTGGATCGAAACCACTGGTATGGGTGCAAAACCTACTGCACAGAAGGTGTTCAATTCAGGAATGCAGATCCCTGGTTTCAGGCGTAATGTCGGAAGTATCGAGAAGGTCATGTTACGATATATCCCGAAGGTAACCATTATTGGTGGTGCTTTCATTGGTGTCCTTACACTTCTGGCAAGTATGCTGGGTACCATTGGTGGTGCCGGAGGTACAGGCTTACTGCTTACAGTAAGTATTGTATATCGTTTGTATGAGGATATTGCATCTGAACAGATGATGGAAATGCATCCAATGGTCAGGTCGTTCTTCGGACAGGATTAAACGAAAAAATGGAGATATTTAAATGAATGTTGTGTTATTTGGTCCACCGGGTGCAGGAAAAGGCACCCAGGCCAAGGAACTGGCTAAGCATTATCAGATCCCTCACATATCTACCGGTGATATTTTGAGGGCAAATGTACGTGATGGTACCGAACTTGGACGTGAGGCTAAGGAATACATGGATAAAGGCGAACTTGTGCCTGACGAAGTGCTGATCGGTATTATCAAGGACCGTCTTACGGAGTCTGACTGTAAGGCCGGATATCTTCTTGACGGCTATCCAAGGACAGTTCCTCAGGCAGACGCTCTTTCAGGCATTCTTGATGATATTAGGATGCCTCTTGAAGTCGTCCTTAATATCGATGTTGCCGATGAGGAACTTATAACCCGTCTTTGCGGAAGGTATATGTGTACCTGTGGTGAGAGCTATCACATCAAGTTCAACCCTCCAAAGAATGAGGGTGTCTGTGACGCATGTGGTGCACAGCTCTACCAGCGCGATGATGATAAAGAAGATGTTATCGGGCAGAGACTCGATTCCTATAAGGGGAAAACCCAGCCTCTTATCGATTATTACAAGGACAAAGGTATCCTTGTTAATATTGATGGAACTGGTGAGATCGGCAGAGTATTTTCAGATATCTGCGAAGTACTTGACCAGTACAAGTAAGCTAATAGAAGGTGATGATGCATGGCAGATTCAAATTTCAAGAAAACAGCAGAAAGGTTTGTACTGGCGGTCGGTATCTCTTTGATGATAGGTATTCTTGTTCTCGGTGAGGAGGGCAGGGAAGGTATTGGAGCTATCGTTGGCATCCTGATGGATCCTATAAGTGCTATGGTCGGTGATGGCAACTTCCACATAATGTTGTTCATCATGGCAGCGATCACTGCTTTGTATGCATCACTTATTCAGAAATATACTATTAACTGGCAACTTATGCGCAACACACAGGAGCGCATGAAGTCCTTCCAGAAGGAGTTCCGTGAGGCACAGCTCTCACAGAACACCTATATGGTCAAAAAGTTAGAAGAGCAGCGTGCTGATATGATGGGTGACCAGATGGAGATGTCAAAGCAGCAGTTCAAACCGATGGCATATATCAGTATCATCTCTCTGCCGCTTTTCATGTGGGCATATCATTACATTAGCCTGCATCCAGGTGCTTCACTCGTATTCCCATTCTGGGGAGAGCAAGAGCTTGTGACTACTGTTCTGGGCCCGATCCAGTACTGGATATTCTGGTACTTCATTACATCACTGGCTATCAGTCAGGTAGTGCGTAAAGCACTGGATATTGGTGGCGTCTAAGCATGCTTTTAACTATTAGTGGACTGCCGGGCAGTGGAACCACTACTGTGGGAAAACTACTGGCAGAACATTATGGTGTGAGGATGATCTCCGCAGGTGATGTTTTCAGGGGTCTTGCAAAAGAACGTGGAATGACACTTGCAGAGTTTGGCAGTCTCGCAGAGTCTGATCCTTCCATTGACATCGAGATCGACAAAAGGCAGAGCAAGATCGCAAATAGCTCTGATCGTCTTATTCTTGAAGGTCGACTTGCAGGCCACATGGCTGGAAATGCTCTGAAGTTATGGGTAAAAGCTCCCATGGAAGTGCGTGTCAGGAGGATAGTCGAAAGGGAAGGCTCGTCCTTTGATGTATGCCTGGAGGAGACTGTAGAACGTGAAGCTTCGGAAGCATTACGTTACAAAGAGATACATTCAATTGATATCAACGATCTTTCTATTTATGATATAGTTATTGATTCCAGTCGCTGGGACCAATTTGCGATCACAGACATTCTCATACAGGCCATCGATGGCTGTGGCGGATTTTAATAAATAATTTGCAGGTACTGCTATGGTTTCATCAAGAACTTCTAAAGACGTGGACATGATGGTCGTAAAGGCACATGCTACCACGAATGCCGCATACGGTTGCAAGCCTGAAGATCGTCCTATTCTTGATTATATTAATCTGGGTGTCGTGAACATCGACAAACCTGTGGGTCCTACCAGTCATGAAGTAACAGCATGGATAAGGGATATGGTGGGTGTAAGTAAGGCCGGTCATTCCGGTTCACTTGACCCTGGTGTTACAGGTGTGCTTCCAGTGATGCTTGGAAAGGCTACTAAAGCAGTCTCAGCCCTGCGTCTTTCAGGCAAGGAGTACATCTGCCTCATGCACCTTCACAATGACATTCCTGAAATAAAGATCAGACGTGTATGTAAGGACTTCAACGGTCCTATTTACCAGACCCCGCCTATTATCTCTGCGGTCAAAAGGCAGTTGCGGATAAGGAATATCTACTATCTTGATGTTCTTGAGATCGATGGCAGGGAAGTGCTCATGAGAGTAGGCTGTGAGGCAGGAACATATCTGCGCAAACTCTGTCATGACATTGGTCTCATACTGGGCTGTGGTGCTAATATGAAGCAACTACGCAGGACAGGTACAGGTCCGTTCAGGGAAGATACTCTGGTGACCCTATACGATCTCAAGGATGCCTGTGTTTTCTGGCAGGAGGACAACGACGAGACCGAACTTCGAAAGTTGATACTTCCAATGGAAGATGGTTTGTCTCATCTGCCTCGGATCGTTATACGCGACACTGCTGTAGATGCGATTTGCAGAGGTGCATACCTTGCAGTTTCAGGTATCGTTTCTTTCAGCAAGAGCATCAAAAAGGACGATAAGGTTGCTTTATTCACATTAAAGGGGGAAGCTGTGGCACTATGCAAGGCATCCATGGATTCCGATGAACTATTGAACAATGACCATGGCATATCTTGCATTACCGAAAGAGTAATAATGGATGCCGCTATTTATCCCAGATGCTGGAAGGCGAAATAAACGCCAGTCAGCGCGAATACGGCTTTTTGCCGAGGTAGTCTAGTGGTAGGGCGCAAGCCTGGAAAGCTTGTGGGGCCTGTCCCCTCGGGAGTTCGAATCTCCCCCTCGGCGCTTTGATCTTATTTTTGAATGTTATATTCGTTTTAATCCGAATTTTCTTCGGAAATGTATATATCCCGAAAACTCACATTATCCTATGTGATAGGTATGTTGGGGGACATAACAAAAACAATAGTAATAGTTTCAACAGTTTTACTTTTATTTACGACTGTGTGTATAGCGGTAGACTTTGATGATTGTGCGGACTGTCATCAGGAGTATTATGATATGTGGAGCTCTTCTGCCCATGGTATTGCAGATTGTGAGATATGCCATACTCCTGCTGGAAGTGGTTTTGAAGGTCATATTTCGAACCCTTCTGATTCAGTTCCAACTGCAGACCTGTCTTCAGAGGTTTGCGGGGATTGCCATGTTGCCATCTTTGATGATTGGAATGAGTTTGCAGGCGAGGAGTTCGATATGGAAGCAATGGCAAGCCACTCAGAGCCGACGGAGATCGCAGAACCATTTGTACTTCATTCGGACACCTCCTGTATCGTCTGCAAGAGTACCGATGGTGCGTTACTGAACCTTGAAGAGGCAGATGTATATATGCTGAACGAGGAAGCTGCTCATGACCTTAATGTAACGGAATGGGCAATAACATGTGTTGCCTGTCATGATCCTCATGAGGGTGGCATCTGGTTGGAGGACAGCACACTTCTCTGTGGCAACTGTCATAACACGGAAGGCGTGGTTGCCGATGGTGAAACACCGGTTGTGAGGCATGCGCAGTGGGAAATGGTAAGTTCTTCAGGATATGTTGATGGAACTCACCCTACGGTGATAAGTTGTGTCGACTGCCATATGTCAATGGTACCATTGGATGGTGAAGTTACTACTGGTCATGACTTTGATTTCGATGCACTGGCGCTTTCAGACCCTGAAGCATCCAATGGCTGTTATATGTGCCATCAGGATTCATTACCATCCCTGATCGAGGAAAAGCAAGCTCCAATTTCGCAGAGGCTCTCTGATCTTAATTCATTAAAAGAAGAAGCAAATGTTGCTCTTGAAATTGTCAATGGAACGGATGCTTATGGACCACAGCTTGCCAACTATAACAACGGACTTTTCTACCTTACAGAAGTTGAAAATGATGGCAGTCTGGGAATCCACAACATGGTTCGAACCCAGAGTGATCTTGATATGGCAGAAGATTACTTCAATTCAATTATCGAGGGAAGTTCAGGTGCTGATGATGCAGGTCAGATACCTGCACCTGGTGGATTAGTTGTAGTAATGATATTTGCTACAGTTGCCTGCTTAATAAAGAGGGATTGATGTCTATCCCTCTTACCTATCTTTTCTGTCTTTTTTAATTGAATGCTTCAAGAACTGCTTTTCCATATTCCTTAGCACTTTTCGGATCTCTTCCGGTAACGATCTTTCCATCTGAGATCACACCTTTATCTTTGTGCTTAGCCCCTTTGTCCTTAAGTATGCTAACGGTCTCATCGTTCTTGAAAACCGTACTTTTCTTTCCTTCAAGAACACCGGCATTTGCGAGTACGACCGGTGATATACATATTGCAGCGACGACCTTGCCTTGCTCGTATGCTTTTCTGACTATATCCTGCAGTTCCTTGTTATCCCACAGGTATTGTTTGGAACCTCCGCCTCCGGTGATGGATATGGCATCATATTCATCGATGTTCACATCAGAGATGCTAATGTCAGGCTTGACATCTCCTCCGAGTATCCCCTTTGCTTTCTTTGTTGTATTGCTGGCAACGGTGACCTTAGCACCACTTTTCTCAAACACTTCCTTTGGTTCAAAGAATTCCTCGTCCCTGAAGTTTTCCTGTGCAACTATCATGAGTATTTTCTTCTGGTCTGTCATTTGATCACCTTTTGGTTATAGTTTATATTATTATTCTGAGAAATGTTTCTGTTGATTTAATGTTCTTGTACCATCTTATAAATCAATGGCGAATTCTCATTCGGTTTTTCTCCTCTCCATCCTCATCCTCATCTCCTCTTCATCTTCATCTTCTTCGTATTCTCCTTCTTCTCTTCTTTAGAAAAGTGTTTAAGCTAACAGTACTTTAGAAAACTAGGTGTGAAAGAATGGAGCGTATCTACAAGTATTATCCGGAGGATTTTGGAGAACTGACAGTAAAGGTCATTCATATGGACCTTTTGTTCGATGTTTACGATGATCACACTTATGTGAGTTCGGACCTCAAGGTCAGGACCCTTGGGGAACCGATAGCATCACTTGATCTTAATTGCCGTGATCTTGAAATAAAAAAAGTTAGCTGTAAAGATCATGATGTGTCCTACGAATACAGGACAGATGAGCACATTCTTTCTATTGGATTTGGTTGTCAAATTCCGGCAGACACAGAACTTGTGATCCATACGGAAACCGTATGCAAGCCGACCTGGAATGTCCTTGAAGGTCTTTATTATGACGAGACTCCTGCAGGGGCACCGCCACAGCAGATAACACAGTGCCAGCAGTGGGGATTCCAGCGTATCGTTCCATGTATCGATGACATGACCGCCAAATGTACTTACACAACCACCATCATCGCGGACGAGCGATATACAAATCTCATAACCAATGGTGATGTTGTGGAGAATAAACATTCCGTGGGTAATGGTAGGGCTAAGATCGTCTACGATAATTCCGTCACGCCAATGGCAACTTACCTTTTCTTCCTCGGGGTTGGAACCTACCGGACATTTACAAGGGAGTTCGAATACCCCGATGGTCATACTTTCGACCTTGAGCTACTGGTGCCGCCGGAATCGGATGTTTATCCGGCAGAGAAAGCACTGGATGTACTCTATGATTCAGCGATGTGGACCTATCTTTTCACAGGTCCTGAGCAGTACAATGATATCGATAAGAGAAAGGAAATATATGACCTGGTCCGGGTACGCGATGCTCTCAAGTCTGAAGGGAAGTCTGATGACCTGGTATTCTTACGGGATGAGCTTAAAAAGCTCGACAGCTCGCTTACTATGGGATACAAATATACAGGTACCGTCTATCGTGAGATCGGTATGCAAAACTCCGATTTTGGCGGTATGGAGAATGTTGGCAACACTACCATCACAACCAACCGTATTATGCCATACCCGGAAACTACTGATCCCTCATTTGAGTATATGGTACGTGTCAAGGTCCATGAATATTATCATAACATAAACGGTTCTGAGGTCACAGGCTGGAGCCCGTTCGAGATATGGCTTAATGAGGCAGTGACTGTTCACATCGAGCACCAATTCCATGCATTTGTCTTCGGAGAGAACTACAGTCGCTTGTCCAACGTTCTTGATCTTCTGGCACCCGGGGTTGGTACTTTTGCACTTGACAGTGGTGCAGCTTCCATGTCCATTGTTCCCGAAGGGTTCAATGATCCCAATGACCTGATCACAGCGGTTACTTATGTAAAAGCTCCTGAATTCGTGAGAATGCTGGAAACCCTTATGGGTAAGGAAAACTTTGCCCGGGCTCTTGATATCTATCATAAGAAGTTCAGCCACTCAAATGCTACAGGTTCTGATTGGCTGAAGACGATGGAAGAATCCTCTGGTATGGACTTTTCCGAAATATCTGAGACATGGCTGGCACAGACAAAATTCCCGATGGTCCACATTGATACTTCCTATGATGCGGACAGTATGTTCTTTACATTAGATCTTCATCAGGAAGTTCCGGAGGGTGGAAAGTATTGGGAATTCCCCTTTGTTGCAGCTCTGGTGGATGAGGATGGAAATGACATTGTGGAAATTAGCGAATGGATATGTTCCGAGGATGCTAATATTGCCATCGAGAACGTTGAAGCCCCTGCATTTGTATCTGTAAATCGTGGTTATTCCTTCTATGGAAAGGTCATTCGTGAAGTTTCTGATGAAGAACTTCTTTTGCAGGTAAGGAAGGACAGCGATATGATCAACCGTTTCATTGCCTACTACACTCTTTTGGACAGGGAGAAAATGAGGTTGATGGCTGATCCTCAGGCAAAAGTATCTGAGATGTTCATCGAACTGTTCAATGATCTCATTGATGATGATGTTTTGATGGAAGAGATGGGTGGGCAGTTCCTTGCTATCTTTGAATCAGTGGAAGATGAAAGGTTAGCACATCGCTACCAGATGCTCTTTGATGTGAAAAAACGCATCCTTGAAGGCATTGCAAGAAATAACACTGTTTCCCTCCTGAATCTTTATCATAAGTACCTGAAGGTGTCGATACCGCAGGATGATACTCTTGAGGAGCATGCTCGTGTCATCAAGGCACGTCAGGTGAAGAACACTGTGTTGCGAATCCTTGCTACTCTTGACACTCCATTTGTGCATCAGTTATGCAATAAGCAGTTTGTTGAGGCATCATGTGCAAGTGACAGGCTTGTGGCATTTGACTGTTACATTAACAGTTCTGCTGAGGATAAGATGGAATTTTTGGAGAACTTCATGGAAGAATCCAGGAAGAACCTTGTTGCATGGGAGGCTTTCCTTTCAATAGTTGCAGGAAACAGTAGCTCTGATGCTGTTTCTCTTGTGAGGAACATCGAGGCTTCAGATTCCTTCCGCATTGAGCAGGCCAACGATCAGCGTGCTCTATACGGTGGTTTTGGAAGGAACAGGAAGATATCCCTGCAGACGGAATCAGGGCGTGAACTTCTTCAGTCCATTCTGCTCAAACTTGCATCGGTTAACGAGTACAGCACAACAAATCTCCTCAATATCTTTGCTAACATCGACTTAATGGAGGATGAATATCATTTGCCATTGGTCTCAATACTTGCAGAAATGCTTGACAGTCTTGATGCGGATAAAGTTCCAAGTGTCTACAACAGGATAAGAAAGCTGTTACAAGGTGCTCCGGACGCAGTGGGAGTTTATGAGGCACAGTTTGGTAAGATCAAAGCTATTTGATACTTAATTAAAAGGAGAATTAAAGGATATTCTCCTTGCCCTTTTAATTTGTGAGGACAAAGTCCAGAACGTCTGTAATGCCTGATAATATTATGTCTGCTTCAACCTGATCAGAATAGTGCCGACTATCTCCATAAGCAGCGTAAGCTGTTATCATTCCTATTTGTCTTGCAGGTTCGATATCTCTCCGGGGGCTATCTCCTACAAAAACTGCCTGCGGCGGTTTGACTTCCAAAAGGTCAAGTGCAAAATGGAATACTTTATGGTCAGGTTTTTTGGCACCTGTCATGTCGTTGGTCACAATGAAATCAAAAAATTCTATTATTTGCATTCTTTCCAGTCTTTTGGTGGCCTGGTGTGAGTGAGCATCGGTGACCAGTGCCAGAGAAATGCGTTCTTCTTTCAGGACTCCAAGTGTATGCTTCACCCCGGGGTACAGCACAAGAGCTTCCACTTTAATGGTTTCATAGATCCTGCAACAGGTTTCATAATTCTCTTCGAAGTAAAGCTCATTGTCCAGAAGATAGTCCTTAATGTTCTCAAGATCTTCAAAACCGGGTGTGCCTCGCAGGAAATATCCGAGCATGGCTTCCGGATTTCCTGCACCCAGATGCTCTACCATCTTTTTACATGCAGTAAGCTTTGCTTCCAGAAAATCAAATAGGGTGTTGTCCATGTCAAAAAGGACAGCTTTTACGTTCCTTTCCATGGGGCAGGAGCTCCTCCTTTTTTAATCGGAAAAGGCAAGATATCCGGGTAACACTAAATTAATAATTGGTACTAATATGACAAGTCCCAACCATTTTGATTTGTTGACGGCGAATGCGATCTCTCCCCAGATGTAGGCAGCATAAATAATGTTTATAAAAGGTATGAAAAATGGTATCAAGGCTATGCCTGATAGTCTGCATATTCTTACCATTAGTAGAAGGTTCAGTATAGGTATCCATGCCATCCATACATTTGCTGTCTGTGTCTTTGCAGCGATAACCTGTAATGAATAGGCGAAGTATATATAGAACACTAAAGCTGCGAACAAATGTGATATTCCAAATCCCGGGAATAGTAGTCCTGTATCCATGTTATTCACCTATATTCAATAGAATTGTCATATGTTGTATTTATCCATACTGGTGATGTTGGAGATGTTCTATATAATGTGCATTCTATATGAATGGCCATGGCTTCAGCACCGATAAGGGGCTACCTGGAAATCACTTCCGGATGCATAATATATGGTATGGTGGGTGTATTTCTCGCTTTCATTCATGATATGGGTACTCTGCCGATCATATTCTACAAACTTTTGATAGGTATAGTGTTCATGCTGGGCTATCTCTGCCTTACCGGAAAAACAGGGATCCTCAGATTGGGTGGAAAAAGGCGTCATCTTCTGCTTCTTGGTGTTTTCAAGCTTATGACCATATCTTTCTATTTCACATGCATCATTTATTCCGGGCTTTCAATAGCAATACTCTTACTATATACTGCACCCATGTATGTGACCATATTATCTCCTGTCGTTCTTAAAGAGAAGCTGACAAGAATTGGCCTTGTTGGATTGGTCCTGTCCATGATCGGGATCTTCCTTATTGTGGACCCTGCAACATTTATTCGCTCTGGTATGGGAAATCTCCATTTTATTGGTATCGTGGCTGGTATCCTGTCGGGAATATCATTCAGTTGTATTATCATGACTGCCCGTTACGTCAGGGATGAGTATTCCGGCTTTTCGCAGTTTTTCTGGGCAACTGTCTTCTGTGTTGTTGTGCTTGTGCCATTTGCCCCCACTGTGTCCGTTCCGGTGCTTAGGGAGAACTTTCTGATGCTCCTGCTTTTCGGTTTGGTGAATACAAGTATCAGTGGTGTTCTGTATTTCAACGGCCTTTCACGGGTTCGGACCCAGGCCGCCAGCATACTTGCAATGCTGGAACCGGTAAGTGGTATCTTTTTTGACTATACTATTCTTCATAATGCGATCTTTGCCGAGACGATAGTTGGTTGCATGTTCATTATTGCAGGTGCTCTTCTTGCCGTAACTGAGCATATCTCATTTGGAAGGTATCTTGAATTTGGGACTTGAACTTCCCGGCACGGGGAATTTTATATTGGGATTCGATATGGATATATATGATATTGTTATTTGTTAGTTATATTCTGGTATAGTTTAGTATGGAATGTTCTTACTGAACATGCCAAAGAATTGTAATAAATAATGTTATATACCAGAAATTGTATATTCAGCGGAGTCGCTTTTGAATTTATAAAAATTTAAAAAGCCACATGGCTGTGTCGGAACCAATGTGTTCCGAGGCTACGGGGTGTTGTTTACACCCTTAAGGAGGATATTATATGGCAGACGAAGAAATTAGACATCTGGTTCGTATAATGAATACTGACCTGCAGGGAAGCCAGCGGGTTAAGTACGCATTGACCGGTATCCGTGGTATCGGGTTAAGAGCCTCTCGTGTTATTGTAGATAGTACTGGTGTCGATCCAAATGCAGTGATCGGTTACCTCCCTGATGAGGACGTTGAAAAACTTGATACTGCAATTGCGCAGTTCGAGCAGCACCTTCCTGTATGGATGCTCAACAGGCAGCGAGACCCAACAACCGGGGACAGCAAACATCTTCTTGGTCAGGATATCGTTATGACCCTGAAGGAAGACATTAACAACCTTAAGAAGGCACGCGCATACCGTGGTCTCAGACATGAGAGAGGTCTTAAGGTCAGAGGACAGAGAACCAAGTCCACTGGAAGACGTGGTAGCACCATTGGTGTAAGGAAGAAGAAATAAAGGTGATGCAATATGGTATATCCTGGTAAAAGCACAAAATCTTATGATACACCAAAGCACCCCTGGCAGGCTGCTAGGATGGCAAGCGAGGTCGAGCTCGTCAAAAAGTATGGTCTTCGTAACAAGAGGGAACTTTGGAAATCACACAGTGTACTGAGAAGGTTCAGGGCAGATGCAAGGCGTCTTCTTGCTGAATCTGCAGAATCCGATCTTACCGGCCATGCAAAGACCGAAGCAGATCAGATCCTTGCAAAACTTATCAGATACTCAATTCTGAAATCTGATTCCAGAATTGATGATATTCTTGGTCTTCAGACTGATGTTATTCTGGAGCGCAGGCTTCAGACACAGGTCCACAGGCTCGGACTTGCCCGCACTGCACGTCAGGCAAGGCAGTTCATCACCCACGGCCACATCTCTATAGATGGGAAGAGGGTAACTGTACCTGGTATGATGGTCACAAAGGAGCAGGAAATGGCAATTGACTACTACGGTAAGTCTCCAATTTCCAAAGAAGCTCACCCTGAAAGACCTGCACAGATCGCATCATCACTCGTAGAGGAATAAGGAGGAGTAAAATATGGCAAACGGAATCTGGGGTGTTGCAAACATCAAATGTTCATTTAACAACACGATCATCACCGTGACTGATCTCACTGGTGCAGAAACCATCGCAAAATCCTCTGGTGGAATGGTTGTAAAGGCAGCAAGGGACGAAAGCTCCCCATACACTGCTATGCAGATGGCAAGCCAGCTTGCAGATACTCTTAAAGACAAGGGTATCGAAGGTGTTCATATCAAAGTAAGGGCACCTGGAGGAAACAAGCAGAGAAGTCCGGGTCCAGGCGCACAGGCCGCGATCAGGGCATTTGCAAGAGCAGGCGTCAGGATCGGAAGGATCGAAGACGTTACACCAGTACCCCATGATGGAACTCGTCCAAAAGGCGGAAGGCGTGTATAATCACAAAGAACAGAGGTTTTCCAATGGAAATAGATATACTTGAGTTATCCGATAGGTCAGCAAAGTTCATTTTATCAGGCACAACTGCAGCTTTTGCAAATGGTGTCCGTAGGGCAATGCTTGCCGATGTACCGACGCTAGCGATCGATGACGTGAATATCTATAATAATACTTCTGTTCTGTATGACGAGCAGCTGGCATTGAGGTTGGGTTTGATCCCCCTCACATCCAGTCTTGAGGACTTTGTGCCGCAGGATAAGTGTACCTGTGAAGGTAGTGGCTGTCCTGCATGTACTGTCTCTCTGACTCTCAGCGCTGAAGCGGGTGAAGAGGAGCAGGTCATCGTTCATTCTGGTGACATTGTCTCATCTGACCCTAACGTACAGCCAGCAGACAAGAACATTCCTATAATTGATCTCAGGACCGGCCAGAAGGTTGTCCTTGAGGCAATTGCTCACATGGGTTATGGAAATAAGCATGCAAAATGGCAGGCAGGCGTTGCTTGCGGCTATAAGAACATGCCTGTGATAACCTTTGAGGGATGTGACCGGTGCGGCATATGCGTCAATGCATGTCCAAGAAACATAATTCAGCTCGGTGAAGAAACTGCTGAGATCTCCAAGGACGATCTTCTCAAGTGCTCATTGTGCAGATTATGTCAGGATTCATGTGATATAGATGCTATTTCCGTTGGTGTAGATGAAAGATCTTTCATTTTCACAATGGAATCTGATGGTTCATACACTGCTCAACAGTTAATCTTAAATGCAGTGAATACCATTAAGGGAAAAGCCTCTGAGATGCAAAACATCCTGAGCACACTGTAAATTGGAAATCTTGATTTCCTTTTTACTTTATATTTAATTTCAGAAGATCTCATTTGCGGGGGTTGCCCAGCCAGGCCAAAGGCGCTAGGTTGAGGGCCTAGTCTCGTAGGAGTTCGTGTGTTCGAATCACACCTCCCGCACCAAATCATTCTGATAAACGCCTTAACGATGCGATCCTGAGATCTTTCAGGATGGTAACTCGATATATTTAAGCAACAACCTTTTTGCGGGGGTTGCCCAGCCAGGCCAAAGGCGCTAGGTTGAGGGCCTAGTCTCGTAGGAGTTCGTGTGTTCGAATCACACCTCCCGCACCATTTTATTATTTTCAATAATTATGGCTTCTAGCTGGCGGTATCTATGAATTACTGGTATCTATTAATTGATGCTACCTACCAATTGATGTATCTATGATTGATCACGCCTATTAATTGATGATCAATTTAGCTACTAATTTGATCAACCAATGAAATTTTCAAATAAAAAAAGAATGGGAATGCAAAAGCATCTCTCAGGTCAGGTATTTTGTTAGTTCTCTTCTTCGATGTGTTCCGCTACACCCAAAACAACGATCTTTGTTTCTACCAGTGTATCAGAACTTTCAAGGATCACCTCATCCTTTTTAATATCTATCTTCACGGAATCCGGGTCAAGGTCTGCATCTCTCATGTATTCCCGAACGGTATCCTCCCCCAGTTTGAGGGCATGTTCCAATGCTTCTTCATATTCGTAGAAGTTCTCCCTTCCTTTTTCTGAATAAACGTAGAACTCCCAGTCCGGTGCGGCCATGGAAACCGGTCGTATCAGGATCTCAACTCTCCTGATACCCTTTGCAGCTAATGCTCCTGCGGCATTACCCACACTTGCAAATTCCGGTAATATGATCTCTGCATCCAGCAAGTTATTCATCTCTTCAAGATATGCGATCACAGGACCACCTATTAGCACCACTGGAACTCCTACTTTGAACTGGATGGGTGATTCAACATCGAAGATATTACGTATCTCATCCCTTGATATGTTCTCCAGGAAGAATGAAACAAGGTCCGCCGCCATGTTCTTGGCAAACTCCTTTTTGACATAGGATGCGAACTCCTCTGCTTCCATCTTACAAAGGGATCCGAGATACTGCGCACCGATGCGGGATGCCTCTGCATTATACTCCGTATATTCACCAAGCACATGCAAAGCATCCGTGGGTGTAAAATTGATGGGTTGTATTAGCCTTTTCTGCATGAGTATGTCCAGGTGCTTCGATGAAGGATATTTGTTTATGCGTTTGCGTATTTCCTTGAGGGATGTCGGCTCAGCCGGGATCGCATTAAGGATCTCTGTTTCTATATCGCTCAATTCCATCGGCTCATACTTCGTTCTTATGTAGAACTTGGTCGGCTGGAAGTTTATTCCTATTAAACCCTTTGAAGGCATTGGATTATTGGCAAGTTGTTCGACGAATTGGGGGAACTGTGCCGCTGCCCTGCATAGGGGTATGACCCTTCGCGGTCCGAAATTTACCTTTGATGTACGGACCCAGATATCACTGTCCCCTCCAAGTGCTGATGTTTCCATTCTGATGGCCTTGACCCTCGTCTTCCATCCGCCTACAACAGCGCCGGCTTCACTCATTTCCGGGACGCCATCTCTTATCACGGACACGTCAGTACTCGTTCCGCCTACATCTATGACTGCACAGCTATCTCTCTTTGAAAGGAAAGAAGCACCTACAAGACTTCCGGCAGGACCCGAGAATATAGATTCGATGGGTTTTTCCAGTGCACCCTTGATGCCAACTACCGACCCGTCACATTTGAGCATGAATATCTTGGCTTTCATTCCACGGTTGCGGATCTCGGATTCCACACTGGACATGAACTTCTCCGTTATGGGCAGCAATTGTGCGTTGAAGAATGCCGTCACAGCCCTCTCAAATGCGCCAAGGTCCTGTGAAAGCTCATGTGCACATACCACTGGCATGCCTGTGGTCTTCCTGACGATTTCCTTGACCCTCAGTTCATGCTCATGGTTTCGAATGCTGAAATATGAAGAAACAGCAAATGCTGCAACATGCTCCTTTGTCCTCTGTGCAAATTCCCTTACTGCATTTTCATCAAGTGGCTCTGCTTCAGCACCCTTGCTATCGTGCCCTCCTTTGACCTGTATAAAATGTTCTGTGGGCAGGTCTGTGCTGATAAAATAGTCTCCTACGAGGATGAGTCCCACAGGGAAACCGGTGCCTTCAAGGATCGTGTTGGTGGAGAGGGTGGTCGATACTGACACAACATCTATCTGTGAAAGAATGTTCTGATCGATCCCGTCAAGAGCTTCACGAATACCATCCAGTGGATCTGGATAGGTTGTCAAAGCCTTATAGGACGCAATTATAGAATCATCCGGGCTTCTTACAACAACGGCATCTGTATAAGTGCCTCCTGCATCAATTCCAAGATTTAGTTTCATGCTGATCTCCATTTATATAACTCGTATTCATGTCACAGTTCCTTAAGCCTGTAATCTGAATAAAGCGTATTTTCTATTTTCTGTGGGTTCTTTCTCATTGATACAAGGCGTGTTTTGCCATATCTTCCCCTGCTTCGTACAGGTGCGGAAATGATCCCTTTCATGTCGAACTCTGAGACAATCCCGGAAACGCTGGTGCGTCCCAGGGGATTAGTGCCTATCCGGTCACAAAATTTCCTGTAGAGCGTCTCAATTTGCCCTGTTGTGATCTTGTCGTTCAGCTCTCTGGTCAACCTGATGATGCTAAGCAATACAAGTTTTGAATGTATTGGAAGATTTTCCAGTGAACTTACGAGATAGTTATCTCCCATCTCTTCATTTGCGAGTAGCACATGGTTCTCAGTAACCTTTTCTGCATTCGAACTATCGGCGATGTCCCCAGCCCTTTCTAACAATCTCAGGGATTTTCCTGAATCATGTTCTTCCCCGGATAGCTCTGCACACAATGGGATGACTTCCTTTTCAACGATATCTTCCTCAAACGCAATGGCACAGCGTCCATTCAGTATTTGCTCGATCTGAACCTTGCTATATGGGGGATATACAATGTTCCTGTGTTGAAGTGATGAAACAATATTCTGCTCAATTCTCCCCGAAAAGAACATATCGTCAGTTATTCCAATGATGCCTATGAATATATCATCTTCGATGCTCATATTCTCACCGGCATGGCTTAGGTCGTAGAGTATGCTGTGGTTCTTCAGCGCTTCGATCTCATCAAAGACCACAATGATTGTAGTTCTCTTTTCGTTCAGTGCTTTCCATAGCGCTCTATAATATTTGCCCATGGAAAGCCCGGTCTTTGGTACTTCTGTTTCTGGTGATACTTTATCCAAGATCTCAAGTATGATCTTGCTGGTCGTGTTGATCTTCCGGCAGTTGATAAAGACGGGCACAACATTAAGCCCTTCTTTCTCAATGGTCCCGGTCAGTTGTTTTAGAACAAATCTAACAACAGTTGTCTTGCCGGTTCCTTTTTTTCCGGATATCAAGGCATTTACAGGTTCTCCGTGGTGGAGTACAGGCCTGATCAGCGAAGCCACTTCTTTTACCTGCTCTTCTCTTCCAACAAGCTGGTCCGGAAGATATTGTGAAGATAGCACAGACCTGTTCCTGAATTTCTGTATTCCGTTTATTCCGAAAATATCATTCATGATAATTCCACGAATCTTATTCAATACCGCAGTATCCGCTAACCTCTGCAAACACATCCCTGTAGAGTCCCATATATTCATCTGTGGGTCTCATCTCATATTCCGATCTTACGTCATAGCATTCTCTGAAAGGTTTACCTTCAGGAGCATGTACCAGCAAGTTCTCATATTTTTTGTAGATCTTTCGGACAGCTTCATCTGCTTCTGCAAGTGACAGGCTTGTAGCCATGTGTGCTACTTCTCCCATGAACCGGGATTCAAGTCCAGTGGAGTGGTCTGCACCCGCTCCGCGAGCTCCGACAGGTCCGATAAGCATGTCCCTTCCGGAAACAGTATCTCCAATAGCCTGTGCAGCGGTCTCATAGAACATCATGTCAGTACAGCATCCTGCAAGATTCCAGTAATATCGTGCTGTGTAGTGGTGCATGTTGCGTGAAATGGCAATGGATGATAGATTAGATCCCCACATGATCTCTTTTGTTGAGGATGAATTTGTATTCACATGCACAGCACCGGATACGTGTACACTTGCACTGGTAAGTATCTTTGACTGGATGGTCTCTGCTACATCAACGATGGCCAGTCCTTCAGGTGTACCAATACCTGTACCCCCGAAAACCGGACATTGCCCGCTCAGGAAATGATTTCCGTGCTCAAGGTGGAATATGGATTTGTAGAACGTTTCATAGTCGGTCTTTAGTTCATCCAGCTGATAGACCTCCTGAACATCTGCACTGGAGTAAAGTTCATCAGAAGATACCAGCATGTATGCCGGTGAAATAGTTGGTGTTCCCGGCCCCATCAATGCAAGACCTTCACGTCCTGCAAGTTTTGTTGCAAGCCTTTCCTCCCTCGCTTCTTTCAGGGCGGCAAGCATCTCAAAAGGTGTTTTACCGCGTATTCCTTTTCCACCCATCTTTTCCAGGGCGCCTGCATATAAGCCCTGTACGATAGGCTCCATGGCCGAGCTTAAGTGAACTTCAAGGAAGTTTTCCTCGGAAACCGTACCTCCCATGGGACCTCCGATTATAACCGGTGGTTCGGAGTCCATTGTGTATCTAAAAGGAACGATGACCTTTTCCTTTAGTCTTCCGATCTCAAGCATCTCAGAGGTGTTCAGGGATTTGATAATATCCTCTTCTTCGATCTTTATCGTTTTCTTTGTGTCGATACAGTAGATCCCCTGGGATCTCAAAAGCTGGACTGCAGCTTCAAATACAGAGTCTGCAAGGCTCGTATCAGTTGGAACGATACTCTCGCCATCATATTTGATATCATATTCCTCTGCCAGTTCCTGTGATCGCATGAACACTTCCATGTCATGTTTTTCTTCGGACTTTTCTTCCCCGGTGGTAGCATATTTGAGGTATTTGTAGATATTATTCATAATATTGACTCCTTTGTTTTTCATTAATGGTTTTGTTTTTATTTATGGAAATTCCATGCAAATGTACTCTAAACCTCTATTGACATGAAGCGGTACATATAACTTTCCATGTTTTTATTATCTGACCACAATTGACATGGAAAATCTTTGGTAATAATGTCTAATTATTTGTTATCTTTAACATATGGCAGAAAACGGCAGAATACTTTCACCCCGCTTGGCAGTCATTAATATATCCAGAAGTAATACTGTTAATTGAGGTGAAATATATGGATGATTTCTTTACAGAACTGGTAAACAGGGCAAGATACTATGAACAATTCGAAGAATTCGTAAGAGCGCACAAATGAGCTCGTTTAAGCACTGGCCGTAGTTCCTCCATCCCGTCAGGATTGTTTGCTTTCGCTGCGGCCCCTCTTTTTCAAATTGTTTTTTCTCTTGAATAACGTCTGTTTACTTTCGCTTTGATGTATTCGAATGTGTTCGATGATCAATATTAGCTTTTATTCGTTTTCCTTATCTTACTAAGAAAACGCGTTGTTCTATGCTGTTCTTTCCTTTTCTGTTCAGCCAGGCGTGTCTGGTAGATGCGAATTGAGCGTAAGAAATCGATCTTGCGGAACTCCGGCCAGAATGGTGCACAGAAGTATGCGGCACATTCATTCCCGTTGGCCTGCCACGGCAGGAAATTTGATACTCTTTCATTTCCTCCTGTGCGTATTATAAGGTCAACGTTGGATACGGCTGCTCCTTCTGCAGGACAAAAATGGTCGCCAATTGTGGTTTCATTAATATCGTCCAATGATAGCTGACGCTTCAGTACCTTATCTGCCATTTTCCTGACAGCCTGTACGATATCCTGTCTTCCACCATATGCTAGGGCAACGTTCAGGTTGAATTTGTCATAATCCTTCGTCGCCTGTTCAATTCTTTCAGCGGATTCCTGAAGGTCCTCTGGCAGGAGGGTGCGGTCTCCTATCACACGCACTCTGATCTTTTTTTCATGTGTGCGTTCGCTCTCTCGCATATGATCGAACTTCTTTCCAATAAGCTCAAAGAGTTGCACTGTTTCATCGGTGGAACGATTGAAGTTCTCTGTAGAAAATGCATAAATAGTAAGTTCCTTAACACCGATCTCATATGACCATTCTATAACCTGCTCGGTTATATCGGCTCCTCTTGTGTGTCCGTAATTTGTCTTTTTCCCAAGTTTGTTGGCAAACCTGCGGTTTCCGTCCATAATTATAGCTATATGTTCCGGGACAGGTCCGCTTTTAACGTCTCTTGAAAGAGACCTTTCATAAGTGCCATAGAAAAGGTTCAGTATGGATCTTATCATGAAGATTCCACCCAAAGAACTAACAAAAGAGAATGGGTAACATCCTGTGGATGCTCAATAGTTGTCAAGAACTGCCTTAACTATAGGTTTATAGTCTTCTTTCAGCAGGTAGATATTATGATCACCGGTTACGTCTATACTGAGTATGCCAAGTCTCGTGTTCATGAGACCAACCATTGCTGAAACGCCTCTGTAACTCACATCAAATTTTTTCTCATTAAGATGTTTGTAGACATCGCCTGTAGTGAAGGTTCCTCCTTCCAGGAAGAGTTTCAACACATCTTCACGTATACCTGTATCATCACGGCCTAAATATTTAATAAGCCTTGCTTTAACCCGGTCTTCAATAGTCTCCAGCACAAACACCTCATTTACATCTATGTAATTTCTATTTATAAACTTATGCTAATTTATTTGTTTTATGATACAGAACGCGTTCCCACTACAACATTAATCCTTATAAATGTTGGTATCAGAGTGGGATTACCTCAACAACCAGTCCATTCTCAAAAGGATATCTCTCAATGATCGATGGAACAAATCCTTCATCCTTTAATTCTTCTGCCATGTCCTCGATGAGCCACCAGGGTAACTCTATAGTTTTGTCCTTTACTTCGAACAGGTCATCAGATAGTTCGAACTGATGTAATACCTCAATCATCCTGTCAGTATCAGCACCTTCAATGGATCCATAAACAATGGTCCCTTCTTCCGTTATCTCATCGATCTGGCGTGCTGTCTTTCTGGCTATCCTGAGCAGACGTTCACGCAGTTGTCCTGCATCCTTATATCTTGACGAACAAAAATGTATCTTTGGAACATTGTCTGCAAGTTCGATCGCATATGCTTCCGATCCTTCCACAGCGTTGCTCATGTCGTTCTTAAGCAGGAAATTCCTCTCTTTCATAGCTATTGCATTCGTATCCGCGAATTCGAGTTCGTTGAGGTTCAGGAAACAACCTGTGTCTATGACAACATCCCTGACATCGCTCACCCCTTCTATGGAGGGGATTTCCATACCCACTTCCATGCCAAGTTCAGTGGAATCCTTTATTGCACGCTCAAATTCAGATCCTTTAAGCTTCTTCCACAAATGTTGTGGTGGGTGGAACCTGATCTCATCCAGCCCAGCTTCTGAAAGGGCTTTTAGTAAATTCCTGTCAGGGGCGATCGAAGTGTACAGATGTATGTGATGTTCTTTACCAAACTGTTCTTTCAGAAGTTTGATGTAATGCAGGACTAGGTCCGACCTTATAAGTGGCTCTCCTCCGGTAATGCCTGTTCCCAAAGCATCCATCTGGAGCACTTCATTGATAACATCCTCATCGCTTTTCACCAGACGTTCATTGGCATAGGTGACATCCTTCTTTCGTTCCTCTGAAAGTGGACAATAGAAACATCCCCTGCCGCATATACCAGTAATGAAAAGCACCATCTTGGCACCTTTCTGGCACAGTTTGCAGCCTTCTGTGAGATAATTGTAGAAAGACCCTTTATCCGTATGGATGATTCCTTTCATATTGTCGTTCATATTTCCTCTTGTATATAAGTCTGGTTTAGATGCAAAAGCGTATCTATTTTGTGATATTATTGTTTGAAGATGAGTAAGGCAGAAGGCTGTATAGCTGTCATCGGATGCAATAATTGTGGCAAATGTGATAACATTTGTCCCTACGGGGCTTTACAACGCAGGGCTGGAAAGGTCAGCATTGATCATAGCAGATGCACTGTTTGCATGAAGTGCATCAATGTCTGTCCTGTGAAAGCTCTTGTCTATGTGGATTGATCCCATTTTGAATGTTGTTTTTTGATCATTCTCTTTTGAATATCGAGTTTTGGAGATTGCTTTTTGAACATCGGGTTTTGGAATTTGCTCTTGCAATACTGCTTTTTGGATATTGTCATATAAGCCCTCTGAAGAATATCCTTGAGACTATTGCAGTGACAGTAAAAACTATTATGGAGATCGGCAGAGACTGCCCGAGATCATACATGAATTGTGTTCTATCTCCTCCATTTTCGATCGTACTTGAAAATCTCACAAGAATGGCTGTGATGAGTATGAGGTATATCCCAATTGACAGCATGAACAGGTCTGGTGATATTGTCTGGTCAAGATTTTCAGGAGATATCTGTGCAGGTCCGGGGACGATGTTCTGAGGAAGTCTTGAAACTCCTTCTGCAACGTTCTGGAGGATCCTGGAGATAACTTCCGAGAGCGCTATCGTCACACCTGCGATAAGTGGTGCAAATATGCAGGCGGTCGTTCTCATTGTGGATGTCATATCATACAATGAGTGCTTGATGTTCTTCTCCACAGCCTGCAACTCTTTCAGATGGTCAGCAAGTTTGATAATTGCAATACCTGCTGAAAGATGACTTTTATGAACGCTCTCCGTGAACATGATCATTGTGGTCTGGATCCTGTCTGAATATATGTCCTTGAAAGCCCCGAACTCTTCATCGAATATTGCAGCCCTTATATTCGTTCGCATGGTTATCAGGTTGATAGAGATCCTTTCGAACACTTTTCCGATATGTGAACCTTTCATGGTCTTAGATGTGTGTGCAAATGATTCTTCCGCAGAACGCCCTTCTGATATCCTTCTGCCAAGTATGAACAATGCATCTGCAAATTCACTTTCCATCTTGTGGATATCGTCGCGTATCTTCTTGTATGGGGAATATGCCGCATTCATGTAGATGGAAAAAGCAATTACTATTCCCCAGATGATGAGCAATGTGGGAGGCATTATCCCTTCAAGGGTTGCTGTTGAAATTATGTTCAGGGGATTTCCAAGATACGTGTAAATGTAACCTGAAAAACTGACGAAGAGTCCGATCATAACTGCCATGGTAGTTGCAACTTTCCTCTTTTTCCTTATGTCCTTTAGCTGGGGATGGGTTTCCGGAATGGTTTGGGGAAGAAATGTTGCCGGTCGCTGCATCAGGATATATTCAGCATATACAAAAGTGGCAAGTGGCAGGATCACATTATAGAGTATTACAAGGGTCAAAGCGTCGAACCTTATTCCTACAACGGTAATTGCAGGAAGTAATGCCACAAGTGCCAGGGGGATAAGTATGAAGATCGAATACAGGACGTATGTTGGGGTCTTCAGGCGTGCTGCATACTGTTCCATCATTTCCTTTGTACCATCCAGCACGATGTCTAGGGCGCGGTTTAGTGTAATGACCCTCTGGGCTTCGTCAGGTTCGCTGGTTGAACTTTTGATAAGGTGAAGGGAACGTTTGAAATGTTCACTGTTCTTTCCCCACATCTCTGCAAAATCCAGCAATGCATCATCCATGCTTGAATACATGCGCACCTGCAGGTTCCAGAGCATCTTCCTGAGATCATTTGCAAGTGGCCTGCTTGAGTTCAGCGCAGCAAAATGGATTGCCTTTTCCATGTTCGAGACAAGTCTCATGGACATTACCACGTAGCTCAGGACTTCGGGGATGTCTCCTATGGATCGTATCTTCATGTATTTGGCATGAATCTTCACATACTCGCTCAGGTAGAGCAGTATTCCGAAAGGTACAAGCAATGTCATCAAGGCTACGAATGTCAGTACAGTTGGGTTGAACGTGGTTATCTGGAACAGCACTGCATCCAGGGTGAGAAATATGATAAGTGCTATCAACGAACCTGCGTAAGAGAAAAGCACGGTTTCGAAAGGCTCTATCACAAATCCTGTAAAGATGATCGCATCCCGGTATTCCTGACTGACCGATCCTTCGGTCTTTTTAGAAAAAGCATTGATGTCTCTTATGAATCTGGAAAAGTGAAGTGATGTGAATTTGCAGCTACGCACATACCAGTTCTCTGACATTCCTGTTTCCATTTTACCACTCCTGTTAAAAGTAGACCGAGGAGAAATTGTCGAACCAGCTGTTCCATTTCTCATAGACCTTTTCATAGTCCGGTCCGCCGACATTGTTCTTTTCCATATCCATGTACAGCCAGAAAATGTTGTTTGCTTTGCTCACCACATCTGCTTCCACAAGTCTGGGATCCAGTGAACCCGCATGGGCTATTTTCTGCTTTATCCTTGCTCTTATACGTATGTTGAGCGACGCATCATCGATGTTGATCCCCCATTTGCGTGCGATCTTCTCAATAAGCTCGGACTGTCCCCTGTCCAGTATATCTGTAGGGATCAATGAGTCATCAGCAGCGTTGTATTGCATGATCTCTGCAAAGATCTCCTCCGGGTCAGCATCGTCATCCCAGCCAGTGGTAACCTCTGAGATCTGCGTCAGTCTGCGTTTCTTGCTCATGCCTCCTCCGACCCGTGTGTTGGTACAGACCACCACTGCATCAGTTGACTTGAAAGATGCAGGTGGCACTCCAAGGGTGTGTACTATACGCTCATAAACCGCTCTTGTGGATGCTCCGTGTATGGTTCCCAGAACAGAATTGCCTGCAGTACCTACCTGCATTGCTTCATAAAGCACTTTGACCTCAGGTCCCCTGACCTCTCCAATAACGAGCGAGGAATTTCCAAGACGCAGGGCTGCACGTAATGCAACGTCAGGGCTCACCTCTATACTGGTATTCAGTATCGATGAGCGTGAGCTCATGCCTTGGATCTTCCATCCCAGCTGCTGCAGGTCCTCAATGGGAATCTCTCTTGTGTCCTCTATTGTCAGGATACGATATTTCTGAGGGATCTCCATCATCATTGCAGACAGCAGTGAGGTCTTGCCTGCTCCCACGTCTCCTGCTACAAGTATCGATGCTTCCCCGTCCATTAGGAAGCTCAGGAGGCCGGCTGTAAGAGGTGAGATCGATCCGGTATTGATGAGCTTTGGTAATGTCCATGGTGTCCTTGCATGTTTCCTGAAGGCATAAGCAAGCCCATTGGCACTTAGAGGATCACCGATAACGGATACACGAACTCCGAATTCCGGAAGCTCCATCTCCAGTATGGGAGTTGCTTCCCCGAAAGGTCTGCCGCTAATGGCTCGAAATCTTGAGACCATGGAGTCCAGATCATCCTGTGAAAGAAAGATGTTGGTGATACATTCATCTCCATCCACTACTACATGGACCGGGTTGATGTCTGCAGGTGCATTCACATAGACATCCGTGATCTTCGGGTCTGAAAGCACATCTTCCAGTATTCCCAGACCAGTGGTATATTTTGCAAGAATGTCAGAATATGTCCTCATTTCAAGTGGATTAAGCGTGATTCTATGAACCTTTGAATCCTCTTCAAACATCTGTTTTCCGATCCTGCGGATGTATTCCCTTGAGTTCACAGGATCTGCGAAGTTCATGTTGTCAGGACGGAATCTTATCAGCTTTTTCCTGACCCGTTCGATCATGCCGAGGTCTTCATGGGACAGGTTGTATTCAAGGGGAATCACCATGTACAGCTTTTCAGGTCGGTCCGTCATCTCATATATGGAGATCTGAAGCATCCTTCCATCATTGTTCCTGACGTCATAACATTCCATGAATCGGGTATTCTCGGGCGGTTCCGTGTATATGCGGGACGTTGAAAAGGCGGGTCTTACGTGAGGTTTGATCTGTTTATCATAATCATACCCAATTTGATCGCTACCATCGCTACCATCGTTGTCAGTATCAATGTCATCATCGCAGGCAATTTCGCAGGTAAGGTCGATGTTAAGTTCAGAAGTAATCTCCTGCATTTCCCTGACAATGGAATGGAAGTTTGCAATACATCCTGAGCATTCCGGATGGTCAGGCATCTCGATCATCTCAATGTTGATCTCTTTAAGGAGCTTGTATGATACTGATGGTTCACTCTTTGAGCAACTGATGATGTTATTGATAAGTTCCTTTCTATAAGAAATGCAGTTGTCATATTCCCTGTGTGAACAATTGCATGTAACCTGGACATTATTGTAGTTTGCAAGAGCATCTCCCAACTTTGCAAATTCATACAGGATCGCAAGTTCCTTTCCTTCATAGTCGCGCTCGTAAAGGTGGGAAAGAATAAGCCTGTTCGATATGGGTTCTGTAAGAATTGTATTGAATATCATCTCACGGCAGACTGGGTCATTAAGGGTAGAAGTGCGGTTGCATTGAGAACAATTAATCTGTATGGTCCTCTGGTTCTTCGTCTGGCGGACCCTATACTGACAGATATTTTCTGATTCCGCTTTCCTTTTTCGGATTGGATTGTGCAAATAACTTCGGAGTTTCACGTTTTTTATCCTTAGATGATTTGCACAAGCATATTGTCAGCAATTATTAAAGTATTCCTAGATTCTTTAGTCTTCATATAAATTTAATATTAGTTCTATAATGTGGGGTAGATTCAGTTGCTAAAAATAGGTGAAGAAAGGCTGGAATTCTGATCGTACTGCTTTCTTTCTTTCTTTTCTCTTCTCGGCTCAGTTCAGACTACTGCCGATCAGTTTTAAAGTGTTCTTATGGTCAGATTGTTCAAACGATCGGATGGTCGTTCTTGTCTCCCCTTCCAATCCCCTTGTACACAAAGCCATTACTGATGTACGTATCCGGATCTACAACATTCCTTCCATCGACAATTATTGTATTTTCCTTTCCAGTCAACTGTTTTAGTTGTTCTGGTCCAAGTTCAAAGTAACCGGAATGCCCGGTCATTATTGCAATAACATCTGCACCTTCTACAACTTTATCAAGGTCTTTTATGATCTCCACGCCAGGATAGTTCAGAACATGCGGATCATGTACCAATACCTCAGCTCCTCCATTTACCAGAAGGTCCCTGTAAGGCTCTGACGGTGGGTTACGTGCATCATCAGAATCATTGATAAATGCCCATCCAAGAATAGCTACCTTTGAACCTTTTACTTCCCTATCGATGCGCTTCAAGGCTTCCTTTGTCAGATGGTACATGTGTTTTGGCATAAAGTCATTTACCTTTCTTGCAAGTACAAAAATGGAATCCGTGTCCTCAGGGTAATCAAGTGTTCCTTCGCTGGTCGCAACTCCTCTCTCGAGATGGTATGTGTCCTTGGTCAGGCAATGCCCTCCCACACCTGCGCCGGGGTATAGTATTGCACGTGTGATCCCTTCACCTTTGAGACTGTCAATTCCTGCTCTCACATCGTAAACATTGATGCCCATGGCCTCGCAGTACAATGCCAGCTGGTTGATTGCTGCTATCTGCAGGTCCCTGAAAGTGTTCTCCGCGGTTTTGGTAACCTCTGCGGCCCTTGCTGTCATCGGTATTATCTTGCCTTTTGTTAGTACCGGGCTGTAAAGTTCCACTGCGCGCTTTGTGCTGGCTTCATCGATGCCACCCACAATACGGTCGTGTTCCTGTATGTTCTTCAGCAGGCGACCAACCATGACTCTTTCCGGAGCATGTGCAAGTGCAAAGTCCTCACCGGCTGTCAGTCCTGATTCTTCTTCAAGGATCTGCCTGGCAAGTGTATCTGTGGTTCCGGGGGTGATGGTAGATTCCAGTACTACGAGCATACCTTCTTTCAGGTACTTTCCTACATTGCGTATGCCGTCAGTGAGTGCACTAAAATCTGGCTGGAGGCTTGCAGGGTCGGAGAAAGGTGTTTGTATTGCAAGGGTAACTGCATCGAGTTCGGATATTCTTGAAAAATCCGGCGTGCATTTAAATTTGCCCTCGTCAACTACTTTCTTTAGTAGTTCTTCCAGACCGGGTTCTTCTCCTTTTAGAGGACTTTCTCCATGGTTAAGCATTTCGATCTTATAACCGGAACTCTTAGAGTCCCTCTGGAATCCCAGAATATGGTCAAATTTATCGGAGTTGGCAAAAAGAGCAGCTGCAGGGATTCCCACGTACCCCATTCCAAGCACACCTATCTTTTTGATAGGACCTCTGTTTTCAAGGATCAAACCTAATTTGTCTGTCATGGTCATCACTTTTTATATTTTATCTTAATTCATGCACAAGTACCATAGTATATATTATTTAGATAGTATTTAATATCTGTTTTCATCAATGTTCATGGGGTCCGGAAATAATATGAATTAAAAGAGCAGGGCAAAAATTGAAAAATAAGAATGCTATCTATGATTCTGAAAGCATTTTAAAAATACAGTTATGTTTTCATTCCGGTGGATGTCAGGCTATCATTTGATGAGCTTTTTGGATAAAAGGACTGAATTAAGAGCATCAACCAAATCAGTTCTTTTCTCCAAGGTCAGCACGATCCGCTCTGGCAATTTAAGAATGGATGTTCTGTATCGGGTTGCAACAAAATAGCTTAGCGAAGCCAGTATAAAGCCCCCGATCATGTCAGTGATCCAGTGTATTCCAAGATACAGTATCGTAAATTGGATAGCAACTGTGGTTGCCAGTGAAAATATCTTGAACCTCGTAAGATTGGTTCTGAACACCATTAACATGGCCATGGCAGATAATGCTGCATGAAGGCTAGGGAAGCAATTGTCAAGGAACGGGTCGACAATTGTAACGCCTTGCAGGATTATGGGGCTAAGGTCATACAACAGGGGTACAACATTTGGCAATGTAAAACCTGTTACTGGGACAGGTACATAAATATAAAATGGCAGTGCTACCAGGTAGATCGCGACGAAAGCGATAGTATATTCCTGCAAAACCTCGAGGTTTTGTGTATACATGAGTAATAAGAATGTAAAGATCAGCAGAAAGGAAAATCCAATTAAATAAACGGTCGCACTGGCGTATGTCAACATTGGGGTAGCAAAATTCTGGAAATAGGCGACCGTATCACCTTCGATCAGGATCATATATCTGGCATAGTTGGTGTATGTTCCCCTGTCCAGAAAATTGATGATTGCCAGCTGGGATTTTACAAGTATGTAGATAAAGCATGCTGACAAAAGATATGGTAATGTATCCAGGGAAAACATCCCTTTGTAGTTCCTCTTATGATCGTTTTTAAAATTTTCCGGCACAAAGATGTAATAAGCCACAGCTATCAAGCAGATCAGTATGGGCATCATTATTAAAGGCATTAGATATGAAGATGTCATTTCCTATCAATCCGTGTCGTTCAAATAAATCGATCAGACAGGCTTTATTTTAACATACTTCGGGTATAAGTGGTTTATGTACATTTCATCAAAATTTTTCTTACAAATAAAATAATCAAAAGAGGATAAGGTATGTAAAAATGTGATGTAAGGGCATGTTACATGAGTTGCCGAAAAAGCATGTTCATGTAACAAATGGATCTTATGAGAATCAGTTCACTTCTTGCTTTCTTTCTTTTTCTGAACGATCTTTTCCATCTTTTTGGCCCACATGTCTTCGTTCATATCAGTGTATTCACATTCAAGATAGTGCTCAACAGCAATGGTTAGTGCTTCTTTTGTAGATGAGCTGTTGCATTTTTTCTTTAATTCCTGTAGTTGCTCTTCTGCAAGGACTGTTTGTGCGTGTACTATCTTCATATGTTTATCTCCTGTTTTTGAAGTAATTCTCCTCACTGCCCATCATAATAATAATCATATATAGCTTTGTCGAATTCTCCTTCCGGGAAGTTTCTAGAAGCAAATTCATTCTTATATCTTTATGTATATGTAACAATAATAATTCACTCTTCAAATGATCTACAGCGTTCTTTTGTCCTGCATTTTAACCAATAAGTTTAAAAGAATGATTAACATTACAGGAGTAGCGCGAGGGCGTGTGGCCTAGCCAGGATATGGCGGCAGCCTCCTAAGCTGTAAACCAGGGGTTCAAATCCCTTCACGCCCGCTATTATTCTTCTATCATTTTTACAAAAACAGGAGCTTGCATATTGATAAGGAAAGCTGAACTAAAGGATGTTGATGCCATTAAAAAGATCATCAATTATTATGCAAGCCAGGACCAGATGCTTCCTCGTTCGGTCAGTGAACTCTATGAGGCTATCCGTAATTTCTATGTTTATGAAGTAGAAGGGGAATTCGTTGGTTGCTGTGGGCTTCAGGTCCTATGGGTGGATCTTGCCGAGGTCCTGTCCTTTGCGATACTTCCGGAATATAGGGAAAAAGGAATCGGTACCCAACTTCTGGACGCCTGTCTTAATGATGCCCGGGAACTTGGTGTTACAAAAGTGTTCACATTGACCTATGCACCTGTTTTTTTTGAGAAGAATGGGTTCAAACGTGTGGATAAATCGTCCCTTCCTCATAAGATATGGAGTGGCTGTATCAAATGTCCGAAGTTTCCGGATTGTGATGAAATAGCGCTTTCCATGCATATTTCCTGATCTTCTGATCGATGTGTAGTATTTATAAGTTCTAAGATACATCTGTTGAGTTAGTTTCAATAACCGTGGGTAGATCACAATGATAAAGACACGTATCAGAGATTTCATTATTACAAAAGATGACTGGATATTTGCGGTGGCAGATTATTTTCATCCTGAAGGGGTGAGGTGTGTACTGAGGTACGTTCCGGATGAATCCGGTGACCGTCAGCTAAATGGGATGAAGTATCGCAAATACGATTTCGATGTTGCCTTCGACTTTATGCGTGAGAACAGGCCTGAGTGGGTGCAGGATGTACACATCGTTCCCGAGGATCAGGTGAAAAAAGTTCTCTATCCTCCAGATCCTGTCCCTGAACTCGTAAACCAGGATGAGAGAGTGAAGGCTGTTGCAGATGTGCTACTCAGTGCTGGCATTCCTCTTGAAAAGATGGGTGTTACCGGTTCATTCCTGCCGGGATTGCAAAATGATCAATCTGATGTTGATTTTGTTGTCTATGGTAATGACTGGTTCAAGGCAAGGGATGCAATTTCAGCTGCAAAGAAGCAGGGCGGTTTTATTGAGGATATCGATGAGGCGATGTGGCATCGTATTTATAACAAGCGAATTCCTGAGATCTCCTATGAGGAATTCATCCTTCATGAGAAACGTAAGGGCAACAGAGGAATGGTGGGAGGTACCTATTTCGACCTGCTGTTCGTGCGAGATTGGGATCAGATCAATGAGCCACTTCCACGAGGCACAGACGTTGGTACAATGAGGATCGAAGCAACAGTTACTGATGCTGAACTTGCTTTCGATAATCCTTCTGTTTACAGGGTCGACCACGATGAGATCGATCATGTGTTATCATACACTCATACCTATGCGGGACAGGCGCTGGAAGGAGAGGTCATCGATGCACAGGGTGTCGTCGAACAGGTGGGTGACATTAAGAGACTTGTAGTGGGCACTTCCAGAGAGCCGAAGGGCGAGTGGATAAGGTCCCTTACATTGCTTGAGAAGAACCGGTAAGAATAGAGTACTAGTGTTCCAAAATTTATAATGTGCTGTGCTTTATCAGAAAGAGAAAGTGTTAGAAAATAAACAATTACAAAAAAAAGGTTAACAACGGAGGCAGGAAAATTAACCTCCTCCTGTTGCCTGGAAAACTTCTTCCAATGTGCTTGATTGTGCAGCTTCGGCTTGCTCTTTGATACGTTCTTTCATATCTTCTTCGGAAACAGCGTATTGTTTGCCTGCACTTGCTTTTTTGTCTGTGATCTGTAAAGTATCCACCCTGTAGTAGAGTTCGGTTGTGTTGAGAAGTGCCCATGTGCCTTCATCATCTGTTTTGATGTCGGTAATTTCTCCAATAGTATCTGTGTTGATATACCTGACATTGCTGCCAATAGTTATTGGAGCACCGTTTATATCGACAGTTGAAACCTCTTCATCCAAGATGTGATCGCTCCTTAGTTGTTCTTTATCTCTTCCCTTAGTTCGCCGAGAAGTGCAACCCTTTCTGCAAATGCATTATGCCTGTGTATGCTCTCTTCGTTGATCTGCTTGATCGTAACAATAGCATCATCAGGAACATGTTCGAATTCGCTGACAATTTTTTTTGCCATTGTCCTGACACAATCTTCAACGAACTTAGGATTTTTGTGAGCTCTTTCCACAACGACTGCCTCGTCTGCACGTTTGAGAAGCTCGACAATACTGGAGCTCATTGAATTTTCAATGATCTCAATAATTGTATCCAGTGAGATCACTACGTCACCGCTGACCTCAAGTGAGATTATACCACGTCCTCTCTGGTTGTGAGTTGCCATTGGTACTTTGTTAAGGAAATTAATAACAGTCTCGAGGTCGACACCAAGTTCACGCAGTGCTGCCTTTGCATTGTCTCTCATTATTTCCTGAGCACAAGGACAGGCGGTCATGCCGACAACTTCTGCACCGATGAGCTTTTTGACATCGATCTCTTCTTTGTCCGGTCTTGTGGCAATAGCTTCTGCAAATATCTCCACAACTTCCTGGCACTTCATTTTTGTGGATGGGGCTTCCCTTCTGACCACGTATTCACTTTTCATACGCACTTCGGAGCAGGTGGCATACTCGTGCCTGCCCAGAAGGTTCCTTGCAACATCGCTGCAAAGTTCCTCTATCTCATAAACAGGCATATTGATAGCCTTTTCAAGAACCTCATCGATCGCCTCAAAATTACGAGAGAGATTTGCACCTTTACGATCTGAAGGTAGGTCCACGAAGATTTCAAAAGTTGAAATAAGTACGATCGGACGCTTGTCCTTTCGTTTGATCTCAACAAGTTTTTTAACTCCGGTCACACCTACGCGTGTAAGGTTTATGGGTATTTGTGGTTTATTTGCTTGTACGTCAGGGAATTGCGCAACTGGAAGCTCCATTTTTATGACCTCTAATAAGAAATTAAAATAAATTATGTTTAAGTTATGCTTTTTGGATTAATAACAACCACAAACATATTCATTACATGTAAATGTTTTGTTGTGATGCAGCATTTTAACATCGGGTGCTGGGTGCCGCAACAACATATTTTTCGATTTTGGGTAAAGATATGAATTCATTTGCATTATTTTCCAGAGCAGTGGGTATATCAAATTAACTTGATTTACAGAAACATAATCAAAAGGCTACATTAAAAGAAAACTATTTATATTTCGTAAGTACAAGTACATATAACCGATAACGGGTAAGTAAGGTGATAAAATGTCTGAAACAAGAAACTTTGTGTTACGAGACAGTAAGGGTAAAGAACATGGCGTATTCACCGGTAAACAGCCACGTCAGGCAGCTCTTAAAGTTGCTAACCGGGGCAAGGGTACCAAATCCAAGCCAGAAAAGATCATGCTTCGTGAGCGTGGCACTAAGAAAGTACACGTGTTCCTTGGCTGGAAGCAAATGGTAGCTGCACCAAAGAACAAACCTGACTGGATGCCTGACAAGATCAACAAGCCATTCGTCAAGAAACAGAAGCCAGGTATTGTCAAACTGGACAGTATCTAATCTTCTTACATTTATTGGTGAGGGTCCATTTACGGACTCTACACATTCTACTTTTTGAGATAATTGATCTGTTTCTTTTTATTTTTCTTTTCGTTCTCCGTTTATCCATAGCCTTTATGGTATTCTAAGGGTAGGGCTGTTCCTATCTCAAAAAGCTTTATAAACTGGACTCCATTATTGTATCCATATGACGAGAAAAAGAGAGCACGTTCTGATCGAGGCCCTTCCATATATCCGGGATTTCCATAATTCTGTAATGGTGATCAAGGTTGGGGGGCATGCAATGGTCAATCCTTCTGTTATGAACGACATCATGCAGGATGTTGTCCTTTTGCGTTTTGTGGGTATCCATCCGGTCATTGTTCATGGCGGTGGTCCTGAGATCACTGAAAAAATGGAGCGCATGGGGAAGAAACCTGAATTCGTAGGCGGATTAAGGATCACTGATGATGAGACCATGGAGATCGCACGCATGGTCCTTGTGGGCAACATCAATACGAAGATAGTGTCCCTGATCGGAAAACATGGTGGAAAGGGTGTAGGCCTTTCAGGAAAGGACGGCAAGATGATACTGGCCAGGAAAAAGCCCACCCAGCGAATTATGATCGAAAATGTCGAGCATGATGTGGACCTGGGCTGGGTCGGGGAAACCGAGATAATCAATCCGGAACTTATTAACATTGTCACAGCTAATGATTATATTCCTGTTATCTCGCCGATCGCAATGGATGCGGAAGGGAATGCATTGAACATTAATGCGGATACGGTCGCAGGTGACCTTGCAGATGCCTTGCACGCAAAGAAATTGATATTAATGACGGATGTCCCGGGAGTCCTCAGGGACCAGTCGGACAGATCCAGCCGTATCTCCCGCATCAGTGTGGATGAAGTGGAGTCCTTGATAGAAGAAGGCATTATCAGTGGTGGAATGATCCCTAAAATGAGGAGTGCCGGAGCAAGCGTACTTGGCGGCGTGGAGCGCGTCCACATAATAGATGGCAGTGTGTCCCACTCAGTCCTGCTCGAGCTTTTCACAGATCAGGGAATTGGCACAATGGTATATCAGGACACGGAATAAGCGTGTCCTTCTGTGTTCTTCTCTCTTTTACTTTTTAGCGTTGATATCTTAGTCCAATATGGGGCTTCCATAGGTAAGACCGTCCAGCTCAAGAACTTTCTTCCATAGCTCTTTGCATTCACAGTTGAGTCCTTCAAGTACACTCAAGTCCTGAGTTCTGGAATAAAGATGTACAGCATCCGATACATCCCTGCTACATTTCTTACAGTTATGCGGACCGCGCTTTGAGCCTGCACCTACAGGATCTGAAGTGATCACAAGTTCTGGATGTTTTTGTTTAGTTCGCTGGAGTATCTCGACAATGCTCCATAGCCATGGTGGCCTGTATTGACCTCTTTGCCATAGATGTTCCACATAAGTACCGTTCTGCACATTGCACAGGTTGATGGAAATTGTCTGTGCATGTTCTGCGACGTCATCGATGGTCTTCACGATATCTTCCAATGCTTCCTTTTCCGAGAGGAACAGTGGTTTTAACAACAGGTAAGCTTTCATGTTTACTCCATTGTTTCTGGCCACGGTTGCTGCATTGGTATAATCAGTGAACTTGAATCCCTTGTTTATAGAATTCTTGCGGATGTCGTCAGAACTTGTTTCAAGCCCGATAGCGACCTCAAATGGTGTATCTCCAAGAGCATCAATGCAGGACTTCAGGATATCGTCTGTGACGAATTCCGGTCGGCTTTCAACGATCACTTTGAACACACGCTCATCAGTTGCCAGCTTTCCCAGGATGTTAGCTCTTGTCTCAACCGGTATCTCTTTCTCATCGAGGAAACTGCCTGAAGTGAATATCTTGACCATGAAGCGCTCAAGTCTTTCACCTTTCTGCATGGCATTCTCAAGCTGCTTCTCAAGTTCTTCAGGTTTTGGGGGGATCTTTGCGCTATCATAGACAAAGCCACACATAGTACAGCCTCCCGCCTTTCCCCACCAGCATCCTGATGTCTTGAAGATGATTGTCAGCGTATCCGCTGTTTCTCCGTTGAAGTGGTCAGTGCTTCTCCAGACGGCAGCAGGATACTCATTAGATGATGGCTTTATACGCTGGCGGTTGCGTATCTCCAGTACGGCTTTGTTGAGTGACATTATTCGAACTCGATTGTTGCAGGTGGTTTTGGTGACAGGTCGTAGAGTACTCTGGCAACAGATGGTATCTCGCCGGAGATCCTTGTTTCGATTCTTTTGAGTACTTCCCATGGAAGCTCAAGTGCTTCTGCGGTCATACCATCCCTTGAGCCTACTGCACGGACTGCGACTATCCAGCCATGTACCCGGACGTCACCTTTGACACCGGTTCCCTTGCCGACAACAGCAGCAAAGGTCTGCCATGGTTTGAACTGTTCAAGCAGTTCTTCCTCAACGATGGCATTTGCCTCGCGCACCACGTCCACTTTCTCCTCGGTAACCTCTCCGATTATCCTCACAGAAAGTCCTGGTCCCGGGAATGGCATCCTCTCGCAGATCTCTTCTGGCAATTCAAGTGCCCTTGCGACCTCACGTACTTCATCCTTGTACAGGTCATCTATAGGTTCGATGATATGCTTGAAATCGATCTGCTCAGGAAGTCCTCCAACATTGTGGTGGGATTTAATGCCGCCTTCAGATTCGATCTTATCCGGATAGATGGTTCCCTGAATAAGGTATTCTGCTTCGAGTTCGCGTGCCTCTTCTTCAAAAATGCGGATGAATGTCTCACCGACGATCTTCCTTTTTTCCTCAGGGTCCTTAACTCCCACCAGTGCTTCAAGAAAACGGTCCTTGGCATCGACTACCTGAAGGTTCATGTCTGAGAATATCTCCTTGATGACCTCGGTCTCACCTTTTCTCATAAGGCCTGTGTCAACGTAGATCGGTATGAACAGATTACCGATGGCACGGTGTGCAAGTATTGCACAGACCGAGCTGTCGACTCCGCCGGAAAGTCCTACGATCGTCTTTCCTTTGGCTTTTTCTTTTATCCTGTCTATGGCTTTTGGTATGAATTTCTCGACTTTTACCATGAAAATGAACTCCGGTTATGATGTGATGATGATCAACATTAGTTTATACTAATTTCTTAAATAATGCTGTGCTTTAATATGTTTGTTGGTTTTAATAGTATCGATGGAACATTGGATGCAATATAAAACATTTTAATTAAATGCATCAGACCCTATTTTTTATATTTTGCATCTTTTGTGTCCATTCGTTTTCATATTACGAAAATACGTGGATCACTTTCACCCCGCATGGTCTGCTCTTAAATATCTGTAACTTCTTTAGTAGAGTAAACATTAGATGATCATCGGTATTTACATGCACAGGACACTCCAGAAATATTTCGGCTACAGCGAATTCCGCCCCCTTCAGGAGGATATCATTAGTGACGTCCTTAACAAAAAGGACACATTCGTACTGATGCCTACCGGGGGCGGGAAGTCTATTTGTTATCAGATCCCTGCGCTGATGATGGATGGTCTTGCGATCGTCGTATCCCCTCTGATATCCCTTATGAAAGATCAGGTGGATGGTCTGGTTAGTAATGGGATTGCTGCAGCTTATCTTAACAGCACATTGAGCTACCGTGAGGTTCAGGAGACCACTCGTGCTATCCTTGATGGTCATATGAAGATACTTTATGTTGCACCTGAAAGGCTTTGCATGAAAAGTACAATGGATCTTCTCAGCTACGTTAATGTCAGTTTATTCGCTATTGATGAAGCACATTGCATTTCACAATGGGGCCATGACTTCAGACCAGAATACCGTCGAATGGGATTCCTGAAAGAGAAGTTCCCTGATGTTCCTGTCATTGGCCTGACGGCGACTGCTACTCCAAAGGTCAAAGATGATACGATCAAGCTGTTGAACTTAAAGTCTCCTTCTGTCTATGTGGCGAGCTTCAACCGAAGCAATCTTTCCTATGAAATAAGGCCAAAAAAGGATTCATATGGAAACCTGGTCAACTATATTCAAGGTCAGGCTGGGAATTCCGGTATTATCTACTGCAACAGCCGAAAGAGTGTAGAATCCCTTTCCAGAAAGCTCAACAATGAAGGTTTTCATACATTGCCTTATCATGCAGGTCTGTCTGATTCAAAAAGACATGAACATCAGGAACGTTTCATAAGAGATGATGTTGACATTATTGTGGCAACAGTGGCATTTGGAATGGGTATTGACAAACCGAATGTTAGATTTGTCATTCATTATGATCTTCCCAAGAACATTGAAGGCTATTATCAGGAGACCGGAAGGGGCGGTCGTGATGGTCTTGAATGTGAGTGTATCCTGTATTTCAGTCGTGGTGATTGGTACAAGATCAAGTACTTCATCGATCAGATGTCGAAAAAGTCCGAGCGTGATATTGCAACTGTGAAGCTTCGGGGAATGATCGATTATTGTGAAAGCACGACATGCCGCAGGAAGGTCTTGTTAGGTTATTTCGGAGAGAAACTGGAATCCGATAATTGCGGCGGATGCGATGTCTGCCTTAAGCCACGTGATACCTTTGATGCTTCGGATGCCGCACGAACACTGTTATCCTGTGTGGATGAGGTCAATGAACGTTTCGGGATGACCCACATAGTGGACATTATTTCAGGTTCCATGGCAAAGAAGATAAAAAGTTATAAGCATGACAGGCTCAAAAGCCATGGCACTGGTGACGGGTACAGCAAATCCGAGTGGCTTGATATGGCAAGGGAGATGGTCCGTCTTGGTTATCTTGACGTGAAAGGAGCACGCTATCCTCTCTTAAGCCTGAACAAAAAGAGTCGCGAAATACTTGCAGGCGGCGAGGTCTACCTGACACGCCCGTCTGGTGCTGTTGATGTGAAAACTCCGAAAGTCAGGAATACCGGGCCAAAAAGATCGCCTGCTCCTAAAAAACCAAAGAGGGTACCTACTCCGATATCACGTCCTGATAAAGGTCTGTTCGACAGGCTTAAGAAATTGCGAAAACAGCTCGCGGAGGACGAAGATGTCCCTCCCTACATCATCTTTGCGGACACCAGCCTTCGCCAGATGGCAGCAAAATATCCCCTAAAGAATGAGGAGTTCCTGGACATTACTGGTGTGGGTGAGTTCAAATTGAAAAAATACGGGCCGGTTTTCCTGGAAGAGATAGCCCGCTATTTAAAAGGGTCAAAGTAAGTTTCATCACAGCAGGAAGTTTAGGGTAAGCTGGAAAATAAGATCCCCATATATCACTGCTGCTATGAACCCTGCAGTTATGGGTATCATAAATGGCAGGCCGGGTGTGACCCATACCCTTTCATCAATAAGACCTTTTTCTGCATACTCTTTCATTTTGGAGATGACATCCTCATCAAGCTTTGTGCCTGCGGTTGTGAATTTTTTCCTGATCCCACTGTCAACTTCCTCGAAGCTTTCCATAAGCCTTATGTGTGGTTTGTCCAGCTTTGAAACCTGACATCTGTATCCAACGAACATGTAATGTGGTTTCTTCAGGGTCTCTTTCAATGAAGGCTGGGTAATGTTGTAAAGGAACAATCCTATGGGTACTATTATTGTCAGGATAACTGAATTGCCAAAGACACTAAATGTGAAAAGGTTAAGCGGTGGTATCCCGTAAATTGGCAATTGTCTGCCGAATAGTTCCATTGCAGGATATATTGGCAATATAAGGGAGATCACCATCAGGACCTTCGCATCGGCGCCTCCAAAGGCATTCATGTAGAACAATATATAAACGAATGTAAAGATCAGTATGAAGGAAATGGCTGTCCATTTTATATAGGGTATGCCGTATCTGAAAGCATCATATATCATGAATATGGCACCTGCTCCAAGCATCTTGGGCCAGAGGCTGTTTGTCACTCTTCGTGTCTTGATATCAGAGTAGCAGGCATAGATAAGGAAGGGAGCGCAGACAAGCACTTTAAGTAGTTCGATCATTCACATTTTCTCCCATTTCTTAAGTTTAAGGACCTCGGAAAGCGTGCTTCCACGTTTGATCTCCTCGTACAGGCGTTTCTCGTTCTTCTCAACCTCTTTTGCACGCCTTGCTATCTCATATGCTCGCTCCTTTTCAATCACAACAACTCCGTTGTCATCACCTACGATGTAATCTCCGGGGTTGACGACCTGTGACCCGCAGTTGATAGTGGCATTGATCTCTCCGAAACCTTTTGGATCTCCTGCATTAGGGACGTTGCTGGTTGCAAATACGGGCAGTCCTATCCTTCTGATCTCATCAATGTCCCTTACAGCACCATCAATGACGATACCTGCAATTCCTTTGTTCAGACAACTGAGTGTGGCAAGCCCGCCCCATGGTGCAATATGGTGACTTCCGTTGTAGATCACAATGACATCTCCCTCTCCTGCGACCTCGATGGCCTCAACACTTTTTGCCCAGTCCCCTTCGAAGGTCTGTACTGTGACAGCTGTGCCGACCATCTTTTTGTCGGCTACCATGGAATGGATGTTCTTCATCGCACCTTTTCGATGCATGGCATCTGAGATATTTGGTGTGGAAACCTCTGATAGTAACTTCCTGGTTTCCTGTTCCAGTGTCTGGCGTTTAAATTCAGGGATCTCAATGGCATCAACACTTTCACGTATCTTTTTTGCAGACTCTGTCACATCATCTGATTGTGTGATATTCCCTCCGACAATGACAATACTTGCGCCTGCTTTGGTTGCTTGTGCAGATGTGATGGCATCAAGTCCGCCTGCAGCTGCTACTGGTATATTGACTACCTTCACGATTCTTTCGAGCAAGGGGGTAGGGTCCTTTCCGGTCATCTGCTGGTCTATCCCGGCATGCATGTTGATATAGTCAATCCCCATCTTTTCCAGCTCTTGTGCCCTGGTAACGGGGTCTTCTACGATGATCAGGTCAGCCATAAGTTTGACACCGTATTTTCGTGCAGATCTGACTGCATCCTTGACCGTAGAATCGTCTGCATTACCGAGCAACATTACAATATCTGCACCAGCTTTGGCGGCCATCTCCACTTCAAATGCACCGGTATCTGCAATTTTCATATCAGCAAGGATGGCGTGGTCGGGAAATTCCTTTTTGAGCTGCCGGACAGCATTCATCCCTTCGCTTTTGATAAGTGGAGTTCCTGCTTCGATCCAGTTAGCGCCTCCCTGGACCGCTTCTCTTGCGATCTGTATGGCTCGGTCGATCTCCAGCAGGTCAAGTGCTACCTGAATTATTGTATTAATATGATCACCCTTTTGGAGTTTAATAACGTAGTATACCTGAATAAGTATAAATCTAACCGGGTATATGGTTATAATACTTAAAAATTGATGGTATTTTATTCGGCAATATAGATCTGGTGAGTATGGTGGGAGATCAGCTAATAACCAAAGATCAGCGTGCAAAGCTTTTAGCCCGACTTCACAGGCACTTGTTCTGGTGTGGTGAGAGAATACCTGATGAGGTTGAGATCGAAGGCAAAAAGATACAACTACATGAGATCACATGGAAGCTTATCAATAAACCGAAGCTGACCGAGGAAGATAGGGAACATATTGATCACTGTATCGTTGCTCTCAGGAAAAAAGCAAAGTCTTGTGAAAATTACCTTGAGAGAACCGATATGACCCTTGATCAGGCCAAAGAAGTTTTTGACAGGACCGCAGGACTTCTGCGTGCCATAATGGACCTTAAGGACCTTGAAGAGCTTTCCGGTCCCGAACGCATGAAAAAGTATCAGGAAGAAGCTGAAAAGTGCAAACTTAAGGATGCAAAGAGCTGGATGAATTTCATAGCTGAGCTTGAAGAATGATCTTTGATTGTTATCGTGAAATGTTTGCTTTTCTTTTTACGTTCCCTTTTCTCATAGGCAAATATTATATTTCATGCAATTCTTTTCTCTATGAATGACATTCAAAGACCTTCATATCATTTCTATGAAATCCTTTTCACGGGATATGATCGATCATATCCTTGATACTGCTGAAAAACTTGAACCAATAGCAAGCAGCAAATCGAAGTCAGATCTGCTGAAAGGTAAAGTGTTGGCTGTCATGTTCTTTGAACCCAGTACTAGGACACGCATGTCCTTTGAGACCGCAATGATGCGTCTTGGAGGGGATGTTCTAAGCCTTGGTTCTGTTGATGCAAGTTCCATTGCAAAAGGTGAAACACTTGCTGATACTATCCGTGTTGTGCAAGGCTATTCCAATGCTATTGTACTGCGGCATAATAAAGAGGGCGCTGCCCAGCTTGCTTCGGAGTTCTCATCGGTTCCTATTATCAATGCTGGTGATGGTGCAGGTCATCATCCTACGCAGACATTCCTTGATCTTTATACCATTAGGCGGGAAAGTCATCTTGAGGGGTTGAAGATAGCCCTTGCAGGTGATCTGAAGTATGGTAGGACTGTACATTCATTGTGCTATGCTCTTTCCCTTTACGGGGCTGAGATCACACTGGTGTCTCCGAAAGAGCTCCGTATGCCTGCTGAGATAGTAGATGACCTCAAGAGCCACAACATAAAGGTCAGGGAAACCGATTCGATCGAAGAGGCCATCACGGATGTGGATGTGCTTTATGCTACAAGGATACAGAAGGAACGTTTCCCGGATCCTGCTGAGTATCGTAAAGTTGCTAACAGCCTTCAGATAACTCCTGAGCTTCTGGAAAAAGCAAAACCGGAGCTTAAGGTCATGCATCCTCTTCCAAGGACAAATGAGATCGACCCAAGGGTTGACGACACGCCCCATGCCTGTTACTTTAAGCAGTCTTTCTATGGTGTTCCGGTAAGGATGGCATTACTTGCACTTGTCATGGGGGCATTGGAATGAGTCTGGAAGAAACTCCTATCCCGGAGATCCGGGTACATCCAATAAGGAATGGAACGGTTATCGATCACATTACTGCGGGACAGGCACTGAATGTGCTTAATATCCTTAATATTCCCAACCCCTCTTCAGGTGTTGTGAGTGTACTGATCAATGCTCCGAGTGTGCATGGGATAAAAGATGTCGTCAAGATCGAAGGCAGGGAACTGAATGTAGAAGAGGTTGACAGGATATCCCTGATCGCACCGAATGCTACTATCAATATCATCAGGAATTTTGAAGTATCGGAAAAGACGCATGTACACATTCCGGAAAAGGTGAGTGGTGTGGTGAAATGCATAAATCCAAATTGTATTTCCAACAGTAACGAACCTGTCACATCCAGATTTACTGTTAAGCCGGATGGACGAAAGATAACTCTTCGTTGTTCATATTGTGAAAGAACAATTTCAGAAGGTATCGGGGATCACCTTCTCTGATCTTTCTGTTCTTTTTTTATTGAACTTTTTCGATACATTCTCGAATTCTCTAAAAATCAATGTCGGAATAGAACCCTCAATACAATTGTAAATGAGGTTAATATGAAGAATTAATTCAGCTTAAAAAAGAGTTAGAATCCCAAGATATCATCCATTGTATAGATGCCTGGTTCTGCGTTTGCTATCCAGATAGCTGATATTACAGCTCCTGATGCAAATGCATTTCTGGAATGGGCCTGATGCTTAATCTCTATGCGTTCACTGCCACCGGCAAAGAGAACCGTGTGATCACCTACGATATCTCCACCGCGTACTGCGTGTATGCCGATCTCTTTTTCCCTTGGGGCGAGACCTTCGCGTCCATACACGAAATCCTTTCCACCCAGTGTTTCACTAATAACTTCAGCTGCCCTCATTGCGGTGCCGCTGGGTGCATCCTTTTTCTGGTTGTGGTGGGCTTCGATTATCTCTATGTCATATTCTGAAAGGTATTTTGCAGTTTCCTGCAGTATCTTGAAAAATACATTAACACCCACAGAATAATTTGGTGAGATTATTGCAGTTGTGTTGTTTTTGATAACTGCATCCTCAATAAGGGAACGTTGTTCCGGGCTAAAACCGGTAGTTCCAATTACAAGATCAACACCTGCTTCTGCTACTACAGGTGCGTTTGCAGCAGTTGCATTGGCAATGGTAAAGTCGATTACTACATTCGTTTTTGATTCTTTGAGAACGGTTGCCATATCAGCAACATCGGAGATCGGAACATCAAGCTTTCCTACTTGGGCGACCTCTCCGGCATCCTTGCCGATATTCGCAAGGTCGAAGGCAGCAGAAAGCTGGATCCCTTCCATCTTGATTATGTTCTCGATGAGGAGTTTCCCCATCCTTCCTGAAGCACCGGTAACTGCTGCGTTGATCATCAGATACACCCAAGTCCTTTCAGGCAATCGATAAGGTTCTGTTCATTCTCACTGCTGATAGGTGCAAGAGGCAATCTCAGATGACCTGTATTAAGTCCGATAAGCTCTACTGCACGTTTGACAGGGACCGGATTTGTTTCCGTGAACAATGCACGTATAAGTGGTGCTATCTCGTAGTGGATCTGTCTTGCTGTTTTCATGTCACCTTCATTGGTGGCATTTACCAGTTTGACCATCCTTTCCGGTACAACGTTTGCGACCACGGAGATAACCCCGCTTCCGCCAAGGCACGTTATGGGCATGGTCAGGCCATCATCGCCGGATATGACGTTAAAGTCCTCATCCATTGTATTCTCGATGATCTGTGAAACCTTGTCCAGATCGCCACTGGCTTCCTTAATAGCAACGATATTATCCACTTTTGCAAGTTCGATGATGGCATCAAGTGGCATGTCCTGACTTGTGCGTGATGGTACGTTGTAAAGGACGATGGGCATTTCCACAGCGTCTGCGATAGCCTTAAAATGAGCAATAAGTCCTGCTTTGTTCGGTTTATTATAATAAGGAGATATTACAAGAGCGCCAGCTGCTCCCGCATCTTCTGCATGCTTTGTCAGCTCTATTGCCTCTGCCGTGTTGTTAGAACCGGTTCCGGCAAGAATAGGCACCTTTGCACAATCAACTGCGATATCAATAAGTTCCATGTGTTCCGCTGTGGACAATGTGGCTGATTCGCCAGTTGTCCCGCAGGCGGCAATTCCGGAAACCCCACCATTTTCGACAAATTCGATATTCTGCTGTAGACCTGTCTTGTCTATGGTGTCAGCTTTTGTGAAAGGAGTTATAATAGCAGGTAATACTCCTTCGAACATAAAGATCCACTTCCCGAAGTTAGATCTTCTTTGGGTGTGTGATCTTGCGTGTAACGTAGCCTGCGACACGGTTTCTGATGACCTTGCTCTCGATTGTTGTGTACTGTGAAACGAGAAGCTTGTTCTGGTCAAAGTCTGTTGTGAATACGTCTCCGTGGTTGTCGATCAGGCGAAATGTAATGTTCTTGATGTTTGTCTGTCTAATATTTCCCATTATATATCTCCAGTATAATTTAGATAGATATGATTAAGATTATCGCCATAATAGAAAACCTTTACATTTATATCTTTTGGATTGAGAGTACATTTTCCAGCTCTTTATCTGCTTGCATGTACTTACTCTATGTCCGTTTTCCCCAAAAGACGCTCCTGAGTGGTAGCATCATTGAAAACATTCTCGCGCACTCCTTTGCGATTTATATAGAGGCCTATGAACACAATTACCAGTCCAAGTTCGGCATTCATGCCTACGAGGATGATGCCTGCAAGTATCACGGTAGATGCCACTAGCCCTTTGAGTGCGCCTTTCCTGTATGATGGCAACCTTGTGCGACGGAATATCCTGATATCTCGCAGGGTCAGGAAAAGGACTACACAATATGCTGCGATGGCTATGTATTGGTACATTTTAACCTTCCGGATCTTCTTGATACTTATGTCGATATCTTACTCATCTTCATACATTCCATGCATAAAATCCTTTGCCAGGCTCAATGATATTTGAGCAGTAATGGTATTTGGGTAGCTAATAAGTGTGTTCCTGGTAATGTCCATAAACATTTTTAATAATGCCACTCATGAGCTTGGCTGGTGAAAAACATTAAGATAATCTTCCATGTAGATATGGACAGCTTCTATTCATCCGTAGAGGCCGCAGCAGACACGAAGCTAAAGGGGCTGCCTGTAGTTGTGGGTTCTGATCCAATGAACGGGGAAGGCAGGGGTGTCGTTAGCACCTGCTCCTATGAGGCACGTAAATATGGGATACATTCAGCTATGGCTATCTCAAAAGCCTACCGTCTTTGTCCCGATGCTGTCTATCTGCGTGTGAATATGCCCCTTTACAAAAAGGTCTCCGCAAGTATAATGGATGTCCTGAGGAGCTATTCTTCTAAGTTCCAGCAGGTTAGTGTGGATGAGGCCTATCTTGATATGAGCGAAGTGGTATCGGATTTTGATGCCGCGGCAGATCTGGCATTGAAGATCAAGGAAGAGGTCCATCTCCAGGAAGGGATCACATGCTCTATAGGTGTAGCTCCTAACAAGTCCATTGCAAAGATAGCTTCCGATTACCAGAAACCCGATGGGTTGACCGTGGTAAGACCGGAAGATGTGAGAAGTTTCCTGTTTCCACTGGATGTTTCAAGGGTATCAGGCGTAGGGAAAAAGACCTCTTCCTTGCTTAACGGGATCGGGATCCGAACCATTGGTGATCTGGCAGGATACAATGTGCAGGCTCTGCGTGAATGTTTCGGTAAGTTCGGCCTTGTGATGCACCAGCTTGCAAATGGTGTGGATGATCGAAGTGTCATAGAGAGGGGAGATGTAAAATCGATCAGCAAGGAAGATACCTTTGACCGGGACACTTCTGATATGGATCATGTGGAAAATGTGATCGATACCCTTTCAGAGAATGTGCATGCTTCCCTTTTGAAAAAGAAATACCTGTTCAAGACCGTTACCATAAAAGTAAGACTTGAAGACTTCACAACATACACAAGGGCAAAGACCTTGGGTGCTTATTCAAGTGACCTTTCTACCATCAAAAGGACTTCAAAGATGCTACTTCAGGAATTCAGAGGCAGGGGCAAGCTTCGGCTGGTGGGTATTGGTGTTACTAAGCTTGACAAAATGGATGAAAAGCAAACACGACTTACTGATTTTATTTAATTTATGGGTGAAGCTGGTTCAGGTCTGTAATACCTGCGACGTACAGTAATATCACAAGTAGCGGCTGATGCAACAAATAGATCAGCAATGACCTTTTTCCCATGTAACATAGAGTTTTGACAGGCAACAGGTCTGAAATGTTCGGTATCCTGGATATCGGGGGTGTCCGGTTGTAGTTTGGATAAAGGGAATTTCCCAGAAAGATCCCGAGGAGTAAAACTCCGGACCACGGGAAAAGGGGGAAGTAATCATATGAATGGAATCCGTCCGGTCGGAGTCCTATCCAGAAAAGCCATGTACCTCCTATGGCAAAGGTCTGCATCCACGATCCTATGGCAATAACAGGTATAGCCAGCATGAGGTTTGCTGCCTTATATCTCAGGAATGGGTATGCAAGGATGATGGCAATTCCAATGAAGTGGAGTATGCCAAATACGATCACGCCGTCCCTGAGGAAAATGTAGCTGCCGGCAGTTATGATCATTCCCCAGAGAAATATCTTCAGACCTCTTTTGGTATATTTGAGGAATCCGGATTCCGGGTCGTATATTTTCCGCTTTCTGGAATAACTAAGGGACAGCGAGATGCCTGCGATCATTATGAACAGTATTGCACTGAGCCTTCCTGCCATGAATCCTGGTCCGGAGGCGAGGTTGATATCATAGGCGCCCAGGCAGTTGATGTCGTATAATAGATGAAAACCAACCATCATTATAATGGCTATACCTCTTAGAAGGTCGATCTCCCAGAATCGTTCATGAAGTTCTGTCATCCGCTCCCCGGCTTTCAGAAATTAAGTTGTAATGTCCAAAAAATGCATACTAAAGTAAACAGACTAAAGTATAAAATGTGAATGTGAATGCGAATGCATCATTCAGTTTTTTTTCCTTTTCTTGCGGAATGCAGATGAGAGGTCAACTGCGTATGTTCCATCCTGTTTTATCGCCATCACAATTTCGTCACGCTCAAGAAGTGAGCTAAGGTTCAGTTCATAGGATCCCGGTCCAAGTATCCTGACGGATTCCACACGTTCTCCTTCTTCCTCAACAACCTCTCTTTCCTGATGCTCGATGCCGATGATGTCATCTATTTCCCTGATGAACTGATCTGCGGGATTGGTTATTTCTGTCTCTTCCTTTTCAGGCAACTCTTCATCAACAGTATCTTCGATGTCTGCTTTTGGTTCCATGTCCTTGACGTAGAGGAATTTGTTCCATCCACAGTTCGGACAGCCGCTTAGAATTACCTCGGCCCCGTCTTCAAATATTTTTTCGCATCGGGTACATTTGTGTGGCATCTATTCACCAATTCTCCTATTGGTTGTGATATATTTAAAGATTTATGGCATGAACTTATTTTTGATCATTGTATTTTTTGTAAATATGGCGAAAATATCGCCGCGGATGCGTGATATGCGCAAACTTTATCTACCATCACCCCGTTAGAAGGGCTACAAGCGTGAATACTCACTCTGAAGCGGGGTGGGGTAGCCAGGAGATCCCGACGGGCTCATAACCCGTAGACCGATGGTTCGAATCCATCCCCCGCTATATTCTTTCCTTTTGGTATTTATTCAGATATTATTCTTCAGATTCTATTATGATGATGTTATTCTGATAAGGGATTTCTCTGTTCTTCGAGCCTTATTATTGAACTATGAATGGACTTTGATCTTTGATCGTTCATCTTTGATGCGTTGGCAACCTTTATGTACCATCACTTCGTTAGAGAGGCTGCAAGCGTGAATACTCACTCTGAAGCGGGGTGGGGTAGCCAGGAGATCCCGACGGGCTCATAACCCGTAGACCGATGGTTCGAATCCATCCCCCGCTATATTCTTTCCTTTTGATATTTATTCAGACAAGAGCTTTCTATGTGTTTTTCTTGTTCTTAGAGGCCTTTTTTTCAAAAGGTTATTAAATAAAGATGGCGTTTTTGTGTCAGGTCAATTTAATATTTACTACTTTCATATGAAAATTATACAGGATGATTCTTAAATGGTAATGGACAAACTCGGCAGCTCCCTGCAGGATGCACTAAAAAAACTGGTTGGCGCCGGCCGTATAGATGAGAAAACGGTCAATGAGGTTGTAAAAGATATACAGAGGGCATTACTTCAGGCAGATGTCAATGTCAAGCTTGTTATGAAGATGTCCAATCACATAAAGGAGCGTGCATTGAAGGAGGAAGTTCCTTCAGGCATGAATCCACGTGAACATGTCATCAGGATCGTCTATCAGGAACTTATCAATATTGTAGGCAAGAGTGCAGATATTCCGTTAAAGCCGCAGAAGATTATGATGGTCGGTCTGCAGGGTAGTGGTAAGACAACTACGACCTCAAAGCTTTCACGCTATTTCCAGAGGAAAGGCCTGAAACCCGCTGTTGTTTGTGCTGATACCTTCCGTCCGGGTGCATTCCAGCAGCTCAGGACCCTTTGTGAAAAACTGAATGTGCCTTTCTACGGTGAAGAAGGCAATCCGGATGCAGTTGGCATTGTGGAAAGAGGCCTGAAGGAACTTGAAAAGAACGATGTCCTTATTGTGGATACAGCTGGCAGACACTCGCTGGAAGCGGATCTCATCGATGAGATGGAGCAGATCCACGAGGTCGCACAGCCTGATTATAAATTGCTTGTACTTGACGGTGCTATTGGTCAGCAGGCGAGTGAACAGGCAAAGGCATTCAATGATTCGGTTGGGATCTCAGGTGTTGTGATCTCTAAACTGGACGGTACCGCCAAGGGTGGTGGTGCACTGTCTGCAGTTTCTGAAACTAATTCATCCATTGCATTTATTGGTGTAGGTGAGACTCCGGATGACCTTGAGAAGTTCGAGCCGGACAGGTTCATTTCCCGACTTCTGGGAATGGGTGATATTAAATCCCTTATTGAAAAGGCCGAGGAGGCACTTACCGAAGAAGACATTGACATGGAAGCCATGATGAGGGGTCGTTTCACCCTTAAGGATATGTACTCCCAGCTTGAGGCCATGAACAAGATCGGTCCAATGAAGCAGATCATGCAGATGCTGCCTATGGGTGGTATGGGTGTGAAACTTTCTGATGATGCCTACAAGGTTACCGAGGATAAGATGGGGCGTTACCGTGTCCTGATGGATTCCATGACCGAGGAAGAGTTGCTTAACCCAAGGCTTATCGGAAGTTCCAGGATCAAAAGGATCTCAATGGGTTCAGGCAGCGGTCCCGAGGACGTGCGTGAGCTTTTGAAGTATCATAAGATGATGCAAAATGCAATGAAAGGACTTCGTGGTGGTAAGTTCAACATGCAAAAAATGATGAAAAAATTCGGTATGTGAATGGATATGGGGGTATTATGACCTCCCATCATATCACAAATAATATCACTAACAGATACGATCTGTTAGCATTTTCAATATTTCTTTTTTTATTTAGGTTCGGATTTTCGCAGGTCTGATTTTGCCATCATGTTGGATCCGAATACGTATAGAAGAAGAATCATACCGAACACCATAAAATGTTGTCCGATGTCAGCTTTATCAACATATTTGAGCAAAAGACCGGTACCAAGGATCAGCATGTCTATTTTAGCAAGCTTCCTGTTCCTTTTTGTGATCTCAAAATATTCTTGTCTTGCGACATTGTATTCTTTTTTCTCTGTTTTCAATGGATCCCTTCCGTTTATACGTTGATTATCCTATCAGCTGCTTTTCTCAATCGGTTAAAGACTGCTGTTCCGATACCTTCCTTTTTCAGCGTCCCATCGACGATGATGAGATCTATTTCCTTATCATCAAGATGTCGCAGACCCATAAATATACTACGGGCTGCCTGAGATGGTATGTTCCTTTTTCCAAGAGAGCATATTTCATCTGCATTGACCACTTTCGCAGTTTCCTCGGTCACAAAAAGTCCTACCCTTCCTCCTTCCCGATGACAGTCAGACACAATCTCAGTCATTGCTTTGTGGACATCTTTAATGTTACCTTCGATAAGAATGACCTTCGTTTTTGGTGAGTAGTGAGTGTATTTCATGCCTGGTGAGCGTGCGACCTCACCCTCTTCAAGTGTCCTGTCCCTGTATCCAATGCGTACATCACCAACACATTTCCTAATATCTTCAGCACTAACGTGGCCCGGGCGTAATATGGTAGGCACCTTGTCGGTCATATCAACAACAGTGGATTCAAGCCCGATATCTGCCGGCCCGCCGTCCAGGATGGCATCTATCTTTCCATCAAGGTCGTGAATAACATGCTCAGCAGTTGTGGGACTTGGACTTCCGGATGTGTTGGCACTGGGTGCAGCTAACGGCGTATCTGATCTTCGGATAAGTTCAAGAGCTACAGGGTTGTCTGGCATCCTCAGGCCCACGGTGTTAAGTCCACCGGTAGTAACATCAGGTACAACATCCTTTGCCTTCAAGATAAGTGTAAGTGGACCCGGCCAAAATGTTTCCATGAGTTTTATGGCATCTGCAGGTATCTCTTCTGCAAGCTTAGAACACTGGTCTATATTCGCGATATGGACGATGAGGGGATTGTCGGCAGGTCTGCCTTTTGCTTTGAATATCTTGTGCACTGCATCAGCGTTCAATGCATCGGCACCGAGACCATATACGGTTTCTGTTGGGAAGGCAACAGTACCTCCTGTCCGGATGATATCAGCAGCCTTTAAAAGACCTGCTTCAAAGTCCTCATCACCGCTCTTAAAGACCAACGTCCTGTTCTTCATGTTCATTCTATTGGATACTATACTGTGACTTGACTTTTAAGTTGTACGCAGGCACCATGTTCATTTTTTATGGTCCTGGCCGTACTCGTCGATGACGGATCCTTTACAAAGACCGACACCATGCCTGTGAGCTGCCCTTCCGATCATATGGGCTGCAATTGGTGCGGTTAGGAACAGGAAGAGGCCAACTGTTATGGCCTTTACTCCCATGGGGCTAAAACCTACCTTTGCAAGTATGCTCATCATCACTCCAAATGTTCCGAGAGTACCGATCTTTGTGGTGGCATGAAGCCTGTTATAAACATCAGGCAGGCGGAGGAGTCCGACCATACCAAGGAATACGAAGAAGACCCCGATGATCAGCAGGATAGTGCTTGCGATATCCAGTGCAATGTCTATGGTTGTCAAAAGACCACCCCCTCATCAAGGTATTTGGATATAGTAATAGTCCCGATAAAGGAAATGACTGCAAGTACAAGGGCTACATCCATGAAGAATACAGAGCCCTGTACGTATGAGTAAATACCAAGCACAGCAACGATAACTGTTGTCATGGCATCCACAGCGATCACACGGTCAGGTATTGTCGGTCCTTTGATGATCCTATAAATGCATGGTATGATTGCGATTATCATGAATGTCAATGAAATGTCCAGTAGTAATGAGTTCATTCGAATGCCTCCAGTACATATTTTTCCAGATCGTCCCTGATGGAATCGCGGACTCCCTGCGGATCAGATGCATCGATAGCATGCACATAGAGCACTTTCCTGTCATCGGACACATCAAGTGTAAGTGTTCCGGGAGTGAGGGTGATGGTGTTGGCTATGGCTGTTATGCCTGTATCTGTCACCGTGCGTATGGGTACTGCAACTATTCCTGGTTTGATGTCCATCTTTGGACTAAGTACGATCTTTGCGACCATGATGTTCGCTTTTATGATCTCTATAAGAAGTACTGACAGGAACTTCAGTTGGTGCGGTATCTTTCTTACTGTGTTGATGTATGTCTTCTTTCTGGTGAAATCATACAGTTCCCTGAAGGGGTATATCACGAAAGGTCCAAGTACCAGTCCCACCAGGAAGTTGGTGGGAGTTATTGTTCCATGGACAAAGCACCAGATCAGTCCAAGAGCTATTGAATAAATGAGATATCGTTTCATCTTACCACCCTCGTCATCACTGCATCGATATATGGTTGCGGATCGATCAGTTGTTCTGCTATTGCCTGTGATAGAGCTATCAGCGGTTCAGCATAGATACCAAAGATAAAAGCCAGTGCTGCAAGTGTTATTATGGGTATTGTTATCATGTAGGAAGATTTGTGTGAGGAGTATTCCCCGTATTTTTCAACATCCCTTATCTCTCCCCAGAACATCAGGAGCCATGCCCTGAACATGTAGAACAGGGTGAAGACTGCAAAGAACAGGGCGATCGCAATGGGTATGTAATACTCTGCAAGAAGTCCTGCGTCAAAGAGCACGAACTTTGCAATGAATCCGCCCATTGGTGGGAGTCCTGCAATGGACATGGCACCTATCAGGAAAGCCACGCTCATTACTGGTGTTGTCTTGATCATACCGCCCATTTTTGTCATGTCCCTGGTTCCGGCATGGTGGATGATGCCTCCTGAAGTAAGGAACAACATTGATTTTGCAATTGCATGGTTCACAAGGAACACAAGGGCTGCTGCGAGTGCATGGACTGTGCCGAAACCAATTCCAAGGAAAACATATCCTATCTGGCTGACACTGGAATATGCCAGCAGTCTTTTTACGTCCTTCTGTCCGACAGCAGATACTGCTCCGATGATGATCGTTGCAAGTGCCAGGAATATTATGATAGGCTGGAACAGGAACAGTGCATCCCTGAAGATCAGGAAGAAAACCCTGAGCATGCCGTAAGCACCGACCTTTATCATGACTCCGCTAAGCATTGCACTGATGGGTGATGGTGCAGTGGGGTGCACATCGGGAAGCCAGTAGTGCATCGGGAATATTGCTGCCTTGTTCCCGAAGACTACGATGAAAAGCAATGCAATGGCGAATATATGCCATGGCAGGGTGCCGGCAGCGCTCATTGCACTGATCTTGACCGAAAGATCTGCCATGTTGAGAGTTCCTACGGTGGCGTAAAGGGAGGCTACTGCTATAAGCATCACAATGGAGCCGATCATGTTCAGTACAAGGTATTTGAATGTGGCTTCCATCTTGTCGGAACTCTTTGTGACACCTCCTTTCTCGTTCGCGACCACGAGTGCGCAGGAGGACAACAGGAGTATCTCAAAGAATACGAACATGTTGAAGATGTCCCCGGTCAGGAAAGTTCCGTTAAGACCGGCTACAAGCAGGTTGAAGAGTGAATGGTAACTGGAATTCAAGGACTTGCCTTCGATGTAGTCCAGTGAGTAGAGAAGTGCAAGGAAAGATACCAGTGAGCTTAGCACTACCATTCCTGAACTTAAGAGGTCAGCCACAAGTATGATCCCGTATTTGCCCCATTCTCCGACTTCATAGACCTGGATGCCTCCGTTCCAGACCTGCCAGAGGAGCACGAAGCTGAGTGCCATCATAACGAATGATACTGTAATGTTCAATCCTTTCTGCACTCCTTCATTGGAACGCAAAAAGAGCATGAGAGCTGCCATGAGTATGGGCACAGCTATCAGTATTATAGGCAGGTGTGACATTTCTGCGATCATCCCCACAGCCTCCTGAGCTCACGTATGTCAGTGGTCCCATATTCTTCATAGATCCTGTATGCAAGGATCAGTATGAATGCTGTTGTTGCAAGGCTTATCACGATGGCTGTGAGTACAAGTGCCTGAACAAGCGGGTCAACGAAATCAACATGTGTTGAAGCGGAAACCACAGGTGCCAGAACTCCATCGGCAAGATTATCGTTGAATATTATACCGGATGCTTCGCCTTCATGTCCGGAGCCGGTAATGATGGGCACTTTGGTGCCATCGAATATTCCAGTCGAGACAATGAGGAGGTTCACTGCATGGGATAAGACGGATAGTCCGATTATGACCTTTATGATGTCCCTTCTTAGCATAAGGAATGTGCCTATGCCGAAGAGGAGTGAGATCGTAATGGTAAGTAATGTATTATTCATTGTCATCACCTACGTTCTTGAAGATGAATAGCAGTGATCCTATCACTACGAAATAAACGCCGATGTCAAAGAGACCGGCAGATACGAGTTCGATTTCCCCGAACAACGGAAGGTGGACGAACTCCACAGCACTCCTGAAGAAGTTATGTCCGAAGAACATTGCTGCAAATGCGGTCAGGGATGCCAGTGTGAGTCCGAATCCGAACCATTTGGCCCAGTCGGGGTTGAAGAATGTTTTTACATATTTCAGTCCGAATACTACGTACATCAGTGCAATGACCGACGCGAACATCACGCCTCCGATAAATCCTCCTCCGGGGTTGTTATGACCTGCGAGTAGCAGGGATATGGAGAACAGGATAACCAGGGGGATGCAAACTTTTGTTATTGTTTTGGTTATTATTGTGGTCATTGTTCCTCACCTCGGCTGTGTATCAGGTTGTATACTCCGAGTGCTGCAAGACAGAGTACTGATATTTCTCCAAGGGTATCATAACCTCTGAAATCCACGATGATCACATTGACTATGTTGTGCCCTCCTGCAAGCGGAAGGCTGTTCTCAATGAAGTAGTGGGACAGGGATTCAAATGGTGCCACTATTCCCTGTGTTGCATTGAGCAATACGACAAATACGCTTGCTGCAACTGCCAGGGATATTGCGAGGTCCCTGAAAAGGACCGATTTAGGGATCTTCTCCCTGTACTTCTGCGGTATTTTTGTGATCGCAAGCAGGAAGATTATGGTGGATAGTGTTTCCACCAGTACCTGTGTCAGGGCAAGGTCCGGTGCTTTCAGGTAGATGAAAAGCAGGCTCACGCCATATCCAAGTGCAGATAGTGCAATGATGGATGGCAGGTATTTCGGGAGAACTGCTGATGCCAAAGCTGCCACAATTAGCAATAGTAGTAGTATTGCTTCATATGGGGCGATGTCAAAGTTCAAAGTAGAAGGTACAATGTTGGTAGCAAGGGTAATAACAGGAATTGCTACTACTGTTATCATGAGCAGCAGCATTGCGGTCATGTAGTATTTGATGTTTCCTGGCTGTGTGATAGTGGAGAATTTGAATGCTCTTCCTTTTGCAGAATCCACTGCATCGTCATAGTAGTAATTAACGCTGATCCATGGGAACCTTGCATTGAAATTATCCTGCAAGGCAGCGATCCTGTCGTATCTGAAGTATATAAGGATACCCAGTATGAAGGTGACAATGGTCATCATAAGGGATGTTGTGAAACCATGCCAGAGCTTTACATGCAGATGTGCTGTTTCCAGCAGGATGCCTGATACGGTTGGTTCAATTATGGTGTGTACCGGCAGGGATGGAACAAGTCCGAACACTATCACAAGCAATGCCAGGAACGCCGGTGGTATCAGCATTGTGAGTGGTGGTTCGTGGATATGTTCCGGGAGATGCTCTTTTGAGCGTTCTCCAAGGAATATCCCGTCAATTAGTTTAATAGAGTAGGCGAAGGTGAACACACCACCAAGCACTGCGCAGGCAGGGATCAGGAATGTGAATCCGCCTCCAAGGAGTGCTCCCATCTCAAGGGATGATTCATAGAACATCTCTTTGCTCAGGAAACCGTTAAGTGGTGGTACGCCTGCCATTGAAAGGGCGGCAATGCTAGCCACGATGAATGTTATCGGCATCTCCCGCCGTAATCCTCCAAGCTTTCGTATGTCACGCGTGGCTGCTTCATGTGCAACGATACCTGCGACAAGGAAAAGACAGGCTTTGAACGTTGCGTGGTTCAGGAGATGGAATGTTGCTGCTGCCACTCCGATGCCTGGTTCGTGATGTGTGGTGTAACCATACATGGTCATCATGTAGGCCAGCTGACTTATGGTGGAATATGCCAGGATACCTTTAATGTCGGTTTGCCTGAAGGCAAGGAATCCGGCTACCAGCATGGTCAGGATACCTATGCCGCTTACCAGGATGAACCATGCATCTGTTCCTGAGAAGATCGGGTGTATCCTTGCAACGAGATAGATGCCTGCTTTGACCATTGTTGCTGAGTGCAGGAACGCACTGACTGGGGTTGGGGCTTCCATTGCGTTTGGAAGCCATATGTAGAAAGGACCCTGTGCAGACTTTGCTGCTGCACCGATCAATATGAGTATAAGTGTTATCAGGAATAATTCGTGCTCCTTGACCGCATTGATAACCTGTGGATCACTCAGTATGGCTGCAAGGTCGAAAGAGCCTGTGATAGTACGCAATAGCAGGAAACCTGCAAGCATTGCAAGTCCACCGGCAGCGGTGATAAGAAGGGATTTGGTGGCACCATAGATGGATTCGGGCTTGTGCCTCCAATATCCGATAAGCATGAAAGATGTGATGCTGGTAAGTTCCCAGAAGATGAACAATTGTATCGTATTTGCGGAAAAGACCATTCCGATCATGGATCCCATAAAGAGAAGCAAATACTGGTAGTATCTTTTCAGGTCCTCTTTCTGGGACATGTATCCATTGGAGTAGGACATGATAAGTACGCCAATACCGGATGCAATAAATCCGATAAGCATTGCGAGTCCGTCTGCATAGATCGCAAAGTTAACTCCTGCAGAGGGTATCCATGATATTGAACCCTGGACTATATGTCCTTCCCCAAGTACTTCCGGTGCTGCCAGGCCGATGAGTATGAAGGATGCAAGGGCTGTGGCTGCTGCAAACCAGCCCACGCGTTGCTTTAATAGCTTTTCCATGACAGGTATAAGCCCGGCAAATATGAACGGCAGGAATATGGCTACCGTTATTGCATTAAATGAATCCATGTCTCCTCACTAAATAGAGTTCCTATATATAACTGTTTTTCATTACAATTATAAACCGTGACAAATCCCTTTTCCATCTCCGGTCTATTTATAAGATTTTATAGGTATATATTAGATTTATGAAATTAACTTCTGATCAAAAGGAAAGGTATGCAAAGCACATCATTATGAAGTCTATGGGTGAGGAAGGGCAAAAGCTGTTGCTGGAGTCGCGTGTTCTCTGTGTGGGCTCAGGCGGACTTGGCTCTCCTGTGATACAGTATCTGGCTGCAGCAGGCATTGGAACTCTTGGTATTATCGATGACGATGTTGTGGAAATAAGCAATCTACAGCGCCAGGTGATCCACGGTGGGAACCTTGGCAAGCCAAAAGTAGAGTCGGCAAAGGAATTTGTAGAACGTTTGAATCCCGATGTTACAGTCGTAGCTTATAAAATGCGCATGGAGCCTGGTAATGTTGAAGAACTGATCAGTGATTACGATGTTGTTGTGGACTGCTCTGACAATTTTGCTACCCGCTATCTCCTGAACGATGCATGTGTGTTGCACAACAAACCTCTATTCCACGGCAGCATCTTTATGTTCGAGGGTCAGGTCATGACCATTCTTCCTCATGAAGGTCCATGCTATCGCTGCATCTTCTCCACTTCCCCATCTACTGATGCTGCAAGGACTGCCGGGGTTATGGGTATCCTTCCCGGAGTGATCGGGACCATGCAGGCAACAGAGGTTGTGAAGTACATTTCCCGTCTTGGGAAGCCGCTGGTAGGGCGCATGATCTACTACGATGCCCTCGGAATGAGGTTCGATGAGATTACTGTGAACAAGAATCCGAAATGTCCAGTTTGTGGTGATAACCCTCAAATAACGTCTATTGATGCTGAAAATTACTAAAAGCCCGTGTTTTCGTATCCTGGGTGAAATAGTACCCAAAGTCCCGTTTAGTGACAAAGTTTTTATACCTTAAATCGGTTATAGGAGTTTGCTTCGGGCAGCATGGTTTGAAGCAAATACGAAACAGAAGCGTTGTTCAGGATTTAATCTTACTGGACAACAAACAAGCAAATTGGGCTCGTGGTCTAGATGGTTATGACGTCGCCTTGACATGGCGGAGGTCCGGAGTTCGACTCTCCGCGGGCCCACCACAAAACTTTCAATTATGTCGATTCGATAAGCTTATATCAAAAAACGATATGTATTGGATGCTCCCAAAGCCCAGGTAGCTCAGTGGGAGAGCGCTGCCCTGAAGAGGCAGTTGTCCCCGGTTCGAATCCGGGTCTGGGCACCAAAAAGTGCATATCACACCAGTAGTGTAGCGGTTATCACCGGGCGTTGCCAACGCTCGAACCCGGGTTCGATTCCCGGCTGGTGTATAATTTATAGGGTTGTAACCCTATCATCTGTTTCTTATCTTTTAAACATCAATTCTTGTTAATGCTCATGTTCAAGTAATCCATTTATTTTCATAAGATTGCCGGCAGTCAAACAACGCATCCTTTTAATCATCACAGGGCGAGAGTATGATAGCTGAACAAGTTATTGTCATTACTATGCGATTTTTTTAAGTAATATATCATTGATAAATATCAATGGGGAGTTGATGTTGGCATTAATGAGTATCTGGATCTTTCTGTTCTTGCTTTCAATAGGCATATTTTCCGTTCTTGCGGTGCTTTTGCACAAGAACCTCTCTGAGGCATTGAAGCTTGGCCTGTATCTTGCGATCTTTGATTTTTTCTTTGAGAACCTGGGTGGTTACTTTGGTCTATGGACCACTAAGAACAGTATTCTTTTCTTGGGCTTTGTGCCGATCGAGGTATTTTTCATTGCAACCCTCGCAGGAGCGACCTATTATCTGCTGTTCCCTAGGAACTGGGATACGGCTACCGCCCTGTCTACGAGCTTTCTAATTGCTGTTGTGGGTGCAATGCTTGAAGCAGGACTTGTTTCTGGCGGTTATTTGGAGTATATGAACTGGTGGAACTCATATTGGGCGGTGCTTGCATATTTCCTGACATTTTTGATGATGTATAAGGTGAATCTATTAATTACAAAAAGCTGAAGATTTGACGGTCATGAATTTGTGTTAAATGATCCGGAAAATGTATTCCGATGCTGTTCCTGTAGAATATGAGTTAATTCCAAGGTCATCATATTTCATCTAAAATTCTCTGAGCAGGGTTTAATGCTCATTTTACATGAGGTAGTTGTTCTGTTCCTGTATGATGGGATATTTTGTGGGGGTGGGGTAATATATCCTCTATCAACATACTTTGGGAGTTGAACAAAGATCGCTGCATATGTCACAGCTTCGTATTATTGCGAGTAAACTTACATTGATAACTAGTTCTAAAAAAGCAATGTTGGCACAAATCTGCATTAGTATTCGATCGTTTGAAGCATCGAATTAGTCTTACATATATACCCGTGTCACTCTTTGACACACAACGTATAAATACAAGGCTACTGTTGTAGGGGTGCTCTCAGTGAGCTGGTCGCTGTCGATTCTGACGCGATCTATTGAGAGTTTGAAAAACGTCATACATTTCATGTATATCGACACATTGTCCAAAAATGTGTCAAAACCTTCCGGCTCGGAAGGTATATATGCGATGGGATGTATCAAGAGAATCCCGCACAACGTGTGTGGAATTTCAATCACCTCCATATCAGAATCATTAGTGGAGACCGGAGCTTTTCCGGTCTGACGTTGAATGTGGCAGTTCGGTTAATTCTGACTGATAGTGACTTTATCTATCAATGAATTAACCAACTATTGTGCATAGAAAACAACTCTCTAATTAAACAAAGAGTTCTTTTCCGACAATTCTTAGTTAACTTCCAAATTTG
>NZ_FOHQ01000008.1 GCF_900111645.1 Methanococcoides vulcani
TGTGATAAGAGACCTTGGAAATTCATTTACATTTAAGAATGAAGGTATTGACATTACTTACATCAACATCTCAACAGATCTTAATGTGGGGGATGTAAAGGCAATAGTCGAATCTCTCAAATCGACCTCTTCAATGATATCAACTTCGGCAGAAGGCAGGGTGTATAAGAACATCAATATCTGGGTCGGTGATGATGCACTTAAAAACAGGCTGACAACTTCTGATGTGGGATTCAGAGTGAACCGTACCTGGCTTGAAGATAACGGGGTTTCTGAATATTCTGTAAAACTAAGCATTTATCGCAGTGGTGACTGGCATGTTTTGAATACAGAAAAGACCGATGAGGATGATGAGTATATTTACTATGAGGCGGCTACATCAGGTGATCTATATTCACACTTTGCAGTAATTGAATATATCGAGAGTGAACCTGTTTCATTGGATGCCGGTGAAGAAGCTGTTGCTGAAGGCAGCAAGGTTCCTGAACCTATAAAGGAGAAACCGGCATTGGCTTTGGAAGGGGATGCAGGTATTGTTGCAAGTGAATCAGGTGAAGGATCCTCAACTGGTTTGGGTCTGAAAATGCTATTCTTTGGAATACCAATAATTATGTTGATATCTGCTTTATATGTTGCCGTTTCAAAAGGTTATCATATCAAAGCGAGGGACAAGGTTGCCAACTTCCTTGATGAGATAAAAGTTACAGAAGAAGCTGGTTCTGAAAGTACTTCTGATGATACGAATGTGCGGGAAATATCGATTCAGGCAGCTGAAGCTGCATCTCCAGCTCAGGTAAATGAAGCTCAACCAGTTGACATCGAACAAAAGATCAAGAAGTCAGAGGAATCAGGAATTCTCTCAGATGTAATTCACAAGAACAAAAAATAAATTGGATATATAAACAGAAATGTACGAAATGTTTATAGTCTGTGCATCAAGCAAGCATTGATTAGCAACAATAAAAGTTACTGTCGCTATTAGATTCAAGCTTAATGTTCGGTGAAAGTACTATTTTTGTAGATAAGGTTCTCGATCCTTTTTCGATCTGAAATATCACAGAAGCTTATCAGAATACCTATCAATTTGTCGTTCTCGCCTTTAATGGGTGATCCGATGATATCGACAGGGATCCTTGTGTTGGTCTTTGTAACCAGAAGTGTCTGGCTTGCAAGTCCATAGAACATGCCTTCCCGAATTACTTTCTCAACGGGGTCCTCAGCGGCTTTTCCTGTATCTTCACTTTCGACATAGAAGATGTCCTTTAATGGTTTTCCAAGTACATCATCCTGCTTCCAGCCGGTAAGTGCTTCTGCAAAGGGGTTCATGAACTTTATGTAACCATCTTGGTCAGTTGCGATCATTGCATCGCCGGTGTTGTTCAGTATTGCAGTGAGCCACTTCTGGCTCTCTTTTAATTTGCTTTCCATCTCATGTTTGTAAAGAGCAATTTCGATATTGGTGCGAAGTTCACTTTCCTCGAAGGGTTTGAGTATGTAACCAAAAGGTTCTGTCAACTTTGCTCTTTGCATAATGGTGTCATCAGCATAAGCCGTGATATAGACAAGAGGGATCTCGTAGTTGATATGGATATGGTTTGCAGCTTCCACACCGTCCATTCCATCCTTTAACATTATATCCATAAGAACAAGGTCCGGTAAATTCGGTTGTGAATTTTCCAGTATCTTAAGAGCTTCCCTGCCGCTGTATGCTGGAATAATGTCATAATCGTAGGATAGGTATGCGGTAAGTAATTCGACATTATCAGGTTCATCGTCGACGACAAGTATTTTGGTTCTACCATTCTCAGCCATATTAACACCTAATGGACAGGTAACGGGTTCAAATTCATTATTGGTCATGTAGAACAACACTACCACCGAATATCAGTTTTCAGGGAGCGGTTTTTGTATTTGAACCTTCTATCAGTATTGTAATGAACAATATATAATCATTACTATCATACTATTTACTTATGAATTGATACCCGTTATTGTTCTCTTTTTTTATCCCACAATGCTCATGTTAGCCACTTTTAGTGGTGGTGTCACGGTTCCGCCAACCTTGCGAACATCGGTTCCTGCACCTGTTATATTATTAAGCATCTCAAATATATTACCTGAAAGCATAAGTGATTTGATAGGTTTGTCTATTTTACCATCCTTTATTGTGAAAGCATTTCTGGCTTCCACTGAAAAGTCTCCTGAAATAGCATTTGCAGTATGAGCGCCGATCACCGTATTGATAAAGACGCCTTCATCAGTCTCTCCTATTACATCGCTTTGAGGATAATCTATGATCAGATTACGTGAACCTACCGAAGGTGTGGATGAATAGGAGTGACGTATACCATTTCCTGTACTGGTGGTCTTACCCTTTCCTGCGGTATAGTTATCATACAGGTAGGATCTGAAAACCCCTTTTTCGATGAGCGTTGTGCGCTGAGAAGGAGTTCCCTCTTCATCTGAGATGGATGTTTCCATTCCAGCATGAAGAGTACCATCATCTATTATTGTTAGTTCGGATGTGGCAATGCTCTCATCGATCTTTCCTATAAGTGAAGAGCGTCCTTTCTGCACATTATCAGCATCAATGGATGGCTCGAACGTATTTCCGAGGATGTCGGAAAATGCAAATGGATGGAGTATGACATTCGTTTTTTGTGGTTCAATGGATATGCCGTTCTGTGATCTGATAGCAAGATCTGCAGCATTTTTCCCTATATTGAATGTATCAATGTCAAGGGAGCGTGATACCTCGAAGTCATAGGCTGTAGAGATATCTCCATCTGTTGTGATGACATCCACGAAACCGGAAACTCCTGTACCTTCATCGATCACTTCAACACCGTTTGTGTTCATTATTAGTTGTTTGCTGATCGTTGTAGAGAAACTTCCTGATGTTGTGTTGATATCTGGCACGGACAATGCACCATTGATCATTTCCCCTGTCAGGGAAATACACTCATCCAGCCCAAGTTCATCTATCTTTTTATCAAAGGTTCCTGAAACTTTCGGATATTTTGAATTTGAAGGCAATGATGTCCATTCCGGATCGCTTTCTCTCACTTTTGCAGAAGCTACAGCTACTTTTACAGCTTCATCGATGCGTTCCACGATATTTGTGCTTGCAAAGCCGACTGCTCCATTGACAATAGTGCGAATTCCTATACCTTCACTACCCCTCTCTTTTGCAGATTCGATCGTGTTCTTCTTTATATCTGCAGTTATGGATCGGCTGTGTATGATAAAAACTTCAGCTTCATCGGCACCAAGTTGTTCAGCTATTTTCAGTGTTTTTTCGGCAAGATCGAACATCTCAGGCACCTCCTACAAGTGCTTTTGAAATGGATATGTGTGGTGAACCATCCGAGACCGGTGCAAGCTGACCGCCTTTACCACATCTGCCCGAATGCATCTTAAGGTCGTTTCCGACCAGGGTGACATTATTAAGGATCTCAAGTGTTTTACCGGAAAGGGATACATCGCGAAGCAATGTGGTAACTTCCCCATTCTCGATAAGATATCCTTTTTCGGCATTGAACTGGAATATCCCCTCACCTGTATTGACCTGGCCGCCACGTGAGCCGGTAAGGTACATTCCATCTTTGACCTCCTCCAGCATCTCGTCAAAATTGGAATTACCATTGTCAATGTAGGTATTGCTCATCCTTACGATAGGTGCAGAGTATCCCTGTGCACGACAGTTCCCGGGTTCTCCGCCAAGAGCTGCTGCAGTTTCTCTTGAATGCAGGTATGAATTTAAAGTTCCATCTTTGATGATGGTGGTCTTTGATGATCTTACTCCCTCGGAATCAAAGGGGTAGTACCCGTACTCATGAATAGTGGGGTCATCGATTATGCTAATAAGCGGTGATGCGATCTGTTCTCCGATGCGTCCGGCAAGTATGGAGCTTCCTTCAAGGACAAGGTCTGCTTCGGAAGCATGACCTACTGCTTCATGGGCAAAAACACCTGCAAGCTCCGGATCAAGTATCACAGGCAGTGTTCCACCTTTTGCCTGCTTTGCACCAAGTAGCTCCACGGCTGTTCTTCCTGCGGATTCTGCAAGAGCAAATACATCGTTCTTCTCAAAAAGTTCATAGCCGGAAACTCCAAAACGACTTTCCCTGCCTACCTGGTAGGCTCCTCCTTCACTGGCCACTGCACTGATGGCGAATCCGGTCCTTATAAGATCGTATTCACAATCAATACCTTCGGAATTGATGTATTGTATTTTGACAGAAGCTTCAGAATAAACTGCAGAAGTACTGCTAATTCCATCTATCTTTGCATGACTGTCTATATCCTTCAATAACTGGACCTTATCTTCAATTGGTATATCCTTCGGGTCAATAGTGGCAACAGGTAGGTCTTTTAGCACAGGTTCTTCCATGGGCTTGAGCTCGACCTTCTCCTTTGGGGAGATGTTGTTCATCTGCTGTGCAAGCTCTGAAGCTGAACTTATGGCATCGTTAATATCAAAATTCCCTTCTGCTGTGGTAAATCCCCAGGAGCCTCCGCATAATGCGCGAACTCCGCAACCTCTGCTGTAATTTACCGAGATCTCTTCTATATTGCCATTATCAAGGACGATCGAGGTAGATGTACCATCGATCACCCTGACATCGTAAAAACAAACTTCAGACATTATCGCTACCTGTGACCGGTTCACTTTCAGGCATCTCAATAGCATTCATCTCGGTCAGTTTCCTGAGCTTTTCAATAATACCTGCTTTATCTTCACCTACAAGGCTATGTTCGATGACCTCTGCAATTGTTGTTACAGGTATGATCTCAACCATATCCTTATAGTTCTCCTCAATAAGCACATCGTCCTTGTTGGACTTTGGAATGATGACCTTCTTGATACCTGCCTGTGCTGCAGCTTCTATCTTGTAGGTAGCACCGCCTATTGGAAGTACATCTCCTCTGACAGAAAGGGATCCGGTCATAGCAACGGTCTGGTCGATAGGAATTTTCTCCATTGCAGATATAACGGCAGTTGCAATTGATATTGATGCACTGTCACCTTCCACACCTTCATATGTTCCCACGAACTGGATGTGAATGTCGTGATTGATCACGTTCTCTCCTGTTACGTTCTTGATGACCGCTGAAACATTCTGCACAGCTTCCTTTGCTATATCTTTCAGCATACCGGTGGCGATAACGTGTCCTTCGCCAGCAGACTGTGTCGGTGTGACCTCTGCCATGATCGGAAGCACAATCCCGGAATCTCCACCCATGACCGCAAGTCCGTTGACCCTGCCGACCGCTGCTCCGATCTTGGTAAAGAGCTGGTAGTCCTTACGCCTTTCCAGATAGCTGTCTGCGAGTTGTTGTTCAATTGAACGTGCGATCTTCTTGGCTGCAAGAACATGCCTTGCAGTTGTGACCTCCACGTTCTCAGCGTGAGCAATGTCACCGGCGACCCTGACAAGCCCTCCCAGATCACGGAATTTAAGCGTAAGATGACCTTTTCGGCCTGCCCTTCTTCTTGCTTCCCTGATGATCTCGTTTACCGCACTTTTATCAAATTGAGGGATGTGTCCGTCGCGTGCAACCTCCTGTGCTACAAAGCGTACAACTGACTTCCTGTTCTCAATGGTGTCTTCCATGGAATCTCTCATGAAGACCTCATATCCATAACCCTTGATACGTGAGCGTAGTGCAGGATGCAGCTTTTCCATAGCATCGAGGTTACCTGCTGCCACCATGATGAAATCACATGGTACTGGCTCTGTCTTTACCAGTGCACCGGAACTGCGCTCGGACTGGCCGGTAATAGCATATTCCCTTTCCTGTAATGCTGTGAGGAGGCTTTGCTGGGATTCGATCTTCAGAGTGTTCATTTCATCGATGAAAAGTACACCCTTGTGTGATTTGTGGATATCACCGCTCTCTACCCTGTCATGAGCAGGTGTTTCAAGTCCACCTGACTGGAATGGGTCATGCCTGACATCTCCAAGAAGTGCACCAGCGTGTGTTCCTGTTGCATCGATGTATGGTGCCTGATCTTTCTGGTAATTTGAAACGATGAGCTTTGGTATCATCAGTTCTTCTTTTGGCATGAACTGTCTTGTCAGCATAAGTATCATGATAGCTGCAATGATACCCCATAGTAACTGACCAACATAGAAGGAATACATCACAATACCAAAGACCAGGAACATCATCATCATGTTGCGTGACTGGGCTTTCTTGCGTGATTCCATCTTATGGGCCAACACGATCTCCCTGCCTTTCCCGGCAGGCACTTGCCTGATCTTTGGGTTGTTGCTGTCCTCAATATTCGGATATGCCATTATATCTTCAAGTTCTTCCTTTGGCAAAAGTTCAGCCATTGCCTTTGCGAGCATTGATTTTCCGGTACCCGGTGTACCTACCATCATTACATGACGCCTTTGGCTAGCTGCTTTCTTTACAACTTCGACGGCGTGCTCCTGCCCGATGACCTGGTCGATAAGTAATTCAGGTACATCTATTGAATTTGTAGTGTTAAAATCTTCACCGAAAAGTTCGGCTTCTTCATTAGCAGTCATTTCGTAGTCCATGGTTAATTCACATTTTAAACAGTATGATATGCAGGTATTTACAGGGAATATGCCAGAATGTCATTTTTTGAGAACTTTTGTTATTGTTATACTAGAGACATTCAACTAAATATATTTAACTATTTCAATCCTGTCTGAAAGCTATGGGTCGATATATTTTCAGATGGTTTGTTATACTTGATCGAAGTATTTTCTTTGTCAGAAACAATGCTAAAGCTTTTGTAGATCATGTGCATCCATAAAAGCCGTTTCACAATAAAAATGAAAGAAAAAAATGGAAAATAATAAAATTTATTAAAGAAAACTAAGAAAGAAAAAGGAGTTCTTTTCCTGTTCTATTTCTTTTTAGTTCTACTTCTTTTTAAATCACTTTTTCATTAAATTTTATTGAACTAATTATTAAATAAGGTCAAGGATCCTTATTGCAAGTTTTGCAGCATTTGCACCGTTATCAATACCAACGCTGGCAACAGGTACTCCGGGTGGCATCTGCACAACTGATAGTAATGCGTCAAGACCGCCAAGCTTTGCACTGACAGGTACACCGATCACAGGCTTCATCGTCCTGGAAGCAATAACTCCCGGAAGTGCGGCGGATAGTCCTGCAATAGCAATGAAGACCTTTGCATCACTGTTGGCGATGTGATCTTCAAGTTTATCAGGGTCTCTGTGTGCGGAGATAACATTTACTTCGAAGGTGTAATTTGTTTCTTCCAATACTTTCGTAACACGGTTTGCAATTGCGTGATCTGATTCTGAGCCCATTAATATTGAAATATCTACCATTTTTTATCTCCATCAGGGAAGGTTCCCTTCCCCGCTAAGTTCATGCTGGCGCTCAATGCTCATCCTGATAAGGATCTCAAATATCTCTTTTACGGCGCCGGAATCAAGGTTTCTTTCGGTTGCAATGTTAGTAGCCCTGTCAAGAACAACATGGTTCTGCGTATCATCATTGATAGCCCTGTGTTCCTGTCTCTTGCTCTCCAACACATCATCTGCAAGATCGGTCCGTTCCGCGATCAGTCTTATGATCTCGTGATCTATCTTCTCGATCTTACTGCGAACTTCATTTATTGCGGTCATGTTCACCCACGAAATTAAAGTTTCATTGAACCTTCATTATTAATCTTGGTATTTATCACTTTTCCGGTAGTTCCACACTCTTCCCATATATTTACAAGCTCATTTGCCAGATCTTTATCCACAAGTGCAGAATATGCGGGTCCGGTGCCCGATAAGCTCACTCCTTTCACTCCGATTCTCAGTGCTTCCATCATTATATCAGTACTGAAACCAAGTGCTCCGCAGTAGAGGAAACCGTTAAGCGTCATGGCTTTCTCATATTCCCCTTCAAGTGCAAGCTCATATGCCATATCGATCCAGGGCGCTATAAGCTCCGAGTTCTGTACGTTTGTCTGTGAACTAAAGGCCTGCCTGTCAGGTGCAAAGATAATTACATCCATCTCTTTCTCGGTGCGTTTGATAAGTTCGTTCTTCCTGTTGTCCGCCACAACGATCCCGCCAAAAAAAGACGCACATGCATCATCAAGAGCTCCTGTGATGGTAACGCCTGTATCCTTTGCAGCCCTTACGCCGATATGTACCGCATCCATAGGTTCCATTGTCTCACCAATGGCATCAAGAGTTGCAAGAATGGTTGCATTCGCAGCCGCACTGCTGCTTTTCAATCCGCTTGCAAGTGGCACTTCGGTACGCGTGAGGACAGTTCCTCCCATTTCAATGCCAAAATGCTCCAGAACAAGCTCAACCGACCTTTCAATAAGCGTGGTGTCCCCTTGCGGCACATTTTCAATACTTCCGGTTATAGAAGAACTGTTATTTGTAAGTTCAACATCCGCAAAGGTCTTCAGGTCAACCCCGAAAGCTGATCCTTTCCAGGTAGCAATGGCATTAATGATGGTTCCTGCACCGAGTGCATAGGCATGTCCTGTTAGTGTCATATCGAATTCCCGAAAATAGAATATGGGATGTTGATATTTAAGGGTATGACTTACTTCTTCAGTTCAGCAATACCCAGGAAAGCATACTTCGTTTCCAGAGGCACCCCTGTATCTAACGGGTTGATCACCTTTTTGGTAACTTCGATGTTGATATTGCCATCATCGAGCTCTGAATCCCTCATGTAATCCATGACCAGTTTGTTGCCAAGTTCTTCTGCATAGGTCACTGCTTCCTTATAGTTGCTCATCTCATCTTTTCCAAGAGGGGAGAAGACTGAAATTGAGGTTGGTTTAAGGTTGTACTTGGATTCGCCGAAGGTTGCCCGGATGAGGATCTCTATCCTTTTGACCCCTTTTCCTGCAAGAGCGCCTACTGCATTTCCGACTTCGGCGAGTTCAGGGAGGATTATGTTTGCATCCACGAACTTCTTTATCTCTTCGGTATATGCACGTACAGGTCCTCCAAGGAGCACTACCGGGACATCGACCTTAAATCCTGCAAAGAAATCGCCATCGAGACCTTTTTCGATCTCTTTAGCATCCATGGTTTCCATGAGGTAGGAAAGGAGATTTAATGCCATGTTCTTTGCTACTTTTCTTTTGATCTCAAGGCAGAGGTCCTTTACCTCCATGTCTGCAAAGATGCACATTTGTTCTGCACCGATAATTGCTGCTTCTGTATTCCATTCGTTGTAATCCCCAAGCACATGCAATACGTCGGTCGGTGTAAATCCGATGGCCTGTACAAGTCTTTTTTGTATCAGGCTGTCAAGGAGCATTGGGGAAGGCATTCTTCTGCTTTCCCAGTGTATTTCGCTGACAGAAACTGGTTCATCCCCGATCCTGTTCAGCAGTTCCTCTTCCCTTTGGGTCAGTTCGATAGGTTTCTGCTCTGTCCTCACAAAGAATTTCGTTGGCTGGATGTTCTCACCCAGTTGTGTTCTCGAAATTGATTGTCCCTGCTTCAGCTTCTTAATGATATTCGGATGCTCTGTAGCTGCAACACACAGCGGAACAACCCTTCTCGGACCTATATTGAGCACATGGTTCATGACCCAGACATGGCTGTCACCACCCATTGCAGAGGTTTCCATCTTGATAGCTTCCACTTTTGTCTGCCAGCCACCTACAATGGCACCGGAATCAGAGATCTGAGGTAATCCGTTGACAGTCAGAGAAACATCAGTACTTGTACCGCCCACGTCGATCACCACGCAGCTTGGTTCCTTTGACAGGTAAGCTGCACCTACAAGGCTGGCGGCAGGTCCTGTAAATATTGATTCGATAGGATGTTTAAGGGCTTCATTCATTCCCACGATGGAACCATCACATTTCAGCATCATGAGCTTTGCATCTATTCCACGGCGGTTAACCTCAGAAGCGACTGTGTTCATGAACTGGTTGGCTATTGGTAGCAGCTGGGCGTTCAGGAATGCTGTAATTCCTCTGTCGTATGCACCCAGTGACTGGGAGAGCTCGTGTCCGCAGATCACAGGCATTCCGGTAAGCTCTGTAATAAGTTCCTTTACCTTCAGTTCGTGTTCGGGGTTCCTGACGCTGAAATAAGATGAAACGGCAAATGCTGATACTTTGTTCCTTACATTCTGAACGAACTCCTCAACCGAATGAAGATCTAACGGAGCGGTCTCATTACCACCGGTACTGTGTCCGCCTTCCACAGAGATGTAATACTTGATCGCAGAATTCCTTGGGGAATCTGTTTTTCCTACAAGGATAAGTCCCACTGGGTAGCCGGTCTTTTCCAGAATTGTGTTGGTTGCCAGGGTCGTGGATACTGACACAAGTTTAACCTGTTTGAGAATAGATTGGTCAAGTCCGTCAAAAGCGTTCTGTATACCGATCAAAAGGTCAGGATAGGTTGTCCTTGCTTTTATAGAATCGACGATCTTTCCATCCGCGTCGCTGATAAGAACGGCGTCAGTGTAAGTTCCTCCTGCATCAATACCAAGACTGTATTTCATGATCTTATTCCTTTATAGTGAATTTGATTTGGTGTTTGCTTAACAGTGATCTGCTTGCCAGTATCACATAAAGCGCAGTTTCCACGTTTTAATTAATATTAGAATCGTTAATTAGAACATTAGGATATGTTACTTCCATATGAACATTCTGATTTTATTACGGATTGTAAGAAGTTCGATGTTACTCGAACTTGCTTGCGATCTCTTCTTTCAGCTTGTCATAGGTTATCCAGACAAGCTGTGGACCACTTTTGATCCTTGTTAATTCTCAGATATCTCTCTTCGGCGTCCCTATTCCCACGAAAACAAGCTTTGTTTCCAGTGGCAGGCTATCACCAAACATTGAAATATCGTTCCTTGTTACGTCTATGCGCACATCCTCCGCATCCAGGCCGGCTTCTTTCATGTAACCGAGAACAAGTTCTCTACCATGCTGATCGGCATATTCAAGAGCTTCAGGATGGGTCATGAAGACCTTTCGTTCACCTTGCACGAACACGATATTACTTATCTTCGATTTCTTTCTTACATTCTTTATAAGTATCTCGATCCTCTTGATACCTTTTCCTACAAGTGCTCCCACTGCATTGCCCACTTCGGAATGTTCCGGAAGTATAACATCTGCATCGATCAGTTTTCTTACATCTTCCACATAAGCACTTACAGGCCCGCCGAGGAGTACTACAGGAACGTCAAGCTTGAACCTGGTATGATAATCACCTTCAATGACCTTCCTGATCTCATCAGGATGTACATCTTCCAGAAGATAGGACATAAGGTAGATGGCCATATTCTTGGCAACTTCATTTTTGACCTGCTGGCAGAATTCTATCTTGTTCTGATGTGTCATGCGTCCAAGTATGGTAGCAGCAGTGTTTGAAGCTTCAGCATTCCATTCATTGTAGTCCCCGAGCACATGCAGTGCATCAGTTGGAGTAAATCCGATAGCCTGTACAAGCCTTTTCTGAATGAGCAGGTCCAGGAAGACCGGTGAGGGAAGTTTGTCCAGGAAAATGCCATTTATGGAAACGGGTTCATCTCCGATCCTGTCATAGATCTCCTGTTCAGATGCGCTCAATTCGGATGTGGGCTCCTTTCCTGAACGAATAAAGAATTTAGTGGGCTGTATATTATCGCTCAGGAGCATTTTTGAGGGCACTCTTGCCATCTTAAGCTTTTCAAGTATCGAAGGGAACTTTGTTGCAGCAACACATAGTGGGACCACCCTTCTTGGGCCTATATTTGGTTTCTGGTTCTTGATCCAGATATGGCTATCCCCGCCCATTGCAGAGGTTTCCATGCGAATGGCCTTGACCTTTGTCTGCCAGCCGCCGACCACCGCTCCCTCATCACAGAGTTCCGGCAGTTCATTTTCTATCATGGATACATCTGTACTTGTACCTCCGACATCAATGACCGTACAGGTCTTTGATCTGCTAAGGTAGGCTGCACCGACAAGACTTGCTGCGGGACCTGAGAAGATGGATTCAATAGGTTTTTCTTTTGCTTCATCGATACCGACCACGGAACCGTCACATTTGAGCATAAGAAGTCTTGCGTTTATGTTCCTTCTGTCCATTTCGCCGATGATCGTCTCTATGAAATGATCTGTTATTGGGATCAGTTGTGCGTTAAGGTATGCTGTGATACCACGGTTGTAAGCACCAAGATCCTGAGAAAGCTCATGTCCGCAAACAGTTGGAAGTCCTGTCATGTCTTTGATCAGTTCCTTGATCTGGAGCTCATGTTCAGGATTGCGTATGCTGAAGTAAGATGAAACTGCAAAGGCCGAGACCTCATCTTTGTTCTGGAGAATGAATTCCCTGACAGCTTCAATGTCCAGTTTACCTATTTCCTCTCCGCTGGGACCATGACCGCCTTCGACAACAATATAGTTCTTTATGGAATGATTTTCCGGTATTACATAATCCCCTGCCATGATAAGTGCAACAGAATAGCCGGTACCTTCAAGGATGGTGTTTGTGGAAAGTGTGGTGGATACGGAGACCAGTTTTATGTCCTGAAGGTAATTCTGATCCACTCCGTCAAGTGCGTTTTTTATTCCTTCCAGAAGGTTCGGGTAGGTGGTAAGCGCTTTGTTCGAGTCAATGATCTCGCCATCCGAATCCCTTATTATTACCGCATCAGTGTAAGTACCACCTGCGTCAATACCCATGCTGTATTGCATCTTTTATCACTCCTTTAACTCCAAATATCAGACTCTGCTTTGCATGAAGGATATAGCATAAAACGAATCAGGGATCTTCTCCCTAATATAGATGGTTTGGAATCGTATATAAGAGTTGTGTGAAATATGCGCAAAACCTATTCTTTAACTTATAGTTTTGGCAGGATCAAAGTTCAGATTCACGAAACGTGCCTTTTACCACTATAAGTTCTTCAAAGAAGCAGTTATCACTATCACAGGTCTCAACTTTAAATCCGCAGGCTTTCATGCGTTCCTTTACCTGCTCGATACCTGTAAGTGAAGATATGAGGATAAGCACCATTCCGTTATTGTTAAGATATTCCGGAACCTCATCAATGAAACGATTTACTGCATCCCTGCCATCAGGTCCGCCATCGAAAGCATAATTTAGCCATCCTGGAACCTTCTCATCTTCTGATGTGGGGAGGTAGGGTGGATTGAACAGGATAAGGTCGAACATAGTTCCGTGCTTAAAGCAAGTGAACATATCTGTCCTGATGACCTCGACACCGCTCGCCCTTGCACAAGTGGCAGCAATAGGGCTTATCTCAGTGGCAATAAGGTCAACATCGACGTTCTCCTGAAGGACTGCTGAAACAAAACCGGTGCCAGCTCCGACCTCAAGCACTTTCATGCCTTCCTTTGCATTATCAATGGCAACGTCAGCAAGCAAATAGGAATCCTCGGCGGGGTCGTAGACCTGCTCATCAAGGTTTATGTTTGCATTCCTGTAGGTGATCGTTACCATGGTCTTTACATCGAGTTCTTCATTCTGCAGATATGATTTGCAATGTCGGCCAGTTCATGGGGTTCAAGGTTCTCGGCACGCTTGTTCATCTGCTCCTCTGGCAGTTCATCAACTATCTGCTTGATGTTCGGAACCTTTAGTAAATGATTACCTTTGATAATTGCGTTCCTGAGCTTTTTACGCCTTTGAAGGAAACCGGCTGTGACAAGATTCAGGAAAAATTCGGGATCATCAACCTGAAATGGTGATGGGCGGGGAACAACTTTGACAACGGCAGACCATACTTCCGGAGGTGGTGAGAATGCTGAAGGGGGGATCTTCATGATAATGGAGGCATCAGCAAAATAGTAGGTGTTCACTGAGAGCCTGCTGTAGTCCTCGGTATTGGCTTCTGCAACCATGCGCTGTGCGAACTCATACTGATACATCAGTACGCCCAGTTCAAAGTCATGTTCGAAGAGCTTGAATGTAATTGGCGAGGATATCGAATATGGGAGGTTTGCCACAACTTTGTTGAACTCTGGTATATCGACCTTTAGAACATCCCCATGTATGATCTCGATCTTCTCGTTGTCGGAGAATCGGTCATGAAGGACATCAACAAGCTGGGGGTCAAGTTCTATGACTATGACCTTTCCTGCTTTTTCCAAAAGCCTTTCTGTAAGATTGCCGATACCGCCCCCGATCTCGAGCACAACGTCGTCCTCGCAGATGTTGGCCTCTTCGGTAATAGAATCAAGAATTCGTTCGTCGATCAAAAAATGTTGGTCATGGTATCCGCCCTGGATGCCATATTTCTGAAGAAGTTTTCTTACCAAGGCGATGACACCTGTCTTTAATCATTTTTTGGACGATGCATTGGTACTGTAAAGAGCCTGTATTTGATATTGTCATCTTTAAGCTCTTCAAGTATACGGTTAACAATGACCTTTTCAGGAGTATGTACTCCTCCGACACGGTCATGCAGGTCCTTCAGGTTCTTGAACTCGCCTCTCTTGCGCTCATCGATGATAGCCCACATGAGCTTCTTACCGATACCAGGCAGGAGCTCCAGCATATGCAGCCTTGTTGTTATCGGATGTGCATCGTTGAAGAATTTGACGAACTTTTCTTCCTGATGGCTGACACATTCCTCAAGTACATGAGGCAGCTCAAGCTGTGCACCATGGCTCAGTTCCGGATAGTGTATCCTGTGCTTTACATGATCGATCTCATCTCTGTCCCCGTCACCAATGTAGACGCGGGACTGTATCTGTGGATTTGCTCCTTCTTTTGGAACAAGCTCCATAAGTACAAAGTGCTTATCACCAACTGCTTGGACCAGAGGTTTCTTCTGGTATGCCGGACGCTTGTCTGTTGTACTGCCATAAGGTAGGTAGTCAAGGACCCATGCGTAATCCTCTTTCTCAGGTGGTGTTCCCCTCTTTCTCATAGTATCCTCCCGTATGTTGTGCATCGGTGATGAAACTTACTGTCTCCATTAAAAAAAGTAAAGTATGAGATATAAATTATTCCATTGACTCAAGTACTAGATTAAGCATCGTATCCAGCTCTTCTTCGGTCAAAGTGAATCTCTCTTTTGCATAAAGTGCCCTGAGCTCATCCCTGCTCTGAGGCATGATATCGGCGATATGGATTGCGATCTCAGGTTTCATCTTCTCCAGTTCAAGAAGTTTGCCCACAAGTTCTCTGGACTTTTCGGCACTGATCTTTGCGAACATGTCTGCATGGTTTATGGCCTTGCGCAGCTCATATCCCAGTTCTTCGCCACGTTCCGTGCGCTCTTCCATTATCTCGTTAAGTATTTCCTTGACTTCGGGAACAGTCAATAACTCTTCACTCTGAACTTGTTTGACTATCATTAAAATACACTCTTTGAAATTAAGTATAGTTTACCGTTTTGAGGGCCACACAGTTGTAGCAGACGTAATCTTTCAGATAGGTGTTGATATAGATATATCTATCGACACCTGAATGTGTCAGTGTCCAGACTATTGCTAGTCTGGAGCATGAACTTAGTTGTATTTCTGTGGTTTCAGGTGCTGTGGCAGGGAAATGACCTCTTTCATGGCATTTCCATCCCTGACCTGTAAAAGGTAAGCTCTTCCGCGCTGTCCAAGTACCTTACCGGTCTTTCCCTGGAACTTTGCGTTTGGCATTCCCTTCTGTATGCTTGGGTCGATATCGATGTGGACCATCTGTCCGTCTTCGAATTCCTGAATTGCCTTGCTTACAGGAGAGAGTCCCCTTTCCCTAACAGTTTTCTTCAATTTGTACCTAGTACAGCTTCTTTCACCATGTGATGTTGGCATTATTTTCCTCCGTTGTTCAGGTCGTGGATAAGACCTATATTTGATAAATCTGATGGTTTGCCGACTTAAATGTCGACGCCGATGACGTCCAGCTCGGCAACGGTAGCCTGTGTACCGATGAGCCCTGTAAGGCTTGGTACTGTCCTTCCTTCGTCGCTGGATATCAGTTCTTTGACATAGAGGCCACCCTCGCAATGAACTTCGATCATTGCATAGTCCTCGGTCAGTTCGTTAAGCTTTATGTCATGGACGGTTCGCTTACGTACCAGATCAGCCCTTCTGTGGGATACACGCTGTGGTGTTCTCTGGCCGATCTGTGCACCAATGAGATCATTGATGGCCGATCTGAGTTTCTCCTCTGGAATTTGCTCTTTGAATGTAACTTTAAGGTTATAAACTTTATCCGCCTTTGAGCTCTTGAGAGCCTCGATAGTGGCCTTTGGTGTAAAAGTAAGACCAATTACTTCGATCTTGCCTGCAGCACGATCATTGATCTCTTTTTCAACTTTCTTAAGGTCACATGTTCGAAGTAGTGGTTCTACAGCCTCTACAACGAAAGGTCTTCCGGTACCGAGCATCAGGGCATCGATATCCTCACGGCCTGCACCATGGAACTTCGTGTCAGTGCAGCGCAGTGCTTCGATAACAGGGTCCTTGGTAAGCTCATCAACTGATTCGGGATACTGCTTTCCGGTGAAGTTGCATGCCTCGCACCCCTTTCCCTTGCATGACCGGCATGGCCAGCGTGTCTGCGGAATGGTTCGCACAAGTTTCCTGTACCTTCCAAGGATATAGACCGAGCGCACCTGAAGAATGACCTCTTCGTTAGCAATGTCAAGTGTCACGAGTATGTCCGGGGTCTCAAGCTCTACATCTTTATTTGTCCGTTTTGCAATGAGCTTCCCTACTTCACGGTTAAGCTCGGACTTGAACTGTTCTGCATGAGTAGTTTCGGACTCTGTCCAGAGTATCTCCTCGTTCTCGCTCAGGAGTCCGCTCATCTTTGTTCCCACAAGGAAAGTGGAATATTCATAATCCTTAAGTGCGATCTCAGCTCTTTCAGCCCAATCGTCCAGCTTCTCAAAAAGTCCCAGGCATACCCAGCATTTTTCATCTTCGCCTTCCATTTTCAATGACTTGCGGGCGTTAACACTTGAGCTACTCAACTCTTCCAGTATCTCCTTGTCGCCTTCATCCTTGTTCAGGCGGTCGCCTTCCATAGCTAGTGAGAGCTTTACGGCACGTCCTCTTTCATCATTGGTCAATCCGGTGGAGAGCTTTGCGAACTGTCTTCCCATACAGTGGTCACATATGGGTCCTTCCTGGATGATCTTCTTTGCAGTATCGAGTATGTTCACCTGGTCACTTCCTTCTTCCTGTTCCTTATATTATTGGACCTTTCCTGCAATTGTCCTGTCGATCTCATTGTTGATCAGTATTATACAGTGGTCTGCATGTAGTGGTATTGGGCCAAGGGAGATATTCTGTGCTCCCTGTTCATTTATCATTTGTTCTTCCTCTTCAGTGACGCCCATATGGTCACCGAGAATGAACACAGCATTGTCGGTAAGGTCGGAAACTTCGCGTATATCTTCACCATCTTCATGTAAGTAGATAAACCTGCGTCCTGCTTCCCTGAACTCGGACAGGAGGGTGTCAAGGCCACCCCTTCTCATGAAAACTCCGGGTGTAGAGCGTATTTCCCATTCTCCTGCTGTTTTCTGGAGTGCTTTCTTGATAAGTGAACCTGCACTTCTCTCATCCGGGTTCAGGTATCTGATATGCTCTCCGTCAAAACGGACTATCTTTCCGGGATCCGGTTCTCCAAGCAGTACCAGATGAACCTGAACATCCCTTCTCAGATCATGGGATAAGAACAATGATGAGTTTATGCATCTGCAAAGGATATCCATGCGACCGGCTGCTCCGGGCATGTCATTGAGGGAAAAGTCGCCTGTTGTCAAAGCTTTATGGGCAATTATCACAAAATCTCGCATATTTTAGTATCCTGTCTTGTTTTTTGGTGATAACCATGTTTTATTAGATTAAATATATCCTTAGATAACACAAATACTTTTTTTATTTAGTTAATGTGTATTCCGGAATGGTTCTTAATAAGGAATATAGGATAAAAACATATCTACTCTGATCAACATTACTGGCTGGAAATTGCTGACAATTAACATCTATTGAAAGCCTTCATTGTGATGAACAACAAATAAAAAAAGAAGGCGATCATCTCACCCTGTTAACGATACCCCTGAACAGGCGACCAAGTATATCAGAACCTGTTATGACAATCTTTTCAGGATCGTCATCATTCCAGTAAAGTATAAGGTCATTATCTATGACATCATCTTCAGAGTCCACAGGATAGACCTTCAGCTTATGAAGCACATCCCCTATTTTTTCCTTAGGGCTTTTTACGATTATCGGAGCATGGCAATATCGTAATGGATAGAATGGTTTTTTGTAGATGGCATCCCTTATGAACGACGTAGAATCTATTGCTACGACCGGATGGTCGTTCTCATCTACCGCTATTATCCATTTCTTGGCAGGTCTTGCGATCTTCTGAAGCAATTCTTCAAACTCCGGCGTCCCGATCTCCGGAAAGATCGGTCGGTTGTTATATGTATCAATTTCTATTATGGAATTCTGGTCTATGAGGGAACCTTCCTGCTTTATGCTAAGATCATCCAGTGAAAGGAAATTAAGAGCACCAAGTCCTTCCATCTTATCGATGTCACTTGCATCTGCTCTGATATGCTTCTGTAGCATTATCCTCAGGGATGTCTCTTTGAAATACTCAAGTTTCTCTGTACCGAGCCATCTGTCAAGGATCATTGCAGAAGGCTTTGTGAAAGGATACAACAGTATTATGTACAATTTGACAAGAGGTGTTAAGGAAGCACCCATCTTTAAGGCATTTCTTGTGAAATATGCCTGAGGCATTATTTCTCCGAAACAGGTGATGAATACTGTAGAGAATATGAACGCAGAGCTACCTATCATAACTGAATCTGTTAAAAGGGTCAGAAGTACGTTGACACCTACATTACCCCATAATAAGGTAGAAAGGAGCAAATGCGGATCACTTCTTAGTTTTAAGACCTTCTTTGCATGTATGTTGTTAGCTTCGGCCTCTATCTCAAGCCTGAGGCGGCTCAGACCAAAAAGACCAATGGTCAGTCCGGAAAAGATCGCTGATTGGGTAAGACAAAGAACAATAAGTAACCAGATGATGATATCATTCATGATTTACTGTTTCACTCCAGGTAAGAAACATTATTAAACATAATACGGGGGCACAAAATAAAACAATTTCTGTCTTCAAATTTATGCTCTATTAGATCGGAATGGATATCTGATCAGTTTCTTTAAAACAGTTCTTTATAGTTATAGTAATTCATACCTCTGAAATATGGGATAAAGAGGAATTAAGCTCTTCACCCGCATCATGTACAAAATTATAATCGAGAATAGGTGTGTTTCACTGCTCGACTACTTCTCCCTTTACAAAGAGCATTCTGTCGCCGTTCTCTCCAACACCTAGGACAAGCTGATCATTTTCCATTGAGACGGTTGTTACATTGCTCAATAAGGAAAGATACTGGTTATCCAACGAGTCCGGACCACAGTATGCAAGCGTTATTGGTCCTGGTGCTAATGTCAGATCATTTCCTTCCAGTGTGTAGCCTCCTGTTCCAAGGTTGCAGTCTGCCTTAATGGAGTATGTCCCGTCTGACTTCAAAACAAGTGTGTAGTTTTCCGGATCAGGGACTACAGACTGGCTGGCTGGAAGTGTTTCAATTAGTCCTGACCATTGCCATTCGATGTCAATGATCTCGTCAAGGGATACGATATTTTCTTCGTCCTGTTCGGTCTCAACAATGTCGTTCTTATTATCAGTTTCAGTACAACCCACTGCGATCAGGGTACAGGTAAGTACGGCAAAGATAATGAAAATGGATAATAATTTTTGTGCATTCATAATTTGATAACCTCCTGGTTCTCTAAATGTAAATATGTCGAGTTCCTATTTATCGATTACTTAAGCTACAGTTCAATTTGAAGTCTTCAGGTATTGATTTTTATATCTGTGGGATGTTTTGTGGACATCGGTGAAAAGTGCTCCTCCAAAGTAATAGCAAAATTTCCATCTACAGATATCTTATGAATTTAGAAAATATTCTACATATTGAAAATTTGATCAAACTCCAGCTATTCGAATGTATGGAGCGTTTCAACATTATAATTTAATCTGCAGTGTACTCAATTGTAATGCTGTTTTCTAGAAGCTGTTCACATCTTGCTTTTACTTCGACGATACCAGCTGATTCAGAAGCTGTTAATAGCGCTGTGGTAGAAGAATGACCTTTTTTGATACGGACAGGTGATTCCAGATCCCCACTGCTGGTTTCCAGTTCGATCGTTACATCTTCTGGTACTGGTATGTAAATGCCATTCTGATCTTTAATGCTGATCGTGATCACTGATGTTGATCTGCCGTCAGCAGGAATTCCTGGTGGATCAGCTGTCAATTCCAGATCGATCTTTGGTATCTTTTTGAGGTTGCAGTGAACAGGTGTTGTTCTATTTGTGAGAACATCAGCTTCTTTTCTACATTCGAAATAGCCGAATTTAGTAAAATCAATATGGTGTTTTCCCACCGGGATCTCAAACATTGTTGCAGGCGATAGTCCTGTATAGATCCCATCAAGGTGGATCAGGGACGATTCCGGATCAGAGGTTGCATGGATCGATCCGGTCTCCTCCTTTTTCATTTTTTCCTTGTTCTTTTTTCTTAGCTTCAATATTCCTAAAGCAGTGGCAATGAACAGAACTGCTGTGATCAATATCAATTCCCATGAAATGCCATCGTAGCGTTCGTTCTCGTGTTCAAAGTAAACTTCCATGGTAAGCTCTTCAGACCAGGTTCCGGTATTGTCCTGTACTGAAAAGTGGTATATTCCTTCTGTAACTTCATCAGGATCAAGTACAAAGTAGCAGCTACTGCCGGACGAGAACAGGCTTTCGCCTACAGGAAGTGTCCAGCGGCATTGAACAATTTCACCATCCTCATCGGTACCATATCCTTCAAGGACAACAGTATTTCCTTTAATGACCGTAGTTGTATCACTTTCAATATGTGCAGCAGGTGGAATGTTTCCATCGCTGGGTTGTATCACACTCATTTCGGGATATTCAAGATAGATGTATCCTTTTCCATCTCCATTGCCACTTATGACCGAGATCTTCCATATTGTGCCCCTGGAGATCTCTTCCTCAGAAACGGTATAGCTCAAAGTCAGCACTTCATTTGATCTGCCCCATATTTCCTTCTTTAACTCACCGGTTGGGATGAACTCCAGTCTTATCACAAGTTCCTGGATATTCCCGTCCAGAAAAGTTTCAGAATATATCATCCCCGTTTCATCGACTTCGAATTCGATCACATGGGGATTTTCAGGATCGATGGCGATCTGTTCTTCGAAGGAGGCTGCACTTGCACTGGCTGAAAAAGCTACAATCACAATGAATGCAAGAAATATGTGTATTTTTTTGACTCCCAATCCCATTTCCCCCATCTGTGCTATTTCAGATTTTCAACATTGGCTTCTATTTAGTTGATCCTATCAGGCGGAAGGCAGGATCACTTCCAGCAATTTGGATCCTGTGCGAACAGGTCTCCTGTGAATGCAGAGGCAGCAGCCCGACATCTGCCCTGGCAATGTCACAGATGATAGTAGAAGATATACCCTTTTTACATTCCCCGTATTTTTATTTTCCCTCTTTATATTTCAACTTATTGGTGACGTCTGCCATTGGTTTTAGTATTTATTATATTGGATTTATTATACTCGTTTATAATTAGTATTCTTTTTTCCATCCATTGGAGCATCTTCTAAATAGTTAATTTCTTTATATTGTGTTCTTTTTAGCTATTTGAAACTCTAATATATTGCAATATTTCAGCATGCTTGAACTGTAACACTTATATGATGCCTACAATACGTTTATTTGCTTTTAAATGCAATATTTCTGCAGAGGGGACTTTCCGGATTGAGGATGTTGTCCCATAGAGGAGTACTAATAATGGCAGATGAGATCGATTATAAGATTCATGGAAATGAGATGCAGCTGGTGGAGATCGGCCTTGATAAAGGAGAAACAGTAAGAGCCGAGGCCGGAGCGATGATGTTCATGGGAGATGGCATTAAGATGGAGACCTCTACAGGCGGTGGGATCCTGAAAGGCCTTAAAAGAGCATTCTCCGGTGAGAGCTTCTTCATAACTTCATTTACCCAGACCGGAAACGGAAAGGGAAGTGTTGCTTTCGGTGCTCCGTATCCGGGAAAGATCGTGCCTATAGATCTCACAGAAGAAGGTGGCAGCTTCCTCTGCCAGAAGGACTCTTTCCTTTGTGCTGCTGATGGTATCGATATTTCGATAGCTTTCTCCAAGAGGATCGGAGCCGGTCTTTTCGGTGGGGAAGGTTTCATTCTCCAGAGGCTTCACGGTGATGGCCTTGCATTCGTCCATGCTGGCGGTACTATACTGAAAAAGGAGCTTGCACCGGGAGAGACCCTGAGGGTTGATACAGGATGCCTGGTGGCATTCTCTGAAAGCATCGACTACGACATCCAGTTCGTGGGCGGTTTCAAGAACGCGCTTTTCGGAGGCGAGGGTATGGTACTGGCAACGGTCAAGGGACCGGGTAAAGTGTATCTCCAGAGCCTGCCGTTCTCACGCCTTGCTGACAGGATCGCTGCAGCCATCGGTTCCGGGGAATCAAACAGAGGCGAACGAGGCGGCATATCCGGAATCGGTGAAGGTGCACTCGGTGGCATCCTTGGAGGCGACCGGAAGTTCTAACGGTCTTTTTCGAGGTGTGAAAAATGAGGATACTTGCCCTTGCGGATGTACATGGAGATCCTTCCCATATCGATGGCCTGCTGGAGAAGGCAGGTGAGATCGATCTTACGGTGATCAGCGGGGACCTGACCCAGTTCGGTCCTGCCAGTGAAGCTGAGAAATTGCTTTCGATGTTCGATGTCCCTGTCCTTGCAGTCCCCGGGAACTGTGACCCGGAAGAGATCATGGAAGCTATCGATTCATCGGATGCGGTGAACCTGCATAATGCTGTGAAGAAGATAGACGACTTTACGTTCATAGGAATGGGCGGTTCCTGCCCAACCCCGTTCAACACCCCCTTCGAGCTTGAGGAGGATGAGATCGAAAAAACCCTTGAGCCACTTTTTGCAGATGCTGACGGCACTGTTGTGCTGGTCTCTCACACACCTCCCAGAGGTTTGCTGGATGATGTGTCCGGTGAGAATGTGGGAAGCACAGCCGTGGCAAAGTTCTTTGATCGTGCAAAGCTTGTGATCTGTGCGCATATCCATGAGGCAAGGGGATTCGCCAGATCCGGCGATACTTTCCTTGTAAATCCCGGCATGGCAGCACAGGGATATGGTGCTTTGATCGAGCTGGATCACGATAATGTAAGCGTGGTCTTCCTCGAGGACTGAGCTTAACAAGTTCGACCAGCTTCAATAGATCGATCGGGTCCTATCGGACTCGATCAGATCTCAACAACCATGAGGTCGGAGGGTATGTGAACCTCCCCCTCGAACTCTTCTTTCAGGTATTCAAGAGCTTCTTCCTCATGACCCTGCATGTGAGGATAAAGGTGTGTAAGATATACTGCCCTGATGCCTGTATCTTTAATGTAAGGCCTCAACATGTCAGGCGTGGTGTGATTCGTCATTTCAAAGTCCAGCGGGAACGAGCATTCGTGGATAAGCATATCGCAACCCTGTGCCATTTCCATGATGTCATCACAAGGCTCAGTGTCCCCGGAATAGACCACGATCTGGCCGTCATACCGAACCTGATACGCCAATGAGGGCACACTGTGGATCCCGGCGGCACATTTCACATCGCACGTATCGGTAAGCCTGAATTCTTCCCCCGGTGATACTTCAACGACATTGATGCTGACCTTTTCCTTCATGTATGGATAGATGTCCATGAGCCTGTCAAGCCACTCCCGCGTACCTGCCGGACCATAGATGATGGCATCGAACTTATCACACAGCCAGTTTGCCTTGAGCAGACACATCACATCAGCCACATGGTCCAGGTGTAGATGTGAAAGCACAATGGTATCGATGTCCGTATGCTTGTTCCCGCTTTCGAATATACGGTTCAGGATACCTCCCCCGCAGTCGAACAGGACCTTCTTCTCACCGATCTCCATAAGGAGTCCTGATTGCACCCTGCCCTTCTGTGGTATCGCCACACCGGTTCCAAGAAATGTTATCTTCATGCTTCATTAGAATAAGGCTTAAGTAACTTAACTTTAATTATGGGATGTTCAACGGCACAAGGCGACCGTTCTATTTCTATGCGGGGGTCGCCCAGCTAGGTCAAAGGCGCCAGACTTAAGATCTGGTATCGAAGGATTTCGAGGGTTCGAATCCCTCCCCCCGCACTTGTTTTTCGGGATATATACAAAGAAAAATATGGCAACGGGGTTTTGCGATTGATTCGCACAACCACTAGTTCCAAAATATCACCCTTAAAATTATTTTGTCCCATCCTTCTAGCCTCTCCCTCACATTAGCATTTAATGTAAATGGCTTGTCACTCTTGGCATTCTGCTTCATGTAATGCAAAGTGTGACAAGCAGCTCTTGTATTTTGTAAAAACTTGAGGTTCGAATTATTATAGAATATTATATTATATTATATTATTATCGAGATACTCAAATAATTATATATGGTTATAAACCTACAACCTCTCAGATAAGGAGGGTGTATCCATCAAACTCATTACAATAATCGCTATATTTTTACTTCTGCTTGGTCTTGGTTGTTCCAATTCAACTGCAGCAGACGTAGCACTTAAATCATCAACTCAAATCGTCACAACCGGTGAAAGCTTCACTGTAGATGTTTTTATAACACCAGATACTGCAATTGCAGGATTACAGTTCGATCTCGAATTTGACAGCTCAAAAATACAGATAGATAGCGTATCTGAAGGAAGACTCTTAAGCCAAAATGGAATTTCAACATTTTTCAACGACGGAAACATAGACAACAATGCCGGAATACTTTCAGGTGTTTTCGGATCGGCAATTGGTCCTTCAAGCGTCTTAGAGCCTGAGTCATTTGCAAGCATCACAATGAGTGTAAAAGAGCAGGCTACAAGCACATCAACAATATTTCTGAAAAACGTGATCATAAGTGACCCATCAGGAAATCCCATAGATGTCCAGATCACAGATCTAACTCTGACTATTAATGAAGTCCCTGTAGCAGTTATCAATAGCCCCTCTGAGGTTAATGAAGGTGATCTGGTACCCTTTAGTGCCTCAGGTTCCTATGATTCCGATGGTGTTGAACTGACATCATATGAATGGGACTTTAGTGACGGAACGACAGCTTCCGGCTCGGAAGTCACACATGTTTATGCAACCAACGGCATCTATATAGTAACATTGACGGTCACCGATAATGAGGGCACATCTACATCTGACACTCTTATAGTAACGGTAAACAATGTTGCACCAGTTGTGGATGCAGGAACAGACCAGACCGCTAACATGGGTGAAGAAGTTGTTTTTTCAGGAAGCTTTGATGATCCTGGATCCTTCGATACTCACATAATTTTATGGGACTTCGGAGATGGTGAAACTGTAGAAGGTACATTAACACCTGCTCACACTTATGCTGGTAGTGGCGTTTACAACTTGATTTTGACTATAACCGATAATGACGGTGCATCTACATCAGATACCGCAACGGTAACAGTATCTGACACCAATGCCATTTCGATTGACAGCATCAGCATGTCAATGGTGGAAAATTACAAATTCTGGAAGTGGACCCGGATACACGCCACAGCAGAGGTAAAGATTGTTGATGCCACTGGCAGTCCGATTAATGGTGCAACGGTCTCCGGCCAATGGAGCGGTGCGACCAGCGACAGTGATTCTGGAGTAACTGGCAGTAATGGAAAGGTCACTTTAGACTCCAAGAATGTGTGGGGATCTGAACCAAGAACATTCACCTTTACAGTGAACGATGTTTCCCATACAATCCAATGGGACGGTGAGACAAAATCCGGCACAATAACGTATCAATGAGAGCATTTGTACTCATGAGGAGAAAGGAGTAATCTCCTCTTTTTTATTAATTTAAAGTACTCATTGCTCCCATCACGATTTGATTTGAAAGTCAAATCTTCTTCCTTTGTTTTTTCTTTTCAAATAAGCCAAAGCACTTCTATGCATGATTTCAATTTCTGTTTTTGTGCACAGTATAACCATACACAACTTCAAATACCGCGTTTTGTGCTTCCGACAAAATCACTCCTAATTTACTCCACGTCTCCAACCTCTCCCCCACATGCGAATTGAGAGTAAACGGCTCATCACTCCTGGCATTCTGCTCCATGTAATGGAGAGTATCCTTAGAGGATCCCATTTTCTTCCTATAGTGCTCCACACTAAGAAAGTATAACATCTCACTACCCGATGGAACGTGGAGGAGGATAATAAACGCCATCTAAAACTGTTCAAACCAGAACACATCAAAAAGAAAAAGGCCAAATATTATGCAAAACAATCTTTCAAATTATAAAGGGGGACGAAAATAATGGAATTAAATAAACTTACACCAAACTTAATGGTTGATGATGTAAACAAGACAGTTGGATTCTATAAAGATGTTCTTGGATTTGAATTTGTTATGGCTGTGCCAAAGGATAGCCAAGAAGTTCTAATGGAAATGCCAAAAGACAAGCAACTGATTTATGCATTAATGAAAAGTGGCGATGTGCAACTGATGTTTCAGGCAAAAGATAGCCTTTCTGAAGATATTCCTGTATTTAAAGATAGGGGGATTGGCGCATCATTAACACTTTATATTGAAGTGGATAATGTTAAAGAGCTATCTGAGGCACTGGAAGAAAAAGTTGAAATCGTCAAAGAATTGCATACAACATTTTACGGGATGCAGGAGTTTTATATCAAAGATTGTAATGGTTATGTTTTGGGATTTGCGGAGAGTCTTTGATATTAATAATTTCTCGTTAATTTTTGAACAATGACTCTATCGAAACCAGATGATCTTGAACGGATTCCGGGTGTTGGGAGCAAGATAGCTCAGGAGCTACGGGGTCTGGGCATTCATTCAATTGAGGATTTGAAGGGAAAGAATCCCGAGGAGCTTTACTTCAAGCTTTCCACCCGAAAAGGAACGTATGTCGATAGATGCGTACTCTATGTATTTCGCTGTGCTGTGTACTATGCTTCAAACAAGGACCATGATCCTGAACTATTGAAATGGTGGAACTGGAAGGATGTATGAAATCTCTTGCAGCTTTCACCAGTGCATGGACATTTTCAGAAGGAGCATTCGTTGGACATTCACATCTAATTCCTGTTCATCAATATTGTTAGCTTACTTGCCAATGTAAACAACTCCATTAGCATGAACACACTTCCTCCCAAGAACTCCAATCTCACCATCGAACTCATGCTCAGTATGTTCCACATAATGCATAATTGTCCTGCCACACCTTTTTATCAAGGTTCTGTCTATTATTTTATTGGAGTATATCTCGTATCATCCTACAGAGTTATTAAAAATATGGAGTGAAGCATGAAGGTCGCATATTTATTAACATGGACACTGGTCTTACTTTTTGTCCTGATAACACAAAATGGTGCAGCATCCGAGCATGATTCGGATAGTTGCTTGGACTGTCACACCTCTATAGGCAAGTTTCCGGCGATAATAGATGACTGGAAGAACAGTAAACATGCAGAATATGGTGTGTCATGTGGGGACTGTCACATTGCTGATCCTGCTGACCCCGATGCCACGGCGCACATGGGATCTTACATCTCGCCTGTGGTATCAGCAAGTGATTGTGGATCCTGTCATGTCGCAGAGTTCGAAGAGAACACTCGGAGTTTGCATGCTCTTGGTGCCAAATACTATGAACTGGATTTTGACAATGAGGGATTACCATATCTTGAAAGCAAAATAGCAGTTGATGGAGAGACAATTGTAAACCATGATGCTACGGTTAACGGCTGTCAGGCATGCCATGGTACTAACATGACCGGAAAGAGTACAGATGACCCCAGCGTATGGCCAAATAATGGGATTGGTAGAATAAATCCGGATGGCAGCCTTGGATCGTGTGCCTCCTGTCACACACGTCATCTATTCTCAGTGGAAGAAGCACGAAAACCTGAGTCGTGTGAACAATGCCATCTCGGACCGGACCATCCCCAAGCCGAAATATTCTTTGAATCGAAGCATGGAAGCATCTATAATACCGAAGGCGATGAATGGAACTGGGATTATGAGGAATGGGTGGCTGGAGAGGATTATAGGACACCTACCTGTGCTGTCTGTCATATGTCGGGAACAGATGAACTAGATCCTACTCATGATGTGAGTTCACGTCTTTCATGGGAACTTGAGACTCCGATATCCAGACGTACTGACAACACAGCAAATGTACTTGGAACCTCCATCAGCGATGGGTCTACGTGGCAGGAAAAGCGTGATCGAATGTATTCAGTGTGTGAACAGTGCCACTCAGATGACTGGATTGCAAACTACTACGAAAATGCAGATACTGCTGTCGAGTTATATAACAGGAAATACACAGATTCAAAATTGATCGTTGAAGAGCTGAGAGAAGAAGGATTACTGACCGAGCAGGACTTTGATGAGCCGATCGAATTCAAAATATATGAGATGTGGCATCATGAGGGTAGGCGTGCAAGAATGGGGGCATTCATGCTAGGTCCGGATTTTGTCCAGTGGCATGGTTTCTATGAGCTCCTGAAGGATAAAGCTGAACTTGAAGAAATGGCAGAACAGATCAGGCTCAATGCCGAACTAGAGTCCCAGCTTGGAACTGAAGGAACTTCTACAGGAAACGATGTGGATACTTCCAGCTTGCCAGGATTCAAGGCTCTGTTTGCAATTGCATGCATATTTGGTGCCGTATTCGTATCTTTAAGAAAGAGAGGTTGATGCCTTATCACTAAATAGCTCTGTAGAAAGCCTACTATTATTAAAATTTATAATTATAACCGAGGATTTCTGCGGAGTATTTTTTTATTCATGTTTGTTCCTAATGTCCATACCTTTTCTTATTGCTTCATTAAAGGCCTGTGTACAGCATTTTCCAGTAGAGTTCTCGACCTTGCATTGTGATCAAATCTTTCCGTTGATTGAGACAATGATATCTTTCATGTTGTCAAGTCTCTTATTGACCACAGTCTCAATTACCTGATCTTCAATTATGTTATTGCAACCGCTTAAAAAAAGTAACCTCAAGCTTAGGATGAACATAAAAAAAGATTAGAAGGATTGTTTATCAATCCTTCCTTCTGTAAATAACATACCCTGCCAGCAGCCCACCGATTGCCAGCAGCCCACCGATTGCTGGAAGCATGCTGGATCCTGAAGTTGCTTCAACTTCTTCCTGTGATTCATGGGTTTCTTCAACAACTTCTTCTTCGGAAGATTCCTCATCAGGAACTACTACGGTTGCATTATTGGTAGCATCTGAACCGGAAGCTGTATTCTCTTCCTCCTCTTCAGTTTCTTCCTGAATTGGTATGATTTCCGCAGTGCCAGCGCCTCCAGAGGAACCGCCTCCAGTGCCAACATTATTGACAGTGATACTAATTATCTCCGAATCATTCAGGATACCATCGGAAACAGTAAAGTTAACCGAATAAACTCCAGACTGGGAATCGGAAGGTGTCCACGAAAATGCACCTGTACTGTCATTCAATGTAGCACCTGTTGGAAGATTGTCGGAAGTATAGATGAGAATGTCGCCGGAGTTAACATCATTGGCAGTGACCGTGAAGGTTAGTGGGTTATTCTCATTAACACTTTTATCACCGATTGGGGACAGCACAGGAGCGTAGTTTTCGTTTACCTTAACAAGCCACATGTCATTATCTGCACCAGTCTCTGCGGTACCGGCTACAATATACCCGTCGGAGGTCTGCTGGACAGAATATGCATAATCATGATTACCGCCGTCAAAGGTAATATTCCAGTCCTCGGAACCTGTGGAGTCGGTCTTAACAAGCCACATGTCCCGATTTGCCTCATTCTCTGTGTAACCGGCTACAATATACCCGTCGTCGGAGGTCTGCTGGACAGAATATGCCCCATCATCTTCAACGCCGCCGTCAAAGGTAACATTCCAGACCTCGGAACCTGTGGAGTCGGTCTTAACAAGCCACATGTCCCGATCTGCGCTATTGTTTGTGTAACCGGTCACAATATACCCGTCGTCGGAGGTTTGCTGGACAGAATATGAATAATCATCATAACCGCCGTCAAAGGTAACATTCCAGACCTCGGAACCTGTGGAGTCGGTCTTAACAAGCCATATGTCATAACTTGTACCACTATATGTGGTACCGGCTACAATATACCCGTCGTCGGAGGTTTGCTGGACAGATCTTGCATAATCATCATCACCGCCGTCAAAGGTAACATTCCAGTCCTCGGAACCTGTGGAGTCGGTCTTAACAAGTAATATGTCCCAATCTGCGCTACTATTTGTGTAACCGGTCACAATATACCCGTCGTCAGAGGTCTGCTGGAGAGAAGTTGCATAATCAGAAGATCCACTATCAAAGGTAACATTCCAGACCTCGGAACCGGTGAGATTTGTCTTAACAAGCCACATGTCCCGATCTGCGCCAGTCTCTGTGGTACCGGCTACAATATACCCGTCTAAGGTCTGCTGGACAGAATATATAATATCGTCATCAGTAACGCCGCAGTTAAAGGTAACATTCCAGACCTCGGAACCTGTGGAGTCGGTCTTAACAAGCCACATGTCATTATTTGCGCTATTATTTGTGTAACCGGCTACAATATATCCGTCGGAGGTCTGCTGGACAGAATTTGCTATATCATCATTACCGGCATCAAAGATAACATTCCAATCCTCAACAACTCCCTCGGCGGCTGAAGCTCCCGTGGTCACTAACGTTAAAAGTACTACTAAAATCATTACATATATTTTCATTTGAATAATTCCCCCAAACAAATATCTTCGTTTATTTTATTTAAGTATTGGTGTTAGCATATATTGGTCAATCGCAGGATATCGGTAACAGATTTTTGCAGCACGAAAATATGGGAGAAAATCATGGATTGATGCAATAGAGGGATAATCAGCAAATCAGCGTCTGCTTCAAATCTATGAATTCAGTTTCAAACCTTAAAAAATGGGAAAGTAAAATGGTTAGACTCTAATCAGCCCAAGCAAACCCAAAGTATAGAACAATAATAACAAAAGTGCGGCAGTTGCCTCTCTTTTTGTCCATTCTTTCTCTCCGTTTACAAGTCCTTTCAATGCGGATATGTAACTTATGAGTTGATCATTTTCATGATATTTTGCTTTCCTTGCTTCTTTTACCTCGGCGATCGACAGGCATATCCAAAGAAGGAATACGTATCCTGCCATCAGGGAAAGTAATGAAAAATCCGGATGTGACCATGTTCCAAGTGTTTCTCCTGCAATTTCATTAAGGACTGTGAAGAATCCTGTAAAGTAGGCAAGTCTTAACAGGTTGAAATTTCTAAACAGCATAAATGAAATTATGAATTTAATAGATATGATTAGAGGATTCTTTGTCAGATCAAAGAATGTGTAGTCTGCCAGTATAAGCAGAACAAAACTTAAGATGACAAAATGATCTGTAAAATGGAACCATTTCGATCTTGAATATTGTTTTTCGAATATCTTCCAGAGATTGTAAGATGACCAGAATATTGTTCCATACCCGGGCAATATCCAGATCGGAACATTTCCTATTGCACCATTGAGGTATGTGAAATATCCGTATTGTACGCCCAATAATTCATTTATGAACCCAAAAACGGATGCTATCACAAGGAACGTTTTTCCTTCGATCTTGCTGTTCTTCCAAAAAATGATCCATAATACAGAGAGTATAATTGCAGGAGCAAATTCATCTTTTGTCCGGATATAATATGCAAGAATGCCAAGTATTGTAAAAAGCATGAACAGACAAAAGTATAATGGAGTATTGACAAGTATTCTGCTTTTGTTTTCAATATATCTCAGGGGGACTAATCCATTCATAAACAGAACTCCTTGATCTTACACCAATGTTCATTTCATTTTTTGTTCAAATAATAATTTTAACAAGTTGAAATAGATCATCTGTTAATGTTTCTAATTATGTTGTGCCTTTAAAGGTGATTGGAGGGAGCGTCAGGCATATCGATAGCTATCTCCCCAATTTACCAGCCTTTATCTCACATGAGCGTTGAAAGCAAATGGCTTATCACTAATGGTATTCTGCTTCATGCAATGTAACACTAATAAAGTAAAATTTAAGAATTACTTCCATCTCTTTAATTTTGGAATATTCTGTTGGCTCAGTTTTTTTGCTTCTTCCAGAGGCATAATTCCATATTCATCCATTGCTTTGGAACATAGGTCGATCATTTCTTCCAAAGTAATGTCAGGTTGTGTGAATTCGCCATTCTGGTAGCAATAATTGCAATATTCTTCACTCTTTGACCTATCGACATTAGTTCCAAAATCTTCGTCCTTCCCAAAAGGCATTCCACAACTCTGGCAAAAGACCATACCTTCCAGTTCTTCCATATCCGTGTTTTACCCCTACTCCATTAGTTAAGTACCCATTTTATCATTGTACAGCAGACTATATCAATTCGACTGTAGAAAAATATGATACTTGGTCTTAACAACACCCTCTCCAATTCTCCAAACGCTTCTGGACATGAGCATTGAGAGTAAATGGCTTATCACGAATGGCATTCTGCTTCATGTAATGCAAAGTACCCCTTAGAAAATCTCATCTTCTTGCATTCAGCATAGGGCATATCAAGGATCTTCTTCCTCAACAGATCGAAATCATCCCTTTCACTCACATAAACAGGTTTCATGAACTCAACAACTTTCCTTTTCCCACCAAGATGATGGTTTAACTCTCTTGCCTTCAACAATAAAACAGACCTCCAAGAACTATTCTTCTCTCTATACTCGACCTTGCGGTTCATCATAGAATTAAATTCATCAGTAACTTCCCTTGCTTCTGTTGGTCTTTACCTCAATGAAAAGCTTTCAGTCCTCACAAAATACCCTGATACCATCGACCCATATAGCTCAGAAAAATGATGAGAGGTTTTTTATACACATAAAATCCTAAATATATTGGGGGTTTAAATGCTCAGGTTGAGATTCCACGGCAGGGGTGGCCAGGGAGCAAAGGTTGCCAGCAGAGTACTCGGGACAGCCGCATTTCTGGACGGATACAATGCTCAGGATTTCCCATTGTATGGGGCTGAGAAAAGGGGGGCACCGATCACTGCCTTTACCCGCATATCCAGAGAGAACATCATGGAGCGGGGCGTAATATCAGAGCCGGATATTGTAATAGTTATGGACGAAACCCTCCTGTCAGATCCTCAGGCTATGCCGTTGTCAGGACTTAAAAAGGGTGGAATCATTTTTGTCAACACTCCCAATAGTCCTCTGGAAACCAAGGAAAGGTACAATATTGCAGATCATGTGATAACACTGGATATAACAAAGATCAGCCTTGATATGATCGGAAACCCCGTCCTCAGCGGCCTTGCAGCTGCTGTTGCCTCCAGGATCGTCGGTATTGGAGAGGATGCTTTTAGGGGTGCCGTGGAAAAGGAGCTATCCGGGATCATATCGGACAGGGAGCTTTTAGTAAAAAATACAGAGGCTGCCCTTTATTGTTACAATGCCATCATGCCTGTCCAGATAAAAACTGCTGAGAGCATCCGGGAAGGGGAGAATGTTATCACCATACCTTTCGAAATTGCTCTTGTATCCAGTCCTGCCATAAATGCTACCGGCAATACCCCTTTGCGAAGAACGGGAAACTGGCGAGTATTCAGACCTGTCTGGGATTATGAAGTCTGCACCAGGTGCATGACCTGTGTTGCCAGGTGTCCTGATGGTTGTATCCATGTAAATGAAGACGGATATCCATACGCGGATTACGACAATTGTAAGGGATGTCTGATATGCGTAGAGGAATGTCCGGCAAAGGCCATCAATAAAGTGCGGGAGATGCATTCCCGCTCCGGAGAGGGGGATCGATAATGGGAAAAGAGATGCTTACCGGTAACGGTGCCGCTGCCTGGGGAGTTCGGCTGGCAGAAGTGGATTATATTCCGGCCTATCCTATAACTCCCCAGACGGAGATCATCGAGACAATAGCAAAGTGGATATCCGAAGGGTCTATGGATGCGAGTTTTGTCACCATGGACTCGGAACATTCCATGGTTACGGCAGCAGGTGCTGCTTCAGCCACAGGGGTCAGGGTCTTCACAACCACATCCAGCCAGGGGCTGTTGTATGGTTTTGAGATGCTCTATACAGTGGCAGGATGGCGGGTCCCTCTGGTGATGGTCAATGTATCGAGGGGATTGTCCTCACCGATCACCCTGGGACCTGACCATAACGATATTCTGGCACTCAGGGATACGGGATTCTTACAGATACATTGCGAGACCTGCCAGGAGGTACTTGATTCGATCCTGATGGCGTACAAACTGGCAGAGGATGAACGGGTGCTCTTGCCGGTCATGGTGAACATGGACGGTTTTTACCTCTCATTTACCAGAGAAAACGTGGAGATCCCGGATGTAGGGACGGTCAGAAGTTTCCTGTCGGAATACCAGCCGGAACATGCCTTTTTCAAGGCAGGTCAGCCCATGGCCCAGGGAGTGGCGGTCCTTGGCGGAGAGTTCTATTCCTATTTCAAATACCAGATGCATCTTGCAAGTCAGAATGCACTGGATGTCTACAAGGAGGTGTGCGGTGAATTCGAAAAGAAATTTGACAGGAAATACGGCACCATTGAAGAATATATGCTGGAAGATGCCGAATATGTCCTTGTCATGACAAACTCTTTTTCCACCCTTGGGAAAGCTGCCGTGAAAAGAGCACGAGAGAAAGGGATCAAGGCAGGGTTATTGAGGCTGAGGGTCCTGAGACCATTTCCGGACCCTGATATAAAGAATGCATTGAAAGGGAAAAAGGCTGTGGCTGTCATAGACCAGAACATCAGCGTAGGCAAGGGAGGGATCATCTATTCAGAGATAGGCGGTTGCCTGTTCAATGAGAAAAACAGGCCCCTTTTGCTCTCTTTCATTGGAGGGCTTGGGGGGAAAAACATCAGTCAGGAAGAATTCGAGTTTATCTTTGACAAAATTGTCAGTGCAGTGGATACGGAAATTGTAGAGCCTCCTTATCTCTTGTATACGGAAAATGAGTGGAAAGATATGACAAAATTGAAAGAGACCGCAGGGAAGGAATAAAGATATGGATACAGCAACCATCAGATCCATAAGGGAGCTACCAGCCGAAGAGAACATGTTACCAGGAACTCCTGCATGTGCAGGTTGTGGTGGTCTCCTTACACTGAGGCATTGCCTGAAGGCACTGGGGGAAAAGATCGTTATCGTAAATGCTGCAGGCTGTTTTACCCTCCTTTCCATATATCCATTCACACCATTCAAGAATTCCTGGCTTTATACGGCAATGGCCTGTGCACCTGCCGGAGCCCAGGGGGTTCGGGATGCTCTGGATATATTGATCAAAAAGGGAAAAATAGAACCGGAAGAGGATCTGAAGGTGGTTGTGCTGACCGGTGACGGTTCTGCATACGATATGGCTCTCTCGTCCACATCCGGGGCCATTTATCGCAACCTGGATTTCTATTATATCTGTTATGATAACGAGGCGTATGGGAATACCGGATTCCAGCACTCAGGGGCGACACCCTTTGCGTCAAGGACAGCAACAACCCCGCCCGGAAGGACGAGACCAGTTGGCTCACAGCTTCAAAAGAAGAACCTGTTTGATATCTGGAACAGTCACAGACCGCCCTACCTTGCAACCATCTCACCGGCCTATCCTGTTGACCTGATGAACAAGTTCAGAAAAGCCGAACAATTTAAAGGTCCAAAACTTTTCATATCCCATACCCCCTGCCCCCCCGGATGGGGATTTGATCCATCCAACTCCGTCAGACTTGCAAAGTTGTCAGTTGAGACAGGGCTCTGGCCATTAAAAGAATCTGTTCATGGTAAGGTGGAACATACATTTGTCCCAAAGAAATTCAAGCCTGTGGAAGATTACCTGAAAGAGCAGGAAAAATTCGCCCATCTTTTCAAACCGGTAAGGCAGGAGGATACCCTGAAAAGTATGCAGGAGATGGTGAATGGGTACTGGAGACGATATAAGCTTCTTCCTTAACACCATATCCATAGCCATTGTCGGGGCATGAGCTTCTCCAACGATAGGGAAACGGTCATCCCATTTAGTCATTATACGAACCCCGGAGCTGACGAGAACAGGGACCATCGTCTATAACCCATAGCTTTGCGGATCCTCGTCAGAGCAAGATCCACAGCGGCTTCCCTGGGAAGTATACCTTTGCTTGTCGATTCCTTCAGCATAATTCTGGTATTAATACGCACTTTCGCTTCTATGGCCTGAAGTACTGCACATTCACTGGATCCTTCATACTCCATGGCAGCGCAGATCACCCCGCCTGCATTGGCAATGAAATCCGGAACACATAGGATCCCTTTTTCGTGAAGGTATTCCTCAGCTCCAGGGGTGATGGGTATGTTGGCACCTTCAACCACAAGCTTTGTTCTCAGGCGATGAACATTATCCTCATTCAGAACATCAGGGCGGGCTGCCGGGATCCAGATGTCACAATCAATGTCTATAACCGCATCACGCTCAAGCCTCTCCCCTTCAGGATGATTGACCACACTTCCTCCGGCTTCCTTCAACGTGATCAATGCATCAACATCAAGCCCTTCAGGGTTGTATATGGTGCCCAGGGAATCCGCCACTGCCACCAGTACGGCCCCATTTTCCGTAAGGAAGCGGGCTGCATTCTTACCCACTGCACCAAATCCCTGAACTACAATTCGAGCCCCTTCCAGTTTGAAGTCACAGAATTCCAGGGCAACTTCCGTGGCATGCCTGAGACCCCACCCGGTAGCCCCTATCTCGTCTAAGGGGATTCCACCGATCACCCTGGGCAATCCTGCTGCCCTGCCGATCTCATCCTTCACACAGGCCATGCAATCCTCATCCGTACCCATGTCCGGGGCAAAGATGTACTCCTTAATTTCTCTCAGTGAGGAAGCCAGTGCCCTCATAAGTTCAATCTTTTTTTCAGGTGCCATCTTCGGGTCACCATAGACAACAACCTTTCCCCCGCCATAGGGAAGACCTGCGGCTGCATTCTTCAGTGTCATAGCCCTTGCAAGACGAAAACACTCCTCTGTGCTAACATCAGGAGCCATGCGTACCCCTCCAATAGAAGGCCCGGCTGCCACATTATCCACCACCAACACCGCCTTCAGTCCAACAGACGGTTCATATATATGGATGATCTTGCTCGGTCCAAGCTCATCCGCAAATCGAAAGATATCTTCCGTATCAACCCCTCCCTTAAAAGTCTCCTGATTCACAAGATTACAGGACATTATATTGTATTTTCTCTCTCCTGAATAATAATATTTGCCGATCGACCGCCTTTCCATCTTTATTTTAATCCGCTCTTTCCCACAGGCCCCTTTCCTTTAGCTTTTCGATCACATCCCTTTTTGTCTCGAACTCGGTGGTCCTGAGTTCTCTGCGCTTGATCTTGCCACTGATGGTCTTTGGAAGTTCCCTGACAAACTCGACCTCCCTTGGATACTTATATGGAGCGGTCACCTCTTTGACATGCTGCTGGATATCCTTAATAAGTTCTTCAGATGGCTCGTACCCCTTCCTCAGGACTACAAAAACCTTAACAACCTCCCCTCTTATCGGGTCCGGACTCGGGATCATAGCAGATTCAAGGACTGCCTCATGCGAATCTACTGCACTTTCAACCTCAAATGGACCGATCCTGTACCCCGAGCTTATACAGACATCATCAGCCCTTGATTCAAACCATATATATCCGGCTTCATCCATCATTGCAAGGTCACCGGTCAAATACCAGTTTCCAACGAAGCATTCAGCCGTTTTTTCCGGTTTGTTGTGATATCCTTTGAAAAGCATCGGATGATCCCTTGCGACAGCAATTGTTCCTTTTTCGCCTGAGGGTAACTTTTCACCTGTCTCTGGATCGACAATTGCCCCCTCGACCCCGGGTGTAAACCTGCCCATGGAACCTGGTTTTATCTCCATTCCGGGCAAATTGCAGGCGATGACACAAGTTTCCGTTTGTCCGTACCCCTCTCGCACAGATACCCCGAACTTTTCGTCGAAGAACTTAATGATGCCTGGTGTGCAGGGCTCCCCGGCAGTTAAAATAACCTTCAGGTCCTTCAGATCGTATCTCTGGTCCGCATCTTCGATCGTTGCCATGGCCCTGAGTTCCGTTGGGGTCAGACATGCCCTGTTTATCTTCCATCTATCAAGCAGCTCAAACCATTTTTCAGGTTCAAATCTACCTGAGTAATGGAAGTTGGTAGCCCCTGCATCTAAAACAGCTCCGAATGGTCCCCAATACCATTTTGCCCATCCGGGTTCTGTTGTAGCCCAGCATAGCTCGTCTGATTGAGTATTCCACCAATAATATCTATTCAGCCTGTCGAAGCAGTACATCAATGAATGGGTATGCGATACTCCCTTTGGTGCACCCGTAGTCCCGGAGGTGTAGTTGATGGCTAAAGGGTCACTTGCGGTAAGTGATGCGATCCTCAGATCTCTCGACGCAGAATAAATTTCCTGTTGATAATCTCTCCATCCTTCCCTCTGACCTGAAAAGAAAAGGTTGATAACCGGGATTTTGTCTTTTATTGCATCTACCTCATCAGCAACTGCCGGATCATCTGTTATCAAAGCCTTTACTCCGGCATCCAGTATCCTATATTCTATATCTTTACCCCTGAGCATAATTGTACCGGGAACGACAACGCCACCTATAGCCCAGATACCGATACTTACAGCATAAACATCCGTTCTCCTAGGAAGTATTACCAGAACCCGATCACCTTTATGGATGCCTGAACCCTGAAGGACATTTCCAAACCTCATGGCATTGTCCCATACCTCCCAGTATGCTGCTTTCTCAATCATTCCGTCCGGATGCTCGGTAATTGCCATCAACTTTGTTCTATCCTTTGCCCATCCCCTTATGATATCAACAAAATTGTAATCTTCAGGAATATCCCAATTGAGCTTCCTTCTCTCCTCTTCATAGTCGAATGCTGCTTTTTCCTTCCCCATTTAATTATCCCCTTTTGATGGATATGCTCATCCAAAATATGAATTCCCATCTTTCTTTTCTTATTCTCTGCCTTGCCGGAATCTCGCGGCAATCCTATCAGGCAGATCGTCCCGATCAACCTCATCAACCGTCAGGACCTCGAACTCCTCCCTTATCCTCTGCGCCAGCGGATGTTTGCTCGATCTATGAAGTACAGCAAGTATCGGCCTGTCCGAATCAAGAATCTCCTCCACAGCCCGGACGAAGTTCTCCGACTTGAGTTCCATGGGTCCGACTTCATCCATAACCACAAGATCACAACCAAGGGCATGCCTGATCGCCTCTGCACCTATGCCGTCAAGGTCTTCAAGGTTCACATGATATTTCCCCAGCTTCGGGCCGGTGCATTTGACATGGCTTAGGATACCTTTCCTGCCTGTATCTATATCCTCTATCGAAAACCCCTGGCGTTTGCCGTCCACACGCATCTCTGCGGCCCGGATGCCACAGGCTTTTAGATCAAGTTTCTCCACAACCCTTGTCACTACCGTTGATTTCCCCACGCCGGGCTTTCCTGTCACCGCTATTCGAAGCATCTGGAATCCCTCCCATATAGAAAAGATGGATCGAGTGGTATTTAAGTTGAATTGGTATCGATCTTCGTTAATATAAGGATGAACCCATGGGTCCTAAACTGGTCGTAACTTTTGAGATCAGGGATGAAAAAGCATACAAAGCTAAACCAGTGGTTCATTCAAACCTGAACCTGGAAATAGCCAGTCCAAAGAAAAGAATAGTCATAAGAAGCAGTACCCCTACTTCTTTCAATATCCCGGCAAGTCCCAGGTCAAAATACAGCAGATCATAGAAACCATCCATTGCCCAGGCAGTGATGGTAAGATGAGCCAGATCCTGCATGAACTGGGGCATGATGAACAGCGGCCACCAGGAACCGCCCATGGCAGACATTATTAACACGATCATAGTAGATACCGAATCTGCCTGATCCTTGGTTGTCACAAATACTGCCACCAGCAGACCGAGTCCTGTGCTAGTCAGCGTGATAGCAGAGATCAGTACTATCAGAGCCACCACGCTGCTTCCCAGGTTCAGGTCAAAGACCACGTGTCCAAAGATCAGCAGGACCGTAAGCTGCACGAATCCCCTGAAAAATGTACTGGCAATCTTGCCTCCGATGATCTCCGGTTTGCTGATAGGAGCAGTGACCAGTCGTCGAAATGTCCCGGATTCCCGTTCCTTTAACAGACTGGCCGACCCTACTCCAATGGTTGTGAACAGAAGGAACATGATAGCAAATCCAGGTACATACTGTGTAAATGGTGAGAAATCCTCCAGACGGGTGGAGGTGCTCTCTGTGACCACCTGCACAGGAGGAGGTTGAGTGAACTGGTCTGCCACATCCACGACCTCGTATATCTGCTCTTTATTATATACCGGAACTCCATAAGCAGCCACCGTCTTAACCACCACCACGTTGGTAGACAACCTGCTGGCATAACCTTCCACGATCTTCTCCACAACCGTGTTCGCATCCTTCTCGGTAGGGTCAGTGATGATCAATAGTTCGCTATTCTGCCCTCCCATCACGGACTCTGTGAAACCCTGTGGAATGATAATCAATCTGCCGTATTCCTGGTTCCTGATCCTTTCCCTGGCTGCAAACTCATTGGATTCCATATCCACATCCAGTATATCGATCTCTTCCAGAAACTCCACAAATCCTTTTGAGATCTCGCCATTGTCCAGATCCACCACCAGTACATCAATCCCGATGTCCTGACTGAACGAACCACTCAGTGCCAGCCCTGTCACCGATATTACGAATATGGGCATAATGAACATCAGAAGAAGGGCATTGCGGTCCCGCATAAGGATCTTCAGGTCCTTGGCAGCAATGATATGGAACTTCATGACTTTACCTCCTCAATCTAGTACCTGTCAGGTGGAGGAACAGGGTCTCAAGGTCTGGTTCTTTTATCTGGATGGACTCCACCTTTGTACCTGAAGCTATCAGTATATCGATTATGCCTGCCAGTGATTCCCTGCCCCGGACCAGTCCAATGGTCATGCTACCGCCATCCACAGCCACCTTTTGAACTTTATCGATCTGCTGTATGGTATCCGCGGCTTCTGGTGGAAGCTCTTTTGACGTCACCTGAATGATATCGCTCTCACCTACCAGCTTCAGCAAACCTTGCAGGGTATCCAGGGCAACGAGCTTTCCTTTATCCATAATGGCAATGCGATGGCACAGTTTCTCCGCATCTTCCATCTGGTGGGTGGTTAACAGTACAGTCGTCCCCTGCCGGTTAAGATCACGGATGGTATCATAGATCCGCTTACGGCTCTGGGGATCAACACCGGTAGACGGTTCATCCAGAAACAGTATCCTGGGGTTGTGCAGCAGTGCAACAGCAATGTTTATCCTGCGTTTCATACCCCCCGAGTAACCTTCCAGCCTGTCGTCTGCCCTATCCGTAAGGCCCACCATATCCAGCAATTCTTCTATCCTGTCTTTCATTGCTTTTCCGGACAGACCGTATATTTTTGCATAGAATGCAAGGTTTTCCCTGGCTGTTAATGTGTAATACAGGCTGATCTCCTGAGGCACAACACCAATGATCTTTTTAATGTCAGTAGCATTTTTTTCCACATCAAACCCGTCGATGGTAACCCTGCCTGCAGTTGGCTCCAGCAGGCAGCACAGGATAGATATGATGGTGGACTTTCCTGCACCATTGGGACCCAGCAGCCCAAAGATCTCACCTCTTTTGATATCAAAAGAAACGCCTTCTACAGCCATAAATCCATCATATTGTTTGCTCAGATCTTCCACGGTGATGATGGCGTCATCAGTCATTGCTACCCCTGCCTTTACGCTGTTTCATATAGCCATATGCCAAAGCTACCAGTATCAGCAAACCTCCACCCAGCAGGAAAGGGTTCTGGTATATTGCACCCCTGTCTTCAGGCTCCCCAACCTGTGCGGGCACATAGATGGTATCAGAGACTTTTGTTTTACCCTCGTGATCTTCATATTCGATCTCGGCTTTAATGGAATATGTCTTGGCAGTGGCATCCGGGTCCACGTCGATATTGAACATAGCCTGAACCTCATCGCCGGGATCCACATCTCCCAGGAAAGCCGTATAATCTGTACTGCTTAAGGGATCTGAGAGCCTCAACCTGGCAGTAGCCCTGGAAGCCGTCTCCTCACCTGTATTCGTGAATGTCATGCGGAGGATGCCAGAACTTCCAGGCAGCAGTTCGCTATCCACTTCAATGACCTCAAAATCTGCCTGTTCCCTGATGATAATGAAAACATTATGGCTTTCATTCACTTCCTGATACAATATGTTTCGGTCTATCTGGTTGCTGGTCACATCTCCCTCCACCTGTACATCTTTCTGGAACTGGTAGGTAAGGTTTACTTCCAGAGGATACGTGCCTGCGGTCGCACCCTCCCATACTTTGATCTCGAACTGTATGGGCTGGGATACCTGACCCGAAACCAGGGTGCCTGCACTCTGTGGCGGTGTCTTTATATCCAGCGGTGCATCCTTTGCCGACAGGGATGCCATCACCCCAACAGCCGTAGTGACATCATATTCCATGTCCTGTTCTATCGTTGATAATGCGATCTCATTGGCATCTTCTGGCTCGTTTTCAGATTCAAATCCAAGGATTTTGCCCTGGTTCATGATCTGTATGAGTGCAGCGGAGGATTCACCCCTATCGTATTCAGGGCTGCCCGCGATGCTCACCACCATTTCAGGACTGCCGTGGACGGTAAAATAATCATCATTGAATGTCCATATATTTGGAGGGACAGACTCGCCATGTGCCTGAACTGCAGACAGCGTCAAAAAAAGTATTACAAGTGCCAATAGTCGTTTCATAACTGTACCCCATGTACAATTTTCATCTGGTCATATATAAAATAACCTTAAGCGAAAATTTCAACTATTACTTTCCTTACCTCGTTTAACGTGGAGATAAACACCAGCAACACCCGCTATTATTATAGCAAGCAGGTATCCAACTGATATCATACTTTCATCCGTTTCCTCCACTGTTGCCGACACTTTCATTACATCAGATATCCGGGTATCACCGCGTCCGTCCTTGTATTCTACCTCAGTCTCGATCCCATAAGTTTTGGGCAGTGCATCGCTGTCCACTTCTATACTGTACTGCGCCTGATACGAGTCGCCGGGTTCAAGTGTGCCCAGAAATGCCTGATCATCGGTGGTGCTGAATGGATCTGACACTATTATTCTGGCCACGGCATCCTCAGCCACCACATCTCCCACATTCCTGTATGTGACGTAAAAGAGGCATTCTTCATCTGGTATCAGCTGGGATTTGACACTCTCAACGATAAAATCAGCTTTGGGCTTCACTTCAATATGGATAGGTAGTGTCTGGTTCTTCATGACATACCAATAATCGATTCTCTGGTTTGGATAACCATCAACTTTAACATCACTCTGGTATTGATAGGTCAGATTTAATCTGAGCTCATATGTTCCAGAAGGGGCATTCTTGAAGATCTCGATGTCGAATTCCATTGGTTGTGCTATCTCGCCGCTCCTAAGATATTCTACCTGCTGAGGATCGCTGAAAACTCTCACCGGTGCTTCATCTTCATTTTTGAGGGCACCATGGATATTTACTGCTGTAGTAATATCGTATTCAAGATCCAGTTCTGTGCTGGCATCCACAGACTCATTTGGTCCTACTGGTTTATTTTCAGTCTCAAAGGTACCTGTCTGACCGTTATTTATCAACCGGACGAATATCCTGGATGTCTCCCCACTTTCAAATTCAAGATTTCCCATCACAGAACCCGAGAGCTGTGGCTCCCCGGAAACATCATAATAATCATCCAAGAGTTCATCAATGTTGGGAGGAATGATCTCAGCATTAACATTAGAGGTTGCTACAAATAGTAGAAACACCCCAAACAACACCAATATCTTTTTCCGCATACGTTCCATACCCTCCTTCATTTTTGGACTTTGTAGTACGCTATAATGTAATTTATAACCTAACTTTTACGACTCAAAATAAATATAAGTGCTCCTAATAACAATAATAGATTGACGAAATAAAGTAAGATTTCTTCTGTCAGAATTTAAGTTTTGAGATTTGATTGCAATTAATTTTACGAATTCGGTTTATAAGCTTTCTCTCAAGAATCCCAACCTCTCCACTAAACTTATGCTTAGGATGTTTCCTGTACTGCATAATTGGGCAACGGCGTTTACAACTCATTTGCATAACCAAATTCTTTAAATGTTCCATCCAAGTGTTAAAATAATTTTGGACATCAGGGAGAAGACTGCTGCCGGGACGGCAATAAGCAGATTCCTTATTGACACCACATTCGATGAGACGATGTTTTTGATAGCCATCATTTCGTTGCCATATGAAATACCGATAGTGTCAGCAGAAGTTTGAATGTTCCTGATGGGAACGGAAACTATTGCATAGGGGATATACAGCATTGGAATGATGACCACGATATGAATAGCAGCATATACGAACATGAGCAATCCGACAACAAGGAGTAATGGCAGTTCCAGAAGATAGAATGGATTAAATTGTGTCTTTCGTGGCTCTAGCATTTCAGCCAATGACGAAAATAAGATCGCTAAGAATACGAAGTTCCCTCTGGTGAATTCATACAGATTCGGAGAGGTCATATCCCGGACAATATTCTCAAGATCCCTGGAATTCTTCAAAATTCCCGTCTGCGTCAGGAAACCGAAAACAAATGTGTAAAAAGCTATAAACTCTAAAAGCAGTTCCGCCTTTATCTGCCATGTTCCCTGTCCCTGTACAAAGAATATCCAGATATTCAATGCTAAGAGTCCGATGAATATCGATATAAATGCCAATTTATAGGAGAGTGTCGATTGTGCAGATGTTTCCTGAGTCCCCATGATAATCCCACAATAATCGTATTTGTGGTGCATATTATTTAATCTTCAGCCTTTTGAAATAGCTCTATAGAAATCCTATGGCTTAACTGTAAATAACCATCTGATAATCTAATAATAAGAAGCCCCTTGTGGGTCAGGTCATGAAGAAAACAAAGGGTGTGCAGATGCACGTCAGGCCCATGAGTTGCTTATTGCTGCTCTTAAAGACTAAGACCATCGATCTTGTCCTTTTTACTTTTCTTTTAAGTTTTTCAATTTCTTTTTTGTTATCAGATTGTATATCAAAACCAATTAGTAGTTTTAAAACATATACTCTATTACCGTATCATAAATGGTACGGTGTGGCAGTGAATCAGAAGGTAGAACGCCATTGGGCATAAAAACCCATGACCTTTCAAGGTTTGATTGGCATTTGTAAATCCTTTAGGTCGACCTGAGATGGGGAGAACATCGGGGTAAGGGTCGCCCAGTGAGATGTCGCCCAATAAAGTCGACAAATCGATCCCTGATCACTGCTATCAAATTACTTTTTTATTGTTTATTTTCGATTAGCTTTGGCTTTATTTTTGCTTCATGTAATGTAAAACACTACAGGCAGTGCTACTACTTGTGTTGTGCCTGACATATTTAATGAGGAGACCATTTATGAATTATAAATATATTTCATGCTTGATACTTATTTCTAGTATTTTGATCAGCGGTTGTGTGACGCTTACATATGATACTAAAGTTGATAGAAATGGAGGAATCGTAGAGCATACTATGGTCATAGAAACCAGCTCATATGTATATGCACTAATGAATGAGGAAACACAGATCAGAGACATTGTGGTTTCTGAAGGTGGAGAATATAGTGAAGTCTGGGATGGAGATAATGTACAGATGATCATTAGTGGACTTATTCCCCCAAACATCTATACAGAAACAGATGGAGATCATCTTATATACCGACACACGATAACCGACAACTTCACGACCGATTATTCAGAATACGGGGCTGCCGCCATAGATGTACATTATTATTTGGAGATGCCAGGTGAAATTGTTGAATCTAATGCAAACGTAGTTGATGGAAATAAGGCAGAATGGCACATGGTAGGTAGCACTCAGCCTGAAGATATTTATGCCAGGTGCGAGCTTCCTTTAATTCCGGGATTTGAAATTCTAAGTTCTATTCTAGCGATCTTAGCTATAGCATTTTTCTTTAGAAAGGAATAAAATTCCCTTCTCATTTTTTAATTTAAAAGCTTCATTATTCCGGTTTTTTAGCTTCTTTCAGATTACCATTGGGCATAAACGGCTTATCATTTCTGACATTCCTGCTTCATGTAATGCAAAGTACCCTTAGAGAACCTTATTTTCTTCCATTCAGCCTTTTTCGTGTACTCAACTTTTCCATTCATCACAGAATTAAACTTAGCAGTAACTTTCCTTACTCCAGCAGTTCTAAACCAAATTTTAGTATATTCTGTTCCCGAATATTGCAGAACCAACACGCACCATCGTAGCCCCTTCTTCGATGGCGATCATGTAGTCATTGGACATTCCCATTGATAGTTCCTGGATATCGATGTTATCCTGATCTACCTGTTTCATCTCATCAAAAAGTGCTTTCATCTTCTTGAAATATGAACGTGTTTGCTCAGGGGACACAAAGGGAGGTATGCACATGAGTCCTTTCACATGAACATTTTTGAGTGAATGGATCTGTGTTATCACCTGTCCTATTTCATCTGATCCAAAGCCGAATTTCTGTGGCTCGTTGCCAATGTTGACCTGAAGGAAGACCTTCTGGACCTTGTCAATGGCTTCGGCTTTCCTATCAATATCCTGTATTAACTTCAAGGAGTCAACTGACTGGATCACATCAAAGTGCTGAACGGCTTTTTTAACCTTGTTTGTCTGTAAATGTCCTATTAGGTGCCTTTCACAGGGCAGGATCTCATCACATTTATCCTCGAATTCCTGAACTCTGTTCTCCCCTATGATGGTGGCTCCGGCTTTGATGGATTCGTTGATCCTCTCAGGGTCGATCGTCTTGGTGACGGAGACAAGTTTTGTCCTTCCAAGTTCTTTAAGGATCATCTTTACATTTTCATCGACTGTCATTCATGTTCCCAATACGATTTTTATTCAAGATATGATGCATTTAAATGGTTCCAATGATGGGCTATATGGATTAAGTGCAATGAATTTTATATAAAACGTTCGTTTGGTTCTACGGTTTGCTTCATGTAATGCAACGTACCTTTAGAGGACCCTATTTGTCGGCTAAGTCAGAGGGATTACTCCCTCTTTCTCGCCTAAGAACTGTACATGAGACTTTTACCTCATACAGCTCAAGCATCTCTTAACCTTTACAGGCAACAGTTATTGTTTTTGGATTAGTAGCATGATGTTGTCTATGACAGTGAACATGCACGTAAGCTAAGTTTGACACAATGTAATCTTTATGATTTCCATTCTTGTGATGTAGAGGTCTTTCTTCTGCATCAGCACTAATGTCAATCGGTAGATTACAAATGTGGCATTTGCCTTTTTGATTAATCCAAACTTTCTTAAACATTCCAGATAATTTTCTAGCACCTTGATTGAACTTGCGTTCAACAAAGTATTCTTTGTCAGTATAAGGGTTTTTGTCCAGAGATAGTTTTGTATGTCTAACTATCCTTTTGTCTGATAATAATTTAAGTTGGTTTCTTGTTGTTGAAAATACCCATTTCCTCGTTCCTTTGGGATGCCAATATTTATCAACTATCCAAGTTCTTGATCTCATGGGGTGTCTTCTCTTAGCCCATTTCCAAAGTATGTTCCATAATTTGTAATCTATTAAGTGGAATGTTTCTTTGGAAACCACTCCTTGATGATAATTTGACCATCCAGTAATGATTGGGTTAAGGGTGTCTATTAAAACTTCTTGTGTCCACGTTTTTCCATCCTTAATAGTATTACTGATTTTCTCAGTTACTTTCTGAATGTTTTTCTTAGACGGTTTTATAAGAAGTTTCCCTTTGTATTTTCTAAAATTCCAGCCTAAAAAGTCAAAACCATCATCAATATGGGTAATTAAAGTCTTTTCATCAGACAGTTCCAGACCTTTGTTTGTTAGGAAATTTTTCAATCAATCCTTTAACTTCTTCTGCTATTTCCTTTGTATTTGCAGTAACAATGAAATCATCCGCATATCTCACAAAATTTACTTTGTGTTTATTGCTTTGATGTGCTGTTATTCTTCCACTTTTACCTCGATGGTATTTATCAACCAATAAACTTTCAATTCCATCTAAGGTTATGTTAGCCAATATTGGTGATATAATACCGCCTTGTGGTGTTCCTGCTTTTGTTGGAAATAGAGTTCGGTCAAAGACAAATCCTGCTTTAAGGAATTGTTTAAGAATTGATTTATCCATTAGGATGTTGTCAAGTAACCATTGATGACTAATGTTGTCAAAACAACCTTTAATGTCTCCTTCCAGTATCCATTGAGCAGAATTATTTCGACATGTGCATCCGAAGATTTGTTCACATGCATCATGAGTACTTCTGGATTTTCTAAATCCAAAAGAACGTTTGTCTGCTGTTTCTTCTGCAATTGGGTTTAATGCCAATGCATAAAGTGACTGCATAGCTCTGTCATGCATGGTTGGAATGCCTAAAGGTCGTTTCTTATCTTTCCCATATTTCTCAATAAAGACTCTTTTTAATGGTTTTGCCTTGTATTTCTTATCAGTTAATCCAAGTACAGCTTTCATCTTAGAGACAGGTGTATTCCACAATTCTCCATCGATTCCTGCTGTTCTTTTACCCTTATTCTGAATTACCTTTCTGACAGCTAACAGTTTAGCGTAGTGAGAATGGGTTAGCAAATAACTTAGTCTTTTAACTAAATTCCAATTTCCTTTAATAACTGCTTTCGTAATCCTGACTTGTATTCTATTAACATGTGATTCAACAGTATTCCAATTAATGTTGTTCCAGTTGGACATGTCTGTAAGTTTCTCATCATTTAATTCGGCATAACCACTAAGGGCTTCTGTTTCATTATTTGGTGTATTTGAATATCTTACATTCATAGTTATACCTTCATTCTTACGTTTCGATACCATAGAGTAAGTCTGCATCCTTTCGGATCAGGGCAAATTCTGAACCCCTATACATACCATTACAGTCTGTCATTCGCTTTCTACTCCTTTCCTTTACCCTCTATGTCATTGTCCTTCCTTACGGAATTCCTACCCCGAAGGGAACATATAGGGCTTACCAAGTTCTATAACATGAATAATTGTGAATACCTTAGAAGCCATCTATAAACCGAGAACCATTCGTCCATTTCCCATTATGTGGAAGAAGCCATAATGGTCTGATTCTATACCTTTTGGTTCAAGCGTGTCAATCTATTTTTCGCTTGTTGCTGATTACGGTTCTTACAATGGTTCAACTTTCGTTTCTTCATAGTATTCTTATCCTAACAGATTGTTTAGGTTAGATTCCCAAACTTCTCCATATTGTCCTATGAGCTTCACACCCTGACGTTACCATCAACGCATGTCATAGTAGGATTATCCCAAATGGAAGGGACAGCGTTTCCGCAATTCATGGTTTAACTTTCTTGTCGCACTCTTCCATTCAGCATAAGGCATGTCAATGATCTTTTTTCATCAACAGATCATAAATATCTCATTTCAACTGAGATAATGAAATGCAGGATCATGGGTCTGCTCCACTGTTGTTCAGCAAATTTCAGATAGCTTTGAAATATGGATCTGATCATTTTTGTTCTTACTTTTTACTTTTGAACTCGCTAAGAGAAAGCTCATATCAAAAAGAATATATAGCTAATTGTGCAAATCTTTTGCCAGGTTTGGGAGTGCTGAAATAAAATTCTCTTACCGAGATCAGCCGCAAGCCAGGGGTTTAGGCTGAAATTAACTGAATAGAAGAAATGTAAGTGAATAAAAGGGGAGTATTAAGAAATGTTGTTTATGGACATAGTTACGTGGGACCCGAAGGACAGTGACAAGGTAGAAGAACGTTATGAGAATTGGGAATATCCGGAAGGAATAAAAGTTGTCAGTGAGTGGCTTGATCTCACAAGCTGTCGTTATTTTGTTGTGTATGATGCTGAGAATACTGAAGCTTATGCTGCTTCCATTCTTCCATGGAGGGATATATGCCTGCACGAAAGCTTCCCTGTAATGGAAGCAAGAGAGCTAATGAAATTCACAGCAGAGCGCATGGGATGATCATACAATAATTTGATAAACCAAAGCTTTCCTGACTTATCATCTATTTTCTTATTTTTCTTTTTTAATTCTGGCACCATTAAATGTTCTGCTATTTTTCTTCTATAATGGATGGGGTTTCTTTTTAATAAGAGAAAATATAGATATCCCTATAATAAAAAATCTGTTCGTGGGGGACAAGATATGAATAATAGATCGAAGAGCTTACTGCATGTTCTTTTCATTTCTTTAGTAGCTTTGTCTTTGTCTGTGACAGTTGCTTCTGCAGAAGTGAGCACTGTATTGTATGATGGAAATGCCCTTGATTTTGCAACTCCACCGGATGTTGTAGCCTATGCCAATACTGTGCATGTTACACCTCCATCCGAGTTCCAGATCGCAACAAGTGGTTCGATCTGGCGATATCATCAGTGGATCGCGTTGATGAATCAGGGTAACTGGGTCGAAGCAGAGACAACAGTTGAAACGACCACAGTAGGTGTCCAGTTCTGGGGTGAGCACTGCCGATTGACTCCGGATCAAGATCGAGTTCCATCCTGCCGATGGATCCAATTATCCGTAGGACATGACGTTCAAATTTGAAATGACATATCTCCAGACGAGTTATCAGATTCCGGATGTCTTCTGCTACCTATGGAAGGGTGCCGATGTGCTGCTCCAGCCGGTAGATTTCCAGTATTTCCGAGTCCGGTTGCTCAATTCCGATATTTGCCCACGGCTCCAGCGAGATGTCTTCCGGATTTGTGGTATTTGATGAATTCATCATCAACTTCTTATTTCCCGGTAAATTCCCGGTATTTTCTGGCACTTTGTGTCATTCCTTTGTACTTTTTCTTCTCAAGTCTTTTTAGGCCAAGCTCGGCTTTTTCGGACTGGAAGACAAGTTCATCGGTCAATTTGTGATAACTGGCCAGCCTTTCCTGTGTGATGAGTCCTTGCTGTACTGCATTCCGGACAGCACAATGAGGTTCATCATGATGTGTACAGTTCTTGAACCTGCAATTGTGAGCCAGATCTGTAATATCCGAAAATGTTCTTTCAATTCCGTCAGAACTGTCCCCAAGCTGGATCTTCCGAATTCCAGGATTGTCAATGAATATCCCGCCGTTTGGAAGAAGGAACAATTGCCTCACTGTGGTTATGTGTCTCCCCTTATCATCATCTTCCCGGACACCCATGGTCTTCTGGATGGTTTCACCAAAAAAAGTGTTGATCAGTGTGGATTTGCCGACTCCGGATGAACCGATAAGTGCTACCGTTTCATCAGGGTTGATGTAAGGAAGAAGTGCATCCAGTCCGTTCTTTGAAAGGGCGCTGATAGTAATAACAGGGACATCGCCTGCAATGTCCTGTGTTTCTTTTATTACCTGTGCCGTATCATCAACAAGATCGATCTTATTTACCAGAATAACAGGCTTTGCACCGGATGAATACACAATAGTAAGGTACCTCTCAAGTCTTCGCAGGTTTTGATCTTTTCCTACTGCTGTAACAATGAAAATCGTATCAATATTTGCAGCGATAACCTGTTCTTCACTGCCATCTCCCGGAGAACCTCTTGCAAGACAGGTCTTTCGGGGAAGTATATCTACGATGGTATATGAGTTCAATTCAGTCTGGTCCAGCAGAACAACAAAATCCCCGACAACCGGCTGTTTGCCGATCCGGCGCATAGCACCTGATATCGCTGCCTGGATCATGGCACCCGGAATGAGAATCTCGCAGACAGTCTTATGCTGGGCTGCAACTCTTCCTGCTATGTATGGACCTTTGTAAGCAGAAAATGCATCTTCAAGCATGTCGTCCCAGCCGGGAATTAAATCCGGAAGATCTGGATGGGCTTGTTCAGGTATTTTGGATTCCGATCGCTTGTCTATTAGAAGTAATTATAATTTTATCATGAATAGGTCTTTTGATTGTGTTTGGACGTGCTACTGCTTTTTGTCAGTTTCATGGCCTTTATATTCATCTATATCTGGATTTTTGGTATCATAAACTAATTGTAGCTACACGTTAATTACTTTTTATGGAAAAGTTCAGGGGCGTGGTTGTACAAACTATTAAAAAGTGGAACGCTGACGACGGAATATCTTTCAGTGCAGCTCTCTCATTCTATTTAATACTCAGTCTTCCTTCCTTGCTTTTGTTTTCATTATCCATTGGTGGAATGTTCCTGAAAGTGGAACGACTTCAAGCAACAATTATCGAGTATATTTCACCTTTTGCAGATGAAGAAATCATAAACTCATTGAACCTGCTTTTCCAGCAATTACCTGAAACAAGTTCCCTTACCTTTGGATTGATGATCAGTTTCTTACTTTTCCTTTGGAGTGCCGGCAACATCTTTTTGCATTTCCAGAAAACGATCAATAAGATGTGGGGAGTTTTAGAGTATAAAAAAGGATTTGTTCGAAGAATTTTTAATAAACGTATTTCTTCATTTGTTGCGGTTTTTATATTTAGCTTGTTACTGATCATGAGCATTCTTGCCGAGATATTTTTAGTAGTAATCTCAAAAATACTTACGACCATTATTCCATTTTCTCTGGATATTATCCAATATGCTTCTTCTATCGCAAACGTCTTCGTACTTACAGTCCTTTTTATCTATCTTTACAAGACACTTCCTGAAAAGAAAATCGACATCAAGTATATTGCTATAGGTTCATTTCTTACTGTTTTTTTCATTACCATTGGCAAATATCTTTTTAGCTTATATTTTTCATATAGCAATTTAACGACGGTCTATACACAAATTGGGGCTTTTCTTGCGATTTTTATGTGGTTGTATTATTCTTCTATTATCGTAACACTAATGGCCGAATTTATCAAAATCTATTCAGATATTGAACACCAGATTGTTGGGGATAAATGATACTTTTGTACCTGTCCAATTATTTATTCAATAATAATTGGGATATAGCCATACACCTTCACCCCCTGATCAACTGAGTTCAAAATGTCACATGTTATTCCTCTAAAGAACCTGCACAGAACACCTAAATAAATTGGATGGATATCTACATGAAGAATGTTTTACAAAATAGGGATTGAATTTCCCGGGTTTTTGTAAAGAGATTGAATATGCATATACCCTTCATGTGGCAAAAACGAAGATGTTAATATGCTAATATAATGTGGTGTGATCGGTTTGAGATATAATGTAGTTCTGGGCGTACTGGGTTCTATCCTCTGGCTGCTTGCCGCATTTATGGTTGTTCCATTGTTTGTAGCTTTTTATTATGATGAACCGCTTTTTACTTTTGGTTTCCCTCTGATCATCACAGTACTTGTTGCTTTCGTTTTTTCATTGTTCTTCACAAAAGTAGAAGAGGAATGGAATATGAAGGAAGGTTTTTTTATTGTGGCATCGGGCTGGCTTATTGCTGCAATTATCTATTCATTACCCTATATGCTTGAAGGCGTACCTCCGCTAAATGCCTTATTTGAATCCATGTCCGGGGTAACGGCTACCGGGGCCACAGCGCTTAGCGATATTGAGAGTCATAGCAGAAGCCTGCTCTTCTGGAGAGGTATGACCCAGTGGCTTGGTGGTATGGGAATTATCATGCTGTTCATTGCTATCCTGCCAAAACTCGGCATTGCAGGCCGCCAGATGTTCCGTGCGGAGGTTCCGGGTCTTCACGAAGAACAACTGCGACCGAGGATCAGGGAGACTGCCAAGATCTTGTGGCTCGTTTACATCACGTTGTCAGTTGCAGAAGTGATCGTCCTGGACCTTGCAGGATTATCCTTTTATGATTCCATCACCCATACATTCACATCCATCTCATGTTCCGGTTTTTCCCCTTATTCAGACAGCATAGCAGCCTTTAATGATCCTCTGGTAGAGGGTATTTTCATCGTTTTCATGTTCCTTGGAGGAGCAAACTTTGCCCTTCATTACAAAACAATATTCTCAGATCGAAAAAGCCTGATAAAGGACCAGGAATTCAAGTTCTACTTCGCTATAATTGCGATAGCGACCGTTGTTCTTGCCTATATGCTCTTCACTACCCGGGTTTATTCACTTGCTGATGCTTTCAGGTACAGTAGTTTCCAGGTCATTTCCATCCTTACAACAACCGGTTATGCAACAGCGGATTTCAATCTCTGGCCGGACTCCTCAAGATTCATCCTCTTTCTGCTGATGTTCATCGGAGGTTGTGCAGGTTCCACTTCAGGCGGTGTGAAAGTAGTGCGTGTACTTCTTCTGCTAAAGTACGCACAGAATGTACTTTTCAAGGTACTTCACCCAAAAGCCATCAGACATGTCCGCTTTAACGGCAAGACAGTTCCTGAAGATGTTATCCATTCCATCGTATCCTTCATGGTAATATATTTCATGATCTTCGTTGCCAGCTCGACCATGCTCTCACTGATGGGAATGGATTTCGTTACTTCCCTGAGTGCTTCCATTGCGACCCTTGGTAATGTTGGTCCCGGTCTCGGTCTTGTAGGCCCGATGGCCAGTTTTGATTCCATCCCGGACCTTGGCAAGCTGCTCCTCACTGCCAATATGTGGATCGGAAGGCTTGAGGTGTTTACAGTCATGGTAATACTGACGCCGGCTTTCTGGAGGCGGTGAGAAGGATGGGAGTTGGTGTATCCTGGTAATTTTGAGTGGTTTGAATCTTGCCCTTTGCAAAGCAAGATTAAAAATGCTAAAAAGAGTTCGTGCTCTGTTCAGACAAAGTTAGATATTCCCTATAAGTTCTTTTATTGAACTCAAAAATCGCTTCAAGCGAGAGTCTTCTTCACTGTTATAGCCACAGAACTTAGCATCATAATAGTGATTGATATATTTCTCTACTGAATCTTTAAATTTCTCTGTTTCTTCATCAGTAAGAGGAAGGCATGAAAAACAAAAATCCTCTTTTTGAATGGAACGTTCTCCGTATTTCTCTAATAGGCACACAGCATCAGTTCCAATGAAACTATTGTCTACTAAACTATATCCGGGAAGTTCTCCAATAATTCTTTTTAATTTTTTACAATTATAGACACGGAGAGAATCCAGGAACTCATCATAAATAAGACTAATATCTCGTATGTCATCATCTTGTTTGCTATCAAAGAAACGCCAATCATCTCCGGCTTTTTCACTCCTGCCCCCCTCTATAACTTGAGGTGCATAACAGCTAAGCTCTTCAGGAGAAATTACGAGTTTATTTCCCTTTTTAGCAAAATAACCTTCCTTAGTAATGTAGTTGTCTGATCTGGAAACATACTTTCCGATCACTACTACTTCATTTTCAAACGGGTCTTTATTTTCAAACATACTATTATTTATTTCTATGAATTATAATAGTATATACCTTTTGGTTTTACATTATATCAATTCTCTTCCGGTACAAGGAAGGAATAATCTGAAAGCAGGTTATACCTAAAATAACCTGCAGTTAAGTGAAATTCATAAATACTATCTCTTCAGAATATTATTGTTGAACAAAATGAACTAATTTTGTGAAACAGGGGGAAGATTGTGAAACTTCGCAACATCGATCTGATCTGATGTGTCCTTGGAGCAGCTTTGCCATATTCTCAGTTCATACAATTCATTTTATCTTATGGGATTGATATCCAACTACTCTTCCAGCAACTATTCGCCAACTATATCAGTAGCTTCTTTGCGCTGGATGTAGTTGTTCCTGCAATTGTTCTGGTCGTATTCATATTTGCTGAAGGGAAACGTCTGGGAATGCAAAACCTCTGGTTGCCACTGGTTGCAACATTTACAGTGGGGTTTCATTGGGTTTGCCTTTATTCCTTTATCTAAGGGACATGCATCTGGAGAATGCTTCATGATGTTGGATTTCTCTAAATTTTATTTTGTTAGTGTTTAGTATAAAATCCTCTTAGAAGACATCTAATTGGTTGCAGCTTATTGATGTGATATCGTTTAGCGGATCAAGCTTAAGATTCGGATCTTACTTTTTACAGCATTCAAAAGTCATATTTGCAACCTTGCCTTTTTGACCACAACTTCTGCTAAGACCTGTGAAGGATCTATCAATGGAACAGGTACTTCCTCTTTAATTGAAATCAATGAAAGTTCAGTGCAACCAAGTATTATAGCTTCTGCTCCCTCTTTGATCAGCACTTCAATTACTTCTAAAATACCATCCCGTGCATTTCCTTCTGTGTATCCTGCCTTTATCCCTTCTTCTCCATAAATCGAATTCATGACTTTTTCCTGTAATTCTTCATCTGGAGTTATTATTTCGATCCCATCTATTGCGTCATGATACAATTTGGTCTTTAGTGTGCCGGTAGTGGCCAATAACCCTATTTTTTTGATATCCGGAAATACTTTATGAATGTGCGATGCAGTTTCTGAGATCATATTTATTATGGGGATCTCTGTACTATTTTGTAGTTCAGAATAAAAGTAGTGCATAGTATTGCATGGTATTGCGATGATCTCTGCACCAGCATTTTCTAGAGTATAGATCGATCTTGTTGCTTCCTCTACGGGGCTTATGCCCATTCCAAGGATTGCCTGTGTACGGTCTGGTATATTTGGGTTATTATCGATGATGATCCTTAAATGGTCCTGATCATTTTTGGCGGGAGTATTTTTGATAACCTTTAAGAAAAAACGTGCAGTTGATTCAGATCCCACACCCCCTAAAATACCAACCGTTTTATCACGTGCTTTGACTTTCATTCAATTGCTCCCAAAACTTCCCTATTTGCAAGATCTTCCCCTCTATCCCCATTTTTATTGCTAAATTAAGTATCTTTATTTTGATAGAGCTATTATCATAAATCAATTTTGTATTTTTATTCATATGCCAAAGAAATTTCATCATCTCAAATCTGATATTAGCAAACTTATTTTTGGAATAAAGACAACTATTCTTTGTTAATTTATATTAGCAAGGGGATATGAAGGTGTAAAATGTGCTTACATTAAAAGATTCCATAACAATAAACCGACCACCAGAAGTTATTTTTGGATGGTTCTCTCATTTCACAGAAAATTACACATCGTGGCATCAGGATCATGTAGTTGCAAAATTGATCAGGGGGGGGAATTTTGAGAAGGGGTCGATTCTTTACGCCGAGGAATATCTCGACGGTAAAGTGGAAAAATTAAGTTTTGAAATAACCAAATTCACAAAAGGTGAATTGATAGAATACAAGCTCCTGTTCCCACATTCAATTATTTGTCCCCGGGGGTCCTTTTCCATAAAACCTCTAAATGGTGAAGGAAGTGTATTCACCGCTACACTTTCTTTTCGGTTTGGATGGTTATTTTCAAAAATTGCTAAAAAAAGAGTTGATGCTATCAGGACACATATGAGAGAAGAGGGAGAAAACCTTAAAGACCTATTGGAAAATTCAAGCTATTAATTCCCTTTAATAGCCCAAGTTCTTATTAAGAAATTACGTTAAACGAAAGGATTATCTTAAATTAATAAATAATTGAATTTGCTCACATCTAATGATCTATAGTAGCTTCCTTCGATCCAATCCTTTGCTTTTAGATCAAAATCCAGTACAGAGTACCTTTTAGGTGTGAGCTAATATCCAGATCCATTCGTTTTACCAGGGCTTATCCATCACTTTTATATCATTCCATTCAAGCGAAACTTCAGGATAGGAATGAATGTATTTTTGGCAATGTGTCCCCTCATCATAGAGATACGTCCGTATGCTGGCCTTACGATCTTCTTTTTTAGAGCAGCATTCGGAAATACTTCTTCAGGAACTTTTTCAAGCCAATGGGAGAGCGCCTTCTGTCCTCCATTTTCGATTTATTTTCCATTCAGGAGCACAGTTGCACCGAATAGTAATGCAGTCGCTATAAATATCGTCTCGATATCAAAACCCCCTGTAAACACTCCTGCTATCAGGGGCATCAATGCCAGTCCGGCATAGATGCAGGTATTGTAAATACCCATTGCCATTCCATGATCGATCTTCATGGTCGTGATAGCCAGTGGAAGTCCAAGCAGCATGATCCCTGATCCAAGACCTATTACAGTAAATCCTGCCATAGGGAAATATATGGTTGCAAGGATTCCTAATGTTGTTATAAAGATCCCTTTTTTTATCAGCTCATCATAGCTAAAATTAAAACGTGCTATTGTGATCGATGAGATCATGGTTGATAGATATAATAGTGAGATTGCTATCCCCAGTTCGGTCTTTGTCAGAAAGTCGCTGCTATACTCCGGATAAAGGGATACGAGCACACCACTTGTTCCTGCAAGCAGGAACGAAATGGTCCATATACTGAGTGAACTCTTGCTTGTAACGAATGAGAGATAGGATCTTGCTGACATTGAGCCCGTTCTTGGTACATTTCCTTTTTCCTGTTTTCCGGAAGGACAGGTCATATGATAGAATGCGAAAACGAGAGTGAAGGCGGTTAGTATAACAAACAGGTATATTCCATATTTGATGCTGATATCCGCAAGATAGCCGGTGACTGCGACACCAGCAGCAAGCCCTCCATTGATCAGAAAGTTGAATTCTCCTATGTATCGCATCTTTTTTGTGAACAGTGCTAACCTTGAAAATGCAGCAGGGAAGAACGCACCACATGATGCTCCCTCAATAAAGCGTGCCAGCACGAGGACCATGAAATCATCTGTGACGGCTATAGCAATTCCTGATGTGAATGAAAGTATCAATCCAAGTACTACAAATTTCATGCTGCAAAATCTGTCACTGAGAATTCCGAATGGGAGCATGGTGAAAAGTGCACCCAGGAAGAAAGATGAATATAACAGGCTTGTTGAGGTAACAACTGTTGTCTGGCCGGTGGCAGCAAGCTCAGGCAGTATAGGTATAACTGCATTTGAAAGTCCCATTATTACAAAAGCGGAAGAATAGAGTAAGAACCTTTCATGATCCATGATAGTGTCTGTTATTCCTCTGGAAGTTAGATAAGCTTTTACATCCTGACAAGGATTTTAAAAGAGCGATATTTCTGGTCAGGCTCCCGGCCGGATACACATATAGCATCAACTAAGACCGTATAGCAATTCATTTTTTCATTAGAATGCCAATTGAATTCTTTTTAGCGTAAGATGTCATATCTTTTGTTGAAAACATATGATTTAATTATGGAGACCATGCCACTTTTGTGCTTAATTATATAATCTCCGGCTTTTCCATTCAGTGTTCCTTTAGGAGTTCTTACGCTAAAATCAGTGTCCATGCGTAATGCATGACCTATTGGTGTCTGTATTTTCGGCCCATTTGTAGACAGGTTTCCATACAGACTTCCCTTTAACTGATCCACTTTGGATTCTCCCATATATAAGGGGAGATTTTTAGGATATAAACGTAACTAAGTATTTGTTTATATTTATAAATATATATTTACAATTCCATTTATTATTTATGAAAATTATTTATTCGATCCGGATAATCTTTGAGAAAACTACAAATGAGAAAAAATATGAACATCACGCTTATCGGAATGTCAGGTGTGGGCAAGACCACAATTGGGAAGTTGCTTTCAAAGAAACTGGGTTATGGTTTTGTTGATGTCGACGATCTCATTAAGAAAAGGATAGGTACGAGCCTGCAATCATTCATTGACAATTCCGGAGATGCTGCCTTTCTTGAACTGGAGGAACAGGTTGTTCTTGATCTTGAACCATTGGAAAGTTGCATCATTGCAACAGGAGGTAGTATGATCTATTCTGAAGTTGCCATGGAGCATCTGAGGTCTATCTCAACTGTTGTTTATCTGGATGCTCCGTTTGGACGGATAGCTCGCAGGATCGAACCCTCTAAAAGAGGAGTTGTAGGTTTAAAGGAAAAAAGCCTGAAAGAGCTATATCATGAGCGCAAGGTACTATATGAAAAATACCTGGATGTTCACATTAAAATAGAAAAAGGTGAAAGGAAAAGTGCCATTGCAGATAGGATCATTGCTATCTGCTTCGAGATAAATGGCAGTTGATCTGCTTACTCGTTCTTTACGTTGAACATTAGTTCGTAAGTGCCTGTATAGGTGCAGGTATCCTTCCACCGCGCCCTATAAATTCCTCGGAACTGAATTCAGAGACGGCCATAACAGGTGCGCGTCCCAGAAGTCCACCGTACTCCACGTTGTCACCAACCTTTTTTCCTGGTGCAGGTATTAAACGCACAGCAGTTGTCTTCTTGTTGATCATGCCGATGGCCATCTCGTCTGCAATGATGGCAGAGATCGTGGATGCCGTTGTATCACCGGGAATGGCTATCATATCCAGTCCTACAGAGCAAACACTTGTCATAGCTTCGAGCTTTTCAAGGCTCAACGCACCGATCTCAACTGCATGTATCATGCCAGCATCTTCACTTACCGGAATAAATGCACCGCTTAAGCCTCCGACATAGGAGGATGCCATTGATCCACCTTTTTTCACGGCGTCATTGAGAAGTGCAAGAGCTGCTGTGGTCCCATGGGTCCCGCAGTTCTGGAGTCCCATTGCTTCAAGGATAGCAGCTACACTGTCACCGATCTCAGGTGTTGGTGCCAGGGACAGGTCCACAACGCCGAACTCAACATTGAGGCGACGGGAAACTTCCCTTCCGACCATCTCTCCCATCCTTGTGATCTTAAAAGCTGTTTTCTTGATCGCTTCTGATATTTCCCCAAGGTCAGGGTCCTTAAGTTCCCTGATGGTGGAGTTCACGACTCCCGGACCGCTGACACCGACGTTGATCACACAATCAGGTTCACCTATACCGTGGAATGCGCCAGCCATGAACGGATTATCTTCCGGTGCATTGGCAAAGACAACGAGTTTTGCACATCCTATTCCATCATCATCCTTTGTTGCTTCAGCTGTCTTTTTGATGATCTTTCCCATCATTGCCACCGCGTCCATATTGATGCCTGCTTTTGTGGTAGCTACGTTGATGGATGAACAGACCTTCTTTGTACTTGCAAGTGCCTGCGGAAGGGAATTGATAAGTTTTATGTCTCCGGGAGTTGCTCCTTTATGCACAAGAGCAGTGAAACCGCCAATAAAATCAATTCCCACATCTTCTGCTGCACGATCAAGTGTCTTTGCAATGGACACATAATCATCCGTATCACAGCTTTCGGCAACGATAGCGATCGGGGTTACAGCTATACGCTTATTGATAATGGGGATGCCATAGAGATTCTGTATCTCTTCTGTAGTCCTGACAAGATTCTTTGCATAACTGGTGATCTTCTCATAGATCCTTTCATTGAGCACATCGATATCATTGTGACAGCAACCACGAAGGTTGATACCCATTGTAACGGTCCTGATATCGAGGTTCTCCGCTTTGATCATCTGGATGGTTTCCAGTATCTCTTCTGGATGGACAAGCATGAAATATCCTCCTTTTAGATCCTGTGCATGAAGCGGAATGCATCTTCGTGCTGGACACGTACTTCCACCCCAAGTTTTTCTCCTTCATCAGACATTGCTTTCTGGAATGCTTTGAGATCGAACTTCTCATCTTTCACACCTGCCAGCATTATCATGGTGAACAGGTCTTCCATAATGGTCTGGCTGATGTCAACAATGTTTACATTGAAATCTGCCATCACCTTTGTGATATTAGCAACAATACCTATCTTGTCGATACCGATAACAGTGATTATGAAGCGGGTTGAGGTCATTTCTCTATCCTTCTTTAAATGATTAGTTGAATGTGATGCTGAGCTATACTATGTGATGGATTATAGCTCTTTACCTTCTGTAAAGAAAATAGTCCGGGAAAACAAAAATATCAAATTGATCCAGGGATTCAAATTGAAATGTGAATAAGTGTGAAGAAAAGGGTGAATATTGCGGAAAATACCGCATATCCACAAAAGCACATTATTGCTCTGTTATGCCGAAGTTCATCACTTCGCCATTCTCATCGGTAATGGTCATAGCCCCATCGATGATCGTCATTTTTGATTTGACATTTCCAGATGCATCATAACTGGTCCAGATAACCATGTCTCCTTCTTCTGACCACAGGTATTCCATCTTTGCAATATCTTCAACAACAGGATCTATCTCGACTACTGCTTTGCACAATGTTACTCCGTCAATAACCTCAGTTCCGACGATCTCCATTGACATGCTTTCACCGGTTTGTGGGTTCACTGCATCCCAAGTAGTTCCTACAGGACACCACTGTCCTTCAGCATCTTCCGGTGTTGTGAGAGTAACTTCCACATCATCGTCAGTGTAGGTCGTTGTCTCAGTATCATTGCCAGCACATCCTGCAGCTACCATAGTGATAGCGATCAATAATATCAACCACATTTTGTTCATGATAAGTCCTCATTAAAATTTCGGTTTGTTAGGATTTAAGCATATCGAGGGCTAATGCCATCTTATTTTAGAGATATTAAAATAAAATGGAATGAGTAGGTGTTTCCGGGAAACGCCTATATTTCAATTATAGAATATGAAAAGACCTGCAAGATAGGCAAAGTATGTGATCAGGATCACACCGCCTTCCCACCTGTCAAGCCGTTTTCTTGTTATTCCAAAGATGACCAGCATCAACATGATGAGGATCATGACCGGGAAGTCGTAGCTAATGGACTGATCGAGAATAGGAAGTGTGCGGATCTGTGAGGAAAATCCCAGTATCATGGCAATGTCCATTGTGTTGGCTCCAAGGATGTTGCCTATGGAGAGGTCCTGATGTCCTTTTAATGTTGCAGAAACAGCAGTTATAAGCTCCGGCAGCGATGTTCCAAGGGCTACAAGTGTCAGGCCGATGATCATTTCAGGGATCCCCAGCCAGTATGCGATCTCAGTTCCGGTGTCTACAAGTACGCGACTGCCGATAACCACACAGGCTGAGCCGAGTATGAAATAAAAGATTTCAGATTTCATTTCTTTCAGGGATAGCTTTTCCCGCTTCTTTTCAGATCCATTGAATATTGCAGATTGGAGGCGGTAGTTGTAGTAAAGGAAGCCTACGAAAATAGCAAGCAGTATCAGACCATCAATTGATGTCAGATTGCCATCCAGTGTTAAAGCTATAAGAGTGAGTCCTGAAAAGAGCATGATGGCACCTTTATGGAGGAATGCTCCATCTTCCATGGGTATTGCCTTGATCGTTATGACCAATCCAAGTGCCAGACCGATGTTACAGATAGCTGAGCCCACTGCATTTCCTATGGTGAGATCGGTGTGACCAATATATGCAGCTATTGCAGAAACGGTGAACTCGGGTGCAGTTGTGGCAAAGCTTACAATTGTGGCGCCTATAATGATCTTTGGGAGGCCGCTTTTTGTTGAAATGGATACTGCGGATTCGATGAACCAATCCGCTCCTTTAGTAATCAGAATGAGGCCTAACAGGAAAAGCAATAAAGTCGACATCACCATGGTCTACCCTATAGCTTTCCATTACATTTAAACTGAATGTCTCAGTCCTCGCTGGTGATAACAAGTACAGGTCCTACATCTGCTGCAATTATCCAGCGTGTGAGACTGCCAAGCGGATCTCTCCTCAGGGACTCGGATCCCATGACCGTAAGGTCCACATCTTTTTCTTCTGCGATCCTGATAAGGTCGCCACCGATATCCTCGCTGCTGAGAACGATCTTTTCAGTTGGTATCCCTGCTTTTTTAGCTTCGTTTATTGCATATTCCATATTAGCTTCGATGTTCTCTTTGACAACTGCCAGCATCTTCTCGGAGAGCTCTTTTGGAAAGATGGATTCAAGTTCCTTCTTTTTTTCCAGATAGACTATTATGAGATTGCCGCCTTCTTTTTCTGCAACATGAAGTGCATGATCGACACCCCTTTTTGACATTTGTGTCTCGTCTATTGGAACAAGGATGTTCCTGTATGCTATATCCCCCATAATGATAACTCCATTAGTTTATTTGTGTTCCATCTATTTACCGGATTCCCTTTTATTCAAGTCCGAGTACTGTAACAGCAGCAACGATCAGCACCCCAAGCCCGACCATTCTCACAGCATGTTTTATGATACTTTGCTTTGCTATCTTCCCGGAGTAGATCCCCAGTATGGCAAGAACCGAGATGCTTAAAGTGATGGCTATCTCAAGAGCCATCTCATCAAAGAAATAGAATGGTGAGATCGGGACAAGGGATCCCAAAAAGCTCGAACCTCCATGAGCTATGGAATCATTCCATATCTTCTTCTTTGTCCGGACCTCCAGATCAGTTGATTCCAGACTCCTTAGCAATGGTTTTTCGAGTTCAGCCAGGTTCCCGTATTCGACGGCACTCTCTGCAAGATACGATCCAATACCGTTGGTCATGGCAAGAGCGACCGCACCTCCAAAGGCTGCATTTATGATAATTGACGGATCGTCAACAACATGTGATGTTCCAATTACCACACCAAGCACAGCCAGAAGACCGTCGATGCTGCCCAGAATAATATATCTTCCCTGTTCCTTATTAAGTTTCATATCCAATATCTCTGCCGGATCGTTCGAACTTTTATTTATGATCAGAAGAGGACGGCCTGAGTCCCCACTAGACCGTACACTTGATCATCATGCCAGAACAGCTGCCCGCTTTTCAGCCATATGCTTGTGGAAGACAGATTCTAGCAATCAAATGGTTAGTTTTTATGCTTCAGTTTCATACATTTTATGCATGTCTGTGGTGGATGACATTCTAAATGACTACAAGATTGAGGATTGGTTTGATACTCAGGAATATTCCGAAAGTACCCGTACCCGATATTTATATTGTATTTGTAAGTACATAGACTTTACGAAAAAGTCTCCTGAAGAACTTATTCGTGAAGCTGAAGACGATATCCGTAATGGTCTGCTACCACGAGAGAGGAAGATCAAACAGTACATGATCAGATATCGCAAATCCCTGGTCAATGCTGGTTATGCTCCAAAAACCATTGGGATATAGATGTCAGCTATTAAATCGTTCTACAAGAATTTTGATATCGACATTCCGAATCCAGGTAAATCTAAACATGCCGCTCCACTTGAGAATCATAAGAATGTCCCCACTAAGGATGGGGTCAGGAAGATCCTGCCTTTTTCATCGTTGAGAAACAAAGCAATCATATTATGTGGGTGTTCAGCTGGCCTTACATCTCATATCTTGATGCGATATATGCTGCAGCTATTATTTTCAGAAAATCCCCGATTAAAAAGGGTAGCATGCCTGCGGCAATCGCCTGCATAGGACTTAATTGTGCAACAATCATCAACTGGGATACACCAATCACATAGATCACAGCAAGTCCAATTACCATAAAGGCAACATTCAACCGGAAAACCGATGTTCCTTTTTGATCAGACAGAGTCCCGATTACAAACGCAGCAAGAATGAAACCCATTATGTATCCACCCGTGGGACCAAACAGTACCCCAAGACCAGATGCACCTCCTGCAAACACCGGTAGTCCGATAATCCCAAGAAGCACATACACGAGCATGCTTATCGTTCCCCATTTCTTTCCAAGTATGGCACCTGCTAGAAACACGAACATGACCTGCATGGTGATCGGGACCGGACCAATTGGGATGGTGATGTATGCGCCAACGGCTGTCATTGCCGCAAAAAGTGCTGCAAAAACCATTTTTCTCAGATGTAATGAATTCATATTGTATGTTTCATTGTTAACCATGTGTATTGATTTGGTTAACGCCATATTTAAGCATTACTGCCGAAAAGTCAATGTATTAGAGAATTATAGTCCACAATCAAGCTGGATATATTACGAAATCGACAGCAAAGACAGCATGGGTCACCAGCAAACCGAGCGTGTTCAATATGGTGGCAAGAGGAATACGATCATAAATATAACAATTAAGGCAGGTTCTGCTATTTGATAAATGCATGAAGTGAGTCATGAGAAGAATGAAACTTAAAGGGTGGGGTGGGAGAATGGGGAGTTGTATGGGGGTATATAGAAGTGGTTTTTCCGGGAAAAATAGTCAGGTGATCGAAGTCACCATAGGAAATACCACCTTTTATCTCCCACCCCAATAAAAATACCGTTCTCAGCTCTTAAGTCCTTTACGCTACGGTTGGGCATATAGATTTTTATATTTTTAGGAAAAAATAGTTATTGTGAGTTGAAGTCAGTGGCGCATAGTATAATGTAAGTAGGTCCCCAAGGTAAACAGGGGCAAATGGATCCCCCCATCTCGAAGTCCTACAACATGATTTCCACTCCACATTTTCAGACAATTGACAGTAGTTTGAACATGCTAAGATGTAATAAAAGCCATATCAAGCGGCCATATCTTGAGCCATTTGCTTGAAAACCGGACTTTTGGCCTTATGGAAGGCTGATTCTATAACATATTCTAATTCCTCATCCATAAAAGGCTTTTGAAGATATCCAACAGGATTTGCAATAGATGCTTTTACTCTTGTCTCTCTGGATGGATCTCCGGTAAGAAAGATAATTGGAACAATGTGTGACTTGAGTATTTCAGTCGCAGCCTCAATGCCATCCACCTTTCCCTTCAGGTAAATGTCTATGATAACAAGATCTGGCTTTTCCTCTTTAACCATTCTTATAGCATCTTCCCCGGATGTGGCATGTCCTGCAAATTTGTATCCCATATCTAGAAGCTTGAGCTTGATCATCATGGCAACGATCATCTCGTCTTCCACTATGAGGATATTCTTTTCTTTCATAGCTCCCTCTCCTGAAATAGAATATCACTTATCAAAATATGAAAAAAAATGCCGGAGGAATTTCCGGCATTCTTATGATGTACCCCCATACATCAGATCTCAATTTATTTTGCATGCCAACGGCAGGCTTTTCCTTCACCAATTTTCTTTGATAAGATCTCGACTTGTTTGACAGATTGCCAAAGGCCATGGACATTACAGCTTGCTAATGCTTTAAGCTTCATGATCACAGCTTTTGTACCACAGTCTCCACAAACGTTCACACCACGAATGTGGCAGATCTCATATGCACGTATTCCAACAATTTCTTCTGTAGGTTCGACAGTAAATGTTGCTTCTGCTTTCTCATCGGAAGGTGAAAGCTCAACTCTTCCGACCTTCGTATCTCCCAGGTACAGTTCTATCCACTCGATATAGTGGTCATCCTGCATTACATGTGGGACTTCTCCGAGTCTCACAGTAACTTCAAATAAGCCCTCTGCTGTCATCACATCTTCAGATTCGATGACAGGTACGTGCTTCATCTCGGTTTCTGTGATATTCTCCGGATCTTTCAGGTGGTTAATTACTTGTTCGGTCATAGAATCTCACCCCTTAATTCAATATATTATATGGTCTTTGAAAATATATAGTTGCCAGCAATTTGCTGACAACCATTTCACATGTTCAGAACTTGTAATTCTTCACCGAGTGATACAGGATCACAAAGAAGAACACAATTATTACAGCCAAAAGGCTGAAATATGCCACTGGATCCCATACGAACTGCATACCGCCTGTTCCTTCCCAGCCCACAAGGACCGTTCCCTGAAGGATTACAGGAATTACAACGCAGACACCTGCCAATATGAAGATGAACAGGATATCCAATATTTGCATAAACATGCCTTTTTGCTTTACTTCTTCAGCCATGTCTTTTCCTCCTCAGTCATAATACTCAAAGTCGAACATGTGTTCCTTGATGGAGTTGTAGACCCTTACACATCCGATAGTCTCTATACCGATCACCAATAGGTAGAATACTATGTAGATCGGCCAGATCGTACCGAGTGCTGGAACTTCACCCCAAAGGGTTGACAGGATATTGTAGACAATGTATGTCTCCGAGAAGTACAGCAGTCCCAATACCAGCATGATTACTCCTGCATCCTGCTTTAATTTATTATGATACAATGCTTCATCTACCATTTTATCTCCTCCCGTTTATCTCCTGTGTGCAGGTTCAGGCCATCCAAGGTCTTCTCCCCAGTCGTGCTTTGATTCTATGCTTCTGTATCTCCACGAGAAGTAGAAGTATGAAACTATATAGAACACCAGTCCGAAGACAAGGTTGTAGCTGTAACCCCAGTTCAGTGTTGACATGATCACTATCGCAAGGAAGATGGTAAAGTATGCAAGAGCGGGTTGCAGTGGTCCGACAAACGGACGTACCTTTTGTGTGTGTTCCGGGAACATCTTCCTGAAGCGTATCAGGGAGAATGGGATCATCACATAACATACCAATCCTGACGTGATCGAGAATGTAATGACCTGGTCAAGGAAACCACTGAATGCAAATGCGATCGCAATTGGCATTGTAAAGATGACTGCTCTGTATGGAGTGCTGTATTTTGGGTGTACTGCTGAGAACCATGGTGTAAGGAAGTGGTCCCTTGAAAGGGCGAACCATGATCTTGATGAGTCACAGACAGTACCGTTCGCACTTGCCAGACAGGTAAAGAGTGTACCTATTGCAAGGAAAGCAACCAGTAACTTAACTCCGCTTTGTGTTGCTGCTTCATAAAGTGGGTATGCAGAAACACCAAGGACATCTGTTGGGATGAGTCCAGCACAAACATATAGTGTCATACCTGCTGCAAGCAACAGTGTTATCATACCAGCCTGCTGTCCAAGAGGAACTGCTCTTGTTGGGTGCTTACATTCCTCTGCACACATTGCTGCCCCTTCAATACCCAGGTAGAACCAGGGACCGAACTGGAGTGCTGCAAAGATACCAATAAAACCGTTTGGCATAGCACCGGAAATAAGATATTCAGGATGCCATGTTCCACCCAATCCGCTGATGTTCATAAAGAAGAATGCAATAATAGCGATCAACGCAGTGAATGTTAGAGCAAAATTAAGATTTAATGCCGCTACAACTCCACGGTAATTCATAAATGTAAGTGCTGCGATAACGAGCAATGTGACCGGAAACGTTTGTATTTCCGGGAATATCGATTGCGCTATCCATGCTACGACAATAGCATCGGCAGCTTCCAGAGCGATATATTCCATGTAAACAGCAAGACCTACGATAGCAGCCGCACCCGGCCCTACGAACAATCTTGCCCAATCATAAGGTCCTCCTGCAAGTTTTGTGGATGAACCCAGTTCACTAGCGCATAATGAAACCATTACGTACATGGTACCGGCAACCAGAAGTGCAAAGAGTGAACCGAGTATACCACCTTTTGCAACTGTGAAGTTCCAACCCATGTATTCACCAACCAACACGATACCGACACCAAGTGCCCATACATGATATGGACGTAGCGTCTTTACCAGTTCGATCGGTTCATTCGAATTTTCAGACATTGATCCTCCTCCATCTTATCAATTTATTCATTGGATACTTTACTAGCGTTTAGCAGCATCCAACCTATCAAGGCAAAGGCTATGAGGTAAATAACCCCGTTTATTAAAGTCCACATATCCATATTGTATGCCCCCTTTAGCATTGTTTTATGTTGATTTGACAATGAATTATCTCATTAAATAGTGACAAATGATGAATAAAAAAAGCCAGCGAAAGTCGCTGGCAAAACTATCGATGTACTATTTTAGTCTTAGAATGTAAGACCAAACTCTTCGAGTTTCTTCCTTGCACCCTCGTATACCTTGACGTACTCGTCGGTTGGTGTGACGGTTGCAACGTCGTAGCAGTCCTGGAATCTCTTACCCTGAGGTGCTGTTGCGTAGTCGCCCTCGTATGATGCGACAAGTTTGTGGAGTACAGCGTTTACGGAGTCAATGTCCATACCTGCTGTTGCACGTGCGACTTCTCCCATCATCCTTGCTTCCATACCGGTTGTCTTGTCAGTGATGACACCCTTTGCAGCTGCGACACCAGAGAGGATCTCACGGCCTGATGATGTGTCAGTTACGGACTGTGCTGCTGCTTCAAGGAGGCACATCTCTGTGCATGGACCTGCGCATGGGTAGTACTGGTTACCGGACATAAGGTCTGTGAACTCACTAATGGTTGCACATGCCCATCCAGCGATGGTCAATGTTTCCCTGGTGTTGGTGGATCCCCATCTGATGTGGACAGGACCATCAAGGTGCCAGCTTGCACTGCTCATTACCATGGAGTTGAGGTGAGTTGCAATATCGACGATGGTTGTTTCCTCAACGCCACCAGCGTATCCGCCGAAGATAGGCATCTGTTCGTCCATGATTATGTCGCTGTTACCCTTGTAGTGTGCGATAACTGCAATTGCATCGAGATCGATCTTAAGCTCGTTGAGCTGTGATACTTCGTGGCTGTCACTGGTTACCTGGCCGCCGACACAGTCGGAAGCGATGTTTCCCTGAGCGGACAGGGAGGTCTCTGGTCCCTAAACAGCCATACCTGGCCTGCCAGCCATTGCTGCTGCGTTCTTGATGAGCCTTGTCTCGGACTTTGCTGCGAGAACTTCGTATGGGCTGCCTGGTATAGGTGGCTTGCCACGTACTGAGGTCATGACACCGTTAACGATCGTGTCGACTTCCTTCTCAAGTGCATAGCTCATGTGAAGTGGAACGAATACATCTTCGGAGATAGGGGAACCTGTTGGACCACCCTGTACGATTGGCTTTCTCTTGTCACCAACGGACCTCTTCTTCATCTGTACTGCATCCCTGCCGGTACCGAGCTGGAATTCCCTGTGTGGGTTGTTGATAGCATCCCAGATCTCGTCCTCTGTGTATTTGACGATCCTCTTTGTGTCGGTACAGTAGATACCACAGTCTAAGAGCATCTCGAAACCTGCTTTGAAGAGTCTCTCCATCTGGTCCTTGTCGGTTGGAACGAACTCGTTGCCGAAGTCAAGGTTGTATTTCTGCTTGAGTTCCATTGCCTTCATTGGAATGGTCATCAGATCCCAGTCATCCTGGGTAGCTTTCTCACCCTTCTGTGCACGGTCATAGAAATCAAAGCAAGTTACTGATTTTGTGAATGTCATTTTAATTTCCCCTAATTTATGCGCTCATAAGCTCAAGTGCTACTCTTGCTGCCTCTGCTGCATTTTCGGCTGTGCCGTCTGCACCACACTCAGCGATCCATTCATCTGTGACTGGTGCGCCACCGAACATGATCTTGACAGAGTCTCTGAGGTTCTCTTCTTCAAGTAACCTTACTACATCTTTCTGGCCAAGCATTGATGTTGTCATCAGTGCGGAACCGACAAGGAGCATTTTCTTACCCTTGTTCTTTGCAATTGCTTCTACTACATCCTCATTTGGAATATCTGTTCCAAGGTCCATGATCTCAAAGCCGTTTGCACCGAGCATTGTTGTAACGAGACGGTGGCCGATATCGTGAATATCTCCTTCCTGTACGAATGTTACTGCCATACCTACACCCTCTTCTTCGCCTTTCTCTTCTGCGAGGATAGGCTCAAGGATCTCCATTGCGGATTTCATTGCCTTTGCAGACATCATGATCTGTGGAAGGTAGATAGTTGCTGCTTCGAAGTTGTCACCGACGATCTTCATTCCTGGTGCAAGTGCTTCGTTTATAATGTCGAAGGCACTAATTCCTGCATCAAGTGCTTCCTGTGTTATTGCAGGGCAGCCGTTGATATCCTGGTTCACTATTGCATTTTTAAGTTTGTCAAAAAGTTCCTGATTTCCCATTTTCATCACCTTTTTAATAGCAGTTTTCCAGCCCGATCGGAAAGTCTTGTTTTCCCGAAAGGTCGTTTGTCCTGTTCAACTGCAAGTACTCCTTGAGGATACTTGTATTTATACTTTTCCAACTTGAAACCAATGTATTTATACTTTTAAACCAATAGCAATCGCCATGACAAAAACAGAAATGATTCCTATTCAAAAAAAATTGACTCACAAGGAACTCAACAAAAGAATACGGTATATTGAAACGCTGATCAAAGTACTGGATCGTTTATACTTTATCCGACATAGATATATGGGAGACTCCGTGGAGGAAGCTGCAAGCAAAGTAGGCGTTACCAAGAAGGTTGCATATGTATGGCAAAAACGATGGAATAAGGATGGTTATGCAGGATTATTACCTCGGCATGGCGGTGGCAGACCTTCCAAACTAAGCGAAGACCAGAAGAATGATCTGAAGATATACCTAAGGGTGCAAAAGAGCTGGACAACTGCCCAGGTTGCCGGCTTGATCAAAGAGAAATTTGGAGTGGAGTATTCATTAAAACAAGTTAGGATTATTATTAAGTCCCTTGATTAAAAGATTACTTCAATTTGTTCTTTTCCCCATATTTTCTTTTTTTCTGTACTTATGTAGGTATATAAACAAGAGACAACAATCGCTTTATATAATATACGCCTAAATCGGAAATAAATGTTCTTTTTAAGTAATAGATTCACCGTTTAAGGGTATTTTTATCATGGATTTACGTAGTTTCATTAAGTTTGATTTTTGCCGGAAGGAGTCTTCCGCTTCGTTCAATGCCGTGCCAAGGCACATGGGAGTACTTTGAGTTAAACTTATGTGTATGACGCCTATTTGATACATCCATCTGAAGATCGATATTACTTATTATTACAACTTAAAGGGCTAAAATAATGAAAATGGATGCAAGATGTACGTATTGCCTTCTTTCCAGAGTGCACTATGAAGCACAGCTTTCAACCAATGACACTGAGCTGATACACAAGACCATGCTGGCAGGGATCGATGTGCTCAAAGAGACCTATAAGCCCGGGGTGCCTGCGGGGGTGGTATCAACTGCCATCCACAGGAAAGCTTATGAGATCCTCAATGACGATGACCCCTATTTTGAGCTCAGGCAATTAAGCAACCGGATCGCAGAAAAAGTATATCCATATGCCCATTCCCTTATCCATGATGGCGATCCGACAGATGAGGAGATGTTCAGAAGAGCAGTGCTCGCGTCTGTTATCGGTAACTTCTTCGATTTCGGCATCATGGGCTTTGACGTAGGTGAAGATGTTTTTGATGAGACCTTTGCAGAAATATTCCGGAAAGGACTTGATGTAGATGATACCACCGAGATGTTCGGAATGCTTGATGATGTTGTCTATGTGGTTGACAATTGCGGGGAGATCATCCTTGATACACTTGTTTTTGACATCATCAGGAAGGTTGGTGGCAAGATCACACTTGTAGTACGCGGCGCTCCTATGCTTACCGATGTTACCATGGAGAATGTACGGGAGTTTGAGCTTGACAAGAAGGTGGACCGGGTACTGACCACAGGCTCAAATGCTGTAGGTGTCTGCTTTGAGGAAGCACCTGCTGAATTCATCGATGCTCTTGAGAATGCAAGTCTTATCATAAGCAAAGGAATGGCAAACTATGAGACCATGTCCGAAAGAAATTTTGGACCAATTGCATACCTGCTTCGTACCAAATGCGAAGCTGTAGCAGAAGATATGGGCCTTGAAATGGGATATTCCGTGGCAAAGCTCGTGAGATGAGATCTGGAAGATTGTGTGAAAGTAGTTATCTATTATTAGAACATATTAATGCATAATCTAAAGCATATGAATAAGTTCAAAATACTTTCACCGATGGTCTGACGTACCATCACAATAATGTCAATAACAGGTGCAGATATGTGCGAACTGAATGCAATAGTTATCAACGGCGATGAAAGGGAATTGGTTATGGAATCAGTCACGAAAATGGTGGTTGATGGGGATTCCATAGAACTTACGGGAATATTCGGGGAAAAGGCGATCATCTTCGGTACAATAAAAGAGGTCGATTTTTCAAAAGGGGAAACTATAATTATTGGAAATTGAATTAACAGGAACATGAGGAGCCACACCGGTAATTAAGTATGGTCTTTGCTACGGATGATCTTTATCTTCGTGGGTCTGCGTGTGCTCCGGGTGTCAAATTATTACTGTTCATACTGATATACTATAGAGAATTGTGTCAAATTCGTAATGGAAGGTACATTAAATGACAAAAGCTAAAGTTGCAATAAATGGATATGGAACTATCGGCAAAAGAGTGGCAGATGCTGTAATGCTTCAGGATGATATGGAGGTCATCGGTATTGCAAAGACACGCCCTAACTTTGAGACTGCAATGGCACAGGAGAAAGGATATGCCATCTATACTCTTGCTGACAGGGTAGAAGCAATGGAAAAGGAAGGCATTGAAGTTACAGGTACAGTTGAGGATATGATCGAAGCAGCTGATCTTGTAGTTGACTGTACTCCCGGTAAAGTGGGTGCTACCAACAAAGAGCTTTACGAAAAAGCAGGTGTCAAGGCTATCTGGCAGGGTGGCGAGGCCCATGAACTTGCAGGTTGCTCCTTTAACGCTGAAACTAACTACGAAAAAGCACTTGGAAAGGACTTTGTCAGGGTAGTATCATGTAACACCACAGGTCTTTGCCGTGTGATCTCACCACTTGACAAGGAATTTGGCGTAAAGAAGGCACGTATCACACTTATGAGAAGATCTGCTGATCCGGGTGACATTAAGCACGGTCCTATCAATGCGATCATTCCAAACCCTATCAAATTACCATCCCACCACGGTCCTGATGTAAAGACCGTCATACCTAACGTTGACATTGCGACCACAGCTGTCAAGCTTCCTACAACACTGATGCACATGCATACCATCAATCTTGAGCTTGAGAAGGAATGTACTGCAGAGGATGTCGAGAGCATTCTTGCAGAACAGAGCCGTGTCAGGTTCGTAGGTCAGGGAATAACTTCCACAGCTGAGATCATGGAGCTTGCAAGGGACCTTGGCAGGCCAAGAGGCGACATGTGGGAGAACTGCATATGGAATGAATCCATCACAATGTATGAAGGAGAACTCTATTTCTTCCAGGCGATCCACCAGGAATCAGATGTCATCCCTGAGAACGTGGATGCCATTCGTGCAATGATGGAACTTGAAAGCGATGGGCAGAAGTCCATTGTTGAGACGAACAGCAAAATGGGTATCTGATCTGCCCATCATTTTTTCTATCTAATATGAAAACTTACTCATGGGCGCTGGAATTCTGTGATCTCCTGTCAGATGCTGCCGCAAATGCAATTTCCGATCTGGTCGATACCTCTGAGGCCTTCGAAACGGTCTATGTGGGTGCCGATGGTACCGATACCAAGCTAATTGATGATGTTTCAGAAAAAGCCATACTTAAGACCCTGAGAAAAGATGGTCGTTCAATGAGGATCTTAAGTGAGGAATTCGGAGAGATCAAACTGGGTGAAGATCCTGAATTTTCTATAATTCTGGATCCTCTTGATGGCACCTACAATGTTGCCAATGGTATTCCTGCCTACAGCATTTCCATCGCTATCGGTGAGCCGGATCTTTCTTCTGTTTATTTCGGATATGTGAGGAACCTTGCAAATGGTGATGTTTTCCATGCCGGGTTGGGGGAGGGAGCATATTTTAATGGTAAAAAGATCACCCCTTCAGGGAATTCTGTCCTGAACAATTTCTGCATAAGTCTCTATGGCTATCGAAGGAATGTGGAAAGAACAGTAGGCCTTTGTAAGAACGTTCGCAGGATCAGGATATTCGGAAGTGTGGCTTTGGAATTATGCTATGTGGCAGCAGGCAGGCTTGATGCATTCGTCGATGTTCGCGGTTCCTTGCGTCTTGTGGACATTGCTGCCGGAAAGTTGATCATCGAAGAAGCCGGAGGCAAGGTCACTGATGGAGAAGGCTCCCCTCTTAAGCTCAGGGGCAGTGTAATAAATCCATTTTATATGGTAGCTTCGAACGGACATGCACATTCTGAGATATTGAAGCTTATTAGGAGGTAATACCATGACCATCAAAAAGATCGGGATCGTATCGCGGTGTGACCATGAAGATGCACTTGAGATGGTCAGGAAGATAGTGGAACACTTTAAGTCAAAAGTTGCCATTGCTGTTACTACGAACACAGCCAGTCCCTTGGATCTGCATGATGTGGAGATCATCCCTGTGGAAGAAATGAGGGAAAACGGTGTCGAGCTTCTTATTTCCATAGGGGGAGATGGTACTGTACTTCGCAATATTGCCCGCATGGAGGACCCGCTTCCAATATTAGGCATAAACATGGGGACACTGGGATTTCTTGTGGACGTAAATCCTTCAGAGGCCATTGAGACCATTGAAAAAGTGCTAAAAGGCTTCAAGTACAGCGAACGTTCCCGCCTTTCCGTCAAGCTCAACGGGGAAAAGATACCACCTGCAACCAATGAAGTTGTACTTACAACTGCAAGACCTGCAAAGATACTGACCTTCAGGATCACCATCGATGATCGAAAAATAGAAGACGTCCGTGCTGATGGTGTTGTGATCGCCACCCCTACCGGATCTACTGCATATGCAATGAGTGCTGGCGGACCGATCATCGATCCGAATGTCAATGCAACTCTTATTGTGCCTCTTGCACCTTTCAAATTATCTTCAAGACCCCTAGTAGTTCCTGCAGACAGTCTTATCAAGGTCGAGATGATCATCCCGGAAAAGGAAGCAGCCCTTGTGGTCGATGGGCAGTACACTCATAATATACAGGAGAACGATGTTGTCACGCTGACAATGTCTAATTTCCCTGCAAGGTTTGTAGAAACTTCCACAAGCGGGTTTTATGAGAGGGTAGAGAGCAAGCTCAGATAACTGAAAATTAGGTTCAAAACCTACATATTTATATATTGCTTTCTCAAACAACGAGTGGGAATCAATACTATGTCAAACACTGATGATTATTCCAAAAATGAACTTATGAAGTTCATCGATATGAAACCTCTTGACATCGAGATATGTGATGTGACCTTGAGGGACGGTGAACAGACTCCAGGCGTAGCTTTCACAAGGGATGAAAAAATCGACCTTGCAATGGAGCTTGACGCCATAGGTGTCGAGGTTATCGAAGCTGGATTTCCTGTTGTCTCCAGTTCTGAAAAAGAGATCGTCAAAGAGATCAGCAATTTGGGACTTGATTCAAATATTTGCTGTCTTGCACGCTCTGTAATAAGTGATGTTGACGCGGCGATCGATTGTGATGTTGATATTGTTAGTATTTTTATTGCAATGTCAGACCTTCACTTAAAGTTCAAATACCACAAAAGCTGTGCAGATGTATTCAGTTGTGCAATGAATAGTATTGAGCACGCAAAAGATCATGGTCTTAAGGTCAGGTTCGCAGCAGAGGATGGTACCAGGACCGATGTGGAAACTCTCAAAAAAGCGTTCATAGCAGCAGAAGACTATAAAGTGGATTATGTGAGTATCGCAGACACTATTGGTATTTTAAGCCCTGCAACTACTCATTATCTTGTGTCTGAGATCGATAAAGTGGTCAATACGCCCATTTGCATCCACTGCCACGATGACCTTGGAATGGCAACTGCAAACACTCTTGTAGCTGCAGAGGCCGGTGCAAAGCAGCTGCATACCACGGTCAATGGCATTGGAGAAAGGGCAGGCAATGCTTCCCTTGAAGAGTTGCTTGTTGCATTAAGGGTGCAACATGGAATTGAAAGATATGATACTACAAAGCTTACCGGGATCTCAAATAAGCTCCAGGAATATTCCGGATTGCCGATCGCAGTGAATAAATCCGTAGTTGGTAAACATGCTTTTACTCATGAGTCAGGCATTCATGTAATGGCAATTTTGGAAGAACCACGGACCTATGAACTCTTTAGTCCTGAAATGGTAGGTGGAAAGCGTAATCTTATAGTAGGCAAGCACACTGGTAAAAAGGCGCTTAAAGGAATAGTTAAGAATCTTGGATATAGCTTAGACCATGATGAGCTCTGCGATCTTATTCTTAAAGTAAAGAACTGTACTGAGGTTAAAAAAGGATTATCTCGTGAAAGGCTGGAAACTCTTATTAAAACTGTCCAATCCCATCAGGAATAAATTGGTTTAATGTTTTCAGAATATCGATCGAAGTTTAAATAATTTTAGAAACTGCATGTAAGATAATTTACATGCAGAATATTTATGGCTGTATGGTCACATGGGACTTTAAATTGATGTGGATCTTTTTTGCTTTATTCTTTCATTCTCTTCCTCATCGTGATAGTTCATCCGGTTGTTCTCAAGTATTACAACATAATCGGACGAGTTGCGTAGAGCTGTTGAGAATCCTGGTTCAACACCAAAGATAATGGTTTCTTTCCCATGTTCGTTGGCCTTGCTCAGAAGTGGTTTGAAATCAGCATCTCTTGTTACCAGTGCAATAGTATCAATTGTAGGGTTATATACAAGCTCCATTCCTTCTACTGCAAGACGTACATCAACATCACTGGAGCAGATGATAGGCTCAAAACCATTATTCTCTATTGCCTCTACAAGTTTATCCGATGCATACTGGTTCAGAAATACCCTGCCGATCTTGACATTGCCATATTCTTTTAACACATCGCGTATCTCTTCAAGGTTCACATTAAATTCCTTGCGTAGTACGTTAGGGCCGTCAACAAGGAGCCCTATGCGTCTCCTGTCGGTTTCCTTCTTTGTACTAAGATATTTGACAATGGAATTAAATCCCGTTTTAACGTTCTGCATGCTTCCCTCAATTTTGTTACTAATATAATAAATTCCCTTATAGATTATAATGATTATGTTATCTGGGCATTGCAGTATCCAGAAACTTGGATCACACTTGGATTACAAGTGATCGATATAAATTGCAATATGTCCCTCCATCCCTTCCTTTTAAGAAATGAGCAACTATTATTTAGAATCTCCGCTTGACAGTATTAACTGTACCAAATGGAAATTGAGAATATGTATTTGATAACGGGTACCAACTGGGAGATAAGTTCACGTGTTTGGCATTGGATCCACTGGGTGCACTTTATTCATTTCATGACACCGATCCTCAGCTCATGAGGAAGCGACTTTACCACCTTTTAGAGCCATTAAGAAGAGAAAACCTTACTACTTTCTTGATCCTGGAAACAGCAGACTCAAGTGGATTTAACCAAGAGTTCGAGGGTTATCTTGCAGACGGCATAATCGAACTGGGAGTTCACACGAAAGATGATACTGCAACCCGCTATTTAAAAGTGAGAAAAATGCGCGCATCATCGCATAGTATGGATTCTCACATCCCCACCGTTTCAAATGATGGACTGCAGATATACAAAGGTACTATCTTTTGATTTGATAATTTAGATTAAATCAATTGACAATTTGCTAAAAAATAAAGATTATTCTTTATCCACAAGTTCTGCATCCTCAATTACAACATTTGCAGTGTACTCATCACGTTCGACAAGCCTGAACTTATTGATCTTTATCTTTTTCGTGAACATCGGAGCATCGGTAACAAAGCTCTCGAACTCGCCACCCTCACCTGCAATATTCATACCGATCTTCTCATTAAGCTTCACAAGCTTATCCACATCACTGTTAAATATGGTCTTGCCGACCCAGCTGCTGTTCAGACCATACGCTGCAATGCTGCTGAAGATGAATTCAAAACCCTTATCCAGCAGTTCCCTCATCTCCTGTTCCTGATCGATATGCCAGAGCGGAGAGAACGACTCAAGTCCCAGTTCCTTGCAGATCTTCTCGATCCGGTCCTTCTGGTAATTGGAATATAATGCACCGGTCACAATTCCCTCAATGCCGAATTCTTCCTGCGCCTGCATGATAGCGTTCTTGAGATCTTCAAGCTCAAGTTCCTTCTCACCCTGCGTGAAGGTCTCCAGTAAAGGTAGTTCCATAGCCTCTGCCTGCAGTCTTGCCAGGTCGATATTGGGAGTGTGGAACATGTAAGAATCAGGATTCCTGCTCTTGATGGTTATCAGGCATTCGATGGGATATCCCCTCTCCTGCATAATATGCAATGCATAGTTCGAATCTTTTCCTGAACTGAAAAGAACACCTAGTTTCACTCTATCATTCTCCTTCAAAAACTATTGATATATTCGGTCTTGTTACTAAAACCAGCTCTCTTTGCCAGTTTTTTCAATGCCTGGTCGAAACGGCTCCCATATTGAGCAGCCTTTTTACTGCGTTTTGTGATCGCTTCTGGCAGACCGAGTTCCTCGCCTGCCCTGCGCAAGATGACTTTGTTCATGTCATCAGACATCTTGAACTTTTCCGGAATAGCCAGTGAATACTCCACGAACTTCTCATCAAGATATGGAAGACGCAGCACAGTTCCTGTAAACGCTGCAACAGTGTCATCCCTGTATGTGTTCACCTCATGCATCTCAAGGATATCCTTCAAACAATCCTGGTTTATGTTCCCGGACTGCTTGTAACGGTTGTATCCTGCGAAAAGCTCATCTGCACCGGCACCTGCAAAAAGGACATTGATGCCATCCTTCTTTGCTGCAACGCTTGCAGCATACATGGTCATGGCAACACCGGTTTTGGGGACACTGGCATCCTCTATAAGAGGTACGACGACCTTAAGGTGCTCTTCAACCGCCTCAAGGTCGATCTCATGGACCTTCAGTTCAAATCCAAGTTCTTCGGCTATCCTTTTAGCACATATTATATCGGGCGAGGAAGCAACACCAGAGAGTCCGACAGTATAGCAGGTAACAGAAACACCCTTTGCTTCGGCTACCTCCTTGCAGATGGATGCGAGGATAGTAGAATCAATCCCTCCGGAGAACATGACACCGAAGTTATCATCGGGAACACGTACTGAAACTGCATCTTTCAGCAACTTCAGCAATTCGTCGCGAACATCATCCTCAGATCCCTCAACCTCAGTGAGTTCGGAAAGGAACTCACGATCGTGCAGCGTAATTGTGTTGTCCTCGAGATCATAGCATAATATTTGCCGGGGAGAAAGTTCTTTTACTTCCCTGCAACCTGCTTTTTCAAGGAACTTCTTCTCAGAGGCAAAAGCAAGCCCTCTGGAAAGATCATACCAGAGAGGCTTGACACCTATGAGATCCCTGGCAAGATACACTTTATCATCTACCTTACAGCCAAATGCATAAACACCTCGCAGCTGACGAAGTGATGTGTCAAGAAAGGACAGAGTGTCCGATTCATTTAACTTATCGGCAGCTACTTTTTTAAACAAAATTTCAAGGAACAGAACAAGAAGATCAGCATTGTTCCTGATAGCACCTGCAACATCATTTCCGTAACTTTCAGACAGATGTTTCCAATTATAAAGATCAGTATCACAAACAGTTATTATATCCTCTGCAGACAGTGAAAGATCCATCATTGAGGGGGTCATTGCAGGAACCATTGCAGGATCAAAGAAAGTTATCAGGGAGCCATCAGAAGAAATATCAGGAATCTCCAATCCGGATGAGAAACTAAGAACTTCATCCTTTGTACAGATGAGAGCATCATAGTTTCCGCGCGATTTCATCTCCCTGAAAATAGCACCAGGATCGATTCCCGTATTCTCTGTGTTAAAATAACCTGCAATCCTGCCCATTATTTGAAAGAACCTGTCAACCATATATCTATGTATCGGATACATTAGCAGACATAAAATATTCGAAAAACTTGGCTTTTTTATTGAGAATAATGCTCTGCCTATTATTCTTATAGCTTTTCTTTTCATAATCCTGTCTTTTAGCGGTGCCAGCCAGATCAGTATGGGGTCAGGAACTGATACTTTTGTTGAGAAAACATCACAGCTTTATCAGGACTATGACCACCTTTTCCTTAACATATTCTACACACAATCCATGGTAGTACTGGTGGAGAACGGTGATATTACTGCGATCGATGCTGCACTGGCACTTCTTGCCACATTCATTGTATTCCCACCAGCACTCGTCTACCTTGACACCTGGAGGGACAGAAGACTGGGAATTGCAATGCCCGAAACCAATGAAGTATATTGACCACTGAATATATATTCAAAGACTGCTCTATTAATCTGAAAGATGCCTGTGCTTCAGATCATACCTAATGATATATGGTATGCCTAAAAAAAGGTAGACTTTTTATATTTTTATTCATAAATAAGAAGGGAGTGGTCTTTGATGGAAGAGAAAGAAAGAACAATAGAACAACTGTTCAATCTTGGCTTCCACGCAGAATATCCGGAAGAAAAAGTAGAATACTATTCTGCAATACTCGAATCCGATTCCAGAGATCCTCTTTTGTGGAAGGAGGAAGCTCTAGCACTGGTCTGGACAAACACCGGGATCGCTTACTGTGATCTCAGTGAATATCAGAAAGCCGTTTACTGTTTTGAAAAAGCATTAGAACTTGATTCCCTTAATCCCGATATATGGTACAACAAAGGAATTGCACACTCATATCTCGGTAACCATAGAGAGTCGGTCAAATCCTATACGAAAGCCCTCGAGGTCGACCCTAAATATGATAATGCATGGATAAATAAAGGAATGCTCCATGACATACTGGGAGAGTATGAGGAAGCCATCAAATGTTATGAGCATGTCCATGTCACAATGGAGATCGATCCAAAATATGCTCTTGCATGGAATAAGAAAGGTATTGCATATTACCATCTTCGCAAATATGCGGAAGCTATTACCTGCTTTACAAAAGTTCTCAACATGGATCCGGACTATGAAGATGCAAAGAACAATATGGCAAATGCAATGAAAAAGCTAAAAAGCGCTGGTGAGCAATAACCGATAAATAACTTCAAACCGTAATTTCATTAATAACATTGCCCTATAAGATAGAACTTGACAGCAAGAGGGATCAATTATTTTCAATGAACTAAAAGACACGATCAGAATCTCGGTTTTGCCGCTTGCAAAGAACATTCCTATCTCACCAAATATCCTGACCATCATAGGACTTCTTATCAGTGGCATTGCAGCCCTTGAGTTTGCCATCGGCGAGCTCACCATGGGTGCGATCTTCATTATGCTAAGCGGTATCTTCGATGTCCTTGACGGTGCAGTCGCAAGGGCTTCAGGAAATATCACACCATTTGGAGGTGTGCTGGACTCGGTCTGTGACAGGTATGCGGATGCTGTCATCTTTGCAGGCATCATTTACGGCTCGGTGAACGGGAGCATTTATCAGACCACACTGTTGCAGGCACCGTTGTGGTTATGGTGTGTTCTCGCATTGATCGGCTCATACATGGTCAGCTATACACGTGCCAGAGCAGAAGCCGCAGGATCCACTTCGATGAACGTGGGAGTTGCAGAGAGATCTGAAAGACTGATCATACTGATAGTGGGAGCTATCACAGGATATATTTTAATTGCAGTAGCCGTTATAGCAGTACTTGCACACCTGACCCTTGTACAAAGGATATGGAATGCAAAACAAACATTATAACTTAAACCTGGATGTTAAAGCGATATTTTTAATTGCTTGATAACCATTATACCCCTAATCACATTATAGCAAAAACAGAGGATCAAAATGCAATATCGTGCAGAAGTAACAATCGAGCTTAAGCCGGGAATGCTTGACCCGGAAGGTACCACCATTAAAAGGGCATTGGAGCACCTTGGATACCACACAAACGAACTGAGGACATCAAAGAGATATATCATTGACCTTGAGGAAGAGTCCAGTGAACTGGCAGAAAAGAAGGTTGATGAGATGTGCCAGAAGCTTATCGCGAACCCGATCATACACAATTACACCATCGACATGAGGGAAGCTTAAATGACAATAGCCATCATTCAGTTTGGTGGAAGCAATTGTGATCTTGATGTTTTGCACGTACTGAAAGACGTTGTCGGTGTGGATGCAGAACTTGTATGGTACAAGGAGCATGACCTTGACAGGTTCGAAGGTGCAGTGATACCCGGAGGCTTCTCCTATGGTGACTACCTGCGCGCAGGTGCTATCGCATCACGCACACCGATCATGGATTCCGTCAAGAAGATGGCAGATGAGGGTAAGCCGGTAATGGGTATTTGTAACGGTTTCCAGATACTCACTGAATCAGGACTGCTCAATGGTGCCCTTGCAACCAACATGTACCCGAAGTTCAGATGTGAAGGGACCTACCTGAGAGTAGAGACCACAGACTCACCATTTACTTCCGCTTTTAAGGAAGGCGAAGTTATCCGGGTACCCATAGCCCATATGGAAGGTAATTTCTATGCTGATGAGAAGACCCTTTCAAATATGGAAGATGAAAAGCTTGTAGCTTTCAGGTATGTGGATAAAGATGGTCACGTGACCGATGAAGTAAACCCCAATGGTTCACAGGAGAACATTGCAGGCATACTGAACGGGAAAAGGAATGTAATGGGACTTATGCCCCATCCGGAAAGAGCATCCGAATCTATCCTTGGCTCCGATGATGGCGTCAGGATGTTCCAGTCAATGGTGGAGTATATTAACAACAGGTAATATTACCTGAATACTCAACTTTTTTTCATTCATTTTAATTTAATTATAGTCTAGTCTAGTCTAGTCTAGTCTAGTCTATCCCATTCCATTAGATTTTACTCTAGCCTATCTCATCCCATTCGACTTTAGTATAGTCCATTATACTCTAACCTAGCTATTCTATTAATGTAACATCTATAGAGCTGACAGCATTTAGTCTATTCTTTATTTATCCGATCAGCCTTATTTTTCAACGATATTCTGTGCGGTCTTCCAGGAATGCCTGACGATATCCGGCAGGGAACCGTGCTCATCATACCAATCCTTCAGGAACTGCTTGGTCTTTGGATCAGAGGGATATCCACTTCCAAAATCCACACCGATATCTTTTTTAAGCTCTTCAATCAGTTCATCGCGCCTGACCTTCGCTACAATAGATGCTGCAGATACCACCGGGAAAAGATCATCGGCTCCATGTTTTGAAACGATAGTGGGAGCTACGCTATCAGGGTGATTCTTCAAATAACCTTCAAGAAGACGTTTGCCAAATCGTTCCTCTTTTACATCCGCCGCATCAACATAGATCTCATCACCCGGAAGATTTTCGATCACATTCCCAAAGCCAAGGACCATGATCTCGTTCATGGTCATCAGTTTGCGAAGCTCATCTATCTGGCCAGGGGATACTTCAAAAACAAAATAATCATCTGCATACTTCTTGATCTGGGACGCGAGATGCACTCTCTTTTTTGGTGAGAGTTTCTTGGAATCGGCAACCCCGAGATTCTTAAGAGCATTGCTTTTACTCTTATCAATTCTCACACCACCAATGCACATAGGACCTATTACAGGACCTTTTCCAGCTTCATCAATTCCCACGATCTTCATTGAAATCTCCCATCATTGTAATTGCCCTGCTTAAACAGAACAACTACTCATACGAACAGGGTGAATATAAGATAGCCGACAGTGATCATGACTATTGAGTGTTTCAGTCCTGAAAGTACATTACCCTCACCCATTGCACCTGCCATGAGCCCGGAGCTTAATCCCTGAAGAAGGGATGCATGCAGGAACAAACGGGTGTATGCTTCAAGGTCAAAATTTCCAAGGAATCCACCGCCCTGTGTTCCTGCTTCAGCCATCTTTTCACCCGCAATTGCCATCTCGGTCAGGAAGGTCGTAGAGATAACATAGATGACTCCAACGAACACGAAGAAAGCAATATAAATGATGACTATGTAGATCATCATGTTCATTGAACGCTCATGTTTCATGGACTGTTCTGATGCTGCATCACGTGCTGCTACCAGAAGCACTTCACCCACATCACCACTTGATTCATTGGCTCTTGTAATAAGGGTCATCGAACGTGCTATAACATGAGTTCGATGCCTGTTGGCAAACCTGATGAGGGAATCATTGACATTCATTCCCCAGAAGGTATCCTTCCAGATCTTGTGGATCTCTTTACCAAGGTTTCCTTTACTGGAAGCTTTCATAAGTTTTATGGAATCACGAAGAGTCATTCCGGTCTCGTTAGTGCTTGCAAGTTTTTTTAAGAAATCAGGGAACTGTTTCTCAAGGCTTTTCTTCCTATGGGATTTAACCTCATGGAAAATAGCAAGAGGAACTATTACAAGGAAAAGACCAAGTACAATATAATCATCAATAAAAGCAACCACCTGTGATGTTGTCTGAAGATCCCCTTTATTCAACCAGAAGGGGATAAAAATAACCAGAAATGCAAGTGGTAATGTAACAGCAAGGGTATAGAGAGGTTTATTCATCAGTGGTTTGATCGGATTCTGCAAGAAACCCCTCAATGATAATGATCTTTTAGACTTTGCAAGATCCCCATACAATGCTCTCTCCCGGACCTTTTCTTCAGTCTCATCTATCAGTTCACCTGCTTCGTTATATACCGGTTCAAGATATGATGGGGTCTGTGGAATACCATGATCAAGCACTATTCTGGTAGGCAGGATATCAGGTTCTCCGCTCTCGCTTGGAGTAATAATGCTGATCATCACAACAAACATCAGTGAGCCGATCGGAAGTACGGCATAAATAATGGCATATACCATGACATCTGATCCTGAGCCCATCACAGCCATCATAACACCTAGTATGATGATAAAGAGGGGACCGGCAACGAATGCAGTAACATAGGATTCTGACAGCAATGCCAGGGTCTCCAAAAATCCTTTCTGGTCTATAACTGCTTTTTGCATATACTGTTCAGACTTATCCTGGAAATAACGTGGAATACTTCCACCACTGTCAATGCTGGTCAGCAGGTTCTGCATCAGGTCCTGGAACCTTTCTGAAGGAGTTATGTCGCTAATGTTCGAGATCGCGGTTCTCAGGTCGTGTCCGAAATAGTCCATCTCACGCAGGATGGCATCTATCTCTTTCGAAACCTCACCGTAGGTATCCTCTGAACGGGCTAACAGCCTGAATACTTCAATAATGTTCATGCCACCCTTACAAAGGGCATACATGAAAGTTACGGCATAAGGCAGATGCCTGTCGATATTTCCTTTGCGTTCACCTGCCTTGAAACCCGGGTAAAGCATAAACAATCCATAGGTAACACCTCCAAGCATTGCAGCAAAAAGAACGGTTATAAAAAGACCAATGAACAACGATTTAAATTGAAGTATCCAGGAAGTAGATGTGCTGAACTCCAGATTTGTTATAGTATCAGGAAGTCCGACCAAATTCACAACAATATATGAAAGGATAAGACCCAGAATAAGGCCAATTACACAGCAAAGCACGGAATAGAAAATCGTATTTGAGACATACATCTCATATGAAAGAGGCACACGTGCCTGGTAAAGTTGCACCTGGAGATTTGCATATTTTTCTTTCCTTGCCTGTATCCGATCACCAAGTAATGCAAAAGGGATCTTTTTAAAGATAGCGAAGTAATCATAAAACCTGTCAAAAGTGCCATTATCCTTTTTGGGCCCCCCGGATAGCTTTCGTTTGATACCACTCAGGAATGAATCCTTTTTAGTCCCGGAAGAAAGTGAGGAGGGGGTGCTGACCTCCGTTTCGATTGAAGGTTCGATATCCTGAAGACTATCCTGTTCTTCGACAAGATCAGCAATATCAGGAACTATTTCCTGTATTTCGCTTTCATGAGCTTTTTCCTGAAATCCGTCTTCTGTCACCTTATCACTCCAAAGAACGTTATAGCAGATCAAGTTCCTTCAAGACTTTTTCCGGTGTGGATTGATAGGCATTAATAATACTAGAGATCTGCTTAAAGTCCTCAATATTATTATTGACCATATATTCCAATATACGCTGCCTGTTTGCCAATTCCCTGTTGACATCCATTGTACCCCAGCCTCTCCTCATACGGATATCCATCAAAGCTTTTGAATCGCCTGTTCTATTGAAGATATCGGTTGAAGAATCCCACACGAACACATCATTGGTCCTGATGTTTCGTGTATTTGGATCGATGTCAATGATCTCCACCACCTTCAGGTTCCTTCTGACACGCTTGCCCATGGAATAGGTCTGTGCCTGAATGCACATAATGTCCAGTGCCTGTATCATGTTACGCGGTACACTGATAGGTGGGTTCTCAAGCCTGTGGATAGCGGATGGAACTGAATCTGCATGCATTGTCGAGAAAGTTGTATGTCCTGTGGACATTGCCTGGAACAATGTCAGAGCTTCTTTACCACGAACTTCTCCGACAAGGAGATATTCTGGACGCTGACGTAATGCAGCCTTTAGAAGATCATACATATCTACAGAACCGCGATCGTCCGCTGTGAAGGAATCTCTAGTTACACCAGGGATCCAATTTGGATGAGGCAATTTCAATTCCCTTGTATCTTCAAGACTGATGATCTTAGCCTTTTCAGGAATAAATAGGGATACGGCATTCAGGGAAGAAGTCTTACCGGATGCAGTACCACCGGCATAGATCAGGCTCTTGTTGTTCTCAATGCATAGCCAAAGATATGCCATACATTCCGAAGAGAATGTTCCCCACTTCAGGAGATCTATCGGAGTGATAGGATCCTCACTGAACTTCCTGATAGTAAATGTACTACCATGGGTTGTAACACTGACACCCAGTGTCATCTGTACCCTTGAACCATCCGGCATAGTGGCATCGACCATAGGATCTGCTACTGAGATGTGCTTGCCGCTCTTCTGTGCAAGCTGGATAATGAAAGAATTAAGTTCATTTTCCTCAAAACTGATGTTAGTAGCAATGTTCTGGTAAACACGATGATAAAGGAAGATCGGCTTACTGTGACCATTACCGGAAATATCCTCTATTGAACTATCATTCATCAGGGGATCGATCTTACCGAATCTGATGAAATCACGCTTAATGTAATAAAATACCTTCTCAAGCATTGCAGGAGTTATTTCGATAGCATAGTCTTTGATGATGTCACGGATCTCTTTTTCAAGCACTTCTTCCTTATCCTCATTTTCATCAATATCTTCTACCAGAAGCTCATTATGAAGACGATCCTGTATCTCTGTCAGGAAGACCTGCTCAAAGTCAGAGAGTGAAGGCTCGACCACATAATAAATGTGATCATTTCGATCCTCATTGTAAAGAATGACAATAAAAACATACGGTTCCGAGGTCCAGTAACGATCAATTTCTTCATAGTCCTCAACCCCTGTAAATTCTGAAAGGATCCCATGGACTTCCGGGTCATAAGGTTCGATCTCCTCATTCTCCCCTCTGAAGAGATTCTTTATTTTGTCGATAATGCCTATCTTTTCAGCTGGAATTCCTTCATCGTCCTTAGAAACCTGTTCTTCCTGAAGGACATCTTCGGAAACACTATCTTTAACAACATTCTCTTCGACAACATCTTCGAAGCCCTTGTTGGCTTCCTCCAAGTCAGCGATATCTTTTCTACTTTCCAGTTCATCGACAATATGGATATCACCGATATCTTTGTTATCAGTGCTACCCTCATCTGTCAGCTCAATATGCGTCTTTGGGAACGTTTCTGTGATGGTACGCTCTTCGTGTAAAGATAAGTCGGATCCTTCCGGATCGATGGAAACTGGTTCAAAACCATTGGAATAACCACCTATTGGTTTCCAATCCTGTATAGAGGAACTGGATTCGAGTTCCGGACGGGAAAAATTCTCAGATTTTGGTAGAAGGATATTAAGATCCTCATCAGCATCATTATCAAAACTGTTCCTTTCAGGAGGATAACCAAAACTTTTTTTAGATCTGCTCCTTGGTGTTAGAATAACTGCTTCAAGGTCTTCTTCATCAATTTCATTACTGTTGTGAAATTCGGATAGGTTATCGCTAAGTTCCTTTCCTTCATTGGCTGCATCAGGGTCGTTTCCAACGGCAGTATTCTGATCGGCATCTTCAATACCATCCATCCTGTCGTTATCCGGGTTTTCTTCTGCCTCTTTTACCATTGTTACACCGCAAAGGATCTGTGTTCATTATAGCCACAGATGGTGTGATCTATTATTATAATGATAATAATCATTATACATTATTAAAGTTATTGCATTTAAAGGAGTACATTCCAAAGAAAATTGATGAAAAATATTAAATCAAAAGCTACACATGTTCGTTCTATTATCGGTTCAAATTGCTAATGGTCATATATAGTATGACCACGGAGATATCCCACATGCCAATAATTACCTTACAATATGAGGATCTGGAATCACTCACACGTTCAGACAAGGATACGATCATTGACCGTGTACCAATGATAGGTGCAGACATCGAACGTATCGAAAAAGAGTCCATAGACATTGAGTTCTTCCCTGACCGCCCTGACCTTTACAGTGTGGAAGGAGTAGCAAGGGCCATGCGCGGATTTATGAACATCGAAACCGGGCTTTGTCATTATGATGTGACACCATCGGACATTACGATAGAACTTGATGACCAGATCGGGAACGTACGCCCGGTACTAGGCTGCGCAGTTGTAAGGGGAATAAACTTCACATCCAGCTCTATCAAATCCCTGATGGACCTTCAGGAATCCCTCCACTGGGGGCTTGGAAGGAACAGGAAGAAAGTTTCCATCGGTGTCCATGACATGGCAAATATCACCCCGCCATTCAAATATCAGGCAGTTGACCCGGATTACAAATTCGTACCTCTTGACTTCACAGAACCAATGACAATGGATGAGATCCTTGAGGAACATCCAAAAGGCGTACGCTTTGCCGACATCCTTGAAGGAATGAAAAAATACCCTTTGATAACTGATTCAAAGGAAAATGTCCTTTCATTCCCGCCAATTATCAATGGAACACTTACAAGAGTGGAAGAAAGCACGACAGCCCTGTTCATTGATGTGACCGGACTTGGTGATGCGGTCTACACTGCGCTTAACATCGTGGTGACCTCACTTGCAGAGAGAGGCGGCAAGGTCGAATCAGTGAAGATCATCTATCCTGATGGAACTGAAAAGGTCACCCCTGATATGACAGCCCGCGACCTCAAACTTCCAAGATCAGAGATAGATTCACTAATAGGCGTGGAACTTACCAACGAGGAGATCATAAATGAACTGGAAAGAATGGGATTCGGTGCAAGCCTTTCTGATGACGGAGAGAACTTCGACATAATGGTCCCGTCCTACAGAGCAGACATATTGCACAATTTTGATGTGATCGAGGATATTGCAATCGGATATGGCTTTGACAAGATCCAGAGCAAATTCCCAAAGAGTGCCACCATTGGAAGCGCACATCCCATATCCCTGACAAGGGGAGCAATGCGAGAGATAATGGTAAGCCTTGGATATTCAGAGGTCATGCCTTTTACGCTCACCAGCCAGAAAGTGCATTTTGAATGGATGTGCCGTGAAGAAACAGATGATGTTACATTTGTGCTTCACCCTATAAGCGAAGACCAGACAATGGTCCGCACCACCATATTACCAAACCTTATGGAGATATTCTCCCTGAACCAGCACCATGAGCTTCCACAGCGCATCTTTGAAGTCGGAGAAGTTGTTGTGAATGCAAAGAACAGGCTCCATCTTTCAGCTGCCTCGATCCATGCACAGGCAAACTTCACTGAGATCAGGGAAGTCCTGGACGCCGTGATGAGGGAGAGGGATATTCCATATGAGGTCGCTGAATCAACCGATCCTGCATTTATCGAAGGCAGGCGTGCTGACATCATTATCGATGGTAAGAAGGTCGGAGTAATGGGAGAACTCTATCCAGGAGTTATCGTCAACTTTAGCCTTGGCCAGCCGATTGTTGGTTTTGAGATCGATATGACAGAATAAATTGAAAAAACTAAAGAATTCAGATAAAATAAAATGTTCATTCAATTTTCCCGGGAATGTCCGGGAAAATTCTTTTTTAAATAATTTTGTTTACCTTTTCAAGCATAAGAGTGGACACTAGTCCAAATACATAGCCCGTATAATGTCCCAGAATGTTCACAATACATACCCCATCTATGGTATTTTCAGGGATCAACAATGGAAGACCTACTAAGAAATAGACAAGAAAAACATAGATAATAAAGACATAGAATATGATAGGCATCGGTGATCTTTTGATCATACCTGCTCCGCAAACTGAGTGAAGCTTCAGAGAAACACAATCAAAGAAAGGTCTATTAATGTAGGCAGTTACCAGTAGAAGCATAGAAACTGCCAGATACATGAAAATAGAAGCCTTCAAATTAAAAAGCACCAGGAACAGGTTCAAAAATATTAAAAAATAAACGAACTCGTGCCCTATTTTAGGACAATAATACTTTTTGCAATATCTATAAAAAGCAAACATCAGGTAAGCTACCAGTGCACTTACAATTCCTGAATATCCCTGAACAGGAAATGGAAGGCCTATAAAATATACCATTGAAAATGAAACAACAAATGGAAGGACGAAAGAAAATAACAAGAATGATATAATGAAAAAATTCCTATCAGTTTCAAAATTAATGATCAGAAACATGATAACCACATAAAAGATCAGGTTCTCCATCAAATGAGAATATGAGGAATGGATATAGTTGGACAAAAAAAGTGTTTCGATCTTTGGCTCTAATGGAAAGAGAATGAAGTGATCGAACTTCATATAATCCGGAAGGAAAAAAAACATCATCAAAAGTGATGGTATAAAAAGAAATAAAAGAAAAATGTCCAGGTCCTTCCAGTTTACATTCAAAAAATGGAATTTACTGATCTCTTCTTTTAGTCCAACACTCATAAATGATAATGATCTTCAAAACATTATAAGTTTTTGATAAGAACCTACATTTTGAGTAGAGATAAAAAAATAAAGTTGATAAAATACGGGCCCGCCGCGATTCGAACGCGGGTCAATGGGTCTCTTCGCGGAATAATCCACTTCGAAGCCCATGAGGATGTCCTGGCTACCCTACGAGCCCTTGCAGCTTAGAATTGCGTTGTATCATTGTGATGTTTTGTATTAAACCTTTCTATCATGAAAATGGGATCATTGAGCATAATTTTGTGATCTTATTTCCCTATAAGAGACCACTGTACCATCACGGATATTAACAGTAGCACCAAACCCAGCGTTTTGCTGAAATACTGTTCAAAGAAGATGCGAAGCTTATCGTGTCTCAGATACATCAGACGTGAGCCGATCTGTCCGCCCACTAATGCTGTTAATGCCATAGCAACAAGCAGTTGATGATCTATTTGTAAACTACCGATATGGGAGAGAAACCCGGAAAGGGATGAGAAGAGAACAACTAATGCGGATGTTGCAGGTGCACTCTTTATTCCAAATCCCAGAAGCAGCAAGACAGGAACCAGGAATGTACCGCCACCAATGCCCAGCATTCCTGCAACTGTTCCGATGAACAAGCCCAAAATGATACCGATAATGAAGCGTGCTTTCCGGCTGACCTTCACTTCACTTTCCGTATTTCCGATCCTCTTTGAAAATATAACAATGATACCTGCCAATGCAACTACCAGACTGAATGTGCTTAATGTTGTAGTATCAGGAACAGATTGTGAGATAAAAGCCCCAAATGGTGCAGCTATTGCAGAGGATACTATAAATGGTGCAGCTGTATGAAAATCCACCATCCTTTTTTTAATATAGGTCAGAGATGCTGAAAAAGTGGTCACCACATTTAACAACAATGCAATGGCGATCGCTGTCAAAAGGTCCATTCCAAGCCAGTACAGCAAAGGAACATATATGATCGCACCACCCATTCCCAGGAACGAGAAAAGGATGGAAAGACAGAAAACAATTGCAATATAAAAAAATGGCTCCATAAATACATATCCACCGAAAGAGATCAATCCTGTTTAATGAAAATATTCCTGAACTTCTCGACATGCTCCCTGTTTCCCACCACGGCGATCGTATCGCCTACCTTCAGCACGAAGGAAGAAGGAAGAGAGACAGTCACTGAGCCTTTTCTTTCAACACCTATGATCTTGCAGTCGAATTTATTGACAAAGTCAAGTTCCCCTATGTTATTGCTGACCATACTGGAACCTTCCTTGAGCTGGAACTTTTCGATCTCTATACCTTCATAGAGTACGATCTCCTCATAAAGCTGATAGCATTCCGGACGGGTGCATTTGGATGTGATCTTGGCAAGCAGCTGACCTGATACGATGGAAAGTGAAGCTACGTAATCTGCCCCGGCCTTGTATAGCTTGTCAATGGAATTCACCGAATTTGCACGTGAGAAAATAATGCAATCCGGCTTGAGACCACGTGCCATAAGAGTTGCAAAGATGACTTCAGTATCAGTATTCAACGTAATGATCACAGTAGATGCTTTTTCAATACCCGCCTGCATGAGAACAGCTTCATCGGTCCCGTCGCCAGAAACATGGTCGAAATCTACATTTGAGAATGCAGCCTCATTTTTATCGACCACGGTGAAATGAACATCGTTCTCAATAAATACTTCAACTATACGTTTGCCAACGTCACCATAGCCAAGTACGATCAAATGTTCATTTTTTATCATCATATTGCCCCTTTTAATCGGTCAACTTACCTAATCTCTGAAGCTGTTCCCTGCTACCTACTGCAAGAATGACAGTATTGTCCTTTATCACATCACCGGGATGAATGTTAAAAGTAAGCTGCCCCCCTTTCCTCAAGCCTATGATCGTAGCTCCTGTCCTTTCATGAATTTGCGCCTGTGACAGAGTTGTTCCGATCAATGCACTTTTAGAGTATACAGGAAACTCGACGATGCTACATCCATCAAAGAACTCAGTGGTCCCAAAGAGCACGCCAAGGAAGGGATCAACAGCCTTCTTTGCAAAGAACCTGCCCAGTACCAGTTTGGGCGATATGACACGGTCAGCACCAGCATATTTCAGGTATTTTATCTTGGAAGCATCTTCTGCCACAGCAATTATCCTGACATCACTAACTTTTCGCGCGGTAAGAACAATGTTAGCATTTTCATTATCGGACTGGTTAGCAATGAGAAAGCGGGCAGAATTAATGTTAGCATTCTCAAGTGTGATCTCATCGCTTGGATCACCATACATGCAGGGAATGTTCTTCCTGAATAACATACGAAGAGCATCCTCATCTTCTGATACAATAACAAAACTTGTATTTTGCTCCTTGAACTCTTCCACCAGGGTCTCCACAAGTGCATTATAGCCACAGACAATGATGTGATCTGAATACTTTTTCGGGACCTTGACAGCAAGAGGAAGTTTCATCGTTTTCTCGAACCAGGGAGTGATGACCAGTGTGATCAAGATTCCAAAGAAGAGTGGAATGCCTGAAATCATGACTATAATGGAAAAGATCTTCCCGATCATCGACTGGAAGACAATGTCACCATAACCAACTGTAGTTACAGAAGCCATAACCCAGTAGATAGCATTTGCCAGATTGGCGTATTCATGCTGTCCCTCATATCCCATCAGATTCATGAAAATTACTATGTAAAGCAGGACGACGCCAATAGAAATTGCAATATAAGCTGCAATGGACGAACTCAAGAATTTTGGATATCTCATCTCGCGACCTCTTCAATTCTTACGTTATGCTTTATTCATAGTGCTTTCATAGTGCTTTCATAATGTATTCATGGATATCTTTCAAACTTTTGTAGCCATCAGAATCCATGTACAATATATGGTCCGAATATCATGAACAGGAAGGATATAAGGATCACAAATGTGAAAGTTGCTGCTATGGCTGCTGATATCTCTGTTGCCCTTCTCTCGTCCGATACAAGCCTGCCAACAAAGGACCTGAGATAGTCCTTGAATACATGACCCCCATCAAGTGGTACTGCCGGGAGACAGTTGAACAGGCCAACATAGAAGTTAAGCCAGCCAACCCAGAGCAAAGTATTGGCGATCCAGAACACACCGATACCCAGAGGTTCCCCCCATCCTACAGGGTGATAGAACTGGGCAAGTGTGCCACTAAATCCGGGGAAACCTTCGCCTGCAAAGCCTACGATCGGAAGTCCCAGAAGAATGATCCAGCCGACAAAACCGGTCATCAGTGAAGGTATTGAGCGCAGGGCTTCAAGATAGGCTTTCGCAGGGAACTCACCCACGGTGATCCCAAGAGGAGTTATCTGGAGTCCATTGGAACCATAATAGATACCAAGGAAACCTTTTTCAGAAATACCATCAGGATGTGAAGCCAGTTCTACTTCAAAGAAAGCAGAGGATGCATTCTTTTCAGGACTATCTGCCATCACAGCTTCCACGAGGATCGTCTGACCCACTTTTGTCGAGTTCATGAAGAGCACAAAATCGTCGGATGAATTTATTGGAGTGCCATCAATGTTGATGATCATCATGCCCTTTTCAACCCCCGCTGCTTCAGCAGGTGAATCCGGGACGATGTCATTTACATAGATACCCCTGACATCTTCAGTATCATCTTCTCCTACCTGAACATCATAGACCGAGACCACCCGGTCTTTGGCAGCATGCACCTCCACCACAGTACCGGGTTCAACGCTACTCATGTAAAGTAAAATGTCATTCGCTTTTTCAACAGGTGTATCATCGATCTGCGTGATCACCATATTATCCTGAAGTCCTGCAATATCTGCTGGAGAATCAGGTGTAACATTAACTATCATGGCATCACCAAGAGGTGATATCGCCCCAAGCACAGGACCGAACAACAGTATAAATGCAATTGCTGCAACCACGAAATTTGACATGACACCTGCTGCCAGTATCCGTGCCCTTTGTTCCCTTGTGGCCACTTTGCTAGTATCTGGTTCTTTTTCTATGCCCAGGATCTTCCTTTCGATTGGACCATCAGTGGAACTTGCTTCCAGATCTTTACCATCTTCCTTCTTTATCCCGAAAAGCTCCTCCTCATCCGGTTCGGCAAAACCTCCGATAGGAACTACAGCAAGCAGGATACCCATGGACTTGACCCTGATACCTTCTACTTTACACAGGATCGCATGTGAGAACTCATGTACTACAAGTGTTACCAGCAGAGCAATAATACCCCAGGAAAGAGGTATGAACTCATTTACACCAGGTATTAGGAAAATGTTCCTTGCCTCATTGAACTTACCAGGCTCAGGGAGCGTATTATCCCCAATGGACGACAGCATGGCAACATCTGATACAACTATAATGAGGAACATAGCGAACATGCCAATGAACATCAGGACTATGCCGATATTCGCGAATAATTTCCACATACTTTTGGGTCTTGCAAGGAAGTCCAACAGTTTTTGGCCCCTGAGGGTCCTGATCATAAGTATAGGACCATAGGTAGAGATGTTATATCGCTCAAGTATGCCCTTTTTGTCAAGGATCGATACTATGACCCAGTACAAAAGGAACAGGGCAATTAAAATTCTGGTTTCTATCAAATGAATTCTCCGGGATTATATGTCTGGAATAAGACCATGCATTTTCAACTAATCTGGTACCTGTTTGTATAAAAGATATGCCATTAATACCTGAGTATTATTCGGACCCTGTCAAAGCATATCAGATGAAAAAGCACCGAACTGCTGGGCAAAGTTCAATTGATCTACCTCTTCCCAGTCCTCAGCGATCAGGCCATTCTCTATACGTGTGATCGTGATCCCGGTAAAGGTCACCGGCTTGTGTGTGGGAGGAACACCCTGGAAATCAGCCAGATGCGTACCACTGGCAGTCCACCGAGTCACAACTTTATCACCTTCAGCAATAACATCATTAACAACAAAATGAAGGTCAGGAAGCGCCTTGTGGATGGATTCCATAAAATCCATGAGAGATTCAAGATCCAGAGTATCACCGCCAAAATGCATCTGATAATCAGGGTTGCACTTATCCGTCAATTGTTTTGGATGCCAACCACGATCTGAAATGCCCAGAACCATTTCTTTGTTCTTTTCTTCGATCCTGCGCGGATCAAAGGATGCACCATTTTCAGGTATATCTGTCGTCATCATTAGATTACAATTACTTACTCTTTAATAAATATATTTCAAAGAAAAGCATATTTATCGCAAATATAGCATTTCCGTTCAAACTAAAAAGGCACATACGAGTGAACGATAGATAAGTTTATAACAAATACTGCTATTTCTGGTAACGTATTTCTCAAATGCGGGAGTAACCAAGTGGCCAACGGTGGTAGACTCAAGATCTACTCGTGTAGACGTTCGGGGGTTCGAATCCCTTCTCCCGCACCATTTAAGGTGATCTTTTTTGACTGGCAAGATAACTTATGATGCTGTAGTTAAAGCCACTGTTAACACAATAAAGGAAGCTGAGACGCTTCTTCCTGATGATGTGATAAAGGCTCTTGAAACAGCAAAAGAAAATGAATCAAGCGATGTTGCAAGATCGCAGATAGAAGCGATCCTTAAGAACATTGAGATTGCAGGGAACAACAGCATTCCCCTCTGCCAGGATACAGGCATACTTATATTTTATGTAGAGATAGGCAGGGACCTGCATATTGATTTTGACCTTAAGGGAGCGATACTTGAAGCTACCAGGATAGCAACCCAACAGGTTCCATTGCGACCAAATGCTGTTGATCCGCTTAGCCGAAGCAACAGCAATGACAATACAGGCGAAGGACTTCCTGATATCAAATATGACTTTGTAGAAGGAAAACAGCTGAAAATAACAGTAGCTCCAAAAGGTGCAGGTTCCGAGAACATGAGCGTTCTGAAAATGATGAATCCCACCGAGCTTAAGAGCATTGATGACTTCATTGTTGAAACCGTACTCAATGCCGGAGGCCGACCATGTCCGCCTGTTATTGTAGGTGTGGGAATCGGAGGGTCTTTCGACAAAGCTGCAAGGCTTGCGAAATCCTCACTTTTACGAACTGTAAATGACATGAACGATGAAGAGAAGACCATCCTTGCCAGGATCAATTCACTGGGAATCGGACCAATGGGTCTTGGCGGCGATACCACTGCTCTTGCAGTACATCTTAACACATCTCACTGCCACACAGCATCCCTGCCTGTAGCTATTAATATCCAGTGCTGGGCAAACCGGCATGCTTCAGTTATACTTGGAGGTAAGGAATAATGGAATACCATCTAAATACACCTCTTAAGAAGGAAGACGTCAAACAACTCGATGCCGGTGACATTGTCTATCTCACAGGGACTGTCCTGACAGCCCGTGATGAAGCACATGCAAGAATACTTGAAATGTATGAGGAAGGCCTTGAGCTACCTTTTGAACTGGAAGGTGCAGCTATTTACCACTGTGGACCCCTGATGCAGCAGATAGAAGGAAAATGGAGTGTCGTTGCAGCCGGACCTACTACAAGCGACAGGATGTCAAAGATGACACCGAACCTTCTGAAGCATTTCAACGTTCGTGCCCTTGTCGGAAAAGGTGGTATGAACAACGTGGCTGAAAGCCTGAAAGGGAAATGTGTCTACCTCGCATACACCGGTGGATGTGCAGCACTTGCAGCAGGTTCTATAAAGAATGTCCCCCAGGTTCACTGGCTGGACCTTGGAATGCCTGAAGCCGTATGGGAACTTGAAGTCGTTGAGTTCGGCCCTCTCATTGTCGGTATCGACACAAAGGGAAATGACCTGTTCACATCTATAAAAGAAAAAGCAAGAGAGTCCTTTTCAAAGAAGTGAACTCTCCTTATTTATTATTTAATTATATGCTTACTTTTTTGTTTATTTGTTTAGCTACAAGCATCTTTTCATCACAGGATCAGGAAGCATACCCAGGCAATAAAGGTCAGTATGAATGAGTGCTTCAGACCTCCGGAAAGCCGGTTCTCTCCCAATTGTCCTGCAACCAGACCACTCATGAATCCTTGTAGCAGACATGCATGGAAAAGGGTACGTATGAAAGCATCGGGATCAAAACCTCCAATAAAGGAACCTCCTGCAGAAGCACCTGCCACAGCTTGACTTGCTTCATACATCGTAGGAACAAAGCGAGTTGTCAGCATCAATATCACAAAGATGAACACGAAGAAGGCTATGTAGCTTATCACTACGTAAACAGCCATGTTACCACGACGTTCCCTCTCAAGTGTCTTTATCTCGCTTGCATCCCTCGCAGCAGCTTCAAGTACAAAGGACACACGTCCACCAGCACGGCTTGCCTGAGTGATCAGGGCCACTGCACGTGATATGAGAGAAGTGTTCATTCTTTTTGCGAAGTATTCCATGGTTTCTTCAAAGGAAATACCCCAGGAGACAGATGCATCCATTTTCTTGATCTCATCCGTCATTTCACCATATTCACCCTTTGCAACAGTGCCTAATGCTGCAGGGAGAGTAAGACCTGCCCTGCTCATTTCTGCAATATCACGCAGGAAATTCGGCAGGTACTCTTCGACCTTGTTGACAAATTTATGCTTCCTGTAATAGGTTATTGCTGGCGGGATGATAAATATCCACACCGAAAATAAGATAACATGATCGATAGTTGGCGTTCCCCAGGTGAACGAGAATCCTGTTATCATGAACAAAAGAGCAGCAGGTCCGCTGAATAACATCGAATAATAAGGATATCTATAAAATGCATCTTTCGGATCCTTAAGGAATTCCTTTAAACGAATGTTCTTTCTTGAATCTCCAAGCCTTAAATTAATGACATATTGTTCGATCTTACGGAGCTCCTTCTCATCCATTTCCGGGATCTCAGCCTCATGAATTACAGTGGTTTCACCGTTTGGACCCACCTCAGTGGTCTCAGCCATATGTCCGGCTCCTTCGACCTCACCAATTTCAGTAATCTCACCAGTTTCAGCAATCTCACCAGTTTCAGCAATCTCACCAGTTTCAGCAATCTCACCAGTTTCAGCAATCTCACCAGTTTCAGCAATCT
>NZ_FOHQ01000009.1 GCF_900111645.1 Methanococcoides vulcani
CTCGATTTGGGATTCAGAGGGGTACAGTCGATATTTGTAGGCTTTAAGCATCAATATACTATATGTTTTAACAATATATCAATGTTTTGTAAAATGATGTTGTATGCGGATAGTACGCCTTTCATCCCCCACCTTACGGAAGGGGGACTTCTCGGCTGAAAGTTAAAACAGCACCATAATGTAAAATCCGTGCATTTAATTATCATCAGGACATTCTACACCCCATGAAATTCACAAAAAGACCACTTCTTCTGATGATACTGGACGGCTGGGGATACTCACCCGATGACAAAGGAAATGCCATAGCATTGGCTGACACCAGCAACCTTGATTGCCTTGTAGAAGAGTACCCTGATACACTACTCACTACATCAGGAGAGGATGTCGGACTTCCTGAAGGGCAGATGGGTAACTCTGAGGTCGGCCACCTGAACATAGGAGCAGGGCGTGTTGTATACCAGGACCTGACCCGTATCAACAGGGATATTGCGAACGGGGATTTTTTCAGGAACCCTGTGTTGCTGGAAGCCATCAATAATGCAAAGGAGAAAGGTTCAGCCCTTCATTTGATGGGACTTTTTTCTTATGGAGGGGTACACAGCCATATGAACCACCTGCGTGCACTCATTGAGTTTGCGAAGAACAAAGGACTTGACAGGATCTACATACATGCATTCCTTGACGGTCGCGATGTTCCACCAAGAGCTGCTCTTGAGGACATGAAAGAACACGTCAGGCTCTGCGAATCCACAGGATGTGCAAGAACAGCGACAGTCGCCGGAAGATACTATGCAATGGACAGAGATAACCGCTGGGATCGTGTACAGGCAGCATACGATGCTATCACTCAGGGAATTGGATCCCAGTCCAAAGACCCGGTATCCGCTGTTTCAGAAGGCTACGAAAGAAATGAGGATGATGAGTTCATCAAACCTACGGTGATCGTCGATGAGAACGGAGAACCTGTTGCCACAGTCAAGGATAATGATTCCGTGATCTTCTTCAATTTCAGGCCTGACCGTGCAAGAGAGCTTACATATGCCTTTGTCAACGAGGATTTCGAAGGATTCGAACGCAAGGTGCGCCCTAATGTTCACTACGTATGCATGTCCGAATACGATGAGAAACTGACAGTACCCATTGCATTCCCTTCAGAGGAACTTAAGAACACACTCGGAGAGGTCCTCAGCAAGGCGGGGATCAAACAGTTGCGTATTGCAGAGACAGAAAAGTATGCCCACGTGACCTTCTTCTTCAATGGAGGTGTGGAAAAGCAGAATGAGGGGGAAGAGAGATGCCTTATCCCATCGCCAAAGGTCGCCACCTATGACCTCAAACCTGAAATGAGTGCATACGAAGTCACCGAGGAGCTCATCAAAAGGATCGATTCCGATGCATATGACGTGATCGTACTGAATCTGGCAAACATGGACATGGTCGGACACACCGGAATAATGGAAGCTACCATCAAAGCAGTGGAAGCAGTTGACGAATGTGTTGGGAAGATCATTGACCATATCCTAAAAAGGGGAGGAGAAGCCATGATCATGGCAGACCATGGAAATGCGGAAAAGATGATCGATCACTCCACAAAGGAAGGACACGTCCACACTGCACATACAAGCAACCCTGTTCGCTTCGTGTATGTCACAAAAGAGAAGGGAATCTCACTTTCAAAGGGAAAGCTTTCGGATGTAGCCCCTACCATCCTGGACATCCTGGACATAAAGCAGCCAATCGAGATGACAGGGCATTCCCTGATAAAAAAAGAATAATTAGAACTGCTGTTATTAGAACCACTGGTCAAGGGTACTCTGCCCGCCACCCATGCTGGCTTCAAGGCGGTCGAGTGCCTTATTTACCCTATCTTCCGAAAAATCGTGCTCCTTGCAAAGGAAATCAATGATCCCGGCACGATCAGGCTTTTTCCATTTCAGCTCATAATCATCAGTTATCGGAGGGTTCATGAAGAACTCCTTTTTAGCATCAAGCTCCTCGATCTCCTTGCCGGTTTCGGACAGGACACCTTCGATGCTACCGTGTTCTTTCACAAATTTAAGGGCCCTTTTAGGACCGATGTTCTCAAGCCCGGGGTTGTAATCAGTACCGATGCACATGGCAATATCAATGAGCTGTGAACGTGTCACACCAAGCCCTTCAAGGCTTTCCTCAAGAGAGATGATCTCCGGCTTCACGTCCACATAGAGGTTCTTGCGAGGGAGTTTCCTCTTGCCGGTTATTGTCAGGTTCCGTACAACAGAAGGCGCCCCGAAGAGCAGGGAATCATAATCCTGCGAACCGATGAGATCCGCATCTCCCTTACGTACCATATAGGCAGCCTGAGCCTCTCCTTCGGAGGGAGCTTTCACATAAGGGATGCCCATTAGCTCCAGAAGTTTTGTCGAATCCTCAATGATATCCTTTGTAACCTTTGATGAGGCCTGGGCATACTTATATGCTTCTTCCTCAAAACCCTGTGCTTTGGCATCTTCCCATTTTGCACTTGCAGCTTCACGTATCTCGTGACGCTTCTCAAGAGTACCGGATTTGAACTCAGGAGGCTTGCCATCAAACACGAACACTGGTTTGACACCACTCTCTATGAGATTTGTGAACCTGTAAAGGATGCCTGAAAGATGGGATGTTACCTGCCCGCTTGAATCTTTCAGAGGGGTACCGTCACGTTGCCGGATTATGCTCAGGAACTGGTAAAGTGTATTGTAGGCATCAATAGCAACGACCTTATTTGAAAGCTCAGCTATCTCAACGGTATGTTTCAGAAGCAGATCTCCAATATCCGTACCCATGTTCCCTTATAATTGAAAAAAGATCAGTCATGTCTTGAAATATCTTCGTTGACATCGATCCGCACATCTATTACTGAATCATCATGTGCATTGATCTTGCCAACCTTGAGGACATTCCCTACACGGTCGAGAACTGTTGTTTTAGTTACTTCCACCTGATGTACATCATCGCCTTTACCGTTCTTATGCACTATCAGTAGTTCCTGACCACAAACAGGATTTTTACCAATTTTAGAAACAAGATTTTTTACAACCTGTTCAAATTCAGAGTATATAAGGACCTCTGAATATTTCCCAGCTTTTTTGATTATGCCGATCGGTTCTAAATTAATGCGCATATACGCAATCCCCTATAACGTAACAATCTAATAAAGTCTAGCAATCTAATACTGTTCACATAATACCGGCCATATTAATATGTTTTACGGCATCTGTCGACTGGTGCAATAAATAGACAAAGTTCTCCGAATAACCATTTCAACCAAACAAGAGAATAGAAAGATAGGAGATCAACGATATGTTCTCCTATTCATTGTATCCATTGCTTCATCTACCACAGTGATAACTTCGTTCATCTTCTTATCCATTGAACTTTCAATGCTCTGCACGTTTATGCGAAGAGAACGTTCCTTCTCATCCAGCCTCTTTTCGATCCTGCGAAGCCTTATATCCACAGAAAGGATCATAGCAGCCAATGCACCTACCATGACAATAGCAGACAATATGATCAGAGAGTTTGCAGGACTATATTTGAACCTACCCAACCATTCATAGGTCAGCACAAAGGACGATACAACCATCACAAGTGAAAATACAATGTCCCGAGTATCCATCATTTTACCTCATTTACAAATGCTTGCAGCAATATTTTGCTGATGATACGTATTATAATTCTTACATACTATTAAATACTGTGCAGATATTTAGAATTCCAGAGAATTTTTGATATAAATGGAGTATTTATTGTGAGTTCTGAAAAAGACACATTAAGGGATTACGTGCCAATGTTCGTAATGGCCGGATTGATACTGGTGGTACAGTCCTTAGCACTTTTCCTGGCATCTCCTATGGAGGACCTGGGAATGAGGGCTGTGGAAAATCCCGAATCCACAGCAAATTCATTATACTATATCGGATTCATACTTGTATTCACGTTCCTGCTGCTTATGGCCATCAAAAGGAACATGAAATGGATCATACAGCTCACAATACTGCTTGCAGTGGCAGCAACCGTCTATTATGGATTTTATCCAATGTTCTTCATTCTCGGATTCAACGAGGCAATGAGCAATGCAATGGCAATTCCACTAGCAATCGCCCTGACAGCACTGCTCTACAAGTTCCCTGAATGGTATGTCATCGATGTCACAGGCATCATAGTCGGAGCGGCTGCGAGTTCTATTTTTGGAATATCCTTCGGGATAATCCCCGCCATAGTACTCCTGAGCCTGCTGGCAATATATGATGCCATTTCCGTCTACAAGACAAAACACATGATCGATCTTGCAGAAGGAGTTATGGACCTGAAACTGCCGATCCTGTTCGTCATCCCTAAGAAATTGAACTATTCTTTCATAAAAGATAGCCTTAAAGCAGAAGGAGAAAGGGATGCATTCTTCATGGGCCTTGGGGATGCAGTTATGCCCACAGTTCTTGTTGTATCAGCAAATGTTTTCATCGAGCACACCGGATTGATCTCACAGCCTGCTCTTGGAGCAATGATAGGAACAATTGTTGGGTTCTTTGCACTGACCACCTTCGTCATGAAAGGAAAGCCGCAGGCAGGACTACCATTCTTAAATGGCGGAGTGATCCTTGGATACATTGCAGGCGCTCTGCTCTCAGGAACACCGATCCTGGGATAAGATATAAAAAGATAAGATAAAAAGTAGAAATAACGAAAAGTGATGTCAACTGTCAAAGTAGACATCACTAGTTGTTGATACTCATTTTTTGTTCGTGGTATATCAATGACAATTAATCTTCATTGTTGACCTTACAGCCATTGCCGTTATTACCAGGACCGATGTTACAGACATCACAATCCTCATCGCATTCAGGCTTTGAACCATTGAACTCAAGATCGAGAGCCCTAGTACCTTCTGCGAGAACAGAGGCGTTTGACATTGCACCACCGATCAGGACAGCATCGAATATCTCTTCTTTTGTAAGACCGAGCCGGTGTGCCACACGGATATGCATCTTCATGCAGTGATCACAGCGAATAGCCGAAGAGACACCGATACATATCAGTTCTATGGTCCTGGGATCAAGTCTTTCGAATTCCCTCATGATGGAATTGTCATACATCACTTTTGGTATCAGAAGGTCAGGCATATCCTTCATGAAGTTCAGGATATATGGGACCTCACCATATCGTTCCCTGACACCTTCCAGCATCTCTGAAACCGCCTCATCAGGCTCCTTTTCCACGATCTCTCTGATCTTTTCGATCTCCATAATGACCCTCACTAATGTACAATATTATTAAATTGTTGATCCTACCTCAGATCTGCGTTTGATCTTTATAAGGACATAGTCTTTCATCTTTGAAGAGGTAATGTTCGCAATATCCGAGAGCTTGAAACCTTCATCGAACTCAATATTGCCAATAGCTTCGTGATATTCTTCAAAAGGCAACTTGATCCTCATGCCATCGAGTTGAAGTGTAATTGGTGCAGGAGTCAGAACATCATGGATATCAGGAACTTGCTCCTGTACTTCTTTCATCAGCCTTGCAGGAAGGACAACCAGCGGATCTTTTGATATTATCTCCCTCTTGAGGTTTATGATCTCACCGACCTTTTCACTAAGCACGTCCATTGCATCAAGTTCAGGACCTTTTCTCATCCTGTGGGCAACCCTGCCAATGCCTCCCACATACATGTCAGCCCCGGGAACATCCTCCGTCTTAAGGTCCGGTCCACCGGAAACCACTATGGGAATGTCGATCCCTTCAAAGAGTTTTGGCTTCTTGTTGATTATACAATCCTTGAAAGTACCGAAAGAGAACACAGCAACATCATGCTCATTGATAAGTCTCCTTTCATAATCTGCAGAAAGTGCTACTCTTCTCCCCATTCCCCTTGCAAGACCTATCATGTTGGTGTTCGCACCTCCACGACGCAGGTACTCCGCAACATCACATGCTGAATGTGGAAGATGATGTGAAGCAAGTGTCGGGGACACCACTGCGATCTCAGTACCTGTCAGAGGGGCAGAAGTAAGTGTACCCAGCAATTTCTTGCAAAGCTCCTCCACAAGAGGGACATCCTTTTTCGGGATAAGCATGACCAGGGTCACTTCTGTGGAAGCAGGCGTCTTTTGCACAAGATAACCACCAAGGTCTTCCAGAAGTTCAAGGATAAGGCTGTGTTTGTGGATACCGCCTTCATAGATATATGGTTCAAGCACTGCTGCCATTAACATCATCTCCTGTCAACTCTTCAAGCATTACGCGAGCCTCGTCTATCCATTCCTGTTGCATTGTATCCTCTGATGCCACAAATATGAACCTGCCATTATCAAGAGAGTGATAACGTATCCTGAAACCCTCTGGAGTGGAACGTATTGCCATATCCGCAAGTCTTTCACGAAGAGACTTTTCCGGATCATCCACAATGATATCACCGATGGAATCTTCGGCTGCCTTCAGATCATCAGAAATAACCTCGATCAGATTCCTCTGGGGCTGTATTACATTCGCTCTTCCAAATTGTGCCCATAGTTTTTCGAGGAATTGAGGGATCGTCTTCTCATCCGTTACAGTGATGAGAACTTTTGATCCGGGTCTGTCGATCTCAGTCTCAGAGATCTCCTTCGCCTTTACAGGAGGAAGACCTCTACGAAGGATGATCGCCATCATGAACAATGAATCCTCAGGCCTTATCCTCACTTTGATCCTACCAATGGTCCTCACAAACGCAAGCTCCGAGATAACATCCTTCATGATGCTTTCGTATGCTTTAGCCTCAGAAGGCTCGGCGGTCTCTACAATGAATATCTCAAGGGGTTCCATGAAGATCACCCCTTTACATAACCGGATGCCAGAAGTGCTGCACCTACAGCACCAATAAGCTGTGAATGCGGAGGCACGAGGACATCGATCTTCAAAAGATCACCAAGAGCTTTGGGAACACCTGCAATAAGGGAAGAACCACCCACAAGGATGAGGGGTTCCTTTACTTCAACTTCCTGAAGCTGCTGCTCAAATATCTGCTCGACCACACTATGGCAGGCTGCAGCAGCGACATCCTCGGGAATTGATCCTTTGGCAAGGGAATTAACAAGGGACTGGATACCGAAAACGATACAGTAACTGTTCATTTCCACATTCTTTTGCATACCCCTGACAGCAAGGTCACCAAGTTCTGTGATCTCAACACCAAGACGCTTAGAGGTCATCTCAAGGAAGCGACCGGAAGCACCGGCACAGATACCACCCATTGTGAACATGCCGGGAATACCGTCCTGTACAGATATGGCCTTGTTGTCCATTCCACCAATATCGATAACTGTTGCACTGCCCTGTTGCCTGTCTGCAAGGTAGACAGCACCTTTTGAGTTTACGGTGATCTCCTCCTGCACAAGATCGGCATTGAAATGCTCACCCAATAGGAAACGACCGTATCCGGTAGTACCTATTGCCTGAATATCCTCTTTCTTCAACCCTGCCTGATCCAATGCCTGCTGTAAAGCAGTATCCGCACTTTCGAGAACCTTGATGGTCGGGACCCAGCCCTCACCGATGATCTCATCGTCCTTCATAACAACTGCCTTAGTTGTAGTTGAACCGGAGTCAACACCAGCAGTTATGCCGACCTGATGTTCCCTTGCAAGGAGGTGCTTCCTTCTTGCAATAGTAGTAAGTGCTTCCAGACGGGTCAGGAGAGTAGCTGCCGTAGTACGTTCCGTAAATGAATAACTGATAACAGGGAGGCCTGAACTCTGGAAGATATACCTGCGGATCTCATTCCTGACAATAGCAGCTTCTGCACAGCGGAAACATGATGTCACGAACACACCATCGACTTTGGCAACGCCTTCAACTACTGCCTTTGCCCTTGCCATCATAAGCTTCAGGTCAGGACTTGCGACTTCCAGCCCGAATTCCATCCCTATCGTATCAAGTGATGCAACATCCATCTCAGGGTAGACCAGCTTTGCATTCAAGGTGCTTGCAGCACTTTCCAGCTCTTTCTGGACACCTGCATACTCGCTCCCACAGGAAACAAGTGCTATCAATACCTTATCTTTTTCACTCATTCATCATCACCCCCGGATGGAAGGGCTTTCAGAAACTCTGCTATATTATACACGAAAGCCTTCCCTTCCTCTTCCGTGTGAGGATATTGTATTTCAAGAACAGGAATGTCCTTCTCCCTTATGAGAAACTTTGTAAGCTCATTTGTACGAGCGCAACCCATGCAGCCAAAGCTTATGGATGCATCACCGACAATGATACCAGCTTCCGCGACATCGATAAGCGGACCAATGATGGACATCCTGCCTCTGACACCTGCCGGAACTTCTACCGCTGCATATTTCAGACCATGCTTTGGTCCCTCAGGAGTTATGTTCAAAGGAGGGGAATCCACACCTATTGTAGTGATCTTCTCGCGTATCTTTTCCATCATAGCAAGAGGCTCATGCCCGAATCTCTCGACCATGTCGGAAAGGATAAGGCTGTTTGTTGGATAAATGATAACTTTTGCCAAAATAACACCTCATAATTCTGAATCAATGATCTTCTTCAACTTCGATACATCCAGTTTTTGGGGAGCTTCCTTTTCTTCAAGCGGCTCACCGGCATCATACTCATCCAGTGCCCTGCCTATCATTGGAAGCATGCTCACCTCTTCCCTCAGGAAATGGAAACCAGGTCTTGGACCACCGCCTCTTCCTGCACGACATCTTACTTCCGCACCAGGCTTAAAGCCCCTGTCCTTAACAAATATATGGTTACGGTCCATGGAGCGGAGAGTTTCCACAACCCTGTTAACAGCATCTCTGGGACCATTCACCATTGTTCCGAAACAGGTCTCTTTGATGGTAATGGCGTCCTCGGACTCATACACCCTCATAGCAGCATCCATTGGCAGGACGCTGTCAGAACTTATCACAACGATCTTGGTAATGTTATCCTCAGTATCTTCACCCATCATTGATCACTTCCTGTATCTTCAATAACGTACATTACATCCCCGTCCTTCATGCCCTTAAGTTTTTCAGGCTCAAGAATGCGGCCTATGATATTCGTACTTGTGAACTTCTCACCCGTGGGACCGAACATGTCGTCGTCCTCAAGCTTCACACCGACCATACCATGTCTTTTTGCTGCCTGGTTAGTAACGCCAAGCTCACCAGCTACAACCTTACCCTGAGGAACGTTCTCAGGAAGGATCTCCTTGTATTTTTCAGCGGCTTTCTCTGCCTTGAAGATGTAAGTATTCTCATACGTCATCATAATGGGCAGTGCACCAACCGGTTTGAACTGAAGATCGATGGCATGCCTGAAGAAATCAAGCGTCTTGGGAGCAAGTTCATCATAAAGTTTAACGCTCACAAGCTTTGAATCCGGAACACCTACAGCTTCTACCTTTCCTTCCTTCAAAACATCAATACTATGTGCAGGTTTCTGCTCAACGATAACAGCATCATCTTCAGTATAACCTTGCTTTACAAGCTCAATGCCAAGAGCTGAAAGCTTCTCTTCTGCTTCCTTAAAGGACAGGCCTAAGAGCCAGATCGGTTCAGGAGATGTCTTCACCATTAGCTTCTGGTCGGCCTCTGCCATCTGGACAAGCTCTATTCCATGAGAAAGATGTCCTACAACCGAATGCATGATACTTGCAGGCCTGTCATCCTTAGCTATGAACACCTTTCCAGTCCCGTAACCTACAGTTCGGACCCATACCGAACCTCTTGTCCGCGGGTCAAAATTCTCAAATTTGCACATCTCGCCATGCAATGAATGATCAGAAATAAAAGAACTTGAAACAAATTCCACATCAAAGGTACCATCGCGTGTCAACGCAAAGAAATGTTCTGCACCTTCGGGTGCTTCGGGATGGATCTCGACCTCTATGTAGGTGAAGATCCTGGAACCATCCTCGATGACCGTATTCAGGTCAGTGGTACATATGTGCTCCCCGGTCTCCACCCATTCCAGTACCGGCTCAATGTTAATTATGCTGTCACCACTGCCAAGCTCGGACAGGATGTTTATCCCACTTACGACCTTTCCAAAAATACCATCTTCCGGAGTACCATATTCCGAAGAATGGTCCTCCAGTGCAATTATCATGTGAGTGTTATCCGGATCAAGACCACCGGCTCCGAACACCACATCATATTTGTTTAGTGATAATAAAGAATGAGTTGGTACAATGTCAGCTTTGAAGGGACCAAATGCCACTGCATCCCTGGAATCCCATCGAACCTTTGTACCCTCATATTCGTTGAAATTATCCGCCCATACATCAGCAGATGATGAATCGCCTTCCAGTTCTATCCTGAAGTCCCCTTTCGAGGTCTTCACAACATAATCTATTATAGCACCGCTTTTGCGACCTTCGTCCTTCTTAAGGATACCTATAGCGGTACCTTCCCTGTAAGGAGCTTCCGATACTTTAATAGCATCCCCCAGAGTAGAACCCGGGGGCAATGCTACCCGATTATCATTGACCTCAACACTAATCTCGCCGCTCAGGAATACCGCCTCCACTACTTAATAGAGAAAGCTAAATCTTAAAGTTATGCTTCCTGAGCAACAGATACACGCTCTTCCTCTGTAAGCTGGGAAAGAACGTCATTGGGCTCACCAACAGCTATTATCTTAGCATCCCTCATTAGTGCAACGCGATCACATACCTCCTGCAGGAAATCCATATCGTGTGACACAATAACGAATGTGTCACCCATCTCATCACGTGCCTTAAGAATGGACTTTGTAACCTCGATCTTAGTTATCGGATCCATCGTACCTGTAGGTTCGTCCATCACAATAATGGTCGGCTCTTTCATAAGGATCTGTGCAAGAGCAACCCTGTGACTCTCACCCTCACTTATATCATCGGCCATCTTTGGCAGGATCGATTTTGCCTTCTCTTCAGAGAAACCGGTAGCAATAAGTGTCTTTATTGCCTTGCGCACTGCAAGCTCGTACGGGAGGTCGATACCAATAGACTCTGTCAGGTTATCAATAATGCTCCTGTGAGTGTAAAGTCCGTATTCCTGATGAAGGATACCCATGTATTTGGTAGCACGACCCCTGTTGTCGGGGCCCGGAATGGTCATGTCAACCCATTCATCGCCCACACGCACGTGAATATCGCCTTTTGTAGGTTGCACGATACCCATGAGGATCTCAGAGGTGGTTGTCTTTCCCGCACCACTGGTACCTGCAAGACCGAAGATCTCCCCTTCCTTTACATCAAAAGAGATGTCATTGACAGCATGTACGACACCCCTGGTAACAGAGATGTATTTTTTAACAAGGTTCTTGACATCGATAATAGGTTCACCAAGAACGACATTCTCGTTCTTTTCAATGTGTGAGACCATCTTCATGAACTCAGTGGAAACATCATGAGGATCACCCTCCATGACGACCACGCCATCTTCGAGGATGATGGCCTTATCTGCAAGCTCCTCGATAACCTCCGACCAGTGGGATGTAATGACCAGGGTCATGTCGTAAGCTTTAACAGCCCTTTCAATGACATCGTGAACAACATCTGCAGTCCTTGGGTCAAGGGTACCTGTAGGTTCATCAGCAAGAAGCAGCATGGGGTTTCTTACAAGTTGTCTTGCAAGCACTACCCTCTGTTTCTCCCCACCACTCAGGTCACGTGCAACATGCATCATACGATGGGACAATCGTACATCCTCAAGAAGCTCCATTGCCCTTGACATAGCATCATTACCACTGTAACCGATCTCGGTAAGAGAGTTCATGACGTTTGCAACGACCTGGTCATCACCATACAGTGCAAACGTACGCTGGAGCATGATAGCGATCCTTTTAGAAACGTTTCTACGTTCATGAGCATGAAGGGACAATGCAACAAAGTCCGCATCGAATGATTTCATCACGCCATCCTTACAATGACGGCATTGCTCCCCGACCTTACTGGGAGGATCGATATGATCACATTTATCACATCGTGCCAGATGATAGATGATCGAACCGGAGATATTCTCATATTCCTCGGCTCCCCTCAAAGCGTGCATCAGGATAGTCTTTCCTGCACCACTTCGACCTAGAATTCCAATGACTTCACCTTCATTGATGTTAAGATTGATGTTTTTCAGAACATTAACACCATCATAAGATATAGTAAGGTCTTTGACCTCAATGAACAATGACATTTGCTTTCCTCCGATATTGGCTGAGCGTAAGTACCTATTTGTTATATGATATTTTATGCTACTTAACAGATTTGTACATTCTGTACAAAACCGCTAAAGTGTCGCTTATACTATATTTGGATTTGAAATATTATTAAGAATTTATCCTTAACAGACATATCTGCATTACATAATGCAGTACATAAACATAACGCATCGGCATATCACCGTTAACATTCTAAAACAATATCAAACGAAGCAATAACGCATTCAGACAACAGTAGAAATTGCATTACAGAGAATCAACTATATCCAGAACTTCCCCGATATCCCTGATCACCATATCTGCAGATCTCTCCAGTTTTTCAGGGCGTTCATCCCCCTGTTGAAGGGTTACAACGCCAATATCCGCAGCCCTTAAAGCAAGAATATCATTAAGGCCATCACCAACCATCATAACACTGTCATATTTCTCTTTCAGGTCAAGGATGATACGTGCCTTTTCGCGGGTAGTGGCAATATCGTAAACTCGCCCCATAGGTATATCGATGCATTCCGCAAGCTGCCTGAGATTTCGTCGGCTGTCACCTGATGCAATATAGACATCCACCCCTCGTGATTTCAATTGACCGACAGTATCCTTAGTATCATGGAACATGCGACCTCCTGTACTTAGCACATATGGAACAGAGTGATCATTGCTGTCAACGATTATGCCTGCTGCCACATAGAATATTTTAGGGCAATGGACCTTCACCACATCGACCACCTGAAGGATATCCCCTACCTTAATATCACTATCCTTGATTATATCATAAGCTTCGTCCAAAGAAAAAGGAATACTTGCACAACTGATATCAATAGCTATCCCATGATCATCAATAAAATCAATAACGCGCATGTTGCGGTCAACACCAAGGATCACAGCCGGCTCCGTATGAAGCACTATCAGTGCACGACCTTTGCGCTGTGCTACCAGGTCAGTGCTTTCCACACCCGTAAGAATGTTCCCACTACCGATATCCTTTGCCACACGATACATGTGTAACAGAGTACCTGCACTATCAAAAACCACAGCTATGCTTTTTTGCATGTGAGTATGATTCGACATAACCAATTATTAATCTTATGTTCTAAAAAAGAAAAATGACTTTTCAGTCACTTACGATCACAATTTCAGAAGGATCCCGCACAATTATTTCAGGACTGCCTTTGTACTCAATTATCTTCCCGGTCACCAGCACATGCTTACCATCATAGTAAAGCTCAGGACTCTGCGGAAATCGGTCCCAATCATCCGACCAGATAACTACAGTAAAATACCCATCATACGGATCATGGAAATTGAGGTAAATAATACCATTCCCATCATGCCTTGCCGTGCGGACCACAGTTCCCTCAACAGTTACTGTCTGCCCCACATATCTTCCTGCATCAAGATACGAGATAATGGTCTTTGCTGTTCCCTGAGAGGATCCCTCAGACCATAACCCTACGCCCTTTTCCCTTGCATAGGATTCTGATCCATCCAGCTGACCCTGATAGTATGTATCCGGCCCATAAGTTTTTGAAACCGCCAGTCCTGAAAGCACCAGATCATTGTTCACCATACTACCATCAAGCCAGACATATCTTAACAGACGTCCATATCGATCCGTATCGCTCACATCTGCTTCAAGTCTGACCGTCCTTCCAGAAAGGTTATCGACCATATACTGCTTTGCTTCCTGATAATATGGCTCTCCTCTTTCAGGAGTATCCACCCCGATAAGACGGACCTTCTCACCAGTGGATATGACAAATGTATCCCCATCAATTACCTCCGTCACATTTGCAAAAGTGACAGTTCGCTCCGAAACTGCTTCATCAGGCCCAACGCACCCTGATAGTGAAAGGATAGAACTTAGGAGTAACAGGATAATAATGATCTTATGCATAGGGTGAAGATTTCACCAAGATATTTCAAGGTTTCCTGCATGATATGACCCTGCCGAAAATAGAAAAGGCAGAAACCATACCATTCAAAAACATGTGCATGCCGGAAGAAAATAGTTTACTATATATACAAGTTTAGCAAAGGAAACTTGTTGTGTTATTAGGTGTCCTTTGATAAAACAACTTGATCCACAGGACGGTACCCAGATTGCAGGAACATGCTTTACCAAAAATACTGGTTGTCGATGATAATCAGAAGATCTTAGAACTGATGGAGGCCTACCTGTTTCCTGACTATGAGGTAATAACTGCTTACAATGGACAAGAATCTCTTGATATTATCAAAAAAGAAGAGATAGACCTTGTTCTGCTAGACGTGATGATGCCTGATATGGAAGGATACGAAGTTTGCAATATACTGAAAAATGATCCCCACACCCAATTCACACCTGTAATAATAGTATCCGCCCTTTCACACAGGAAAGATCGTATTAAAGGATTTGAAGCCGGTGCTGATGAGTTCCTCACAAAACCTGTTGATCAGCTGGAGCTCAAAACAAGGATCAGATCACTTCTGAAGATAAAGGAGCTTAATGAAAAGAACGAATCTGAACGCAACCTTGCACACAATTACCTGGACATTGCCGGAGTTATGCTCACAGTCTTCGATACTGACCGAAAGATCCAGCTCATAAATAAAAAAGGATGTGAGATCATCGGTTGTAAAGATGATTCTTTGCTCGGAGCAGACTTTATTGAGACACTTGTACCGGAAAGGTACAGGGAAAAGGCAATTCAGAAATTTTACCAGTTCACTAGCGGAAATACAGAAGGTCCGGAAAGCTTCGAAACCCCACTACTGAGACTGGACGGAGAGGAGAGAGAGATACAGTGGCACAACTCGCTCCTACATGGCAGAGGAGATGAGGTCATAGGTGTCTTATGCTCAGGAGAAGACATAACTGACAGGAAAAGAGCTGAAGAGGCACTGATCAAAGCAGAGGAGATCCACGAGAAAGAGATACATCATCGGATCAAGAACAATCTCCAGATCATTTCCAGCCTTCTTGACCTTGAGTCTTCCAAGTTCACGGATCCACAGGTGGTCAGAGCGTTCGAGAAAAGCAGGGATAGAGTGCATTCAATAGCAATTACCAATGAGGAAATTTACCGTTCAAAGGAGAGGGGAAAAGTAAATTTCCGCAATTATGTGTATGATGTGGTAAATTACCTGCACCACATGAACAATCACCAGACCGAGTTCATAGATATGAATATCGAATCTGAAGATATTCTCATGAGCTTTGATAACGCAAGACATCTGGGACTGATATTAAATGAACTTATCATGAACAGTTTCAAGTATGCTTTCCCGGATGGAAAAGGGACTATCTCCATTAGTTCCCGGCAATTTGACGATCAGTTCACCCTTGTGGTAGAAGATGACGGCATCGGATTTCCCGTAAAGGACATATCAAAAACAGATACACTTGGGCTGAAGCTGGTAAATGAACTTGTGGAACAGATCCAGGGTAACATCCGTATTGATGGAAGTTCAGGTACAAAGTATACAATTAACTTCCGGAATTTGTAACCTCCCAAAAAAGACATATCCTTTGAAAATAAAGTCTAATGTAACAATGAACCTTGCAACGAATGAGAGCGTATGAACATCAGGACAACAATAATCACCATACTGCTCATAATCGCGCTTGTAACTCCGGGATCCGCCCTGTTAGGTGAAAAGGAATACCCTAAATTCTTAGAAGAACCATGGGACCATTCCCCAATTACAGTATATATAGATGAGCAGAACACCCCCCCCCATTACAGCCCTTCTTACCCGGCTACAGTAGTCAATGCCATGGAATATTGGGAGAAGGGGGGAAACGGGAAACTAAGCTATACCCCTGTTTTTGAACTTGTCAACACTTCCGATGCAGATATTTATATCATGTGGGTGGAGAACATGGAAAAGGTCACTGGTGCAGAGGAAGGGGTTGCCGGTTTTTGCAGACCCATGATCGCTAATGGACGATACGTCCACGCAGACATCGTCCTGGAGGTTGGGGATTACAGAGGTTTTTCCTGGCAGCAATACGGCGATGCCAATATGGAGCAACTTGTCACCCATGAACTTGGGCATGCTCTTGGACTTGGGCATAGCAATGACATACGGGACATAATGTATCCTACCTATGGGCAAAGGGAGAATTTGAACCCCCTTCTTGTAGAAACTACCTATCCACTCATAGTCATAACCATATTGATAGCTATTGGGATCTCAGGATATCTTGGAATTGGATGGTTACGATATCACAAAAAAAGGCAGAGGCTTGAGAACGAACTTCTCAAAGAGATGAAGTGACCGTTTGGTTGTATAAAATTGAGCTGAACAATGACCAGGGGATGAAAAATGAAAGGATGTTCAATATGAGGGCAGGTTTTGATGGTGAAAATGATACACTGCCTGAAATGTTCTTTGGAAAGGATGCTATCGATAAGAAGGAGTTCGAGGGCGTTCTGTCTGATTATTACCACTTCCGGGACTGGCATCAAAATGGAAAGCCTTCAAAAAGAAAGCTTGAAGAACTTGGACTTTTAAAAGAAAATTGATTAAAAGGGCTAGCGGAAGGACAGGATTTTAAATACTTTTGAAACATCCATCCATTTGAAAGGCTTTATACGTTAACTTCTTATACAGAACGTAGAATTATAAGCACAGATTTATCCATTAATAAAAAACTTGACGCTTTTTTACGAGTGACAGGAGGATCATAAATGAAACAGCAGGTAGAGGTTAAAGAACTTAAAGAAGGTAAGTACGTACTTGTAGATGATGAGCCATGTGTGATCAAAGGCATCACAAAATCAAAACCAGGTAAGCATGGTTCCGCAAAGGCAAGGATCGAGGTAATTGGTCTCTTCGACAGTCAGAAGCGTTCCATTATAAGCTCAGTTTCCGCTAAGACATACGTACCTATCGTAGAACGTAAAACAGCACAGGTACTATCAATTTCAGGAGACATTGCTCAACTCATGGACATGGAAGATTACTCCACATTCGAACTTACGATCCCTGAACAGTTCAAGGACAGGGTCATTGAAGGCGGAGATATCACATACCTTACATCCATGGGCAAAATGAAGATCGACCTTAGATAAACCCCCTTTTAAGGGATATTATGTTCTACCGGCCTGGAATGATGGATGCGCTGGCAGATTACGAATCTGCCGGATACGTCCTTTTTGGAGTACCATTTGATCGTACATCCTCATTTCGTGCCGGGAGCAGATGGGCTCCGGATGCTATGCGGAGTGCCTCTGCAAACTTTGAAAGTTATAACGCTTTTTTTGATATTGACCTTGCCGAAATTCCCATACACGATGCCGGGAACTTCGAGGCAGGAGTTCTGGTCGATGATGTGCTTAGTGAGCTATATCTGGATGTCATCGGGATCACTGATGAAGGAAAGATACCCATAATGATGGGAGGAGAACACTCACTGACCCTGCCATGTGTCAAAGCCTGTGCGAAAAATGCAGAGGGTAACTTTGGAGTTGTCGTACTGGATGCACATTTTGACCTTCGCGACGAATTTGAAGGTGTGAAGTACAACCATGCCTGCGTGTCAAGACATATACTTGACGAGGTCACTGATAATTATGTGACCATAGGGGTACGAAGTGGCCCAAAGGAAGAATGGGAATTCGCAAAAGAGAACGACATCTGTTATTATACACCTGAAGATGTCAGCAACAAGGGACCTGAAGTACTTGTTCAGGAAATAAAGGAATACCTTGACTGCGACAGCATATACCTGTCACTGGACATGGATGCCCTTGATCCTTCATATGCGCCTGCACTGGGAACACCGGAACCATTCGGCCTTAGTTCTGTAGAGGTACGGGACATTGTCAGAGGACTAGCCCCCCTGTCAGCGGGTTTCGACGTGGTGGAGATCGCACCGGAATATGACAGCGGCCAAACCGCGATCCTCGGTGCAAAACTTATTCGCGAATTCATTGCTGCACACGCTGCTTCAACGAACTGACCTTTCCTCATGGTTAAGTTTATACACACCCCCAACAATCATATGGACAGAGACCATGACAGAGGAAGTAATAGTAGTTTGCCCAATGTGTTCACCAAAGGAAGCAGTGGGACATGATGTTTTGAGACCAGGACAGAACCCTGTAGTCCAATGCCACGAATGCGGAGCAGTGCATCCCGCTACCATCGAAGAAAAAAAGCCCGTTAAAGTTAAGGTTATCGTCAGCAAGGATGACGTTTCATTCACACTTCACACAAATATCGACGCCGGTGAAATGATCTATATCGATGACGAACTTGTGGTAGATGATGAGGAAGCAGATGAGGTCTACCCGATCATTGTCACTGCGATAGAATCAGGCGGCCGCCGGTTAGACCGGGAGGAGATCGAGAATGTCGATGTTATATGGGGACGTGCCACAGATGAAGTTACCACAAAGATATCAATAAAGGTCCGCAACGGATCCACTTCTGTGGAAAAAAGAGTACCCGGAGAATTTGAGTTCATTGTAGGCCAGAACTACAATGCTGAAAGGAAGGATTTCCACATAACCAAGATCAAGATCAGGGATGGAGGATTCCAGTCCCGTAAAGGAGATCGTGTTCCTGCTAAATATATCAAGCGTATCTTTGCTACTGAAGCACATAAAAGAGGATGGGGAGAGGCAAAGACTTCATGGAGTTCGAAGAGAGAAGAAAGATACTGATAGATTCCCTGAAGATCAACGGGATCAGTGACAGAGTCCTTGACGCGATGATGCGCGTCCCAAGGCACCTTTTTGTACCGGAGAAACTGCAGGACTCTGCATATATGGACATGCCGCTTCCTATCGGGCATGACCAGACCATCTCGGCACCACACATGGTCGCGATCATGTGTGAACTGCTGGATATTTCCAGTGGAATGAAGATCCTGGAAGTTGGAAGTGGTTCGGGCTACAATGCTGCTGTCATGGCAGAACTTGTAGGGGATGAAGGTCACATCTATACAGTGGAACGTATACCCGGACTGGCCGATTTTGCAGAAAGGAACCTCAAAAGAGCAGGATATAAGAATATCACCGTTCTTCAGGATGATGGGTCCTGTGGCCTAGCTGAACATGCACCCTATGCCCGTATCAGTGTGACCTCTGCAGCACCGGACGTTCCACAGCCGCTTATTGATCAGCTGGCAACGGAAGGCACAATGGTGATCCCTGTTGGCAATGGCGAGCAGCAACTTGTAGTCGTGAGAAAGGACATAGAAGGCAATGTCAGCTACGAGGTTTGGGGGGGAGTTATTTTTGTACCTCTCATTGGAAAGTATGGATATTGATGATTATATCAACAGACCATGCAATTCATAAAGATTTTTTTATTGATTGACTGGATTGTGCCTTAAAGCTATATATGAGTGTCATACTATATACCAATATATAGAATGACGTGTCGATATAGGTGATTTTTATCGAAACCAGAAAGATACAGCAGACCGGCGGTTCCACATACATAGTATCCCTGCCAAAGAAATGGGCCGAACGTGCCGGAATTACAACCGGCTCACAGGTAACACTCCAACCGCAGCAAGATGGAACTCTCAATATTGCAGCCGAAGGAAGTACCCAGAACCCGAAAAAAAAGAATGTCATTGATGTTAACGGATGCGTAGGAGATGAACTGGTACGCCTCCTGATAGCGGCATACCTATCGGGCTCTGACATGATAGAGATCAGGGGCAACCGAATACAGGCTGAGCAGAAGAAGATCATAAGGAATGTCTGTTACAAGCTCATGGGTCCGGAGATCATCGAGGAGACCGCAAATTCTGTACTTATCCAGGACCTGCTAAACCCAAATGAGGTTTCGATCAAGAAAAGTGTCAGACGTATGTTCCTTATTTCAAATTCAATGTTAAAGGATGCAATGCAGGCACTGAAAGATCAGGATAAGGACCTTGCGCTTGATGTTATCGAACGTGATGACGAAGTGGACAGGCTTTTCCTGCTTATTTCGAAGCAGTTCAGGACGGTACTTCGGGGAAGCCGCCTTCCAGACACATCAGAAACTACAATTGACGAGTACCATGACCTGCGCCTTGCTGCAAGTTCGCTGGAACGTATCGCAGACCACGCACTCAAGATAGCAAAAACTGCATCCACACTGAATACACAGATCCCGGACAAGACCATGAAACTTATCGAAAGCTCCAGCACAACTTCGAGCAACATGGTGGAAGATGCTATTGACGCATTATACAACCAGAACACAGATCTTGCCAATCAGGTCATCGCAAAGGTCGATGGTACAAAAGTGAGGATCGATGACCTGAACGCATCGCTTCTTGACCTTGAATCTCCTGAAGCTATTGTGGCCCTGGGGACCGTGGCAGACAGTATCGACAGGATTGGGGAGTACGGAGCCAATATTGCAGAATTGGCGATCAATCTGTCAATGGCAATTGTCCAGAAAAAATAATGATACAGTGAGATATTAAGATGTAAAAGGATCGAATTGAATTCAAGCGATTATTTATAAGGCATGAGTAATATCACTCATCATAGATTTGAATGGATGTCACGTTCTAAGTCGGAGGGATTTGATGGGCGTAATAAGATCATTTAGGAAAAATTTTTCAAACTTCTTCAAAAAGCTGTTTAACAAAAAGAATGCAAGGATAGGAATATATGGCCCCCCTAATGCCGGAAAGACAACTCTTGCAAACAGGATAGTCAGGGACTGGACCGGTGACGCAATGGGTTCTGTTTCACACATTGCTCACGAAACACGTCGTGCAAGGCGTCGAGAAGGTGTGACCATACAGTCGAACGGCGGATCCATCAGTCTGGATATCATTGACACCCCGGGTCTTGCTACTAAGATCGATTTCCATGAGTTCATGGAACAGGGTATGAATGAAGCAGAATCCAAGAGAAGAGCAAAGGAAGCTACCGAAGGTGTTATTGAAGCTGTGAAATGGCTGGAGAACCTTGACGGAGTTATCCTTGTGATGGATGCTACGGAAGACCCTTACACACAGGTCAACGTAACTGTCATAGGCAACATGGAAGCAAGAAGCTTGCCATTGTTGATAGTTGCTAACAAGGTCGATCTGCCGGAATCATCCCCTACTACAATAAGAGAAGCATTCCCACAGCATCCAATGGTAGCAATATCAGCTCTTGAAGGAAAGAACATAGATACATTTTATGACGAGATCGCTAAGAGGTTTGGGTGATTGCAATGCAGGGTATTCAAATGGATCTGGTCTCGGAGGACAGGCTTGCAAAGATGCCGCCTGTTGAGAAGATCAGATTTATTCTAGACGAGGTCAAGAGTGGCAAGATCCTTGTTCTTGAGAAAGGACTTACCCCGGAGGAGGAGGCAACTCTTATCGAAATGACCATGACACAGATCCAGCCGGATGATTTTGCAGGTATTGAAATGGAGAGCTACCCTTCACAGACAGATAGCTCATTGATCGGAAAGCTGTTCAAGAAGAACGTAGTACGCACCCGGCTTACTGTAATTGGTCCTGCAAATAAGTTAAAAACACTGAAAAAAGATCGCGACATGATAAGTGCAATTGTGTCAAACAAATAACCGTGTGGTACATTAATGGAAAACTCTTACGATAGATCCAGGACCAACGTCCCGGTACATTCCCTTTCATCCTATGAGATGGGAAGTGATGACGTGAACGTGGTCTGCACTTATGGTAAGATATCGGTATGGTTTGGCCGTCAGACCCCTGATGTCGTAGTAGGCCAGACCCTTATTGCCATCTCAAAAGTAGATAAATCAGCAGTTTACGAAACCGAGCTTATATGTGATTTTGATTCCATAACCAACTATGAAAGCAATGGATATGTACTGGTATCATATGCTAAAGCAGATAATGGATATCGCGCCATGTTCAATGTGCCATTCCATAGCAACAAAGCACTGTTCCATCTGGCAGAGAATATTATCGAAGAACTGAAGACCGATGATGCCAGCCTGGACATCTACTGGAACGGCGACGATTCGGACATTACCAAGCTCTCAGATGAATTCAGAAAGATAGAAGGATGGAACATAAAAGAAATTATATACAAAGACTAAGGTAAGCGCTGATACTTGCCCTTGAAATACGGGAGGAATATAGTTAATGAAAGATATAATATCTTCAACAGAGTGCGAACATTTGATCTCATCCATTGAGCTTATGGCACATCATCTCGAAAGTGTAGCCGAAAGCATTGACAAGGAAGACATCCGACAAATGATAGCAAACATCCTGGAAGCCGACAGCATCTTTGTCATGGGTGCAGGTCGTTCCGGTCTCGTAGGAAAAGCATTCGCAATGCGCCTGATGCACCTTGGCCTTAGATCCTATGTGGTCGGAGAATCAACTACTCCTGCAGTCCGTAAAGGAGATACAGTAATTGCAATCTCAGGATCAGGAGAAACAAGATCGATCTCAGACCTTGGGAGGATCACAAAAGAGATCGGTGCAAAACTTATCACAGTAACATCAGATAAGAACTCGACACTTGGCAATCTTTCTGACACCACCATGGAGATCAAAGGAAGAACAAAGAACGATGTCGGAGGCTACCTCGAAAGGCATATGCGTGGAGAATATTCACACCTCACACCGCTTGGAACATCCTTTGAGATATCATCTGCTGTTTTCCTGGATGCGCTGGTAGCAGAACTTATCTCGATCACCGGAGCTTCCGAGGACGATCTGAAATCACGTCACGCCAAACTTGAGTGAAGAGGACTTACCATGGGTTCCAAAGAATTTGCACAAAGGGTTCTCGATGTGGATATCTCCGGCATCAGGAAGATGTTCGAAGCTGCCGGTTCAGATGCTATCAACCTGGGCCTTGGCCAACCCGATTTTGACACACCTGCACATATAAGGCAGGCAGCCATCGATGCTATTAATGAAGGCTTTACAGGATATACCTACGGATCAGGTATTGTAGAGTTAAGAGAAGCATTGAGCCGCAAGTTCGAACGGGACAATGGATTCGAGGTCAGCCCGGACGGCATCATAGTTACATCCGGAGCATCTGAAGCACTCGAGATTGCCCTTGCAGCACTTGTCAACCCCGGTGACGAGGTCATGATCGCAGATCCGGGATTTGTATCCTACAATGCACTAACGGGATTCATGGGAGGAAAAGTGGTCGGAGTTCCACTCGGGGAAGACCTGACCATGAGACCGGAGGACGTACTCGAGAGGGTCACTCCGAAAACAAAAGCAATTATCGTTAACTCCCCATGCAATCCTACCGGCGGAGTACTTTCAAAGGCCGACATAAAGGCTTATGCAGATATTGCAGACGACCATAATGTAACTCTCATTTCTGACGAGGTCTATGAGTACTTCATCTATGAAGGGGAACACGTCAGTCCTGCACAGTTCACTGATAATGTTATCACCATCAATGCAGTTTCCAAGACATACTCCATGACCGGATGGCGAGTAGGTTATACCGCTGCCAATCAGGAGTATACGGAACAGATGCTGAAAGTTCACCAGTACGTACAGGCATGTGCCAACTCAATTGCACAAAAAGCTGCACTTGCAGCCATCACCGGACCACAGGACTCGGTATTTGAAATGCGTGATGAGTTCAAAAAGCGCCGGGACGTACTTGTTAAAGGTGTGAATGAGCTGGGGATGGAATGTGAAGCACCAAAAGGTGCGTTTTACATATTCCCAAAGGTGGATGACAGTGCGGAAGTTGCTGCAAAACTGATATCTAACGGTGTTGTAGTAGTACCGGGAACTGCCTTTGGACAGAACGGTGACGGTTATATAAGGATCTCTTATGCAACATCCATGGAGGATATCAACAGGGCACTTGAGATCATGAAAAAAGTGCTTTGATCAGTCAAAGATAGACTGATCCTCTTCATTTTCTTTTTTGTTCTCGTCGATCATTTCGACAAGTCTGTCTACGATGGAATCAATGTTCTCACCGGTAGCAGTGGACATATTCATGTCTACAAATTCCGGCATCTCAAACCTTGGATGATCAGATTTATTTGCCACCACATAGACCGGGAGGTCAAAGTTCTGGACAACTTCATCAAGCAAGCGCTTCTGGTCTTCTATCTCATAGCCACAGGTCTCACTTGCATCAAGGATAAAGAGCACAACAGCATCCAGGTATTTTATGGCAGTTACTGCCTGCCTTTCAACATCATTGCGTTCAGACATCGGCCTGTCCAGAAGACCAGGTGTATCGATCACCTGATACCGTTCAAGACCTCGCATAAAATGACCGATCAGAACACCTTTAGTGGTAAAAGGATATGATGCAACTTCCGGACTTGCACCGGTGACCATTGAAACAAAGCTGGATTTTCCCACGTTCGGATAGCCGGCCACAACAATGGTAGGCTCATCGCGCACATCAGGAAGCTTTCTTAGCAAATTGCGGGCTTCATTCAGGAAAATGAGATGCTTACTCACAGTTGACATGATAGATGCCATACGGCCAAACGCCTCTTTACGTGTTGCAACAGGATCCTTGCTACTACGGATCTTACCAACATACTCCCTGGAGATGTCATGAAGCTTGTTACTTGCCCAGTCAACCGAGCCAAGAGCTAACCGGAGATCATCAACACCGACCACTATATCAGCGAGCTGATAATAGAAATCAGGAAGATCATCAAAATTCGGGAAACGCCTGACAATGTTCGACAGGTTGTCAGAGAGAATGTTACCGGATGTCATGATCATTGATTCGTGCGCCCTCATGCCACTGTCCTTGTCCCTTATGGTCTTGCCTGCTTTTGCACGCGTAGCTCTTCGAAATGCCTTGTCTATAAGCTCATCCGAAGTCGGGACAGTATGGATCTTCTCAAATATCATGATATTTACCTTTATATTCAGGCTCAAACTCTCATAAGCTATATATTTTTGTTCCTTGAGATGTATTTTTCATTATCATCCGTTTCAAATCCTACAACATGTATATATACTTCTTTTGAGTAAGTTTATCGGAAGAAAACGGTGATCTCATGGAACTTACACCTATTCAAAAAGAGATAATTATCGAATTGATCAACCTTCAACGTCAGAAGGACTCAGCAGTAAAGGGCGAAGAGATCGCTGAGCTTATAGACAGGAATCCCGGCACCGTAAGGAACCAGATGCAATCACTCAAAATGCTGGGACTCGTCGAAGGTGTACCCGGTCCAAAAGGCGGTTATCGTGCTACAGGTGCAGCATATGAAGCACTGAATGTTGTAACCATGGACAAGGAAGCCGAAGTTCCACTATACAGAAATGAGGATATTGTCAAAGGAGCTACTGTTGCGGAGATCAGTTTTACAACGGTCAGGCATCCTGAAATGTGCAGTGGCAGACTAAAAGTGCTCGGAAATATCAAGGAATTCACCGGAGGGGACCGTGTCCAGGTAGGACCTACACCTGTAAACCGTCTGATAGTAAGGGGTGAGGTAGTTGGACGTGATGATACAGAAAATCTGTTACTGTTCAAGATCACCGAAATGGTATCCCTGCCAAAGAAATCTGTTAAACATTATATAAAGAAAGATACGATCTCTGTCGATGCAAACGCAACCATTCAGGAAGCAGCACGCGTATTTATCAAAAATAAGGTCCATGGTGCTCCGGTAGAAGAGCATGGAAGGATCGTAGGCATAGCAACTTTTATGGATATCGGGGAAACTCTTGCAAGTGGCAAGATCAACCTCAAAGTAAAGGATATCATGACAAAGAGCATTATCACGATAGACGGTGAATCGTCCCTTAGTGATGCTGTGAAAATGTTCGATGATCACAACATCGGCAGGCTAATTGTTACAGTTGAGGGAGTTCCAAAAGGAATGATCTCAAAAACAGACGTATTACATGAACTGGTCGTATACTGATACGACCTTAATGCCTTCTTCTTTTCATTTCTTCAGAGATATCCTCAAGGCTTACACCTGTTGCCGCCAGCATGACAAGAAGATGGAACAAAAGGTCAGAAGTCTCATAGATGATCTCTTTTTTATCATTATCCTTGACAGCAAGAATGGTCTCTGCGGCCTCTTCACCCACTTTTTCAAGGACCTTATTGATCCCTTTCCTGTGTTCAAGAAGAGAACAAACATATGATCCCTCCACAGGATTGTTCTTGCGATCCATTATCACATCAAATACTTCGTTCAGAACAGACATATCTGCATCAGCCATTGGGAAAACTCCATTATAAACATTTTAAAACGGACTGTATGGTCCGGGTTACTTAGCTATAGCATTCCATCGTTAAAAAGTGTTTCAATGAAAGCTTAATAAAAATCAGAAACAATGAATATTTGATTAAAAACAGATAGTTGCCCTTCATCCAAAAAAAAGAGTTATCTATAGGGCCGATAGTATACTTACAATCGAGTAGAGAATAGTGTGTGAATAATATGGACAAAGAGATAATTAAAAAAATCTTTGAAAAACATCTTGAACATGACCTTTTTTTTGATAAAAAAATACTCAATGTAGCTGATAACTCTTCGCAGAAGTCATTCAATACCATCCCTAACAAAACAATAAGGATAATTCATCAAAAAAAAAGGATCAATCCTTCAAAAATTGGAAAAACGCTTGGAATCGGGAAAAGTACTGTCACTGCAACTATCGATTCTCTTGAAAATGAAGGAATGGTTGTCAGAAAAACCGACCCAAATGATAGAAGGAAACAATGGATCTCACTTACTCAAAAAGGTGAGGTATACCATGAGGAGCTTATCGAAAAAATAACTGAAAACGTAGCTAAAGTCTCAGAAAAACATGGAATGGAGTTAAAAGACCTGGAAGATTACTATAACCATCTATCAAAGATGGTTGAAATACTAGGCAAATATATCAAATAATTTCTGTATTTTACACACTATATCCTGCTTACTGTTTTTCTTTTTATTGATATCGATCATAGGGATCTGATAATCATATTTGAAAGTCTTCACCAATTCATTATCTTTTTAGATAACTAAAGTTATCCAAAAGCGAACATTAATATAATAGTTCATATATGAACTGTTTGTCGGTGAGCTGCAGCAACATACCATCTAGAAAAATAACATCGACATACCAAATTTGACAATATCTCAGGTGAAGATATGAATAACAAAAATATGATTCATAATGGCTTTATTATGCTATCTTTGTTCCTTCTATTCATAGCAGCCACAATTGCCCCGGCATCTGCTGAATACACAGAAGTGAACAGTATCACAAGAACACTTCCAGACAACATTCCAACAAATAATGAAATTTCAGTAGTTTTGGAAATAGATAGCCAAATTCCTTTTGTTGCTGGTATCGTCGAAACGATTCCTGAAGGTTTTACATTTCCAGATAATAAAGAGGATATTTCAACATCATGCGAATTTAAACTGGACAGAGAAAACAGAAAGATATCATTTTGTTCGATCAACGTTACCAGCATAACTTATAAGGTAATCGCATCTTCAGAAAGTGGAGCTCACACTTTTTCTGGAAATTGGGTAGACCTTCTTGTCCAAAGCACAGAACTTGATGAAGGAACTGAAAGATGGGAAAAAGTGGTTGGAGATAAAACAATAATTCGAGAAGCAAAAAAGACCTCGAGCACTAGTTCCAGTACCAGCCCAAGTTTCAGCAGCAATGAAAAATACGAGAATATTGCAAAAAAGAATGTTGCACAACAATATCTCAGCATAAATAACAAAGCAGAATATACATTCAATGATGAAGCAAACCCTATAACTGAGATCTCATTCATGCCTTTAAAAAATGGCGGGACCATCAGTACAACTATCGAAGTATTAAAAGATGTTTCAGGACTAGTAGAAATCTCACCCCATGGGACTGTTTACAAGAACATGAACATATGGATAAGTAACGACTGGGCATCTGAGAGTACAATATCTGAAACTAAGATTGCTTTTTGTGTTGATAAAGAATGGCTCAATGAATATGGTATCGACAGTTCAAGCATCAAATTGATGAGATACACTTCAAAATGGACCGAACTTCCAACAACAATTACTGGTGAAGATGAAAACAGAGTATATTTCGTAGCAGAAACACCTGGTTTTTCCCCATTTGCAATAACATCGATCAGTGAAAAATCAATAGATTTAGAGCAAACCGAAACAAAATCTACTATTGAAGAACCAAATATTGAAAGTGATTTGGTCGAAGAAGAAACTGTTGAGCCACAGGAAGAACTTCCCGCAAAAACCCCCGGTTTCACTGCATTCCTTGGATGTGCGATGATGGCAGTTGGATTTATGATTACGAAGAAAATGAGCATCAGGAGATGAGAAAATGTTCAGAAATAAAATACTAATGAAAGTTTTGTTAGCACTTCTTGTAATATCAACAACTTTTGTACTGTTCACATCTCCGGTAGCAGCTTATGACAATGAATTGCCATGTGACACAAATAAAGATGCCACCCTTACAAAAGAAGAGCTGTCAACGGCCATTTGTGAGTACATGCTTGGTAATGAAACGAACAGTCTTGATGACGTGGGAGATGCATCTTACATCTACTCGTTCTGGAACGGTGAACCACTTACAATCAACGACCATTATAATGACAGAGAAGTAAAACTTTACAGACCAGTAGAGAGGATTGCACTTGCGTCAACACCATCTGTAAGGATAGTAGCTTCATTAAATGCAGCAGACAAAATTGTTGGTGTTTACCAGAACATCATTGATGACAATGGTCTTATTGTGACAAAAGCATATCCAGAAATTCGAAACCAGCCCGCGATCGGAGGAGGAAGCAGCCCTAATGCAGAAGCAATACTCGCTGTAGAACCTGACGTGGTATTCTATTCGGCATCAAGCAACGCCGCAGTTCTAGAGGGGAATACCGGAATACCTGTTGTAGCTCTTAGTGCCACATTCGGACTTGAATTTGGCGAAACTAACGGTGCCTACAATGTATGGCAACTTGCCGGACAGATCCTTGGAAAAGAGGAACGTGCTCAACACCTAAGTGAATATTCACAAGACAAGATCGAAACAATATCAGATATTTCATCAACATTGCCTGTAGAGAATGTAAAGAATGCATACATTGCAACAGGAGGCAATAACGACATCATAAAATGTGCTCCCACATATTACTCACTTGACATTGCAGGCGGTAATAACCTTGCCGAAGGCCTCCCTTCTTCATGGGGCTCTGCAACTGTTACGAAAGAACAGATAGTCCTATGGAATCCTGATGTGATTTTTATCAGATATTACACAATAGGCCAGACCTTAACAAAGGACACTGTAAATAATGACCCTGCACTTGCGGGAATCAACGCTGTCCAAAACTCAAGTGTGTACTACATAAGAGGTTCCTCCAATGGAATGGACCCGGCAATCGCAATAGCTGATGCAAACCGCATGGCTAAACAAATGTACCCCGACCTCTTTGTAGATCTGGATGTAGAAGCAGAAGGAAATAGCATATATAATGAATTCTACAATGAGGATGGACTGTACACGCAGATGCTTGAAGACTTCGGCGTGTTCGAAAGATGGGACTAAAAAAATTGACCACATTGTGTGCTGCTTCTAAAATCAGCACACACTATTTATTTTTAATTAAAACCGTCATAGATGAGCATTTAAATGAAACCAAAATCATTAATCAGCAGCGATAGCATCAAAAAAGATTACAATGATCTTATAGGAAGAAAGATCCTTTTCATAATAGCCTTATCTATATCCATCATTGCAATAATAGGCATATCATCAACGATTGGAGTAATAGGACTTTCAGTTAAAGAAGTATATCTGACCATACTAAATGTTTTTTTCCCGGATACTTTTGTGGTATCAGATGTCGCTGCAAGAGTTGTCTGTTATATAAGACTTCCCAGAATATGCATGGGAATACTTGCAGGTATAGGATTAGGGATATCTGGTGCAGTAATGCAGGGAATACTTCGTAATCCACTTGCTTCCCCTTATACACTGGGAATATCATCAGGTGCAGGATTTGGTGCTGCAGTCGCCATTGTACTTGGAGCCGGATTCGCAGGTGGAGAATATCTAATAATTGGAAATGCATTCATTGGTGCATTGATATGTTCTATTGTAATACTACTTCTTTCAAGCAAACAAGGTACGACCACAGAAACCATGCTTCTCGCAGGAATTGCCTTAATGTATCTGTTTTCAGCCAGCACCGCATTGCTTCAATATTTTGCAGATGACGAAGCTTCAAAGGAAGTTACATTCTGGTTAATAGGCAGTCTTTCCTATGCAACATGGAATCAAATAATAGCAATTGCACTCATTATTGTGATAACATTTCCCATATTATTATGGAAATCAAATGATTTGAACCTTATAGCTGCAGGGGATGATACTGCGAAGAGCCTTGGAATAAATGTAAAAAATACCCGACTTATATTAATGATACTTGCATCACTTATTACTGCAAGTATAGTGTGTTTTACAGGAACGATCGGATTCATAGGTTTGGTTGCCCCCCACATGACACGAATGATAATTGGCGGTGATAACAGATTCGTATTCCCGGCATCCGCACTTTTGGGAGGTTTACTTCTCTGCGTTGCAGATATCTTTGCGATAACACTTGCAGAACCCACAATCCTACCAATAGGAATTATGACATCCTATATGGGCGTTCCATTATTTTTGTATCTGATATTAAGAAGAAGAAAATCTTACTGGTAAGACTCCTTATGGGCTCAGGGTGTGTCAAAAATGAAACTTATAATAAATGAACTACAGTTCAACTACTCAAGTGAACCCTTACTTGAAAACGTTAATCTTGAATTAAAACCGGGAGAACTAGTTAGTATCATTGGTCCAAACGGAGCTGGGAAATCCACTTTAATAAAGTGCATCAATAGAATACTTGAACCTGAAGGAAGCATTAAGATCGGGGAAAAAGACACAAAAAAAATGAGTAGAAACGAGATAGCAAAACATATGAGTTATGTCCCACAATCGCCAGAAAATAAGTTCCCAACAACTGTCCTTGATACTGTACTTATGGGAAGAAGACCTCATTCCTCCTGGAGATTTAGTGAAAATGACATTAACAAAGCCCTTAATTCTCTGGAACTAATGGGAATTTCTGATTTTGCATTAAAAGACTATAATGAACTTAGCGGTGGCCAACAACAAAGAGTAATAATAGCAAGGGCTATTGCACAAGAATCAAATATTGTTCTACTTGATGAACCTACCAGCAACCTGGACATCAAGCATCAATTAAGTTTGATGGAGCTATTAAAAGAACTCGTGCAAAACAAGGGAATTTCAGTGATAATGGCTATCCATGATCTGAACATCAGCGCAAGATATTCTGACAGATTGATATTAATGGAAAAAGGGAAGATTGTTGCTGCAGGAGAACCTGCCGACGTACTTACGGAAGAGAACATCGAAGAAGTATACGGGGTGAAGATCAGTGTAAGAGAAGAAAACGGATTATTGCACATCATCCCATTAAGATCCCTTTAAAAAGGATTTCAATTACCCGATGCTTATTTATAGCTAGCTCTTCAAAAATAAATATTGTAGCAGTTACATATGCTGTAGGTATCGAACGTTGAATACTGAATATTCTGGAGATAATAAGGAGGAATGAAATTGATAGCAGAAAACATGCAGGTCAAAGATGTTATGACAAGGGGAGTAGTAACGGTACCAATGGAATCAAATGCTGTTGAGATAGCCAGAACAATGGCAGATAACAATGTCTCTGCTATAGTGGCAATCGAAGACAACGGTGAGACCTTTGGCGTCATATCTGATGTGGATATCCTACGCAAGATGAAGGACAAGAACTGGGAGATCGCTTCCGTTGAAGACATTATGTCCGATTCAGTAGAAACTATCAGCCCATCCTCTACCGTTCATGATGCTGCAGACCTGATGGTGAGCAAAAAAGTACACCGCCTGATCGTCATGTCTGAAGAAACAGTAGGCGCTTCCTACCGACCGATAGGGATACTCAGCGCAAGAGATATAATAAAACAGCTGTTCCAGAAATAACGGACCAGCTTTCTTTTTTAAAAAAATAATGATGTGAAGGATCAGAAGTAATGTGACGTTGGCTTGTAATCCTACAAAATATGACGGAATCTTTGTTGGTTTATAATCCAACGCCTTGACTCACTAATCAATATTCAGATATATCTGTTTTGGTCACTGCATAAAAAAAAAAGAGAACTGAGAGACGTATCTCAGATCTTTCTTGGATCAGTTATCTCACCTGTAAGTGCAGATGCTGCAGCTGTTGCAGGTGAACTGAGATATACAAATGATTCCGGACTGCCTTCTCTTCCCTTGAAGTTACGGTTGGAGGTGGCCAGACCGACCTCACCATCGCCGAGCAGACCAAAAGACCCGCCCATGCATGGTCCACAGCATGGGGACTCTACGATCGCACCGGCTTCCATGAACTGTTCCACGTATCCTGCACGCAGTACCTTCATGTACTCGGTCCTTGATGCAGGGATAATAAGCATACGTACACCTTTTGCAACTGGCTCATCGCCCATCATCTCAGCTACGATCTTGAGGTCTTCAAAACGACCATTGGTACAGGAACCAACAAAGATCTGGTCGAGCCTGGTACCTTCAACTTCAGTTACCGGCTTCACATTGTCAACATTGTGAGGACATGCGACCTGTGGCTCAAGGTCAGATACATCATAATCATGGAACTCTGCATATTCTGCCTCATCATCGGATTTCCAGTATGGGTCCAGCTTGTAATCAGGGATGCGTTCCTGAAGGTATGCCTCTGTTGTCTTGTCCGGTTCGATGATACCTGCTTTACCACCCATTTCAATTGCCATGTTGGAAACGGTCATACGTTCTGAGATAGAAAGGCCCTCGATAGTGGAACCTGCATATTCAGCTGCCATGTACCTGGCACCCTCTGCACCAACATCACCGATCAGATGCAGGATGACATCCTTGGAACAGACATGTTTTGGCAGTTTTCCATTAACTTCGAACCTGATGGTGTCAGGAACCTTGAACCAGAGCTTTCCTGATGCGAAAACTGCTGCCATATCGGTTGATCCGACACCGGTAGAGAAAGCACCAAGGGAACCATACGCACATGTATGTGAGTCAGAACCCACGATAAGATCACCGGGCTTTACATGTCCCATTTCAGGCATGACCTGATGGCAGACACCTTCATAAACGTCATAGTTCAGTATGTCCTGCTCCTTTGCAAATTTTCGGAGCATAATGTGGTTTGCAGATGCGTAGAGGGAATCTGCAGGAACCTGATGGTCAAAAACGATCACGATCTTGCTTGGGTCCCACACCTTTTTCTCTTCCTTGTCACGCATGATATCGTAGAAACCCTCTACTGCAAGCGGTCCTGTGATATCGTGGGTCATTGCACGATCAATGTTCGCAAGTACAAACTCTCCTGCTTTCACCGTTTTTCCTGAAGCTTTGGAGAAGATCTTCTCTGAGATCGTCATTGGATGATCATTACTATTGGCCATGGTAATCACTGCAATTAAGGTCTATCTTATAAATAAAACAATCGATGAACAGGATCACTTATATAATTTCAGTGAAAAGACGGAACTCCCATTATTATCGTGAATAACAAATACAAGATCCCCGACTGCAAGGTTCTTATTGAAAATATCGAACGGATCAGGAGAGGTTTGTATCTCCTCAAATTTCTCATAGAGAAGTATCGTATCTTTTATTTCTGTGACATACCTGTCAACCAGGTCCCTCGCAAGCAGAATGGAATCCTCATAAGAGATCTCATCTCCCAACCCCCCACACTCCGAGGCATTCAACTCCCCATCGTCGATATAAAAAGGATAGGTCCTGCAAAGCATCGACCTGTCAGTATAGATATTGCAGCGGTTCTGTCCGCCACCTCCGCCCGCTTCATCCCCATAATCCCCTTCATCCTCTCCAATAAAGAAGCAATCCCCACACTCCTTTCTTTTAAGCATCCAGCCAAACGTGTTCAGCCGTCCGTTCGAGTCGATCTCGAACTCCTGAAGATGTTCAAGAACAGAAGAGGAAGAATACATATCCATGCCATCCGGAAGCATTGGAATAGCAGCATCTTCCGGACATATCGAACAACTTTTAAGCATTTCCTTGTCCGCAGATGTAAGAAAAACACGGTTGTCCCCACCGGACCTTTTGCAACAGCTTCCACACATCCGGCATGAGAAACCGATCTCACGTATCTGTGATGCAATATCTTCAATTAAAATAGAGCCGGCAGCTTCAAGTTCTTCCTGAAGGCCTTTGATCAAAGACTGCCGGTAGTTAGAGAACATGGTCTGTTATTAGTGATCAGAAGACTTATTCTACGGTCTCGTCAACACCTATCGCGTTAAGGAACTTCTTAACAACTGCTTCGTTAACAAGCCTCAGAAGGGTTTGACGGTCCTTTATATCGCTGAACACTCCAAGCGGAATCTGGGCTCCTGCAGCATTTGAATGTCCACCTGCGGCTTCCTCCCCGAATGCCTTTCTGAGCACTTCACCAAGGTTTACCCTGATGTCATTACTTCTGCCCGAAAGGAAGATCCTGTCTTCGGAAACCCCGAAAACGATGGATGTTGAAACACCTTCAAGATTAAGCAGATAATCAGCTGCCTGTGGAAGTGTATCACGGTCACGAACGACACCAACATTGGTCAGCAGGTAACTGCCTATCACCTGCCTGTTCATAATGGCTTCACCAAGGATATCAAGTGTCTCAAGAGACATGGATGGCCTTTCAAGCTGGTCCAGTATCTCATGGTCAGCCAGAGGATAAAGGAATGCTGCTGCAGAGAGGTCTGCAGAGTCTGTGTTCCTCCTGAAGTCCAGTGTATCGGTCCGGATACCATAAAGCAGCGCCGTTGCAAGCTCACTTTCAATTTCGATATTAAGCTCCTGAAGGTACTTGGTAAGTATTGTGGCAGATGCTCCCACGTTCGGGCGAATATCTACAAAATCAGCATCTAGCTCGACCTCCCCCAGAGGGTGGTGGTCAAGGACGATACCCAGGTGCATACCCGAAGAGAGAATGTTATTAGCACCAGGCACAGCGCAATCCACCATTGCAATGTCATCGAACTCAGAGATATCGTGTTCTTCCATCCTGTTAAGGTCAATACCCAGGAGGTTTACGAATGCTTTGTTCTCCTGATGGCCTATCTCACCATGGTACAGGATAGATGATCTCACATCAAATGAATCCGCGATCTTTTGCAGTGCGAGAGCACTGGCAATTGCATCCGGATCAGGATTATCATGAACTACAATAGCAAGGTCTTTACCGGAAATGCCTTTGAACCACTGGGACAATTTGTTTCCACGGCGCAGGGATTCTGCACGCCCGAGAGACCTTGCGACCGATCTTGCCACAAGTCTTGAAGGCATTACAACAAGATCTGCACCGAGTCCATCCATCTCCTGCATACTTATGACATCAGATGCCCTTGCAACGCAGTACGTATCATCCAATCCCAGACTGGATATGTTCTCAAGTGCCTTTTTGTTGGCCTCATTATCTGAACTCAGAACAAGTATTCCGGAAAGGTCCTTTGGATTTACATGCTGGAATATATCCGGATCTGAAATATCACCTGCAAAGGCCTCATATGCCTCTTCACGCAGTGTTTCTACTTTTTGTGTATCCCTGTCAACGATTATCAGGTCTTTATCGAGCTCACGAAGCTCCTTTGCAACAGCAAAACCGATACTTCCACTTCCAAGTATCAGATAGGTTGGATTCAACCATTTCTTGACCGGGGCATCCATTTCTTTTAAAGCGGGTATTGTTATACCTCCTCGTTAAGCTATAATTCTGTATTCAGTATTAAGGTTCTTTCGGTGAGATAATGTACAGGAAGTGAACTACTCCACGCTTACGCATGGAGCTTCCTGCTTCATTCTTTGAACTTATGTTCACAAGTCCACAGGCTCTCCCCCTCGTTCCGAAGGTGTCAAATATTTAGTAGATTTTGATTTTGAAGTGCAAACTTCTTGATATTGATGGCGGCATTGATATCCCGGTCGTGTTCTGTATTACACTCAGGACAGCTCCAATATCTATCTTTCAAAGTCATTTTACCATTGTGGAAACCACAAACATTACATAATTTCGAAGATGGCTCAAATTGACCTATCTTTAATAG